>CAADGL010000013.1 GCA_900696525.1 uncultured Planctomycetota bacterium
AGCGGAAGCGGAGAACGGCGAGCAGGGAGCAGGGAGCAGGGAGCAGGGAGCAGGGAGCAGGGAGCAGGGAGCAGGGAGCAGGGAGCAGGGAGCAGGGAGCAGGGAGCAGGGAGCACGGAGCACGGAGCACGGAGCACGGAGCACGGAGCACGGAGCAGAAATGTGCATCGCGGCGGCTCCATCTGGCAGCGAGCCATCGGCCCAAGGCGCTGGCGCGATGTCTCGGTAGGGCATTGTACCGCCGGGTCGATAACGCGTAAAGGGAATCTTGCCGGCGACTGGCTGGTTCGAGTCGTGGCCGCGCCACTCCGGCCGGCTAGCCAGGAGCCCGACGCGCCGTTACACTCTGCCGGACGTGTGGTCCGCTCCGCCGGCTCGGCGGCGTGGCCGCCGTGCCGCGCGACGGGGTATGCCCCTGTAACGTGTGCAGGACCAGGTCAGGTATGACGCCTGAGGGTCGCGCCGGCGGCCCTTTTTTGTTTCCCGCGACCGGATCGCGGGCGAGCGAGGACGCAGAAATGAACCAGGACCTGCTGAGGATCATCGACAGCATCTGCCGCGACAAGAACATCGAGCGCGAGGGGTTCATGAACGACCTCGAAGGCGCGATGTCGATGGCGGTGCGGAAGGCGTTTGAGACCGAGGACGCGGAAGTGCACCTCGATCCGCTGACGGGTCACATCTCGGCCACGGTGCAGAGCAAGCCGGTCGACATGCAGACGCTGGGGCGCATCGCCGCCCAGACGGCCAAGCAGGTCATCATCCAGCGCACGCGCGAGCGCGAACGCGCGAGCATCTTCGAGGACTTCACCGAGCGCCGCGGAACCATCGTCACCGGCCAGGTGACGCGCGTCGAGGGGGGGAACCTCCTCGTCAACATCGGCCGAACCGAGGGCTTCCTGCCGCGCAGCGAGCAGATCCCCGGTGAGACGCACGAGGTCGGCGACCGGCTGCGCGTGCTCATCCTCGAAGTGCGCGAGCAGCCCAACCAGGTGAAGATCATCCTGTCGCGCTCCCACCCCGAGTTCATCACGCGGCTCTTCGAGCTCGAAGTGCCGGAGGTCGCCGAACGCATCATCGAGATCCGCGCCCTGGCCCGCGAGGCCGGCTATCGCACAAAGGTCGCCGTCAGCAGCATCGACTCCAAGGTCGATGCCGTCGGCGCCTGCGTCGGCGTCCGCGGCAGCCGCATCAAGAACATCGTCGAGGAGCTCGGCGGCGAGAAGATCGACATCGTGCGCTGGAACGAATCGAGCCAAATCCTGATCCAGAACGCGCTCAAGCCCGCCGAGGTCCAGGAGATCGCCCTGTGCCTCGAACTGGGCAAGGCCACCGTGGTCGTCGCCGAAGACCAGCTCAGCCTGGCCATCGGCAAGCGCGGCCAGAACGTGCGCCTGGCGGCCCGCCTCACGGGCTGGGACATCGATATCCTGACGCCCGCCGAATACAACAAGAACCTCGAGCTGATGGAGCAGTCGCTGCGGCGGGTTGAGGGCGTGGATGACGTGCTGCTCGACAAGCTGGTGGCAATCGGCTGCGTCTCGGTTGCGGACATCGACGAATTGGGGCCCGATCCGCTGGTCACGGACCTGGAGATCCCCAAGGAACTCGCCGACCGCATCGTCGAGGAGGCCGGCGAAGAGGTCATCCGCCAGGAAGAAGAGAAGGAAGCCGCGAAACGCGCCGCCGCCGAGGCCGCCGCCCGCGGCGAGACGCTCACCCCGGCCGTCGAGGAGACGCCTTCGGCCTTCGTCGCGACCGAGGCGGCAGACGCGGCCGCAACCGGCACGGTCGAGGCAGCCAATGGCACGCAGGCGGCGTCGGGCGCAACCGAGGCCGCCGAGCAACAAGAGCCTGTCGTAAAAGCGACGGAGGCGCCGCAGACGCCGTCCGCCACTGACGAGGCTGTCCCGGAGGCCGACACGATCGCCGACGAGGCATCAGCGGGCGAGGAAGCCGAGAAGCCGTAAGAGGCCATTGCGGTGCCGCTCATATCGGCCCCAGGCACAACGTGAGATCGTCCCGCGCAACCGCTTCCTCGCGGGCGCGGCTCGGATCATGGAAGAAACCCCCTGGGCGCGGCTCGCATCGGGTTCCGGCCGCGACAAATCAAGGCAAGAAAAAACGGCGTGGCGCAGCGGCCGATTGCCGTCTGCGCCACGCCGTCTAACAAACTCGCGCGTCAGATCCCGGGGGCGCTGACGCCGGGTGTCATTCCTACTCCTGGCAGCCGAAATCGCCGAGCAGGATGCCCAGGTCGGACTGGCCCACGAAGCCGTCGCCGTCCAGGTCTCCGCCGGTGTTCGGCGGGACGTTCTGGCCGAAGTTTCCGAGCAGGATGCCAAGGTCGGACTGGCCGACGAAGCCGTCACCGTCGATGTCGCCGACGCAACCCGGGACGTCCACGCACTCGACGGTCTGGGCGATGATCTGCATGCCGTCGACCTGCCAGCCGCGGAAGCTGTTGTAGAGGCCATCGACGCTGTCAAAGCGGAAGGCGATGGTGACCTGCTGCCCGGAATAGGCGGCCAGGCTGACCTCGGCGGTGCTCCACGAGCTGGGAGATTCTGCGCAGCGCAGCACCTCGCTGCCGTTCACGCGAACCGTCGCCTGGTCGTAGGCGGCGAGGTTCTCGGTTTCGAGCGTGTAGCAGAATCGCAGCTTCAGGGAGCCGCTCGGCCCGATCGACGGCAGCGTGATCGGGGTTGCGGTCAGGTTGCCGGCGGTGGTGCCGACGTCGAAGTTGCACGCGGGGATCTGGCCGTAGTAGGCCCAGGTCCCGCCGTCGCACGACCCCTGGCCAACGGGGCAGTTGTTCGTGACCTTCCACAGCCCGGTGGCGGTCCACCCCTGCGGAATGCCGGAGTTGAAGTTCTGGGTGTAGATCGTGTTCGTGACGAGCACGCCTACGTCGGCCGAGAAGACGTTGGTCGGCGCGTTGTACGGGGCGGTCCGCACGCCGCTCTCCTGGCTCTCCGCCGAAACGTAGAACTCGGGGGTGCTGTTGCAGTTGGGAGCGGGGAGGGTGGCGGTGTAGAGCTCGCCGCCCTGCGAGACCAGCGCGACGGTCTGGTAGACGCCGCCGTTGTAGCGGTAGTGCAGTTTCTCGCTGCCGGGGATGAGCGTGTCGGGGCCGGGGCGGACGCGGACGGTGAAGTCGGCGGTCTGTCCCGGAGCCAGCAGGTTGGGCGGCGTGCCGACGACGCTGATGCTCAGCCCGGGCGGGTTGTTGACGAGCGTGCGCTCCGCGTTGATGCGGCCCCAGCCGAAGAACTGGTCCCAGCCCGGCGCGCCCTTGTCATCGACGTTGGCGATGAGCGCGGCGATGACCTGGTCGTTGGTCAGGCCCGGGTTGTAGGACCACAGCAGGCACGCCAGGCCCGACGTGTGCGGCGTGGCCATCGACGTGCCCGAGTAGCAGTCGTAGGTGTTGGTCTGGAGCGTGGACCAGACGTTCTCGCCCGGAGCCGACAGGTCGCACTCGGGACCGTAGTTCGAGAAGCTGGCGATCGTGTCGTTGTTGCGCGTCGCGCCAACGCCCATGCACAGCGGGAACTTCGCCGGATACGCGATGACGTTTCCGGCGTTGTTGCCGTTGGCCGCGATCAGAACCATGCCGGTGTTGTGGCCGTAAGCGACGGCGTCCTTGAAGAACTGGATGCCGGTGTAGTACTGGAGGCTCATCGTGCCGACGTTCGCACCATGATCGGCGGCCCAGATGATGCCCTCGCCGCAGTCGGTCTCGTTGCCGCTGCAACCGGTGAGCACCTTCACCGGCAGGATCAGCGCGCCCCACGAGACGCCCGCAACCCCGAGATTGTTGTTGCCGATCGCCGTCGCCGTGCCGGTGCAGTGCGTGCCGTGCGGGCAGTCCGCGTCGGAGACTTGCGTATTGTTGAGGACGGTGTTCCAGCCCTGAAGCACCTTGTTGCCGAAGTCGACGTGATTCTGCACGCCGGAGTCGATCACCGCGAGCGTGACGTCATTCTCGCCGGTCCAGAGATCCCAGGCGCCTGGGGCGTCGATGTCGGCGTCCGGCGTGCCGACGCCGGCGCAGGTGTTCTGGCCCGTGTTGTGCATTCCCCAGAGCTGGGTGAACGCGGTGTCATTGGGGATCGTGTCCGCGACGCCGCCGATTCCGTCGAGTTCGACGGAGCTGAAGACCTGCGGGAAGCGCTTGAGCGCCGCGGCCAGGGCGCGGACATCGCTGCCCGGCGGGACGTTCACGAGGTAGTACCGGTCCAGGCCGATCTGCGCGGCCAGCTCCGGATTGCCGAACGGAAACGCAACCACGGGCCCGACGGACTGCACGCCGTGAATCGCAAGCGTCGCATCCAGCTTCGGATCGCCGAAGAACAGGCCTTCCGACTGTGCGATCGCGGGGATCGGGTGATGTCCGGGCTGCACCTGAACGACGACATGGGTCGTCGGATAGCCGCCGTACACGTCCGGCGCGTAGACGGGCTGTCCGACCAGTGTGACCTCCGCCAGGCTGCTGCCGGCCAGCGCGAGCGCAGCCGTCAGGGCCATGGCGCTACGGATGAACTGCATCGACTTTCCTCCAATGGGGTGTGTGGCATGGCGAACATCGAACCCGGCTCGCCACCGGGCTCGACTGCCTATTAGACCACGCGCGGGCACAAGCCGCAATGAGAAAAACCGGCTCGGGGGATACGGCCTGCGCGCCCGGGAGCGGAGGAGACCCCCGGCGATTGTGCCTGGGGCATCGGATCGGACGTGCGCGCCGTCTGCTGGCCGCGACCCCGCTTGCCCCGACCCCGCTTGCCCCGACCCCGCTTGCCGCGACGCCGGGCACGCCCGAGAATGTCGCCCATGTCACCGCTCGTCGGAATCATCATGGGCAGCCGCTCCGACTGGGACACGCTGTGCCACGCCGCGGACACGCTCGACCAGCTCGCCGTTCCGTACGAGACCCGCGTGGTGTCCGCCCACCGCACACCCGACCTGCTGTTCGAGTACGCCGGCTCCGCCGAGGGACGCGGCCTCGAGGTGCTGGTCGCCGGCGCCGGGGGCGCGGCGCATCTGCCCGGCATGGCCGCCGCGAAAACCGTCCTGCCGGTGCTGGGCGTTCCGGTCGAGTCGCAGGTGCTGCGCGGGTTGGACTCGCTGTTGTCGATCGTGCAGATGCCCGCCGGCGTGCCGGTCGGAACGCTCGCGATCGGCAAGGCCGGCGCGATCAACGCGGCGTTGCTGGCGGCGGCGATCCTCGGGGCGCGGCATCCGGGAGTCCGAGACCGGCTGCGCGCCTTCCGCGAGGCTCAGACGCGCGACGTCCTGGCGCAGCCCGACCCGCGGGCCCCGGGGCCGGCCGGATGAACGTCGGCATCATCGGCGCCGGTCAGCTCGGACGCATGCTCGCCCTCGCCGCCCATCGCCTCGGAGTGCGCTGCCGCCTGTTCGACACCACGCCGGATGCGTGCGGAGGACAGGTCGCCGAGCTGCACGTGGGGGAGATGTCGGACCGAACGGCCCTGGAGCGCTTCGCGGCCGGACTGGATGTCGTCAGTTTCGAGTTCGAGAACGTGCCGGTCGAGGCCGCCGCGTGGCTCGCACAGCGGGTTCCGGTGCATCCGTCCCCCGCCGCCTTGGCCGAGGCCCAGGATCGCCTGCGCGAAAAGCAGCACTTCAAACAGCTCGGCATTCCGGTTCCGACCTTCGCCGCCGTGGATTCGCCGGGCGACGCGCCGGCATTGCAGGCCGCGGTCGATCAGGTCGGCCTGCCGGCCATCCTGAAGACGCGACGGCTGGGATACGACGGCAAAGGGCAATCCCGCCTGACCATGCCGGCGGACGTGGCCGCCGCCGGACGGGCCCTCGCGGGGCAGCCCGCGATCATCGAGGCGCTTGTCCCGTTCGAGCGCGAGTTGTCGCTGCTGGCCGTGCGCGATCGCACGGGCGGCCTGGCCTACTACCCGCTGGTCGAGAACGTGCACCTTGAGGGAATCCTGCGCGAGTCGCGGCCGGCGGCGGACGCGCCCGCCGCGACGCTCCAGAAACGCGCGGAGGAGTACGCCTCGGCCTTGCTGCGCTCGCTCGACTACGTGGGGGTGCTGGCGCTGGAGCTCTTCGAGGTCGGTGGGAGGCTGCTCGCCAACGAGATGGCGCCGCGCGTCCACAACAGCGGGCATTGGACGATCGAGGGCGCCGAGACCAGCCAGTTCGAGAACCACCTGCGGGCGATCCTCGGCTGGCCGCTCGGCTCCACACAGGTCGTCGGCTGCCCGGCGATGGTCAACCTGGTCGGCGCCCTGCCCGACCCGGCGGCGGTCCTCGCCGTTCCGGGCGCTCACCTGCACCGTTATGGCAAGGCGCCCCGGCCGCGGCGCAAAGTCGGCCACATCACTATTTGCGCCCCCGACCCCCGGACCCGCGACCAGCGCCTCGCCGCACTCCGCCGGCTTCTCTGAGGACGGGCGTTGGCCGGCAAGTCGATACAGACGCGGCGCCCGCGCGAAATAGCGGACCCGGCGAGAGACCCGGCCGGCTTTTTGGAACAATACCATTGGGGGAAGGTGCGTAGACTATTGCAGGCGATCAAGGACGGGGGCGCGACATGGAGAGCGAGATCGAGAAGCTCAGAGAGCAGTTCCCAATCACGCGGAACTTCAACTTCCAGAACCACGCCGCCGTGGCTCCGATCTCACGGCCGGCGGCCGAAGCCCTGTGCGGGTACGCCAAAGAGCTGTGCGAGACGGCGTACCTGAGCGGGGCGTACTATCGCGCCGCGGATCGCGTGCGCCAGCAGGCGGCCCGGCTGATTCACGCCGATCCTGCGGAAGTCACGTTCATCAAGAACACCTGCGAGGGGATCAACTACGTCGCGAACGGCGTCCCGTGGCTGACGGGGGACAACATCGTCTCGACGACGATGGAGTTCCACGCGAACGTCTATCCGTGGATGAACCTGGAAAGCCGCGGCGTGACGCTGAAGCGCGTGCCGGAAGAAGGTGGGCGCGTGCCGTTCGACCGCATTGCGGCGGCGATCGACAAGCGGACGCGGCTGGTGGCGGTGTCGGCGGTGCAGTGGTCGAACGGGTTCCGGATGGACCTGGCGCGGCTGGGGGAGCTGTGCATCGAAAAGGGCGTGCTGCTGTTCGTGGACGCGATCCAGGCGCTGGGGGTCCATCGCATCGACGTGAAGTCGATGCACATCGACTTTCTGGCCGCCGGCGGGCACAAGTGGCTGGTCGCGCCGGAGGGGATCGGCATTTTCTACTGCTCGCGGGAGCTGATCGGGCACCTGCGGCCGAGCGAGCCGGGCTACCTGAGCATGAAGCACGGGTATGACGCGGTGGAGCCGAAGTTCGACCTGCACGACGACGCGCGGCGTTTTGACAGCGGGGTCTACAACCTGGCGGGGATCTGCGCGCTGGGGGCATCGCTCAAGCTGCTGCTGGATTTCGGGATCGACAACATCCTCTACCGGGTGAAGGAGAACACCGATCTGCTGGTCGAGGGGCTGCGCCGCAAGGGCTGGACGGTGCACAGCCCCCGGACGCCCAGCGAGTGGAGCGGGATCGTCTCGTTCTCGTCCGAGAAACATGATAACGATGCTCTGCGCAAGCACTTGCGCTCTGAGTTCAAGATCATCCTGGCCACGCGGCTGGGCCGCCTGAGAGCCAGCCCTCACTTTTACAACACGCGCGAGGAGATTCAGCAGGTGCTCGACGCCCTGCCGGCGTGCTGAACTCGCCGGACACGCGAAACTTGCGGCGGATTCGCGCTTCCGTTTCGCCGATGGGGTATACTCAGGGTACTGGCGGGTCAGGGCTTACGGGGAAGGGACGCAGGACGATGCGCAAGACGCTTACAACGCTGCGGTGCGTTCCGCGGTTCGGATACGACAACACCGAGGTTCGAATCGTCGAGCTCGAGGTCGGCGAGCTCGATCATGACAGCCTGTTAGAATCGCTCCAGCGCTGGTTCGCCATGCGCGGCATCAGCGATGCCGTCTTCGACATCGACGCCGACGACGACGGCTACTTCGCGATCATCAACGACGAAGTCTACGCCGAGACCTGGGGCCGGTCGCTGCTCTGAACGCGCCGCCGCGCTCCGATGACCCCCAGCAGCGCCGCGGCCAGGGGCACCGCCGACGCCGGTTCCGGCACCCACAGGATCGCCTCCTGGATTCCATCGCGAATCGCGTACCCGCCGACATAGAACAGCCCATCACTCTCAAAAACGCTCGTCGCGTACGACGCGTAATACTCTGCCGGAAGCACACTGTGCAGGTCGAGCCAGCTATCCGCGGTTCCCCTCCAGATGACCGCGCGCGTGAACGGAGACCCGGGAAACACGGCCTGCCCGACCTGATGTTCGCCGTCAGGGCTGACCGCGTTCGCCTGTGAGGATTGCGCCCCGGGAGGGTGGAGACTGATCCAGCTATCGGCGGTGCCCGCCCACATCGCCGCGTGGGCCTGTACCCCCGGCCGCGTCCAGCCCACCTGTTGTGATCCGTTCGTGTCGAAGCATCCTGATGCCACCGCCCCTGCTGGATGAAGATCGACCCAACTGGCCGCCGTCCCGCTCCAGATGCTCGCATGCTGATTGCCGCCGAACCTGGCGAAGCCCGCCTGCTGTGCCCCCGTCATCGCGTAGGCGACCGACTCCGCCGCCCCTCCCGGGTGCAGGTTCACCCAACTCGCGCTGGTGCCGTGCCAGATTCCGGCACGATTCGCGCCGCCGATTGCGGCAAACCCGGCTTGCTGTGCGCCATTCGTGTCGAGCGCTTCCGAGAGGAACGCCCCTGCGGGATGAAGGCTGACCCAGCTATCGGCGGTTCCCATCCACAGGCCGGCCTGGTTGGGGCCGCCGCCGAAGCGCGCGTAGCCCACCTGCTGGCCATCGGCCGTCGCGTATGCCGTCGAACCCCAAGGGCCCGCGCCCGGAGGATGAAGGTCCGTCCAGCTTGCGGCGGTTCCGTTCCATAGCGCGGCATGGCCGGTGCCGCCGACCTGCACCGTCCCGGCCTGCCGGGATCCGTCGAGACCGCGCACCCACGACTGCTCGGTTCCAGGCGGGTGCAGACTCACCCACGACCAGTCGACCCATGCCGACGCGACCGCGGTCCCAGCCGAGAGAGTCGCGGCGATGACGAGCCGTCGCCCCGCGCAAGGCGTGATACCCATGGCTTCTCCTCCTCTTTGAGATATGGGCCCGACGCCGGGCAGGCTCTTACTCTGACGCGCGGGCACGTCGTTTGTCAATGTGCAAGTCGAGGCTGCCACCGTGTTCGCCGACACGTCCCTCGGATAGAGTATTCCGCAGGCGCCCTTGCCGGGCGCACCGCGATCGGGAAACGAATGATGAGCACTGCGGCTGCAAACCGTGACGCCGTCCTCCAGGCCCTGCACCAGGTCGTCGATCCCGTCAGCGGGCGCGACGTGGCTTCGCTCGGGCTGGTGCGCGCCGTTGAGCTCGACGGCCAGACGGCGTTCGTGGCCTTCGCCCTGCCGCCGCAATCCGCCGGCGAGCCGGTGCGCCGCCAGATCACGGCGCAGACGCAGCAGGCGCTCGCGGGCGTGCCGGGGGTGCGCGAGGTACGGGTCGAGTTCGTCGCGGCGGGTGAAATGGCGGCCCGGCCGCTCCCCGGCGTGAAGCACGTGATCGCGATCGGCGCCGGAAAAGGCGGGGTCGGAAAGAGCACCGTCTCGGTGCTGCTGGCGGTCGGGCTGGCGCGGCGCGGCATGAAAGTCGGCCTGCTCGACGCCGATGTCTACGGTCCGTCGGTTCCAAAGCTCACCGGCACCGAAGACGCCGAGCCGGCACCCGACCCGAGCGGGCGCATCGAGCTGCCCGAGTGCGACGGCATCCGCATCATGAGCATGGGTTACATCGTCCCGCCGGACCAGGCCGTGATCTGGCGCGGGCCGATGGCGCAGAAATACGTGAAAGAGTTTCTCGACCGTGGGGCATGGGGCGAGCTGGATTACCTGCTGGTGGATCTGCCGCCGGGCACGGGCGACATCCCTCTGACGCTGGCGCAGAGCATTCCGCTCACCGGCGCGGTGGTCGTCTGCACGCCGCAGGACGTGGCGCTGCTCGACGCGATCAAGGCGCTGCGCATGTACCAGAAGCTCGGCGTCGAGCCGCTGGGCCTGGTCGAGAACATGAGCTACTACGTCTGCCCGCAGTGCGGCCACCGCGAGCACATCTTCGACCACGGCGGCTGCGAGCGGGCGGCCCGCGAGCTGGGCGTGGCCTTCCTGGGCGCGATCCCGCTCAACCTGTCGATCCGCGTCAGCGGCGACGCCGGCCGTCCGTCGGACAATTTCGCTCCCGCCGGCCCGGTGGCCGAGGCGCTGAACCGCCTCAGCGATCGTCTGATCGAAGAAGTGACGCGCCGCGCGGCGGCGCGGCGTCCGCTGCCGCAACTGAGAATCAGCGGGTGAGGCCGTTTCGGGCCGCATCGAGAGACAGCGATTCGTGAACGCGCGCCTGCTCCTGGTCATGATCGCCATCGCCGCCGCGGCCGGCGCGGCCGTCTACTGGGTCGTGTCGGCTGATGCCCCGAGAACGCCGCGGCCGCGATACGGCGCCGGCGTCGAACTGCGGCCGATCGACATCGATCTCGGCGAGCGCCGGCGCGGCGAGCGCATCGACTTCGAGCTGTCGCTGGTCAACAACGGCGAGCGGCCGGTGCGCATCGCCAGCATCGACCCGGGCTGCGACTGCACCGTGGTGGAGCAGCCCTCGGAGTCCGTGCTGCGCCCGGGGCAGAGCATGACGCTGGCCGCCGCGCTCAACACCGGCAACGGACTCGGCCCGCTGCGCCACGCCGTCGCGGTCTACCTCGAGCAGGGGCACCCGCTGCGCACCTACGTCGCGTGCGTGGTGATCGGGGCGTTCGACGTCCTCCCCGGCGAAGTCGACTTCGGCGAAGTGCGGGCCGACTCGCGGGGCGAGGCGCTCGAACGGCGCTTCACCTTCGTGTCCGACGCGACGCCGCCGATCGAGGTCGTGGGTCCGCCTGTCTGCGGCGCGGCGTGGCTGACGTGCGCGGCGGCGGGGGTGTCTCCCGGGGGCGAAGCGGAGTTCGTCGTGCGAATCGACCCCGTGCGCATGGAGCCGGGCCCGAACTTCTCCGAGATACACCTCGCCACGACCGACGAAACCGAACCGCAGTACGTGGTCACGGTGCGCGGCACACGACGATAGCCCGCGCGTGGCAAAGGCCGGGAGAGATCGATCACATGGCCGAGTCGCCCCGGACAATCAACGCGCGGCAAGGCTCGCCGGCGCCACGGCGCGGCCGGTGCTGGAGGATCGTGTTGCTTGCCGGCGGACTGCTGGTCGGCGTCGTCGCCGGGCTGCTGCTCTTCGCCTATGCGCGTTATGTCCGCATGCCGGGACGGAGCCACACCGGCCCGCTGCCGGCGAGTGACGCGGCTCTCGATGCGGCGGCGGACCGGCTGCGGCAGCACGTGATGGCGCTGGCCGGCGAGATCGGCGAGCGACACGTGGGGCGGCCGGCGGCACTCGCGGCGGCGGCGGAGCACATCGCGCAGAGCTGGGCGGCGCAGGGCTACCGCGTCGAGCGGCAGGGCTACACCGCGTTCGAGGTCGCCTGCGAGAACCTGTACGTCGAGCGGCGCGGCGCATCGCGCCCGGACGAGATCATCGTCGTCGGCGCCCACTACGACAGCGTCCCGGGCAGCCCGGGGGCGAACGACAACGCCAGTGGGGTCGCGGTGCTGCTCGAGCTCTCACGGGCGTTTGCCGCGGGCGAATCAGACGGAGCACCCGCAGCGGCCCGCACCCTCCGCTTCGTCGCGTTCGTGAACGAGGAGGCGCCCTTCGGCCTGACGCCGGCGATGGGGAGTTATCGCTTCGCGCGGCTGTGCCGCGAGCGCGGCGAGAACATCGTCGGGATGCTGAGCCTGGAGACGATGGGCTATTACCACGACGAGCCGGGCAGCCAGCTCTACCCGTTTCCGCTCGGCTGGGTCTACCCTTCGACCGGCGACTTCGTCGCGTTCGTCGGCAACGACGCTTCGGCGGCGTGGGTCCGCGCGGTGGTCGGGGCCTTCCGGGAACGCGCGCGGTTCCCCTCACAGGGCGGCGCGCTGCCCGCGGTCATGCGCGACGCGGCGCGCTCCGACCAGTGGTCGTTCTGGCAGCACGGCTATCCGGGCCTGATGGTCACGGACACGGCGAACTTCCGCTATCCCTACTATCACACGGCCCGCGACACGCCCGACAAGCTGAACTACGCCCGCCTGGCCCACGTCGCCGAGGGGCTGCGCGCCGCCCTGGGCGCCCTCACCTCAGACGCCGCCGCGCACGGACACTGATCGACGAACCGGCGCCTGCCGACTTCATGGAGCGCCTCGGGGCGGCCCGTTCGCAGCACGCGGGCAGCCGCGCGTAGCGATCAGCGGACAAGGCCGTGCTGCTGCGGCGCCGCTGGGCATCGCCCGGCGCTTTTTTCGTCCAGCATTCCCCCTCGGCCCGCGTCAGATATAATGTCGCGGAACGCCGTTCGGGCGATCACGGAAATGCCGTCGTGCGGGCGGTTGGCCGTGGCTGTTCCCCGCATGGCGCAGGCGGTCTGGTTCCGCCGCGGTTACAGGGCTCCAAGAACGAATCCAGGAGTGTGTCATGTCGAGCGTGCGTTCTCTGCGTATCAGCCTGGCGCTGGTTTCCCTGTCGCTTGCGAGCACGGCCCTGGCCCAGCGCTCGTTCCTGCTCGCGCAGCAGGACCCGGCCTTCGAAAGCTCGTTCACGCTGGACTTCGGCAAGGAGTTCGGCGGGCCGGCCAGTGCCAACATCACCCAGACGCAGTACGTGCTGGAGATCAACCCGGCCGCCGGCGCGGCGCGCTTCATCGACTACGTCCAGACCGCCGACCCGCTCACGCTGCCGGGCGGCGTGAGCACGGGCGACCTGACGATCACGGTCGTTCCGGGGAGTTCGTCGGGCACATTCGCGCCGGACGGCACGTTCTCGACCAGCGAGCTGTATTCGATCGCGTTCACGGGCGACCTGAGCCTCTACGGGCTGACTTCGCCCGTGCTCCTTCCGGGCGCGTCGAGCGGTGCGGTCTCCGAGCAGAACGGGACGATCGCCTCGCTGTGGGAGGGTGTCGGGCAACTGCCGAACCCGTTTGACCCGCCGAACTTCATCACCTTCACCTACAAGTGCCAGGTTCACGCGGTCTATGCTCCGTCCACGCCCTGCGCCGGCGATGTCGATGGCGACGGAGCCGTGGGCCAGGCCGACCTCGGGTCGCTGCTGGCGGCGTTCAACGCCTCGACCGGCGAGCCGAACTTCAACCCGCTGGCCGATTTCGACAGCGACGGAACCGTCGGCCAGATGGACCTCGGCGTGCTGCTGGCCGCGTTCGGCTCGACCTGCGAGTAAGCGAAGCAGACGCTGGCGCCGACGGGCGGTGAGGGAAGAGGAGCACCAACGCGCGGCGGAGCACGGTCCATTCGCCCGCGCTCGCGGCCAGCGACCCGTTGCGCGGGGGGGCTCGATCATGCTGCACGTCCCGATCCTGCGTTTGGGGCGGCCCTACTACAGCGCCGACACGATCGAGCTTGCGCATCACGCCGACGGCTCGCTCGTCGCCTGCGTCAGCCAGGCCAACAGCGGCCTGCTGGCGCGCGACATTCCCCGCATGGACCAAACCGCGCTCGAGCGCTTCAGCATCCGCGAGCTGATCGACCTGTGCCGTCGAGCCGCCGATCTGTTCCTGCACGGCGCGCTGCCGCTGGGCGATCCGGCCGGCCCCCGGCAGACGTTCGACGACTACGTGCGGCAGCTTTCGGCCACGACCGGCATGCCCGTGAGCTACTGCCGGGCGAACGCCGCGAAGATTCACCGCGTCATGGACGAGATCGAGCCGGTGCTGCGCGGGCTGCTGCGCGGGCTGGACTTCTCGATCCTCGATCGCGGCTGGGGCGAGCAGGACGGCCGCGTGCTCAGCTTCTTCCGCGAGGGACGCATTTTCGGCGCCGTGCTGCCGAGCAACTCGCCGGGCGTGCATTCGCTCTGGATTCCCGCCGTCGCGCTCAAGGCGCCCATCGTCCTGAAACCGGGGCGCGAGGAGCCCTGGTCGCCGCTGCGCATCATTGCAGCCCTCGCCGCCGCGGGCGCGCCGCGCGAGGCGCTCGGCTTCTACCCGACGGACCACGCGGGCGCGGCGGAGCTGCTGCGCTGCGTCGATCGCGCGATGCTCTTCGGCGACGCATCGACGACGCGCGCCTGGGCCGACGACCCGCGCATCGAGCTGCACGGCCCCGGCTACAGCAAGGTCGTGCTCGGCGATGACGCCGCCGGGCACTGGGAGCGGCACATCGAGCTCATCGCCTCGTCGATCGCGGCCAACGGCGGGCGCTCGTGCATCAACGCCTCCGCCGTGTTCACCCCGCGGCATGGCCGGGCGCTGGCCGAGGCCCTGGCCAGAAGGCTGGCGGGCGTCGCCGCGCTACCGGCGGACGACCCGCGGGCGGAGATCGCGGCGTTCGCCAATCCGAGCGTCGCCGAGGCGATCGACGCCGGTATCGCCGCCGGCCTGCGCGAGCCCGGCGCGGTCGACCTGACGGAGCAGGTGCGCGGGTCGCCGCGGCTGGTGCGGCGCGGGCGCGTGACCTGGCTGCTGCCGACGATCATCTGGTGCGAGCGGGCCGACCACCCGCTGGCCAACCGCGAGTTCCTGTTTCCCTACGCGGCCGTGGTGGAGTGTCCTGCGGAGGAGATTCCGCGGCGGATCGGCCGGTCGCTGGTGGTCTCGGCGATCACGGGCGACGAGCGCCTGACGCGGGCGCTGATGGCGTCGGCGGAGGTGGACCGGCTCAACATCGGGCCGATCCCGACGTGGCAGCTCAGTTGGGACCAGCCGCACGAGGGCAATCTCTTCGAGCACCTGTATCGTCAGCGCGCGTTTCAGCACGCGGCCGTCGGTGCGTGACGCGCGCTCCTCTCAAACGCGCCGGTGGAGCTGCTTGCGCGCCGCCTCGACGGTGTTGCGCAGCAGCATCGCGACCGTCACCGGGCCGACGCCGCCCGGGACGGGCGTGATCGCGCCGGCCACCTCCCTTACGGCGTCGAAATCGACGTCGCCGACGGTCCTGCGCGTTTCGGCGCCGTCGGGGCTGCGCACTGTCACGCGGTTGATGCCCACGTCGATCACGACCGCGCCTGGCTTGACGTGTCCGGCGCCGATCAGCCCGGGCTTGCCGACGGCGACAACCAGGATGTCGGCGGTGCGCGTATGCGCCGCCAGGTCGCGCGTTGCGATGTGACAGGCCGTCACGGTCGCCATCTGCATCGTCAGGAACATCGCGATCGGCCGGCCGACGATGCGGCTCTGGCCGACGACGACGGCGTGCGCGCCGCGCACCTCGATGCCGCTGCGCCGGATCAGCTCGTTCGCCGCCAGGGCCGTGCAGGGCGCGATGATCGGTACGCCGTAGAACAGCATGCCGATGTTAGCCGGATTGACGCCCTCGACGTCCTTGTAGGGGTCGATGCGATACTGGACGACGGCCTCGTCGACGTGCGGCGGCAGGGGCAACTGGATCATCACGCCGGTGACTTCCGGGTCATGATTGAGCCGGTCAATCTCGGCGAGGAGGGCGGCCTCGGAGATGTCAGGCGGCAACTCGACGAGTTGGTGCTGCACGCCGGCCTGGAGGCAGCGGTGGCGCTGGGAGTCGGCGTAGAGGCGGGCGGCGGGGTCGTTGCCGACGAGCACGGCGCACAGGCGGATCGGCCCGTGCTCGATGGTGAAGCGCGCGATCTGGGCGCTGACTTCGTTGCGGATATCGGCGGCGGCCGCGTTGCCATCGACGATCGTAGCCGGCATCAAGCCTCCATCGGGCGCCCGCGGTGCGTTGCGGGCGGACGTTACGGTCCGTCGGCATCATACTGCCGGCCGTTCTCGTCGACGCGCAGGGTGCCGGTGGCCAGGCGGAATTCGAGGACGGCGGACCAGCGGGCGGTCTTGGCGGCGCTCAGGGCGCTCTGGGCGGCGACGAGGTCGTTCTGGGCCTCGATCACGTCGCGGTTCTCGATGAAGCCCTCTTCGAACTGGATGCGGGCGTACTCGCTCCGCAGCTCGGCCGTTTGCAGGTTCTGGAGCTGGATCTGCAACACGCGCTCCTGCAAGCGCATCTGGTTGACGGCCCGGCGGACGTCGACGCGGACGCGCTCCGTCAGGTCGGTGAGGCTGCGCTGCGACCGGCGGACGTCAATGAGCGCGGCGCGATACTGGTTGCGCTCGGCGAACCGGTCGTTCATCGCCAGGACCATCTCGCTGCGCCAGTTCGCCCGGTCGAACTCGTAATTCGTGATGCGATAGTGGTTCGGGTCGGTGTCGAAGGTCAGCCGCGTGTTCCAGTTCAGGTCCGGCAGCACGTTGTTGCCCGCCACGATCACGCCGCGCTTCGCGTCCTCCACCTGGTCGCGCAGGTTCAGCAGCTCCAGCCGCTGACGCACCGCCGTCTCGAGCGCCAGTTGCTCGTCGTCGGCGGCCACGGGCGTTTGCAGCAGCGGGTATTCGCCGAGCTCGATCATGCGCTCGATGGCGCCGATGTCTTCGACGTCGTCGATGCCCAGCGGCTCGTCGACGGGCATGCCGATCAGCAGCTTGAACTGGTCCGTGCTGAAGCGGAACGACTCCTGGAGCGTCGCCATGCGGTTCGATTCCGACAGCAGCCGCTGCACGGCGCGGCCGGTGTCGAGGATCGTCGCCTCGTCTGCGCCCTCCATCGCCCGCGCCCGCTCGTAGTCCGCCTCGGCCGACTCCACGCTGCTGGCCGCGTCCAGCACGTCCTGCTTCGATCGCAGCAGGTCGAAGTACTGCTGCGCCACCCGCACCAGTTGCTCCCGCCGGAACACCTCGTAGTCGCGCACGGCGTACGTCAGCGCCCGGTTGAGCTGGATCAGGTCCTCGCGCGCCACGTGCCCCGCGCCGCGCAGCAGCGGTATGTCCACGCCCAGCACCGCCTCCCCGCCCTCGCTCGTCGTGATGCCGCGCCCGATGTCCCGCGCCAGCGTGCTGATCACCCCGGCCGTGAAGCGTCCGCCATACGGCAGGCGCTGCGCCACGTTCAGGTCGGCGACGTAACGCATCGCCTGGTCGAAGCCGCGCTCCTCGCCGAAATTGCCGTAGATCGTGCGCAGCTCCGCGGCAAACTGCGGCGTCCACAGGTGCCGCTCGAGCGTCAGCCGCAGCGCCGCGAGGTAGAGGTCCTCCTTGGCGGTCTGCAACTGGCGGCGATGCTCGTCGGCATAAGCCAGGGCGCGCGTCAACGTCAGCACCTCGTCGCGATAGCGCCGCGGCTGGCTCGCCGGTGCGGGGCCGGCGACGCCGGACGACTGCCGACTGCCCGCGTTCTCGCCGGTCGTGTCGCCGCCGGGCTGCGATTCGGCCGGCGTGGTGAAGGCGGCGGAGGGAGGCGGCAGCAGCGGCCCGGGGTCGTGCTGGTAGGCGCTCGCTGAAGGGTCCGGCCGCGCCCGGCCCGCCTCACCGAGGTCGGCGTCACAGATTGCGCCGAGGTTGCTCTGCTGGCGCTGACGAATGAGCTGGGCGACGTCCCGGTCGCTCCAGTTCACCAGGGCAGCATGGCAACCGGCGAGCAGCGCGCCGCCGGTGAGCACTGCGACAACGAACGGGACGCACCGCGTGTGCCCGCGAGGGAATGCCTGCTTCATGCCTGACTCGCCGAGGGTACCAGGACCGGCGTCGCCCGCCTGCGAACCGCGCCACATCAGCAGGACGGCCGGCGACTCCGCAACCTAGCCGGAAATGTCCGACCCCGCCACCGGCCCGCGGTCACTCGTCCGGCGGCGTGCGCAGCGACCCGCGCAGCGTCGTCTGACACTGCCCGCCGATCGTCACGCGCGGCGCCGTGCCATCCGTCTCGGCCAGCGCGAAGACCAGGCCCCCGCGGTCGCCGGGAATCGCCTGGTGGCAGCGGAGCAGGGCGCGGCCGTCGTTCAGGGCGACCATGTCGGCCTGAACGAGCATCGCCGCCAGCGGGCCGTGGACGCTGCCCGTCACCGGGTCTTCGGCCACGCCCGCCGCCGGCGCGAAGAAGCGCGAGGCGACGTGGATCGCGGCGTTCTGCGTGTCGGGCGTGGCGACGCACCAGCCGCGGACGTTGCCGTTGCGGCGGGACCATTCGGCCAGCTCGGTCATGTTGGGCCGCAGTTCGATCAGCCGCTGCCAGCTTCGGATGAGCACGATCACGTCGTCGTCGCGCGTGCGCATCATCGGCTGCCCCGGCCACAGGTCGTCCGTCGTCAGGCCCAGCAGCTCGCAGGTCTTCAGCCGCGCCAGGCTCGCGGGCGACAGCGCCGGCGACGGCATCTTCAGCCACCACAGCGGCACCTCTGGCTGGTCGGGCACGATGTCCGAGCGCAGCTCCAGCCGCCCGGCCGCCGACTCGAAGCTCAGCTCGACGCCGCTGCGCGGGCGGATGGGCAGGTCCTCCGGGGAGTGCTGATCGGCGGCCCAGGCGCGTTCGGCGAGGGCGTGGGCGGCAGCCAGCGTGGCATGGCCGCAGAAGCCGACCTCGCAGCCGGGCGTGAACCAGCGGATGAGCGCCGGGCGGCCGTCGTCGCGCGGGAAGATGAACACCGTCTCGCTGGCGTTGATCTCGCGCGCGATCCGCTGCATCTGCCGCTCGCTCAGGCCCGTGGCGTCGAGCACGACGCCGGCCTGGTTGCCGTTGAACGGGGCGGCGGTGAAGGCGTCGACGAGTTGGAATGGGATCGTGTGCGTCACCGCCGTCGGCTCCATCTACTCGATCGGCGCCAGGCGGATGTTGCGGAAGTGGATCTCCGCGCCCTCCGATTGCAGCGCGATCTTGCCCGCGATCTCCTGCACGTCCCAGGCCCGGTTCAGCTCCTCGCCGTTGACGATCAGGATCACGTCGCCGCGGTCGACGATGATCTCGTACTCGTTCCACTCCCCCACCGGCCGCTCGGCCATGTGCGTTTTCTTGGTGTTGCGGCCGCTCAGCCGCGCGGGATCGGTCTTCATCGGGAACTCGTCGATGTTCCAGAAATCGCCCGCGTTCTCGCTCTGGAGCTGGGCCTCGACGGATTTGGGCCAGACCTTGTCCGGCGGCTGGACGCGCAGCAGGACGCCGCTGTTGCCGGCCTGCCGCGTCACGGGGCTGAAGCGCCATTCGAGCTTGAGCACGAAGTTCTTGTAGTCCTTCTCGGTGCGGATGTAGCCGGCCGGCACGCCCTTGCAGACCAGCACGCCGTCCTTGTCCACGTGCCAGACGTCCTCCATCTTCGCGCCCTCGGGCAAGGTCGCCGTCCAGCCGCTCAGGTCCTTGCCGTTGAACAGCGCGATCTCCTTCGGCATCTGCGCTGAGGGAGACAGGTCGCGAATCCTGATGTTGCGGAACCAGACCGCGTCGCCGTGGTCCTGCAAGCAGATGCGCCCGCGCCGCGCCGCGCCGAAGCCGCTGAACGCCGCGAACTTGCTCCGCCCCACGCGCTGCTTCCAGTCGTCGCCGTCGATGCGGCAATCGACGACCTTCACCCCGTTCACCCAGTGCCGGAGCTGCCCGTCGCGCAGCAGGATCCGTCCCTGGTTGAACTCCCCCGCCGGCCGCAACGCCTTGCCCGCCGACGGCGCATGCAGGTCGAACACCGCGCCGGCGGACTGCGCGTCGGTGGCGGCGACGCCCGCGCCAGCGTCGTCGAGGATCTGGAACTCCGGTCCGCTCTGCCAGGGCGCGTCGTGCCTCTCCGTCACGCGGTACATCACGCCGCTGTTGCCCTTGTCCGCCACGCGCCACTCGAACAGCAGCTCGAAATCGCCGTACTCGTCGTTCGTCACGATGTCGCCGCCCCCCATGCCGGGCAGGCACATCAGCGCCCCGTTCTCGATCTTCCAGCCGTGCATCGGGAAGGTCTGCTGCTTGTAGCCGCGCCATCCCGCCGGGCTCTTCCCGTCGAACAGCAGCTTCCAGCCCGCGGCGCGCTCGGCGGCGGTCAGCCCGTCAGACGCGAATCCCGGCCAGGCCAGCAACCAGACCAGCGACGCCAGCCACAACGCCCTCGACCTCAGCCACCACGTGCGCATGCTCGTTCTCCTGGCGAGCGGCGCCGGGCGCGCCGCCGAAAGCCGCGCCGCCGACGCTCATCATCGCCACTGCCCGGCGGCGGGGCAATGGCACGACGCTGTTGACGAAGAAAAGCCACGTCATAGCCGGGCTGTCCCCGGCCCGGCTCTGCTCGCTTCTTCTCGATCCGAGCCGCGCCCGTGAGGAAGCGGTTGCGCCAGGCGATCCTCCGATCCGAACCGCGCCCGTGAGGAAGCGGTTGCGCTCAATCCAGCCAGGCCCATAGCGATTTCGCGTAGTCCGGATCGCCGCGGAAGTCCGCCGGCAACGCGGGCGCTTCCGTTGCGCGCCGCAGGCGCCGGCCCGCGGCGCTGCGGCCGGCGGCAGCGAGCCGCTCGGGCGTCGTGCCGCGATGGTTGCAGCACAGCAGCAGGATGCCCTCGCGATCCAGCAGCTCCACGGCGCCCCGCACGAGGCGATCAAGATCGCGCTCGATCGAGAACACCCGCCGCGAGTGCTTCTGCCGCGAGAACGTCGGCGGATCGAGAATCACCAGATCAAAGCGGCGGTTCTGCCGCGCGGCGCGCTTGTAGTAATCGAAGACGTCCGAACAGACGAACTCCATCTGCCGCGATTCGAGCGCGGCTTGACCGGCGGGCCGGTTCGCCAGCAGGTTCCGCCGGCCCCAGTCCAGGAACTTGCGCGAGAGGTCGACGCTGACGATCTCCGCCGCGCCCCCCGCCAGCGCCGCGACGGAGAATGCACAGGTGTACGCGAAGAGGTTGAGCACGCGCCGGCCCTCGGCGCGGCGGCGGACGAGCGCGCGGTTGTCGCGGTGTTCGAGGAACAGCCCGGTGGAGTAGCCGTCGTAAGGCCGCACGATCAGGCGCAGCCCGTCCTCGTCGATGACGATCTCGGGCGGCGCCGCGGCGCCGATCCAAGGCGTCGGATCGGTGAGCTGCGCTTCGAGCCGGGCCAGCGCCGCACTGCGGTCGCGCGGAAAGGTCTTGCGATAAACAGCGCCGGCGCCGAGCTGCGCCGCGAGGCGTTCGCACACGGGCCGCAGCGCCTCGGAGCCGGCGCACAGGCGGCCCTCGTGAAGCTGCGCGATCAGCACCGGGCCCAGGCGCTCGATCACCAGACCGTCGAGCCCGTCGCCGCGGTCGTTCACCAGCCGCAGCGCCGCTAGCCGCGGCAGCAGATCCGCCCGCCGGCGCAGGGCGCGCCCCACGAGTTCGTCGATCTGCTCGGGCTGGAGCTCGGCGGGCAAGCGGTGTTCCGCGCGAAGGGGCGCAGCGGCGCCCGGCGTTCGCCCGGCTGCGCCACTCCGCGGGCGCGTCGCGTCGCCGGCGAACGCGGACAGATTACCCGTGATCGCCGGCAAGCGCGGCGCCGATTGCCTCGGGCCGCATTCGAGCCGTCCCCATCCGAACGGCCGTCAGAATGGGCGGAAGTTGAAACGCCGCCCCTCGCCGAGCGGCACGACGACCACGCGCCGGTCGCTGTTCACGAAGATGATGCGTTGCCCGCGAATCTGCGCCTGCCCGGCGCGGCCGTTCGCCGGGAACTCGCCGAGCACGTCGGAGGCGCCGGCGGCGGCATAGCGGCGGATGACGAGGCGCACGCTGCCGTTGCCGCGAACGATGCGCTCCTGCGTGACGAAGAAGTCGTCGCTGGCGCCGCGCACCTGCCCCTGAACCGCGTCGGCCCAGAGGCGCGTCGTGCCCTCGCGGATGTCATACGCCCAGACGCGCTCGACGCCGCCCGAGATCGCGTCCGTCCAGACCACGAAGTTGTCGGTCAGGAAGACGCTCGCCGGGGTTCGCACGCCGCGCGCCAGCTCCGTCCCGATGTCGCGCGCCAGGTCGCGCAGCAGCACGACCGCCTCGCCCTGGTCGTCGGCGATGTAGGCCAGCCGGCGGTCGCGCAGGTCAAACGCGTGAATCAGCGCCTCGGAGAACTCGCGCTGCGAGCCGTCGGCCAGGTCCACGACGATCAGCCGCGCGCCGGCGCCGCCCACCACGCCGATCGCCAGCAACTCGCCGCTCAGGTGCAGGTCGAGCACGTACTCGCCCGGCGCCGCTTCGTAGACGACGCGGTCGCCGGCAATGAACAGCCCGCCGACGACGACCTGCATGCGCGGCCCGCCGGCGCCGGCGCCGATGACCTGCACGAACGCGACGTCCTCGCCGTTCGTCGTCAGGCCGAAGAAGGTGTTGCCCGGCACGAGCGGGCGCAGCAGCGTCCGCACGCCGTTCTGGTGCATGTACAGGTTGCTCGGTCCCAGCAGCCCGGGCAGCACGATGTCGTTCGTCGGGCCCGGGAAGCGGATCAGCGTGTCGCCGAGGTTCGTCGCGTAGAACACGCGCGTGCTGTCGCCGCCGATCACCACCGGATACGGGTCGTTGCCGAACGGGTTCGCGACCGCGCCCTCGACCGCGTTCTGCGCCTCGTTCACGAACTCGTTGATCGGAGCCAAAACGCCCGCCGGATCGAACGGCGAAGTCAGTGTGCACCCCGCCTGAAGAAGCGCCGCGCCCGCAAGCACGGCCGCCAGCGCCCCGGGCTGACGGCGAGCGCCAGAGTTTCTTGTCATGTCCGTTCCTCCCGTGCAGTCCCTAGAGCCGTTGCGAACACGCGTTGCCGAATGCCCCAGCGCCCCGGCCGACGCGCGGTGAGAACGAGTCGATACGCGAGGACACAAGGCCCCCGGCTGAACCCTATTATGCCGCCGCGCGTCAAGCCCCGCTGTGTCCTGCCGGCGCCGCCGCAAACGCGCACGCCGCCGACGCGCTGTTGCCCCGCCGCTGATTTCGGCGAGAATGCGGACTTTCGGCGGCGCGCGCGTTTGCGGCGGCACCGCCCAGGGCATGCCGAAGGAGCCTCTGATGCCGCGTTCCGCGTTTCTGTCGCCGCGTCTTGTCCTCGCAGCCCTCGCCGTCGCGGGCGTCACCGCGCTCGCCGTCGCGACCGCGGCCATCACGCCCGTGCCCGTCGCGGCCCAGTCCGCGAATGCGACACCGCCCGCAACGCCCGCTTCGCAGCCGGCGGCGGCCGCACCGGCGATGTCGCGCATTGAGCTCGAGCGCCGCTTGGCCGAGACGCTGCACAACGCGACGCTGAAGGGCGCGTGGCAGATGACGCGCTTCGACGAGCACGGCAAACCCGCCACGCTTGGCGAACCCAGCCGCGAGAACTACACGATTCAATCGGCGCGCAAGGACGAGGGCGACTTCTGGATCATCACCGCTCGCATCCAGTTCGGCGAGCGAGACGTCACGCTCCCGGTGCGCGTCCGCGTGCTGTGGGCCGGCGACACGCCCATCCTCACGCTCGACGACCTCGAGCTGCCGCTGCTCGGGAAATACTCGGCACGCGTCATGATCCACCGCGATTTCTACAGCGGAACATGGTTCGGCGCCGGTTACGGCGGCGTGATGTGCGGGCAGATCGTACGCGAGGCCGCCGAGGCCGGGCCGCGTCCGTGATCCGGGGCCGCGCGCCTCAAGGCGCGGCTGAGATCGAGCAAGAGCAGAGCCGGGCTGTCCCCAGCCCGGAACAGCGGAGGCTGTTGCATGAACCGTCAGAACACGCGAGGACCTCTGGCGCAACCGCTTCCTCACGGGCGCGGCTCGGATCATGCAAAACGACTCAACTAGTGCGCCCGCAGCGCAGCGGTCCGACGTAATCGCCGGCGTGCTCGTCGGCGGCGCCGGCCGCCGCATGGGCCGCCCGAAGGCTCTGCTGCCTCATCCGGCCGGCGGGACGTTCGTCGAGCACGTCGTGGTCGTCGCGTCGCCGCTTGTTAGCGAAGTCGTCCTGCTCGGCCCCCCAGCCACCCAGCCGCCGCAGAGCCCCTCGCCGGCCTTGCCCGGCGTGCCGCTCGTGCCCGATGCGCCCGGCGGCGGCGGGCCGCTGGCCGGACTTTGCAGCCTGCTGCGGCGCGCCGGAGACCGCTGGGCGCTGCTGCTGGCGTGCGACCTGCCGCTGCTGGGAAGCGAGACGCTCACGGCGCTCCTGGCCGCTGTGCGGTCCGACGTTGATGCGGTCGCCTACCTCCGGACCGCGACTGGCGACGCCGGTTCGGCCCCGGCGGCGGGCGGCCGCGCTGGCGACGCCAGCGCGCCGCCGCCGGCGCTACTCCCAGCCTATCACGCGTGCTGTGCCGCGTATCACCCGCGCGTCATGGCGGCGGCGGAGGCGGAGCTGCGCCGCGGCGCGGCAATGCAGGCGCTGCTGCGACGGGTGCGGCTGCGCGCGCTGGAGCCCGACGCGCAGATCGAGCGGCAGTTGACGAACGTCAATACGCCGGAAGAGGCCACGGAGTTGGCCGCGACGTGGCGGCGCGAGCCCGGCGGCGCGTGACCGCCCGGCGCGGCGGTCGGCGCGGTCAGGGCACGACAAACCCCGGGCCGACCTGGGTCATGCCTTCGATGATGGCGCCGCTCTTGATGCGCGTGCCGGTCGGATACCAGTATCCCGGCTCGCGCGAGGCGCGGTCGGAAAGGCGTTTGACGTGGCCGTCGAAGAACAGGGCGTTCATCTGGCCGAGGTTGTCGCGCACGGTTGACGTGACACGGCCGCGGGCCGAGCAGCCGTGACGATACGACAGCGCGAGGTTCTGTCCCTGGCCCGGCTGGTTGTAGGTGACGGTCCCGCCGTCCCACCAGGTCTTGCTGCCCTGCTTGGCGCCCCAGGCCGTTCCGCCTGACCACCACGCTCCGGCGCAGGTGAAAGAGCCGTAGTCGCCCGGGGTGGGAGCGACGTCGTGGTCCAGGTCGCCTCCGGCGGGGAGATAGCGCGTGCCGTCGGCGGCGGCGATCTTGCGGGCGGCGTCACTGCCGACGCGCGTCAGCTTCGACACGTAGTCGGGCGTCAGCGCCTCCCAGTTCACCCGATGGTTGTTATTGCCGTCGAAGCCGGAGACGCAGGTCTCGGGGTAGATGTTCTGAAGACTGCCCTTGTTCTTGCCCAGGACGATGCTCCGCTGCTTTTCACCCCAGTGCTGGAACCAGACCGACTGGAGATAGCTGATCGCGCGGAAGGGAGCCAGCGGCCGGAAATCCAGCACGTCCGGCGGCGGCTGATAGATGACCGAGTCGATGTTGTACTGCGACGGGCACGCGAACTCGTTCTGGACGCGAACAAATCGCTCGGCGCGATTCCGGCCGAGATCGGCACTGTCCATGCGCAGCAGCGGCGATATCCAGTCGTACGTCTGCACCGGCCACTGGTGGTTCTGCCGCAGGATCTGGGCGTTGAACACCCCGCGATACTCAGACAGCGCCACGCCCGTGGTATTAACGCCCGGCAGCCAGTCGGCGTTCTCGGTCGCGTAGGCGTGCAGGCCGTTCCCGAGAGAGCGCAGCAGCACGCCGCAGCGCGCGGCGCGCGCCCCCTCGCGCGCGCAGGTGAGGCTCGGCAGCATGATCGACATGAGCAACGCGATGATCGCCACGACGACCAGCAACTCGATCAGCGTAAAAGCCCCGCGCCGACCGCTCACCGCATTTGACATGCCAGACTCTCCTCGCGTCTCATCCGCGCCTGACGACGCCGGTCTTCGGATCGACGCACTTGTTCAGGTCCCTCAGACCCTCGAGGGCTCCCAGGGCCCGCGCCTGAACGCGGACCGCGCCGTCGTCGCCGATCTCCGCCGGCATCAGCGTGTCGCGCCCGGTCTCCGGATTGCGGCCCGGGTAGATGGCGATCGAGCCGCGCTTCACGTCGAACAGCTTGCCCGTCTCCACGCACACGACCTTGACCGTGCCCGAAACCACCGGGCGCTCGCGCCCGCGAAACCAGAACAGCCCCACCGCCGCGACCAGGGCCACGACGATCACCGCGATCTTGATCTGCTTGGCGGTCGATGCCGACATGCGGCGGCACTGCCCTCTGCTCGCTTGCGAACGAATGCCGGTTCCAGAGGCCCTCGGGCCCAGGCCAATCGCCCAGGACCTGCGGCCCGCGAGGCCAAGCGCCGCGCCGGCGCATCGCCTTCGCCCCGCCGCACCGTTCGCGCGGCCAAAGCGCCTCTACCCCGCCCGCAGGATGTTACGCTGACAGTTTTAACAGACCGTTAAGACAGTGTACTGTTGAGCGCAGCGCTTCGCCAGTCGCGGGGACGAGACCTCTGCACTGGGGCAAGACGCCGGCGCAGGGCTGGGGGGCCGCTCATAGCCCGAACTCCTTGATCTTTCGATAAAGTGTTCTGGTGCCTATATTTAGCATCTTGGCCGCCTGCTCGCGGTTGCCCTGCGTCGCCTGGAGCGTGCGCTCGATGACCAGCCGCTCGATCTGCTCCCAGGTCATGCCGACGAAGCCGCTGCTCGACGCCGGCACGATATCGCGCGAACCCTTGATCTCCTCCGGCAGGTCTTCGAGCTCGACCTGGCGGTCCACCACTTCGCACGCGGCCCGCACCACGATGTTTCGCAGCTCGCGCACGTTGCCGGGCCAGTAGCCGCGCGTCAGGCACGCCATCGCTTCGCTCGAAATGCCCGGAACGCTCAGCTTGTGCTCGCGGTTGGCCTCCTCCAGGAAGTGCTGCGCCAGCAGCGGTACGTCATCGCGCCGCTCACGCAGCGGCGGCACGCGGATCTCGAGCTCGTGCAGCCGGTAGTACACGTCCGCCCGGAAGTCCTTCTTCTCGATCGCCTCGCGCAGGTCGCGGTTGGTCGCCGCGATGATGCGCACGTCGACCCGCGTCACGTCGGTCGAGCCGACCGCCATGAACTCGCGCCGATCCAGCACGCGCAGCAGCTTCGTCTGCGCCGGCAGCGGCATCTCGCCGATCTCGTCGAGAAACAGCGTGCCGCCGTCGGCCGCGGCGAAGATGCCCTTCGAGTCGCTGACGGCGCCGGTGTAGGCGCCGCGCACGTGCCCGAACAGCGTGCTTTCGAGCAGGCTTTCGGTGAACGCCCCGCAGTTCACGGCGATGAAACGCTTGCGGGCGCGGTCGCTGCGGCGGTGAATCGCCTCGGCGATCAGCTCCTTGCCCGTGCCCGTCTCGCCGATGATCAGCACCGTCTGCTTGGTGCGCGCCGCCTTCTGGATGCGCTCGAAGACGCTGCGCATGCGCGGCGACGCGCCGACCAGCCCCTCGAAGACCGCGTCGCGGTGCTGCTCGAGCGAGCGGCGCAGCAGGCGGTCCTGGCGGCGCGAAACCGCCTTGGCCGCGGCGGCGTCGATGGCCCGGGCCAGCGCTCCGTCGTTGAGGCTCCCGTCCAGGTGCTCGAGCCTCAGTTTCCTGACCGCCAGGCCGGCTGGCTTGTCTCCGACCAGCAGCAGGGACGCATCGTCGGTCGCGCCTTCGAGCAGCTCCGCCAGCGGCCCGATGGGTGTGTGCCCGTTCTGCCCCGCCTGCTCGGCGACCACGACGTCCGGGGTGCGGTCGCGGATCGAGCTGAGCGCGTCGTCGAGGCGTGTCACGACGTTGCAGGCATGGCCATGTTTGTCGCGCAGCAGCTCGCCCAGCCGGCGGCCGCGCGGCTCGTCGTCGGCCAGGATCAGGATGAATGCGGTCTGGGCCATGCGCCAGACGAATCTATACCTTCCGGCCGGCGACGGGCAAGCGGCCGGGGGTTGCAAAACCAGAATGTTCGGTATATATTAGGGTGTGTGCCTGGTGCGTCATGTTGAGCACAGCGAAGCTACCTGCGGATCGCCGCTCAACCAAACGGGAAGAACCCCCTTTCCACGGACCGGAACGCCGCCCTCGCCGCGAAGTCGCCGCAACGCTGGAGCAGTTGCGCCGCCAGATCGAGCGGATCCAGTCGCACCGCAGAGGCGCCGTACGACGCTGCCCCTCCGGCCTGGCGGCGCTCGACCGGGCGCTCGGCGGCGGGTTCATTCTCGGCGGCCTGCACGAGCTGATCGCCGGCGCGGCGGGGGCGCCTACGCGAACGATCGCGCTCCTGGCCGCGCTGCGGGCACTGGCCGCGGACGGAGCGGTCCCGGCGTCGGAGGACGCCGTCGGACGGCCTGAGCGTTTGCAGCCGTGGCTGCTGTACATCGACGGGCTGGGCGATTTTTATCCTCCGGCCGCGGCGCAGCTCGGAATCCCGCTGGAGCGATTGCTCATCATCCGCGCGGCTCAGCCATCGGAGGCGCTCTGGGCCTGCGAGCAGGCGCTGCGCTGCCCGGCCGTGGCGGCGGTGATCGTCGCGCTGCCGCGGCCCATCGACGCGCACGCGTCACGGCGGCTGCAACTGGCGGCCGAGAGCGGCTCCGGGCTCGCCTTTCTTCTGCTGGATCGTTCGATGCGCAGGGGCGCCGCCGCCGTGACAAGCCGAGACTGCGGCGCCAGCGCCGGCGTCGGGGCCGGGGTCGGGGCGCCAAGTTTCGCGGTCAGTCGGCTGCGCATTACGCCGGCGGCGGATTCGGCCGTGTCCGGGGGGATGGGGTTTGGTGGATCTCGAACCGGGGCGTCCGTCGCTGATGAGGGCGAGGAGTACGTGCACGCGCGGCCGCCGCCGCTGCGGGCGTGGGTGGAGGTGCTGAAGCTGCGGGAGAGCGCCCCGGTGGCGCCGCTGCTGATCTCGCTGTAGTCGTCGCTCTGTCGGAGGCCGTTGCTCGCCTACCGCCAGCACGCGTACAAGCCGATAGCGCGTACGAGCCGCGAGCGCCAGCGAGTGGCGCCGCGAATGGTGCGCGTACGAGCCGCGAGCGCCAGCGAGTGGCGCCGCGAATGGTGCGCGTACGAGCCGCGAGCGCCAGCGAGTGGAGCAAGGGAAATACGGGCACTGCTCGAGCGTGAGCGATGCCTCACGCGCTTGCGCTCGCGGCCTCACGCGCTTGCGCTCGCGGCCTCACGCGCTTGCGCTCGCGGCCTCACGCGCTTGCGCTCGCGGCTTCACGCGCTTGCGCTCGCGGCTCGTTACGGAGACACGGCTCTTGCCCGCGGCTCTCTGCGGAGTTGCACCGTGTTTCGTGCGCGTGTGGCGCGGCGCTGACGGTCGTTACGCCACTCGCTGGCGCTCGCGGCTCGTAGGCGCGTCGGCCGCGTCGGCCGCGTCGGCCGCGTCGGCCGCGTCGGCCGCGTCGGCCCGCGTCGGCTCAGGGCGATCGCAGGCTGGCGAGGAACGAGGCCATGTTCTTGTGGGGCGACATGCGCTCGACAAGGGCCTGGATCTGCTTGGCCGGCGGCATATCGTGCAGTTGCCGGCGGAGCATGTGCGACTTGGCCAGCGCGTCGGGCCGCAGCAGCTTCTCTTCCTTGCGAGTGCCCGACTGTTGCAGGTCCATCGCCGGCCAGATGCGCATGTTGGCCAGGTCGCGGTCGAGCACCAGCTCCATGTTCCCGGTGCCCTTGAACTCCTGGAAGATGAAGTCATCGGCCCGGCTGCCCGTGTCGATCAGGGCCGTGGCCAGGATCGTCAGCGAGCCCCCGTGCTCGACGTTGCGGGCGGCGCCGAAGATCTGCTTGGGCTCCTGCAAGGCGCGGATGTCGAGCCCGCCCGTCATCGTCCGGCCGCTGCTGCCAATGAAGGTGTTGAAGGCGCGGGCCAGGCGCGTGATCGAATCGAGCAGGATGACGATATGCTGCCCAGCCTCGACCATCCGCCGGGCGCGCTCGATCATCAGCCGCGCGATGCGCACGTGGGCGGTGGCGTCGTGGTCGTTGCTGCTGGCCACGACCTCGCCGCGGACGTTGCGGCGCATCTCGGTCACTTCCTCCGGCCGCTCGTCGATCAGCAGCACCAGCATGTACACCTCGGGGTGGTTCACCGCGATCCCGTGCGCCATCTGCTGGAGAAGGATCGTCTTGCCGGTCCGCGGCGGGGCGACGATCAGCCCGCGCTGCCCGCGGCCGATCGGCGTGAAGAGATCGACGATGCGCATCGTCACCGGCCCGCCCTCGGTATCGAAGTGCAGCGACTCGGTCGGATCGACCGCGGTCGTGTCCGCCAGCGGCGTCGGGGCGCGCCACTCGCCCACCGGCACGCCGTTGATCGTCTCGAGCTTCGCCAGGCGCGTCGATCGCCCGTTTCGTCCCGATAGCACCTCGCTCGGCCCCGCCAGCGTTTCACCGCCACGCAGCTCGTACTTGCGCACCCACTCCGGCGGCACCTGCGGGTCGGATGATCTCGCGGCGTAGTTGCGCTTCGGGTCGCGCAGAAATGCCGAGCCCTTGTCCTGAAGCTCCAGCACGCCCTCCACCGGGCCGCCGCCCGCGAGCGCAGGCTCGCTGTGCTTGCGTGCGTGCTCGCGCATCCTGTGTGACTTCCGCATGGCCGGCCTTGATTCGCGGGCTGCTGCTAACCGGGGAGCGAAGCAGACGGCGGAGAAAACGGACGCCTCGGCGTCCCTGCCAGACATCGGCAGTGTAACGCGGACCGGGTGACTTGGCTACTGGCTCGCTCCTCTGAAATTCAACCCGATGATTCTACTCTCCGGAACCGGCGGGCGCCGACGCCTCCTGCCCCGCCGGCTCGGCCAGCCGCGACTCGTACAGCTCCGGCCGGCGCTTCTCGCCGATCGTCAGGAGCGCCCGGCCGTCGTGTGAGTAGCACAGCCCCTCGCCCTGCTCCTCCGCGGCCAGGAGCAGCCGGCTGTAGGGCCGCGCGAAGATCGAATCGAAGTCCTCCGGACCCGTCCCGTCCGGCAGCGAAAGCTCGATCCCGCCGCCGTAGGTCCGCACCGCAACGTGCCGCCCGCCGGCCGCGATATCGGCCGCCGTCACCATGTTGGCCGCGGGCAGGCCCGGCGGAAGGCGAATGATCGCGATCCGCCGGAGGACGTTCTCCCCTTCGGTCTTCCAGGGCGCGTCCAGCCGGTAGACCTCCGTCTGGCCATCCTCGCGCTTCGTCAGCACATAGCCGTGGCCCGTAGCCGGGTGAACAAAGAAGGCCTCGGCGTTTCGCGGGCCGTCCTCGTAGCGCAGGGCGTAGGCCCGCGGCGTGATCTCGACCGTAGGCGGCCGGGACGCGGCGGGAGCGCTGGCGGGCGACTCCACATGGCGGCGCAGCTCGTCGGGCTCGGCGAAGCGATAGAGCCGTAGGTCCGTGCGCCGGCCGGCGTTGTCGCCGATGTCCGCCACGCACACGTCGACGCCGCCCGTGGCGCCAGGTGCGATCGCGATGTCCTCCCAATCGACGTTTTCGGCCCCTTTCAGGTGCAGCACGGCGCGCGTACGGCCCGAGCGATCAACCACGAAGACGCGCGGCTGGTCGCCGGAGTCGTTGTGGACGTAGAGCAGGCCGGGCCAGCGGCGGCTGGCGACGATGCCGGAGGCCTCGCGGATGCTCCGGTCCTCGACGACGGCGATGGGCTCTGGCGGCTCAAAACGCCGCGCGGCCGCACCCGGTGCGGCGTCGGGACGCACCGTCTGGAGGAGCATGCCCAGCGCCGGCAGCAGCACCCAGACACAAGCGTTCATCGCCGTCTCATCAAGCTGGTGTAATCTTCGTAGGCGTAGCGGCCGGCGTGCTGATGAAAGAGCGTGCCGAGCTTCTCGGGCAGCGTCTTGAGCCCGGTTTCCTTGAGGTACTTGCCGATCTTGGCGTCTTCGGTGAGCAGCATCGAGCCGCTCAGCGGCCACTGCCTCGGGTTCAGCTCCTCGGCGATCAGCGCCGGCGAGCGAATGAGCACCTTCCGCAGTCCCGAGCTGAAAGCCCGGGTCCAAGCCTGCACGGCGCGCAGCAGGTTGACGAAGTTGCCGCGCTCGCGCCGGCCCTTCGCCAGGAAGTCGCGGAGCGTCTCCGACAGCCCCGGGTTCTCCGTCAGCATGATGTAGAAATGATTCAGCGGATCGCTCTGCTCGCTGACGCGCCGCAGGTCGCTGAGCATGTGGTGCACGTGCGCCTCCAGCGCCAGCAGCGCCCGCGCCATCTCCCCCAGCGCCTCACCCGCACGCGCCGCCGCCTCGGCATCGCCCGGCGGCTGGGCAGGGAGCAGCTCCGGAACCTGCTCCCGCACGGCCCCCCAAAGGGCCGCCAGTGGCTCGCCGGCGGCGACGGGGCCATTCGCCGGGTTGCCCGCCTGGTCGCTCATCGCCATCTCCTCTCCCCCGATCAGGGCCAGGCCCGATCCCGACGGGCCGTCGGCGTCTTTATCCGCGCACGATGTCGCCCGAGTAGATCGCGTTGGGCATCACTTCGCACTCGGCCCAGCAGCCGGGGCACTTGTCGACCCAGGCGCGCGAGGCCGTCGCAGCGCCGTTGTGCCACACGTCCTCGAACGACTGGTGCAGCAGGTTCCCGACCCGCTCGGTGTTGAACTGGCAGACCGGCACGCCGCCGTCCGGCAGGATGCGAATATGGCTGCGGAGCGCGACGCAGCGCGGGTTGGGACGGGCGGGCGACTCGCCGCGGAGCCGGGCCCGCAGACCGCGCAGGTAGTACCGCTTGCCCCAGCGCAGCATCGGGCTGCCGAACCCGTTGACCCGCGCCAGCTCCTGCTCCACGAAGCCCAGCACATCGGCGCCCGCCAGCAGCGGATGCAGCGGGTATCCGGTCGGCACAATCAGGTGCTCGGCCTTGCGCCCGCGCAGCTTCGCCCCGTACATGGCCGAGTCCGCGTACGCCAGCACCGAGTGGACGTCGACGTTCCATTCGCCCATTCGGCGGCGCAGCTCCTGGTTGTCGGCGAGCGACTGCGGCGAGATGACGGTGTGGTTGGCGCTGACCTCGACGCCGAATCGCTCGCGCAGCCCCACCAGGCGCCGCACGGTCTCGGTGGCGCCGGCGAAGGTGACCTCCTCGCCGCGGTTGCGGTCGTGCTCGGCTTCGAGGCCGTCGAACGAGACCATGAAGCGGAGCATCTGCGGCCGGCTGAAACCCTCGACCATCTCGACGACGCGCTCCGGGAACGAGCCGTTCGTCGTCACGTGAATCACGAAGGGTTGCGACCGCTCGCGCACCGCCTCGGCGATCTCGAGCATGTCCTCGCGCAGGAACGGCTCGCCGCCCGTCAGCCGCACCACGTCCAGCCGCCCGATCTTGCCGAAGACGGTCGCCACTTCGGCCGGTGTCAACTCGTCGCCGGGCTTCAGCCGCCACGAATCGCACATCTGGCAGCGCGCGTTGCAGCGGTAGCAGACCAGGTAGGTGCACCACGATGGGCGCGGCACGCGGCCCAGCCGGTTCTGGAGCACGGACAGGGCCAGCGACACCGGACGCATCAGTCCCCCGACCTAGCCGCCCACCGCGGCCGTCTGCGGCGGCAGCCCGACCCCCGGCCGCGTCGTCAACTCCGCGATGAAGCGCTCGACCGCCGCCAGCGCCTCGGTCCGTCCGTCACGCTGGTGCTGCCGGATGCGCGCCGCGAAACGCTGCTCCTGCGCCAGGAAGGCACGGATCGCCGCCGCGCTGATCGCGTCGGCGGCAATGCGCATGCCGATTCCCATTCGCTCGAGCTCCGCCGCGTTCAGGCGCTGCTCCACGCAGTCCTCCGGCATTACCAGCATCGGCTTTCCAAGGTGCAGCGCTTCGCCAACGAGCTGGTTGCCCGCCGTGCTGATCACCGCCCGGCAGCCGGCCAGGTCTTCGATGAAGGGCAGATTGCTCGGCGGGCGGAAATCGAGATTGCCCTGCGAGCCCTGCCGCTGCGTCCCGTACACCAGCACCCGGCACTCGAGCCCGCGCAACGCCGCCTCGACCCGCGGCGTGAACTGGTGCACGCCGTTGTTGAGATAGACCAGCAGGAACGCGCCGGGCCGCGGCTGAACGCTGAGCACTTGCGGGCGCAGCATCGGCCCGACCACGCACACGCCCGGGCGCGCCGGCGGCGCGTCGTAGAAGCTCGAGACAATCACGCGCTGCGGCTGGCCCATCAGCGCCTTGTACACCAGCACGTCGCGCCGGCTCAGCAGCCGGTCTCCCCACGGCAGCGGCGGCCGGCAGTACGCCATCACGCCGAAGTGATCGAACCCGATCCGCGGTACGTGCAGCCGCCGCGCCACCCGGTGCGTGTAGGGCTCGGCGTCGGAGATGACGACGTCGGGGCGGAAGTCGCGGACGGCGTCGAGCACCATCTGGAACGCCGGCCCGCGCAGGATCAGGTCGAGCACCGCGGGCAGGTTGCGCTTGAAGGTCTGCCAGTTCGATCGGCGGCCGCGGGGACCGTAGTAATAGCCGAGCGTTGGAATGCGCACGACGGGCAGGTCCGGCCAGATCGCGGCGTAGGCCTCACCACCGGCGAGGATCAGCACCTCGTGCAGGCGGCGCAGCTCGGGCAGCACGCTCAGCGAGCGCGTCGCGTGTCCGCGTCCGTATCCGTGAACGCCGTAGACGATCCGCGCCAAGCCAGTCTCCCCGAGGGTTCGAGGTGGCGTCGATGTCGACGCGCGGCAGGATAACGGCGATCGACGGCGGATTCCACTTCCCACGTGCGAGCGTCGCGCCAAGGGGCGGAGTTCAGAGCAGGGAGGCGTACGCCTCGGGGCTGAAGCCTACGAGCAGCACGCGGCCGCGGCGAATGGCCGGCGCCCGCAGATTTCCGGTCGGGCCGAGCAGGACGGCGGCCAGTTCGTCGTCCGGGGGGTCACTCCCGCGGATGTCGAAGCGCTGAATGCGCTTGCCGCGGGCGACGATCAGCGTCGAGACGGCGCGGGCCAGCTTCAGCGCCGCGGCGCGATCGACCTTGTGCCGGCCGGCGTCGGTGATCTCTGCCGGCTGCACGTCGTGGTGCGCAAGAAACTCCTGCGCTCGGCCGCAGGAGGTTCAGCCCTTGCGGTGGTAGTACCAGTCGGCCCGGGTGGCCATCCTTGCCTCTATCATTACTTCGGCCCGTCCGGGCCGGCCAGCTTCACCTTCAGCGTCACCTTCTCGCCCTGCCGCCGCACGACGATCTGAACCTCGTCACCCGGGTTGAAGGCCGACATCGCCGCCATGTACTCCTGCACGTCGCCGATGTCCTTGTCACCGATCTGGATGATGCGGTCGCCGTCCTTCATCCCCGCCTGTGCCGCCGGCTGGTTCGGCACGACGCTCTCGACCAGCATGCCCGGCTCATCGCTCTCGGCGTAGGACGGCATGATGCCCAGGCGCACACGGGCGCGGCGGGGCGGGGCGGGCGGCTCGGCGGGCGGGGTCTGGGGCTTGGCGGGCTGGTTCTCGGCGGCCTGCTCGCGGGCCGCCTGCTCGGCGGCGGCGGCGGCGGGGCTGTTGCGGCGAGCACGGCCGCGCTCCTTGTAGACCGGCCCCTGCTCCGCCATGGCCATGCGGTGCGACAGGCGGTACGCGAACTGGAGCACCTGCGTCGCGCCCTCGGCGTTGATCAGCTCCCAGTCGTCCTCGGGCTTGTGATACTCCTCGTGCAGGCCGGTGAAGGGGAACATGACCGGCGTGCCCTTCTCGTAGAACGACGCGTGATCGCTGTTGCCGAACATGCTGGAGCCGAGCTTGTACTGGAGACTCAGCTCGCCGGCGAGCTCCTCGGCCAGCGCCTCGAATCCTTCGCCCGTGTCGGCCCCGTATATCTCGAACGACTCAGGCCGGTAGCGCCCGATCATGTCCAGGTTCATCATGAACTTGATGCGGCTGTAGTCCACGGTCGGGTTGTCGACAAAATGCTTGCTGCCCAGCAGGCCCATCTCCTCGGCGCTGAACGTCATGAAGAGGATGCCGCGGCGCGGCGGGGGCTGATGGCTGAAGGCCGTCACGAGCTCGAGCACGCCCGAGGTGCCCGAGGCATTGTCGTCGGCGCCGTTGTAGATGATCGTCTTGTCTTCCTCGTCGCGCATGCCGAGGTGGTCGTAGTGGGCGCCGATGACGATGAGCTCGTCGGTCTGGCCGGCGCCGGGCAGCAGGCCGATGACGTTGCGGGCCTTGATGACGTTCGCCTCCAGCCCGGTCGCGATCCGCACCTTCACCCCCTTCAGGTCGGTGGACAGCGACTGACGCCCCTCGTCCAGCTCCTGCGTCAGCGTCGCCAGGTCCGGCATGCCCGCACGCTTCAGCAGCGCCTCGGCCACCTCGCGCTTCACCTGGATCATCGGCAACTCGTAGCTCTGCCGCGCGAAGCGCGACGAGAACTCGTACAGCTCGTCCTTGTCGGGGTCGCGGTTCGGCGGATTGACGATGATGATCGCCTTGGCCCCCTTGTCCGCCGCGATGCGCGCCTTGCGCGAGAACATCGAGTGCGACGAAGGCGTCGAGCCGCCGAAGACCGCGTTCGGGTCGGCGTCTTTCGGCTCGTAGCGCATCATCAGCAGCACCTTGCCCGTCGCGTCGAAGCCCGCGTAGTCGTCGAAGTTGTAACGCTCCGCCGAGATGCCGTAGCCGGCGAAGGCCAGCGGCCCCTCGATGTCACCCAGCGCGCTGAACGGCAGCGGCCGCCAATCGGCGTCCACCTTCCACGCCGCATCGAGCCCCTCGACCTTGAAGTCCGCCTTGTCGCGCACCAGGTTCTTGCCGCGGCGGATGTCGAAGGACTGGAAGTAGGTCCCGTTGTCGCCGGCCGGCTTGAGCCCGTGGGCCTTGAAGTGATCCGCGATGTACTCGGCGGCCTTCTCGATGCCCTCCTGTCCGGGCCCGCGCCCCCCCCACTCGTCACTCGCCAGCCGCTTGACGTGGTCGCGGTAGGCCTCGGCGGAGAACGTGACGCCGCCGGCCCCCCCGGCCAGCACCAGGCTGGGAGCAACGGCCAAGAGCAAGGCAAGCAGCGCGCTGCGCACGTGAGCGCGAGTGACAGGGCGGTCCATACCGGCGGTCCTCGTGAAGAACGGTGATGAGTCGGCCACGCCGTCAGTCTAGCACGCCAGGCGCCCCTCGGCCAAGCCCCCGGCGGCCCATCCGGGCGGCCGGAGGCAGCCGAAACGGCCTGTCCGCGGGCGTCGCAGCTACCGGCCGGTCACGGGCACGGTCTGCGAAGGCGGTCCGTTCAGGTCGGAGCGGGGCGCGGGCAGGTGCGCATCCGGACGAGCCATGAACTGCTCGGCATCGCGGGTGTGCTTGCTGACGAGGTCGATCGGCCGCCCGCGAATGAACATGTATTCGACCACGTTCGCCGCCTGGCACGGGTGGTCGGTCGTCACGATCACGTTCGCCACCTTGCCTGCGTCGAGTGAGCCCAGCTCGCGCTCCACGCCCAGCACCTCGGCGGCCGACAGCGTCATGGCCCTCACGGCGGCGTCCGGATCGAGGCCATAGGCGACCGCAAAGCCGAGGTCGAGCGGCATGAGCTTGGCCAGGTCGGCGCCGAGCGAAGCGGCGGCGACCCTGACGCCCGCCCGGGTCAGCACGCCCAGCGCCCGGTAGTTGGCATCCCACGCGTCCGACGCGTTCTGAAGACCGTCGACGCCGGCGGGCGTGGCGAAGACGCCCTCGTAGATCACGGGCACGTCGCGCTCGGCGAGCACCCCGGCCAGCTTCCACGCGTCGCGGCCGCCGAGGATCGCCGGCGACAGTTGCAGCCGCTCGGCGAAGAGCAGGGCCTCGAGGATCGCCTGGTAGCTGTTGGCCCGCAGCAGCACGCGCCGCTGGCCCGACACGTAGGGCGCCAGCGCATCGAAGCGCGGATCAGGCCGGATGGCCGCGTCTCCCCGGGCGTCCGTCGCGCCCGCAGCGGCCCGGGCCTCAACGTAGCGCCGCGCATCGCCGAAGAAGCGCTCGATGCGCATGAGCCGCTGCTGGGCCGGGTCCGCGCGGCCGCGGCGCGCCTCGGGCTCCTGGCCCTCCGCCTCGGCGGACCGGAGCAGGGGCTCGACGCGCGACGCGGGCAGCGTGACCACCAGCCCGACCCGGGGGTCGATCAGCATTTCGTCGAGCGTCCAGCCATCGAGATCGACCAGGCCGGCCTGCCCGGCGACGGTCGGCGAGGTCGGCACGAGCAGCGCCGTCGTGATCCCCTCGGCCCGGGCCACGTTCACCATCGCGCTGTGCGGGTTCAGCCCCGAAACCGCCAGCACATCCGGCTGGTACTCCCCCGTCTCGCCCGTGTCGAGCGTCACGTCAACCTGCTCGATCTCGGCCATGCCGATCTGCGTGGCGGCGTTGATCAGCCCGGGCCAGACGTGCAGCCCGCGCGCATCGAGCACGCGCGCCCCGGGCGGCGGCCTGACGTCGGCGCCGATCGCGACGATCCGCCCGCCGCGCATCACCAGGCCGCCATTCTCGATCGCCGGGCCGCTGACCGGATGCAGCGTGGCGCCCGTGATGGCGAAGACCGTGTCGTCGGTAACGGGCAGATCGGCGAACGGCGCCGGGCGCGACTCGACGCGGCGCGGCGCGAAGGTCCGCACCGGCCGGGCCGGCGCCTCGAAACCGCCCTCCGGCGTCGCGCCGTCGGCGAAGTACACCTCGCCGTCGATGAGCGTCATGACGCAGCGCGCCCAGGTGTCGAGCGGGTGGCCGTCGTACACGGCCAGGTCGGCGTCCTTGCCGATTTCGATGCTGCCGATGCGCCCCTCCAGGCCGAACTGCCGGGCGGGGTTGAGCGTGATGAGCCGCAGCGCCTCGTTGGGCGTCAGGCCGGCGTACTTCATCGCCTTGGCCGCTTCGAGGTTCATGTGCCGCACCAGGTCGCCCGAGTCCGATTTCAACGCCGAGTTGATCCCGAACTCCAGCAGCATGCCCGCGTTGTGCGGGACGGCGTCGTACGCCTCGATCTTGTACGCCCACCAGTCGGCGAATGTCGCCGTCCCCGCCCCGTGCCGCGCGATCTCCGGCATGATCCGGTAGCCCTCCAGCACGTGGTGCAGGACCGCGATGCGGATGCCGAAGTCCTCGGCGACCTGGATCAGCCGCAGGATCTCGTCGGCGCGGTAGCAGTGCGTGTTGACCCAGATGCGCCCGGCCAGGATGTCCGCCAACGCCTCCAGCCGCAGATCCCGGCGCAGCGGCCGCGGGTCCTGGCTGCCGTCGCGCAGCGCGGCCTCGTACGCGGCCCGCTCGGTGGCGTACTGCTGGCCCGCGGCCAGCGCCCGCCGCAGCGTCGCCTCCACGCCCATGCGCGTGCCCGGGAAGCGCAACGGGCCGGCGGGGTCGCGGCGGTTGCCGCGTTTGCCCGGGCGGATGACATTTTCGCCGAGCGCCCACTTCACCGTGCGGCGACGATCATGCAGCACCATCTCGTCGGCCGGCCGGCCGTAGCGCAGCTTCATGATGGCGCACTGCCCGCCGATGGTGTTGGCCGAGCCGTGCATGAAGTGGATCGTGGTGCAGCCACCGGCCAGCGCCCGGAAGAGCGCGTCATCGTCGTGCACGACGACGTCTTCGCAGCGCACCTCCGGGGTGACGCTCGCGGACCACTCGTTGACGCTCTCCAGCGCCATGTGCGAGTGCGGGTCGATGATGCCCGGCATCACCACGCGGCCGCGCAGATCGATCGTCATCACGCCCGCCGGCGCCGAGAGGCCGGCGCCGATCCCCGCAATCTTCCCGCCCCGCACCAGGATCGCCGCCTCCGGCAGGTCATGGCCCGAAACGGTAATGACGTAGGCGTTGGTCAGGAGCACGTCGCCGCCCGTGCGGAACGGCGGGACGCGCGCGGCGTCGTGCTCGATCGGCCAGTTCGGCTCGTGTGCCAGCAGCCGCTCGAGCGGCGTGGCCGGCTGCGACGCCTGCGAGGCGGGGGCTTCGGATTCGGCCGATTCACGCGGCGGCGCCGCGCCGGCGCCGGCCTCCGCCTCCGGCTCCTCCTCCGGCGGGGGCTCGGCGCTTTCCGGGCGCGTATCGACGCCGCCGGGCGGGGTGCGCGACGACGGATCGCGGCGCCGCGCGGCGGGGCCGCGGGGGCGGTCGGCGGCGGCGTCGGCGTCAAACTCGTGCACGCGGCCATCGACGACCACGTAGCGCACCTTGGCGTCCTTGTGCTCCAGCGGCTGCGTCAGCACGGTCACGTTGCCGCGCAGCCCCGTCGCCAGCTCCCCCAGGTCGGCGCGCACGCCGGCGAGCTCCGCCGGCGACACGGTCAGGGCGCGTAGCGCCGCCTCCGCCGACAGACCTTGCTCGATCAGCTCCCGCACTGCCGGCAGCAGGTCGCCCGGGCGTTCGAGGGCCAGGGCGCTGAGGCACCAGCGCAGGCCGTGCTGCTCGAGCACGGCGGCGCAGCGCAGCCGCTCGGCGCGCTGCTCGCGCGCCAGGTCGTAGGCCGCGGCCGGATGAAACGGACGCTGACTCCAGTTCTTGCCGAAGGGGGTCTTGTCGCCGTCGCCGCGGCGGAGCTTCTCGAGCGACAGCTCGTACTTGCGTGGCTCTGCGAGCTTCTCGACCGCCAGAATCACGGGCACGTCGCGGCGCTTCAGCACGTCGGCGGCCTTCCAGGCCTCGCGCCCGCCGGCGATGATCGGCGCGAATCCGAACTCGTCGGCGAGCCTCAGCACGCGATCGATCTCGTCGCGGGTGTTGGCCTCCCAGATCAGCGGCTGTTTGCGGCCCAGGACTTCGGCCAGCGCGGCCAGGTCGCGGTCCAGCGGCAACGCGCCCCGCGACGCCGGGTTCCGCGCTTCCCAGGCGCGCGTCGCCTCGTACCACTGCGCGTCGGCCAGCGCCTGCCGCGCCTGGGCCACCACGCCCAGCACCGTCGCAGGGTAGCTGCCGCGGATGCGCAGCGCCCGCTGGGGCGGAACGCCGAACGATGCCGCCTGCGCCACGCCCTCCCGCAGCACGCTCTCTCGCAGCGGCCCGGGGCCCAGCGCCACCACTGCCGCCGAGCCCCCGAAGATGCCGCGCGGCGGCACGACCAGCGCCGCGGTCAGGCCGGCCTCGCGCTGCCGGGCGAACGTTTCCTCGGTCAGCGAGAGGAGATCCTCGGCGCGGCGGCGCGCAAAGATGCCGTTGCGGTTGGCGGCGGACGTCTCGACCAGCGGCCCGTCGTCCATCGCCGGGAACTCGCCCTCGACGCGCTGCTCCTCGGCTTCGCTGATGCGCTCGGCGCTGACGCCGGCGCGGCTCAGGCCGTCGACGAACCCGGCGTAGGCGAACAGGCCGGCGCCATCCAGCTCACGCGTGCCGGGCGGCAGCGCGATCTCGCCGCCGACCGCCGCGATACGCCCCCCGACGATCAGGATCGTCGCGTTCTCGAGGCGCTCCCCAGGCCGCGGGATCGCCGTCACGTTGCGGATGGCCACCGGCCCACGCAGCTCGGGCCAGCCCTGCGCCGCCGCCACCGACGCGCCCCGTACACCAAGCAGCACAGCCAGCACGGCGGAAACAACGGCCGCGCCGCCGCGATTCTGCGACGTCTTCATGGACTTCAGGCTCCCGTCTGAATGCAAACCGCAATCCGGCGTGCGCGCCACATCGGCGTGGTCGGATTCCTCGGCCCGCGGCGCAGTCTAACACCGCGGGCGCACCGCGGCCAAGCGGTGCGGCGTGGCGCGGCCGGCGGCGCCGGCGCGCCGGCGGCGCGCCCGCGGTTGGGGTTCGGCGCTGGGCGTTGGAGGCGTTACAATCAGGCAGCCAGGAACGAGCCGACGGCCGCGGCCGGGCGGGGGGCGCGCGCCAGCAACGCGGGCCGACGGTCCAGGGGAGCACAAAGGAACAACGCGTGGCCACCGTACACATCGATCGCCTGCTGGAGACCTGCATCCGCGTCAACGCCTCGGATATTCATCTGCACGTCGGGCGCCCGCCGGTGCTGCGCATGGACGGGCGCCTGCGCAGCCTCGAGACGAAGGTGCTGGAGCCGGACGACACCGTCGCGCTCATGAAGTCCGTCACGCCGGAGCGCAACCAGCAGGAGTTCCAGGAAGAAGGCGGCACGGACTTCGGCTTTGCCTTCGGCGACAAGGGACGCTTCCGCGTTTCGGTCTTTCGCCAGAAGGGTCACGTGAGCATGGTGCTGCGGCTCATCCCCTCGAAGATTCTCACCTTCGAGGAGATCGGCCTGCCGGCGATCATCCGGGCGTTGTGCCGGCGGCCGCGCGGGCTGTTCCTGGTGACGGGGCCGACGGGCTCGGGCAAGACGACGACGCTGGCGACGATGCTGGACTACGTGAACCGCTACGTCGGCGACCGGCACATCATCAGCGTCGAAGACCCGATCGAGTATTACCACACGCACCAGAAGTGCGTCTTCACGCAGCGCGAGGTGGGCGTCGACGTGCCGAGCTTCGCCGAGGCCCTGCGGCGCTCGCTGCGCATGGACCCGGACGTGATCCTCGTCGGCGAAATGCGCGACCTGGAAACGATGGAAGCGGCGATCCGCGCCGCCGAGACGGGCCACCTGGTCTTCGCCACGCTGCACACCACCGGCGCCCAGGGCACCATCAACCGCATCATCGACGCCTTCCCCGTCGCCCAGCAGGAGCAGATTCGCGTCCAGCTCTCCACCACGCTCATCGCCGTCCTCAGCCAGACGCTGCTGCCCAAGATCGGCAGCGGCCGCGTCGCCGGCTACGAGTTCCTGCTGGTCACGCCGGCCATCGCCAACCTGATCCGCGAGAACAAGACCTACCGCATCGACTCGTCGATCCAGACCGGAAAGAAGTACGGCATGCAACTGCTCGACGACCATCTCTGGAAGCTCTACGACGAGAACGTCTGCGCCGGCGAGGAGTGCATCGAGCGCGCCCGCTTCCCGGCGGAGTTCCAGGCCAAGATGGACGCCAAGGCCCGCGGCCAGGCCGCCGGCGGCCTCATCGCCAAGCACGACCCGCTCGCCAAGGAGGCCGCCGAGGGGTAGCGGGCGAGCCCCCGGGGGCCGCGTGGATCGGAGCACGGACCGCAGCCGCCCGCTGCGCCGTTCTCTAGTGGAGCGGGCCGCTCCTCAGTGATCGCCCTTGGGCCAGGTGATCGTCACGTCGCGCAGCGCCTCGCCCTTGACCGTCACCTCGACGAGGCGCCCGCTCAGCTCGCGCAGCCCGCGCAGCCCGTCTGCCTGGCCTTGGAAGTGCGAGCTGTCCCCCACCGTCTCGCCCGACAGCACGCTCGGCACCGCGTGCAGCTCGACCAGCACCGGCGACGCCAGCGCCCCCCCGGCCGCGGTCGTCCCCGCTTCGATCCGCACCGACATCGTCTCCTGCGCGATCCGCACCGCGCCGTGCGCCTCGCCGTCGAGCACGTAGATGTCCAGCACGCCGGTCTCGGCGTCGAGCAGCACTTCCAGGTGCGCGAAGTGATCTCCGAGCGTGATCAACGCCCCGCCGCGCGGGGCGACGTGCGCGTGGCCGTGCCCGCCGGTCGCGGCGTCGCCGGTGGCCGGGGCGGCCTCGCCCGGGTGCGAGGCGTCCTGGCGGCGCGGGCGCTCGTGGTCCTCGTCATGATCGTGGTCGTGGTCGTGGTCGTGGTCATGATCGTGGCCGTGGTCCTTCGATTTCGCGGCCGGCGGGCCATTGGCCGGGGCGGCGGGTTTCCGCTCGCAGGCGGGCAGCGCCAGAGCCACCCCGCAGGCACAGATCGTCCACAGCCATCGCGTCGTCGTCGACTGCCGGTCCATGTCACGTCTCCTAATCGGCGCCGCGCGCCTCACGTGCTCGGCGTCAGGTTGCTCGCAACGTCCGTCGCATAGGCCTTCACGGCGGGGATGACCCCGGCCAGCGCCCCGACCATGGTCATGCCGACCGGCGTCGCCCACAAGATCCAATGCACCTCGGTCCAGTCCAGAACGACGCCCGTCTGAGCCCGCACCACCACCGCCGCCAGCGCCAGGATCGCCGCGTAGACAACGTAGCCCAGGACGCTCCCGATCAGGCCGATCGCCGCCGATTCGCAGACGATGGCGGCGAAGACGTGGCGGCGGCGGGCGCCCAGGGCGCGCAGAATGGCGAACTCGCGCCGGCGCTCGCTGATGGTGTTGTACACGCCGGCCAGGATCGTCCCGCCGGAGACGAGCACGACCAGCAGCGCCACGAGCTGGAGCACGCGGTTGACCCAGCCGATCTTGTCGAACAGGTCGGCCATGACGGCGCCGATGGGCCAGGCGAGCGTGGCGATGCGGCCCTGGCGGTTGACCTCGAGATCGAGGCGCATGCCGGCGTCGGGCCCGCGGAACTTGAGCATGACGGCGGAGACCTCCTTGTGCTCGTCGGGGATCTCCCGGGCGGCGCTGGGCACGTAGTCGGCGCCGGTCCCCCGCAGCACGTGGCCGCTCATGCGATAGACGCCCTCGATCGGAATCCAGATCACGCGGTCGGAGGGCGAGTTGGTCGGCCGCAGCACGCCGACGACGACGTATTCCTCCTCGTGGCGCATCTGCCTGTCATATTCGAGCCCGTGGTACGGGTTGAAGACCGAGCCGAGCCGCAGGCCCGTCCGGTCGGCGACCACGCTGCCGATGACCGCTTCCATGCGCTCCGGGTCGAAGACGCGCCCCGGCGGCGCCACCTCAAAGCGCCTCCCCTGCTGGTATTCGAAGTCCGTGAAGAGCTCGGTGGTGGTGCCCACGATCCGGTGGCCGAGGTAGTTGTCGCCCAGCGCGTACGGGATCGCGAGCTTAACGTACGGCCTGCGCCGGATTTCCTGGTAGAGCGTCCACGGGATGTTGCCCGGCGACGTTTCGAGATGAAAAACCGTGTTCAGCACGAGCTGAAGCTGGCTGCCGCGCGCCCCGAGCACCGCGTCGAAGCCCACTGGCCCGCCCGTGAACGCCGCTTCGCTCTGCTCCTGGATTGCGAAGACCGCCATCACCAGCCCGGCGGCGAGCGCCACGCTGCCGATCGTAATCGCCGTCGAAAAGGCATGCTGCCGCAGGCTCTTGCGCACCAGCAGCAGCACCGCTCCAAGCGTGCTGAAGGACCGCCCACGCACCCGCGCGTAGCCGACTTCCGCCGGGCCCGCCGATGCGGGCGCTCCAGCCGCCTGGTTGCCTGTCTCTTGCGACATCTCCGCCCCACGCTCCTGCTACGCCGCGGCACGGTTGATGGCGCCCAGGTGCACAACCTCCTCAAACCGCGCCAGCACCGTGGGGTCATGACTGACCAGCAGCAGGGCCGCGCCCTGCTCGCGGCAGACCTGGCGGATGAGGTCGATGGCGGCGGCGGCGTGGGCCGGGTCGAGATTCCCCGTGGGCTCGTCGGCCAGGATCAGCCGTGGATGGTTGGCCAGCGCGCGGGCAACGGCGACGCGCTGCTGCTGGCCGGCAGAAAGCTGCCGCGGACGGTGGTTCATGCGCGACGCGAGCCCGACGCGCTCCAGCAGGTGTTTGGCGAACGCGGCATCGTGGCCGCGGCCGAAGCGCATCGCCAACTCGACGTTCTCGAGCGCGGTGTAGCCCTGGAGCAGGTTGAAGGTCTGGAAGATGTAGCCGATCAGCTCGCTGCGCAGGCGGTCGCGCCGGCTCTCGCCGACGGCCGTGAGGTTGTGGCCGGCGAGCCATATCTCGCCGGCGTCGGCGCGGAGGATGCCGGCCACGAGATTGAGGAGCGTGGTCTTTCCGGAGCCGCTGGGACCGTGGAGCGCGAGCTGCTGGCCGGCGTGCAGCTCGAATGACGGCACATCGACCACGAGGGTTCGGGCCGGCTCGTCGGGCGACGCATAGCTCTTCATCAGGCCGGACAGGTGCAGCAGCGCCACGTCTTGTTCTCCGGAGGCCGCCCAGCGTAACGCGTGTGAGCGGCCGGCGGCAACCGGGTCCCGGCCGTCGTGGGAGTGTATGAGCAGGCCTCGTCGATGGCCCGGAGGCCAAGCGGGCGCGGGGCGCAGCGCGCGGGCGCCCAGTGACGGATAATCGCCACGCGGCACGCTCCCGCGCGCCGGCGGGCCGCCGAGGGCTTGCAGGTTCTTCTGTAACCGGTCACAATCCTAGGTGGTTAAGTTGTGTGCAGCCGGTTAGTTGCGTTCGAGTTACCAGTCTCTTTAGAGCACGCGCATCTCAATATTAACGTTGAATTGGGCAAGGTGTTAACCTTAGGCCACGAGCCGCACTCTCGAGGCGCTCTGAACAAAGCGGGGGTTCTTCATGATTCGAAGCACCAGTCAGCGTCGCGCAATACGGCGGGTTTTCGAGGAGTCCGGCCGGCCACTCAGTCCGCTCGAAATCCTCGAAGCCGCGCGGGACGAGGTCCCGCGCATCGGCATCGCAACCGTCTATCGCACCGTCAAGGGGCTGCTTGAAGACGGCTGGCTCGCCGCCGTTCAGGTGCCCGGCGAGGCGCCGCGCTACGAGATCGCCGGAAAGCCGCACCACCACCACTTCCACTGCCGGTCCTGCGGGGCCGTCTTCGACGTGCAGGGGTGCAGCCCGGCGATCAAGAGCCTGAGTCCACGCGGCTACCAGACCGAGGGTCATGACCTCGTGTTCTTCGGCCGCTGTCCGTCATGTAAGCGGCGCTAGTGAAGTGCCTCGCAAATAACTGCCTGTCCCTATGCAGGGTGGGGCGGGCTTCCAGCCCGCCCGAGCGGGCAAGATGCCCGCTCCACCCATCCGTGATCCCGCTCCACCCATCCGTGATACCGTCACATTTCTGCGAGGCACCACACTAGCCTCCGCGTTCGGGCCGCGCGTTCGCCCGCCTCGAGAAACACATCCAGGATTGACGGGGGGATCGTCAGCCCGATCCGTGAACCCGTGCTTGCCGGACGCATTGCGCGCCTCGCGGAAGCGCCCCGGCGAACGGGTGTCGCGTGCCGTCGCTCCCCTCGCCCGCTCCATGCGCCCCGGCGCGAAACGCGGGCCGTTCACACCGGCCAGGGCGCCCGGAGGAGTGATTCCAGCAGCGCGAGCTGGTTGCGGGCGCGCTCGAGGTTCTGTAACGGGCGCGCCGTGTGGTAGTACACGTCGCCCGCGAGGTGGTCCGCAAGGAAACGCGCGGCCTGCTCGAAGGCGATCACCGGGCCCGCCAGCGGCAGCAGCTCACGCTCCGCGTCGCTTAGGAAGTCGCTCGCCGCCGCCAGGTATCCGCGCCGCAGCGCCTCCAGATGATCCGGCCGGACGGCAACCCGCGCCAAGTCAGTCTCGTCTTCACCCGCCGGCGCGGCCATCGAGCGCACCATGTCGCCGAAATCGTGCAGCGCCAGCCCGGGCATCACCGTGTCAAGATCCACGATGCACAGCGCCGATCCGTCCACCGCGTCGAACAGCACGTTGCTGATCTTGGCGTCATTGTGGACGACACGCCGCGGCAGGGCCTGCCCACCGCCGGCGCCGCCAAGCGCCCCCGCCAGTTCCGCGTGCCGCTCGATCTGCGCCAGCTCCGCCCGGCATTGCCGCGCGCGGCCGAGCAGGTCCGCTTCCGCCGCCCGCCGGAGCTGCTCCAGGTGCGCCTTCGTATCGTGAAAGCCCGCGATCGTCTCATGCAGCGGCGGCGGCGGCAGGTCTGAAAGCCGGGCCTGAAACTCGCCGAAGGCGCGGGCGACCTGCTCGGCCTGGGGCGCGTCGCGGGCTACGAGGTGCGTCGTCGTCCCGTCGATGAATTCGAACATGCGCCACCACGCGGCTTCACATGCCTCGCCGCCCGCGGCGCGGGCCGGGGCCTCCTGTGGCCAGGCAAGACGGCCGTCGCGCGTCGGCACGACGTGCAGCACGCGGCGGTGGACGTGGGCGACGCCGGCGGCGCGCAGGCCGGCCTCGACATGACGCGTAACGCGGGCGACGTTCTCCATCAGCCTCAGCGGCTCGCGAAAAACGCGGGTGTTGAGCCGCTGGAGCAGGTAGCCCGGGGCGGCGGCGCCTTCCGCGCGCACGTGATACGACGCGTGGATGTGACCGCCGGACAGGCGGCGCGCGCCCGTCAGCCTTCCTTCGCAGGCGAACTGGCGGGCTGCCTCGAGGACGCCCGTGCTCGTCACGGCCAGAGGTTCCGAGGGTAGGTGCCGCGTTCGACGAGCGCGCCGATGTGGGCGCGCACCGCCGGCAGGTCATCGCGATGCGTGATGCCGCACCAGCGCTCCGATGTCAGCGCGACGCGCACCCGGGCGGCGCCGGCGTCAATGGCCTCCTGCACCGCGACGGGCAGGTAGTACTCCGCGGCGGCGGATGTCCCGTTCTTCTCGAGGAACGCCCTGAAGCCGCGCCGCAGGTGGTCGAAGAACCCGGCGCCGAAGGCCCACAGGTTCATCGAGACGGGCGTATCACCTGCAAGCGCATGGCGGCCCGACTGGTCCTCGTAGACGCCGTCGCCGCCTTGCTTCTCGATTCTCGTGATCTCGGTGATGCGTTTCAGCGTCGGCGGTGCGCCTTGCCCGAGCGAGCACACGCCGCGCGAGACCGCGCCGTGCTCCGAGAGCGTGTCACGCAGACGGTAGGCGACGAGAATCCACGTTCCCGGTTCGGCGCCGGAAATGCCGGAGAGCGGCGCGTAGGACTCCGGCCCGTAGAAGTCATCGGCGTTGGCCACAGCGAACGGCCCCTGCACGGTCGCGGCGGCGGCAAGTACTGCGTGCGCCGTTCCCCACGGCCTGGTGCGTCCCGGAGGCGGCGCGAAGCCCACCGGCAGGTCGTCGATGCGCTGAAACGCGTACTCGACCGGGATGTGCCGGGCAATGCGGTCGCCAAGCCGCTCGCGGAAGTCCGCCAGCATCTCCTCGCGGATCACGCACACCAGCCTTCCGAACCCGGCGCGCTTCGCGTCATACGCCGAGTAGTCCAGGATCGTCCCCCCGGGGCCGACCGTTTCGAGCTGCTTCAGCCCTCCGAAACGGCTGCCGATGCCGGCGGCCAGGAACACGAGCGTCGGTTGCATTCACCCTCCCCAGCCCCGCGCGCTCAGCACGCGGGATCACGCCATCGGCTTGCCGAGCAAACGCCGCTTCTCACGCAGGTGGCGCAGGTGGTTCTCGACGTGCGCCTCGGCGTATTCGAGCATGCCCCGCAGCGTCAGCGTGCCGCGCTCGCTGTGCACCGCAGTCCGGCCATACTCCTCTTCCGGAACCAGGCGCAGCAGCTCCGCCGTCGCCTGCCGCAACTGCCGGAACAGCCCGGCCGCCGCGGCGACGTCGCGCCGCGGGTATTGCAGCCGGGCGGCGAAGCGGTTCTCGTTGTAGCCGATCAGCAGCGCGTTGTCCTCGGCGATCAGCCGCTTGATGCGGTCGGCGTCCACCAGTTCGCTGTCCGTCAGGTGCAGCACGATCTGGCGGATGCTCCAGGTCCCGGGGATCGGGAAGCTGTCGATCTCCGCAGGCGTCAGGCCCGCGATGCCCCGTTGCAGCACATCCGCCCCGCTTGCGTAGCGCTCGATGAGTTCTCGCATCTCGTCCTCGTGCAGCCTGCGTGACGCTGCCAGGCGTTCGCAAACATCATGCCGCGGTCGCGGCGCCGCGGTCCCGCCCCAATAAGATACGCGTGCCGGCGCGCCGTCGAAACGCCCGGCCGGGAAACGCCGCATGTTCGACCCTTCGCCCCCGGAACTCGACCACCGTTACATGCGCGAGGCGCTCGACCAGGCCCGCCGGGCCCTCGAGAGCGACGACGTGCCGGTCGGCGCGGTGGTGGTGCGCGGCGGACGGATCGTGGGGCGCGGGTACAACCAGCGTGAGAAGCTTCAGGACCCCACGGCTCACGCCGAGATGATCGCCCTGACCGCCGCCGCCGCGGACGTCGGACACTGGCGGCTGGAGGACTGCACGCTGTACGTAACGCTGGAGCCGTGCCCGATGTGCGCAGGAGCGCTGGTGCTGGCGCGGGTCGCGCGGATGGTCTACGGCGCGGCCGATCCGAAGGGCGGCGCGTGCGGCTCGCTCTACACGCTCACGCAGGATCCGCGGCTGAATCACCGGGTCGAGACGCTGGGCGGCGTGCTGGCGGAAGACTGCGCCGAGCTGCTGCGGGCGTTCTTCAGACGCCGCCGCGACCTGGGCGAGAAATAGCCGGCCCGTCACCAGTCCTTGTCGACCGGACGGATGCGCTGCCGGGCGCGCAGCGCCTCGCGCCGGGCTTTCTCGGCGTCGCGGATCATCTGCAACAGCCGCTGGGCCTCCTCCGGCGACATTCTGATCTCGGGCGAAGGGGGTTGCTCGCCGGCGGCGTCATCCTGCGACGATTGGGGTTCTGGCCGCGGGGCGCTGTTCGGGTCCTGCTGCCGGTTCGGATCGTTGGGATCAGGCTGCGGCTGCCGCCGCTGCTGCGAGTTCGGGTCCTGCTGGTCATTGTCCGGCGGTTGCTGCTGCTGCTGCGGGTCGCTGCGGTCCGAGGGCTGCGACTGCGGGTTCTGCTGCTGGTCCTGGTCCTGCTCGTCCTGCTGATCCTGGTTGGGCTGCGAGCTGGGCTGGCTCTGCGGCTGAGACTGCGGCGGCGGCTGCTCCTCGATCTGCTTCTTCAGCCGGGCGGCCAATTCGAGGTTCGCGCGGGCGTTGGCGTTGCGCGGGTCGAGCCGCAGGGAATCGCGATACTGTGCGACGGCCTCGTCGAGCAGCTTGAGCGCCGCGGGCGGCTGGGGCGGGTCGGCGGAGGCCGCCTCAAGGGCCTTTTCGTAGTGGCAGTTGCCGATGTTGTAGCGCGACTGCGCCTCGAATGCCGCGTCGCGCAGGCCCGCGGCCCGCACCCACAGCTCGCGTGCGTCGTCGAGACGCCCCAGCTTGAACAGCGCCGCGGCCTTGTCGTGCAGCAGCTCGGGCAGGATGCGCTCGTTGCCCTCTTCCGGAACCCGCTCGAAAGCCGCGAGCGCTTCCTGGTAGCGCCCGGCCTGGTAGTCGGCGTGGCCCTGCTCCATGAGCCGGCGCGCCGGAGAGTCGGCGCGCGCCGCCGCGACGGCCGTCAGCAGCGCCAGCGCGCCCATCGACGCAGCGCGTCTCATGCGGCGGCTCCCTTCTCGACGCTCAACGATACGGCCGACGGACGCAGGCGGGGTCCGTCGCGCAGCAACGAGTCGGCCAGCAGCAGCGCCAGGGCCGCGGCGGCGAACCACTGGAACTGCGCCGGCAGCGGGATGCGCTGCATCTGCTCCTGCTCCTGGACATTGACGAAGGGCACGACCGCCTCGCGGTAGATCTCGCCCAGGTCGAAATTCCGCGTGCCGGCGCCGACGAAACGGTTCAGCGGCGAGGCGGCGGCGACCTGCCGGAGCTGCGCGAAATCAGCCTTGCTCCAGACGGTTTCGCCGTGGTACTCCAGGTAGGTCTCGCCCGCCGCGCCGGCGACCGGGACGCGCGCCCCCTCACGGGGGTCGCCCATGGCGATGGCCACAACGGGAATCCTGCTTTCTTCCCACAGCTTCTGCGCGGCCTCGACCGGGAAGCTGTCGTGGTCCTCGCCGTCGGTGATCAGCAGCACGACGCGCGTCGTATCGAGCTTGTCGTCGAACGCCGTCGCCGCGCGGCGCAGCGCGTCGCCGATCATCGTTCCCCCCTGGAGCGCGCTGGCCGTGGTCGTGTCTTCGAGCGCCAGGCGGAAGAACCCGTAGTCCGTCGTCAGCGGGCACATCAGCACCGCCTGGCCGGCGAAGGCGATCAGGCCCACGCGGTCGCCGCCCAGCGCCGGCAGCAGGTCATCGCGGATCGCCAGCTTGGCGCGCTCCAGGCGGTTCGGCGTAACGTCGCGCGCCAGCATCGAGCGCGAGGTGTCCAGCACGATCATCAGGTCGATGCCGCGGCGCTGCACGCGCACCTCGCGCTCGCCCCAGCGCGGGCCGATGATCGCCGCCGTCAGCAGCGTCAGGCAGGCGCCGACCAGCGCCAGGCGCAGCAGCGCCGCGGGCCAGCTCACGCGCGGCGCCAGCCGGGCGACCAGCAGCGGCCCCGCGAAGCGTTGCATGGCCCGGCGCCGCTGCCAGACGCCGTACACCCCGGCCAGGGCCACGAGCAGCACCACCCACAGCAGGTGCAGCCAGCGCAGGTCATCGAATGCCAGTTCGCTTCTCACGCTTCGTCCAACGTCCCACCGAGCCCGCCATCGCGCGCTACGGTATTTTCCTCAGCCAGGTCGCGTCGAGCAGACCCTGGAGCGCCAGGGCGGCGAACGCGGCCACGAGCCACGGCCGCGCCCAGTCGTCCCACTGCGAAAAGCGGCGCTCCTCGACCTTCGTGCGCTCCATCTGGTCGATCTCCTGATAGACCTTGTGCAATGAGGCCGCGTCCGACGCCTGGAAGTACCGCCCGCCCGTGACGCGCGCGATCTCGCGCAGGTCCTCATCCTCCAGCGGCAGCCGCCCGAAGAGCGGGTTGCCGATGACGCGGCCGGTACCGGCCTGGATCGTGTACACCTTGATTCCGTGCAGCGCGGCGAGCGCGCCGGCCTGCCTGGGCTCCACGATGCCCCGGTTGTTCTCGCCGTCGGTCAGCAGGATGACGACGCGGCTGGTGATCTTGAGCTGCTCGCCCGACCCGACGGTGCGCTTCAGGTCGCGCAGGCGTTCGACCGCCAGCGCCAGCCCGTCGCCGATCGCGGTGCCGTCCTCGTCGGCGCGGCCGCGCGGCACGATCTCCACCTGGTCCAGCACGCGCAGCAGGTTGTCATGATCCAGCGTCAGCGGGCACACGCTGTCGGCGTAGCCCGCGAAGCGCACCATGCCGATCAGGTCGTTCGGCCGCCCGGGCAGCGTGCCGTCGCCCTTCACGAAGCGCCGGAACACGTCCTTCACCACGTCCAGCCGCGTCTGACGCGCCCCGGGCGGCGACAGGTCGAGATCCACCATGCTCCCCGAGTTGTCGATCACCATCTGGATCGCGATGCCCTCCGCGAAGACGCGCGTCGAGGCGTTCGGCGTCTGCGGCCGCGCCGCGCCGATCACCAGGCACGTCAGCGCCGCGCTCCGCAGCACCGGCAGCACGCCCCGCCACCCGCGGCCGCCGCCACCCTTCGCCGCCGCCACCACCGTCAGCCCGGAGAATCTGAGCACCGGCCGGCGCCACTCCCGGCTCCAGAGCCACCAGAGCAGCGGCAGCGCCAGCAGCGCCAGCAGCATCAGCGGCGACGCCAGTCGAACCTCCGTCATCATGTCAGGGCCACTCCACCGGCCGCGCCGGACGCCCCCTGCCCCACGTCCGCGAGCCCTGTCCCCGCCGTCCCGCGGATGAACGCCACGGCCTTCTGCATGGCCTGCTCAGCGTCGGCGGGCGCCGGAGCGAGCGCGGCGTACTTGACCAGGTCGATCGCCGCCAAATAGGCTGCGAGCGAGTCGCGGTCGAAAGGCAGCGCGGCGCGCCGATCTGACAGGCTCTGCATGAACTCCTCGGTGGTCATCTCCGGCGCCGCGAGCCCGAACCGGCGCTCGATGTAGGTCCGCACGATCTCGCTCATCCGATAGTAGTGCTCGCGCGGCCGCCCGGCCGCCACCAGCCCCGCCGACGCCAACCGCCCCAGCTCCTGCAACGCCCATTGCTCGGGCGTCAGCGGCGGCGGCGGGCGGCTGAGCCAGCGCACCACCAGCCAGGCCCCCAGCCCGATCACCCCCAGCCCGGCCAAGGCGGCCAGCGCCAGCGCCGCAACCATCCACGCCGGCAGCGGCGGCCGCGGCGGCACGATCGTGCCGGTGATGTCGCGCGGCGCGGCGACGCTGTCCTGCGTCGTGAGCGCCGAGAGCACTTCGACTCTCAGTGATTCAGTCGCCAGCTCCTGGTCGAGCGCGGCCGGAGCGCGGCCGTCGACGACACGGGCGTAGCGCGCGACCAGCGGCGGGATCTCCAGCTCGCCCGACAGCAGCGACTCGACGCGGTACCGCCGGCTCCACAACAGCCCACCCTCGGCCGCCGGACGACACGCGGCTTCGGATGCGTCGATCACGCGCAGCGCTCCCAGCGCGTTCGGATCGGGCAGCGTCGCCACGTACTCATCGGGCGTATGCAGGCGCAGCTCGATCGTGATGGCGTCGCCGACCCACGCCTGCCGCGGCGACACGGCGGCGCTGAGTCGCAGCGGCCCGCGCTCGACCGTCGATTGCAGCGATTCGGGCGTCGGCGGCGCGGCGCGCGAGCAGCCATGCAGCAGCACTGCCGCCAGCGCGGCCGCGGGCAGAATGCACCGGGCGGCCGCCGCGCCTCTCGCTCGCACGCCAGCCGTCACGCGTCTCACCGTCGCGCCCCCCGCATCCGGAAGAAGCGCCGCACGGGCTCAACGAAGGACTCGCCAGTGACGACGTCGATCATGTCGACGCCCAGGCGCCGGAACTGCTGGAGCAGGCCGCGGCGCCGCTCGTCGGCGAGCGCGGCGAACCGGGCGCGAAAGGCCGCCGAGGCGGTGTCGACCAGCATCTGGCGGCCGGTCTCCGGGTCGAGCAGCTCGATGTAGCGCACCGGCGGCAGGGCGGACTCGCGCGGATCGCGGACGCTGACCGGGATCAGGTCGTGGCGGTGGCGGACGATGCGCAGCGCGCGGGAGAAGTCCGGCGCCTGGAAGTCGCTGATGAGGAAAACGACGGCGCGGCGGGTCTGGACGCGGCTGAGGTACTCGAGGGCGGCCGCCACGTCGGTCCGCCGGCCCGCGGGCCGGTGATACAGCAGCTCGCGCACGACGCGCAGGACGTGGCGCTTGCCCTTGCGCGCCGGCACGACGCGCTCGATGCGGTCGGTGAACATGATCAGCCCGACCTTGTCATTGTTGCTGATCGCCGAGAAGGCCAGCGTGGCGCCCAGTTCGGCCACCAGCTCGCTCTTGAGCTGGTCGCGCGTGCCGAACTCCTGGCTGGCGCTCACGTCCACCAGCAGGATCACCGTCAGCTCGCGCTCCTCGCGGAAGTTCTTGACGAACGGCCGCCCCACCCGCGCCGTCACGTTCCACTCGATGCTGCGGACATCGTCCCCAGGCTGATACTCGCGAACCTCCTGGAACTCCATCCCCCGACCCTTGAACGCCGAGTGGTACTGCCCCGCCAGCACGTCGTTGACCAGGGCGGCGGTCAGAATCTGGATCCGGCGGACTTTCCTGATGATCTCGGTGGGAATCATGGCCGACGGCTGCTCTCCATCCCGCGCGAACTCCGGTTGCGCATACTAGACGCGGATCGGGCCGCCCTTCCGTCACGAACGCGCATCGCCTCCGCCGCCCCCAGCGACCGGCCCGCCGCCGCGCGTCAGCGGCGTCGGTCCGCGGCCCGCAGGCGGAGGCGCGTCCGGCTCCGGGCGGGCTAAGCCGGCCAGGCTGCTGGCCACCGGCAGGCGCACCTCAAGCCACTCGGCCGACTCGTCGGTCTGCACCAGGATGTCGGAGCTGTCGGCGGGGATCAGCACGACGTCGCCGCGCGAGAAAGTCCAGCGGCGGTCCTGCCGCCGCAGGGCGCCGCGGCCCGCGAGCACGATCCACACGGTCATCTCGCAATAGGGCAGCCCCTGGGCGGCGCCGGCGGCCATGCGCACCTTGTCGATCATGAACGACTCGCAGCGCACCAGCCGCGTGACGGTGCTCCAGACGCCGCCCGCGTGCGAACGCGGTTGCAGGATCATGTTCGGCGGCACGTCCCCCCGGGCGTGCGCCAGCCCCTCGGGCACGTGCAGCGCCCGCGCCAGGCCGTCGAGCCCCACGCGGTCCCAGTCGTACAGCCGGTAGGTCACGTCCGACGGCGTCTGCACCTCCGCCAGCACCACCCCCGCGCCCAGCGCATGCGGGACACCGCTGGGCAGGTAGTAGCAGCGGCCCGGGCGCGCCGGCCAGCGCTGGAGCAGCTCGACGATCGCGGCGCTGCCCGCCGCCCGCGCGAGCTGCCCGGGCGTCACCCCGGGCCGCAGGCCAATCCACACCTGCGAGCCCTCGGCCGCGTCGACGATGTACCACGCCTCGTTCTTGTGCTCGCCGGGAGCCGCGACCCCCGGCCGCGGATGCACCTGCACGCTCAGCGTCTCGCGCGCATCGAGAAACTTGATCAGCAGCGGGAACCGCCCGGCGATGAGCTCGGCCCCGCCGAGCAGCCCGCGGCCCCAGGCCGCGACCAGTTCGCCGAGCCCGCGGCCAGCCAGCTCGCCCTCGCGAACGCGCGATTCCGCGCCGGGCAGGTCCGACAGCTCCCACGATTCGCCGATCGGCGCGTCCGCGGGCAGCCCCTTGCCGAGCAGGTCCGCCAGGCGGCGGCCGCCCCAAGGCCGTGCCTGGTAGATCGGCTCGAAGATGACGGGCTGGGGCGCAATCAATGGCCGGCGGTTCCGAAACAAAGCAGCGGCCGAAGGCGCTCAACACGCTGCGGCCCTATGCCGCGGACGAGTTTCAGATCGTCGGCCGTCCGGAAGGCCGGGTGCTCGGCGGCCGCCTCGCGATGCTCGACGATCCGCTGCGCCAGGCGCGGCCCGATGCCCGGAAGCAGCTCCAGCTCGGCGCTCGAAGCCGTGTTGGGGTTGACGCGGTGGGCAATGTCGCCGGTGAGCGGGGCGGCGGTCGCGGAATGCCACAGCGCCGCGCTCGACCACGCGGCCATGCCGGCCAACACGAGCCCGACGGCCACGCTGCTGCGGAACGCGGGCGTGGGCCTCATCGCTTCGCCTCCGCCGCCTGGCAGCGTTTCCGCAGGTCGGTCAGGCGCTTCAGCGCCGGCTTGGCGCTGAGGTCGGCGCGCAGAATGCCGCCGCTCGGGACGGTGTCGTCGCCGCCGTCCACGATCTGCTGAAGGCTGACGCTTTCGATGTAGGGCTTCGAGAGCGCCATCTCGACCAGCTCGCCCAGCCAGTCGGCCTGTACCGCCTCAGACCAGCCGTCCCGCCACGCGCCGCCCTGGCGCAGCGCATCTGCCGATGACCCGCCGGACGGTTGCGACGGGACGGCGGCGGCGGTGACGTGAACCGGCTTTCCGAGGTTGGCCAGGCGGTCGAGCAGCGAGCTGACCTGGAAGAAATCCCGCGCGTGGAACCCCTCCGCCGCCAGGCCGAAGATCAGCCGCACGCCGAGCGCGTCGAAGGCGATGCCGCTCTGCACGGCCATCTCGGCGTAGAGCAGGGGCGGGATCGAGCGCTGATTGCGGGCGTAGTACTCGCCCCAGGGCTGGGTCAGCTCAAGCACGACCTGCGCCCGAGCCGAGGTCTGCCGCGCGATGCCGGCGGCCATGCGCGTCAGGTCGATGATCTGCTCGAATGTGAAGGGAAAGACGCTGTCCGCGTGCAGACCGGAGGCCACGATCCAATTGTGAATCCTGCCCGCGTAGCGCTTGACGGTGCGGCGGACGTGCTCCTTGGCGAAGTCGGCGATCGCGTCGTAGTCGTTCTCCCAGATGTACATCCAGTCCGGCACCCAGCTCACGCCGAAGTTCAGCAGCGGCCCGCCGCGCACGCCCAGAGACGTCTTGCTGAGCGCCCGCAGCAAGCCGTCGGCCTCGTCGTAGCCGGCTTCGTGCTCCTTGGGCTGGATCTCGCGCCAGCAGAACGGCACGCGCACGAAATCGAGCGCGGTCTTCGCCCGCTCCAGCGACTCGGCCGCGCTGGGGCGCACGGGCAGCCCGGCGCCCAGAAAGCCGCGCGGCAGCCCGCCCGACTGCTGCCGGCGCGCGAGGAACACCGAGGCGTGAAACCGCGAGAGCTGCTCCGACGCCGACACGCTGAGGGCCAGCGACTGGTCCGCCAGCTCGGCGGCCTTCGACGGATCATCGGCATGCTGGAGCGCCGCGACGAACAGGTCGCGGGCGCGGTCGATCGCCGCGGCCACCTCGTCGAGCCCCGGATAGTCGAACAGGCCCCACTCCTCGCGCTTGAAGGAGATGCGCATCAGGCGGTGCCGCGCCAGCTCGATGTGCAGGTGATACGGCCCCTCGCGTGACGGCAGCCGCGTGGTCTCGAGCTGGAGCGTGCCGCACCCGGCCACCGGCCACAGCAGCGACAGCCCGAGCGCTTCGGAATTGCGCGACTCGCAGGTGATCGCCCCGTCGCGCAGGTGCAGCTCGCCGCGCACCGGCACGCCGTCGGCGCCCATCAGGAACGCACCTTGCAGCTCGGGGCGGAAACCGGCGCCGAGCGTCGGATAGAAGTTGAACTCGTGCAACGCGCGACTCTCCAGCGATACGCCCGCCATCTTAGGCCCGGAACACGCGCCTGCAAAACGCGGCCCCCGCGCCCGCACGACGCGCCGCCCCGCCACGGCGCCGTCACCGGGCCGACCGCTATGGCTCTGCCGGAGCCTGCGCAGTGATCCAGCCCGCCAGACGTTCGATCAGCGCCCCGGACACGTGCCCAGCACGGCCGTACTCCTCCGGCGAAGACAGCCCCCGGCCCTCCATGAACAAGTGGTTCAAGGCCTCGAACAGCTCGAACGTCACGTTATCACGGCCCGCCAGCCCCTCCCGCCAGAGCTCGAAGTCCTGCTTCGACACCTGGTAGTCGCGGCCGCCGTGACAGATGAGCACCGGCAGCTTCAGCGCGCGCGCCGCGCCCATCACGTCCAGCGCGTGCATCCGCGCCAGGTACCGGGCCGACAGGCCGGCGTCCGCCGGGGCCGCGGCCAGGTCGCCGGAGCGCACGGCGGCGACCAGGGCGCGAATGGCGTCGAGCTGTTCGCGCTCCTCGTCGGTGACGACGCCGTCGAAGTTCGCGATGTAGGTGACCTGCTCTTCGAGCAGGTCGACGATCGAGCGCGGGCTGCCGGCCAGGAGCGCGATGCCGGCCAGCTTCCCGTCGCGCCGGGCGATGAGCGGCGCCGCCATCGCCCCCAGACTGTGCCCCACAACGAAGACACGCCGCGCGTCGACCTCGGGCGCTTCCCGGAGCGCGCGCACCGCGGCGAGCGCGTCGTCGACCGTCTCGTCGTCCAGCGTCCACTCATCGGCCTGCTTGAAGTTCGGATACGCCTTGGTGCGCTTCTCGTAGCGCAGCACGGCGACCCCGCGGGTCGCCAGGCCCCAGGCCAGGTCGCGGAAGGGCTTGTTCGGCCCGATCGTCTCGTCGCGGTCGTGTGGCCCCGAGCCGTGCACCAGCACCACGCCCGGCAGCGGCCCGTCGCGCTTCGGCAGCGTCAGCGTGCCCTTCAGCTCGAGGCCCGCCGACGCGCGCGACGCGACAACCTCGCGCTCGCTGAACGCCTGCTTATCCACGTACGGCGCCACCGGCGCGTTCGGGTCGTCGCGCGGCTCGATCCGGTCGAGCCACAGCCCCGTCAGCCGATCCTCACTGTCGAGCACGAGGCGGATCACCGCCTCCCCTCGCTCGTGACGACACGTCAGGCTCACCGCGTGCCAGGGCGCTGAAGCCCGCACCTGGCTGCGTTCGATCGCCTGGTATCGGCCAAGCTGGAACTCCAGCCTCTCATACAGCCCCTTGCACGCGTCCGCGGTCAGCACCGCGCGCATCTTGTCGTCCCCAGCCGCCGCGAACGCCGCGAACTTCCTGTCCGTCATCAGTTGCCACAGCTCGCGGGCCCTGCGGTCCTTGGCGGCGTCGTCGGCGGTCGGCGCCGCCGCGACGATCAGCAGCCCGAGCGCCGCAACCAGCCCGGCGCGCATCCATCCGCCGCTCATAATCCGCCTCCCATCGACATGACGACCAGCGACCCTGTGCAGAGGCACAACAGAAAGAGCCCCGACACGCTCACGCTGAGCATTCCCTGCCAGTTGCCGCGCGGCCGCAGAACCAGGGCCGCCACCCCCAGCGCCAGACCAAGCCCGACCAGCAACGTCCCGACCAGCTGCGTCGCCACCAGCCACGGGTGCTTCTGCACCACGAGCTGGTTGAATTCCTGGATCTGCTTCATCGTGGGCTGCTGTGGCGGCGGAAACTGCTGGAAGAGGATCACCGTCTGGCCTATCACGCAGCACACGTACAGTACGACCGCCAGCCCCGTGCAGATCAGGGACCAGCGCCCCATCTGGCGGCCCAGCGCCGCTCGTGGCGCTTCGGGATGCGGCGGTCCGGGGGTGTGGACCACCGCCTCGCCCGTGGCCCGGTCGGCGTTTACCGGGCTGGCCACGGGCATCCCGGGGCGGTAGGTGCTCGTCCGGGGCACCTGGGCCACACTGCCGCAAAAAGGACAGGTCGCGGCCAACCCGGCGTGCTGGTCATCGACCTCGATGGGTTTCGTGCAATTCGCGCAATAGAACTGGATGGCCATGCTGATGCCTGATGCCTGCCTCGGGCGCGGTCTGCCGGGCGCGCCCCCCCGGGCTGGCCGCCCGGGACCCTCCGCCAGAATCCCGGCGGACTCCTGTGCATGCGGCATGATAACGGGGATGGGGTTGGCGCGTCGCGGAGGGGATGAGCGCCGAGGGCGCGCCGTCAACAAGTCCGCCTTTACTTCGTGAACGGTTGCGGTTATACTTGGCGTGACTGCGAGCCTTGCCTTTGCACCAAACAGGCGCCCCGGCGGTGCGAACCGGTCCCTTTTCGTCTGACGAATCTTTAGGATGTCGGGAGGAGCCCGGCGTCGGCGTGGGATTGCTCACGCCGACGCCGGCCCATTTTCGCGCGCGACGCCCGCTGACGGCGGTGCACGGGCGCGTGTCGTGCGTCGGCCCGCACACTCGCGGATGGATGGCGGCGCGAGTACCATCCGGCTCGACCGGTTGAGGTGGCCCGCGCATGCCGCGCCTCGGGAGGCTCATATGACCGTAACCGTCCGTCAAGCGCTGCGTTTTGGTTGCGGCCTTGCCGCCTTCGGCCTGGCCTTGCAGTTTGGATCGTGCACCGTCGGCGACCCGCGCTTCTTCGCCGCGAGCACGCTGGCCGAGGCCGCGACCGCGGCCATCGTGGCGACGCTCGCCGGCTCGTTCTTCAACAGCCTGTTCGGGCAGGCCTGATGCAGCGGACGCGGCCCCGGCGTTCGCGCGGCGCGCTGCTGCTGGTGGTGGGGGCGATCGCCGCCTGCGGCGCGGTCGCGCTCGACCAGGCGCTGAGCAACTGGCTCAGCAGCCCCCCGCTGCGGCCGCGCCTCGAAGCCATCCTGGCGGTGCTGCTCTTTGTTTCTATCTACGTGGTCGTCATCGGCGTCCTCTCCGCGTTTGCGAACCGGACGCGGCTGATCATCGGCTTTCTGACGACGGTGCTGGCGTCGGCGGCAACGGTCCACGTGCTGAAGTGGGCGATCGGGCGCGCCCGGCCGCGGCTCAACGAGGGGCCGCTCAGCTTCGCCCCCTTCCAGGGCCTGCCGGACCACGACGCCTTTCCCAGCGGCCACTGCCTGGCGGTCGGCGTACTGGCCGGGCTGCTGGCCGTGTACTTCGGCCGCGGACGATGGCTGTTCCTGGCGCTGGCGGGAATCGTCGGGGTCGAGCGCATCGTCACGCGCTGGCACTATCTTTCCGACGTGATCGCGGGGTTCGGCCTGGCGGCGCTGATGATCTGGCTGTGCCGGCGCGTGCTCGGGCCGGCGTACTACCATACGGGCATCGAACGCGCCAGGCCGCACGACTGACCTGCAAGAAAGACCCCTTGCCGCCTTGAGGAGCCGATGAGAGTCGCCCTGTTGGCCGCCGGCGCCGCGGGCATGGTCTGCGGCAGTTGCCTGCGAGACAATCGCCTGGCCGCCACGCTGCGCGAGCAGGGCCGCGACGTGTCGCTCATCCCGCTCTACACCCCCATCCGCACCGACGAGATCGACGCCAGCGCCCCCACGGTGTACTTCGGCGGCATCAACGTCTTCCTCCAGCAGAAGGCCGGGTTGTTCCGCGCGCTGCCACGTTTCTTCGACCGGCTGCTCGATGCCGACTGGCTGCTGCGGCGGCTGCGCGGACCGGGCCGCATCGACCCGCGCACGCTTGGTGAGCTGACCGTCTCGGTCCTGCGCGGCGAGCACGGCTTGCAGCGCAAGGAGGTCGAGCGGCTGGCCGACGCGCTGGCGCGCGGCCGCTTCGACGTAGTGAACCTCCCGAATCTCATGTTCACTGGCGTCGCGGCGCACCTCCGGCGCCGCCTGGGCGTCCCGGTCGTGTGCACGCTCAGCGGCGAGGACATCTTCCTCGACAACCTGCCAGAGCCTTACCGCGCCCATTGCTTCGAGCTCATCCGCCGCGCCGCCGAAGACATCGACGTCTACGTCGCGCTCACTGATTACTACGCGCGCCACGCCGCCGGACACTTCGGCCTGCCGCGTGAGCGCATCGAGACCGTCCGTATGGGCGTGCGCGTCGGCGACTTCGCGGCGGCCGCACCGCAGCCGGCGCCGTTCACCATCGGCTACCTGGCGCGCATCTGCCCCGACAAGGGACTCGAGCACCTGGTGGAGGCGTTTGTCCGGCTGCGAAGCGCCGGGCGGGCGTGTCGGCTGCGGGTCGCGGGATGGATGAGCGCGAGCGACGCCGGCTACCTGGCGCGCGTTCGCGGCCGGTTGGATCGCGCCGGGCTGGCGTCCGAGGCGGACTTCCTCGGCGAGGTCACGCGCGCCCAGAAACTCGACCTGCTCCGCTCGCTGCACGTGTTGTGCGTGCCAACCGTCTATCCCGAAGCCAAGGGGCTGTACGTCCTCGAAGCGCTCGCCGCCGGCGTGCCGGTCGTTCTGCCGGACCACGGCTCGTTCCGCGAGCTGGTCTCGGACACCGGCGGGGGGTTGCTGTTTCCGCCCGGCGACGCCGGGGCGGCGGCAGCGGCGCTGGCGCGGGTTCATGATGAGCCTGCGCTGCGCGGCGTGTTGGCGGTTCGTGGCCGTGCTGCGGTTCACCAGCAGCATACGGACGAGGCGATGGCGCGCTCGATGTGGGCCTTGTATGAGCGGGTCGGACAGTCCCGGGAATCTTCGTAACCGCTCCCGGACGGCGCCAAAAAATTCGGGTGCAGTCCAGTCCAAGTGTCCATTCAGGGCAGGGGGTTGGGTTTCGAGCGAGGGTATCCATTCCGTGACCCCCGTCCGAAGAGCGGGGGCTTGGAATGGCGGACCAGTTGGTTGGACGACACCCGAGAGAGTCGGGGCGGCGGAACGCCGCCGAAGAATGACTACGGCAAGACCTCCATGTCCTACCGAGTCGGTCGGTCGCCGCAGCCCGTCCGTGAGCTGCATCGCTGACCGGAAAAGACTTTTCAAAAACCCGCGCCGGAGCGCCTCGAGCCGACGTGGCCTCAGAACGGTCGATCAGGAAACCGCTGAACTGCCGTCTACGGATATCGGCGGTGGCGGCGGTGAATCCGAAGCAAATTCTTAGCTACGCACCGCAAAAACGCCGTGGTTTCGCTGGACCCGCCCTTCGGCCATCCGCCTTGCGCACTAGATGTGGGCTCGTTTCGCGCCGCTGCGATACCGCATCTTGTGGTCCCTGCCCCCGTAATCGGTATAAGCCAGGGCCGGCAAAAAAGGCGTGGTTTTTTCTGGGGGGATCGCCGCTGAAACCGGTTCCGAACGCGCGGCCGCAAGCTCCAGCCCTCCAGACGCGGGCCGTCCAGGCACGGCGAAACAGCCGAGCCTTCGCAGCGGGATTGGTCTTTAGATAAGGCAGTTTCAGAACCAGGTCAGCCAGGCGCCGTTCGCCTCGCCGTTACGCCGTTGTTGCGCCGCGCGCGTCGCGATGAGGCATAATTCTCGTGGCCGAGTGGCCGGATTCCTCGTTGCCTGAGGCCCGAGTAGAGAGATGCCCGTGACGCCTTCATTTCACAACACCTCGCCGGTTTGTCCCGGCGCACCGGAGATTGCACCCATGAAATGGTCGTTACCGAGCCGTGTCGCGGGCGCCTTCCTGCTCGTGACTGTCCCGTCGCTGGCGGCAAGCCAGGACGCGCCCCCCTCGCAGACTGACGAGTCGCGCATCGTCCCCTACGTGACGTGGTCCGGCCCCGACAGCCGCGTGACCCAGCGCGGCTGTTTCCGTGCCCGGAACGAGCAGCAGTGGCTGGAGCTCTGGGAGCGGCACGCGGGCCCGGCCCGGCGCGACAACGTCAACCGCCCGTTCATCCCGCGAGTCAACTTCGACGCCTGCGAGGTCGTCGCCATTTTCGAGGGCGACTCGCACAACTCCAGCGGCGTATACCTGTGCGAACTGGTCCGCGCCGGCGACGAGTGGCGGCTGCGCTACGATGAGCACACTTTTCAGACCGCGGGCCCGGGGGGCGGGGCCGTGGCGGTCCGGCCGTTTGCGCTCTTCGTCCTGCCGAAGCTGGACGGGCCGATCGTGGTCGAGCAGAACGTCCAGGGGCTGAAGGACCATCCGGCCAAGTGGAAGGAGCGCGCCCGGCTGTGAAGGCAGGCGGCGCGCTACGGCCGGATGCCGGTCGAGGTGCCCAGGCCGGTGAAGCGGCGTGAGCCCAGCGTCCACTCCGAGACGCCTTCGGGCCAGATCGAGAGCCGCACCGACGTGTCGTCGAAAACCCGGTCGAATTCGACTTCGACGGCGACGTACCAGCGCGGCAGCTTGCGAACGTAGGCCAACGCGATCTCGCCGAGTTGCCCGCGGTCGATGTCCCAGTAGGCCCGGGCCGCCATGATGTGCTTCGGGTTCAGGCGGTAGTTGAAACCGCCCCCGACCAGGTTCAGATCGATGTCGCCGGCGCTGCGCCAGCCGATGACGTACGCCACGCGCGGCAGGCGCTCGATGGCGACGGCGACGTCGTGGCGGTCGAACTCCCAGTCGTTGACGTCGATGTTGAAGTCGTACAGCAGGCTGGTCGTGTCGCTGAGGCGGTAGTTGACGTCGCCGGCGATGTAGTTGCGCGGGCGGCTTTCTTCGGGCCGGAAAGGCAGCACGTATCCGATGGATTCGTCGCCGCGGCCCTTCTCGACGTTTCCGAAATACGCCGTCTCGATGTCAACGCTCAGCAGATCGACGGTGCGCTGCTTGTCGGCGGCGCCGCGCTTGGTCTGCCAGACCTGGCGCAGGGCGAACATGGCGCCGTAGAACGAGTCGATGGTCTCGATGCCGTAGTCGAAGGGGCTGAGCAGCTCGCTGCGGGTGTTGCTGTGACCCCACCAGGCGGCGTACTCGGGCTTGATGACGTGACGGACGCGGTGAATGTCGAGCAGTTGCGACTCGATCTCGTCGTACACGCGGCTGAGCGTCAGGCTGCCGCGCACGCCATAGACGCCCAGGCCGCGCCACTTCGTCCCGTCGTCGTGCGCCTTGCCGTCCCAGTGGCTGCCGCGCAGCGTGGCGAAGGGCACGACGTTCACCGGTCCGAGCTTGAGCGGCAGCTCGAACTCCTGCCGCGCGTCGGTGCGCACGGTCGTGTCCGTGCCCCCGCGATTGGGATAGCGCAGGGCGTCGAGCGCGGCCGCGTCTTCGCCCGGACGGTAGCGGACCATGCCGAAGCGCGCCTCCGAGTACGACACGACCGGGTCGAAGAACGTGTCTCCTATGCGGCGGTAGACGAAATCGGGCAGGTGCTCGGCCTGGGTCTGGAAGTCGAGGGTGCGCCAGTTGAAGAGGATGCTGATGGCCTCGGTGTCGCGGGCGCGCTTCAGGTAGATGGCGGTTTCCTGCTGCTTGCCCTCGTAGAACTCGGCCCGCTCGTACTCTTCGAGAAAGCCGGCGTCGCTGACGTAGGCCATTTCGAAGGTGAACTGCCAGTCGAACGGCAGGTAATGCCGATGCCGCCAGAGGATGCGCCCGCGGTTCGCGGAGTCGGGCGTGTTGTCGCGCAGCGGGCCGAGGTTGTCCTCTCCGCCGTCGTTGATGTAATAGCTGCGCAGCAGCCCGAAGTAGCTGTCGCGCTGGTAGTCGGCGTCGACGCCGGCGGCCGGCCCGCGCTCGCTGAAGTAGTCCAGCCGGAGCGTCGAGTCGTAGCCGGGGGGCGCCTGCACGCCGAGCAGGTTGAACAGCCGCCACGCGGTCTCGACCTGCGTGCCGAAGTCGCCGTTGTGTCCCATGCGCACGCGGCGCAGGGCCGTCTCGCTGGTGCTGAAGTCGCCCTGGCTGTACGGCCACCAGGCGATCGGCATGGCGCCGACGTTCAGGGTCGTGTTCTCGAGCTCGTAGGTCCCCGAGACGGCGCCGGTCGGGCGACCGGCCGCGTCGCGGTTCGTCACGTCGCGCAGCACGACGCGCTCGGCGCCGACGTGGTAGTGCGGCGTGTAGAACTCGCTGGTCGTGACGCGCGCATCGCGGGCCGAGAACTCGCGGGCCGAGAGCTGGCGGATTTCCGCGGCGCGGATGTACAGCGGCACCTGCCGGTCCGCCAGCTCGATCCGCATGACGGCGTCGAGGATCAGCGCCCGGTCGCGGGAGAAGTCGTAATACAGTCGGTCGGCGCGCACGGAGCGCTCGCCGAGCGACAGCACGACGTCGCCTTCCAGGTACACCGCCTGCAACCGGCCCTCCAGCGCCCGCTGCATCCCCAGCAGCCCGGGTCCTTCGGCCTGCGGGCGGCGCGCCTGGGCGCCGGGAGCCGCCGGCTGCGTGGTCGGCCGCGGCGGTTCCCCCGCACCGCCTTCGATGACCTCGAGCCAGTCGCGGCCGCCGCCCGGATCGGCGAAGGCCACCGCGCGATCGGCGCGGATCTCGAGCGGCGGGCTGTTCGGGTCGCCTTCCTGGACGAAGATCACCCCGTCGCGCAGCACGAAGACGGGCTCGCCGTCGGCGGTTCGCGCGGGCTCGATGGCGCCGATGGAGAACCGGATGGTGCGTGAGGGGCGCGGGGCCGCGGCGCTCTCGATGCGCGGGCCCCCGACGGGCTCGGGACGGACGCTCAGCGGCGGCCGGCCGGACTCGATGCGCTCGCGGTCGATGATCGCCCGCTGGTAGAGCTCGCTCTCCTGGAGATTCTCGGGCGAGGCGGCGTCGTGCGAGGTGAAGATCTCGCCCGTCGTGCGCAGATTGCTCACGAGCAGCACCGAATCCTCGATCTCGGTGCCCGACAGCTCGCGGACCCGAACGTGCTCCGACAGGTACAGCGTCAGCTCGTAATGCTTCCGCCCGTCCGGCCCGGTCCGCGGCGCGATCCAGACGACGGCGTTGTCGGCGCTGAAACGCCGTTGGCCGAACGTCGCCGAGAAATCGCCGGTGTACAGCAGCGTCCACGCGCCGTCGGGCTGCCGCCATTGCCGCACGAAGCGGCCGCGCAGCTCGACCGGGCTGGTGCTGATCGCCTCGGGCAGGATCGGGTCGCCGAGGCCCACCGTCTGACCGGCGGCGATCGAACCGCCGGCGCCCACCGCCGCAAGAGCCGCAAGAACAACAGCAGCGAGCCCCTCCTGCCGGCTCCGCGCGGCAGGCCGGGGGAACGTTCTGCCGCGCGCTGGAGGAGACCGCACCAATCGCTCTCGTTTCCGGAGGAGACCTCGCGCTACCCGCGGCCATTATGGATGGGGACCGGCGGCGGTCAATGGCCGAGCCGCCGCCGCGCGGTATGATAATGGCGCGAATCCGCGGCGTCGCGAAGGCGTCGCGGAGGGCCACGCTCCACAAGGAACCGCTCGGCCGAGGCGCCGCGCTCGATGCCGGCATGGGGTTTTGCTTGTCGTCCGTTCGCCACTATTGCGGCCTGTTCGGCATCGCGCACCATCCGGACGCCGCCGCGCTCACCTACGTTGGGCTCTATGCCCAGCAGCACCGCGGGCAGGAATCGGCGGGCATCTGCACCGCCGACGGACAGGAGATCGTGCGGCGGGTGGGAATGGGGCTGGTCGCGGATGCGCTGAGCGAATCGGATCTGGCGGTGCTGCGCAACCCGATGGCGATCGGACACGTGCGGTACTCGACGACGGGGTCGTGCCGCGAGTCGAACGCGCAGCCGCTGCTGGTGACGGCGGGGCTGGGGCAGGTGGCGATCTGCCACAACGGGAACCTGACGAACGCCGGCCCACTGCGGGCGGAATTCGAGCAGCGCGGGCACATCTTCACGACGACTTCCGACACCGAGGTCATTCTGCACCTGCTGGCCAGCGCGCATTACCGATCGCAGCCGGACCCGCTGGCGGCGGTGCTGCGCGAGCTGCGCGGGTCGTACTGCCTGCTGCTGATGCACCCGGACCGCATCGAGGCGGTGCGCGACCCGTCGGGCAACCGCCCGCTGTGCCTGGGCAAGCTGGGCGACGCCTGGGTCGTGGCCAGCGAGACCTGCGCGCTCGACCTCGTCGAGGCGGACTACGTCCGCGACGTCGAGCCCGGCGAGATCATCACGCTCTCGGCCGCGGGTCTCGGCTCGCGCCGCTTCGACGCCGGCTATGCGCAACGCCGCGCCCAGTGCATCTTCGAGCTGGTGTACTTCGCCGACCCGGCGAGCCGGGTGTTCGGCGAGAATGTGCACCTGGTGCGCAAGGAGTTCGGCCGCCGACTGGCGCGCGAGGCGCCGGTCGAGGCCGACATGGTGATCGCCGTGCCGAACTGCGCCCGCTGCGCGGCGCTGGGGTATCACGAGGAGTCGGGCATCCCCATCGGGCGGGGTTTCACGACCAACCACTACGTCGGCCGCTCATTCATCCAGCCCACGCAGGCCATACGCGACCTGACCGTGCGGCTGAAGCTGAATCCGATCTCGGCGACGGTCGATGGAAGACGGCTGATCGTCGTCGAGGACTCGGTCGTCCGCGGCACGACGACGCGCGGCAAGATGCAGTCGCTGCGCAAGGCCGGCGCCAGGGAGATTCACCTGCGCGTCGCTTCTCCGCCGATCCGCCATCCGTGTCACTACGGGATCGACTTTCCGCGGCGGACGGAGCTGGTGGCCAATACGCGGAGCGTGGAGCAGATCCGGGACTACCTCGGCGTGGATTCGCTGGCTTACCTGTCGATCGAAGGGCTGCTGGCGGCGGTGAACTCGCACGCCTCCAGCTACTGCAGCGCGTGCTTCTCGGGCGACTACCCGATTCCGCTCGATGGCGAAGTCGCCAAGGAGATGTTCGAGCTGAAGCACGCGCGCGGCTGAGCCCGGAGCCGAGCGAGCCTCTGAAGAAGTGTGGATCATGCAAGAGGCTCGTAAGGAGGCGGTTGCGCCAGGACAACCCCTTCCTCGAGTCAGCGCATCAGCCGCTTCCAGTCGTTGTCGGTGACGCCGTCGATGCGCAGCGGCTCGATCGTCGTGATGCGCCAGCGGCCCTCGCGCCGCGCGAACGCGATGCGCCAGCGCGAGCGCAGCGTCCCGCGGTAGTCGCGCGCGTCCAGGTCGGCAATGTACGCGGCCTCGACCGCGAACCCCTCCCCGTCCGCCGGAGCGAGCGCCAGCTCCGTGCGGCGAAGCCACGTGACGCGAACATGGCGCAGCGCCTCGGCGGCCATCGCCAGAAACTCGGCCCGGCCGACGCCCTGGGTCTCGAAATCGGCGGCCAGCGCGGCGTCGAGCGCGCCGAGCCGCCCCACGACCAGGTCGCGCTCGATGGCGGCGAGCACCAGGCCGGCGCGCTCGCGCTGCGTCACAACCAGCGCCTGGACCACCAGAAGGATGGCCGACGCCCCAAGGCTGCTCAGCAGCGGCCGCGGGCTGCCGCCGCGCCGCCACGCCACCAGCAGCGCGAAGTTGATCAGCACCAGCACGATGCCGAGCACGAGCGGCGATTCGAGCAGGACGTAGCGGGCAAGGTCCATGGACTCTCACTCTACCGGCTTAAGGGCGAATGGAGTGGCGCGGCCCGCCGTACGACGCGCGCCATCGGCCAGAGCCTATTTCCGCTTGTGCTCCGTCCGGCCGCCGGGGTGTCGCTCCAGCGCATCGGAGGCGAGATACTCGCGGCCGGCGGCTTCGCGGCGGATATAGGCGTCCAGGAAGGCGAGCGTGGCGAAGGCGGTCACGTCGGTGATGTAATCAATGTTGGCGGGCGGCTTCTCGCCCAGCAGGCGCGAAACGCCCTTGCCGGCGTATGACCCGTGCGTCGCGCCGTCGATGTACACCAGATGCTTGTCGCCGGGCGGGGCGTACTCGTACGGATGCCGCCGGCCCTCCGGTGTCTCGTCGGAGACGGGGCTGCGGTCGGCGCTGCCGGCGATGACCAGCAGCGGGGCGCGAATGTCGCTCCAGGAGTCCTTGCGGAACGCCGGTCGCCCAAGCCCCTGCCCCGATATCACGATGAAAGCCCGGATGCGCGGCTCGGGAGCGCTCCACGCCCGCACCCCTCCACGCCGCGCGTACAGCTTCGCGCCCGCCAGCGCCTGCGTGGTCATCGCTCCGGCGGAGTGCCCGGCCAGCGCGACGCGCTCGCGGTCGATGCGGAAAGCGGCCTCGTCGGCGCCGGGCGGGCCCGCGGCCTTGCGGAGGCGCTCCTCGATCGCGTCGAGCGAATCGAGGATCAGCCGGACATCGGCACAGCGGCCCGGCAGGTTCACGCGACCGACGATCTGCTGCGCGAGCGCCGCGTCCGCAGGATCGAACCGCTCCCCGCGCTGACGCCGCAGCCGCACGGAGTCGCTGTGCGTCGGGTTGATAACGACGTATCCGTGGCTGGCCCAGTGCTCGCAGAGCTCCGGGAACGCGTCCGAACTGCCACCCGCACCGTGCGAGAACACGACCAGCGGCGCCGGCCCATCAGCCGGAGCCAGCCGCGGTGCGCGAATCATCACCTCGAGCTCGCCGCCACGCGACGCGTCTTCGAGCGCGAACCGGTCGATGCGCAGAACGCGGTACGGCCCGGGCGTCGGCTTGTAGGCCGTCGCCGGGGCCGAGGCGGCCTGCCCGCGGGCGCTGCCCAGCGGCCCCAGCAGCACGCCGACACACACGAGCCCCGCTGCAACGCGCGATCCGCATCGTTTCATGGACGGGTGCTCCTCGCGGCGGCCGTCTGCTTCACCGGCCAAACGACCTGACCGACGGCCGATTGCCTGGTCGTGCGATTCCCCCCGGATCGGGCGCGCCCTTCGCGCCCAGCGGGCCATGCGTGAGAATATCGTCATGGAAGCGACGCTCATCACGCGAGAATCCCGGCCATTGCGCTACTACCTCATGCCCCATCACGTCCCGCTCATGTTCTGGCGGCACGGGGCGCTGCTGCGCCAGCTTATCGGGCGGGCCGTCGCCGCGCGCTACCGCGGCTCGCTGCTTGGGCTGCTGTGGTCGCTCATCATCCCGCTCGTGATGCTCTCGGTCTACACCTTCGTGTTCAGCGTCGTTTTCCAGGCCCGCTGGCAATCGACCGTCCGGGAGAGCGCCGCCGCAGCCGAGGACTCCGCCGCCGGCGCGCCGGCCGCGGCGCCTTCCAAGGTCGAGTTCGCCCTGACGCTGTTCTGCGGGCTGCTGCTGTTCAACCTGTTCTCGGAGACGGTCTCGGGGAACACGGGCGTGATCGCGGGCCACGCGGCGTACGTGAAGAAGGTGGTGTTTCCGCTGGAGATTCTGCCGGTGGTGACGCTGGGGGCGGCGCTGGTGAACACGGCGATCAGCCTTGGGTTGCTGATAGTGGCGATGTCGCTGTTCATGCAGCCGCCGGCGGCCAGCCTGGCGTATTACCCGCTGGTGCTGCTGCCGCTGCTGATGTTGTGCCTGGGGGTGAGCTGGTTCCTCGCCTCGCTGGGGGTGTACGTGCGCGACGTCGGACCGGTGACGGCGGTGGTGCTGCAAATGCTGGTGTTCCTGACGCCGCTGTTCTACTCGCTGGAGCAGGTTCCGGAGCGATTCCGGCTGCTGATGCGGCTGAACCCGCTTTCGGTTATCGTCGAGAACGCCAGGCAGACCGTGATGTGGGGCCACGCGCCGGACTGGGTGTGGCTGGGGGCCGTCATCGCGTTGTCGGCGGTCGTGATGCAGCTTGGTTTCGTGTGGTTCATGAAGACCAAGCGCGGCTTCGCGGACGTGCTGTAGCCGGCGCCTCCCCGTCGAGAGGCTGGTTCCGGTTCTGTGGAGGACCGGAGGCCGGTCCGCCGAGGTCGCGAGGTTCCTGGAGGTTCTCCGAAGTGAGTCACGGGCCTGAGCAATAAGCCGATGAGCGCGACCAGCACGGCGCAACCCGACACACGCGAACACTCGCCCGAACCCGGCGAGCCGGACGAGACTCGTGCCCGGCGAACAGCGCCCGGAAGCCGTGGCGAACACGGCGTTCGCGGCGAGCCGGGCCGCGGAGAGCCGGTCATCCACGTCGACGGCCTGGGCAAGTGCTACGAGATCTACTCGCGGCCGTTCGACCGGCTGAAGCAGACGCTGTGGCGTGGCCGGCGGCAGTTCTACCGCGAGTTCTGGGCGCTGCGCGACGTGTCGTTCGAGGTGCGGCGTGGCGAGGCGCTGGGCATCATCGGCCGCAACGGCAGCGGCAAGAGCACCCTGCTCCAGATCATCGCCGGCACGCTGCGCCCGACCGAGGGCAGGGTGGCGGTGCGCGGCCGCGTACACGCGCTGCTCGAGCTGGGCTCGGGCTTCAACCCGGAGTTCACCGGCCGTGAGAACGTGTTTCTGAACGCCGCCGTCCTGGGCGTGCCGCCCGGCGAGGCTCGGGCGCGTTTCGACGAGATCGCGGCCTTCGCCGACATCGGCGACTTTCTCGATCAGCCGATCAAGACCTACTCGACCGGCATGGTGGTGCGGCTGGCGTTCGCGGTGCAGGTGCTGCTGCGGCCGGACATCCTGATCATCGACGAGGCGCTGGCGGTGGGGGACGCGGCGTTCCAGATGAAATGCTTCAACCGCATGCAGCAGCTCCGCGAGCAGGGCGTCTCGGTCGTGCTGGTGACGCACGACACGCAGACGGTGCGGAGCTTCTGCCACCGGGCGATCTGGCTCGACCAGGGCCGCATCATGCAGGAAGGCCGGACGGTCGACGTGACCAGCAACTACGTGCAGTTCCTGTTCAAGGAGCGCAACGCCGACCGGCCGACGCCGGGGCCCGTCCGCGCGCTGCCGGCCAGCGCGGCATCCGGCGAAGGACTCGGCGCCGCCCCGCTGACGTCCCAGCGCAAGCTCACGCCCGTCGCCGGGCGCAGCGGCCTGGTGCGCTGGGGCAGCGGCGAGCTGCGCGTGACCGGAGCGACGATCGACAGCGGCAAGCCGGGGATCGAGGCGGCGTTCAACTACGGCGAGCGGCTGCACGTCGAGTTCGAGGTCGAGGCTCTGAAGAACCTGGACGCGCACGAGCTCGGGCTGGGCTTCGCTTTCCGCAACGTCAAGGCGCTGAACATCATCAACTCGTCCACCTATGACGAGGGCCGCCGCTTCCCGCCGCTGCGGGCCGGCCAGAGGCTGCGCGTGGCCTTCGAGCTCGACAACATCCTGATGCCGGGGACGTACGCGCTGGTCTGCGTCGTCGAGGACCGCACGCCGCCCACGTATCACTACTATGACTTCGTCGAGAACGCGCTGCTGTTTCACGTGCTTCAGACCAAGCCGATCCACTCGCTCGTGCTCCCCGCGGTCGAGCAGATGATCTGGGTCGCCGATGCCACACCCGACGCACCGGCCGAGGCCGACGGACGCGCATGACCCGCGACCCTTCCCAGCCGCCTCGCCGCCTGGCGGTCGTGCCGAGCGACCCGCTGGACGCCTACACCGCCAAGGGCATCGGCTCGTGGCTGGAGCGCTACTTCAACCCGGCCCGCTTCTTCGACGAGGTCTACTGCCTTTCGCCGCGCGAAACGCGCGCGCGCTTCGAGTATGGCCTGCACGTCGTGCCGACGGCGGAGCACGAGTTCGCCGCGCGGCTGCGCGATCTGCGGATCGACATTGTGCGGGCCTACGGCGGCTACTGGGCGTGCGACCTGGCCTGCATGCAACGCGTGGAGGGCGTGCCGGTCGTCGTGTCGGTGCACGACACGAACCCGGCGATCCTGCACGACAGCGTGCGCCTCGCCGACCACGTGCTGGCGGTCAGCAAGGCGGTGCGGACTCTGCTGATCGAGCGGGGCGTGGAGCCGGCGCGCATCCACGATTTCGCGAACCGCGTCGACCTCGACGTCTTCCGCCCCGTCGACGACGCCCCGGCCCGCGCCGCGTTCGAGCGGCGCTTTCCCGGCCGCTTCCGCATTCTGCACGTCGGCCGCAAGACGCGACAGAAGAACGTCGATACGCTCATCCGCGCGCTGGCGCAGCTCGGGCCGGACTACACGGCGATTCTCGTCGGCCACGAGGACGACCCGCAGTACCGCGGCCTGGCGCGCGACCTCGGCGTGCTGGAGCGCTGCCACTTCGTCGATTCGGCGCCTAACAGCGAGCTGCCGCTCTACTACAGCTTCTGCGACTGCATGTGCACGCCCAGCCGCTGGGAGGGCTTCGGCATCGTCTTCATCGAGGCGCTGGCGTGCGAGGCGGTCGTGGTCACGTCCGACGTCGCGCCGATCAACGAGTACATCTCGCACGAGCGCAACGGCCTGCTGGTGCGCCACTATGAGGACCCCGCCGCCCTTGCCGCCGCCATCCGCCGCGCCTGTTCTGATGACGCCCTTCGCCGGCGACTGAGACGAAACGCGCGGGCGGCGGCACAGCCGTTCAGCCACGTCGAGATCGACCGGCGCGAGGCGGCGCTCTACGAGCGTTTCCTGGCCGGACGACGCGCCCCGCGCACCGCAACCACGCGCGGCGAACGGCTGGTCGTGCCGGGGGGCTATGATGCGCTCGGTGAAAGCGCGGCTGCGGGCGCCGCTGATGCGGGCCAGGCCGATCCGAGCCGCGCCCGTCATGAGGCGGTCCTCAGCGGCCGTGTCACGACCCAGCCGCTTCACCAGCACGGCGCGGTTCACGCCCGCGGCCCGGTTCACCCCCGCGGCGACGCCGGATGGGCTGAGCAGCGCGTGGCGGCGGCGGACCCGTGGTATACGAGCAGCCATTTCGCGTGGGCCAAGGAGCCGGCGATTCGTCCGATCTACGAGAAGCGCTGGGAGTTCCTGCAAGCCTGCGCGCGGCGCTGCCGCGAGCGCACGGGCCGAAGCCCGCTGCGCATCCTGGACGCCGGCTGCGGCGACGGCTACTGGCTGGCGCGGCTGAGCGGGCTGCCTGACGTGGAGCTGCACGGCGTAGACTACAACGCGCTGCGAGTGGAGCGGGCCCGGGCCGCGGCGCCGCAGGCGCGCATCGTTCGGGCGGATCTGCTGGAGTTCGGCGACGGCGCGCCCTTCGACCTGATCCTGCTGAGCCAGGTGATCGAGCACGTGCCCGACGACGTGGCGTTGCTGCGGCGGCTGCGCGGGCTGCTGGCGACGGACGGGACGCTGGTGCTGGGCACGCCCAACGAGGGGAGCCCGCTGCACCAGGCGCACGCGCAGCGCAGCGGCGAGGCCGAGGCCACCGACCACGTGCATTTCTACACCGAGCCGCAGGTTCGCGAGCGCCTGCGGGCCGCCGGCTTCGTCGTCCACGACGTGCTGCGCGAGGTCTTCTTCCCGGGCGACATGCAGCTCTACTACGACCTGCTCAAGGCGCCCGGCGGGTTCGAGCTGCTCGACTTCATGACCTACCTCGTGCCCTCGCAATGCAGCGACTACTACTTCGAGTGCACGCCGGCGACAGCCGGCGACGGCGCGGCGGCGGCGGACATGGCACCTCCCGCTCCCCCACCCGCGCCCGACGTGCTCGGCAGGCTGCGACGCTTCGTCGAGCGCCAGCGCGAGCTCGCCACCGCGGCCCAGGACCCCGCGCAGACTCAGAACGCAGCACCCGCGCTGCCCGCGCCGGCGGCAACCGGCGCCGCCGCCGCCGACGTCCCGACCGAGGCGCTGAGCGAGCAGCAGAAGTGGGACCGCTACTACGCCGGCGCCGAGTTGCCGCAGGAGAACGAGGCGCTGCGGCGGTTCAACGACGAGTTCGCGGAGCTGGTTGGGGAGCTGCTGCCGGCCGGATCGCGGACGCTGGAGGCGGGCTGCGGCGGGGGGTGGCAGAGCCTGGCGCTGAGCCGCGCAGGGCGCTTCGACGTGTCGCTGCTGGATTTCTCGCGCGAGGCGCTGGCGTATGCGCGGCGGCTGTTCGAGCGCGAGGGGCGGCGGGCGGACTTCGTGCTGGATGACGTCTTCCGCGCGGGCGAGCCTCAGTACGACCTCGTGTTCAACGCGGGCGTGCTTGAGCACTACACGCTCGACGAGCAGGCGCGGTTCCTGAGGGGCATGGCCAGTCGCAGCCGCAACTACGTGCTGGCGCTCGTGCCGAACCGGCTGTGCTACTGGTACTGGCTGTGGCGGATGGAGGCGCAATCGACGGGGCACTGGCCCTACGGCAAGGAAACGCCGCTGATCGACATGAGCGAGGCGTTCGAGCGCGCCGGGCTGACTGTGCTCGGGCAGGCATTCGTCGGCGCGAGCTGGACCGAGCAGATGATCGAGAACAGCGCCGGGCTCACGCCGACCTTCCGCGACAGCACGCTCGCCGTGCACCGCTCGCCGATCATCCCGCCCGCGGCGAAGTGCTATCTGCTGGCGGTGCTGGCGACGGTGCGGCCTGGCGCCCCGCCGCCGCCGGAGACCTGGCGCCGCACCGGTCTGCGGGAGCCGCTGCGCGAGGCGGAGCTGTTCGCCGGCCTGTGCGACAGCGTGGCGCTGCGGATCTCCGCGGAAAGCGAGCTGCGCACATCGCGGGCGTTGCTGGAAGCGGCGCGGGAAGAGGCCGGCCAATGGCGCGCCCGCGCCGAAACGGAACGACAGCAGCGCGCCGAGACCGAAGGCGCGGTGCAGGCGCTGCGCGATTGGCTCGGCCACGCCACGCGCGACGTCGAGCAGCGCGCCCTCGCGATCGAGGCGCGCACGCTTCCGCAACTGGCCGAGCTCGCCGAGCGCGTGCGCGAGATGAGCTCCGAACTGCACCGCCGGCAGCAGGCCATCGAGCAGCTCGAAGCCGCGCGGCGCGAGCTGCACGACTGGTCGGAGACGCTCACGCGCCAGTTGCGCGAGAAGGGGCAGGAGGCCGACCGCATCTGGCGGCGGCTCGAAACGGCTCAGGGCGAGCTGCGCGCGGCGCAAGGTGAGATCGAGCGGCTGCGGCCGATCGAGGCCCGCCTCAGCGACATCCTCAACAGCACCGGCTGGCGCGTCTTGCAGGTGCTGTACAAGATTCGCTTCCTGCTCTTCCCGCGCGGCAGCCTGCGCGAGAAGGCCGCCAAGAAACTCATGCGCTGGCAACGCCGCCTGCGCCACGGACGCCGGGCGCCGGCGGAGGAGGCCGCGACGCTGCCGTCGACGGCGACGGGCGCGCACAAGTCCGAGCCGCGTGCGGCGGAAGTCGCCGGGCTCGTGAGCGTGATTCTCCCGGTGTACAACCAGGCCGGCCTTCTGGCGGAGTCGATCGAGAGCGTGCTGGCGCAGACCTACCGCGACTTCGAGCTGATCGTCGTCAACGACGGCTCGACCGACGACGTGCAGGCCGTGCTCGACCGCTACGCGGGCCACTTGAAGGTGCGCGTGCTCACGCAGGAGAACCAGAAGCTGCCCAAGGCGCTCTCGAACGGGTTCGAGTTCGCCCGGGGCGAGTTCTGGACGTGGACGAGCGCCGACAACGTCATGGAGCCGGCGCAGCTCGAGCGCCAGGTCGCGTTCCTGCGGGCGAATCCGGACGCGCACATGGTCTACGCCGACTACCTGGCCATCGACGACCGCGGCCAGCCGCTGCGCGATCCGGAGTTTCGGCCGCACAACCGCCGCAGCCCCGACGACCCGCGGATTCACCTGCCGCGGACCACGGAGGGGCTCAGTACGCGTGACGACAACTTCATCGGCGCGTGCTTCATGTATCGCGGCTGGGTCGGGCGGCTACTGGGCGACTATGCGCCGAACCTGGGCGTCGAGGACTACGACTACTGGATGCGGATGAACGGACAGTTCGTCATCCGCCACCTCGGCAGCGACGAGTGCCTCTACAAGTACCGCGTCCACGACAACACGCTCAACGCCCGCGCCCGCGAGCATCGCATCGCCGAGCGCGTGCGGCGGCTCATGAGCTACGAGCAGGAGCGGGCGGCCTTCAACGCCCGGCCCTGGACGCTCTACGTCGATCAGCCGACGCGCGCCTGGCTGGCCGCCGAGCTCGCCGAGGCGTCCATGCCGCAGGTCTCCGAGCTCAAATCGGTCCCGGACCGCGCCTGGCCCGCGCCCGGCCCCGGGGAGAAGCCCTTGGTCCTCGTCCGCGCCGACACGCTCGCGTCCCTGCCTTCGGAACCGCCGGCGAGCTGCTGCGTCGCCGCCTGGCTCGACCATGACGAGGCCGCGGCCTATCACCACGGGGCGGCGGTCCAGCAGCGCGCCGACGTCGCCTTCGCGCCGAGCCAGCAGGCTGCGCAGCGCCTGGCGCTCTACGCCCGGCGCGTCTTCCGTGCGCCGCCGGGCCGCGAGTTGCTGGAGACGCTGGTCCGCTTCGCCAACAACGACGTGTTCTTCCGCGCGACCACGCCGAGCGACGAGCGGCGGCGCGTGCTGCCGCGGGTGCATCGGCCGGACGGTCGCCGGCTGCGGGTGCTGCTCCAGGTCGAGCACTTCCTGCAAGGCGGCTTCGAGCAGGTCGTGCTCGACATCGCTACCGTTCTCGACCCGCAGCGCTTCGAGCTGGCCATCCTCGCGCTGGGGCGCCAGGGAATCGCCGCCGAGAAGGCGAAGCGCATGGGGCTCGACTTCACGGTGCTGCCGGCAGAAGGGCGCGAGCCGGCGTATCGTCGCTACCTGGCGGAACGGCGCATCGACTTGGTGAACGCGCACTTTGCGCCCTGGGGCGCCGAGATCGCGCGCGAGCTCGGCATTCCCTTCGTCCAGACCGTGCACAGCTCCTACGTCTGGCTCGACGAGCAGCAGACGGCCGCCCAGCGCGCTGCCGAGCCGCACACGCTGGCCTACCTGTGCGTCTCCACCGCCGCCGCGGGCTATGCCGACCTGCGGCTTGGTTTGCCGGCGGAGAAGATGGTCATTGTGCCGAACGGAATCGACGCCGAGGCAATCGAGCGGGCGCGTGCGGGGATCAATCGCGAGTCGGAGCGCGCGCGGCTCGGCTTCCCCTCCGATGCGTTCGTCTTCCTGCAAACGGCCTCGCTTTACGCGCCGAAGGGGCAGCATCTGCTGATCGCCGCCCTGGCCCAGGCCGCCCGCAGCGAGCCGCGCCTTCACCTGGCGCTGCTCGGCAAGCCGATGGACGAGAAATACGCCGAGCGGCTGCGCGAGCAGGCGCAGCGCCTGGGCGTGGCCGACCGCGTGCACTTCCTGGGCTTCCACGACGACCCGCAGCGCTTCTACTGCGTCTGCGACGGATTCGTGCTGCCCTCGTTCGTCGAGGGCTGGAGCCTCGCCCTCGCCGAGGCCGTCTACGCCCGACTCCCCGTCATCGCCAGCAACGTCGGCAGCGCCGGCGACCTGCTGCCCCGCACCGGCGGCACGCTGCTCAACCCGCCCTTCGACTCGATCATCAACCTCGATGTGACCAATCTCTACCGACTGCTCGACCAGGATCACCCGGCGTTCGTCGCCGCGCTCGCCGACGCCCTCGCCACGACCGCACGCAGCCCGCAGCCGTCGCGCCTCACGCCGCAACTCCTGGCCAGCCTGGACCGCCGCACGGCTTACCAGGCGTACGGGCTGCTGTACGATTGGCTGGCAGGCGGCGGCGCGCCGTCAGCGGCCCGGCCGTGGGTGTGGGAGCTGCACCGCGCAGACGTTCGCGCCGGCGGTTGACCTCAGCCCAGAGTGGACATTGATGAGAGGTTCAAATTGACAGTATTCGCGGGCGGCGCGACGACGCCACCGCCGCCATGCCCCGGCCTCCGCGCGACCGCCGGCAGGGCGACGCGCTGCGCAGATTTCGGCCTGCTGGCGATCGGCGTCACGTGCGGCGCCGCCGCATTGCACGTAACCCTCTCCCTCAGCGAACCGGGCGCACTGCTCGTCGACGACGCGCTGTACTACGTCGTGCCGGCGCAACAACTGCTCGCGGGCAGGGGTTACTGCTTCGACGGCGCGGCCCGCTCCAGCGGCGTGCAGCCGCTGTGGGCGGCGCTCTGCGTCGGCCTTGCGTCCCTCGTCCACGACCGCGACGCCCTGCTCCGCGTGCTCTCGCTGGCCGGCGCCCTCGCGTGGCTCGCGGCGGGCGCCGTGCTCTACATCGGTCTGCGCCGCGTGCATGCGTGGCTGGGCCTGCTGGCCGCGGCCGGCTGGATGGTCGCCGGGTTCTCCGGACACGTCGCATTTCAGGGCATGGAGAACGGGCTCCACGCGCTGCTGATGGCATCGCTGGTCTGTGTCGGTTTGACACGCCTTCCCGCCCGTTCGCTCCCGCCGCAACCGGACGCCGCTGCGCCAAGCGTCGGCGCTGCGCGCGGAAGCAAAACGTGGTTTCTGCTCGGCGTGCTGTTGGCGCTGTTCGCGCTCGCGCGGGTCGACAGCGGCCTGGCCGCGCTGCTCGTTGGCGCGACGGTGCTGTTCGGGCTGGTGCGCAGCGACGGCCCGGCGCGCCTTGGTCTCCACTGGCACAGCGCGCTGCGGCTCGCGCTGCCAGGCGTGCTGATCGTCGGCGGCTGGCTCGCGTTCAGCCAGGTCTACTTCGGAACGCTCATGCCCATCAGCGGCAAGGTCAAGTTCTTCCATAACCCGCCGCCGCGCACGCTGGCCGGAACGGACCAGCTCGTCACCTCAAGCGCCGTCCGCATCTTCGGTCTCGCGGCCCGGCCGGCGGTCGAGGGGCTGGAGGCCGCGGCGGGGCGCTGGCTGGGCGTCTGGCCGAAGCACGAGATCATGCGCGCGGCCGTCGGGGCCCTGCTCGCGCTCGGCGCCCTGGTCGCGATCGCCGCCGGCCTGCGCGGCCTGCTTGCGCGGCGTGGCATCGCCTGGTTCTTCGCCGCCCTGGCGCTGTTTGTCGTGCTGCGACTGGTCGTCTACTCCGTGCGGCTGCCGAATTTCACGGGCTATTGCACTTGGTATTTCTCTCCCGAGATTCTGGCGTGCTGGCTGCTGCTCGGCGTCGGCGCATGGTCGGCGGGCCGCGCCCCCGACTGGCTGCTGGCCCGGCTCAGGCTGCTGCCGCCCGGCGCCACGCCGTGCGCCGCCGCGGTCTGCGGCCTCGCGACAACCATCCTCGTCGTCTCGAACGCCGACATGATCTGGAGGACGCCGTCGGACGCGGCCCACGTGAACCCGTTCGTGCGCGCCGGGCGCTGGCTGGAGTCGCGCCTGCCGCCGGGGCAGAACGTGGCGTCTTTCAGTGCCGGCTTCGTCTCGTACTACGCTCCGTCGCAGCGGGTCATCAACGTCGACGGCCTGATGAACGACGTCGACTTCTTCGAGAACTACCTGAAGCCCGGCCGGCTTCCACAGTACCTCGAGCGCCGCGGCGCAGGCTACCTGGCCGACTACGTGGCGCTCGACGTCCTGCGCGACCGGCACCGCAACGTCTTCGGCCTGAGGCTGCATGAGCTCGAGGTCGTGCGCGGCTGGTGCATGGACGAGCAGCACTGGTACTGCGTCTGGCGCATCCCGCCGCTCAGTCCCGATGCGCCGCCGACGCCGCCCGCCGTCGCGCCGGATCTCGTCTCCCAGGCGCAGCTCGCCGCGCTCGTGCATGGCGAATACGCCGTCGTCGCGGAAGAGGAACTGGCCAGCGGGCTCGACGGCAGGCCGCCCGATGGACGCAGCGTGCTCTGCTCTTTCGCCGTCCCACCCGCGATGCGGCTGCGGCACGTGCTGGCCACCGACGAGCAGCGCCGCCGGCTCGACCTGCGCGCGGGCCGCGTGGACATCGCGGAACCGGCCGGCGTGCGGCTCGGAGCGGCGCTTGAGCTGCTGGGCGTCGAGGTGCCGCGGCGGCGCGTCGCCCGCGGCGGTCGACTCATCATGACCCGGTTCTGGCGGCGGCTGGCCGAATCGCCGGCGCACGTTGACGCCAACATCGAGCTCTGGCTGCATCCGGCCGATCCGCTGCGGCTCGACTCGACGCCCCCGGCTCAGCGCGTTCTGCACGCGACGCGCGGCTGCCACAACACCTACCGAGTCGCCGGCTGGCGCACCGGCGAGATCGTCGTCGAGACGATCGCGCTCGACGTGCCGCCGCAGGCTCCGCCCGGCGTGTACCCCCTGATGCTGGGCGTGTACGATCCGCAACTCGGCTGGCTGATGCCGGACCGCGGCGCGGGGCCGGGCCGGCCATTGTGTTACCTGGGAAACGTCGAGATCCGGTAGGCAGCCGATCGCGGCGCCAATCGCGGCTCGAATCGCCGCGCCGACTCAGCTCAATCGGACGCGAAGCCCAAGCGCCACAGTCACGATGGGATTGATCGCGCTCAAGATATCGGCCTTGCTCGGCCTGCTGGCCCCGCTGACGTTGGCGCTGGGCGCGCTGCTGCGCCGATACTGGCGCGGCGCGCCGCCCAGTGAAGTGCTTCTTGGCGCCCTGCTGCTGACGCCGATCGTCCTGATCCTCGAAATCGTCGCGCTCGGTTCGCTTCCCTGGGGCCGCCCCCTCGGGCTCCTGCCGCTGCTGCAAACGCTGCTGAGCGGTGCGGCGGCGTGGCTGTGCTGGCGCATGCGCCGCGAGCTGGCGAGTCACCTGGCCGAGGCCGCCCGCGGCCTGGGCGCCGTGATCCGCGCCGCCGCGTTCGGCCCGCTGCTCGTGCTGCTGCTCGGCGTCGCGGCCCTGGCGGCGGCGACGGTCCACGGCGTCTGGAACGCGCCCAGCGCCTGGGACGAGCTGGCCTACCACGTGCCGCAGGCGCTCCAGCCCTACCAGGACGGCCGCCTCGGCGAGGTGCATTGCGACGCCTTCTGGGCCGACACCTACCCCCGCGGCGTCACGCTGCTGCACTACTGGACGCTCGCCATCGCGCACACCGACGCCGCGTTTCACGCCGTCAACGCCGCCTTCGGCTTCGTGTTCGTCCTGGCGACGTACGTCGCGGCCCGGCGCATGGGACTCAGGGCGGCGACGGCGACAATCTGCGCCGGGCTCATTCCCACGGCGCCGGCCGTGCTCTTCATGGCGTCCATCGGCTACATCGACCTTTCGGTCGGCGGGGCGACCACCGCGATGATCGCCCTGGCGCTGCCGCAGCGCGACCGCGGCTGGAGCTGGGGCAGCGCGCTGCTGTGCGCGGCGGCGGCGGCGCTGACCTGGTGGATGAAGTTCCTGCCCATTGTCTGCATCGGCATCACGTTCGCGTACCGGGCGCTGCGGCTCGCGGTTGACCGGTGGAGAAGGCCGTCGAGGGCGCCTGCGGCCGATGGAGAGATGGCTGCGGATCGTGGGGGCGCGCCCGCGACTCCGGCGCTTGCCGGCGCCGGCGGGCCGGGCGTCTTCGGCTGGTGCGCGGTCGCCCTGCTCGGGCTGGCCATTGGCGCGGCGCCGTACGTGCGAACGCACCTGAAATACGGCTCGCCGACCTATCCGGTTCGCATGAGCCTGGCCGGCCTTGTGGTCTTCGACGGCCCGATGAACCCGAAGGCGTTCGGCCGCATGAACGACCGCCCGCTGCTGGAGCGCTACTCGATCTTCTGGACGAGCTTCCGCGAGCCACAGAACACTGACTCGCCCGGCGGCTTCGGAATCGTGTTCGCCACGGTGCTGATCTTCAGCTCGCTGGCCCTGCTCGTGAGCGTGCTGCATCGATTCGAGCTGAACTGGGCCTTTCTCGCCGTGCTGTTCTGGAGCGCGCTGCTGCTGCCGGAGTTTCACATCCCGCGCTACGCGATGTACATCCTGCTGCCGGCGGTGCTCGGCCTGGGGCGGCTGCTCGAGTCCCTGGACGACGCGGCGCTGCGCCGCGGTGCCGCCTGGGCCCTCGCGGCCTTGTCGGCCTACGGCATCGCGCTTTACGCCGATCCGGTCATCGTCCACGTGCGCTGGCAGTGCGCCCAGTTGGAGTCGGCGGCGACGCGCCATCGCAACCGCCCGGTGATCGAAGACTACGCGCTCGGCGGCCGCGGGCTCGACGGGCCGGCCCGCCGCGCGCTCTACGGGCTGATGCGCCCCGGCGAAACGCTGGTGTTCGCGATCTACGACTTCCACGGCCTGTTGTACGACCGCTACTACACGTACGCCGTTGAGTTCCGCCCCGCGCGGCGCTGGCCTTACGCTCACAACCCGTTCGCCAAGCCGCGCTTCGGCGAGGAGGACGCGGCCGCCTGGCTGGCGCGCATCCAGCGCGAGAACGTCGGCGCTGTCATCGCCTACAAGGGCTCCATCGAAGACCTGACGCTGGCTTCACCGGACAGCCGGTTTGGCGTAGCCTACGAGATGGACGCCCGCGAGGGCGTGCCCGCGATCCGCATCCACCGCAGGGCCGACCCATGATGCCGCCCGCCACGCAGCGCTCGAACGCCGCTCTCGAGGCGGCCCCACAGGGCCGGCCGCTCGAACTGCACGATCCCGCCCACGGAACGCCGGACCTGATGTCGGCCGCAGCGCAGCGAGGGCAGCGCGACCTGCTCGTGCGGATCATCCGCTCGTACGAGAACCCGATCGTGCGCGCCTACTGCCGCGTGCGCTTCGTCATCATCCACCAGGATTTTCTGAACGAGATCGGCCAGTACCTCCCGTCGCACGGCAGCGTGCTCGATATCGGCTGCGGGTTCGGGCTGTTCGGGCTGTACTTCGCGGGCAGCGCCCCGCAGCGCCGCGTTCAGGGCTACGACCTCAGCCCGAAACGCGTGGCCATGGCGCGCCTCGCCGCACGCACGCTGGGGCTCGGCAATGCGCGCTTCGACCGGGGTGACGCCGTGCGGCTTTCCCTCGCCGGGTCCTACGACGCGATCTACGCGCTCGACCTCGTCCACCACCTGCCTTTCGAGCGCGTGCCCGGCTTCGTCGCCGGGCTGCACCGCGCCCTGCGGCCCGGCGGCGTGCTGCTGATCAAGGACGTCGACCGCACCCCGGCCTACAAGCGCTGGTTCACGCTGGCGCTCGACCGGCTGATGGTCGGCTGGCGCGAGCCGGTGCGCTACTGGTCGCGGGCCGAAATGCGCGAGATGCTGCGCGGCGCGGGCTTCGAGGTGCGCTCGCACACCATGCGCGACGTGCTGCCGTATCCGCACGTGCTCTACGTCTGCCACAAGCCGGAGGCCTGAGCGCGTGGCCGCGTCTCGCAAGCCTGCCGCGACACGTACCTCCCGCGACGCGCAGGCGCTCACCGGCGACGAGCCGCTTGCCGCGGGGCGCTGCGCGGCGCTGACCGGCCTGATCCTCACCGCCGCGCTCGCGTGGCGCATCATCCTGGCGACGCTGATGCCCGCGATCTCGCGCGACGGCGTGCTGTGGTGCTGGTTCGCCCGCGACCTCGGCCTGCGCGGCCTGGGGCTGCTGCGCGACGACGCCTACGACCAGCATCCGCTTTTTCCCGCATTCGTGCTCGCGCTGCAACGCGCCGGCCAACTCGCGGGCGCGGCCGACGGACCGCTGGCCTGGCAGGCCGCCGGACAGGCCGCGAGCATCCTGGGCGGCGTGGGCGTGATCGCCGCCAGCGGTGCGCTCGGGCTGCGCCTCGGCCGCGCACTCGGCGGCCCGGGCCGCGCGCAGCGCGTCTCGCTCTGGAGCATGACGCTCACCGCGCTGTTGCCGCTGAACGTCTGGCTCTCGGCCGACGTGATGTCCGACCAGCTTCACCTGGCCCTGTACCTGCTCGCGGTCGCGCTGCTCATCAATACGCCTGGATGGCCGCTGGCCGCGCTCGGCGGCCTGTGCGCGGGTCTGGCGTTCCTCACCCGCCCGGAAGGCGGCGCCGTCGCGCTCGTCGCCCCCGCGGCCATGACCATGCGCGCCCTGCGCACGCGCAGCGCCCGGCCGCTGGCGCCCGCGCTCGCGACGCTCGTCGCGTTCGCCGCCGTCGCCGGCCCCTACATGCTCATCATCGGCGGCGTCTCGCCAAAGGCCGACAAGCAGACGCTTGACGAGCTGGGGCGCGGCGCCGCGGCCCAGCCGCAAGACTCACCGCTCGCGCTGGCGGCGCTGCGGCGCGAAGACGTCTCCTGGTGGCAGGCTGCTCCGCGGGCTGCGCTGGAGACGTTCAGGGCCGGACGCGTGGTCCTGCCGGCGCTGGGTCTGGCGGCGCTGCTGGCGCTGCGCCGGCGCTGGGCGGACGAGCCGCTGAGCGTGCCGGCCGGGTGCCTGCTCGTGCACTTTGCGCTGATCGCGCTGCTGGTGAAACGCCACGGCTATCTCGACCCGCGGCACGCGCTGGTCATCGTCGCCCTGCTCACGCCGCTGGCGGGGCTGGCCCTGAGCGCGGCGGCGAAGTGGGCGCGCGGCGGCCGGCAGCGGCGCCATGCGGTCCGAGGGCTGATGCTGCTGACGGTCGCGCCGCTGGTCCTGTATTCGCTGCGCGTGCCGAACGGGGCCGACGTCCACGTGCCGCGCGCCGTGGCCTGGCTGCACGAAACCGGCGGCGCGCTGCGCGGGCGCACGCTGCTCGGCGGAAAGAGCGAGCGGCGCATCGCCTTCTACGCGGGCATGCGATACATCGAGTGGTCGGAGGGCGAGCCGACCGCCGAGGCCAAGGCCGGCGCCCTGCGCGGTCTGCTGCGCGCCTTCGCGCCCGACTACCTGGCGATCGAGATCGGACCGGCGGACGAGCTGAGCGACAACGAGCGCGTGCTGCGCGCCTTGCGCGAAGACCCCTCGCTCGGCCGGCGGCTGCGAGAGGCAGCCCGCTTCAGGGCCGGGCGAAGACAGGATGGCGAGCTGCTGCTGCTGCGGGTCCTGCCGGCCGAGCCTACTTGATCAGGTGCGCATCCGTCGACGTCTGCGGGCCCTCGCGGCCCGTGTACTCCGTCCGTCGATCCAGCAGCCACACGTTGTCGCCGTTGACGCCCGAGTACGGCGTCGTGGTCCAGATCGAGCGGCCGTCGAGCGTCAGCAGGTTCTGGCCGGCGCCCCCGTGGGCACGCGAGTTGAGGTCATGCCGGCCGTCGACCGCAAGGCGATCGAGCCGCGGCAACCCGCCGTCGAAGAGCGGGTTGTCGTCGCTGAGGATGGGCATGTTGGGCTGGTCGCGTTGCGGGGAGGGCCGCACGCCGGCCATGTTCTGATAGGCGTAGCTGAGATTCGCAGACTGGGGGAAGTCGGAGAACTGGTCGGCGCGGCCGGACATCGGCACGCCGTCGGACGAAGGACAGACGAACGCCTCGGGCGAGACCAGTCCGACCTTGACGAGCAGGTAGAGGTGTTGGCGATTCGGCTGGACGACCACGCCGGGGTCGGTTGTCGGCCGCCAGGAGTAGCGCCCGCCGTCCCAGCCCGCGAAGGGCAGGCTGCCGTTGGCCGCCAGCGCATACGCCTGCATCCCGCGACCGATCTGGGCCATGTTGTCGGCGCAGATCATCCGCTGGTTGCGCTCGCGCAGGTGCAGCAGCCCGGGAACGCCCACGCCCACGGCCAGGACGATCATGGCGGCGACCGCGGCGATGTCGCGGAAGCTCTGGAGTTTGAGCGTGTACACCTGGCCAGATTCAAGCTCGTCGGCGACGCGCAGCGCCGGTGGCGGCCCGGCGGCCCGGACCCTCGCCGCGATGCGCTGGTGCAGGCCGGACGGAACCGGCTCAACCCGGACGGCTTCGAGCGCGGCAACCGCCTGCGACAGCCGCTGATGCTCCCGGGCCAGCTCCGGGTCGTCGCGCAGGCGGGCTTCGAGCGCCGAGCGCTCATCGCCGCTCAGCGCCCCCAGGTGCAGGTCGGCGAGCAGTTCCCGATAATCGTAGGCTCGCATCTCCGACATCCTTGCTTCCCCTCAGACGACTGCGTCTCCAAAGACCTGCTACGTCGAACGAACGCCGGCGTTCGACCGTTCTTCCCAGCGCTTCGCGAACTGCCGAACCGCCGTGTGCAGCCGCGACTTCACCGTCCCGACTGGGATCTCCAGGATTTCGGCGATCTCGGCGTAGGGCAGTTGCTGAAAGTACCCCAGCGTCAGGATCAGCCGCGACGCCTCCGACATCCCGGCGATCACCTCGCGCACCGCCCGCCGCTGTTCCTCGCCCGCGACGTGCTCATCGAGCGGCGCGTCGGCCGAAGGCAGCACCTCCGCCGCCGCCCCGCCCTCATCGCGATCCGCCGTCGCGTCGAGCGAGTGCTCCCGCCGACGGCCGCGCGACCGCAGAAAATCGCGCGCCTTGTTCGCGGCGATCGTGTAGAGCCACGGCTTGAACGAGCGCTGCGGGTCGAACGAACTGGCCGAAAGATGAACCTGGAGGAACGTCTCCTGCACCAGGTCGTCCGCTGCCCCGCCGCTCCCGACGAACTTGCACAGGAACCCGTACACCTCGCCGGCGTGCCGGCGGATCAGCTCGTCAAGCGCTCCCGTGTCGCCGGAAACGTGCAATCCAAGCAGGACTTCGTCGCTTTTCGGCGTCACGGCATCACTGGTCCATACGCGGAGAACGGCCGGCGGTTCGCATCCAGTGGGAGTTTAGCGTGACCGGACGCGCGCCGGCAGTGTTATCGGATCATCGCCGCGTTTTGGAAACGCCCTCCGAGCCTGAGTCTACGATTCCGCCCGCCGCCGGTTCCAGGCGGACCTTCGACCGCGCCCGAGCTCATCGGGATTCCGCGTTGACAAATCCGCGCGGCACAGCATAATTGGATATACAGGTCCACAACACGTCATTACAGGAGGGACCCCGTGGCTGCTCCGCGCTTTCCACGAACCGGCCGCGTCGCCGGGTTCGCGCTCGTCGCCCTTTCCGCCGTCGTCCTGGCCCCGCTCATCCCCACCACCATGGTCGACTTCCATCTCCCCGGGACGCAAGTCGGTGACATCGGTCCGTGGGTCATCGGCGTCGCCGACAATTGCAGATACTGCCATTCCGACTACGACGCCGAGAACGAGCCCTACGCCACGTGGGCCGGGAGCCTGATGGGCCAGGCGGGCCGCGATCCGCTCTTCTTCGCGCAGATGACGACCGCGAACCAGGACGTCGCCAACGTCGGGTACTTCTGCATGCGCTGCCACGTGCCGATGTCGATCGTCACCGGCCACGCCCTCCAGCCCGACGGCAGCACGCTTGACCACGTCGACGCCGACGGCATCACCTGCCACTTCTGCCACAGCATGGTCGATCCGATCTACAAACCCGGCGTCAGCCCGCCGCAGGACCACGCGATCCTGCGCGGGCTCGAGGCCGTACCGGGCCACTACGGCAACGCGATGTTCGTGCTCGACCCGACCGGGACGCGGCGCGGGCCGTACGCCGACGCGGCCTCCCCGCACAACTTCATCTACTCGCCCTTCCATCGCACGTCGGAGTTCTGCGGCACGTGCCACGACGTGGGCAACGTGGCCGTGACGCGGACGCTGGACGGCGCTTTCAAGGTGTCGGGCTACAGCTACAACACCCTGGATCAGCCCGCCCCGGAGACGGACTTGTGCGCCCAGTTCCCCCTCGAACGCACCTACACCGAGTGGAAGCTCAGCGCGTTTGCCAGCGGCGGCGTGGACATGGGCGAGCGCTACCCCGTCAGCCCGGGCGCGCGGGTCGAGACCTGCCAGGATTGTCATATGCCCGCCACCGTGGCCAAGGGCTGCGTCTTCGGGCCCGAGCGCAGCGACCTGCGACGCCATGATTTCGCCGGCGCGGGCGCGTCGATCCTCGACCTGATCGCGGAGTTCACCAAGGACGACCCGAACGTCGACCCCGCCCACCTGCGCGCCGGAAAGCGCAAGTCGCTGCTCATGCTCCAGAAGGCCGCGTCGCTCGAGGCCCGCCAGAGCGGCGGCGAACTGCTGGTCCGCATCATCAACGAGACCGGGCACAAGCTGCCGACCGGCCACATCGAAGGCCGCCGCGTCTGGATCAACGTGCGCTTCTTCGACGCCGCGGATCGCGTCATCGGCGAGTACGGCCACTACGACTACGAGCACGCCGAGCTCGATGAAGCCACGACGCGCGTCTACGAGATGCACGTGGGCCTGAGCCCCGAAGCCGCGAACCTGACCGGCCTGCCGCCTGGCCCCACAACGCACATGGCGCTGGCCGACATCATCGTCAAGGACAACCGCATTCCGCCGCGCGGCTTCTCCAACGCCGCCTTCGAGGACTGCGGGGCGCCGGTGGTCGGCGCGACGTACGCCGACGGGCAGTACTGGGACGACGTGGCCTACCCGATCGTCCGCGGGGCGACGCGAGCCGAGGTCACGGCCTATTATCAGAACCTGCCGCGGCATTACATCGAGGCCCTGCGCGACGGCAACCACACCGACGACTGGGGCCAGGTGCTCTACGACCTTTGGGAGAAGACCGGCAAGGGCGCGCCGATCCGGATGGCCTCGACGTCCGTCCCCATCCATCCGCTCGGCGCGCATCCGCCCGATGTCGGCCTGAGACCCGGACGAACGCGCCCATGACAACCGCCGTGCGAGCCCGGGCGGGGTCAAGGCGCGGCGCGCCGGGCGCGGGGCGCGCCCGCGCCACCCCGCTGCTCGTCAACGGCCGCCCGCGCTACGCGCGCTGGCGCGCCGCCACGCTCGCCGCCGTTTACGTGCTGATGGGGCTGCACATCGCGCACTGGAAGATCGCCGGCACGACCCTCGCCCCGCTCGAGCTCAACGAGGTCATGTACACGCTCGAGCTCGGCATCGTCACCGCCGGCTTCCTCTTCATGACCGCGGCTGTGCTCGGAACAGCCATCTTCGGCCGCTTCTTCTGCTCGTGGGGCTGCCACATCCTGGCGCTCGAAGACCTCTGCGCCTGGCTGCTGGAGCGCGCCGGCATCCGCCCGAAGCCCGTTCGCTCGCGCGTCCTGCTGCTCGTGCCCCCCGCCGCCATGTTCTACATGTTCCTCTGGCCGCAGCTCCGCCGGCTTTGGGAAGGCCGCCCCCTGCCGAGCCTGCACCTCCGAACCGACGCCGAGGGCTGGGCCTCCTTCGCCACCAATGACTTCTGGCGCAACCTCCCCAGCATCGAGATCGCCTTGCTCACCTTCGCCGTCTGCGGCTTCCTCATTGTCTACGTGCTCGGCAGCCGCGCGTTCTGCACCTACGGCTGCCCCTACGGCGTGATCTTCCGCCTGGCGGACCGCGTCGCGCCAGGGCGGATCATCGCCGCGGGCGACTGCTCGCAGTGCGGAGCGTGCACCGCGGCGTGCGGCTCGCAGGTGCGCGTGCATGAGGAGCTGACGCGCTACGGAACGATCGTGAACCCCGCCTGCCTGAAGGACCTCGATTGCGTCGCCGCCTGTCCGAACGGAAACGTCCGCTACGGCCTGACGCGCCCGCCGCTGCTGCGCTCGTGGCTGCGGACGCGCGTTCTGCGGCGGCGCTACGACTTCTCGATGGCCGAAGAGGCGTTGATGGCCGCGGTGTTCGTGGTTTCGCTGCTGGCGCTGCGGGGATTGTACAACGCGGTTCCGTTCCTGCTTACGCTCGGGCTGGGCGCGATCCTGGCGTACCTGGCGGTGCTGGCGCACCGGCTCGTCACCGCGGCGGACGTCCGCTTCAACCGGCTGCAACTCAAGCGCGCCGGGCGGATCGCGCCGGCGGGCGCCGCAGTGCTGGCGCTGGCGGCCGCCTCGGCGATGCTGCTGGCGCACAGCGGCTTCATCCGCTATCACGAGCACTTCGGCCACCGCGCCGCGCTGGCGCTGGAGCGATCCGATGTTGTGTCCGCGGACGATCTTCGCGGCGCCATCGCGCATCTGGAGCTGGCGCGGCGCTGGGGTCTGGTCGCACCGCGCCCGCTGCGCGAGCGGCTCGGCGGCCTGCACGCGCGGCTCGGCGCGATGCTCGTCGACGAGGGGCAGACCGCCGCCGGCGTCGCGCACCTGCGCTGGGCGTGCGCGCTGCACGCGGGCCAGCCGCGCGCCCAGTACAACCTGGGCGTCGCCCTGGCGTCGCTGGGAAACGACGCCGAGGCGATCCTCGCCCTGGAGCGCGCCGCAGCGCTCGACCCCGCCGACGCCGACGCGCAGAACAACCTCGGCTTCCTGCGCGGGGCGCGCGGCGAGCTCGTGCCGGCAAGCGCCCACCTGCGACGCGCGCTCCAGCTCGCCCCCGAGCACGCCGCCGCCCACTTCAATCTGGGCCGTGTGCTGCTCCGGCTCGGCGGCCGGCAGGACGAGGCGCAGCGGCTGCTGGAGCGCGCCGCGGCGCTGGACGAGCGCTATGCGGCCGCCTCACGCGAGCTGCTGGCTGCGCCGGAGAAGTAGCGGGCGGCCCGTGACGGAGCCGCGAGCCGCGCCCGGTCCCGCCCAACCCCCCGGCGGCACTGGATGATCGTCGGGCCAACCAGTAGAATCCCCGCTGGGTCTACCGTTTCGCGCCCCAGGGATTCCGGGGCGGCCGGCCTTGCGGTGCGGCGATTGCCGGCGGGGCCGGTAGTGTCACTAGGCCGAGGGGTGCGGCGCCCGTGAAGTTCGTGCTGGTAGACCGCATCAGCGCGCTGGAGCCAGGCCGACGGATCGTCGCGCACAAGGCCCTGAGCCTGGCGGAAGAGTATCTCGCGGACCATTTTCCGCGTTTTCCGGTGCTGCCGGGCGTGTTGATGCTGGAAGGGCTGGTGCAGGCCTCGGCGTGGCTGGCGCGTGCGACGTTGGACTTCGCGCCGTCGCTGGTGGTGTTGCAGGAGGCGAGGAACGTCACGTTCAAGAGCTTCCTGGCTCCTGGGCAGGTGCTGCGGCTTGAGAGCCAGTGCCAGGAAATGACGCCGGAGCGCAGCCTGTACACGGCCAGCGGCCAGGTGGATGCTCGCGAGGTCGTCAAGGCGCGGCTGGCGCTGCGGCACCTGAACCTGGCGGATATGGACGAGTCGCAGCGAAGCGTGGACGAGCGGATTCGGCGCGAGATGCGCGCCCTGTTCGGGTTGCTCCTGGACGAGCGGGCCGCCGCTCAAGGCTAGGCCGGCCCGCGTCATCTGGGTTGCTGGCGAACGTGCGGGCAGGATGCCCAGCGCCGGCGCTGTCTGACCAAGTGTATGGAGGAGACCGGTTAATGCCGACGCTGACCCACGATGAAGTCTTTGACAAGGTCAAGCAGGCCCTGGTCGACGCCCTGAGCGTCGAGGAAGACGAGGTCACGGAGGACGCCAAGCTCCAGGCCGACCTGGGCGCTGAGTCCATCGACATTCTCGACATCGTCTTCCGGCTCGAAAAGAGCTTCGGCATCAAGATCCCGCAGGATGAGCTCATCCCCCGCGAGATCCTCAGCAATCCCGACTTCGTCGCCAACCGGCGGCTCAACGACAAGGGGCTTGCGGCCCTGCGCCAGGCCATGCCGCACGCCGACCTCTCGGACTTCGCCGACGATCCCGACATCGACAAGATCTCCGAGGTCTTCACCGTCGGAACCATCGTCCGCTTCGTGGAGAGCAAGCTCAAGGCGGCCTGACGCCTTCGTGCCGCCCGTTGCGGCCCGTAGTCCGGACGCCCCTGCCAGGCGGTTTCGCGTGCGCTGGATCTGGTTTGACCGCTTCGAGCTGTTCGAGTCCGGCCGCCGCGCGGTCGCGGTCAAGAACATCACCCTCGCCGAAGACCACCTGCACGACCACTTTCCCGGGCTGCCGGTCATGCCCGCCAGCCTGATGATCGAGGGCATGGCCCAGACCGCCGGAATCCTCGTCGGCGAGGCGCGGCAGTTCGCCGAGAAGGTCATCCTCGCTAAGATCAAGCGCGCCGCGTTCAACGCGCTCGTCCGGCCGGGCGACCAGGTGCGCTACCACGCCGAGATCGAGCAGATCACGCCGTCGGCGGCGTCGACCGCCGGGCGGATCACGCGCGGCGATGAACTGATCGGCGAGGTGGACATCGTGTTTTCGCACATTGACCAGAACATGAGCGGGCTCGAGTTCCCGGAGGACAACTTCGTCTTCACCGAGGAGTTTCTCGCGCTGCTGCGGACCTATCGCGCCGGCGCCGGCCAGAGGATCACGCTGTGACCCCCAGGCGCGTCGTCATCACCGGCCTCGGCCCCGTGACGCCGGTCGGGGTCGGCGCAACCGATTTCTGGAATGCGTTGCTCGAGGGGCGCAGCGGTATCCGCCGCTTGCAGGCGTTCGACCCCTCCCGCTTCGATTCGCAGATCGGCGGCGAAATCAGCGGCGTGTCGGTCAATGACGCCGTGCCCAAGGGGTACCGCAAGGCGGCGAAGATCATGGCCCGCGACATCGCGCTGGCGGTGGTCGCGGCGCACCGCGCCGCCGTGGACGCCGGCCTGAAGACCAAGTGCCTTCTGGAGCGGGGCGATGCGGAGGGGCCGACGAACGTCGACAGCGCCCGCTGGGGCGCCAACATCGGCGCCGGCCTGATCTGCGCCGACCTGCCCGAACTGGCCGAGGCGCTCCACAGTGCGTCGACCGACGGGGTCTTCTCCATCGCCCGCTGGGGCAGCGAGGGCATGAACAACCTCACGCCGCTCTGGCTGCTGAAGTTTCTGCCCAACATGCTGGCCTGTCACGTCACGATCGTTCACGACTGCCAGGGCCCCAGCAACACGATCACCTGCGGAGAGGCCAGCAGTCATCTGGCCATCGGCGAGGCTTTCCGCACGATCGCCCGCGGCGTCGCCGACGTCTGCATCTGCGGCGGCGCGGAGAGCAAGGGCAACCCGATGGCGCTGCTGCGCCAGTCACTCGGCGGGCGGCTCAGCAAGCGGAACGACGATCCGCAGCACGCGTGCCGGCCGTTCGCGGCGGACCGCGACGGAACGGTGATCTCGGAAGGCGGCGGGCTCGTGATTCTCGAAGAGCTGGAGCACGCCCAGGCGCGCGGCGCGCGGATCTACGCCGAGGTCGCGGGCTTCGGCGCCAGCAATGACGCCTACGAGCCATCGCAGCCCAGTCGCCCTCACCCGCAGGGCCGGGGCCTGGCGCTCGCCGCGCGCAAGGCGCTCCGCGACGCCGGCCTCGAGGCCGCGCGGCTCGACCTGGTTGCGACGGCGGCATGCGGCCTGCGGGAGCACGACGCCTCGGAAGCCGCGGCGGTTCGGGCGATCCTCGGCGGCCGCTCGGCGGAAGTGCCGGTGCTGAACGTGCGCGCCGGCCTTGGCAACAACGGCGCCGGCAGCGGCGCGATCGACTTCATCGCGACGACGCTGGCAGTGGCGAACGCCACGATCCCGCCGGCGTTCAACAGTGCGCCGCTGGATCCTGCCGCGGGGCTCAAGGTCGTCACGTCCGGCCCGGTTGATGCGCGCCTCGAGCACGCGATCTCGCTGTCCTACGCGCTGGGTGGCGGGCAGAACGCGGCGCTGGTCATTCGGCGTTTTCGCTGAGAATCGAGCCACTCCTTGGGACTGAAGCTGGGTCCGGGCCGCACCCGTCGTGGGCCCGGCTCGGACCGCAGCCGGCAACGCGGCGGACGGCGCCGCGCGAAACCTCGACGCCGTCCGCCCTGCAAACGGAGCCTACGGGCAACCGGCGCCGAAGTTGGCCAGCAGGATGCCGAGATCCGACTGGTCGGTGTCGCCGTCCTCGTCCAGGTCGCCGCCCGACGTGCTGTTGAACGCCGCCAGCAGGATGCCCAGGTCGCTCTGCCCGACACAGCCATCTCCGTCGAGATCGCCGGCGCGCAGCGTGATCCGCAGCACGACGCCGGTGTTGCCGAACGGAATGCCCGTGCTGTTGGCCATCAGGTAAAGCTCACCCTTGCCGTCCTGGCCGAAGCCGAGAATCGAGAGGCCGACGACGGCCTGGTCCACCAGCGGGAACTCGAGGATCTGGTTGCCGTCTCCGAGGGGGAACAGCCGGCCGTCGTTGTCGAACTGCACGGCGAACTCGCCGAAGACGTAGCGTCCGCGGAGCGGGGCGATGCGGTTGCCGCGATAGACGAAGCCGCCGATGACAGAGATTCCCTCGTCGTGGTCGTACTGGGCGATCGGGTCGATCAGTCCGCCGGGCACGCTGAGCGGCCGGTCGGTGACGTAGCCGGCGAGCTTGCCGTTGGGGACGAAGAAGAACGAGCCTTCCTTGTGGTTCCAGCCGTAGTGACCGCCCTTCACGACGACGTTGATCTCCTCGATGTCGTTCTGGCCGACGTCGCCGACGTACAGGTCGCCGGTCGCCGAGTCGAACGAGAAGCGGAACGGGTTGCGGAACCCCATCGCGTAGATCTCGTCCACACCCGGCCCGTTGACGAACGGGTTGTCCGCGGGAATGCCATACTGCCCGTTCGTCGAGTTGTTGCCCAGCGGGTCGATGCGCAGGATGTCGCCCAGGACGTTGGTGTTGTCGGCGCCGTTGCCGATGCAGCCGTGTCCGATGATCGGCTGGCCAATGAAGTTCTGGCCGTCCTTGTCGTCGGCGCCACCGCCGTCGCCCAGCGCGATGTACAGCAGCCCGTCCGGGCCGAAATTCAGGCAGCCGGCGTTGTGGTTGAACTGCGGCTCGTCGATGCGCAGCAGGACACGCGCGCTGCCCGGGTCGACGACCGAGTCCGGATCGCCGGGGTCGGGCACGTGCCACTCGGTGATGACCGCCTGGTGGTTCGCGTTCTGGCCGATGGGCATCGTGCTGAAATCCGCCGGCCCGCTCAGCGGTTGCGACGTGTAGGTGTACAACAGGCCGTTGCTCTGGTAGTTCGGGTGGAACGCGACGCCGAGGAAGCCGCGCTCGTCGAACGTGCCCGGTCCGAAAGCCCCGAGCGGCACGAGCAGGCCGCTCACGTCCAGAAACACGCGCTTGGCGCCGTCGCTGAGCCGGATCGCCCACAGCTTGCCGTCCTGGTCCACGACGAACAGGCGCGACGCGTCGCCCGGCGCCGTGGTGCCCCAGTTCGGAGCCGTCAGACCGGATGCGACCGGCTGAAGCTTCACGTGAATGCTGCCGGTCGCGATGCCGCCGGGGATCGGGTCGTCCAGCGCCGCCGGCATGACCTGGCCGCGAATCTCGCCGCCCGGAAAGGCGCTGGAGTGAATGTTGACATACCACTGCCCGCTGAGCACCTGCGCCACCTGCGTCGCGGTCAGGATCTGGCTGCCCACCTTCGGGCTGCCGAACGGCAACCCGATCTGCACGCCGGCCGCCTGGCACATCACGGCCGGGCCGTGAAAGTGCGCGGCGACCTCCGGCGCCACGAGCCCCGAGAAGGTGATGTTCCAACTGAACAGGTTGTTTCCGAGGTCGAGCGTCGCTGTCCCGACGCCCGAGCCGGGCGAGTCGTTGGGCGGCACTTCCTGTGCGCCGTCCAGGACAATCGTGAACGGAACAACCTGGGCCATCGCGGCGCCGCCGGAAACGACGGCGAGCGCGATGACCATGGCGCTGCTGAGATTGAGTACGCGGGGCATCCCAATGCTCCTTTTGCAGTTTGGCCCGCCTGCTGAACAGACAGAGAGCTGGGTCGACGCCCCCACTTACGCAAACCCGAGCTACCCAGCAGAGCAGAGGTGCGGCCTGGCGGCGTGATACATGGCGTCGCACTGGGCAGGCGCCGGCGGAATCGCTCTCGCTCGACGAGTGATCGCGCCGTCAGTCCCGAGCCGCCACACGCCGGCGAATCGAGGAATACGCCGTCGCCGACAGCAATCCCAACACGCCGCAGATCAGCCAGAGCGACACGCCGCCGAGCGATGCGAGGACGATGCCGCCGAGCGGGGCGCCGACCATGGCGGCGCCGGACCAGCTCATGGCGAGCAGGCCCATGTAGCGGGCGCGCAGGGCCGGGGGGGCGAGGTCGGCGGTGATCGTGGTCATCAGCGGTGCGTTGAGGATTTCTCCGAGTGTCCACACGATCACGGCGCCGATGAAGTGCCACTCGGTCTGGCAGGCGCTATTCAGGGTAAAGCCCGCGCCAACCAGCAGCGAGCTGAGCACGAGCACGCGCCCGCGCGGCAGGCGTGCGACCTGCGGCGCCATGAACAGTTGAAGCAGCACGACCATGAGGCCGTTCGTGGCGATGATGCGGCCGTATTCCTGCGTTCCGAACCCCTGGGCTTTCAGGTACAACGGGAACGTCGAGAACGCCTGCTGAAACACGAGCGCCGCCAGGAACGACCCGCACCAGAACAACTGGAACACGCGGTCGCCCGCCACGTGCCGCAGCGCCTGCCAGATCGTCGGGTCGCCCTCGGCCCCTGCGTCCGCGCCGAGTCGATGTCCGGCATCGGACGCCGCCGCCGCGCTCGTTGCCGAAGGGCGCGCCCGCGTCTCGCCCGTCGCCAGCAGAATCAGCAGCGCGAAGCCGGTCGCCGTCGCCGCGTTCAGGTAGAACAGCAGCGCGAACGACCGCTCCGCCAGCCAGCCGCCCAGCATCGGCCCGACCGCGAAGCCCACGTTCACCGACGTGTGCAGCAGGGCGTACGCCGTGGGCCGCAGGAGCGCCGGCGTCACGTCTGCCACCATCGCCGACGACGCCGGCCGGTACATCTCGCCCAGGAACTGCGTTCCCCACACGCACAGCAGGATCAGCACCGGCGAGGTCGTGCCGCTCAGCAGCAGCATGCCCACGGCGCTGCCCGTCAGCGCCAGCAGCATGACGGGCTTGCGCCCGATGCGGTCGGCGAGCTGGCCACCGGCGATCAGCCCCAGCACGGCGCCGAAACCCGCCACGCCCATCGCGCCGGTGGCGAACTGCGGTCCGAGCTTCAGCCGCTCTTGCAGGTAGATCGTCAGAAACGGGATCACGAGCGTTCCGACCCGGTTGATGAGCGTGCCGAGGCAGAGCAGGTGGACCGTTCGAGGCAGCCGCAGGTAGCTTCCCAGCATGAGCCGGGCAGTATACGCGCCAGAGGCCGCTCGCGTATGCTGTCGCCTGTGGACACGCGGCCGGACGGCGCCGCGGCGCCGCCCGACGCCCTCAGAAGGAACCCGCATGACCAGCCGCTGGAACGACGTGCTCAGCGAGCATCAGCGTGTCATCGACGCCATGGCCGGCGCCGGCGACACGCTCGACGCCATCGCCGACGCCCTGTTGGCCGCCCTGCGCAGCGGCCGCCGGGTGTACGTGTTCGGCAACGGCGGGAGCGCCGCCGATGCGCAGCACATCGCGGCGGAGCTGCTGGGGCGGTTCCGGCTGGACCGCCGCGCGCTGCCGGCGCTGGCGCTGACGACGGACAGCTCTACGCTGACGGCGATCGCCAACGACCTGGGCTACGAGCGCGTTTTTTCGCGGCAGCTCGAAGCGCTGGTGCAGCCGGGCGACGTCGCCTGGGGGCTGAGCACGAGCGGGTCTTCGCCCAACGTGCTGGCGGGGCTGCGCGCGGCGCGGCAGCGCGGGGGCGTCACGATCGGCTTCACCGGAGTGGGCGGAGAGCAACTCGCCGAGCTGTGTACGCACGTGTTCCGCGCGCCGCACACGCGCGCCGAGCGCATCCAGGAAGCCCACCTGCTCGCTTACCACTACATCTGCGAGCGCGTCGAGGCGGCGCTCGCGGGCTAGGCACGCCGCGTGCCAGCACATCGCGTTCTGGCGGGCCGGCGCAACCGCTTCCTTGCCGGCACGGCGCCTATCCCTCCGCCTTGTAACCCGCTGCCCGCTACAATCATCCGATTCGGGCCGGCATTGCCACGGCCAAAGGGCGACCCGGCGTGCGGGCCCGCCGCCGGCAGACATCTGGGAGCAGCATGATGCACTTTTGCCACAGTGCGCCGGGCCGGGCGCTCGCGGTCCTCGCGGCCGGGCTGACGATGCTCGCCGCCGGCGCGGGCGCGCCGGCCGGCGCCCAGACCGGGCGCAGTCAGCCCGACCGCAACACCGCCGAGAGAGGGACCATGAACGCCGATACCAAGCCTGTGCTGTCGAAGTCGGGATACGATGTGACGCCGCTGCCGCGGGAGAAGGTGGCGGAGCTGGCCCGCCGGCTCGATCCGGAGGCGTACCGGATCACGCAGAAGGCGGGGACGGAGTCGCCCTTCTGCGGCACGCTGCTGGACAACAAGAAAGACGGGACGTACGTGTGCGTCGTCTGCGGGCTGCCGCTGTTCAGCAGCGAGCACAAGTTCAACTCCGGCACGGGGTGGCCAAGCTTCTACCGCGAGTTTGACCCGCAGCACGTCAGCCGCAAGACCGACAACAGCCACGGCATGACGCGCGTCGAGATCAACTGCGCCCGCTGCGATGCGCATCTCGGTCACGTCTTCGACGACGGACCGCCGCCGACCGGCCAGCGCCACTGCCTGAACTCCGCCTCGCTGCGCTTCTACGAGAAGGGCGCCGAGCTCCCGCCGGAAAGCCGGCCGGCGACCGCGGACAAGGGCGACGGCACGTCCGCGAGCGCGAAGACCGAGGTCGCGTATTTCGCGGGTGGATGCTTCTGGGGCGTCGAGCACTACTTCCAGAAGGGCCCGGGCGTGATCGACGCCGTCAGCGGCTACATGCAGGGCCACACCGAGAACCCGACCTACAAGGAGGTCTGCAACAAGAAGACCGGCCACGCCGAGACGGTGAAAGTCGTCTACGACCCGAGCCGCATCACGTATCGGCGGCTGCTGGAGGCGTTCTTCGCGATGCACGATCCGACGCAGCTCAACCGCCAGGGCCCGGACGTGGGCGACCAGTATCGCTCGGGCATCTGGACGACGAGCGCCGAGCAGCAGCGCCAGGCCGAGGAGTTCATCCGCGAGCAGCAGGCCGGCGAGCGCTTCAAGGGCCGCAAGATCGTCACCCAGGTCGAGCCCGCCAGGACGTTCTACCCGGCGGAAGACTATCACCAGGACTACATCGTCAAGACCGGCCGCTCATGCCACGTGCAGAACCCGTGGACCGCGGCGGAAGAGGGCGGACGGTAGCGCCTGAGCCGCGACGCCGCGCGCAGGCTCACGACAACGCCGAGCGCAACGCGGCCGCTAGCGCGAGCAGAGCGTCCCGTGGATGCAGCGCGAAGAAGTACTCGCGATCCGCCGCCACGCGCGCCGCCGCCGCACGCCGCTCCTCGGCCGCCAGGCGCTTCTCGAGCTCGGCGCGCTCGCCGGCCGCAACGGACAGCATCTGCTCATTGAGCGCCCGAATCTCGTTGAACACGCCCCGGCGGGCGGCGTGCGCCGACGGGCTCCGCTCGCGCAGCCGCCGGCTCGCCTCCACCGCTTGCCGGCGCCGGGCGGCCAGGTCGGCCGGGATCGTCCGCAGATGGCGCTGCGGGTTCCAGTGCAGGTCGCGCCGGGCGCGGTGAATCTCGACTGCTGAGGGAGCGGCTGCGTCCGCGCCAGGCAGGTGCAGCGTGGCCGTGACGCACGCGTACGGCGGCAGGGGCTCGCCGAAGAGGCGCTGCGCGAAGTCGTCCGTCACTTCGTCGTACTTCGCCCCGCCGATCCCGTGGATGAACAGGTCCGCGAGCATCAGCCGCGCGAAGCAGGACAGCGCCAGGGCGCGCGGGCGCAGGCGCCAGTGTGCATGCGCGAGCGGCCAGGGCGCGGCGTGCCAGGCCGGGTCGGCCAAATGGTCGCGCTCCAGGAGGGCGATGGGCGTGCGGTCCGCCAGCACTTCGATTGCGCCGCCCGTCGGCCTCACGAACAGCCGCTGCCGGCGGCGGTCGCCGCGCTCGTTGATGAGCCAGAAGGGCGTCTCGACGGCGCCCTGGTTGACTTCCAGCGGCGGCACGGGGCGCGATGGGTTGCGCAGGCGATGCCGCAGGCGAAAGGTGACCTGGGCCGTGTTGTAGGCGTGGGCCAGCGCCTCGGCGTTCAGCAGCAGGTGTGCGGCGAACGCGCGGAAGGCGGCGGTCTCGGACAGGCGCGACACGCGCACCACGCGCGCCCCGCGCAGCCCCAGCCCGCGCTCGATTTCCGGCAGGGCGACGGCCAAGGCATCGGCGAGCGTCGGCGCAACCCACGCCGACGTCAGCACGTCGAGCACGCGCAGGTCGGCTCCCGCCATGTGTCGCCTGATCTCGCCGAAGAAGCGGTCCCAGTCCTCGGGCGACGCGGCGTGGAACTCGACCGGAAGGCGCGGGTCACAGCCGGGGATGCTCAGCGTGGCGCGGCGCAGCTCGCCGGCGGCGTGCGCGGGGAGGGCGAGGTGAGCCGTCTTCGGCGTATCGGAATCCACGAGCAGGAACAGGGCGGCGGGCGCGCCGGCCCGCTCGGCGAGAATGTCGGCGGCGATGTTCTTGGCGAAGACGCCGGCATGGAAGAACTCGGCCTGGTGCCCGGTGACGACCAGCGGGCCGCCGAGCCCGAGCGCCTGGCGCAGCTCGGCGCGCCAGGCACGCGCGGGGCGCCCGAGCACGGCAGCTTGCGGCGCGGCGGCGTCTCGCAGGGCGGCGAGCAGCTCGTGCGGGTGCGGCTCGATCAGGATTCCGAGGGAGCGCCGCGGCGTCGCGAGGCGCTCGTAGGCGATGCTCATTGCTCGCAACAGTCGCGCTCACACGGGCGCGCGGGCGCGACCGGCTCACGCCGCAGCTCGCGCACCAGCACCTCGAAGTAGTGGGCCAGCCGCGCCGTCGGCTCGTCGAGTGTCCCGCCGAACGTGCGGCTGTGATCGCGGTAGATCCGCCGAACCGGGAGCTCGCAGATGCTCAGCCCGGCGCGGACGCACTGCACCCAGAACTGGAGCGGGAAGGCGTAGCCCGGCTCGTCGAGGTCCAGCCGCATCATCGCCGCCGTCCGGTGCGCCTTGAAGCCGCAGAACGAATCGGTCAGGCGCAGGCCGAGGAGCCGCTCGAGCAGCAGGTTCACGATCCGGTTGATGCGGCGGCGTTCGGCGGGCGGGGCGTCGTCGTCCGGGAAGTTCACGAGGTAGCGCGACCCGCTCACGACGTCGACGTCGCCCTGGGCGGCGCGGGCCAGGAACTCGGGAATCTGCGCCGGCTCGTGCTGCTCGTCGCAGTCGAGCGTCACCACCCAGTCGTAGCCGCGCGCCTCGGCGTAGCCGAACGCGTCGATCAGGCTCTGCCCGTAGCCGCGGTTCTCCGCGTGACGGATGCGCGCCACGTCGTACCGCCGGAGAATCTCCGGGGTGGCGTCGGTGGAGCCGTCGTCGATGACGAGGATGTCGTGGCGATGACGCTGGACGGCGGACAGGACGCGCGCGAGGTGGTGCTGCTCATTGAAGACGGGAATGGCGATCAGGGGTTTCAATCCGTGACTCCTGGCGCGGGAAGGCGACCCGCGGCTGACCCTATGTTAGCGCCGCGACGGGATCGGGGCGCGCGGGGGCCTCGTGTCCCAGCAGCGCCAGGGCGTCGGAAACGATCTGCCAGGCGGCGCGCGGGCGGGCCAGACGGCCGGCGGCCTCGCGCATGGCCGCCAGCGTGCGCGGCTCGGAGAGCAACTGGTTGACGCGCACCGAGAGCAGCCGCAGCGCATTGACCTTGATCGCCACGCCCTGTTCGAGCAGGTAGTCGCTGTTGCGGGTCTCCTGCCCCGGGATGGGATCAACGATCACCATCGGCAGCCGACAGGCCAGCGCCTCGGCGCTCGTCAGCCCGCCCGGCTTGCTCACCAGCACGTCGGCCGCGTGCATCCACTCGTGCATCAGGTCCGTATGGCCCAGGACGCGGACCCGCGGCGCCTCCGACGACCAACGCGCCTCGAGCCGGGCCCGCAGCCGCTCGTCCCGGCCGGCGACCAGCACAATCTGCGCATCCGATCGCACCTCCGTCAGCGCCTCGGCCAGGCGCAGCGGCCGGCTGCCGCCGCGCCCGCATGACACGAGCACGACCGGCCGGTCTGGCACGAGCGCGTGGCGCAGGCGCATCGCCTTGCGATCGAGCGGGCTCCAGAACGCGGGCCGGATCGGGATCCCGACCTCGTGGACCGCCCCCGCGGGCACGCCGCCGGCGTACAGGTACTGTGCCGCAAGTGGCGAGCCGACGTAGTAGCGCTCGGTGGGCGGCTGGATCCAGAGCCGAAAAGCCTCGAAGTCGGTCAGGACCGTCCACTGCGGGCAGTCCAGCACGCCGCACCGCCGCTGCCGGGCCACGATCTCCGCCGGCAGGAACTGAGTATTGATCACCAGCCGCGGCCGCGTGCGTCCCAGGTAGCGCCGCACGCCGCCGGTCGAGCCGTTCTGAATCAGCAGCCTGATGACCTCGGCGGGGCCGCGCCCCGGACGATCGACCGCGTCGTACAAACACCCGAACACCCGCGGCGCGTGGGCGATCAGGCAAGCGTATCCGCCGGAATAGAGCGCCCGAAACGGCGCGGGGCAGAACTCGAGCACGTCATGCAACTCGACCGGCACACCGGGGGCCAACTGCCCGAAGGCGTCACAGATGGCCCGCGCGGCGACGTTGTGGCCGGCGCCGGCGGTGGCCGTGAGGATCACAATCGGTCGCTGGCTCATGAACGTAAATCCCTGGCGGCGCCCGCGCGCGGCCCGGCGCCCATTCTCGCCCGCAGTCGCTCCGGCAGCCCGGCCGCCAGTCGCGCCAGCGATTCTACCGCCTCCGCCAGGGTCAGGCGCGGGCCGGGGTGCGGGCTGACGAGCAGGTCGAGCCCGGCCGGAAGGCGCTCGCGGGTCAGTCGAAACGCCTCGCGCAGCACGCGCTTGACCCGGTTGCGCTGCACGGCCCCGCCGTGGCGCCGCCCCACCGTCAGGCCCAGGCGCGTGAACCCCAGCACGTTGGGCAGCGCCCAGATCACCAGCCGCCGGTCGACGACGCGCACCCCTTGGCGCATCACGCGGCGGAAATCCCGCGTGGCGACGAGGCGCAGCCGCCGGGGAAACGACCGCGCCGGCGACGGGGGCGTATCAGGCGGACGCGGTTCGGATGAAGCCGATGCTGGCGGTGTGGCCATGAAGGAAGTTCCTGTCGCCGATCGGCCCGATCTCGCCGGCACAGAAGAGCCCCGCGAGGGGGGCCGGGCAGGCGCGCGTCACGGCCTGGGCATCGTGGTGGGGCTGGTCGAAGAGCCGCGTTCCGCGGCCGTTGCAACTGAAGAGCAGCGAGCCGACGGCGTCGCGCGGGGCGCGGGCGAGCATTTCGTCGAGCTCTTCCTGGGCCGAGCGGGCGTCGCGCACGTGGAACTGCACCGTGACGCCGACGCGGACGTAGTCGTTGACTTCCAGCTCACCGGTGTCGGGGTCGAGTCGCACCAGGTTGCGGATGAGGAAATCGCCGCGGCCGAAGCTGGCGCGCTGCTCGTTGAAGGCAAACCCGATGAGCAGCCCGCGGCGCATCAGGTCGCGCTCCTCGTCCGAGCCGGACGCGATCAGGTCGCGCAGGACGCGCAGCGGCGTCTGCCCGCCCAGGCGCTGGATGACGTTGCAGTGGCCCTCGGTGATGATCCAGGGTTGGCCGATCGGCCGGCAGCCCTGCGAGACAACGCAGTCGAGTTGCACGCCGGCGCCGAGCGCCAGCCCGGCCAGGCCGTGGCGCAGCGTCTGGCCGTCGAAGATGATGGCGCTTTGGCGCGGTCCCTTGGCGCCGGAGGCCATTCCACCGACGACCGGGCGCCCCGGGTACGCGTCCGCGAAGCGCTGGAGCACGTCGAGCGGATCGACGCTGAAGGGGTCGGCCAGAAGAACGAAGGAGGGCCGCGCGCCCGCATCAAGGCCCAGGTGCTCGTGCAGCCCCGCCGGTGAATCGAGCCGCTCAAGGTCCTCGTGGCTCAAGTGAAACGAACGCGCCCGGGCGCCCGGCAGGTGCGCCGCCCACAGCGCGACCACCGGCTCGTTCTCGTATTCCAGGCCGTCGCCGATGACGCCTTCGCCGGTCGCGCCGATCATGGCCCGCGGCCGCAGAAGCTCGTGGACCTGGAGGGCGATGCGCTCGACGGCGCGGCCGGCGTGCGTGCTGGCCAGCAGCAGCGCCAGGTCGACCGGCTTGCCGTGCAGCTCCGCGCGGGCCTCTTCGACGAGCTCGCGCGCCGTTCCGGGCCCGGGCGGCCGCGCGGAAAGGCTGACGCAGCAGCGTCCCGTTACAGGTGGAATCATCCTCGTATTGTATTCAATCGGGGCTCGCCTGGGGCGGCGGCCGGCTCGCGACCCTCAGCCGTTCCTTACCAGCTCAGGCGCCGCCGGCTGCGATAGCGCAGCCCGATCGCCAGCCCGTTCATGGTCAGGGTGATGATCAGCAGCACGACGCCGGCGGCGGCGGCGTTGGCGTGGAAGTCCGGGTTGGGCCGGCTGACCCACTGGTACATCTGGATGGGCAGGACGGTGAAGTTGGACCAGAGCCACTCGAAGTTGACGTAAGGGGGCTGCTGGTGGACCGGGCTGGGCGGCAGGAAGCCGATGTAGGCCATGGCGCCGATGGTCACGAGCGGGGCAGTCTCGCCGATGGCGCGCGACATGGCGATGATGGCCCCGGTGAGGATGCCGCTCATCGAGTAAGGCAGCACGTGGTGCCAGACGGTCTGCCAGCGCGTCGCACCGAGCGCGTAGGCGGCCTCGCGGATGCCGTTCGGAATGGCGCGGATGGACTCGCGCGTCGAGACGATGACGATCGGCAGGACGAGCAGGCCCAGGGTCAGGCCGGCGGTGAGGACGCTGTGCCCAAGGTGCAGTTGATACACCAGGAGCCCGAGGGCCATCAGTCCCCAGATGATCGACGGCACGCCGGCCAGGTTGGCGATGTTGATCTCGATCAGGGCGGTCAGCCAGTTGCGCGGCGCGTACTCTTCCAGATAGACGCCGCTGGCGATGCCCAGCGGCAGCGCCGTGCAGGCCGTGACGAGCATGACCAGGCAGGTGCCGACGATGGCGGACTTGGCGCCGGCGCGCTCGGCGAAACGCGACGGGAAGGCCGAGACGAACTGCCAGTTGAGCCGCCCGGCGCTGTCCATGATCAGCTCGGCCACGAGCGTCACCAGCACGCCGAGCGACAGCGCGATCAGCACGGCGCCGAGCAGGAGAAACCCCGTGTCAATCACGCGGCGCCACAGCGATTGAGAGCCGTCGAAACCCATCGGGCTAGTACGCCTCCCGATACCGCCGCTGGATCAGGTACCCCAGCACGTTCAGTGTGAGCGTGATGAGCATCAGCACCAGCCCGACCGCGAAGATCGACTGGTACCCCACGCTGCCGTGCGGCAGGTCGCCGAGGCTGACCTGCACGATGAACGCCGTCAGCGTCGCCGCCGGCTTGGTCGGGTCCAGCGTCAGCGTCGGCTGCATCCCGGCGGCGATGGCGACGATCATCGTCTCGCCCAGGGCGCGCGACACCGTCAGGATGTACGCCGCCGTCGCGCCCGAGAGCGCGGCCGGGAAGACGATACGCCACGCGACCTGGATGCGCGTCGCCCCCAGCGCGTAGGCGCCTTCGCGCAGCGCCCGCGGCACGGCGCGCATGGCCTCCTCGCTCAGCGACGTCACGTACGGGATCACCATGATCCCCATCACCAGCCCGGCGCTGAGCATGTTGAAGCTCGGCAGCCACGGGATCACCCGTTGCAGCGCCGGCGTGACGAACAGCAGCGCGAAATAGCCGAAGACCACCGTCGGCACGGCGCTCAGCAGCTCCAGCACCGGCTTGACCAGCTCGCGCACACGCGGTGAGGCATACTCGCTCAGCCACACCGCGCACACCGTCCCCACAGGCACCGCCACCAGCAGCGCCACCACCGTCGTCACCAGCGTGCCCGCCACCAGCGGCAGCACGCCGAACCGGGCATTGGCAAAGAGCGGCGTCCACTCGGTGCCGGTGAGGAACTCGATCGGTGACACGTGGCGGAAGAAGGGCAGCGACTCGAAGACCAGCAGGCCGACGATGCCCAGCGTCACCAGGACCGACGACAGGGCGGCCAGGAGCAGCACGAACTCGATGGCGCGCTCGCCCAGGCGGCGCACGCGGCTCGGACGGAAGACGGCTTCGCCGGCACGCAGCTTCTGTGCCGGGCCGCGAGGCCGCAGGGCCCGGGGCGTTCCAAGTCCCGAATCCACAAGTTGCCCCATACCCGACCCACCCGTCAACGCGGAGCAGTCGCCAACGGCCGGTTGAAGAGCTCATCCACGTGCAGCCCGGTCTCGGGATGACCGCCGAAGGCCGTGCCGACCTGCCTGGCGGCCAGGCGCTCCTGGCCCTTCTTGTAGGCGTCGGCGGGGAGAGGAATGTACTTGACCTCGCGGGCCAGGTCGGCGCCGTGGGCCAGGTAGAACTCGACGAACTTCTGAACTTCGGGGCGTTCCAGCGACTTCCTGTTCACGTACAGGAAGATCGGCCGCGAGAGCGGCGCGTACTGCCCGTTCATCACCGTCTCCAGTGAGGGCGGCACGGCCTCGCCCTTCGGGTTGACGATCGGCACGGCCTTGAGCTTGCCGCGGTTGGCCGCGTAGTAGGCATACCCGAAATAGCCCAGGCCGCTCTTGTCGCCGGCGATGCCCTGCACCAGCGTGTTGTCGTCCTCGCTGGCGGTATAGTCGCCGCGGCTGGCCTTCGCCTTGCCGACGATCGCCTCGGTGAAGTAGTCGAACGTGCCCGAGTCGGCCCCGGCGCCGTAGAGCTTCAGCGGCTCGTGCGGCCAGCCCTCGCGCACCTGGCTCCAGTGCGTGATCTTGCCCTGGGCCTCCGGCTCCCAGATCTTCTTGAGCTCCGCGATCGTCAGTTTGTCCACGAACTTGTTGGCCGGGTTGACCATCACCGTCAGCGCGTCGAACGCGATCGGCAGCTCGATGTACTCGATGCCCGCCTTCTGGCATTCCTGCATCTCGCTCGCCAGGATCGGCCGCGAGGCGTCGCAGATGTCGATGTCCCCCCGGTAGAATTTCTTGAATCCCCCGCCCGTTCCCGAGACGCCGACGACGACCTTGAAGGCCCCCCGCGTCTCGCTCTGAAACTCCTCCGCCACCGCCTCGGTGATCGGAAACACCGTGCTCGATCCGTCGATCCGCACGATGCTCTGCGCCTGCGCCGCCACGGCCAGCAGCAACGCCGCCGGCGCGACCCCCCACATCGGCCTGAAACGGATCGTCTTCATCGCTCGGTTCTCCTGCTGCGTCCCTTGGCCCAACGCGCGGCGAGACGCCGTCAATCCGCGACGGACGGAGAACCACCCCCGCCCGGCATGTCGGGCGCAGCGCCCCCTGCGCAGCGCCCAATACCTTAGGCTCGCCCCAGGCTGTAAAGGGCCCGCGAGCGAGGTGTTAAGAGTTGATTAAGCCGGCCTGCGGCCTGTCCGCAGCCCCGGCGAACGAGGACTCGGCGCCGAAGCCCCTGGGTATGTCACCTACGCCTGCAAACGCTGCATCATCTCCGCGAAGCGCTCGAACCGCAGCGATTGCGGCCCGTCGCTCAACGCCTGGCCCGGGTCGGGATGAATCTCGACCATCACGCCGTGCGCCCCGGCGGCGAGCGCCGCCACGGCCATCGGCGCGACCCAGCGCCAGGCGCCGACGGCGTGCGAAGGGTCGCAGATGATCGGCAGGTGGCTGCGCTCGCGAACGACAGGGACAGCCGCCAGGTCGAGCGTGTTGCGGGTGGCGGTCTCGAAGGTCCTGATTCCGCGCTCACACAGGATCACCTGCTGGTTGCCGTGGGCCAGGATGTACTCGGCGGCGCCGAGCCACTCGTCGATGGAGCTCATCATGCCGCGCTTGAGCAGCACGGGGCGGTCGATGCGTCCCAGCTCCTTGAGCAGCGAGAAGTTCTGCATGTTGCGGGCGCCGAGCTGGAGCACGTCGGCCCGCCGCGCCACGGGCTCGATGTCGGCGGGGTGCATCACTTCGGTGACGATCGGCAGGCCGTAGGCGCGTCCCGCCTCTTCGAGCCATTCGAGCGCGTCGTAGCCATGGCCCTGAAAGGCGTAGGGCGAGGTGCGCGGCTTGAAGCAGCCCCCGCGGAGCATGTCGCCGCCGTGCTCTTTCACGACGCGGGCGCACTCGAGGATCATCTCGCGGGATTCGACGCTGCACGGGCCGGCGATGACGATGGGCCGGGCGGCGCCGCCGACCTCCAGCGGCCCGACGCGGATGACGGTGTCCTGAAGGCGCGTGGCGCGCGAGACCAGCTTGTAGGGGGCCTTCTGGAGCGATTGCAGGACCGAAGGCGAAACGGGCCCGCACGCGCCCTGCTCGACCGCGCCGCCGGCGCCGGGAGTGCTGCGCGGGTCGGCGCTCGTCGCGGGCGCGTGGCCGGCGGGTCGCGGCTCGACCGGCTGGGTCTCGCGCGAGGTGCGCGACGGGTAGCTGCCCAGCACCTTGAGCACGCTGGTCTTCCCGGCCAGCTCGCGCAGGGCCTGCTGGACGCGCGGCTCGGCCAGGTTGCCCTCGAAATCGACGTAGAACAGGTACTCCCACGGGTTGTTCGGCCGCGGGCGCGACTCCAGCTTGGTCAGGCTCAGGTGCTGCGCCGCCAGGATGTTGAGGCACGCCAGCAGCGCCCCCTCCTCGTGCTTCGTCGCGAAGATCAGCGACGTCTTGCACGGAATGCGCAGGTCGTACTTCAGCGGCGACGCCGCCACCACCACGAAGCGCGTGTAGTTCTCACGCTGATTGGCGATGTCCCGCCGCACGACGTGCAGGCCGTAGCGCCCGGCGGCATCCTGGCTGGCGATCGCGGCCTGCGACAGGTCGCGCTCGTCGCGCACCTTCTCCGCCGCCAGCGCCGTGTTCGGGAACGACTCGATATGGCAGTCGCTCAGCGTGCGCAGGAACTCGCTGCACTGCGCCAGCGCCTGCGGATGGGAGTAGATGCGGCGGATGTTGCACAGCGGGACCGGCTCGAGCGCCACCAGGCAGTGCTCGATCCGCAGCACTTCCTCCCCCACCAGCGCCAGGTCCATCCGCGCCAGCAGGTCGTACGCCTCGTTGATCGAGCCGGCCGTCGTGTTCTCGATCGGCAGCATGCCGTAGTCCGCCGTGCCGTCGCGCACCGCTTCCAGCACGTCGGCAAAGGTCGCCAGCGCGCGGCAACTGACGGCGGCGTCATGGGCCGCGAAGTGCTTCGTGGCGGCCAGGTGGCTGTAGGCGCCCTCGCCGCCCTGGTAGGCGACGACGATCTCGCTGCGCTTCCGGTCCGGGTTGTGCCGCCGGACCAGCCCCTCCTGCTGGGCGCGCAGCGAGTGGTCGAGTATCTCGCGGAAGACGCGGGTGACGAAGTAGCCGTCGAGGCCGACGGCGCGGGCCTGGGCCGCGAGGCGCGCCAGCAGGTCCTGCTCGCGCGCCCGGTCGCGCAGGGCCAGCGGCTCGTCGAGCTTCAGCTCACCGATGCCGGACACGAGCGCCTGCCGGGCGGCCAGCGCCTCGATGATCCGCGCGTCGATCGCGTCCAGCCGGCCACGCAGCTCCTCAAGCCGCTCACTCATCTTGCTGACCCCCACGGAAACCCGCGCCGCGCGCCTCTGTCCAGGCCGGCCGCCGGCCGCGGTTCATGAACCGGCGGTACATGAATACTAGGCCACCACGATCGCCCGGCGGCGGCGTCTTCTTCCGCCGGCGGGCTCTGCCGACGCCCCGGGTGCCGCTCGCGGGCGGATTATGGGTCGGGCGCGGTACAATCCAGAGCATGGCTGAGCCGATCGACGATGCGGCAACATCCGCCGGCGGCAGTCCGATCACGCAGGAAGACTGCGTCCGCTGTGGTGCGTGCTGCTTTCTGGGCTACGACGTGCTGCTCAGCCCCGGCGAGGCCGACTATTTCGATCGCCGGCCACACCTCGTCTCACTGACGGTCGTTCACCGGTTGAGCAACGGCATGGAGCTGCGCTTTCTGCGGAAGCGGGCTGACGAGCGATGCATCTGCCTCGAAGGTCGCCTGGGTGCCGTGCGCTGCTCGATCTACGACGAGCGGCCCGGACTGTGCCGCGAGTTCGAGCCCGGCTCGCCCGACTGCCTGGCCGCCCGGCGGAAGATGGGGCTGGAGAGCTGAGCCACGCGACCCCGCCCACCTGGCGCCACCAAGCCGCGAGCGCAGCCCACGAGCCGCGAGCGCCAGCGAGTGGCGTCGCGACCGACGCGTCAACGAGCCGCGAGCGCCAGCGAGTGGCGTCGCGACCGACGCGCCAACGAGCCGCGAGCGCCAGCGAGTGGCGTCGCGACCGACGCGCCAACGAGCCGCGAGCGCCAGCGAGTGGCGTCGCGACCGACGCGTCAACGAGCCGCGAGCGCCAGCGAGTGGCGTCGCGACCGACGCGTCAACGAGCCGCGAGC
>CAADGL010000014.1 GCA_900696525.1 uncultured Planctomycetota bacterium
GCCGCGCCGGGCGCTCGATGCCCTGGGCTGGCTGTGCGCCGGATCGGCTGTCTACCTGGCGAGCGCCCGGCTGCTGCGCCTGCCGGAGGTCGCGGCGCTGCTGCGCGAGCGGCGGCCGCGAACGTGAACGAGGCTCTTGAGCCCCTCACGCCTGGTCGGCGTTCGGTCACGTCACTCGCTGGCGCTCGCGGCTCGTCCCGCAGCCCGCCTCGCAGCCCGCCTCGCAGTCCGTCTCGCAGTCCGCCTCGCAGTCCGTCTCCCAGTCCGCCTCGCAGTCCGTCCCGCAGCCCGTCCCGCAGTCCGTCTCGCAGTCCCAGCCGGGGTGGGGCGTGGCGACGCGCGTGGAGGAGGTGTCGCCGGAGGAATGCATCCGGCGTGCGGCGTGGTCCGAAAGCTCCGACATCTGTCGTTGCGAACCGGCCGCGGCGATGGCACAATACGCCCGGTCCCGCGAGGGGCGTTGCGGACCTTGTCACTGAGCCAACTGTAAGCCGGAGAAGCCACATGCAACCGTTGCAGTCCGTCCGCCGGGGCACCCGTCTGCTGACGCTGGTCGCTCTGATTGCGCCGCCGCTCGCGCCGGCGCAAGAGGAAGAAGGGGCGGCCAAGCCCCGGTTCTCGCTGAGCATCAAGGTGAGCGCGCCTTCGGGCGGGGACGTCGATGCCTGCGAGGCGTTTCTGCTCGCGCCCGAGGGTTACGCGATCACGAAGGCCTGGGTCGCCGGCACGCGCGGCGAGATCCGGCTCTCCGCGTCGGACCTGACCGACAACGCCGTCGCACGTCCCCCCGCCGGCAAGGTCCAGTTGCTCGTGCGCGCCGCGGGTCACTGCGGAACGGTCGAGACCATCGCGTTGCCGACGGAGGGGCCGGTGGCCGTGAAGTTGCCGAAGGGGCAACGGGTCGAGCTGCACGTCAAGACGCCGGCGGACATGACCCTGCCTGCCGACCTCGAGCCGGTTGTGTTCCGGGCCGAACAGCATCCGGCCGTCTGGCTGAAGGCGGCGGGTTGGAAGCGCGGCGATCAAGCGTTGGCCAGCGTCCCGAGCCTGGCGCAGGTCAAGCCGCTCGGCGAGGGGCGCTTCGCATTTGAGATTGAGCCCGGTTCGAGCAACCTGTACGTCATGATCAGTCACCCCGGCTTCCTGCGCGCCTACCAGGCCGGCCCGTTCGCCCCCGCGACGTTGCGCAGCGGCAAGCTCGAAATGGCGCTGCCGAAGCCCGGCCGGATCACGGCGACGTTCAAGCCAAAGAACGGGGCGTCCGAGCAGCCGTACACGGATTGCGCCATGGGCGTCTTCGTCGCGGTGCCGCTCGAAGGCGCCGGCTACTACGGCTTCATGACGCACGAGCATCATGGCGTCAGCACGAGCTGCACCTGGGACGACCTGGCCCCCGGGACCTACCTGGTTGACGGCTTCACGGGCACGAAGGCGACGCGCTACGACCGCAACCAGCCCGGGTACTTCCGCGACCAGCGGAGTCTCGAACTAGCCGCCGCAGGCACTCAGGACGTCACGTTCGAATTCGAGGCCTTTGACGAGGCGGCGTTCAAGGAGAACCTGAAAGGTGACCGTGGCGTCGTGCTGACCATCAGCCGTCAGGACGGCCAGCCCGTCGCCGACAAGCCGTACAAGCTCACCACCTACGCCCGCTTCCACGCCCGCGAAGTCGTCGCCTACGAGGGCACGACCGACGCCCAGGGACGCATCGCGCTCAGCGGAATGGCCGGTGGAGACAAGGCCCCGCACCTCCAGGTCGAGGTCGACGGCGCCGAGGTCGGGTCGATCTGGCTCGGCGGCGACGAGAAGCAGCACGAGATCGCCCTGAAGCTGCCGCCCGGCGCCGGCGACATGGCGCCCGACCTGCGGCTGCACGACACCTCCACCGGGCATTCGCTGAAGCTGTCGGATTTCAGGGGCCAGGTCGTTTTCATCGACTTCTGGGCCACGTGGTGCGGCCCGTGCCAGGAACCGATGAAGCACAACAGCGAGATCACCGCCCGCCGCGCCAAGGACTGGGCCGGCAAGGCGGTCATCCTCGGTCTGAGCATCGACGACACGCCGGACCTCGTTGTCAAGCACTGCAAGACGCGCGGCTGGGACAACCTCCGGCAGCTCTGGTGCGGCGACGGCGAGAAGAAGGGCTGGGGATGCGAGGCGGTAGAGGTGTACGGCATCCGGGGCGTTCCGACGGCGCTGCTGCTGGACTCCAACGGAAAGATCGTCTGGCGCGGCCACCCGGCCAACTTCAAGGTCGAGGAAGAGATCGACAAGCTGCTCAAGACCCAGTAGCCGGCGGTCGAGCGACGCCTCAGCGCCGCGAATCTGGTTGGCTGGCCGGCGGCGGAGCTTCGCCGGCCGGCGGCAGGACGGTGACGTGCAGCACCCACTCGTGCGGTGCGGCACGCGCGGCGCTCGCATTCGCCGCCGCGCGCGCGGCGAGCCAGTGTTCGGCCGCCCGCGCGCCTTCCTCAAGAGCGCCAATCCAGTCCGGCCAGATGCGCCGCAGGCCCTCCGCCAGCCCAGCGTAGCCACGTGCAACCGGCGGCGCGGGGCTTTTGTCGCTCGCGTCAGGAACGCCGGAATCCCGGTCGCGCACGCCAGTTCGCCCCAGGGCGGCCTCACCTGCGCCTGCGACGTCTGCGCCGGCGGCTCGGCGTGAGGGTGCGCCTGGCGCGCCGCCTCCGCCTCCGCGTCCGCCTCCCATGCCGTCCGCGGGAGCCGCTCGCTCCGCCGCTTCCTTGTCTGCGCCGCCCTGGGCGACGCCGGCTCCGCCGCCGACCACGTCGCTTCGGCCTCCCCTCGAACGCGCCGCCACCGTTTTCTCGGTGCCGGCCGGCCCGTCAGGGGACGGGCGGTCGGCTGGCCTTCCGGCTACACCCGGCAGGTTCAGTTCCTCACCCGCGGCGGAGCCGGTCGTCTCGACAGAGAGCGTCATCTCGCCCGCGCTGACACGCTCCAGCGACGCGAGCAGTTCCCAAGCCTCGGGCGGAGCGACCTGTAGCGTCCGTTGGTACGCGTCAGCGGCGGGCTCCAATGCCTTGCCGACCAGCGGCGGCGACGCCGGCGCTACGCCGCTCGTCTTCTCATCGCTGGCGGTGGCCGCAGCGATGGCGGCGACCGAGGCGTTGTATTCATCTTCCGACCGAGCGCGCACCACTACGTGAACGACCGTCCGCCCGGCGGCGACGCTCTGCGTCAGCTCTTCGACCGGCTCGTTGGCGCGCAGCGCCAACGGCCGCTCCGTAGCTTCGGCGCCATCCGGCTCGCTGCGTGCGGCAGGCGCCGGCGCCACGGGCGCCGCCACGACGTCCATGGACTCCGACGGGAGACGCGGCGCGGAGCGCGCCCGCGTCGCGGACGCATCGTCCCGCGCGACGCCGGTGCGCGGCTCGCCCGCAGCCAGCTGGCCCCGCCCCGGCTCCCCCGCAGGCGTGGCCGGCTCGCGGTATGACGCCTCAGCATCTGATCGCGGCGGCGCGGCTTGCTCCATGCGCCCCGTCAGCGGCGCCTGCACCGGCGGCGGCACGAGGAATCGAACACCGACGGCGATGATCACGAAAGCTGCGGCCGTCGCGAGCAGCCCCGTGGCCAGGCGCAGCGCCCGCCGGGGCCGCTGGGCGCGGGGTCGCCGCGGCGCAGTAGACGCCCGCATCGCACCCGCGGTCTCACTCTCGCCACGGCCGCGAATGCCGCGGATGACGCTCTCGGCCAGGGAGGCGGGCGCCGCGGCACGCGGCAGCCCGCGCAGCCCCACGGCGATGGCGCGCAGGTCGGCGAGCAGGCGGCGCGCGGGTTCGGACTCGGCGAGCAGGGCCTCGACGGCGGCGCGGGCCTGCGCATCGAGCTCGCCGTCGAGATAGGCGGACAGCTCGCCGATCAGCTTGTCATTTTCCGACCCGGTCACGGGCGTCTTCCTCGTCGTCGCACGCCGTCAACGCCGCCCGCAGGAACATGCGCCCGCGGTGGATGCGGCTCTTCACGGTTCCGATCGGCACCTCCAGGATCTCCGCGATCGTCGCGTAGTCCAGCTCCTCGATGTCCTTCAGCACGACGGCTGCCCTGAACTCCTCGTCCAGTTCGGCCAAGGCCCGGCCCAGGCGCTCGGCCTTCTCGGCGCGGTCTATTCGTTCGAGCGGGTCGAGCGCCCAGCTCTCCGCGACGGGGCGCGGCCCGCCGTCCCCGTCCATCGCATCCAGCGATGCCGGCGCCCGGCGCTGGCGTCTGCGGTACGAGTGGGCCAGGTTGACCGCGATGCGAAAGAGCCACGTGTAGAAGCGCGAGCGCGCCTCGAACCGCGGCAGAGCCTCGAAGGCTTGCAGCATCGCCGCCTGCGCCAGGTCCTCGGCCTGCGTCCGCGAGCCGCTCAATCGCAGGCACAGGTTGTACAGCCGGTCCTGATGCCTGCGGACGAGCTGCTCGAACGCGCCCGCGTCGCCCTGCTGCGCACGGGCCACGAGCCGCTCGTCGCTGGTCGCCGAGTCGAGTTCGCTGCGGTCCACGCTGCCTCGACCTGTGAGGTTAGACGCGCGTTCGTCGGCCGGGTTCCCGTGCCGGCAGGCGGCCGCCGATAACAACGGCATTACGCCGCTGAATGATACCGATCCTCTTACGTCCCGGTCGCAGACGCCGCGGCATCAGCCGGCGGGTTTCTCGTAATGTCCGCGGAACTGCTCGGCCGGGTACTTTTCGACGTTCTTGCACATCTTGCGCGACAGCGCCGCCGACACGTCGATATCGAGCCTGTTGGCCAGGGCAAGCACGAAGGCGACCACGTCGGCCAGTTCGTCGCGGATCTCGTCGCGCAGGGCGGGGTCGCGGAGCGTGGCCTCCAGGTCTTCACTCCGCAGCCACTGGAAGTGCTCCATCAGCTCCGCGGCCTCGATCGCGATGGCCATCGAGAGGTTCTTGGCGTCGTGGTACTTCTCCCACTCGCGCTCGGCCACGAAACGCGCCACCAGGCCGCGCAACTGCGCGACGGTCGTGTCGGCGTCGCGGGGGTCGCCGTTGCCGGTCAGGGTCGGTTCCATTGCAGCGCCTCGTACAGCGGCTTTTTGGGTATGTCCGGCACCACGCAGTCGGCCGCCGGGTATCCGACCGGGATCAGCAGCGTGGGCTTCTCGTTGGCGGGTCTGCGGCAGATTCCGCGCAGGAAGTTCATCGGGCTGGGCGTGTGCGTGAGCGTCGCGAGACCAAGCTGGTGACAGGCCATCAGGAAGAAGCCCGACATGATGCCGAAGCTCTCCATCGGGTAGTAGTTCTTCCGCGTCCGCCCCGCCACGACCTCGACGTCGACGCGCAACATGACCACCAGCCACGGCGCGATCTCCAGGAACGGCTTTTCCGGACCGGTTCCCAGCGGCTCCAGCGCCTCGGTCCACTCGCCGGGAAACCGCCGCTCGTAGTTCTCGCGCTCTTCCGCCTCCGCGGCCAGGCGGATCTCGCGCTTGATCGCCGGGTCGTCGATCGCGACGAAGCGCCACGGTTTGCGATTCGCGCCGCTCGGGGCCGTGTGCGCGATCTCGACCGCCAGCTCGATCAGCTCGCGCGGCACCGGCTCGGGCGAGAAGGCCCGGCAACTGCGGCGGCCGCGCATCTCGCCGAGCAACGCACGCGCCCGTTCAAGCGACCAGCCCGTTTCGCGGCGCGTGAACGCGTATGGGATCATTCTCGCGGGCACTGGAGCAGCCCCCCTGTCCCACGGGCAGGTTTCGGACCCGGGGTCATGTCACGCGCTGGCGCTCGCGGCTCGTCAGTTCGCGCTCGCCTGACGTCAGTTCGCGCTCGCCTGACGTCGATTCGCACTCGCCCTCGTCTGTCAGCTCACGCGCGGCGCGGCGAAGTACAGCCCCGTGTACACTTTCGGGTCGATCAGCGTGCCCGCCGCCGCCTCGCGCTTCAGCCAGTCGTCCGCCTGCGCCAGCGGTATCTCATGCACGATGATCCGCTCGTCCGCGTCGCCCCCGCCCACTCCGGCGCGCCTCAGGCCGTGCGCGCGGTAGAACGTGATCACCTCGCTGCTCAACCCGGCCGAAGGCGGGCCCGCGCACAGGTGCTCGAACCGTTCCGCCTCGTAGCCCGTCTCCTCGAACAGCTCACGCCGGGACGCCGCGATCAGGTCCTCACCCCGATGCTCCGCCGAGTCGCCGGCCAGACCCGCGGGCAATTCGATGCAGCGGCGACCGACGGCGGCGCGGAACTGCTCGATCAGAACGATCCGGCCGTCGTCGGTGACGGCGACGACCGCCACGATGCCGCTCGTGTCGCGGCGCTCGACGTACTCCCAGTGACCGAGTCGCAGCAGTCTCAGGTGACGCCCTTCCGCGATGCACTCCGGCTGGCTCACGCGAACTCTCCGATCCGAGCCGCGCCCGTGAGGAAGCGGTGGCGCCGGACGATCTCACGATGCGGCAGGGCCGGTTCCTCCCTGTTCTGATGTTTCATGCGAAAGCCTCGCGAGGAAGCGGGCGGCGAAAGCCGCCACTCACTGGCTTCGGCGCCGCGGCCAGCGGCCAGTATACCGCGGCGCGACGACGCCACCGCACCAGTGCTCAGGCGGCGGCTTCGGCGCGCGGCTGCGGGACGAACAGCTTGTCGCCGAGCTCGTGCCGCTGGGCGAAGTCGCGCAGGGTCGTGAGCGTCCCCAGAACGGCGAGGTCGTCGTGGGTGTCGGTTCCCAGGCTGACGAGCACGCGATGGCGCGGGAGGATGTCGAACCAGGCGGCGTGCTGTTCCAGGGGCATGAGCTTGGCGTTGATCTCGTAGAAGATGCGCGCGTTGGCCAGCGTGCGCACGACCTGGTCGAGCGACGTGCTGGGAAAGGCGGTGCGCACGTCGGCGTGCGCCAGGCCCACGGGGCAGGGCCAGCGGCGGGCCTGGCTGGCAAGCTGCGTCAGCGCCGCCCAGTCGAGAAACTCAAACAGCACGTAGTCGATGCCGTGCATCAGCCGTTGAATGGCCGGCAGCATCCCGCGGTTGAGCGGCCAGTTGATCTCGCAGCCGCAGTAGACCGTCAGCCGCCCCGCCCAGCGCTGCCGGGCCGCATGGACCTCGTCGATGTAGCGCCGTGTCTCGCGCTCGAAGACGCGCAGGAACTCGCGCTCATCGGACACGGGGTGCGACGACGGCGTGCAGAACAGGTGATCGCAAATCCCGATGCCGTCGACGCGCACGCCGCGCAGCGCCAGGTGCGCTTCGCATAGCTCGTCGATCGTGTAAGCCCCGTCGGAGAATGGCGTGTGGTTGTGCAGGTTCAGCAGCGGATGTGTCATGTGCCTTCCAAGTCGATCGGGCCGCACCGCTCGGGAGGCGCGTGAGGCTCCCAAGCCTGGCCGGCGAACCGCGACGTGGCGTTCCTCGCCAGCCGCGTCCGAACGTCGAACGAATGGGTGTCACTCGTCGTCTATGGATCATCGAACCGCGCACGAGTGATCCAAAGACAAGCGGACACCAGGAACATACGCGCGAAATGCGCTCTCGTCCAGAGGGTACGATAACTTTCTCGGGCGCGCGCACGGTCACGCCCGTGCGAAGCCGGAATAGCCCGCCCCGATGCCGGCTTTCAAGCTGGAAGCCCCCCCCCCCCCCAGACGTCGCCTGAGAACTTGGAATAGCCCCCCCACGACGCCGGGTTTATCAGAAGGGCACGCAAACCTGACCCGCGCGTTTTTCCGAAAGGCGCGCGAACCGCGGCGCTCTTGCGGGCGTATCAAGGGTGAAGTTTGCGTGAGACCTTCCTCCTCTCCTAGAACTCGTGGCGTGGGCGCCGCCGGGCGTTCACGCCACGGGTTTTTTTGGCCCGGCCGCGATCGTAACGGGCCCCGACGCTCGCCAGCGGCAACAGGGCGCGGCTCCGATCGTGCAATGGCCACTGGCAGAGCGGGGCTGTCCGCAGCCCGGAGCAGCCCCATCCAGGCGCCAATCAGAGCCGGGCTGTCCCCAGCCCGTTCCAGGAGCCAGTCCAGGAAACAGCAGGACAACCGGCCGCCGGCTCGCAACGGCGCGGTTGTCCTTGGGCCACCCTCGGAGGGAGAGCGGGTGTATCGGTATTTGGGCGAGCCGTCAGCGTCGCCGTGACGCGGCCAGCCCCAGCACCGCCAGGCTCAGCAGGCACAGGCTGCCCGGCTCGGGCACGATCGCCAGGTCCGCCGTCTCGTACTGCGGCAGGCCGTTCGTGCCGTTGTTCGGCCAGGTCGCCAGGATCAACGACGTTCCGCCGGTGTTGTTGTCCATGAGTCGCACCTGGCTGGCAAACGCCGGGTTGGCGCTGATGGAGCCGAGGTACCACTCGTTGTTGGCCCGCCAGTCCATGACCATGCCCTGGCTGAAGTTGGTGTCGATGCCGATACCCGCGCTCATGGCCGCCGCCGCCAGGCCGGTCAGCTTGTACATCCGGTCGTCGGCGAGGTTGTGGACGTAGTTCACGCCGGCGCTGTCGGTGGACATGCCGATGAGCAGCGCGCCGGCGGGCAGGCCGGTGATCTGGCCGACCAGAACGGCGGGGCCGCCGCCAAGGGGAACTTCGTAGATCGACTGGGCGCCGCCGCCCCCCGCGCTGGTCAGCGCCTGCATCTTGCCGGTCGCCGGGTTCCACGACAGGTCGGTGACAGCCGTGCCGGCGGGCAGCCCCAGCGACCCGACCAGCGTTGCAGAGCCGTCCACTGTGCTGATTGTGAACAGCTCGCTGCCGGGAAACGCGCTGCCGAAGCCGCTTGCGGCGTAGAGCACGCCGTTGCCGGCGAAGTCCAGCCCGGACATGTTCCGGCCGACGACGTTGGTGGCGCCGACGGTCGTAACGGTCCCGAGCGGATTGGCGGAGTCGAACTTGATCACGCGATCGCCGACCAGGCCGGGCACGTTGGTCGCACCCAGGTTATCGACGGCCCAGATCTCGACGGCGACAGCCGGGGCGACGACGATCGTCGCGGCCAGCAACGATAGAAGAACTCGGGATGTGCGCACGGACTCTCCTCCTCCTGTTGACAGCGGTGGTTGACAATGAGCCCCTAAACGACGTACGACATGCGACCGAACAGATACACCTCTACGAAGACCACTTATAGCCGATCGCCCGCGACCGGGTCAAGCGCGATTCGCTTGTTTTTCCTAAAATCCGATGTTGATGAGTAACGCTTCAACTTCCGCGACCTATGTTTTCATCCCACAGGCTGAGCCGGGCTCGTCCCCAGGGTGGAAGAACACCGCCGCGGCGCGCGGTCACGCCCGGAAGTCCTGTACAGGGCGCCGAGGCTCCGCCGGTCCAAGGCGTCGCCCGGCCGCTGAGGTACCGGGTATCAGGGGATGCGGGCCAGGCCGGTGCCTGGGCAGGGGCACGGCTTCGGCGGGTGTTATTTCGAGATCATCTTCTCGTATGCAGCCGCGTCGAGGAGCTTTTCGAGCGGGGCGGCGTCGCGGCACTCGACCTTGACCATCCAGCCGGCGTTGAACGGATCGTTGTTGACCAGCTCCGGCTCGGCGTCGAGCCGCGTGTTGACCTCCCGGACCGTCCCGCTCACGGCGGTGTACAGATCGCTCGTCGCCTTCACCGACTCGATCTCGCCGAAGCTCGTCCCCGCCTGCACTTCCTTGCCGACCGACGGCAACGCCACGTACGTGACGTCGGTCAGCTCGTCGGCGGCAAACTGCGTGATGCCGATGGTGACGATCCGGCCGTCGAGCTTGAACCACTCGTGGGTCTGGGCGTACCGACGATCCTGTGGCACGGACATCGAAGACTCTCCTCGCGTGCGCGGCGCTCGCGCCTTTCCAGCCGTTCAGGCGGCCGCCGCACCGTCGCTGCGAGCCGGCCGTCGGCGCCATTCTACGGCGGCGTACGTTGGGGCGGTAGCGCGAACGGGAGGCGCCCTGAACGCTCAGGGTCGTCCGGCGGCGCGTGTCCGGGTGCGGCGGGGGCGTGTGCCAGGCGGCGGCGTCATAGCGGCGGCCAGGCCCTCGACGCCCTTCGGGCCGACCAGCAGTACGAGCTCGAAGAGGCGGCCCATCGACGTGAGAAAACGGCGCAGGTCGTCCAGGCGCTGGAGGAACTCGGCCGCCTCGTGCGGGTCGTCGCCGCCCGGCGCGCCCTGCGGGGCGCGGACCATCTCGCAGCAGCGCTCGAGCGTTGCGAAGACGGGCTCGACCTCGCGACGGCGGCGTTGGCGCATGATCGTTTCAAACATGTGCCACACGTCGGTGTCGGCCCGGAAGTACTCCTTTCGGTCGCCGAGCTGGTGTACGCGGTCGATGAGCCCCCAGTCGACGAGGGCGCGCAGGTTCATGCTGGCGTTGCCGCGAGAGATCTTGAGCTGGTCCATGACGTCGTCGGTGCACAAGGGGCGGGCCGAGACGAAAAGCAGGGCGTGAATCTCGGCCATGGTGCGGCTGATGCCCCAGTAGCCGCCCATCTCGCCCCAGCGGCGGACGAACAGGCTGCGGGCGAGTTGCAGGCGCGAGGTCACGGCGGCTCCTCCACTGTTTCAGAATGTTTTGAAGAAAATATTGCCGCGGGCGGCGAACGGCAAGCGGCGCGGCTTGATTTTCAACACCCCGGCCCCATACTGTCGCGGCACGTACCGCCCGCGAGTCGCTTCGGGCGCGTTCAGGCCGCATTCACACAACGAGGACCCCGCATGCGCCTGCTGCCTGCATTCCCGCTTGGCCTGGTCGCGATGCTGCTTGGCTGCGCCAGCCACAGCACCATCACCTTCGAGGTCGCCGACGTCATCAACGCCTGGGACGACCGCGACGACAACACCGCCAGCATGCTCGAGCTCGACATCCTGCTGCTCACGCCCGCCGATGTCGCCCGTCATCCCGCCATCACCCGGCGGAAGCTGCTGGCCGACGAGTGGTTCCGCCGGCGCGACGCCGGCGAGATCATCCTGCCCCCGGGGCAGGTGCTGGCGCTGCGCTCCGGGGCGGCGCGGCCCGATTTCGACACGCGCGTGGGCGACGCGCTCGTCTCGGCCCGCGACCAGGCCCGCGGCAGCCCACCGGTCCGCGTGGCCGTCCGCCATCCGGCGCCCGGCGAAGAAGAGTCGGCCATCGCGATCTACGCGCGTTACTCGACCGAGAGCGGCCTGGCGCGGAATCCGCCGCTGATCATCCAGCCGGTCCCCGGACCGCTGGAGCCGCGCGACATCCTGGTGAAGGTGGGCCGCAAGCAGATCTATCGCGGCTATTGATCGCCGGCGCGCCGCCCGGCACGATGACAGTCGGCATCGTCCCCCCGCGCACGAACGCGCGCCCCGTCGGGCGCGGCCCGGGTTGGCGCAGGAGTCCGCTCGTGCCCTTTTCCGTCTACGATCTGGCGAGCGAAGTGTTCGCCTATCTGATCGCGCTGAAGCGCCGGCTCGCGGCCGACGAGGCCCTCTCGCCGGACGCGATCCGTGCTGGTCTGAGCGAGCTTCTGCTCGATCTCGACGCCCGCGCCGGGAGCGGACCACAGCGCGGCGCCTGGCAGGCCGCGCGGCAGGCGCTGGTCTACCTGGCTGACGAGCAGCTCGCCGAGCGCTGGGAGTGGCCCGGCCGGGACGACTGGGCCGCGCAGCGCCTCGAGCAGACGCTGCTGAAACAACCCGGCAAAGACGGCCCGCGCCGTTTCTACGAGCTGTGCGAGCAGGCGCTCGCGGACGCGGCTTCCTCGCAGTCTGCGGAACAGATCGACCTGCGCAGCGTGCTGTACGTCGCGCAGCAACTGGGGTTCGAGGGGCGACTCGCCGGCGACCCGGCCGCCAGACGCGAGCTCACGGCGCGACTCTTCTCCAGCCTGCCCGCCGCCGCCCGGACCCGCGAGCGTGCCTTCTTCCCGGAGACGACCGAGCACACGACCGAGCTCGACCCGGACTATCGCCCGAGCACCCGGCTGGCTTACGTCGGGCTGGCCGCGCTGCTGGTGCTGGCGGTCTACCTGGCGGCGACCTGGGGCTACTGGAAGGACATGGTCGGCGACCTGCGCCAGGATGCTGTCGCCGTCTCTACCGCGAGCGGTTCATGAAGCGACCCATGCACAAGCGCGCAGCCAGGGGTGAGGAATGAAGCGCTCGCCATGGTCGGACTTTCTCAACCTCGCGCCGGTGATCCGCGCCGGAATCGTCGTTATGGTTCTCGCGCTGGTCGGGCTGACCGGCTGGTTTGTGCTGCCGGCGCTGCTCAAGCCCCAGGCTCAGTGGGCCCTGCTTGCCGTCTTCGGTGCGGGGGCGCTGCTCGCGGCGGGCCTGTGGGGCGCGGGGGTCCTGCGGCGGACGCGCGGCCTGGCGCGGCTGAGCGACGCGCTGCGCACCCAGGGGCCGACGCGGGCCGACGAGTTCGAGCAGACCGAGGTCATCCGCGAGAAGTTCACGCGCAAGCTGGGTGACCTGAAGGCCAACGGGCTGTCGGTCTACCGGCTGCCGTGGTTCATCCTGATGGGCGAGCCGGGCTGCGGCAAGACCTACACGCTGATCCACTCCGGGCTCGACTTTCCGCTGGGCAAGGACGAGGTGCCGGGCTTCGGCGGCACGCGCAACTACAACTGGTGGTTCACCGAGGACGCGGTCATTCTCGACACCGCCGGCCGCATCGCCTTTCACGAGGAGGGCACGACCGACAAGACCGAGTGGGAGTATTTCCTGAAGCTGCTGCGGCAGAACCGTTCGCGCTGCCCGATCAACGGCGTGATCGTGGCCGTGCCCGCGGACAAGCTGCTGCGCGACAACAGCGACGAGCGCTCCCAGAAGGCGATCATCCTGCGCGACCGCCTGCGGCAGGTGCAGCGGCAGCTCGGCGTGCGCTTTCCGGCGTTCCTGCTGGTCACAAAGATGGACCTCGTCGGCGGGTTCAACGAGTTCTGCGAGGAGATCCGCGTCGACCTGGCCGCGAAGAACCAGATGTTCGGCTGGTCGCGCCCGGGCGAGTTCCAGGAGCCCTACGACCCGGACACGTTCCCCGAGGTCTTCGACGGACTGCGGCGGCGCATCCGCGACTGGAGCCTGCGCTACCTGCAACGCAACGTGCCGGCGGATGAGCGCGAGCTGATCGCGACGTTTCCCGAGTCGTTCAACGGCCTGGCAGCACCGCTGGGCGAGTACGTCGCCACGCTGTTCAAACGCAGCCCGCTGATCGAGCCGCCCTTCTTTCGCGGCTTCTATTTCACCTCGTCGGTGCAGGAGGGCGTGCCCATCCTCGACGCCTTGCGGCGCTCGCGCGCCGGGGCCGGCCTGGTTGAGGCGCCGCCCAAACCCGTTGATTCCAAACCCTTCTTCATCCACGACACCTACGCGCGCAAGGTCTTCCCCGAGGCCGGGCTGGTCTTCCGCTCCAGCCGCGACGTCCTGCGCAACCGCCGCGCCCGCCGCCTCGTCTGGCTCGGCTCCATGGCGCTGCTGGCGCTGATGGCCGGGCTGTTCGCTTTTGGCGCCTATGGCGTCCGCGGGCTCGTGACCGCGCCGCAGCAGGACTGCCGTCAGGCCCGATTGCAGATCGAGAACCCCGACCCGAGGCTCGGCCTTGCGGAGCGGCTTGAGCTCGCGCGGCGGCTGGAAGGGCACATCCGCGCGTATGACCGGCCCGACGCGGCCCTGCTGGCGCGTTTCGTATCCCTCGGGGCCGACATCGGCGAGCCGCGCGGCTACGTCGAGCAGATCCACGCGCGTTACGTCCTGAGCGTTGTCGTGCGGCCCATCGTGCTCGACCTCGAACAGCGGCTCGCCGCAGCGGCCCCCCCCGGAGCGCGCCAGGATGACACCGCCGCGCTCGCCGTCTACGCGCAGTGGTGCGCCGACGTGCTTTCCAAGTCGGACCAGCCGTTGGACCAGGCCGCGGCCGCCGCGCGCGCCGCCGCACTCAACTCGGCCCTTGGTGCGCTGCCGCTTGGCCAGGCCGAGCGCCAGGACGTGGGCCGGCAGACGGAGCTGGCGCTCGCGTCGCTTGCGCGGCAATCCGCCTCATTCCGGAAGGACGTGCTCATCGGTGCGCTCGGCTTCGATGCGCCGCGGGCCGTCGCCGGCGTCACGATCGTCGCCCGGCGGGCCCACGCCGTCGCCGAGAGCTGGAAGCGCTCCACCGAGCTGTCGGAGGGGAGCTCCGATGCGGCGATTCGCTACTGGGTGGGGCTGGCCGCGCGCGTCGGGGCGCTGCGCGAGCGCTACGCCGAACTGCTGGGCCTGGCCGCGCCGCTGGCCGGCGGCGGCGCGCAGGCCGCGGAGGCGCGCCGCCGGCTCGTGGCGCTCACCGCGGAGGCCGACACGCTCGGCAATCTCAACGTGACGCCACCCGACGGCTCGATTGCCCGGGAGTACTACAACCTGGCGGGCTTCCTGGGCGCCGAGCGGCCCCCGGCGGTCAAGCAGCGCATCGTGCGCCCCCTGCCCACGACCGACGCCGCCTCGCCGTCGATTCTCGGTCTGCTCGCGCGGCAGTGGGAAGGCGAGTTTGCCGCCATCGAGGACGCCCTGCGAATCGGCGCCGAACGCACGAGCAACGACTCGATCCGCCAGGCGCTGACCGACGTGCAGAAAGTGCGCAACGACCTCTCCGAGGACGTGCGGCGGCGGCTCGAGGAGCTGGTTACGACCGCTCTTGGCGACGGCGCCGCGTCGCGCGACCCGCTGGAATGGCTCGCCACCGGCGGCCTCGTGCGCGTCGTCGAGGGTGGGGCCGACCAGACCCCGAGCGTCGCGCTCGCCCCCGATTCGCTCGGCCCCGGCGGTCGTCTGCGCCGCTTTCTCGCCGAGCTCGATGCGCTCGCGCGCCGCGAGGCGGACCTGCCCGAGCGGCTGCCGCCGCTGGCCGAGTGGCCGGCGTTGGTCGAGAGGACCAGCGGGTCTGGCGTCGCGGAGCCATCAGCGGAGGGCGCGCTTGGGCCGTGGCTGGCCGCCGGCCGCGCCGACCCAAGCCAGGTCGAGAGCCGCTCCGGGCTGAGCGCGACCTCGTTCTGGCATCCTGCGCGGCTCTATCGCCTCTCCGAAGCGGTCTGGAATCAGCAGGTGCTCGGACGGCGCGACGCCTTGCTGAAGACAATGGCCGCCGCCGCCGCGAAGACGAACGTCGAGGCAGGGGCCTTCTCGCGACCGGGCGCCGCGCGGCTCATGGGCGACGTCTGGCAGGACGACGCCGGACTGCCCTTCATGGCCAACCGGTTCAACACCGGCGGAGACTTCACGCCCGGTCCGCTGCTGACGCGCTATCACACGCGCGAGCTGCTGATCCAGACGCTGCAAGCCGTCGCGATGGTCCAGCAGAAACTCGAAGACGCCGGGCTTCGAGACGCGCTCGACGCGGCGGCGGACGCCTACGTCGCGGCGTACTTCGCGGATTGGCGCGCGGTGTGCGACTCACCGCCTCGGCTGCACGACGAGGCCGTTCTGCTGCTGCTGGAGGAGTGCTCGCGCGGCGGGCTGGCGTGGTCGGAGTTCGCGCGGCGGCTGGCCGGCGTGGACATCGACGCAGCGGTGGGCGAGCGCGCGGCGGCGATCCGCAGGAACATGCTGCAAGCCGACGCCGAAGTCCCTCGCACAGGGGGTGCGGAGGCTCGTTCGCGGCTGGCGACGGCGCTGCGCGACGCGCAGAGCGGCGACTTGGAGCGCTGGCTGACGACCGCCGAGAGCCCGGCGGCTGCGAAAGCCTGGCGCGAGTTTGTCGCCGGGCTCCGCGCCCTCGACGATCCCGGCAGCGCCGGCGGCCTGCCGGATACGGCGGCGCTCGCACGTGCGCTGGGGGCGTCGGCCGGTTCGAGCACCGCGGCGGGGTTGTGGGCGCCGCTGGCCGCCCTGGCGCAGCACGCACCGGAGCTGGCGCGGCACGGGCTGCTGCGCCGCACGCACGAGCGCGTCGGTCCGCTCGCCGGGAAGTATCCGATCGGCGGCTCTCCGGCGGGCGAAAAGCCGGGCGACCTGGCCGCGCTGGCCGTCGTCCGCACGATCGACCCGCAGCAGTTCATCGAGCTGCTGCGCGACGTGGCCCGCTTGCAGCACCACTACGGAAACCCCGATCTTTCGACCAGCCTCGAGCCCACGGCCGCGACCGTTGAGCGCTGCGCCGCCTGGACGCGCTTCGTGTGCGGCGAAAGCGGGGCGCCGCTCGCCAGCCATTCGGCGACGCCGTTGCCCGTGCAGCTCTGGGTGACGGAGCAAAGCGGCCTCGACGGCGTGCGGAACTTCACGAACTTCTACGGCGCCGCGTCGATTCGCCTTCCATTGCTGGATGCCGCCGGACAGCAGCCGGCCGGGCCGATCGAGCTGAGCCGCTCCGCCGTCCTCAGGACGCGGCCGGCCGACTTCAACGCGCAGCAGCGCCAGGCCGACGGCCGGCGGCTTGCATGGGCCTTGTCGGCGAGTGGTCTTGAGCCCGCCTCCGTGGCCGTTCGCGACGTGAACCCCGGTACGATTGCCACGAAACCCGCACCCGCCACGCCACAGCTTCCGGCTTCGCCGTGGTCGTTCCTGTTGCTGCTCGAGGGCGCTAACCGCTTGCCCAACGAGGTGTATTCCGTGCCCGTGTCGCTCGACGCCGGTGGCGTGCAGGTCGGCCTGGCGCTGTTGTTGCAGGTGGGCGAGGCCGGACGAAAATACCCTGGGCCGATTCCGCCGCCGGTGGCGCCGGGCCCGCCGCCGAAGCTGGACGTCCGGCGATTCCTCGATGCGGGGCGCTGAGCTGTGCCGGTCGATCCGAGCCGATCCAAGCCGCACCTCCATTCGACCGCACTCGCATCGGCGCCGATCGCAGCGGTAACCGGGTTCCCGAATTGCCTCGTTGAGAGTTCATGAAAGACGTTGAGAGACCTTCATGAAAGACAAGAGTAGCGCGGCGCGGGCCGCCACGACGCAGACCGCCATGACGACGACGACCGCCACGGGGACACGGGCCACGACGCCGCATCTCCTCCGCCTGGTTGACGAGGCGTTCGATCGCAAGGCCTGGCACGGCCCGAATCTGCGCGCCGCCACGCGCCGCGTCACGGCGGAGCTGGCGCTCTGGCGTCCGGGCCCGCGCCGCCACAGCATCGCCGAGATCGCGCTGCACGCGGCGTACTGGAAATACGTGACGCGCCGGCGGCTGCGCGGCGACAAGCGCGGGTCGTTCCCGCTGAAGGGCAGCAACTGGTTCGCGGTGGATTCGCTGGACGAGGCCGGC
>CAADGL010000015.1 GCA_900696525.1 uncultured Planctomycetota bacterium
AGGCCTGACGCTGCATCGAGGCCTGAGGTTGCATCGCTCTCCTGGCGCGAGAGCATAGCCCCCGCGCGCGTCAGCTCCGCGCACAGCCCGAGCGCCGCATCCGCATCGAGGTAGTTGTTGTACGACAGCGCCTGGGCCCTATTCAGCAGCAGGCCGGCCCAGGTCAGGTCGAACGAGCGGGGCACGCCGGCCGTCAGACCGCGAAGCACAACCTCTGGCACGCGGCTCTCTGCCACACTGGCGGCCGCAGCACACTGATGCGGGTTCTCTCCGTATCGCAGCGCTTCTGTCTCGGTCAGATGAACCGCGCCGGCTCGCCCCTTGCTCATCCATGATGCGATCGCCGCATCGTATCGGCTCGTCGCAAGCAGGGCGCCAACCGCGTAGTCACGCCGCACCTGTTCCCAACCCTCGTTCGTCAGCGCGTCTTCGCGAAGCCACAGCCGCAGGCGCTCGAGGTCATCTGGGTGCACAGGAACCAGCACGTGCCGGTGGTTCTTCGCCGCCGCGCGCAGCAGCGCCACGCCCCCGACGTCGATCATCTCGATCGCCTGCTCGAACGTGCAGTTCGGGTCTGCCACAGCCTTTTCGAACGGATACAGATTCACCACGACCAGGTCGATCGGCTCGATCCCCTGCTTCGCGAGCTGCCGCATGTGCTCCGGGTTGTCGCGGTCGGCCAGGATCGCCGCGTGAATCTTCGGGTGCAGCGTCTTGACGCGGCCGTCCAGCAGCTCCGGAAAGCCGGCGATCGTCTCGACGAGCGTGACCGGAATGCCCGCCTCCGTCAGCACCTTCGCCGTGCCGCCCGTGGAGATCAGCTCGATGCCAAACTCGTCGTGCAGGGCGCGCGCGAACTCGACGATGCCCGTCTTGTCGTAAACGCTGATCAGCGCTCGGCGGATCTTCAAGCCAGTGTCCAGTCCCCGATGTCGCCCCTCGGCCCCCTCGGCGCCCGTGGGCCTTCCACCACACGGGATTCGGCGCCGGGGATACCCCCCCAGCGCCGCTTTCCCCTTATTATCGCCCTGCGGCTAACCTCGGCCAAGCCGCATTGTCTTGTTCAGCATGAGTCTCGCTTGCCGCACGCGCCCGTGCGGCCCTTGGAGCATAACTCTGCCCCGTTCTGGAGACCGCCATGCACGCCAGCCTGATCTCGCTGCTTATTCTCCTGGGACCAGTACCGAACCAGGACCCGCAACCCTCCCCCGCCCAGCCCCCCACGCAGGCCGCCTCTGAGCCCGCCGTCATCCGCGCCACCGGCATCGGCCGCCCGCCGCAGGGCAAGCCGGCTCCGCAAGCGAAGCTCATGGCCCGGCGGGCCGCGGAGGTCGTGGCCCTGCGCAACCTGGCGGCGCAGCTCGAGGGCCAGGCGCTCAGCGAGTCTAACGGCCGCATCTCGGCCAGAACGGAGACACTGATCCGCGGATTTCGCTATCTCGCGCCGCGCGACCTCGACGACGGCAGCGTCGAGATCACGGTCGAGCTGCCGCTGCCCACGCTGATGCACAATCACACGGCCGTCGCCGACCAGACGGTCCAGTTGGAGTCGCGCCTCCAGGCCGCGCAGGCCGAGCTCGAGGCGCTCAAGAACGACCTCGCCACCTCGCGCCTCGAAGCCGAACGCGCCCGGGCCCGCGCCGCCCAGCTCGAATCCTGGATCGCCGCCCACGCCGCCCACATGGAGAAAGCCGCCGGCGAGGCCCGCTCGCTGCTCAAGGGCGGCGCCGGCTCGTGACGCCGCCCCGCGCGACGGGCGCCGGCGTGGGCGACGGCGGCGATCGCCAGGCGCTCGGGATCGACGTCGCCTGGCGCATCCGCGCCGCGTGGCGCGCCGTCCCGCTGCTTGTGCGAGTCGCGCGCCATGTGGCACGGCGCGAGGGCTTTTCGCGCGGCAGCCTGTCCATCGCCGTCGTGGGCGCCCGGCGCATGGCCCGCCTGCACGCCGAGACCACGGGAATCCGCGGCAGCACCGACGTCCTGACCTTCGACCTCGGCACGTCGCGCCGCCGCGGCCTGCTCGAGGCCGAGATCGTCGTCTGCGCCGACGAGGCCCGCCGCCGCGCCCGCCCGTTCACCCTCGCCGCGGCCCGCGCCGAGCTGGCCCTCTATCTCGCCCACGGTCTTCTGCATCTTTCCGGCTACGACGATCACGACCCCGCCGCATTCCGGCGGATGCACGAGCGCGAGGACGATCTGCTGCGCGAGCTCGGCGTCGGCGCGGTCTTTTGGCGCTGAGCCTGCATCGAGCCGGCCCCCCGCCGCACCGCGCCCTACAGCCGGGCGCGCCGGCCGGCGGTGGCCAGCAATCCCCCGGCGCCGAGGGCCGCAAGGGCCGTCATGTACAGGCTCAGGGCGATCACGTCATCGTTGCGCCCGAAGTGAATCTCGTTCAGCAGCCTCCGCGCCACGTTGTTCACGCTCGGCGGCGTCACCATCTGCGATACGGCCACCTCCGTCAGCGCCAACACGGCCACCAGCAGCCCACCCTTCATGAGCGCCCCGCGCATCAGCGGCCAGCGCACCTGCCGGCAGCACTGCCACCAGCTCGCCCCGTCGGCGGCGGCCATGCCGGCGTACCCGTCAACGCGCGCCCGGGCCGCGACCAGCAGCCCGATCGGCACGATCGCCAGCCGCGCCGCCAGGGCCAGGCTCAGGATCGGCCAATGATCGTAAACCGCCGGCGCCTGGTGATACGCCGCGACGAACGCGTCTCCCACCACGACCGGCGGCATCAGCGCCGCCGCCAGCGCGGCGAGTGCAATAGCCCAACCCGCGCCGCGCAGGACCACCGGCCAGTCCGCTCGCCGCGGGCCAAGGAGAAAGTCAACTCCCAGCGCCAGCCACACCCCGGCGACCGCGGCGGCGACGGCGTACGGCAGCGCCGGCGCCTGGTCCCTCTGCATCACGAAGGTGCGCCAGGCGCGCAGCAGCGCCGCCGGTTCGCTCAGGTACGACAGGTAAACGGCCCAGGGCAGCAGCAGCACGGCGGCGGCGAGGCCCGCCACGACAAGGCCCGGCCATTGCCGCGTCGCCGCGGTTTCCACACGCGACGTGGCCGCGTTCCCGCTCAGCCGCGCCAGCAGCTCCGCCAGTCTCTTTCGCACCGGCAGCAGTGCGAGCACGACCGCGCCGACGGCCGCCGCCAGGGGCCAGCCCAGCAGCAGCGCCGTCCCGGCTCGCCCGAGCTGCGCTTCGGCGAGGATCTCGGTGTTCCACGTCTGCACGAGGCACAGGTGGCACACCGAGAACTCGCTCAGCGCCAAGCCGGCGCTCAGGCCGAACGCCGCCAGCACGGCGGGGGTCATCGTCGGCAGCGCCCCGCGCAGCAAGGCCCTTGCCGGGCTCGCATCCAGCAGCGCTAGCTGGTAGACCCGCCGCGCCGTGCCCTGCCAACCGCTGAAGATCACGGCCGCCGCCAGCGGCGCGCTCCACGTCCCCAGGCACCACGTCGCACGCCACCGCGTCACCAGCTCGTACTGATCGCGGCTCAGCACCTGCGCCGTCAGCAGCCCCCCCGGAAGCGCCGGAAGGCTCCACGCATAGGCATAGACGTACGGCGGCGTCAGCAGAACCACGAGCCCCACCGCCGCGCACGTCCACCGCGCCGCCGCGCTGCGCGCGGCGAGGCCGACCGCCAGCCCGCCGCCGAGAATCGTCGCCACGGCGCCCGAACGCAGCGCCACGTCGACGCCGCGCCCCAGGAGCATCCAGCGCCGTGGGGACATGGCGGCGGTTTCCCACGCCGCGGCGCGCAGGATCTCGACGGTGGCCGCGGCCGCGGGCCACAGCAGACAGAGCACCGCGAGCGCGATCGCGCCCCCGATGAACAGCCCGATGCGCCCAGCGGCAGCGCTCACGGATACACCGCGGCCGGCGCGCCTGCGGCCCGGACGCGCTCGGCGATCTCCTCAAGCACCTGCGCGTCCAGTGGGCCGATCCAGTCTTCGGCGGGCCGCCGCGCGACGGTGTAGACCTGAACGAGCTTGAGCCGGGCGCCGCGTTCGATCAGGTCGCGGAGGCGCTGGACGTAGGCTTCGATCTCGTGGCCGGAGGGCGCCTGGCCGTGAATGGCCATGAACATCGACTGGATGACAATGGGCCGGCAGTGCGCCGCATGGGCGATGTTTCCGACGATCTCATCCAACCGGAGCAGGGTGCGGTTCACTTTCTCGAAGTAGGCCTGTGTCCCCGCGTCGAGCTTCGCCCAGACTTCGCCGTTGTTGTGGTCCAGCAGCTCCAGCGCGGCCTCCACCTCGGCGTGGCGGAGCCGGCTCGCGTTCGTAATGACGACGATCTTCGTGTCGCCCAGTGCCAGCTCATGCCGCAAGCCCACGACGAGCTCGACGGCCGCGCGAAACTGCGGGGAGGCCGTCGGCTCGCCGTCGCCGGAGAAGGCGATGTCCCGCAGGCGGCGCAGGGTCGGGTCCACGTCTCGGAACTCGGGCTCGTCAAAGATCCGCTCCCGGAGTGTCAGGAGGCTACGCAGTTCCGCGCCGAGGCGCTCCAGGTCCAGGGTGTGGACCCGCGGAGCGCGCGTTCTGTCGATCTGGCAGTACACGCAGTTGAAGTTGCAGCGCCCGTCTGGGCAAAGATTTACGCCGATGCTCAGCCCGCCGCTGCGCCGCCCGATGACCGGGTAGACATACCCGAATCCGTGCCAGCAGCTTCGGTGCTGCGGCAGGTTCCTCTCGCGCTCCCGTGGTCCGCCCGGTGGCCTTGCGCTCACGCAATGGCTCCCTTTTTCTGAATGATTCCTCGCCGTCTCGCCGGAAAGCGCCGCGGTTTTGGAATACTACCCGCGCGGCGGGGGTTTTGTTGGGTGAACTGAGCTCTCCACACGGCGTGGAGAGGGTTGGCAAGATGTAAGTCGGCTCGCCCTTCTTGCCAATTTGGATCAGGAGCCCGTTCCCAGGTCGGAGGGAGCGGGCTTTTTTTTGCGAATCTCCGCCCGTTGCGCACGCGCTCTTTGTGCATACGCAGCTCTTTCTGTGCACTTAGCGCCCTACAAGCGCAACATGCACACGCCAAGTCTCGCTGATGAGTCGGCGATCTCCGGCGTCACCCAGCAGCACGTCGCGCCACGACGATCCTGCCTGCGACTCACTCACGACAACAAACGCGCGGTCATGCCCGCGAACGGCTCCCGAGACCAGTTCCGGCAACGAGCCGGCATCGCGGAACTCGACGACCCGCGGGTTGCGGTGGGCCGCCAGCCGGCGCAACACCTCGCCCTCCCCAGGATTGCCGGACGGAATCTCACAAAACTCGGCCCGGCTGCGCCGGCCAGTCTCGTAGTACCCCACGGCCAGGTAGCTCGTTCGGTACACGAAGATCGGCGCCGCGCCGCTCGGATCGCGCGCTGCGATTGCCGCCATCGCCCCGCGGTAGTCGGGCCGCCAGGGCCGGGCGCGCTGCTCCCGGAGCGCCGGCGCGAGCCACACCACCGCGGCGCCGACCAGCGCGAGCGCCCCCGCGCGCTCGGCCACGACCGCGCGCGACCGCAGCCCGATCGCCGCCGCCCGCACCGACCACGCCACGCCCACGAGGTACAAGGGCTGAAGCAGGTTCAGGTACTTGGGCTGCCATACCGGCTTCCACATCGTCAGGACCACGAAGGCCGCCATCGCGCCGTACAACACGCCGATGTAAAGCATCCACTCGCGGCGGGCGCCGCGGCTTGCCAGCCACGCGATCACGCCCGGAAGCGCGATGGCGGCCAGCAGCATCGCGATCTGCCCGCCGCTCAACTCCGCCGGAACGCGCCGTGCCGCCGGGTGTCCCAGCGTCCACTCGACGAGCATGGTGGCCACGCCGTGCCACGTTGGCGCTCCCTGCCAGTACGAGTACCCGCCCGGGGTGAGTAACCCCGGCCGCACGTACAGCGCCACGCACGGAGCCGTCAACGCCGCCGCCGCAAGCAGCCACGCGGCGGCGCGCCAGGACGGCCGGGCGCGCGGGGGCATGAGCGTCCACAGCAGCGCGCCGGCGAGCTGCCCGGCCAGCAGCACGAACCCCTGGAAATGCACGTACGGGGCCATCGCCGCAAGCACGGCGTAGACGGCTCCGTTGGCGGTGTTCGGTCGGCGCAGCAGCCGCAGCAGGCACAGCGTAGACAGCAGACCCAGCAGGCCCGAGAGCGCGTACGCGCGCGTCTCCTGGCTGAAGAACACGTGCTGCGGCGCGAGGGCCAGCAGCATCGCCGCCGCCCAGCCCGCGCATGCGCTGCCCGAGAACGCGCGCCCCAGCAGTCCCACGGCGTAGACCGCCGCCACGCCGAAGCAAGCCGAGAGCGAGCGAACGCCTGCTTCGGCATCGCCGAAAAGCGCGATCCATCCCTTCAGCAGGACGCGATACAGCGGCGGGTTGCCCGGATCAACACACGACCCAAGCAGGGTGCCCAGAGGCAACTGCGTGTACAGCAGGCTCGCGGCCTCGTCTTCCCACAGGCTTTCGTCGCCGATCCCCCAGAAGCGCAGCCCCGCCGCCGCCGCCGCCGGCAGCAGCAGCCAGAAGTGAAAGGCCGGGCGGCGCGGCTCGCGCGCCCGTCCGGATCCAGTGGCGGGTGCATCGGTGTCCGGCATCGGCAGTGCCCCGGTTGCTCAGATGCCCGCGTGCTCGACGGCGGCGCCGGGCAGCGGGCGCGTTCGCAGCGCCAGCTCGAATGCCGGCGTGGCCATCAGCGTCGTCACGACCGCCATCAGCACCAGCATGCAGTACAGCGTCGGCGTGATGATGCCGCGCTCCAGGCCGATGTTCGCGATGATGAGCTCCATCAGCCCGCGCGAGTTCATCAGGGCGCCGATCGCCACGGCGTTCCGCGGCGGCTCACCGTTCATCCACGCCGCCATGCCGCAGGCAAGCCCTTTGCCCAATATCGCCACGGCGAGCACGAGCGCCATCACGAGCCACAGCCCGGGAGAATCGACCAGCGCCAACCGCGTGTTGAGCCCGGACCAGACGAAGAAGAACGGCACGAGCATCGCCGTCAGCAGCGGCTCGATGGTCGCGCGCAGCCGCTCCGTCAGCAACCCGCGCGGCATCGCCACGCCCATCAGGAAGCCGCCGAACACCGCGTAGATGCCGATCCAGTCGGTGAACCAGCAGCCGAGCGCCACGAGCATCAGCACCCACGCCAGGACGCCGCGGCTCAGCTTGCCTTCACGCTCGACCGCGCGCGCCAGCGGGCGCAGCAGCGGCCGCAGCACGACCAGCACGAACGCCACGTAGGCCAGCCCGCCGCCGATCGCCCAGACGGCGATGGCGGCCTCGTTCTGAAAGCTCGCCAGCACGATCGCCAGCACGCACCAGGCCGAAGCGTCGTCGATCGAGCCCGCCGCCAGCGAAAGCGCCCCCAGCCGCGTGCCCGTCAGCCCGCGCTCGAAGATGATCCGCGCCAGCATCGGAAACGCCGTGATCGACATCGCCGACCCGAGATACAGCATCACCTCCCACGCCGCCGCGTCTTTCGAGAACAGCCGCGCGTCGCCGGCGTACGCAAGGCCGAGCAGGGCGCCGAGGGCCATCGGCGTGGCGATGCCGGCCATCGACACGGCGACCGCGCCGTGGGCGCGCTCGCGCAGCAGGTCGAAGCGGAACTCCAGCCCGACGGTGAACATGTAGAACGCGACCGCGACCTGGGCCACCGTGTACAGCACGGGATGGGTCGGCGCCGGGAACAGCGCCGCCTGCCCCTCCGGCGCCAGGTATCCGAACAGCGACGGGCCCAGCAGCACGCCCGCCACCATCTCGCCCACGACCTGCGGCTGGCCGAGCCGCCGTGCAACCAGCCCGACGACCCGGCATGCACCCAGGATCGCCGCGAGCTGGAGGAAGAAAAGAACGGAGACATCGAAGTTTGACAAGGCGGCGTTCCCGTCTACGCGTTGCGCAGTTGCGCCAGTACGGCCACGCTCGCCGACATGCCCAGCCGGTCTGCGCCGGCCTCCAGCATTGCCCGGGCGATCCGAAGATCCCGAATGCCCCCCGCCGCCTTCACCTTCAGCGGCGCCGCGTGCTTGCGCAGCAGCGCCACGTGCTCGACTCGCGCGCCCCCTGCCGGGTGCATGCCCGTCGAAGTCTTCACGAAGTCCGCCTGCGCCTCTGCCGTGCAGCGGCAGCCCTGCACGATCTGCCGCTCGTCCAGCACGGCGGTCTCCAGAATCACCTTGACCAGGACGCGCTCATCCAGCGTTTTCACCGCATCGACGACGCTCGCGATGTCGCGGGTCACGAGCTGCGCGTCGCCGCCGGTCAGTGCCCCGATGTTGATCACCATGTCGATCTCGGTGGCGCCCTGCCTCACCGCGCGGGAGGCTTCCGCGGCCTTGATCTCGGCCAGGCTCGCGCCCAGCGGAAAGCCCGCCACGCTGCAAACACGCGTCGCCGCGCCGTCCAGTCGCGCCGCGGCGCGCTCGACCCAGACCGGGTTCACGCACGCCGCCACGAAATCGTTCTCGATGCACTCGTCGCAGAGCCGGTCGATCTGCTCCGCGGTGGCCTCCGGCTTGAGCAGCGTGTGATCGATCAGCCGCGCCCATCCGCGCGCATCCGTCGGTATGACCATCGCGGAACCCGGCCCTTTCCAGCAACACCCACGGGATGGACGCGCCTGCCGCCGCGCCCCTTCGACCTTCTACGCCTGCGGCGCAGACTCGGCGGCGCGCGTCACAAGGCACACGTCCTGGATCGCCGTCCCGAGCAGCCGCGCCAGCGGCGCCTCGAGCGCCCGCCCGGTGGAGCTGGCCCCGTGCATGACCAGCAGCATGTCGCGGCGGTCGCTGAGCCCCACCAGCACGTCGTCGCCCGCCCACGCCTGGCGGATCGGGAAACGCCCCGACGCCAGTCGGGCCACGATGTTCTCCTGCTCGTACACCGCCAGAATCCCGGAGTCGCCGCCCGGCACCACCAGCTCCACCAGGTCGTGCCACGCCCGGACCTGCACCGACTCCAGCGGCCCGCTGCGCCGATAGGGCGCCCACACGTCGTCCGGCCGCAGCCAGTCGCAGCGGAGCAGCGTCCCGCGGTCCGTGCCGATCAGGAGGCTGGCGTCGTGCACGGCCAGGCAGTGAATGATCCCGTCCACCGACGTCAGCACGTCCACCTGCTCGCTGGCCGGGTCGTACACCTGCACCCGCGCATCCACCGCATAGAACACGCGCCCGTCGGGCAGCGGCGTCACGGCCCGCACGGCCTTCGGCAGGCCGTCGCGCGTCTCCAGCAGCGGCAGCGGCTTGACGCTGCCATCCAGCGCCCAGCGCCACAGCCCGAGCTGCGAGTGGGTCGCGAAGAGGTGCTCCCCCGCAACGCACGCCGAGTTGAAGCCCGTCTTCGGCCGGCCCGCCATCGGCACCGCGCAGCGCGTCACCACCGCGCCGTCGCTCTCGCGCAGCACCCACACCCCCGTCGCCGCACCGACAAGCAGCCACCCACGCTCCGCCACGTGCCGCACCGAGCGCACGCCGCCGAGATCGTCCGGCACCTTCACGCGCGAGCGGATCGACTCCGGCGATTGCGGGTCGAGCCACACGCACTCATCGCCGCCCACCGCCACGATCGCCGGCGTCACCCGCCGGTCCGGGGTCATGCGCCACAGGTTCTCGAGCAGCCGGCCGCGCTCCGGCGGAGAGAGCGCGGGCAGCAGCTCGTGCCAGCGCAGCGAATCGTCGTTCGCGGCCGCCGCCCGCAGTTTCTCGAGCACGCCCGACATGTCCTGGATGCGGCGGGCCATGGCGGCCCGGGCGGCGGACTCGACCATCTCGCGCGCCTGGATGGCCTGAATGCGCTCCTGGGCGTCGCGCTGGAGGGCCCGCTCGCGTTCCAGCATCTCGCTGCGGAACTCGAGCCTCGCGACCCGGTCCAGCCGTGCGCCGGTCTCGAACAGGAACCGCTTGAGACGCTCCTGGAGCACGCCGCGCAGCACCTCGCGCAGGTCCGCCGAGACCAGCTCCGCGGCCGCGTGCGACTTGACGAACTCCTGAAGGCCCGCCAATCCGCCGGCGTTGCGCACGGCCTCGGCCAGTTGCGGCAGCGTCAGCGTGTCGTGCGCGAGCAGTCCGCGCCGCAGCGCCGCCAGGTCGTCCTCCCGCGCCTCCCAGCGCAGCACGACCTCGCAAACCCCGCTGACCAGCTTGTCATCCTGCGCCGGTGTCCCCTTCGTGCTCAGCGTTACGCTCAGCGGCCGGGCTCGAACCAGCGTGAGCTTCTCCTCGCGCTGCGGCGACGGATCCTGCCCCGCCGGCACGAACCGCCGCCGCTCGTCGCGCGTCTCAACCAGGCCCAGCCAGCCGTCGGGCACCGGCGTGTGCGCCAGGAGGTGTCGCGGCCAGAGCTGGCCGTTCAGACAACAGGCGACCAGCATCGGATCGCCCAACAGCGCAAGAACGTCGCGGCTCATTTCGGCTCACCTCCGCTCCTGTCCGTCCGCTGATGCCCTCTGAGCGCCGCCCGGCCGACTTTCCCGACCGTTCGATTCTATTCTCACGCGCCAACACGCCCGCGGCCAGTGTGACTTCGACACGCCAGCCCGTCGAGCGCGCCGGCGCACCGCCCGTGGCGCCGTCACGCCCGCTGGAAGCTGCACCGCGAGGCCAGCCGGCGGTTCTTCCACTCGATCATCCCGGGGATCAGCAGCAGATCCACCATTTGCCCAATCCCGAACAGCCCCCACGTCAGCAGCCAGATGATTCCCGTGAGGTACCGGCCGGCGTAGAAGCGGTGCACACCCGCCACGCCCAGCAACCACAGCGCCCACAGCCCGTACGCCGCTCCCACCGAGCGCATCTCGCCCCCTCCTCCTCCGACCACACCGCCGCACTGGCCGCAGTAGTTGCCCCAGGTGCTGATCCGCCTCCCGCAATGAGGACACGCCAAGATGGTCATCTCATGCTCCGGCAAACCCGCTCCCCCGGCTGGACCACAGCCGCCCTCGGCTGCCCACCCACCGGTCGCTACGCCGTATTCCGCGCCCACTCGTCGAACTTCGCCACGTCTTTCGGGCTGACCGAGGGCGGCGTCTCCTGAAGCACCGCCAGCACGTCGGCCCGCATGATCTTACGGGCGGCGGCTCCGGCGACCGATTCCAAAAACGGGCGGCTTGCCGCACGGGCGGCGATGGCCTTGATGTCGGCGCCGCTGTACCCGGCGCTCAGCTCCGCCAGCTCGGCGAAGTTCACGTCGTCGTCGATCGGCCGCTTACCCAGGTAGATCTCAAACAGCCGCAGCCGCGCCGGCGCGTCCGGCAGCGGGATGTACACCTTCGTGTCGAGCCGGCCGGGCCGCATCATCGCCGAGTCCAACGCCCAGGGCTCGTTCGTCGCGCCCAGGAACATCAGCGCCCGGTCCGCCTTGCGGTCGAAGCCTTCCAGCTCCTGGAGAATCTGCGGCACGACGCGCTGCATCACCGTCGAGTCGCTGCTGCGGCGCTTCGGCACCAGCGCCTCGACCTCGTCCATGAAGATGACCGCCTTCGCCTCCGCCTTGGCCGCGTCGAAGAGCTTCCGCACGTTCTGCTCGGCCTCCCCCACCCACTTGCTCATGATCTGCGCCGGGCTGATCACGAACATCGTCGCGTCCAGCTCCGTCGCGATCGCCTTCGCGAACATCGTCTTGCCCGTCCCAGGGGGGCCGAACATCAGCATCCCCCCGCCCACGTCGATGCCGTATTGCGCGGCCAGCTCCCGGTGCCGGAACGGGTAGATCATCTTCAGATGAATCTCCTCCTTCACCTCGTCCAGCCCGGCGATGTCGTCAAACCGGACGTCCGGCTTCTCCCGGACAACCCAGTCCTCGGCCTTCGCCCCGTCCTCGTCCTCCGTCCGCATCCGGTCCCCGCGCTTCCCGCCGCCGCCGGCCCCGCCGCCGCGGCGGAGCTTGCGGTCGCAGTCGCGGGCCAGCTCCATCAGCTCCTTGGCATACTGCTCCTGCTCGGCCCGCTGAGTGAGGTCCTTGTTCTCCTCGGCCAGCTCGACCATGCACTCGGCGGCCTGCACGAGATAGGGCTTGGCGGCGGCGTACTCGCCGGCCTTCAGCGCGGCGACGCCCTTGTCCTTGAGCCGCTGGAATGTGGCGAAGGTGGCCATCCGTCACCTTGATCTCACGCTATCTGACGTAGCCAACTCGGCGCAGCGTCAGGCATCGCGCCGCGGCGGATCGGTCTCATCCTCCTCGATCCGCCGGGCGATGCAATCCAGGTACGCCCCGCGCGTCGCCGGGGCCAGCCGGGCGGCGAACGCCGCGTCCAGCCCGTTCGCACGGATCAGCCTGGCCGCGTACGCCAAATCCTGCAACCGCCCCGTCACCAGGCACAGTTCCAGCAGCCGCTCCAGCGTCGGCACCGGCACGCCCTCGCGCTCCACCGCCTCCGCCGGGTCCGGCAGGCGTATTTCCGGGTAACGAAACCGGTCGCCGGCGGGTTCGCCGCTGGCGAGGAAATGGGCCTCGAGCTGTGTGGCGGGGTCGTAGACCGTCCACGCCTTGCCTGGCGAAGCCACGAACCCGGCGTGCTCGACCAGCGCCTTCGCCTTCGCGCGTTCCGCGGACGCCGCGCACAGGTGGAAGTCCAGCGCGTGCGAGCCGACCCCGTACAAGTGAACCGCCACCGAGCCAACAAAGACGTGCGGCAGACCCGTGGAGCGCACGGCGCGAACCAGGTGGCGAAAGCAGCCGCCAAAAGGTGAAGCGTCGCCAAACAACCCCAACGCGCCGCGCAGTTCGGATTTGAGCCGTGGTTGGGTCATCGCTATGCCGCCCGAATGCCCGAGACGGCATCCCGGGATTCTGATGAGACCCTGCTGGAGGGCTTTCTGCGCGATCGGGATTGTCCCTGCCCCATCTGCCAATACAACCTGCGCGGCCTCGCGGGGGCGACCTGCCCGGAGTGTGGATCACCGCCGCATCTCAGCCTGAACTCGCCCAACACGCGCGTCGGCCCCTTCGTTCTTGCGCTCGCTCCATTGCTCATGATCGGAGGCGTGGGAGTGCTGCTCCTGATCGCGATCGCGAGGCACCCACAGGCACTGAGTGAGGGATTGCAGGTTCCGATGGCCGCCGGAGCACTGTCCCTGCTGACCGCGGCGTGGCTGCTGTTTCGTCGCACGCGGTTCCTGTGCCTGTCCAGGGAAGCCCAAAGCGCCGCGGCCTTGGCGGCCTGGTCCGCGTTCCTGTTCGCGTGCGGCTGGGCAGCCTCAATGCTGTGAGGAGACCGGCGATTCCAAGATCGACGGTGTGCGGCATCACTTCGCTTCCTTGTCCGCGCTCTCCCCCTTCAACTCCGCCAGCTCCGCCCGCAGCGCCGACATCTGCTGGGCCTCGCGGCTCTTCTCGACCGCTTCCTCCGCCTCGATCATGCGGTCGATCTCCGCGTCACTGATCGCCTCCGCCGGCGCCGCGCTGACGTCCGCCGCCGCCGCATCCTGCAAGCCGTCGAGGAAGAGGGCCATGCGCTCCTCCATGCTCTGCGACTGGGCCATCGCCTTCTCCCACGCGAGCTGCGTCTGGGCCAGGTTCATCCCGCCGTAGAGCTTGGCGACCTCGCTGGCCATCAGGCTCATCGCCCCGGCGAAATCGGCGCTGGCCTCGGCCTGGCGCTTGATGAGCAGCGCGTTCTTCACCGCCAGGAGCTGCCGCTCCAGCAGCTTCTTGATCGCGGCGGTCTTCTTCAGCGAGCTGCGGATGAACGCGTACGACTGCGTGTCGCCGATCGTCTTCGCCTGCCGCGCGTTCTTGACGAACTCGTCGGTGAACTTGTTCTGCTCGGCGATGGCCTTCTCGATCCGCCGGATGCCCTGGCGGATCTTCATGTCGCGCTCGATGCGACGCTCTTCCTTGGACTTGAACAACCCCATGTGGGCGCCTCGTTGGAGGTGGGATGCGTGTGAGCGGCCTACTCCGTTGCTCGCTGCCGTTCGCGCACGCGCCGTTCTGCCTCGTCAAACGCTTCGCTGTCGCTCTTGATCAGCCCGTGATCCATCGCGTCCCAGACCTGGAGCAACTCCGCCGCCGCCGGCGAGACGGCGGCGGTCTCCTCGTCGGCCGACGCGCCGATCCTCAGAATCTCGTCCAGCCGCTCCTGGTACATCTCCATGCTGATGCGGTCGTTCTCGATCAGGCGCTCGATTGTCGCCAGGTCGCCCTCGCGGATCATCCCCATCGCCCCGCCGCGCATGCCCGCCCGCTGGGCGCTCTCGCGCAGCAGCCGCAGCCGCGACACGGTCAGCAGCTCCTTGCTGCGGATGTTCAGGTGCCGCATCAGCATCGCCTGCTCGGTGTGCAGCAGGTCGTACTGCTGGGCGAACGTCCTCCGCAGCTCCGGCGTCTTCTCCTTGGCTCCCTTGCCGATGATCCCCTGCTTGTCCGCCGCCAGCTTCTGCACGCGCGCCAGCATGCGGTCGCGCTCGCTGGTCAGCAGCATCTCCTGGGCGCGCAATTCCGAGGCGTCCATCGTCACCAGCGTCTTGCGCTTCGACACCAGCCATTCAAAGAAGTTCATCCGGCTCTCGAATCACGCAGGATTATGAAATCGCACTACACGGTCCGCACGTGCAGCTCGGCGGCACGGCGGCCGAATGGCTCACCCGACCTCCGGCTTCGCCGATTCGCGCGTCTTGCCGCCCGGCGGATTCGCCGGCGCCGGGCTCGCAGTGGGCGTCGCCGTCCGAGGCGTTTTCGCCGCCTCCGGGGCCGGGGCGGCCTGGGCGGCGGGCGCGGATTGCTGGCTGGCCGCCGCCTGCTTGAACTCTTCCATGATCGCCAGCTCTTCCTCCGCCATCATCGGCGATTCGCCGGTCACTTCGATGCTGCGGGCCAGGTCGGCGTTGGCGCTCAGCTCGGCGATCAGCCCTTCGGCCTCCGCCGCCTGCCTGGTGAGCTCCTCCGCCTTCGGCAGCGACATGCGCCGGCCCTGCTCGGCCAGCGTCATATGGTGGATGTGCGTGCCGATGATGTCGATCTGCTGCGTGAAGATGTTCGCCTGCGAGCGGATCCGTCCCAGCTCGCGCCGCACGCGCACCAGCTTGCCCGCGGCCTGCTTTCGCTCCACGTCCGTCTTCGCGGCGGCGCCGGTCTGGACGATCTCGCGCTCCTGGGCCTCCAGCGCGCCGATCCGCCCGTCCAGCTCGTGCCGCTGCTGCTCCAGCCGTACGCGCTGCGCCGTCATTTGCCGAACCTGCTCGGCCACGCTTGGCTTGGCGCCGAACAGCCTGCGAATCCGGGCCCATATGCTCATCGTCTCGCCTTCCGTCTGCTCCAGCGGGCTGCGCGCCACGTGCAGTTGCCCGTCGTGCACCACCGTCATCAGCCGCGGCTGCGTCCGGCACGCCTGCCGCACCAGCAGCTCCGTCTGCGCCAGCGGCAGCCCGGCCCGCTGCGACAGCTCTCGCAGCGGAATGCCCCGGGAATCCAGCGCCAGCGCGTCCTGCTCCAGGTGATGCAGCACGCGCCGCAGCCGGTCGTCCTGCGTCTCAAGCTCGAACAGCCGCGCCCAGGCCGAGCTCCGCAGCCCCGCCGGCATGTCCACGTCCCAACCGCCATCCGGCCGCAGGCCCATCAGCACCAGCGTCGGCGGGCCGCCGCCTTCGGCCATCCGCCGCGCCTCGGGCGTGAACCCGGTCGCGCTGGCCAGGACGACGCCGGTCGGCCGCTCCGAGGCGGGCAGCACCTGGTAGCGGGCCAGCGCCGCCAGCACCTGCTCGCGGCCGATCGGCCCCGGCGACTGGCCGCGCACGAACTCCTCAACCGGGGTCAGCACGCGGGCCCGCATCCGCACCAGCGTGCTGCGCAGCAGGCCGCCCAGGTGAGACTTCTGAAAGCGGAACTGCGCGGCGCGCGTGCCCGGCATGCCGTCCAGCGCGCCGCGATCGAAGACCTCCAGCCGCCGCAGCGTGTCGCGGACGTCCTCGATCCCCTCCGCCGTGGGCTCGACGAGCACGATGTCCGCCGGCAGCAGCCCGCGCGTCAGGGCCAGGGCGCGGGCGCGCAGTTGCGCGAGGAACTGCTCCTCGAACTGATGCTGTCGGCTGCGCTCATCCATGCACGTCCGTCGTTTCGCGCTCGGCGCCCAGCGCCTGCCCGCACTGCGCACAGTAACGCGCATGTGCGGCATTAACATGTCGACAGCGCCCGCAGGTCCGCGGCGACGGGCCGCCCGGGAGGCCGATCAGCGCCCGGCCGGCGCGCGCCATCATCGACACCAGCGCGCCGATCAGCGTCGCCAGCATCAGGATGAAGCCGACGATCCCCACGATCATCAGCCCCACCACCCATAGCATGCCACCGTCAGCCACCACTGCTGCCTTCCATTTCCCCAAGCCGGCTGCCGCACAGGATGCAGAAGCGGTCGAACGGCCCCGGGTACTGCCCGCACGAGCCGCAGCGCCGCACGTGCGCCACGAGCTGCCGGCCGCAGCTCGTGCAGAACTGGTCGTGCGGGCCCGCGAGCTGCCCGCAGCGGGCACACGCCTGCCGGCCGAGCGCGACGTGCCGCGCCGGCGACTGGCCCGCCGACGGAGCGCCCGCCGGCCGCACGCCCGCGGCGCGTTCCAAGTCATGCAGAACGGCGGCGGCACTCTCGTAGCGGCGCTCATAGCGCGCGTACACCTTGGCGAAAATCTCGTCGAGCGCCCGCGGGATGCCGCCGCGCAGCGAACTGGGCAGCTCCGCACCGGCGGGCCGCTGGCCGGTCAGGAGCTCGAAGAGCACGATCCCGACGGAGTAAAGGTCGCTGCGCACGTCGGGTTTGTGCCCGTCGTCGCGCAGCTCCGGCGCGATGTACGCCAGCGTGCCGACCAGCCGGTTGTCGCGCTCCAGCGACGCCGACTGCGCCACGGCCTTGAGTCCCTCGGCGTCACCCACGCCGAGGCCAAAATCGCTGAGCTTGACATCCTCGACGGCGACGCGCGGCAGCGGCTTGTCGTTCAGGTTCAGCAGCACGTTGCCGGGCTTCAGGTCGCGGTGCAGGACGTTGGCGGCGTGGGCCGCCTGGAGCCCGCGCAGCATGCCGCGCATCACCGTTGTCGCGATCTGGAGCCCGACGCCCTCGCGGCGTTCGTTGAGCACGTCGCGCAGCGAAGGGCCGTTGACGAGCTCCATGACGAGGTACGGGTGCTCGGCGTACGGATCGAGCCCGACGACGCGCACGATGTTCGGATGGCGCAGGCCGTGCACCATCACGCCTTCGCGTTGCAGGTAGCGCACGTAGTCGGGCTCGGTCGGCAGCTTCACCGCGACCAGGTCTTTCTCCCAGATGTGGTGCCGCGCCCGCCAGACCTCGCCAAACGTGCCGGTGCCCAGCAACTGCTCCAGCACGTACTCGCTGATCCGGACGCCGGCGCTGTATCGGCTGCTCATGGTGCGACTGCCTCTTCTCTACCCGGCCAAGCCAGCCCGCGGGCCCCGCCCGGCCGGCCAACCGCCTGCGCTCAACCCCCCGACATCTCCGCGAGGTACTCCGTCACCAGATAATTATACGTCGTGGCCACTCCCATCGCCCCCAGGCCCGCCAGCCAGCCCCACGCGCCCGCAGGCCATCCGGTCATCAGGCACACGCCCACGACCACGTCGATCAGCGAGTAGCCCGCGATCAGCGCCGCTCCGGCCCAGTTCGACCCCTGCTCCAGCACGCGCCCGATGAACAGCCGCGCCGACCACGGCACGGCCGCCGCCGCCGCCACCCACACCACGCTCCGCCACACGCCGCTCCAGATCGCGCCCTTCGTCTCGGCGGGCATCTGCCAGATGCCCACGCCGATCGCGATCAGCAGCCCGAGCGCGATCCAGCCGAGGACCTTCTCCCCCAGCCGCCCCAGAACTCCGCCGCCTGGCGTCTCCATACCGGTAGCTTAAACCCTTTGCAGCCCCCGCACATTACAAAAGTACCTCGCGCGGGGAATCGCCCCCGCGCCGCCCCCGCCCGCCCGACGCACGTCCGCGCGGACACCGCTGACGCTTCCCGGTTAGTATTCTGGCCGCACGCACGAAGATTGATGCAAAAGACGCGCCGCCGTGCGCTAAGAATCGCTCGGAAGTTCGCAGGAGGATCGACATGGCACGCAGCAGGTCGCCGCGACCGGCCCAGGCGCTCGTCACCTTCCCGAATCCGGCGCGCCGCCGCGACTACACGATCCGCCACGTCGCGCCCGAGTTCACCAGCCGCTGCCCGGTGACGGGCCAGCCCGACTTCGGCACGATCATCATCGAGTACGTCGCCGACGCTGTCTGCGTGGAGCTCAAGAGCCTGAAGCTCTATCTCCAGGCGTTCCGCGAGCAGGGCATCTTCTACGAGGCTGTCACCAACCGCATCCTCGACGAGCTGGTCGCCGTCCTGAGGCCGCGGCGCATGCGCGTCGAAACACAGTGGAACCCACGCGGCGGAATGACATCGACCATCGTGGCGCAGTACGATCGCCCGGCGCGGTCGCGGCGCTGACGCGTGCGTTTCGGCTGTTCTGGGAATCGCGACGCATGCCGCCGCGCGGCTGACCCGGCGGCGGGTGGCCTGGCGTCGCCCCGCACCGCGATCCGAGCCGCGCCCGTGAGGAAGCGGTTGCGCCGAAACGCAACCAGCCTGGCGACGCCCGGCCTGGGCTCACGACCCGCTGAGCGCCCGTTGCAGGCGCTCGACGGCCACATCGAGCTTCTCCGGGGTGAGGTAGACGCCCTGGGTCAACTGCTCGCGAATGCGCTCCACCAGCTCGGTGCGAACCGGTTCATCGACACGGCGGCGCGTCTCGGCGGACACCTCGACGGTGTCGCGCGTCGCGCTCTCGGCCGCGGCCTCGCGCGCCTGGCGCGCGGACTCGCGGCGATTCGGTCCGGCCTTCGCCAGGACCGACACGGCCTGGTCTGCAATCGTTCGCATCATAAGTCACCGCCCTGCTGCTAATCCTGCCCGTGCGGACAGTCCGCCTTGGCAACCCACCGGTTGTCGAGACGGTTGACCAGATACCCGGACGGGCGGCGCAAACCGCCCGCGCTCGAAACCCCATGGCCCCATACAGCGGCCGTTTGGTCTATCGGCCGTGCGGGCTTGATGCGATTACTCAATCCGCGCGCGTTCTTGAACATTTCCTCGATTTCGACGATCGGCGGCGTTTCCTCCGTGGAGCGTGCATTCTTATGGGGCCCGTCGCCTGCGCCAGGTCTGCAAACGCTTACAAACGCCCCCGCAGGCGGCCGCGCAACACCTGCGCGGCGCTCCCGTCACACGATGGCCCGCATGTCCTCCGGCGCCGCCTCTCCTTTGACGAACCGCCGCACGCCCTCGTGCGTCGAGCGCATCAGCTCCTCCGGGGTGCCGTCGGCCACGAACGCCCCTTTCTCCAGCATCAGCACGCGATCGCCCACTTCGGCGGCGCTGCGCATGTCGTGCGTCACGATCACGCCCGTGACGTGCACCGTTCGCTGAAGGTGCCGGATGAGCTTGTTGATCACGTCCGAGCGCTGCGGGTCCAGGCCGGCGGTCGGCTCGTCGTAGAGAATCACCTTCGGCGGCGGCTGAAGCGCGATCGCCCGCGCCAGGGCCACGCGCTTCTTCTCGCCGCCGGACAGCTCCGCCGGCCGCTTGTCTTCGAAGCCGCGCAGTCCGACGATCGCCAGGCAGCGCTCGACGATCTCCAGAATCTGCCGGCGGCTCAGGCCATGGGCCCGGCGGTTCTCCATCAGCGAAAAGGCTACGTTGTCGCCGACCGACAGCGAGTCGAACAGCGCGTTCAACTGGAAGACGAAGCTGATCTGGCGGCGGATCGGCGCCCAGGCGCGCTCGCTCAACTGGTCCACGCGGCGGCCCTCGAAGTACACCTCGCCGCGGTCCGGGCGCAGCAGCCCGACGATGTGCTTGAGCAGCACGCTCTTGCCCTCGCCCGAGCGCCCGATGATCACCGTGTTGCGCCCGCGCTCGATCTTCAGGTCGATGTCGTCCAGCACGCGCTGCCGCCCGAACGACTTGCTCACCCGCCGCAGCTCGATGATCGTGTCGCCCCCGCGCGCCGCGGCCGTCGCCGGCGAGACCCGCAGCGCCGCCTTTTCGGCCGCGCCGCTGGATGGGGCGGCGTCGGGCGGGGTCGTCTGGTTGATGGGCTGCGACCGCTGCAAGAAAAACGCCGCCTTTCTCTTCGTGGCATCAAACGGCGCTAGAACAGCATCCGGAACCCGTACAGGATGCGGTACAAGCCGTTGATGGCGAAGTTCAGAAACAGGTCCAGCACCAGGATCACGATGAAGCTGGCGACGAACGCCTCGGTGCACGCCCGGCCGACCCCCTCGGCGCCCCCGCGGCAACTGAACCCCTTGAAGCACGCGATCAGTCCGATCGCCCCCCCGAAAAAGAACGCCTTCACCAGCCCCGACCCGATGTCCCACATCTCCACGATCTCCGCCGAGTTCCGCCAGAACGGCTCCGAGTCGCCGGCGTACACTCCGCAGAAGATCACCCACGAACCCAACGCACCCATCAGGTTCGCGTACAGCGTCAGCAGCGGCGTCAGCAGCAGGCAGGCGAGGAAGCGCGGCGTCGCCAGATACCGGACGGGGTCGGTCCCCATCGAACGCAGCGCCAACAACTGCTCGGTGACGTTCATCGTCCCCAGCTCCGCCGTCAGCGCCCCACCCACGCGCCCGGCCAGCATCACACCGGCGAGCACGGGCCCAAGCTCGGCGGCGATGGAAATGTTCACGATTCCGCCCAGGCGGTCGGTCAGGTTGGCATTCTCGAACTGGTCCCAGCCTTGGACGATCAGCACCATGCCCACGAAGGCGCCGGTGAGCATCACCACGGGCACCGACATGGCGCCGACGCTGTAGAACTGCGGAATCAGCAGCCGCCAGCCCGCGAGCAGGACCCCTGGAACGAACGACAGCGTGTACGCCACGAAACTGGAGAAATGCCCGAACCCGGCGACGGCGCCGATCACGCGCGCCCCGACGGCCGCCACGCCTCCCTCCAGATTGCCCACACGCGCCATACCCGCCGCTCCTGGGCCGCGACTGCCGCCGACCGGACCGCGGACGCCGTCGGCCGTCCGGTCGGGCCGCCGGATTCAACGACCGCGATAGCTTATACAACTTGCGGCCCGAACACGATATACTCTCCCCAGACGGGAACGTCGCGGCCCCGACAGCGGATGTGGGGCCGACTGCCGGTTCATGGATGGACAGCATGTCTCGAACGCCGCAACGGCAGACCGCGATTCGCCTCTGCGCAAGCCCGGTGCTGTTCGCGCTGGTGGCCCTGCTCTGGGCGGCCCTGCTGACGTATTCCCCCGCCGACTGGCCGGCGACGGCCGCCTGGCCGCAGCCTGCCGATCCGCACAACTGGGGCGGCGCCGTCGGTGCGTTCGTCGCGCATCACCTTTTCTACTACCTCGGCGCCGGCGCCTACGCCCTCGCCTGCTTCCTGACCTTCGGCCTGTTCGTCTTCGTCCGCGGCGCGCCCCTGGCTGATCCGCTCCTGCGACTGGTCGGCGTCGCGATGATGGTCACGGTCTTCGCCACCGCCGCCGCCCTGCTGCCGGCTTCGCACCTGCACCCGGTTATGGGCCCCGGCGGCGTGCTCGGGACCGTCGCCGCCGACTTCGCAATCGCCCAGTTCGGCTCGCTCTTCACGCTGGTGCTGCTCGCCTGTGCGTTCCTCGTCGCACTGCTGCTCGCCGCGGATGAGATCTACTTTGGCGTGTCCCGCGGCGTCGTTGCCGCCGGCCGGCACTCGGCCCCCGCGCTGCGTCGCGGCGGCGCGGTGCTCGCCACCGCCGGTGCGACGGTCGCCGCGGGCGTGGCGCGCGTGGGCGACCGGCTCGCGCTGCCGGGCGGATCGAACGGCAACGGGGCCCGCGGCCGCGATTCCGCCTCCGCGGAGCGCAGCAACGGCCACCGCGAGCGAGCGGCTTCGACTACCCGGCTCGCGACGCCCCCGGAAGACATCGACAACGACGAAGTCGCCGACGAGCCGGTCGAGTCGCAGGTCCGCCGGCCGCAGGCCGAGGGCGCAGACAGCGACGAGGAGGACGATGCCGAGTACGACGACGAATCGCTGGCCTCCGACGTTGAGACGGGGGAGGGCGAGCCCGCGCCCGAGCCGCCGCCGCGCTCGTCCGCGGGCCCGGTGGTCAAGACGCTCGGCACGCCACGGCCCGCGACGCCGCGGCTGCCGGGTCTTGGGTCGGAGGGGCCGTACCGGCTGCCGTCGCTGGCGTTGCTGGACGAGATCGAGCACGTGGACAAGTCGGCGATCGAACTGCTGTGCCGCGAGAAGGCGTACGTGCTGGAGCAGACGCTGAACGAGTTCCGGCTCGAGGTCGAGGTGGTGGCGATCGAGACCGGCCCGGTGATCACGGTTTTCGAGCTCAAGCTCGCGCCCGGCATCAAGGTGAGCCAGGTCGCGTCGCTCACCAACGACATCGCCCGGGCGCTCAAGGCGCCGGCGGTGCGCGTCGTCGCGCCGCTGCCCGGCAAGAACACGATCGGCATCGAGGTGCCCAATGTCGACAAGGAGAAGGTTCGGCTGAAGGACCTGGTGCTCGGCGCCGGCGCCAGGCTGGACCAGATGGCCATCCCGCTCTTCCTCGGAAAAGACGCCTCGGGCGCTCCGCTCGTCAGCGATCTCTCGAAGATGCCGCACCTGCTCATCGCCGGCACCACCGGCAGCGGCAAGAGCGTGTGCGTGTCGAGCATCATCATGTCCTTCCTGCTGACGCGCACGCCGGCCGAGGTGAACCTGATCCTGGTCGATCCGAAGGTGGTCGAACTGGCGATGTTCAAGGACATCCCACACCTGATCTGCCCGATCGTCACTGAGATCAGCAAGGCGGAGGCGATTCTCGACTGGGCCACCAACAAGATGGACGAGCGCTACGCGCTGCTGGCGGAGGCCGGCGTGAAGGACATCCGCGCCTACAACCGCCTCGGCGCCGCCGGCCTCAAGGAGCGCATGCAGATCGACAGCGACGAAGAGCTGGCCAGCATTCCGGTCCAGCTCCCTTACATCGTGATCGTCGTCGACGAGCTGGCCGACCTGATGATGACCAGCGCCAAGGAAGTCGAGTTCTACCTCGCCCGCCTCGCTCAGAAGAGCCGCGCCGTCGGAATCCACCTGATCGTCAGCACCCAGCGCCCCCAGGCCAACGTCGTCACCGGCCTCATCAAGAGCAACCTCCCCTGCCGCATCGCTTTCCGCGTCGCGTCACGCCTCGATTCGCGCATCGTCCTCGACCAGAACGGCGGAGAAGTGCTCATGGGCCAGGGCGACATGCTCTTCCTCCCGCCCGGCAGCGCCAAGCTCATCCGCGCCCAGGGCGCCTTCGTCAGCGACGAGGAGCTGCGCAACGTCGTCCGCTACGCCCGCGAGCAGGGCCAGCCCAACTACCACCCCGAGCTCATCCGAATCCCCAAGGCCGGCGGCGACGGCGCCGGCGAGCGCGACGAGCTCTTCGACCAGGCCGTCGACATCATCCTCGAAACCGGCCGCGGCTCCGTCAGCCTGCTCCAGCGCCGCCTCACCATCGGCTACGGCCGCGCCAGCCGCCTGATCGACCAGATGTACGAAGCCGGCCTCGTCGGCGAGTACAAGGGCAGCCAGGCGCGCGAAATCCTCGTCAGCAAGGAAGAGTGGCAGCAGATCAGGAGCCAGCGCGACAACGAAGAGGCCGCCGAGGCCGCGGAGTAGGCAACGCCCCGGCGCCGCTCCGTCACTTCATCCCCGCCCGCCCCCCGACTATCATGACGGAGGCGCTATCCCCACGCGAAAGGAACGCCATGAGCCAGTTTCCCGCCACGCCCCCATACTACTACCACGAGCAGCCCCAGCCGCCTCGCGCGCGACACTCCGGCATCGGGATCGCCTCGTTCATCATCGCGCTCCTCTGCGGCGTCGCGTCCTTTGTCACGATCGGAATCGCCGGCATCATGGAGACCTCGCAGCCCGGCGGCGCGGATCCCGACAATCCTGCGACGGCCTTGATCGGCCTGGCGATCATCGCCTGCGGCATGGGCTTCGCCCTCGGGCTCGTTCTGGGCATCGTCGGCCTGTGCCTGCCGAACACGAACCGGCTCTTCGCCGGCCTCGGCGTCGGCTTCAACCTGGTCGCCATGCTGGGACTCGGGATGCTCATGCTGATCGGGCTCATGGCCGCCTGAGCCCCCCTGCCCGGCCCGCGCCGGCGAGCCCGCCCGGCGGAACACGCGCGGGTGCGGCTTGGCTTCGTGATCGCCCGCGGCAGGTTCGGCCGGAGTTGCACCAAATGTGAACGTCTGCCGCAACCGGCGGCCGATGAGCTTCTTCAAAGGGCTCGGCATTCAACCGACGAGGCGCCGCGAATGGACCATGAGAAACGAGAGTGGCTCGAGGCCGACGGCCTGGGCGGCTTCGCCTCCGGCACCGTCGCCGGAATCCGCACCCGCCGATACCACGCCCTGCTCCTGGCCGCGACAACGCCCCCGACCGGCCGACAGGTGCTCGTCAGCGGCTTCGACGCGTGGCTTGAGACGCCGGACGGCACCGCAGCCCTCAGTTCGCAGCGCTACACGCCCGACGTGATCCACCCGGACAACGGCGGCTCGCCCGAAGAGTTCTCGCTCGATCCGTGGCCGCGCTGGGTGCTGCGCGGCCGCGACGGCATGCGCGTCGAGCAGGAGCTCTTCGCCGTCCACGGCCTGCCGCTGGTCGCCCTGCGCTGGCGCCTGGTCGATCGCCCGGCGACGGCGCGGCTCCACGTGCGCCCGTTCCTGGCCGGCCGGGATTATCACGCCCTGATGCACCAGAACGACTACGTGCGTTTCGAGCCCGAGGTTGACGGCGAACGCCTCACCTGGCGGGTCTACGACGGCGTGACGCCGATCGTCTGCCTCTGCAACGCACGCTACCAGCACGAGCCCTACTGGTTCCGCAGCTTCCTCTACCGCGAAGAGCAGCTCCGCGGCCTCGACTGCCTCGAAGACCTGCCATCGCCGGGCGTGCTGCACTTCGACCTGCTGGCAGGCGACGCGGTCTGGATGCTGGCCGCCGGCGAGCCCGCCGCCGCCGCGGCCTTCCACCTCGGCGAGAGCGCGCTGGCCGCTTTCGAGCGACTGCGCGTCCGCGAGCAGCGGCGCCGGGCCGCGTTTGCGACGCCGCTGGACCGCGCCGCCGACGCATACCTCGTGCAGCGTGCGACGGGCAAGACGATCGTTGCGGGCTATCCGTGGTTCACGGACTGGGGCCGGGACACCTTCCTCGCGGTGCGCGGGTTGTGCATCGCCACGGGCCGGCTGGACGAGGCGCGCGAGATCCTGCTCGAATGGAGCCGCACCGTCTCGCAGGGCATGCTCCCCAACCGCTTCCCGGACGGCACGTCAGAACCGGAGTACAACTCCGTCGACGCCTCGCTGTGGTTCATCATCGCCGTGCAGGACCTGATGCTCGCCGCTGAGCGCGCCGGCCGCCCGCTCGACGCCGCCCAGCGCGCCCGGTTCATGGACGCGGTCGAGGAAATCCTGGTCGGCTACAGCACCGGGACGCGCTACGGCATCCACGCCGACACCGACGGCCTGCTGGCGGCGGGCGAGCCCGGCCAGCAGTTGACCTGGATGGACGCCAGGGTGGACAACTGGGTCGTCACGCCGCGCATCGGCAAGCCCGTCGAGGTCCAGGCCCTGTGGCTCAATGCGCTGCACTTCGCGGGTCAGCACAACCCGCGCTGGCTGCCGCTGTTCAACCGCGGCAAGGCGGCGTTCCAATTCCGTTTCTGGAACGAGTCCGCGCAATGTCTCTACGACGTGATCGACTGCGAGCACACGGCCGGCGCCTGCGACGCCAGCCTGCGCCCGAACCAGATCTACGCCGTCGGCGGCCTGCCGCTGGTGCTGCTGGCGCCGCGCGAGGCGCGCCAGGTCGTAGACGTCGTCGAGCGCCGCCTGCTGACGCCGCTCGGCCTGCGCTCGCTCTCGCCCGACGACCCGCACTACGTCGGGCGCTACGAAGGCGGCGTCCGGCAGCGTGACGGCTCTTATCACCAGGGCACCGTCTGGCCGTTCCTCATGGGCCCGTTCGTCGAGGCCTGGATTCGCGTCCACGCCGACCCGCGCCACCCCGGCCGGGGCGCGGCCGACATCCGCCGCCAGGCACACGACCGCTTCATCCGCCCGCTGCTGGCGCACCTCGACGACGCCGGCCTCGGCCACGTCTCGGAGATCGCCGACGCCGACCCGCCCCACACGCCGCGCGGCTGTCCGTTCCAGGCCTGGTCGCTGGGCGAGCTGCTGCGGCTCAAGAACCAGGTCCTGACTGAACCGGCGCCCGGCGCGCCGCGGGCCAGCGCGACCGTGTGAGCGCCCTGGGTAAGAGGCCGACCGAGAATCGAAAACGTGTTCCGACTCTCATAGCGACTGGTACATGAATCTAGCGACTGGTACATGAATCGGGGGCAGGTCACTGGATCTCGCTGCGGATGCTGTACAGCACCTAGAGCAGCCGCTCCTTGAGCGGTCGCTCGGGCGGCACACCCGGCCGGCCGGTCCGGCCGTAGGCGGCGTTGAAGTCGCGCGACATGCCGGCCAGCAGCTGGTTGGCGCGCTGCTTTGATCGGCCGCAACGGATGCGTCGCTGGGATCAGTCCGTTAGGATTGAACGTGCGGAAACGTCGCCCTGAGAATCCACTCGACCGCGCATTGGCCATCGGAACTGCTAGAATCTCACCGGCCACTTGGCGAAGGGCCACCTGAAGGGAGCCGGCATGGCCTTGATCACCGAGATCTCTCCGAAGGTCCATCGCATCAGCATCCTGTGGCCCGACATCAACTTGCAGTTCAACCACTTTCTCGTGAAGGATGACGAGCCCCTGCTCTACCACACCGGCATGCGCCGCATGTTCCCGGAGGTGCTCGACGCCGTCCAGCGCATCATCGACCCGGCGAAACTCCGCTGGATCGGCTTCAGCCACTTCGAGGTCGACGAGTGCGGCTCGCTCAACGAATGGCTCAAGGCCGCGCCGCAGGCCCAGGCCGTCTCCGGCGTGGTCGGCTCGCTCGTCAACCTCGCTGACTTCGCCGACCGCCCTCCGCGAGCGCTCAACGCCGATGAGACCTTCTGCACCGGGCAGTTCCGGTTCCGCTATCGTCCGACGCCTCACCTGCCGCACGGCTGGGATGCCGGAGTGCTCTTCGAGGAGACGCAGCGCGTGCTCTTCTGCTCCGACCTGTTTCATCACAACGGCGACGTCGAGCCGCTGACCGAGTCCGACATCCTCGGGCGCGTTCGGTCGGCGATTGTCGAATACCAGGCGGGGCCGCTCATGGACTACATGCCCTACACGCCAAACACGCGCCCGCTCCTGCACGGGCTGGCCTCGCTCAACCCGCGCACCCTGGCGACGATGCACGGCAGCTCATTCACCGGCGACGGCGCCCGGGCGCTGATCGACCTCGACGTGGTGATGCAGGAGACGCTCGGCGTGCCGTCTCGCCGCCCCAGGTGAAGGACCGTCCACCGGCGTGCTCAGGACTCGCGCCAACCAGACCTGGCCCACGGCACGTCGAGCTTCGCCTCGAGCCGCGCCGGGAATCGCAGGTCCGAATCAGGTCGCGACCGCTTCTTCCGAACGCGGCTCTGATGGCGTTCCGGGAGACACGCGAGGCGATCCCAGAATCCCGCTACTGATACAGGAAGAGCGGATGCACATGCGACCGGACGGAGACGGCAGGCGCCCTGTCGCAACCGCTTCCTTACGGGCGCGGCTCGGATCGCGTTATGGGATAGCCTCCCCGTCTCAGTTCCGCCCCGGCGGCAGGCCCGCGCGCTGCCCCAGCACCGCCCGGCGAACCCACTCCCCCTGCTCGTAGCTGAACCGCCGCAGGCCCACGCGCTGCTTGTTCAGCGGGCCGTTTCCGCGGATGACCTGGTAGAACTCGTCCCAATCTGGCTGGCTGAACTCCCAGTGCTTCGTCTGCTCGTTGTAGCGCAGCTTCTCGTCCTTCACCCAGACCGGCGAGCCGTCGGGATTGCGGATGACCCTGTGCTGCGCGTCGCGTCTGCACGTCTTCACCACCAGCCCCAGGTCCAGCGCCGCCGGCGCGAAGCGGTCCACGAACGCCTGCCGCAACTCGTCGTTCGTCGCCGTCTTGATCCGCCACTTCATGAACGGCCCGGTCTTGACGCTCTCCTTGTCCGGCGGGCCAAAGAACATGAGGCAGGGGTTCCACCAGCGGTCGAAGGCCTCCTGCATCATCTGGCGTTGCCGCGGCGTGCCGCTCATGAGCGTGAGCACGCTGTCCTCGCCGACCTTGAAATGAAACGCCTCCTCCATGTTGATGCGGCGCATGGTGCGGACGTAAGGGCCGTAGCTGCCGTCGGCGAGCGTCTTCTGGTTCATGATGGCGGCGCCGTCGACGAGCCACTGGATGGCGGCGACGTCGGCCCAGGTCGGCGCGGGATAGTTGAAGACGTTGTGGTACTTGGTCTTGCCGGTGACCAGGTCGCGCAGCATCGCGTCGCGTGGTTTGCCCAGGTCCTGCGACACGCGGTAGAGCATCTGCCCGTGTCCGACCTCGTCCTGCACCTTGGCGATCAGCGAGAGCTTGCGCTTGAGCGACGGGGCGCGCGTGATCCACTCGCCTTCGGGCAGGGCGCCGACGATCTCGCTGTTGGCGTGGTGCTCGGCCATGCGCAGCATGCCGATGCGGTAGTTGTGCGGCATCCAGTCATCCGCCTCGATCAGTTCGCCGCGGTCGATCCGGGCCTGGAACTCGGCCAGCCGCTCCGGGTCTTCCTGGGCTTCCCAATCCAGCTTGATGTTGTCGCCGGCGCTCACACTCATGGCGGCTCCCTTATGGCGTAACGACCTCGTGCCATCATGGCTCTACGATTAGCGGCCTCTCCGCGGGCTGGTCCTGCCCGGCAGCGCTCCGTTGGCCGGCTCGATCTTCACTACTTCGGCTGTCACGCCTAGTTTAGCACGCGCATTCCCGCTTGTGCAGCCACAAGCGCGTCCAGGACCACAACCGCCGCCTGACGCACCGCTTGCGTCCGCGGGCCTCCACGTGACTGTCGCGTGGCCCGTGAGCGGGGCCGGGCTGGCGGCAGCCCGGCTCTGCCGGCTCCTGCTCGATCCGAGCCGCGCCCACGAGAGGCTCCTGCTCGATCCGAGCCGCATCCTCCCGCGCCCTGGCGGCGCTATTCCTCTTCCTCGGCGCCGGGCTTGTGAGCGGCGACGATCTGCTGCTGCACGTTCGGCGGCACGACGTCGTAGTGGCTCAGCTCCATCACGAAGCTACCCTGGCCGCCGGTGACGCTCTTGAGCTGCGAGCCGTAGCCGGCGACCTCGGCGAGGGGGATGGTGGCGCGGACGATGACCTGCCCGCCGGGGAGCATGTCCTGGCCGGTGATCTGGCCGCGTTTGCCGGAGAGATCGCGGGTGATGTCGCCGACGTTGGCGGCGGGGGCGGTGACCTCGATCGTCACGATCGGCTCGAGCAGGATGGGCTTGCACTGGACGAAGGCCTTCTTGAAGACCTGCCGGCCGGCGATCTGAAAGGCGATGTCCTTGCTGTCGACCGGGTGCGTCTTGCCATCGACCAGGGACACCTTGACGTCGACGACCGGGTAGCCGGCGATGACGCCCTTCTTCATCTGGTCGCGAATGCCCTTATCCACGCTCGGACGGAAGGACAGGTCGATGACCCCGCCGAAGATCTTGTCAACGAACTCGTAGCCCGCGCCGCGCTCGTTGGGCTCCAGGTCGATGAAGACGCGCGCGAACTGCCCCGCGCCCCCCGTCTGCTTCTTGTGGGTGTACTCGACGTACTTGGCGCTGCCGGCGATCGTCTCGCGATAGGGGATCTTCGGCGGCTTGGTGTCGACTTCGAGCTTGAAGTAGCGCTTCATCTTGCTGCGCACGACGGTCAGGTGCTGGTCGCCGAGACCCTGGATCACCAGCTCGCCGGTCTCGGCGTCGCGGTTGTAGACGAAGCAGGGGTCCTCCTCGGCGAAGCGGTGCAGCGCCGCGCCGATCTTCTCGATGTCGCCGCGCGACTTGGGCTCGAGCGCCAGCGCCGCCATCGGCGTCGGGAATCGCGGCATCGCGATCGTGCCCTCGTCGGCCCTGTCGAACACCACCGAGCCGATCTTCAGGTCGAGCTTGGCGAGCGCGACCAGGTCGCCCGCCCCGGCCTGCGGTATCTCGTCGTGCTGGGCGCCGTTGAGCTTGAAGATGTGGCCCGGACGCTGTCCCTTGCGATCGCCGGAGACGAAAACCTGCCCGTCGGACTTGAGCACGCCGCTGTGCACGCGCACCACCGAGTACTTGATGTTGCTCTTGGGGTCGCTGGTCACCTTCACGACCTGGCCGATGAACTCCCCCCCGGCGCCGGGGTCGATCGGCCGCTCCTTTGCGGCGTCACCCGCGCCCGAGACGAGGATGCGGCGTTTTCCCAGGTCCGGCGCGGGGGCGAAGACCTCGATCTCGTCCAGAAGCTCCGTGACGCCCACGCCGCCGACGGCGTTGACGAACATCACGGGGATAAGATGGCCGCTGGCGACGGCGCGCTCGATCGCCGGCTCGAGCTGCTCGCGCGGCAGCTTGCCGCCGCCCATGTACGTTTCCATCAGGCTCTCGTCGGTTTCGACGATGCAGTCGATCAGCTCGGTGTGGCAACGGGCGACGTCGAGGATGTCGCTGGCGCCCTCCTCCGCCGCCAGCACGTCGATGATCCGCTTCCCGCGGTCTGCCGGCAGGTTGATCGGGTGCACGCTGGGGCCGAAAGTCTCGCGCAGGGTCTCGACGATGCCCTCGAGCTCCACGCCCTCGGCGTCGATGCGCGTCACGACGATCATGCGCGCCAGTCCATAGTCGCGCGCCAGTCCCGCCATGCGCCGCGTGTTGACGCCGATGCCCGCGTTGGCGCCGACGACGATCAGCGCCGTCTCGACGCCCGCGAGCGCCGCGATCGCCTGGCCGGCGTAGTCAGGCATGCCGGGCGTGTCGATGAAGTTAAGCCTCTTGCCGGCGTGCTCGATGTGAAAGACGGAGGACTCGACACTGTGCTTGCGCTCCTTCGACTCCTCGTCGTAGTCGAGCATGCTGGTCCCGTCCGTGACGCTTCCCAGCCGCCCGGTCACGCCCGCCTTGTACAAGAGCGCCTCGGCGAGCGTGGTCTTTCCGGCGCCGGAGTGGCCTACGATCGCGACGTTGCGGAAGTCACCGACGGGTCTGTCAGGCATCTTGCGCCTCCAAAGACGTACGGGTCGCGCCACGAAAAGGCGACAAAACGGGCATTATACGCCCGACACGTCAGGTGCCAAGCGCGGCCGTGCGTCCGCCCCCCCGGCGTCCTGGCGCTACAGCAGCGTGCCGCGCAGGATCAGGCTCGCGACCTCGAAGTAGATCACGATGCCGGTTACGTCCACCAGCGTGGCGACGAAGGGCGCCGAACTGGTCGCAGGGTCGAAGCCCACCCGTCTCAGCACGAACGGCAGCATGCTGCCCGCCAGCGTCCCGAACAGCACGACGCCGATGAGACTGAGCCAGACGGTCGCGGCCACCAGCAGATAGTGCGGCCCGTAGTCGTAGAAGCCGGCGTGCTGCCACGTCATCACGCGGAGAAACCCGATCGCGCCCAGCCAGGCGCCGAGCGTCAGTCCCGACCGCAGCTCGCGCCCGAGCACGCGCAGCCAATCGCGCAGCCGCAGCTCGCGCAGCGCCAGCGAACGCACGATCAGCGTCGCCGCCTGTGAGCCCGAGTTGCCGCCGCTGCTGATGATCAGCGGCACGAACATCGCCAGCACGACCGCCTTTTCGATCTCGTGCTCGAAGTGTCCCATGGCCGTCGCCGTGAGCATCTCGCCGATGAACAGGGCCGAGAGCCACCCGCCGCGCTTCTTGATCATCGCCCGGAAACCGACTTCCAGGTACGGCGCACCGAGCGCCTCCATGGCGCCAAGCTTCTGGATGTCCTCCGTCGCCTCCTCGCGAACGACGTCAACGATGTCGTCCACCGACACGATGCCCTTCATCCGCCCCTCGGCGTCCACGACCGGAAGGGCCATCAGGTTGTGCTCGGCGAACAGGTGACTGACCTGCTCCTGGTCCATGTCCTCCGGCACCGACAGCGGGTCGGCGGTCATCACGTCACGCACAACCTTCGTCGGTGCCGCCGTCATCAGCTCCCGCAGCGAAACCACGCCCAGCAGCTTCTGCCCCGCGTCGAGAACGTACGCGTAGTAGATGCTCTCCACGTGCTCGCGCGTCTGCCGCCTCAGGTACAGGATCGCCGCGTCCACGCTCATGTCCGGCCGGAGCCGCGCGAAACGCGGGTTCATCAGCCCGCCCGCCGCGTCCTCCGCGTAGGCCAGCAGCGCCACCACCTCCCGCCGCGTCTGGTCGTCCAGTTGCTCCAGCAGCCCCGCGCGCGCCTCGCTTTCGACTTCCTGCACCAGGTCCGCCGCGTCGTCCGGCGGCAACAGCCGTATCCAGGCCCGGCGTTCGGCGGGCTGAAAGGCCATCAGCAGTTCGGCCTGCTGATGGCTGTCGAGGCGCAGAAACAGCTCTTCGGCATCGACGCGCGACAGGAGCGCGGAGCCTTCGAGCCGCTCTTCCAGGCTGAGCACGGGCCAGGCCTCGGCCAGCTCCTCATGCGAGATCGCGCTCGGCGTCATCGAGAACCTCCACGCGTGCTATCCGTGCGCAGGCGCCCTGCCCGGCACATGCGCTTCCGCCCGTCAGAGTGGCTGCTCCACCCGCGGCGCAAGACGAGAACCGGCCCCGCGGGCGAGCCATATTACAGTCGCGTCACGCGAGGGTGTACCGGCGCCGATCTTCGATCCTCGGCGCGCCCGGTCCGGGAGCGCGGGAAGGTCCACAGTGCAAGCGCGACACGCGACGCCACGGCCTGAGCCGCTGCGCGCCAAAATGAGCGTGGTCCGCCGTGATGATGACGTGATTATTCGGGCTGATAGAACCGGCGCAGGGCGTCGACGACCGCCTCCTGCTGCGCGTCGGTCAGCTCGGGATAGAGCGGCAGCGCCACGACCTGCCGCGCGGCCTCCTCCGACATCGGAAAATCGCCCGGCTTGTGCCCGAGGTACCCGAAGCACTGTTGCAGGTGCAGCGGCAGCGGGTAGTACACCATCGCCCCAATGCCGCGCGCCCTCAGATGCGCCACCAGCTCGTCACGACGCTGCGCCCGGCACACGTACTGGTGATACACGTGCCGTCCGCGCACCTCCGGCGGCGGCCGCAGGAACTCGGGCGACAGGCCCGACGATTCGAGCAGCGCGGTGTAGCGGCGCGCCCGCTCGCGCCGGGCCTCGGTCCAGGCCTCCAGCCGGCGCAGCCGGATCGCCAGGATCGCCGCCTGGAGCGCGTCGATGCGGAAGTTGCCGCCGACCTGCTCGTGATAGTACGTGTGTCCGCTGCCGTGGACGCGCAGCTTGCGGCAGCGCTCAAGAAGCGCGTCGTCGTCCGTCAGCAGCGCGCCCGCGTCGCCGAGCGCCCCCAGGTTCTTCGTCGGATAGAAGCTCAGCGCACCGCTCAGGCCGTACGCGCCGGCGGAACGCCGGTCAGCGGGCGTCAGCCGGGCGCCGATCGCCTGGGCCGCGTCCTCCACGATCGGCACGCCGCGGCGCTGGGCCAGGTCGCCAAGCGCGGCAACGTCGGCGAGCTGGCCGTAGAGGTGAACGGGCATGATCGCGCGGGTCTTTGAGGAGATCAGCCGCTCGACCTGGGCAACGTCGATGTTGAAGGTGCGCGGCTCGACGTCGCAGAACACCGGCCGGGCGCCGAGGCGCGCGACGACGCCGGCGGAGGCGAAGAACGTGAACGCCGGCACGATGACTTCATCGCCGGGGCCGACCCCGAGTCCCATGAGCGCGAGCAGCAGGGCGTCGGTGCCGGAGGATACGCCGAGCGCGTGCCGCGCGCCGCAATACTCCGCGAGGGCTTTCTCGAACGCCTCGACCTTCGGCCCGAGCACGTAATGGCCCGAGTCGCAGACGGCGGTCAACTCGGCCAGCAGCTCGGCCCGCTGGGCGGCGAAGCTGGCCGCGAGGTTCAGCGGCGGCACGCTGGGCGCCGCCTGCGCCGCGGGAGTCACGCCGGTCGTGGTCACGCACACCTCCGATCGCGCGATCGCGGCGGGCGACCGCGATGGGCATTGTATGAGCGGGGACGCGGATACGGCCAGCGGCTGCGCGCCCGGCCATCGGCTACACTTGGGCGTCCCGGGCGCCCGGCGGCTTGTGGCCGGGCGCTCCGTCAGGGCGGGTCGAGTTCGGGAGGCAGCCGGCCTTGAGGCGCGGGTTGCCGGCAGGAGCGTACATGCAGCCTGGTCGTGGCGGGCAAGCCGTCGATGCGCGGGGCGGCGCGGCTCCGCGGCACGTGGTGAACCCGCGGCACTACCGCTACTACGACCTGGTGATGGCGGTGTTCGTGACGGTGCTGCTGTGCTCGAACATGATCGGCCCCGGCAAGGTGTGCTACCTGACGCTGCCCGTGGCCCTGCCGCTGATCGGCGCGACGCTCAGCTTCGGGGCCGGCAACCTGTTCTTTCCGATCAGCTACATCTTCGGCGACGTGCTGACGGAGGTGTACGGCTACGCCCGGGCGCGCAAGGTCATCTGGGCCGGCTTCGGCGCGATGATCTTCTACGTGCTGATGAGCCAGGTGGTGATCCGCATGCCGCCCGATCCGGCCGTGCCCTTCAACCGCGATATTCAGCCGGCCCTGGAGACGGTCTTCGGGGCCGGGTGGCGCATCGTGTCCGCGTCGATTCTGGCGTTCTGGGCCGGCGACTTCGTCAATTCGTACGTCCTGGCGAAGATGAAGCTGCTGACCGCCGGGCGCTGGCTGTGGACCCGCACGATCGGATCGACCATCGCCGGGCAGGGCGTCGACAGCCTGCTGTTCTATCCGCTGGCGTTCGGCAACCCGGCGCCGCTGCTGGCGGCGATGGGTCTCGAGGCGCCCGGCTGGATGACGTTCGGCACCTGGCCGCCCGGCACGATGATGAGCGTGGTGCTGTTCAACTGGGTCTTCAAGGTCATGGTCGAGGTCGTCTTCACGCCCCTGACGTACCTCGTGGTCAACACGCTCAAACGCGTCGAGCGCGAGGACTACTACGATCGCAAGACGAACTTCACGCCCTTCTCGCTGTCAGACTGAGGGGCGGCCACCGCCGCCTCACCACTCCGGCGCCCCGTCGTACGAACCGAAGACGTCCTTCATCGCGTTCATCATCTCCCCGACCGTCGCCAGGGCCTCGCTGGCCTCGATCAGCGCCGGCATGACGTTCCCCCCGGAGCGCGCCGTCTCCTGAAGCGCCGCCAGCGCGCGGCGGTGACGCTCGCGAGCGGCCGGGTCGGCGGCGCGGCGGGCGCGCATCGCCCGCAGGCGCGCGACCTGCTCGCGCTCGACGCTCTCGTCGATCACCAGCGTCGGGATGCGCTCGTAGTCGTCATCGACGTACTTGTTCACCCCGACCATCACGCGCTGGCCCGCGTCGAACTCCTGCCCGAAGCGGTGCGAGCTGTCGGCGATGCTGCGGCGGAAGTAGCCCTGCTCGATGGCCGGGAGCACGCCGCCAAGCTCGTCGACGTGCTCGATGATCTCCCAGGCGCGTTTCTCGACTTCGCTGGTGAGGGCCTCGACGAAGTAGCTGCCGCCGAGCGGATCGACGGTGCGCGTGACGCCGGTCTCCTCGGCGATGATCTGCTGGGTGCGCAGGGCGACCTTGACGGCCTGCTCGGTGGGCAGCGCGAGCGTCTCGTCCATGGAGTTGGTGTGCAGGCTCTGCGTGCCGCCGAGCACCGCCGCCAGCGCCTGGTACGCCACGCGGATGACGTTGACGAGCGGCTGCTGCTCGGTGAGGCTGACGCCGGCGGTCTGGGCGTGGGTGCGCAGCCACCAGCTCCGCTCGCTCTTGGCGCCGAAGCGGTCACGCATGATGCGGGCCCACATTCGGCGGGCGGCGCGGAACTTGGCGACTTCCTCGAAGAACTCGTTGTGCACGTCCCAGAAGAAGCTGAGCCGCGGGGCGAAGGCGTCCACGTCGAGCCCGCGCTTGATGGACTCCTGCACGTAGCAGATGCCGTCGGCGAGCGTGAAGGCCAGCTCCTGCACCGCGGTCGCGCCGGCTTCGCGGATGTGGTAGCCGCTGACGCTGACGGTGTTCCACTGCGGCATGTGCTGCGTGCCGTACTCGATCGTATCGACAACCAGCTTGACGCTCGGCCCGGGCGGAAACACGAACTCGTTCTGGGCGTGGAACTCCTTGAGAATGTCGTTCTGGAGCGTGCCGCGCAGCTTGCTCAGCGGGACGCCCTGGTCGCGCGCCACGCAGATGTAGAACGCCAGCAGGATCGCCGCCGGCGCGTTGATCGTCATGCTCGTGCTGACCTGGTCGAGGCGGATGCCGTCGAACAGCACGCGCATGTCCTCGAGCGAGCTGATCGCCACGCCGCACTTCCCGACTTCGCCCAGGCTGAGCGGGTCGTCGCTGTCGCGGCCCATGAGCGTCGGCAGGTCGAAGGCCGTGCTCAGGCCCGTTTGACCGTGCTCGAGCAGGTACTTGAAACGCTCGTTGGTCTGCGCGGCGCTGCCGAAGCCCGCGAACTGCCGCATCGTCCAGACCTTCGTGCGGTACATGTCGGCGTGGATGCCGCGCGTATACGGAAATTGCCCTGGATGGCCGATCTCGTCCAGAAACTCGATGTGGCCGATATCCTCCGGCGTGTAGACCTGCTTGATCGGTAACCCGGAGATCGTGGTCGGATCGGTGGACGGCGCGGGATGCTGACGGTCCGCCACCGGGCCGATGCGGTAGTCGGGGGTGATCTTCGGCGTCATGCGGTTCAAAGCCTCCTGACGGATCCGTGTGCGGTCGACTACATTCTACCGTCCGCGGGGGCATCAGGCACGGGGAAGCCGCCGACCGAGGACTGGGAGGCCCGCATGGCCGCACGTCGCAAGCAACCCGTCAAGACCGTCACGCTCAAGATCCCCGCCGACCTGTACCACAACCTCGGCCGGCTGATCGAGGGCACCGGCTTCCGCAGCGTCACCGAGTTCGCCGTGCACGTGCTGCGCGACCTGGCCGCCGGCGGCAAGCTCCGGCACGAAACCACCGGTCTGACGCCGCAGGAGGTGGAGCTGGTCCGCAAGCGGCTGGCGGCGCTGGGGTACATCGACGGATAGCCGCTCCGTCGCTCAATCGACGCCGCAGCCGAAATCTGACAGCAGCACGCCCAGGTCGGCCTGCGTGACGCAGTCGTCGCCCCCCAGCCTGCCGGCAAGCGGGTTGTAGCTCGCGTCGCCCGGACAGCTCCCGAAAGCCGCCAGCAGCAACCCCAGGTCGGCCTGGTCCGTGCGTCCGTCATCGGTCAGGTCGGCGACGCAGCGCGGCGGCCAGGCGTTGACGACAACAGCGAGCGGTGCTGCGAGCTCGCCGGCGCGCTCCGCCGCGTCCGCCGGCGTGCGCCCGGGCGGCTCGTAAAGAATCGTCCGCCGCCCGGTCAGGTGATAGAGCGGGACGAGCAGCGGATCGGTGTTCGGGATCGGCTGATTGATCCACACGCCGCTGAGGCCGAGCTCGAAAGCGTCGCCCGTGCATTGGGGATGCGGCGGGGTGACGCTGTCCGAGGAATAGGACGTGTACGCGAAGCCCGGGATGTCCGTGTCGAAGGCGACCGCCATGATCAGCGATCCCTGCGGGCCGGTGACGAGTTCCCAGCCGAATGGGCCCGGGGTCAGCGCATCGGGAACGCCGTCGATCGTCATCGGCGCGGCGGCCAGACTGTGCTGGTAGATCATGCCGATGGCGGCCGGCGAGTAATCGAAGAGGTCCATGATGCCGCTGATGGCGTGGACGCGCAGGTAGGTGCTGACGTCCTCGCGCTCGGCGTAGAAGTGGTGCTCGCGCTGCGTCAGCACACCGCTGTTGGCGCCCATGTAGGAGCGGATGCCGCGCACCGGACCGTCGATATTGCAGAAGAACGCGCCCACGCCGCTGCTGAACGTGTCCTCGGTCCGCGAGCAGTCGCCCGGGGCGAAGAGCGCCTTGTGGCGGTCCAGGATATCGACACCCGTCGCCCCACCCGCAGTGATGTTCAGCTCGTCGCGGACCCAGCGGTCGCTGAAATGGACCTGGTAGGCGGCGGTCGTTGCCGTACTGTCCTCGGGGTTCGGGCCGGCGAGGGTGTTGTAGTTGGGAATGTACGGGCCCGCCAGCAGATTGAACGTGTACGCGACGTAGTTCGCCCCGGCGTCGGGCGGCAGGGAGCCATCGCTCGTGAAGAGGTACACATAGGCCAGGCCGCCATCCAGCGGGTCATTCAGCCGCAGTTCGATCGCCGGTCCGGCCAGCACGCCGGCCGGCAGCGGCGCGCCCGCCGGGGCGCGCGGCGCGGCGTCGGACGACATCAGCGCCAGCTCGTCGTTTGCGTCGAATTCCGCGTCGTCGTCGGCGCCGCAGTAGGTCGCCGGGTCGGCGTAGTTCTCCGCGGCCAGGCCGGCGACGCCCAGGTTGTACACCACGCCGTAATCGACCACTTTTCGCTCGTCGATCTGCACAGGGACCTGCATCCAGCCGCCGCTCCAGGCGAAGGCGACGATCCGCCCGGGCTCGACGCCGAGCAGGACCGGGAGGTGCTCGCCGCGCAGGATGACGGGCTCCGGGGCGCGGCTGAGTCCGCCAGCGGGCGCCACGGCCGCGCCGAGCACGGACACTCCGACCAGGTGCAATGCAAGCAGGCGACAGGACCGGTGCATGGTGAATCGCTCCTTCCCCGGTGCGATTGAGCAGGCGTTCGAAGAACAGCGCTCCATTGTAACGCCGCGGCCAGCGGAAAAAGGCCTGGCGCGGGCCTGGGCTGATACCGGGCCCACCGTGATCGCGCATGGCACGGCGGCCCCTGTTCAGGGTCGCGCCGGAAGGACACAATAGGCGTCCCGCAGGCAGGTGCCGCAAGCAGTTCACGAAGGAGCAGCCGATGGCGGATCAGCGCGACAGCGAGTTCGGGTTCTCAATGGCGTCGCCGCCGCCGGGCACCGCCGCGACGGGCGCCCCGCCGACGCAGCCATCGAGCGCGGCCGGCGCGCGGCCGGCGACCAAGTGGCCGCTGGTGATCGGCGTGATCGCGATCGTGCTCGGGGCCTTGCAGGTGCTCAACGCGGCAATGAGCCCGCTCGGGCTGCTGATCACCGAGCAGATGGAGAAGGTCGCACCCGGCGCCGCCGCCCAGGCCGAAGTCATGCGAAACTGGACCGCGTGGATCATCCTGACGGCGATCGTCGGCCTGATCCTCGGTGCGCTCCAGATCGTGTGGGCGATCATGATGTTGCGGCGGCGGTCGGCGTGCCGGCGGCTGGCGTTCGCCTGGGCGTGGCTGGCGCTGCTCAGCGCGATCGTGCAGGCGGCGATGATGTACCCGATGCAAATCGAGATGTTCGAGGCCATGCAGAGCGGCGGGCAGTTCCAGAGCCCGATGCCGCCGGGCATGGGGCCGCTGATGGCCGTGCTGACGGCGGTGATGACGCTGGTGATGGGTTCGGCGCTGCCGGTGTTTGTGCTGATCTGGCTGTGCCGGCGGCGGATTCGCGAGGAAGTTCAGACGTGGGCGGGGTGACGGCCGGCGACAAGGGACAACGCACTTGCATTGCCCAGACTGCGAGTACCCGCTGTGGAACCTGACGTCGCGCGTCTGCCCGGAGTGCGGGCGCGCGTTTCGGCCCAGCGAATTCGAGCTGCTGCCGAACACGGTGCAGTTCTGCTGCCCAGGCTGCATGCAGGTCTACTACGGAACCGGCGCGAACGGACACCTCGTTCCGCCGGAGTTCGACTGCGTCACGTGCGGCCGGCACCTCCACATGGACGACATGATCGTGCGGCCGCTGAGCGGGCCGGATGTGCAGGCGCAGCCCGAACGCGTCCCCTGGCTCGACCCCGGCAAGGGCTGGGTGCCGCGCTGGCTGGCGACCATTGGCTGGGCGCTGGTTCGACCGGTGACGCTGATGCGCGCGGCGCCGCTCAGATCGCTGTGGCCGTCCGTGGGCTTCATGGCGATCACCGCCTGCGTCGTTCAGATCCTGGCGCTGACGCCGATCCTGCTTTTCCCGCTCATGATCGGCATCATGGCCGCCGGGGGAGCCGCGGGACGTGGCGGTGCGGCGGTGGGAGCGATGAGCGCCGGGCTGGGGTTTTTCTCGCTGGCGACGCTGCTGGCGCAGGGCGTGTTCCTGCTCGCGTGGGGCCTGGCGGCGCACGCGCTGCTGCGCCTGACGGGCAAGACCCGGGCCGGAGCGTCCCGCACCTTTCAGGCGCTATGCTTCAGCAGCGGGGCCAACATCGCGTCAGCCACGCCGTGCGTCGGCCTGTACTTCGGCTGGATCTGGTGGCTGGTGAGCGCGGTGCTGATGGTGCGCGAGGGGCAGCGCGTCTCCGGGGCCCGCGCCAGCCTGGCGGTGCTGACGCTGCCGGTGCTGGCCCTGATCGGCGCTGTTGGCGGCTACACGTGGCTGCTCGTCTCGGTGCTGCCGTTGGCGGCGTCGAGCGCCGCTCCGGGCGCCTTGAACCGCACGCAGTCGGTCACGCACGGGATCATCCAGCACGCGACGATGGGGACGGGGCGCGGACCGTCGCACGCGATCCAGCTTGTCGAATCCGGCGCGGTCGGCAGTTGGACGTTAAAGGACTGGGCGACAGCCACCACGCAGCCCGCCGTGGCCCGCGTGCCGACCACCCGCGTCGGCCGCGAGCAACTGCTGAACTTCGAGACCCTGCCGCTGGAGCGCAAGCGGGCCGCGATCCTGGATGCGATCAACGCCCTGCCGCCGAATCCCGTCGCGCACCGCCTGGGCGACTTCGTCTTCACCTATCACGGCATCAACCTGAACAACGCCGATGCGCGGCTCTGGCTGGTGGTGTACGTGGGCGACGACGCCGCGCCGCCGGCCGAGTACGCCGTCGGCCTGGCGGACAACACAGTCACCACCGTCGCGGCCGGCAGTTTCGACGCGGCGCTGGCCGAGCAGAACGCGCTGCGCGAGTCGCTGGGCCTTCCGCCCCTGCCAGACCTGCGCCGGATCACGACAACCCAGCCCGCCGGGAGCCGTTGAACCGCACCGCCCCGGCGTCGCCGGGGCGCTGCGTCACTGCGTCACTGGCTACTGCCATTCAATCGTCGCGGGCGGCTTGCTTGAGACGTCATAGGCGACGCGGTTTACGCCCTTGACCTCGTTGATGATCCGCCGCGACACCAGCCCCAGGACTTCGTAATCGACGTGGACCCAGTCGGCCGTCATGAAGTCGGTCGTCTCGACCAGCCGCACGACGACCAGGTTCTGCCCCTCGTAGGAGCGCCCGTCGCCCATCACGCCCACGCTCGACACCGGGACCAGCACGGCAAAAGCCTGCGCGACCTTGTCGTACCAGCCGGCGGCGGTCAGCTCTTCGAGCAGAATGGCGTCGGCGGCGCGGAGCAGTTCGAGCCGCGGCTCGGTGACCTCGCCCATGATGCGGACGGCCAGCCCCGGACCGGGGAACGGATGCCTCCAGACCAGGTCGCGCGGCAGTCCCAGCGTCTCGCCCAGGCTGCGGACTTCGTCCTTGAACAGCAGACGCAGCGGCTCGATCAGCTCGAAGCCGAGCTCACTCGGCAAGCCGCCGACGTTGTGATGGGCCTTGATGGTCGCGGCGTGACCGCTGGGGCCATGGCCGGACTCGATGACGTCGGGGTAGATCGTGCCCTGGGCGAGAAAACGCGCATTGGGCACGCTGCGCGCCTCGGCGCGGAAGGCCTCGATGAACTCGCGGCCGATCGCCAGGCGCTTCTGCTGCGGGTCGGTGACACCGGCCAGCGCCGCCAGGAACCGCCGCCCGGCGTCCGCGACGCGCAACTGCATGCCGAAATGGTCCTGGAAGGTCGCGCGGACGAGCTCCCGCTCCTGGTGGCGCAGCAGACCGTTGTCGACGAAGATGCACACCAGCCGGTCGCCGATGGCGCGCTGCACGATCGCCGCCGTGACGCTGCTGTCGACGCCGCCCGAGAGGCCGCAGATGACCCGTTCGTCGGGCGCGACGCGCGCCTGGATCTCGGCCACCGCCCGGGCCGCCACGTCCTCCATGCGCCAGTCGCCGCGGCAGCCGCACACGTCCATCAGGAAACTGCGCATGATCTGTCCGCCCAGGGGCGTGTGCGTGACCTCCGGGTGAAACTGCACGCCGAACACCGGCCGTTGCCGGTGCCGCACGGCGGCGATGGGGCAGGTGTCGGTTTCGGCCATGGCGACAAAGTCGTCGGCGACGCGGGTGACCACGTCGCCGTGGCTCATCCAAACGGACGTTTCGGCGGGCAGGTGCGCGAGGATTCCGGACGGTTCGCGGATGCGCAGCCTGACCCGACCGTACTCGCGCGCCGGCGCGGCGCTCACCTCTCCACCGAGGACCTCGCACGCGAGCTGCATTCCGTAGCAGATCCCGAGCACGGGTGCGCCCAGGTCGAAGATCGCCGGGTCGCAGCGCGGCGCGCCGGGCTCGTAAACGCTCGCCGGCCCGCCCGAGAGAATCAGGCCCTTCAGGTTGCGGCGTGAGAGCTCGGCGGCGGGCACGGCGGGGGCGAAGATCTCACAATAGACGCGGTTCTCCCGGACGCGGCGCGCGATCAGTTGCGTGTACTGGCCGCCGAAATCGAGAATCGCGACGGTTTCGCAATCCGCCATTGCGTTCAATCCACGGCCCGCCCGGGCGCCGTATCCGCTCGCGCGCCTTGCCTGTCCGCTCGCCGGCTCAGTTATTCACCGAGACGCGCGGAGCCGCGCCGCTGGGCACATTGGGCGAAACCGGGCGCTGCGGCGGGCCGCCGGCCGGCGACGGCCGCGGCGCGGCCTTCGTGGCTCCGTGCGCGGCGTAGGTCGCGAGGATCAGCGGCAGTATCCACGCCCAGTTCGTCACGGCGCCCATGGCGCTGGCAATCATCGCGACGCTCAGCGTCGCCAGCAACGCCCCCATCAGCTTGTACGCCGCCGGCTCGCGCAGCCGGAGCATGCCGACCGCGAACAACAGGGCGGCGACAGCGGCGAACGCCTTGACGCCGCGGCGGATCGTCAGCCAGAGGTCCGCGTCTCCGGTTTCGATCGTCCACAGCTCCCAGGCGCCTTCGAGGTGGTCGCGCGGCGTCGTCCGCGGCAGCCAGGTGGACTCCAGCACCGTGCGCAGCGACGCCCAGAAACGCGGCATGTCGGGCCCGGCGGCCAGCGCCGCGCGGTACTGCCGCTGAATCTCCTCGCGCGCCCGGCCGTCGGCGTCGATCTCGCGGAACAACAGGTTCTGCGACGGCAGCCCGGCCGTGTCCGCCGACAGCAGGAAGCTCCACAGGGGTTTCGACCAGCCGGCGGGCACCTCGCGCGTGGGCGAGGCGGGTTGGAACTCGATCGGACCTTCGTTGCCGTAGCGGGCGACGTGCGTCGTCTTCAGGCCGGCGTGGCCGATTGCGGCCTCGTAGCGCGGCAGGCTGGGCCGCACGAGTTGATGAACGCCGACGATGCAAAGGGCCAGGCCGCCGAGCAGCCCGACGGTGGCGCCCACGCCGTTCCAGCCCTGGCGGATGAAATAGCCGAGCATGACAGGGGCGGCGAACCAGGTCCAGGGCCAGGCAAGGCCGGCCAGCACGATCAGCAGCATCGCCAGCAGCCCCCCCACGCCCGGCACCAGCGCCAGCGCCACGCTCCACGTCAGCAGCAGGGTCGAGAGCATGATCTCCGGCCGGTTGAAGCACTCCAGCGAGCCGGGAAAGACGGCGTAGATCGCCATCATCGCCAACCCGATGGCGACGCTGTGGAGCTGTTTGCCGATCCAGACCAGCCCGGCCATGGTCAGCACGACCATGATCGCGTTCAGCAGCCGCACCCCGGAGATGTCCGCCGCCGTCCACCACTCGCCCTGCATCCAATCGCCGCGGTTGGACCACGTGAGGAAGAGCGGCTCGGCGCCGCGCTCGATGAACGGCGACCAGAAGCGCAGGACGCCGGCGTTCGCGAGATAGAGCAGTGGCGATTGCTCGTCGAAGCCGAGCGTGTCGCCATAGGGCAGCGCGCCGGTCTCGGCGACGTACATTCCGCCGATGAGTCCGGCGCGTCCGGCGGGGCTGAGGGGGCCGGTGGCCACGTGGGTGAAGGCGATGAAGAGCACGGCGGCGATAAGCACGAGCATCGAGCCCTCGGAGACGTTGGTGGCCGCGGGCGCGACGCGGGCGGATCGCATGGTGAAGAAGCCGCGCAGGAACCAGTAGAGCAGCACGATCGCCAGCAGCGAGTAGGCCGTCGATTGCCGCGTGGCGCTGCCGGGCTCGCCGATGGGGTTGTAGTCGAAGCGGAAGGCGAGCAGCAGGGCGGCGGCGGAGAGCACGAGGCCGTCGAGGTTGCGGATCGAGAGCAGGGGCGACGTCTGGAGCGTGAGAATCAGGATCACCAGCACCGCCAGCCACATGATCGCGGTCGAGCTCAGCTCGGGCCACAGGCGGACGCTCTCGTCGAGCGGGCCGGCCTGCAACCCGAAGGCGTGCGCGACCGGAACAAACGTCGGGTCGCTGGGCAGAAGGGCCGCGGGAGCGGGGGCGCTCGCGGGCTGACCGGACTCCTGGGCGGCTGCGTCCGCCTCATCCGGAGGGGCCGACCCGGGATGCTCCTGCGCCGCAAGGACGACCGGACCCATCAGCAACACGGTGAAGACGCACAGCCCCATCCGTTGAGCCAACCTCGCGCATCCGTTCATGCTGGTCCGCCTTCTCCTGGTTCATGTTCCGCGCAACGATCCTGGCCGCTGCCAGTTGCCCGCACCGGCCACGCCGCTGCCGCGGCCGATCCTAACGCGCGCCCGGCGCGCCGTACAGCGCGCTGCTGTTTCGTGGACGCCGGGCGCTGTAGACTGCCGCCATGAAACCGAAGGCCACGACGGTCCGGCAGTACCTTGCCGCGCTGCCGCCCGAGCGGCGCGAAGCGCTTCAGGCCGTGCGGCGCGTCATCCTGGCGAACCTGGACAAGGACTACGAAGAGGGAATCCAGTACGGCATGATCGGGTACTACGTGCCGCATCGCGTGTACCCGGCCGGATACCACTGCGACCCGAAGCAGCCGTTGCCCATGGCGTGCCTGGGTTCCCAGAAAAACCACATGTCGCTCCACCTGATGACGCTGTACGGCTGGGAGGGCGCGGGTGCCGAGCTGCTGCGGTGGTTCAAGGCGGCCTGGGGCGCCAGCGGGCGGAAGCTCGACATGGGCAAGGCGTGCATCCGGTTTCGGAAGCTGGACGACGTGGCGCTGGAGGTGATCGGCGAGGTGGTTCGCCGCGTGCCGGCCCGCGCGTACGTCGCGCAATGCGAAGCCGCACTGCAAGACAGGGCGAGCCGGACGTCGAAGGCGCGGGCGGCGCCGGCCCGTACGGCCCGGGCCAAGACGGCGGGGCGCGCCCCCGCGGCTCGAAAGCGCCCGAAGGCTGCGGCCGGTCGCAAGGCAGCGCGCCGGCGCTGATCGCGACTCCCCCTCACTCCACGTATCCAAGCTCCCGCAGCCGCAGCTCCAGCGTGCGCTGCTCGTCCGCGGTGAGCCCTTCGAGACGCGAGACGCGCGGCGCCGTCGCCGGCAGCAGCGAGTCCGCCAGGGCCTCCATCTCGCGGCACAGGTCCGTGTGCTCGCCGGCAATGTTGTCGGCTTCCGACGGGTCGCGCCGCAGGTCATACAGCTCGCGCGGCAGCTCCGGGTTCTCCGGGCCGAACGTGTACTTGTACTGCTCCGTGCGGACGCCGCGCATCACCAGGTCGCGCGGCCGACCCGTGACCGAAAGCAGCGCCGGCGCGGCACGCCACGGACGGCCCCGAACGAGCGGAACGAACGAGCGCCCGTCGGGCGAGAAGTCCTCCGGCGACGCGATGTCGAGCAATTCCAGCAGCGCGGCGGCGACGTCCACCTGACGCACCTGCTCGTCGAACGTGCGCCCCGAGGTCGCGTGCAGCGCCCGCGCCGCCGGGCCGTCGCCGCGGACACCGATCACCAGCGGCACGCGCACCAGCCAGTCGTACACGTGCAGCACGTGGCCCTCGTGCAACTGCCGGCGGAACTGGGAGGTCCACATGCGGCGGTAGAGATCGAAGACGCGCGGCTCGCCGAGACGCTCGAACAGGGCGCGGATGCGCCGCTCGGTGTCGTGCTCGCTCAGGCCGCCGGTGCGCCGCAGGGCGCCGGTGGCGCTGCCGCCGCGGTGCAGGCGCAGCCAGTCGCGCAGCCGCCAGGGGGGCGCGAGGCGGAGCAGGTCGAGCAGGTCGCGCAGACTGCTCCATGGCCCGCCGCGAGATATCGCGGGAGCGTCGCGCCGGCTGGACTGCTCGAGCCGGGGCTGAAGCCTGGCGCGGAGCTGCTGCATCGCGAGCGGACCGATCAGCATGGCGGCGGCGCGCACACCCAGGGCCCCTGCCCGATCGACGTCGTAGAGCCGGCGGGCGTAATCGACGGCGGTGCCGGGCCGGTACTGTTCCTGCGGGGTTTTCTCGCCATGGTCGCCGGTCACGAGCACGAGCGTGTCGGCGGGAAGCGATTCGAGAAGGCTCGCGAGTTGCGAGTCGAGGTGGCTGAGGGCGCGGTCGTAGGGCGTCGCGCCGTATCGCGGCCGGCGGAATTCGCCGGGCGCCTGCCGCGGCACGTGCAGCTCCCACAGGTGCAGCAGCATGAACCACGGCCGGCGCAGCCCGCCGCCCGCCAGCCGCCGCCGAAGATCAGCTCCCCACGGACCGCTCAGATAGTCGAGCGCGACGCGGTAGTTGTACTCGTCGAAGCCGCGCGCCAGGCCCGCCGCCGGCAGCAGCGGTCCGGTGACTTCGGCGATCGTGTAGTACCCGCGCGCCCGCAGCACCTCCGGCAGCATCACCAGCTCATCGGCGACGCGATGCCCCCCAACCGCGCAGACGCCGTGCCGGGCGCTGTACGCCCCGGTGAGCAGGCCGGCGAAGCAAGGCGTAGTGGCGGCGGTCTCGGCAATGACGGTGGTGAACGTGATGCCACGGCGCCGCAGGGCGTCGAGCGCGGGAGTAACGCACGTGCGCTCCGGAGAAAGCGTGCGATCGGCCCGGGCGCAATCGACGACGATCATCAGGACACTGGGCGGCGCGGCGCTCATTCTCCGGTCACCCCCGCGCGCGGCGCGTCGTTCGAGGATGATCCCGCCGCCTCGTTCGAAACCGCCTGTTGCCGCCACGCCCGTGCGCCGGCGTCGCGCTCGTGGAGCGTGCGGCGCGGCCGCCAGCCGAGTTCGCCGCGGATCAGCGAACAGTCGAGGTGCTGGTCGCTGGAGAGCATCGCCACCATCGAGCGCCAGTGCCGGGCGCGCTGCGGCCGCAGGCGCAGCGCCAGCGTCTCCACCGCCGCCGCCGCCAGCCACGCCAGGCGGCGATCCAGCCTGCGGGTCGGCGGTGGAAGACCGAGCGCCTGGGCCACCGCCGTCAGAAGCTCCGCCTGCGTCACGCACTCGTCACTGGCGAGCTCGTACACGCGGCCGGCCGCCTCCGGATGCGTCGCCGCGAGGATGATGCCCTCGACGGCGTCGTCGAGGTGCAGCGTGGCGATGCGGTTCGCGCCGTCGCCGATCAGGCGCAGGCGGCCCTTTCGCAGCAGCCGCGCAACATGGTCGTGCAGCGCGCTCGCCTCGCCGCCGTAGACGACGCCCAGGCGCAGGATCGTCCAGGGAACTCCACCGCCGTCGCAATGCTCGCGGACGCACCGCTCGGCCTTGAGCTTGGCGCGGCCGTAGTGGTTCCACGGCGCCGGGCGCTCAGCGGCGCCGGGCGCCCGGCGGCCCGCGCCGAATGCGGAGCCGCCGTACACGGCGGCGGAGCTGACGAGGACAAAACGTCGCGGAGGCGCCGCGCCGGCCAGGCGCAGCAGGCCGCGCGTCGCCTCAACCGTGTCGCGCTCGAACAGCCCGGGCCGGCCGCGGAGATCGGCGCGCGCCGCCGCGTGGATCACGACCTCGCCGCCGGTGAGCAGCCCTGCGAGCGATCCGTCGTCGCACAGATCGCCGACGAAGGGCTCGATCCCGGCGCGGCGCAGCTCGGCGGCCTGCTCGGCGCGGCGGACAAGGCCGCGGACGTGACGACCGTCGAGCGCCAGGCGGCGCGCGACCGCGCCGCCGACGTAGCCCCCGGCGCCGGTCACGACGAAGACCGGCGCCGGCTGAGCGGCGCGAGGCTGTGCGTTCGGCGTCATTCGGGCGGCGTCCGTGGCGGGCGGCGCGGCAGCCAGCGCGGCACTCGCCGCAGGTAGTCTTCGTAAGGCTTGCCGAAGCGCCTGCGCAGCAGCGGCTCCTCGAGCAGCACAACCTGCGCATGCGCGACCGGCAGCCCGACGAGGAACAGCAGCAGGATCCCGATCGATGAGGCCGCCAGCGACAGGCTCAGGAGCATTCCGAGCACGCAGGCGGCGATGGGGTTGCGGCAGTAGCGAAAAGGGCCCTCGGCAACGAAGTGCTTCGGGGGGTCGAACTCGACGTAGGCGCCGCGGCCGCGCAGGCTGAGCCAGGTCGACGCGAACAGGTACAGCGCCAGGAACAGGCCGAACAGCACGCCGCCGGCGATGCGCACGGCGACCGGCCACTGGGGCCGCCAGGCGGGCAGGCGCAGGTCGACCTGGTACGCGGCCCAGGGCACCAGGACGAGGATCGTGAGCAGAAAGGCGATGGCGTAGGCGACCATGCGCAGCGCGAGGGGAACGCGATCGAGCAGCGTGCGTGATCGAACGGGGGCGGCCATGACGCGCAGCATAAACGGGCGCGACCTGTCGAGGGTAGTGGCGACGCGCTCCGGATGCGGCGCGCCACGCGGCGTCTCCGCCGCGCGCCCGCTCACTTGGCGGACGCGCCCGCGATCGAGCCGCCGTCGCGGTTCAGCCGACGGAGGATGCGGCGGCGCAACTGCGTCAGCGGCCGCGCGACCAACCGGTGCAGGCGGATCCAGAGGCTGAGGCGCTCGACGACGCGGCGATCGTCCTCGCTGAGCTGCTCCGGTCGCAGGCGGCGCTGGTGCTTGAGCACGTGGTACCAGTCGCCGTGCTGAAAACGCGCCAGCAGCCAGCGCACCGGCGGCAGCCCGCGCCAGCCGACGGGCGGCAGCGACAGGGAAATCTGGAAGTCGATCAGGTAAGGCCGGCCGTCGTCGCCGACGAGGATGTTCTGCCGCTTGTTGAGATCGACATAGGCCATGTGCCGCGCATGCAGCCCGCGCACCAGCTCGCGCAGCTCGCCGAAGAACGTGTCTGAGACGCGCTCCTCGCGCCCGAGCGGGTGGCCCGGGATGAACTCGTGCAGAAAACCGGCCTCGTCGCCCACCACGCCGATGAACCGCGGAACGCCCGGCGTTCCGGCGAGCGCCCGGTACATGCGCACCTCGCGCCGCGTCAGGAAGCGCCCGATCCACGCCGCCGGCACCGACAGCGGCAGCGGCGTCTGGCGCCCGAGCTTCAGCACCGCGAGGGCGCCGGCGGCTTCGTCACGGTAGAGACCGGTGGCCGCGAAGAAATCATGCTTGAACGTCTCCACGTGGTCGAAGCGCCGCCCCTCGCACCACACGCTGCCGGGCATGCGCGCCTCGCGCAGCGCATAAAGCCACGGATGCCGCGGCCCGGAGCCCTTGTTTCCCCGCGTTTCGGACACGGCGCGAGTATACCGCCGCCGCGCGCCGCTTCCCAACCCGCGCCGCCGATCGTATGCTCCCGAGGGTCGCCACTGCGCGACCGATGTGCTGCTTCACCCTGGGTCGAGGGTCGCCGGCTTGCCAGACGCCACCTGCACCGTGACGGTTGCCGCGCTCGGCAGCGCCGCCGGCGTGCTGGGATGGCCGTCGACGCGGGTGAGGCTGTGCGCCCCCGCGCGGCTGCAAGACCTGATCGACCACCTGGAGCGCGAGTGTCCGCGCTTCGCCGAGGGACGCGGCCGCGTCCGCTTCGCCGTCAATCACGGCTTTGCCGGCCCGGAGACGATTCTGAACAATGACGACGAGGTCGCCATCATTCCCCCGGTCTCGGGCGGCCAGCCGGACGCGAGCGAGATCGCGGCGGCGGCGCGGCTGACGCGCGAACCGATCGACGCCCAACGGCTCGCGGCCGAGCTCGACCGGCCGGAGACCGGCGCGATCGCGAGCTTCGTCGGCGTCGTCCGGGCGGAACGGGATGCGGCGGGGCGCGAGCTGGCGGCCCTGGAATACACCGCCTACGAGACCATGGCCGCGGAGCTGATGCAGTCCCTGTGCCAGCGGGCGATGAGCGAGCACGCCGTCAGCGGCGTGCGATTGGTGCATCGCCTGGGCCGCCTGGGCGTCGGAGAGGCGTCGGTCGTCGTGGTCGCGGCGGCGGCGCATCGGGCGGCGGCATTCGACGCGTGCCGGGCCCTGATCGAGCAACTGAAGCAGGATGTGCCCATCTTCAAGCGCGAGCTGTGGCAGGACGGGAGCGCGTCGTGGGTCGATCCGATCTGATGCGCGCCGCGCGCCTGGCGATCCTCGCCGCCAGCGTCGCCGGCTGTTCCGCGAAGGACCAGCCGCGGGAAGCCAACACCCCGGCGGCCGCGGACGTCGCCCCAGCCCCACCGGAGCCGGCGCTCTTCTCTGAAAACGAGACGTGGACCGCCGGCGAGGCCGTGGCGCGGCTCGGTGATGCAACGGAGGACGTGCGCGCCGCCGTGCGCCTGGTGCGGCTGGCCCGGTTGCGGCCACTGAGTGTGCCGGACCCGCTGCCCGTTGAATGCGCCGCGCGGTTGCGCGTGCGTGCGCTTGGCGAATCGCGCTGGGCGCTGGGGATCGAACAGGCCCAGGACGCGCTTCGACTGCGCGGGACGGTGCTCATTGATTCAGACGGGTCGGCGGCCCTGGCCGCGGAGGGTCTCGACGAGGAGCTCGCGGTCCTGCGTTGCTCCGAGGACACGCGCCGCTTTCCGCACGTGCTCGTGCTGCCGGATCGCGTGCTGCTGCTGAGCAACGGGCTCGCGCCGGCGCTCGTCGGGCGATCGCTGCCGGGCTGCCGCTTTGAGTGGCGGCGGGAATCCGGCCGGCCGGAGATCGTGCTGCTGTGGGTTGGCGGCGCGGGCGAGTCGCGGCGCAGCGAGGTCGTCGCCCGCTACCGCTGGGACGCACTTGAGGCTCTGTTCGCGGGTCCCGCGGCGGACGCCCTGCCGCAGCCGGAGGGCGCCTTCTTCGAGCTGGACGAGAAGGCGAGCGCGGCGCTGCTGCCGGTGGGCGGCCGGACGCCGCCGCCAGCGCCGATCGTGATTACCCCCCCGCCGTCTGAGGACGATGGACCGGACCACTGAGGTCGCCGAAGCGGGGCCGCGTTGGTCCGATCCGAGCCGCAACCGAGCAGAGCCGGGCTGTCCCCAGCCCCAAACAGCGGAGGCTGTCGCATGAACCATCAGAACCGGGAGGATCGTCCGGCGCAGCCGCTTCCTCACGGGCGCGGCTCGGATCGAGCAAAGCCTCAACCGGTCCGCGCCCGTGAGGAAGCGGTCGCGCCAGAGCGCCCGCGGAGAGAACAAGGGGACAATCCGATGGCCCAACGCCCGCCAGGCCGAAAACGAGCCGCACGCCCGCCAGGCCGAAAACGAGCCGCACGCCCGCCGGCCCGTCGGACACGCGAATCCGCCGCCGCGCGCCAGGCCCGGACCGCGCGCCTCCTGACGGCGCTGAAGCGCCAGTACCCGGACGCCGACTGCGCACTGCATCACCGCAGCGCCCTCGAGCTGCTCGTGGCGACGATCCTGTCGGCGCAGTGCACCGATGAACGCGTCAACCAGGTCACGCCGAACCTTTTTCGGCGCTATCCGGACGCGGCGGCGTACGCGTCGGCGGACTCGGCGGAGCTGGAAGCGGCGATCCGCAGCACCGGCTTCTTCCGCAACAAGGCGCGCAGCCTTATCGGCCTCGGACGCAAGCTGGTGGCCGAGCACGCGGGCGAGGTGCCGGGAACGATGGAAGCGCTGCTGGAACTTCCCGGCGTGGCCCGCAAGACGGCGAACTGCGTGCTGGGCACGTGGTTCCGGCGCAACGAGGGCGTGGTCGTCGATACGCACGTCGGAAGGCTGGCGCTGCGGATGCGGCTGCTGACGACGGCGCGTGACGACAAGGACGCGGTGCGGATCGAGCACGACCTGATGCGGCTCGTGCCGCGCGAGGACTGGACGTTTTTCTCGCACGCGTTGATCGAGCACGGGCGCAAGGTCTGTCTGGCGCGAAAACCGCGCTGCACGGAATGCGCCCTGGCGGCCGATTGCCCGTCCGCCGGCTCGATCCGCTGATCCCGTCGCGGCCCGCGCCGCCACGCAGTCAAGTGGCCGCCGCGGCGCGACGATGGCAAGGTAGCCGCGCCGCCATCCGTTGCGCCCAGTCCGGGAAGTCCGGACCGGCGGAGCCTGACGGAAGTGCGCCGGCGGGACGCAGCCAACCGCATGAGCAACACCCTTCTCGAGCGTGTCCGCAGCGCCGAGTCCCTCGCGTCACCGTCGCCGATGGCGCTGGAGGTGCTGCGCCTGGCGCGGGACGAGACGAGCCGCGTGGACGAGCTGCTGGCGCTGATCGAGTCGGACGCCGTGCTCACGACGCGGATACTGAGCGTCATCAACTCGTCGTTCTACGGAATGAAACGCAAGATTTCGTCGCTGCGGCAGGCGGTCGTCGCGCTCGGGTTGCGGGCGCTGCGCGTCATGGCGCTCAGCTTCTCCCTCGTGGACGCCATCCGCAGGAACGAGCAGGCAGACAGCGGACTCGACTACACGGCCTACTGGCGGCGATCGCTGACGACAGCCGTCGCCGGGCGGCTGCTGGCGCGCGCCGTGGCCCCAAGCCTGGCGGAGGACGCGTTCACCTGCGGGCTGATCGCCGACCTCGGGATCGTGGCCGCGTGGCGCGCCGCCCCCGAGCTCTATGCCCCGGTCTTCAGCGAGGCGCAGCGCAGCGGCACGCCGCTGCACCAGGCCGAGCGCGCCGCGCTGGGCATCACGCATGCCGAGCTGACCGCCGAGCTGCTCCAGGCCTGGGGCCTGCCGGAGCCGATGCCGTCGGTCGCCGCGGCCCACCACGGCGAGGGGCTGGACGGGCTGCTGGGCGAGGTGCGGGACATCGGCAGCCTGGTGGCGACGGCGGTGCGCATCGCCGAGGTCATCTGTCGCGACGTGGACAGCGGGCAGTGGGAGCAGATCCGCGTGGAATGCCAACGGGCGCTCGCGATCGAACCCAAGGCGCTCGACACGCTGCTCTCCAACCTCGACCAGCAGGTCCAGGAGACCGCCAGGCTGCTCAACGTCGTGGTCAGCGAAGCCATGGACCCCGCCGAGCTGCGCAGCGACGCCGCGATGCGCCTGGCCGAACTGAGCCTGCGCGGCGAGCTGGAGCGGGCCGAGGCCGTCAGTCAGGCCCGCGAGGCCAGCGAACGGCTCAACGACGCCCACGCTGCGAACAAGCGCTTCCTGAAGGCCGCCTACACGGACGCCGTCACGGGCCTGGCCAACCGCGCCGCGTTCGAGCGGCAACTGGCGCAGTCGTGGCGCCGCCGGCGCGAGCACTCGGGCCTGGCGCTGATCCTGCTCGATCTCGACAGCTTCAAACGCATCAACGACAACCACGGACACGCCGCCGGCGACGCGGTGTTGCGCCAGGTCGCCGACCGCGTCCGCGAGTGCTTCGACGGCGCGGCGTTCGTCGTGCGCTACGGAGGCGACGAGCTGGCGGTGCTGCTGCGGCATGGCTGCCCGCGGACCCTGAGCGACCAGTGCGAGCGCATTCGCAGCACCGTCGCGGCGCGGCCCATCGACCACGGCGGCCAGTCGATCCTCGTCACCGCCAGCATCGGCGCCGCCATCGCGCGGGCCTCCGGCAGCGACGACCCGGCGGAGCTCGTGGCCGCCGCCGACGCCGCGCTGTATCGCGCGAAGCGCGGCGGCCGCAATCGCGTGGAGACCGCGGCCGACGTTTCGGGCGAAAACGGCGGCACGTGGCTGACCCGGCTGAAACGGCTGGTTGGCAACGCCTGATTGACGGGCCGGCCGTCCACTCGCAACCCCCACCCGGGAACTTTCGAGCATCCGCTGAGCTGGCGGACCGCGCCCCGGCGGGCCTCAGCGCCGGGGCGTGCTCGCACAAAAAAGACCGGCCAGAGGTCGGCCTCCTGCCTGGGGTCAGCCCCGAGCGAGCCACCGGCCCGAGATTCATGCACCCCTCGGCTCTTGACGCGTGCGCGGCTTGTATCTATCGTCAACTACTCGGCCAATGGCCGGTTGCGATGGCCCGCGCCCGGGTGGCGGAATTGGCAGACGCGCCAGCTTGAGGGGCTGGTGAGGGCAACCTCGTGCTGGTTCGACTCCAGTCCCGGGCAGTGAATCGGCAGCGCGACACGAGCCGGGCGGAAAACGGCGGTTGGCCGCACAACGGCAAGAGCACCCCTAGCTCAATTGGATAGAGCATCGGTCTACGGAACCGAAGGTTGCTGGTTCGAATCCAGCGGGGTGCGGTTCACTCCGGACCGGCGGACGCGGCGCCGGTGGCCTGGCCGGCGGTGCCCAGGGCGTCAGTTGACGGCGTCGGGCCAAAGATCAGCCCGTCGAGCGGACGGCCCTCGCGGTCGCGGATGCCGCACGTGAAGCCCCAGCCGCCGGAACCCTGCGCGACCTTCAGCAGCAGCGTGTTCCAGCCGCCTTCGAGCTCCACGTTGACGATGTCTTCGTCGGCGCGCAGGGCGCGCACCGGCGGATTCGAATGCACCAGCGCGCCGTTAAGCCAGACGCGCACGCCGTCGTCGCTCCCGATCTGAAGCCGCGCCGGCTGCGCTCGCGACGACCACACCAGGGCGCCGGCGTAGATGCAGCGGTTGCTGCCGCGGTCGATCAGCGTCAGGTCAAGCTGCCAGGGATTATCCCCCGCGGCCGCGTCGAGCGGCCGCCAGCCCGCCGGCGCGCCGTCCGGCCCGACGAAACGCCACCCGCCGCCGGCCTCGGGCTGCTCCGGCGGAAAGCCGTGCGCGAAGACTGCGGCATAGTCGCCGCCGTCGAGCGTGAACGGCCCGGCGTATGACCAGCGCGCGATGTAGCCGTCGTGGCGCAGGATGAAGTCGCGCGCCTGGCGCACGAGGTTCATCGCGGCCGGGCTCAGCGGACGGTCATCGAGCTCCGCGAGCGCCTGCTGCGCGCGGGGCGCATCGTACGCCGCCAGCCGGCGGGCGATGCTGGCCACAGCGGTGGCGGATTCGTTCAGGAGCGCGTCGTGCCGCATGGCCGCCTGAGCGAAGGTCAGCGCGTCGGCGCCGGCGAGGTCGCCCAGTGCGCTGAGCAGTAACCGGCGCTCGGTGTCGTCCGCCGCCAGATCCCAGAAGTGCCGCAGCCGCTCCAATCGCCGGGCCTCGCCGAGCTCGCGCCGCTCGCGCAGCAGGCGCGTGCCGCCGCGCAGCGCCAGCGCGCGGTGATTCGGCGCGGCGCTGGTTTCGACGATCTGTCGCAGGTCATCGAGGACGTCGGCGTCGGGCCAGGCGGCGATGGCCCGCACGGCGGCGTCGCGCAGCGGGGCATCTGGCGAGCGCAGCGCGGCGCGCAGTGGTTCGAGCGCCGCCGGCCCGCCCAGGCGCCCGATGACGCGCACAAGTGCGGCGCGCGTCTCGGCGTCACCGCCGGCCTCCAATGCCGCGACAAGCGGTCGCAGCCGGGCGGCCGCGCCGGACTGTCGCTGGGCGATGGCGACGAGGGCGTTCTCAGCCGCTGCCCGCGCGCCGGGCTGCGACGCCCGCAGCGCGTCCACAGCATCCTCGAGCCGGTCGCCGGGGCAGTTGCTGGCCAGCGCCTCGAACGCGGCGCATGCAACGCCCTCATCGGCGTCGCGGGCGCCGGCCAGGAAGGCGCCCAGCGCCGCGCCGTACTCGCGGGCACTGAGCGCACGGATGAGCACGACGCGCGCCGGCGGCGGCGTGGCGCGGTCGTCCAGACTCGAGAGCAACGTGCGCGAGACGCTCTCGCCGCGGAGGCGCGACAACGTCTCGACCAGCGGGCCCTGCCGCGCGGCGTCGCCTTCGGCCGCGAGACTCAGCAGGCCGGCGACGTGCCGCTCGTCGCCGAGCACCGCCAGCGCGCAAAGCGCGGCCGCCGACACCTCGGGGTCGTCCGCCCGGGCATAGGTCAGCACCACCGCCGCGGCGCTGCGCTCGCCGCGCTGCGCCAGGGCATCGAGGACGGCGACGCGGGCGGCCACGAGCAGGTCGCGCTCAAGCAGGCGTACGAGCGCCTCGCCCGCCTGGGGCCCGGGCATGTCCTGCACGATCCGCGCGGCGGTGAGCAGCGTGCGGTCCTCTTCATCGACGGCGGAAAGCACCTCGACGAGCCGGGGCAGCGCGGCCTCGGCGTCGGCGCAGGCCAGGCCACCCAGCGCCGCGAGCCGCACCTGCGCGTCGGCCTCGGCGGCGAGGTCGCGGTAGATGGCCACGGCGCGCGGCAGCGCCCCGTCGCGCATGCAGTGCTCAGCCGTCCGCAGCAAGGCGTCGATCGCACCGGCGCGGGCATCGCCGTCGACCGCCCGCACCGCGCGAAGCGCGGACTCCGCGCCTGGCGTGGCGATTTCGCCCAGGGCGCTGATGACGGCGGCGCGGAGGCCAGGATCCGCGACGTCGAGCAGCGCGATCAGGCGCGCCTCGGCGGCCGCCTCACGCCGGGCAGCGAGCGCGTTGACCAGGGCCGCCTGGCGAATCGGCCCGGGTTGCGCGTCGAGCGCCGCGGCCAGCGCCCCGCCGGCCGACGGGCTCGGATTGTGCTGAAGCGCGCGGCGGGCGGCATCGCAGAGCGCCGGCTCAGGATCACCCAGCAGGCTGGCGAGCGCGGCGACAGACTCGGCATCGCCGAGCCGCGTCAGCGCCGCGAGCAGCGCGAGCCGGGCGCCGCGTGGCCCGGGCGACGAAAGGCGCTCGACGATCAGCCGGCACAGGGCGACGCGCCGCGCGGGCGACGCCGGATCTCCGGCGGCGGCGCACAGGTCGTCGAAGTCGCGCTGCGCCTGCTCCCGCCGGACCGGGTCGGCGCCGGCGAGTCCGGGCAGGATGGCGTCGAGCCGCGCGGCGAGGGCGGCGGACGCGGCTTCGCCGTCGCGAGCCCCCGGCGCGCCGGCGTCGTTGCGCGTTGCGCAGCCCGCGGACAAGAGCGCCAGCGCGCACGCGGCGGCAAGCGTCATGACGAGCACGCGGTTCAGCATGGCACGGCTCCGGCGGTCGTGGTTTCTCGCGGCGTCACGGCATCTCCTCACAGGTGCAGGCGCCACGGGGCGCGCATCGGGCGGTCGAGCCAGCGCGCCGCGGCGGCGTCGTCGATGATCTCGCGTCGTTGCGGATCCCAGCGGATGGTGCGCCCGGTCCAGAACGCGATGTTGGCCAGGTGGCACGTCGTGATCGTGCTGGCGCCGATCTCGACGTCGGCGACGGGCCGGCGGCGCGTGCGGATGCACTCGATCCAGTCCTGGTGATGGCTGCGGCTGCGGTACAGGTGCACGTCGTCCGGGCCGAGGCGCGATTTCGCGATCGCGTCGGGCCAGCTCTTGAGGTAGCCGCGGTTGACCTCGATCACGCCGTCGCTGCCGATGAACTTCACCCCGTTGGCCCCGCCGTGCACCATCGTCACGCCGGTCGGATAGGTGAAGCGCAGGACCGGCTCCTTGTCGGGGTCGGGGTTCTTGCGGATGTCGGGCATCTCGGGCGGCGGAACGATCTCGATGGGCCCGCAGCCGCTGCCGTCCATTCCCATCCCCCACTGGGCGATGTCGTAATGATGAGCGCCCCAGTCCGTCGTCATGCCGCCGGAGTAGTCGCGCACGTGCCTCCAGCCGCCGTTGTAGTCTCCGCTGCATCGGTCCGCGTTGTAGGGTTGCCAAGGCGCGGGTCCGAGCCAGCGGTCCCAGTCGAGCCCCGGGCGCGGGGGCTGCTCGGCGAACTGCTTGTCGCGCGACGGACCGCCGATGCCGACGCGCACCTCGCGCAGGGCGCCGATGCGCCCGCTGCGCACCAGCTCGCACGCGTGGCGGAAGTTGTCCTCCGAGCGCTGCTGGCTGCCCACCTGGAACACGCTGTTGTACCGCCGGGCGGCCGCGACCATCTCCCATGCCTGGCGGATCGTGAGCGACAGCGGCTTTTCGCAGTACACGTCCTTGCCCGCGCGGCAGGCCGCGATGGCGATGATCGCGTGCCAGTGGTCCGGGACGGCGATCAGCACGGCGTCGATGTCGTCGCGCGCCAGGACGTCCTCGAACGCGTTGGTCGCCTCCACCGCGCGGTATTCGCCCGAGCGCGTCGCGCCACCGTAGTGCTCTTCGGCCTTCCTGCGGGCGGCGTCGCGCTTGACGGCGTCGACGTCGCAGACGGCCAGGAGCTGCACGTCCGGGTTGCCCAGCAGCGCGTCGAGGTGGCCGCTGCCCATGTTGCCCACGCCGACCAGGCCGATCGTCAGCCGCTCGTTGGCCGCGGCGCGACGTGCGTGGGCCAGTGATGGGAGAGCGGCGAAGCCCGACGCCGCGAGCGCGGCGGCGCCGCGGACGAACTGGCGGCGGGTCAGATGCGCCGAGCGCACGGGAGAACGAGGCATACAAGGGGCTCCTTGTGATCGGCAAGCCGGCGAAGATTCTCGCATGAGCGTACCGCCCAACCGCGGCGGCGGGAATGGCCCATCCGGGCACGAGCCACTGGCAGGAGCCCGCGCCGCAACGAGCCGCGAGCGCAAGCGAGTGGCGCGACCAGCAAGACACGAGCCTATCCGAGAGTCCATCTATGACACGAGAAGAGCGGAGGCACGTACGGTCGGATGGAAACGGTAGGCCCCTTGTCGCAACCGCTTCGTTACGGGCGCGGCTCGGATCGGAGTCGCGGCGGGTCACGATCGCGTCGCCCGTCCTCGCTCAACCTGATAGCCCCAGCTCCCACCGCAGCGCCTCCTCAAGCGACGGAAACGAGAACGCGAAGCCGGACGCCAGCAGACGCCCCGGCGCGACGCGCTGGCCTTCGAGCAGCAGCGCCTGCCCCATCTCACCCAGCCCAAGCCGGATGGCCGCCGCGGGCGCCGGCACAAACGCCGGGCGCCGCAGCACGCCCCCCAGCGCCCGCGTGAATCCGCGATTGGTCGCCGGATGCGGAGCCGTCAGGTTGACCGGGCCGCGCAGCGCCGGCTGCCACAGAACGTGATGAATCGCGGCGACGGCGTCCTCCAGCGCGATCCAGCTCATGTACTGCCGGCCGTCGCCCAGCGGACCGGCCAGCCCGGCTCGAAACACCGGCAGCATCGCCGCCAGCGCACCACCGCGCCGCGACAGCACGACGCCCAGCCGCAGACACGCGACGCGAGTCCCAGCCGCCGCGGCGCGCTCGGCCGCGGCCTCCCACTCGCGGCAGACCTCGCTCAGAAAGCCGTCGCCGGGCAAGCTCTCCTCGTTGAGCAGCTCATCCCCCCTGTCGCCGTAGATGCCGACCGCCGAGGCGCACAGGAACGTCGCCGGCGGATGTCGCAGGCGCGCCAGCGTGTCGCTCAGCAGGCGGGTCGAAGCGACGCGCGAGCGCCGGATCGCCTGCTTGCGCGTCCCCGTCCAGCGCCCGCCGGCGATGCTCTCGCCGCCCAGGTGGATGACGGCGTCGCAGCGGTCGAGCGCCGCGGCGTCGAGTTGTCCGGTCTCGGGCAGCCACGCGATCTCGGTGTCGTCGCTTGCCGGGCGGCGGACGAGGCGTCGTACGTCGTGGCCGCCGGTGGATAGAAAGGCACAGAGTTGCCCGCCTACCAGGCCGCCCGCGCCGCCGATGACGATGCGCAGGCGCGGTCTCGCGGCGAACTCGGCGTGCCGTTGCAGGTCACGGCGCGTGCGCTCATGCCGCCAGGCGAAGAGGCGCTGGAGCGCGCGGCGCGTCGCGCGGCCGGCCAGCGCGCGGCCGAGCGGCCCGAAGGGCAGCGCGTAGTCGACGCGATCGACAAGTTCGCAGGCGCCGTCCGCCCGCGGCAGGAACTCGTGAACGTGGCGCCACCGCGCGAACGGGCCGCGCACCTGCTCGTCGGTGAACGAACGGCCGTCCTGGCAGTCGGTGTGCCGCGCCTCCCAGGTCAGGCGGAGCGGTCCGCGCCGCAGACGGAACGTAAGGCAATCACCGTCGCGGATGGTGCCGCGGCGGTCGCTGACTTCGATGCGTTCCCAGGGCGGGGCCAGGCGCTCGAATGCGCCCGGGCGCGCGTGCCAGTCGAAGGCGACGCGCGGCGCGCACGGCAGCGACGAGCGGTGTTCGAACACGGCCACGGCGACCTCCGTGTCGCAGGTCTTGAGAAGCCGATCGGGGGCGCCGCGCGGCGCGCGGAGCCAGGCTCCGAATCAGGGGCACTCCTGACCGAATCGCGTGAGCAGCGCGCCCAGGTCAGCCTGGTCCGTGTCGCCGTCGCCGTCGATGTCTCCCTCGGCCGACTGGCCGTAGGCGTTCAGCAGAATGCCCAGGTCGGCCTGGTCGACGGCGCCGTCCGTGTTCAGGTCGGCGGGGCCCAGGCCGGCCGAAAACGCATGCGCCGGGCCGACGCCGGTGTTGCCCGCGAAATCGGTGGCGGCGACTTCGTAGACGATGCGCGTACCGCAGGGCTGTCCGGGAATGGCAGCGCGGTAGAGATCGCCGCCCATCCACGTCATTCTGAGGTTCGGCTGCGGCGCGCCGTCGAGTTGCCAGCGCAACTCGATCGCGCGAGGGAAGAAGTTGGTGTCCGTCGTCATGTCGTCGCGGATACAAGCGCGGACGACGTATGGGCCCGCGTCGGCCGAGCCGGATAGCTGATCGAAGCGGATGATGCGCGGCGGAAGCGTGTCGGGCGCGCCGATGTTGATGTAAATACGGTTCACATAGCTGCCCGACTCGCCCTGGCCGGTGACGATGTCCAGGTCGCCGTCGCCGTCGAGGTCGCCGACTTCGATATCGAGCGTCGAATCAGCGATGGCGGTGATGGCGCCGGTCGTCAGCGTCAGCACGCCGCCGGTGTTGCGGCAGATGCGCTCCGAGTTTCCGAGCGAGCCGATGAGCAGGTCGAGGTCGCCGTCGTTGTCCATGTCGAACCAGCGGCTGTCGTTGTCGTCGACGGCGGGGTTGCTGGCGGGAGGCAGGATGGTGTTCGTGGCGTCGGTGAAGCCGCCGAGACCGTCATTCTGTAGAACCAGCTCCACGAGCGAAGAAGGGGCGGCGTTGATCGCGAGCATGTCGAGGTCGCCGTCGCCGTCAACGTCGCCAGGGTCGAAGGCGTAGCTGCCGGCGTTGGGCGGGAAGCTGCCGGGAAAGGCGGCGAAGAAGCCGTGGCCGTCGTTGCGGTAGAGGCGGGTGCCGTTGGTGCCGCGACTGACGACGACGATGTCGAGGCTCAGGTCGCCATCGAGGTCGGCGAAGAAGGCGTCCATCGGCTGGTTGATGAGCTGCGCGGGCATGCGCATCGCCGTGGCGTCGGTGAAGTGGCCGGCGCCGTCGTTGAGATACAGTTGCGTCTGGCCGTTGCCGAAGCGGTTGGGCAGCGCGTTGGCGAACATCAGGTCCAGGTCGCCGTCGTTGTCCACGTCGCCGAAGGCGCAGTGCGCGCTTCCGAGCGGGATGCCGGGCAGCCGCGTGGCGGATTCGTCGCTGAAGTAGCCCGCGCCGTTGTTGATGAGCAGTCGCGGCAGCGTGGAGAAATCCGTCGCTACGGCCATGTCCAGGTCGCCGTCGCCGTCCACGTCGCCGAACTCGACGTCGCGCGCCAGCGCGGTCAGGCCGCCGGTGCGTGCGTCGGATTCGTCGCTGAAGACTCCCACGCCGTTGTTGACGAAGAGGCGCAGCTTCTGGGGTTGTCCCGGCGTGCTGTAGTTGCCGCCGTTCGCGAAGGCGATATCGAGGTCGCCGTCGCCGTCGATGTCGGCGAGTGCGAGCTGATTCGTGTACTCATTCGGAGGCGGCTGCGGGAAACGCGACGCCTGCTGCTCGGTGAACTGGATGGGGAGGGCGATGACGCCTTCGTCCGCCCAGGCGGGCGGGAGTGTCCCCGTGGGGGAGGCGAGCACGGCGCAGGCGAGGCCGACTCCGAAAGCGGTTCTGGCGACCATTCCAATACCTCTCGGAAGGGGTCCCGGTGTTTCCCGGACACCGGGAACGCGGGACAGGCCCGCGGAGTGTACACCGTACCGCCGACGGGTTGCAGAAGTCAACGCGGGATCAGTGTGCGTCATAGGCCACGTCAGAATAATCTGTCCCGTTACCGCTCTCGGCCGGTCGACAGCGGCACGGACGTTGCCTATAGTCCGCCCCCGAAACGGCGAACCAGGCAGATCGCGGTACGCGTTTTCGAAGGAACTCGACATGTCGGGCATCTGCAACGTGGCGTTGCTCGGCCAGAAGTTCATGGGCCGGGCACACAGCAACGCCTACCTGAAGGTGGACAAGTTCTTCAACGTCCCCATTCGCCCGGTGATGCACACGATCGCGGGCCTGGACCTGATCTCCCTCGCGCCGTTCGCAAGCCGTTGGGGTTGGAAGAACTACAGCACCTCCTGGAAGGAGGTCGTCAAAGACCCCAACGTCCACCTCGTCGACGTCAGCACGCCCAACTACATGCACGCCGACCAGGCGCTCGCCGCCCTCAGCAACGGCAAGCACGTCGCCTGCGAGAAGCCGCTCGCCGACACGCTCAAGGACGCGCGGGCCATGAAGTCCGCCGCCGCACGGGCTTCGAAGTGCAGGACGTTCGTCTGGTACAACTACCGGCGCTGCCCGGCGGTGGCCCTGGCGCATCAACTCGTGCGCGAGGGACGCATCGGGCGCATCTACCACGTCCGCGCGCAGTATCTCCAAAGCTGGGGCGTGCCCGAGACGCCGCTCGTCTGGCGCTTCCAGAAAAAGTACGCCGGGTCCGGCGCTCACGGCGACCTGAACGCGCACATCATCGACATGGCGCGGTTCGTGACCGGCCAGGAGATCGTCGAGGTGAACGGGGCCGTGGCTGAGACCTTCGTCACGCACCGCGAAGTGCCCGAGCCGCCCGCCAAGCCGATCGCCGGCCGCACGCGCTCCGCCGCAACCCGGAAGAAGACGATGGGCAAGAGCGACGTGGACGACTGCGTGCTGTTCCTGGCGCGGCTGAGTGGCGGCGGAGTGGCGAGCTTCGAGGCGTCGCGGCTGGCGATCGGGCATCAGAACAACAACATGATCGAGATCAACGGCGAGCACGGGGCACTGCGCTTCTCGTTCGAGGACATGAACCTGCTGTGGTACTACGATGCGCGCGAGGAGGCCCGCACCGCGGGCTGGCGGCGGATCATGTGCACCTCTGCCAGGAACCACCCCTACGCGGGCGCCTGGTGGCCCGACGCGCACGTCATCGGCTACGAGCACACCTTCGTGAACATGGTGGCGGACATGATGGCGGTCCTGGCCGGAGAGGAGCCGATCGTGCCGCTGCCCACCTTCGCCGACGCATACGAAACGCAGCGCGTGCTCGAAGCGGCGCTGATGTCGGCCAAGGAGCGCTCCGCGATCAAGCTCAGCGAAGTGAAGTGACGTGAAGTGAAGCGGGCGGAACGTGCGGCTTCGTGCGACCGTGACGCCAAGCGCGGCAACGGGCCACGGGCGCCGCCGGACGTGGTCCGAGGGGCGCGCCGGCTTGCGCCCGCCTTTCCGCCGCGTTCACGATCCCGGGGCGTGGACTTGCACCCGCGCGGCGCGGTAGACTTCCGGTTTACGCTCATGGCAAGGGTCGGCGCCCATGGATCTCTCAAGCATTCTCACGTTGGACCGCATCCGCGTGCCGCTCGTCTCCGGCGAGAAGACCGGCATCATCACCGAGCTGATCGACCTGCTCGCGGAGCGCGGCGCCCTGCGAAACCGCGACGCCGTCCTCGAGGCGGTCTTGAAGCGCGAGGCCGAACGCACCACTGGTATCGGTTACGGCCTCGCCATCCCGCACGGCAAGAGCGACGGCTGCACGCAGCTCGCCGTCGCCGCCGGCAAGCCCGCCGCGCCCGTCGATTTCCAGAGCCTCGATCGGCGCCCCGTCACGTTCGTCGTGCTCCTGGTCAGCCCGCCCGACCAGACCGGCCCCCACATCCAGGCCCTCGCGAAGGTCAGCCGGCTCATGAACATCGAGGAATTCCGCAAGCGCGTCGACCTCGCCCGCACCCCCGAAGAGCTCTTCGACGCCATCCGCGCCACCGAAGCCGGCGAGCACACCCCACGCTGATTCACCGCCCGCCCGAAAGGAACGCCGCATGAGAATCGGCCTGATCGGCGGAACCGGACTGGGCGACGCCCTGCTGGGCGAGGCGCGCGGCGAGCGGCGCTGGGTGGACACGCCCTTCGGCCGCACGAGCAGCCCGATCGAGCTCGTCGAGTGGCACGGCGTGCCGCTGGCGATCCTGGCGCGCCACGGCGAGGGTCACACGTTCAACCCCTCCCAGGTGCCCTACCGCGCGAACATCTACGCCCTGAAATCGCTCGGCGTGACGCACATCCTGGCCGGCGGCGCGGTCGGGTCGCTGCGCGAGGAGATCCGCCCGCGCGACCTCGTGCTCGTCGATCAGCTCATCGACCGCACCCACCAGCGCCCGACGACCTTCTTCGACGACGGCCTGGCCGTGCACGTCGAGTTCGCCCAGCCGATGTGCGCCGCCCTGCGCGACATCCTGCTGTCGGCGGCGGCCGCCGTGAAAACCACCGTTCACCCGCGCGGAACCTACGTCTGCATCGAGGGCCCGGCGTTCAGCACCGTCGCCGAGTCGCAGATGCATCGCGCCTGGGGCGCCGACCTGGTCGGAATGACCGCCCTGCCCGAGGCCAAGCTGGCGCGCGAGGCCGAGATCTGCTACGCGCTCGTCGCCCTGGTCACCGACTACGACTGCTGGAAGCCCCACTCCCCCGGCATCACGCCTCAGGCCCTGCTCGAAGAGATCATCGACCACCTCAAGGCCGCGACCGGCAACGCCGTCGCCCTGCTGCGCGCCGCGATCGAACGCATCGCCCAGCGCCCCCCGGCCCGCTCGCACGTCCACGACGCCCTGCAACTGGCGATCTGGACCAAACGCGCCGAAATCCCCCACGAGACGTTCGAACGCTACGGCGTCCTGCTCGAGAAGTACCGCCGGCGCGATTGAGGATTCCCCGAAACCGCCGGACTCAGGCCACAGCGGCGCCACCCCGGCGGGTCATCACCACGACGCCCGCGCCGCACACAACGAGCGCCAGCACGATCAGCCCCAGCGTGGACGAAGCCGGAATAACGGAGGCCGGGCCGTTGACGATCACCAGCGGCGCGAGCTGCGGCAACTGGCCCATGACCAGGTTTGCCGACGGGTCGACGCCGGTCGTGACATCCACCCATTGCCCGCCGAGCAGCGCCAGAAGGCGAATGCCGGACTCGCTACCCTCGACGTCGGTGCTGTGGTAAGGAACGGCGACGTGGACCGGCCCGGGGTTCAGTGGAACATCGGAGAAGAATTGGTAGTAGTGCTCGTGCTGGCTGCCGTGGCCCGCGGGCAGCGGCGTCAGCGGCGCGCCGCCCATGGTGATGACGTGGAGCTTGCCCGGCGCCGCCGAGCCCGGCAGCGTCAGCCGCATCATCGTCGGCGCATCGCCGGAGTACAGCGGCGACACGTAGGCGAGCTGCTGCTGAGGACCGGGCAGCAGGTCCAGTGCGCCGGCCTGGTCGTGGTAGACGAGCACCGAGGCGCTGGTCTCGCTGCCGAGCACGTCGAAGCTGCGGGCCACGACCGCGTACTCGTGAATGACGTCCGGCTCGAGGCCGAAGAGCTGCCACTGGGGCCCCGGCGTCTCGGCAACGCGGTCGCCCGTGTTCATGTCGTACACCTCGTACAGCGCGACGTTCGGGTCGGACACCGGCTCCCAGGCGACGAGCGCCGAGACGCTCTCCGGCGTCACGTCGATGAGCCCCATCGCGACGCGCGCGGGGGCGCCGGGCGGGTTCTCAGGTGAGACCGCGGCGACCGTGTGACCGTTGCCGGGCGGGAGCGCCCCGTCGCTGACGGTGCCGTTTCCGTCGGTGGTGGGCGTGATGACTTTGACGGCCTCCTTCACCTTGCCCGGGCCGGTGTAGGTGACCGTGATCGATCCGCCATTGGGAATGTCGCTATTCGATCCGTCCTTCCAGAAGTGGATGTAGCACCGGTTGCCTTCCTGCTTGACGTCCCACTGCCAGCCGGCGGGCAGGCCGCTCACCTGGTAGTTGGTCTTCGTGCAGTCGGAGACCCAGACGTGCAGGTCCTTCGTCGGCCTGTGCGGCGGGTAGTAGACGGTGTAGGTGATCTTGGTGCCGGCGGCGGGGTTGTTCGGATCGACGGGCTCGGCCTTGCTCTCGGTGGTGTTGGCGGGGCTCATGGTCAGGATGCCCGCGATGTTGACGTCCTTGTCGTCGTGCTTCATCTGCATCTTGCCGTCGACGAACTTCATCTCGCCGGTCTTGAATCCGCCGGTGGCCGGGTCCATGTATTCGCAGGAGCGCGTGTCGCCGGCGCCGGTGATGTTCTTGACGGTGACGTAGTGGTTGATCTGGTTGCCGTCCTCGTCCTTGTAGCTGAGCAGCAGAAGGATGTCCTCGTTGTGCGAGAACTCCGAGTCGAGGTAGTCGAAGCTCCCGTAGTCGGACTTCTTGTCGGGCAGCTTGGCCTGGAGCTGGCCCTTGTACGCCGTGCCGTTGACCAGCTTGTTCATCGCCTTCATGAGCTTGTGCGCCCAGGTGCCGTTCTCGCCCGTCTCCGCGTCGGTCTCGAGCTGGTTCTCGAAGTCCTTGAGCCCGTTTCCGCCGTTGCCGGCCTTCAGGTCCGGGTAGCCGTTCTGCTGAAACCACTTCAGGCACGAAGCCGCCGCCGCCGGCCCGCAGTCGTTATCCCCGTCCTGCTCGTTTCCGGGGACGTTGTGCTGGGCGGCGGCGATCGGCGTCAGCGCCGGCAACAGCAGAACGAGGGAGAACAATGCCCGCCCAAACAAACGCGCGCTGGTTCCGTTCACGTATCGCCCTCCGGACGTTTCGGCTCCGAGACTGGCCCCTGTGAGACAGGCCCCGACATGGCGCGCCGCGCTACAGTGCGCGACGCCGCCCTACATCATAACCGCATTTCCTGGGGATCGAAGCCCTTTTTGGCGCCGTGTAGCGCTCCCGGCCAGCGCCTTGCATCACATCGAGCAGCGCTCTTGCATGCCTGATCTGCACCTTCGACAATCCCTGCTCTGGGGGTACGTTTGAGGTGTGCATCTGCAACTCGCACGGAGCGACGGTGATAACCATCGACGCGCCCACGTGCCCGACTCAGCCTGGTCCATGGGTGGGACCACCCAGCGGCGGTGGCACCATCTACTGGGGCTGCTCTCCCGGGTGTATGATCAGCACGCAGGTCGTGTCCGGCACTTGGGGCACCATCGCCAGTTGTGACGATATCTTTGTGAGCGCATACAACACGCAGTAGGCTTTCACACAATCAAAGCAGATTTTCATGAGCAGGCGCTTCTGGGCTTGTGTCCTCGCGGGCGCGCTGCCCGTTCTGGGCGCCGGGCTCCTCGCAGGGGCCCTGGCTGGCGAGCGCAGCGCAGTGCCGAAAAGCTGCGCGTGGCTGGCTTCGAGCGCATCGCGCAGTGTGCCGATGGATACTGGTATGCCACACTCAGCAAGACCATCCTGGACCCCGACAACAACAACCGCCCCTGCCGGGCCGTAGCCTTTCAGCTCATCGCCAAGCACGACCTGGCCGGCAACGACCCTGACGCTCCCTGGCAGCAGTCAGTCGGCGGATTGTGGCTCATGCCGCTACCAGTCCGAAACGCTCGACGCGGGCTGGGCCGGCTTCGCTCGGCGCGGGGAGAGCGCGCCACTGTTTCGCTTCGGCGCGACCATCCGCCCGGCCAATGGCAAGACTTGGGGCCAGGTGGCAGGCCGCGATGATCTGACCGTCCAGGTTCAGGGAAGAACGGGCGAGTAACGCGCGCCGCCGCGCTCAGCGCCCAGCCCGCCGCGCACGACTGCGCGCTGCGGTTCAAGCGCCTGAGTCGGGCCGGGCAACCAGCAGCCCGTCCACGGGGTGATCGGCGGCAAGCCGGAAGTACGCCCGCGCGATCGCCGCGTAGCCGGCGGCGCCCGCCTCTAACTCGGGCAGGGTCACGTACTCGTTCGGCGTGTGCGAGCGGGCGGAGTCTCCCGGACCGATCTTCACGCTGGGCACTCCCTGCAAATACAGCATGTCGCTCATCGTCGGGCTGCCGGCCGGCCGGGCGCCGGGCCGCGCTTCCAGCACCGCCCGCACGATCAGCTCGCGCGGGTCCGTCTCAACCGGCACGAGCCGCTCACTGTGAACGTGCAGCTCGCTGCGCAGCGCCGCCCGCAGCCGCTCGACCAGCGCGCCGTGCGATTCCAGCGGCGTCGTCCGCACATCCAGCAGGAACTCGCATGCATCGGGCACCACGTTGTTCGCGATGCCGCCCGATATCCGCGTGACGTGCGCATGGCAGCGGCCCAGCAGCGGGTGCGCCGGCCCCCAGTCGAACGACCGCAGCCGCACCAGGTCCTCCGCCGCCGTGAAGATCGCGTTGCGGCCGGAGTCTGGCGGCGTGTTGGCCGGGTGGCCGGCCTGCCCGCGGGCGACGCCCCTCAGGATCAGCAGGCCGCGCTGCGCGATCATGGGCGTCATGGACGTCGGCTCACCAACTAGGGCGGCGTCGATCGGCCGGATCGCCTCGAGGATCGTGCCGAGCCCCTGCCCGCTGATCTCCTCCTCGGCCGTCAGGGCCAGCACGACCGTGCCGTCGAGGCGCTGCCCGCTGCGCAGGGCCGCGTGCAGCCCGAGCACGGTCTCGATCATGCAACAGACGCAGCCCTTGGCGTCGTTCGCGCCCAGGCCGGCCAGGCGGTCGGCGACGCGCGCCGGCGTCCACGGGTCGCCCGCCCACCCGCCGCCGGGCGGCACGGTGTCCAGGTGTGAATTCAGCAGCAGGCGCGGCCGCTCGCGGTCGCCAACCGTGCACCAGACGTTGTTGCCGCGGCGCTCGACGCGCAGACCGGCGGCGCGCAGCTCGTCGGCCACCATGTCGGCCAGCGCCGCTTCCTCGCGCGAGACGCTGCGCACCGCGACGTAGCGGGCAAGGCGGGCGAAAAGGTCCGATTTGCTGCTCATGGGCCAAGGCCCGGCTGGAGGCAGCCCGGCTCTGACGCGGGGCTTGCCTTGTCAGCGACACCGGCGTCGCGCCGCGCGACGATCAACGTGCCGCTGCCCTCGTTGGTGAACACCTCGGCCAGCAGCGCGTCGCTCGCCGTCCCGTTGACGATGTGCACGCGCGCCACGCCGCCGCGCAGCGCCGCCGCGCACGCCGCGAGCTTCGGCAGCATGCCCCCGCCGACGACGCCGCGCTCGATCAGCCGCTGCATCTCATCCAGGTCGAGATAGGCGTGCAGCGTGCCGGGGTCGGCAGGATTGTCCATCACGCCGTCAACGTTCGTCACCAGGAAGTACTTCACGGCCCGCAGGCCGATCGCCAGCCGCGTCGCGATCGTGTCGGCGTTGACGTTGAGGATGTTGCCGGCGTCGTCCGCGGCAAGCGAGCAGACCACCGGCACGTATCCGCCTGCCAGCAGGTGCTCGACCGCCGCCGGGTTGACCTGGGCAATGTCTCCGACGTGGCCGAAATCCACCTGCCGCGTGGCGCCCGTGCTCGGATCGGTGACGGTCTGCACCGGCCGGCGCGTGGCCGTAATCAGTCCGCCGTCGATGCCGCTGAGACCGACCGCGGGGACGCCGAACGTGCGCAGCGTGGCCAGCAGGTTGGTGTTGACCGTCCCCGCGAAGGCCATTTTGCAGACTTCGAGCGTGGCATCGTCGGTGATCCGCCGCCCGGCGAAGATGTCGGGCGCTTGGCCAAGGCGGCGCGAAAGCGCCGTGGCCTGCTCGCCGGCGCCGTGCACCAGCACCACGCGGATGCCCACCTGATGCAGCAGCGCGAGCTGCTCGGCGATGTGGTCCAGCGTGCGGCCCGGGTCGCACAGCGCCCCGCCGAGCTTCACGACAAAGACCCCGCCCTTGTAGGCCCGGATATACGGGATCGCCGTCCGCAAGGCTTTCAGGTTGGCTTGAACGTGCATCTCGCCTCCCGCCGTCATGGACCCCCGGCCGTCAAGGCCCAGCTCAACGTTTGCCCGCAAACAGATCGCACAGGATCGCCGCCTGCGCCCACATCCGGTTCTCCGCCTGGTCCACCACGACGCTCCGCGGATCATCCAGCGCCGCATCGCCGATCACAACGTTCCGCCGCACCGGCAGACAGTGCATCAGGATCGTGCGCGGCCCCAGGTGGCCGACGTCCACCGTCCAGCCGGCGTGCTGCCGGAAGCTGTCGGCCTGCGCCCTGGCGTCGCCATAAAGCCCGCTCGCACCCCAGCTCTTGACGTACAGCGCATCCGCCCTGCGGCAGGCCTCAAACTGCTCGTGCGTCACGCTCAGCGACGCGCCCGCCGCCGCGCTCCACTGCCGCGCCTTGTCCAGGAACGCCCCGCCCAGCTCGTAACCCGGTGGATGGGCGATGGTGACGTTCATGCCGGCGGCCGCCGCCGCCAGAACCGCCGAATGCGGCACGGCCATCGGCAGGCCCTTGACCTGCGGCGCCCAGGTGACGACGAAGTGCTTTCCGCGTGCGCCGCCCGCGAGCTTCTCCTCGCAGGTCATCCAGTCGGCCAGGCCCTGGCATGGGTGCTCGACCGCCGACTCCATGTTGATCACCGGCACGCTGCTGTAGCGGCCGAAGGCGCGCAGCACCGCCTCACGCGCGTCTTCCTCCGCGCTTCGAAGCGCCGCGAACGTCCGCACCGCCAGCGCGTCGCCATAGCGCGCCAGCACGGGCACGGCTTCCTTCACGTGCTCGGCGGCGTCGCCGTCCATGCGCACGCCGTCGCGATGCTCCAGCTTCCACGTGTCTCCGCCCACGTTCAGGCAGATCGCGTGCCCGCCGAAGCGCAGCATCGCGGCCTCGAAGCTCGTCCGCGTGCGCAGCGACGGGTTGAAGAACACCTGCACGAGTATTTTCTCGCGAATGGCGGCGGTGCGGTCACGGGCCTCGCCGGCCTTGATGCGCCGCGCCAGCCCGACCAGCCCGGCCAGCGTCTCGGGCGTGTAGTCGAGCATGCTCAGCCAATGTCGCATTCGTGCTCCTTGTGAACCGAGCGGCGCTCGCCGCCGCCGGCCTCGGCGTACGCGCCGCGAGCGCCGCGCCGAGCGCTCAGCACTCCGCCAGCGCGCCCGCCACGGCCTCGATCGCCTCGTCCGGCGTGTTGATCGGGGGCATCAGCCGCAGCACGCTCGGATCGGCGCTCGTGCCGGTGATGAATCCGCGCTCCAGCAACGCCTTCTGCACGTCCTTCGCCGGACGGCACAGCCGCAAGCCGATCAGGCATCCGCGCCCGAGCACCTCGCACACCGGTCCGACGCGCAGGCGCTCGTGCATCGCCCGGCCGAGCCGGGCCGCCCGCTCGCACAGGTCCTCGCGCTCGATCGTGTCGAGCACGGCCAGCATCGCCGCGCACGCCAGCGGCCCGCCGCCGAACGTGCTGCCCAGGTCGCCCTGCTTCACCTTCGCCGCGACCGCGTCGCTCATCAGCACGGCGCCCATCGGCACGCCGTTGGCGATGCCCTTCGCGAGCGTCACGAAGTCCGGCAGAACGTCGTGCTCGCCCGCGGCCAGGGGCCGTCCGAGCCGGCCCATGCCGGTCTGGATCTCGTCGAATATCAGCAGGGCGCCGGCCTCTGCGCAGCGCCGCCGCAGCGCGCCGCGATACTCGGGCGTCAGCTCGATCACGCCGGCGATGCTCAGGATCGGCTCGACAATCACGGCGGCGATCGAGGCGTCAATCTGCGCGAGGTCTTCGAGCACGTTCGGCCGCAGCCTCAGGGCCGAGCAGAGCAGGCCGTCGAGCGGGCGCGTGATCTTCTCATCCGTCGTCACGGAAAGCGCCAGGAGCGTGCGCCCGTGCCACCCGCCGGCCATGGCCGCCAGCCGCCGGCGGCCCGTCTGCTGAAGCGCGAGCTTGAGCGCGTTCTCGTTGGCCTCCGCGCCGCTGTTGCAGAAGAACACGTGTCCCAGGCCGCGCGGCGCGAACGCCGCCAGGCGCTGGGCCGCGCGCTCCCGTATCTCCAGCGGCGCGACGTTGGAATAGAACGTCAGCCGCTCCGCCTGCGCGCGCAGCGCCGCGCACACCGCCGCGTGCGAATGCCCCAGCAGCGTGACGGCGTGCCCGCCGTACAAGTCCCAGTACTCGCGGCCGTGCGTGTCCCGCACGCGGGCCCCGCGTCCGTTGGCCAGGGTGAATGGCAGCACCGCGTAGGTTTCAACGAGCGCCATGGATCCTCACACCGGACGCAGCGACGGCGCCCAAAGCCCGGTTCTCTCGTCGAGCCCGCACATCAGGTTCATGTTCTGAATCGCCGCCCCGGCCATGCCCTTCACCAGGTTGTCGAGCGCGGCCATGACGATCACCTGCCGCCCGCGCGCCGCGACACCGACGTCGCAGAAGTTGCTGCCCACAACGTCCTGGAGCGCCGGCGAGCCGCTGACGACGCGCACGAACGGGCGATCGGCATAGTACCGCTCGTACTCGGCCCGCAGCCGCGCCGCGTCCGTCTCCGCCGGCAGGGTCGCGTGCACGGTCGCGAAAATGCCGCGGGCCGCGTCCATGCTCTGGGCGACGAAGCTCAGTTGCACGCGGTCGCCCGCCTCGTCACTCAGCGCTTGCGCGATCTCCGGCTCGTGCTGGTGCGCCAGCGCCTTGTAGGCCCTGAAATCGGCGTGCCGCGTCGGGTGGTGCGTCGTTTCCTTGAGCTGCCGCCCCGAGCCCGACGAGCCCGTCTTCGTGTCCACCGCCAACACCCCCGACGCCCCCAGCCGAATCAGCGGCGCGGCCGCCAGGATCGCCGCCGTCGCCAGGCAGCCGGGGTTCGCCACCACCCGCGCCCCGGCGATCGCCTCGCGATTCAACTCCGCCAGGCCATAGACGGCCTGGCCGCGCAGCGCTTCCAGCGACGGCGTCTCCGGATAGTGCTCGCGATGCCGCCGCAGATCGCGCAGTCGCAGGTCTCCGGAAAGATCAATGACGCGCAGGCGCTCCGCCGCCCCGTACTCGGCGGCCACGGTCAGGGCCGACTCGATCGCGGCGCCGCTGGCGCCGCTCGGCAGCCCGGAGACAAGCACGGCCTGCGGCGCATCGAGCAGCCTGGCCCACGGCACCTTCGCTTCCAGTCGCAGATCGTAGAACCCGCGCAGGTGCGGATGGACGCGGTCGACGCGCTCGCCCACCTGCGACGTCGTCGTCACGCCGGCGACGCGCACGCCCGCGTGCTGCGTCAGGAGGCGCAGCATCTCCCCGGCGCCGTAGCCCGTTCCGCCGAGGATCGCGACGTGAACTTCGCCAGGCATCAGGGCGCGCTCCCCGCCGCCGCGGCCCGCGCGGCGCCGGGCCGCGGCGCCTGCAATCGCTCGAGCACGAACTGGCCGAGCTCGTCGCCCTGGGTGCGGGCGTTGATCGCCGCCAGCCCGAGCTGCTCGCGAATGAAGCGCGTGCCGACGGCGTTGTCGGTCGCGGGCCCGCTGATGACGTCGATGGCCAGGCCGAACACCTCGCGCATCACGCGCTGCGCTCCCCAGGCCCCGACCGGGTCATTCGCGCACAGCACGATCGCCCCGGCGCATCCCATCAGCTCGCCGTCCGCCAGCACCTGCTGCACGCCGTACTCGCCCAGGATGCCGTCACCCAGCTCGGCGACGATGACGTCGGCCCCCTGCTGCGCGAGGTGCGCGATCAGCGTGCGCGCCACGGGCAGGCTCGAATCCGCGCTGGTCGTGACGACGCCCGCGTCCGTGAACGTCACCGCCCAGCGCGCCCCGTGGTCGATCATCTGCAACGCGTCCCGCCGCAGCGAAACGCCCGTCAGCTTGCAGGCCCCCACCACGCGCCCCGCCGCCGACAACCGCCGGATGAGCTGCGACGCCGCGTACGTCTTGCCGCTGCTCATGCAGGTGCCGGCGACAAAGACGACCGGAATGTCGCGGCGCGGCGGCCCGTCGGGCCGGATCGCGTTCATGCCGATGTGCGCGGGAACGCCGGCGCGCTTCTCGAAGTCAGGGAAAACGAGCACGCTTCCGAGCAGCTCGGCGTCGAACGGGCGGCCGACGTCGGGGTTGTGCGACGTGCAGCGCCCGATCACGCCGCCCAGGTTCAGGATTTGCAGCGTGTCGCCGACGCGGGCCTGCTCCGGCACGACGCCGGAGTAGCCGTGCAGCGCGTTTCGATGGCCGAGCACGCCGGCGATCACGTCGCCGGGGTGCAGCGTCATCATGCGGCCGTGCGGGTCTTCGAGCTGGTTGTAGACGTTCTTCTCGGTCTTGACGCGCACGGCGACGACGTAGCCCTCGCGGGCGATGATCTGGTCGCTGAGGCGCGCGTCGCGCCGCAGCGGTACGTTGCTCGTGGCCGACGCGAGCTTGTCAATCCACAGCCGCATGGGCGCCTCCTGCCGCTCGCGCGGCCTTGGCCAGCAGGGAGTCCTGGAGTCCGTAGACCTTGCAGAAGGCGGCGGCCTCGGCGCCGCTCCACAAGGCGCTGCCTTCGCCGTAGCGCGCCAGGTCGCTGTTCATCAGCGAGTACGGACTCGCGGCGCCGAGCACCGCCGCCTGCCCGCCGAGCAACTGCACCGTGACCGTCCCGCTGACGCGTTGCTGCGACGAGGCGAGAAAGGCCTCGATGTCGCGCATGAGCGGGTCGAAGTAGCGCCCCTCGTGCAGCAGCGCACCATACAACTCTCCCAGCGTGCGCTTCCAGAACGCCTGCTGCCGCGACAGCACCAGCTTCTCCAGCTCGCGATGCGCCGCGATCAGCACCACCGCCGCCGGCGCCTCGAACGCCACCCGCCCCTTGATCCCGAGGATCGTGTCGCCGACGTGCATCCCCCGGCCGACGCCGTGACGCCCCGCCACGACGTTCAGCCTCTCCAGCAGCTCGACCGCACGCCCCGCACCCGCCCCCGCGCCGTGCGGCCGCCGCTCGGCGGACGCAGCACCCTGGCCGGACATCGCCACGGGCACGCCGCCCGCGAACTCGATCTCCAGCACCTCGCGCGTGCCCGGCCGGCGCTCCGGCGGCGCCGTGAGCACGTATGCCTCCTCCGGCAGGACGCCATCGCTGCGGTGCGTTTCGCCGCCGCCGATCGTCGCGCCCCAGATGCCGCGGTTGTACGAGTATCTCGCGGTGCGCAGGGGAATGTCGATGCCGTGGCGCTTCAGGTACTCGGCCTCCTGCTCGCGCGACAGCCCCTGCTCGCGAATGGGCGTCAGCACGTCGAGCTGCGGTGCGACGACGCGGAACGCGACGTCGAAGCGCACCTGGTCGTTGCCGGCGCCGGTCGAGCCGTGGGCCAGCCCCGCGGCGCCGATCTCGACGGCGTGCTGCGCGGTGCGGCGGGCCTGCACGACGCGCTCCGCCGACACGCACAGCGGGTAGACGTCGCCGCGCAGCGCATTGGCGAAGATCAGGTAGCGCAAGTAGTCGTCGAAGAGCTCGGCGCGGGCGTCGATGAGCGTGTGGCTGGCCGCGCGGGCCTGCGCGGCGCGGCGCTCGATCAGCGCCAGCTCGTCGCCGTCGAAACCCCCCGTGTTCACCGTCACCGTGTGAACTTCGTGCCCCTGCTCGCGCAGCCAGACCGCGCAGTAGGTCGTGTCCAGCCCCCCGGAGAACGCCAGCACCACCTTGCTCACGTCGTCAGTTCCTTCGTGCATGTGAAGGGCCCCGCCGCTTCGGCGCCCGTCGCCGCGCCGCGTCGAGCCGCCCCAACCGCCCGCGCCGGCCGCCTCATTCGTCGGCGGCTGCCGACCGGATTCGCCCCAGCACGCGCCCCTGGGCCGCCCGGCTGCTGACGGCGACGAAGACGGTGTCGTCGCCGGCAATGGTTCCGATGACATCCTGTCCGAGCCGCTGGTCGAGCCTCAGCCCGACCGCCCCCGCCGCCCCGGGCGTCGTTCGCACGACGATCAGGTTTGCACCCGCCGTGGCCACGTCGATGATTAATCCGTCCTCGATCGCCGCGCCGCCATGGATATCGCCTGCGACGGCCGCCATCGGCTGATAATGTCCATTGACCTTTACAAGCCCAATTTCGCGAATATCTCTACTGACAACCGCCTGATTAGCTGAGTATCCGCGCTCCGTTAGCGCTTCCACGATCTCGGCCTGACTCGTAATCGGTCTGCCGAAGACAATCTCCCGAATTGCCGCTTGTCGCTCGGCCTTGTTGCGCACGGGTCCACACGGTCGGGATAAATCACCCAATTCCGGTATTATTATTCACATCGGAGAGTTTTGCAACCCCGCGGCCCAAAAAAAGGGAAAAAGGACCGGCAACGCGCCGCTGCGTTCCCTCCGGTCCTTTGCCTGCTTTGAGAAAAAAAGTGTGCGTTTATCGCCCGCCGGCCCCGCCCGGCGCGGCCCCCGACTTGTCTTCCGGCGCCGCCGCTCCGTCGCGCTCGCGCTCCGCCTGTTTTCGAAGCAGACCGGCCAGGCGCTCGAAATAGCTCTGGACGCTCGGCGCATACTGGCTGGGAACGTCCTGGCGCTGCACCGCATCCTGGGCGTCGCGGACGGCGGCGTTGACGGCGTCGCGGACCTCGGCGGACGCCTCTCCACGCACCTGGGGGCCGTCGATGAGCATCTGCCCGATGATCTCGCCGTTGCCCAGGCGCACGCGGGCCTTGCTGGCCTCGTACTGGTGAGCGGACTTCTCGCGGCCGATGCGCGATCCGTAGCCGAGCCCCGCTTGCGGCCCCTGCCCGCCGACGTTCTCTCCAGCCGCTCCCTGGCAGACGCCTTCGCGCAGCTTACTGAGCTCCGCCATCGCGGCCTGCATGTCGCGCATGAGCTGCTCGCCGGCTTCCAGCTCGTTGAGCTGCTGGAGCAGCGCGGCCATGCCATCGCTGCTTTGAGACTGGCCCTGTCCGGCGCCGGGGTTGGCGCACTGAGCGCACTGGGCCAGGGCCTGGGCCAGCGCCTGGCACTGCTGCTGCGCCTGCTTCTTCTGCTGGAGCTGCTGGGCGAGTTGCTGGGCCATCTGCTGCATCTGCTGCTGGCTCATGTTCTGGCACTGCTGCGACTGCTGCATCGCCTGCTGGATGGCCTGCTGCATCTGCTGCGGGTCCATCTTCGAGAGCTGCTCGAGCAGCTTCTCGGCGTCCTCCTTGCTCAGGCCGGCCTTGTTCTCCAGCTCCTTGGACATCGGCGTCTTGTCTTCGGCGGCGCGCTCGAGCTGCTTCGACAGCTCCTCCAGCCGGCGGGACATCTCCTCCAACTGCTGGCGGCTCTGCTCGTCGCCCTTCGCCTGGGCCTCCTCGACGGCCTTCTTGAGCTGCTCCATCGCCTCGCGGGCCGCCTTCATGTCGCCGCTCGCCAGCGCCTCCGACAGCTTCGACGCCGCGTCGTCGCCCCGCCTCGGCTCGAGCTTCGACAACTGCCGCGTCAGCTCGCGCATCGCGTTCATCTCGGGCGACGTCGCCTCGCGCTCCAGCTTGTCCTTTACGCTGTCGATGCGCTTCAGCGCCTCGCGCCGAACGTCGTCGGGCGTCGTCTCCGGGCCTTCCTTCATCTGGAGCGGGTCCAGCTTCTGCGCCACTTCGGCGAGCTTCTTGTTCTGTGCCGCCATCTCGCGCACGCGCGCCAATTGCTCGTTAACCTGCACCTTCACCGCCGTCGCCTCCGCCACGTTCGGCGGGCGTTGCTCCCGGCCGGGCTTCTTGCTCGAGGCCAGCAGGTCCATCTGCGGCATGAGCGCGTAGAACAGCACCGCGGTCGTCAGCCCCGCCAGCGACCACGGCCACAACCCCGGCGCCCGGTAGGGCAGGTGCACTCCGACGCGCAAGCCCGCCGCCGCCCGACCGGCGTCCGAGACGACCGCCCGCGCAAACGGATCGCCGTTCCCCGCCACCGCCAGCGCCGTGCTCAGGCGCTCCTTCAGCCCGGCGGCGGTGTCAAAAGCCACCGCTGCCCGGAGACGACTGACGCGCGCCCTAAGGCCGCCGATGAGCGTGATCGCCGCTGCCACGACGCCGCCGGCGGCCAGTCCGCTCCAGTCAGGCGTCTGCGGCGCAAGCAAACGCCCCACCGCGACGACCAGCACCCAGACGCCCGACCCGGCCAGGACGCCCGTCGCCAGCCAGGCCGTGAGCCCGTTGGCATTGAGACGCAGGCGGGCGGCGTTCACGACGCGGTCGATGGTGTGCATTGGGCGAGCTCCCACGTTCGAGGCCCGGTCGCAGGGCAGGTCAACCGACGATAGTATAGCACATCAGCCTCGCCGCCCGGCCGAAGATCAGCACGTCAGGCGTCCAGGCGCGCGTCCCGCCTTGGCGCCCGGCGCCAGCCGTTCTGCCTCGCCCGCCCCGGACCCACGATGTTGGCGAACGGCTCGAAACAGCCGGAGACCTGCGAGTACGGGTGGACGATGGCGCCCAGGCCGATCGTCGTTTTCGGCAGGATCAGCGACGCAAAGCCCACGGATGCGTAGTCCCCGATCGTGACCGGCCCCTCCACGATGTTCTGCATTTCCGGCGGCGGCATGTGCGAGAGGCTCACGAGCTGGCCCGGGTGCTTCGCATGCAGCGCGCTCGTCGTCGCGCTGTAGATGTGCACGAGCCCCTGCACCGACACGAAGTCCCCGATCGTCACGCCGCCCCGGCCGGCGATGTTCGTCCGCGGGCCGATGTGCGTGTAGTCGCCGATCACGATCCGCCCGTGCTGGCCCTGGCCCGCCTCGCCGGCGATCAGTCGCGCATGCGTATCGAGGTGCACGCACGAGCCGATCTCGACGCCTCCAGGACCCCAGATATCCACGCCGCGGTCGATGAGCGTGTCCTGGCCCAGCCGCCGCAGCCGCGCTTTCCAGTAGCAGGCGCGCACAAAGAACCCGACGCTGCCGCGCTTGAAGCCGTACGCGAGGGCTTCCATGCCCCAGCTCAGCAGCGGAATCAGCGACAGCCCCATCAGCAGCGCCTGCGCCGCGGCCATCAACCCGCGCACCACTCCCGCCGCCGCGCGCCAGCCCGGCGTGACGATGACGTCGCCCGGCCGGCCGTATTTGCCCTGCAACACGCGCAGCACGAACGCCTCGCTGTAGACCAGCCAGCCGGCCGGCGGCACCGGCTTCGGCAAGATCAGCCAGCCGCGGCGCACCTGCTCGGCGTCGTCGTTGAGCGCTTGAGCGGTTGACGCTGAAGGCGTTGTCCGGGTTTCGTCGTTCATCGCTCGAAGCCTATCGGTCCGCCCGCGAGCCGGCCAGCCGGCCGGCCAACGCGCCTTCGACCCGCCGCACCTCGCGCAGCGCCGCGACCATGCTGGCGCGGGCCCCCGCCTGGCCCGCCGACGCGCTACCTTCCTCGCCGGCCGAGCCCACCGCCAGCAGCGCATCGGCCGCGAGCTGGCCGGCGCTCAGCCACGCCCGGCAGAGCTCGCCCGCCGCGCCGCGCACGGCGCCGGCCGTTTCGCTGAGCCACGCGCAGAGACCGCGCCGCGCGGCGGCCATACCGGCGGCGAGCGACGCCAGCTCGCCGGCCGTGATCACGGAGCCTGACCGGGTGATGGCGTCGCACATGGCGTCACAGGCGCGCCCGCCCGTTTCGACGCCGCCCGCTTCGTCATCTGCGCCGTCGCTCCAGAATCGCGCGGCTGAACGCGCCGCGACGCGGAAGAGAACGTCGGGCGCGAGGCGGGCGGCGTGCGGCGGCACGCAGGCCTCCACCACGTAGACCTGGTGCGCCGGCCCGGTCAGCGGCAGCGGCTGCCCACCGTGCAGCAGCGTGTGCCCGACCACCATCAAACCGCGCACATCAACGATCACGCCCCAGAAGTTCTCGCGCGGCGCCGGCCAGCCGCGCCACGCCAGCAGCATCTGCCCGTGGTCGCACGCGCGGGCGATCAGCGGCACGTAACTGTCGCGGAAGTGGCCCGCGAACTCCGCCGACCCGCGCAGGTTATGCGCGGCGGGCCGAGGATGCAGCTCGCGCAGGCGCAGGCCGTAGAGCTCGGCGGCGGCCCGCAGGTTCAGGTCGCGTGCGAGGTGGCCCCAGGCCGTCGGCGGCTCCGTCGCGTCGAACGTGCAGGCGTTGCCGAGGCCCAGGACGGCCACGAGCTCTTCGTACGGGCGCGTCACGCCGAAGCTGGCCAGCACGGCCCGCAGGCTGACAGCCAGCGACTCGCCCGTGTGAGGCCCCTCGACCCAGTGCGGCTGAAGCATTCGCGCTCCCGTGCGCGACCATTGTAGCGCCCCGGCCCGGCGGGCGAGAGCCGAAGACGCCGTTTTGCCGATAGGCCAGCAGGCCGTGGCTGCACCGCGCGGATCACGTTGCGGCGAGCGCCGTCGGCGTCAGCGGAGCGTACTCATGAGCGTTGAACGGTCGGGCAGGGCGTCGTATTTGCGCCGGCATGCGCCGGCTTGGGCCGCACTGGCCGCGACGGCGGCACTGTGCGGCGGCTGCAACGAGGACGAGGCGCTGCGCGCCTTTCGCGACGCGGCCGCGTCGAGCCTTCAGAGCGGGCTGACCTCGATCGCCAGCGGCGTGATCGACGGCGCCTTCGCCGTCTTCGAGCTGGGCTCCGACCAGAGCGCCGGCGGCGGTTGACGCTAGCCGCCGCTGGCCGCGGCGCCGGGCGGCGCCGAGGCGGCCAGCAGGCGCGCCACGTCGCCGCGGCGGAAGCTCACGACCGCCCAGACGAGAATCGCCGCCGTGTAGTGGCTTCCCGGCGTCTCGACCAGCGCGCCGTGAACAGTCGCGAGGGCGGCGCGCCGGCCTTCCGACAATCGCGGCGCCGCCTGCTCGAACATCGTCCACAGCTTCAGTTGCGTGCGCAGCGTCACGTACCCGCACATCAGCACCAGCCCCACGCCCACCGCGACGAGCAAGCGCCTGCGAGGCAGCGGCGTCGCCAGCGCCAGCGCCAGGAACGACGCCAGCGGCGCCCACATCAGCTCGCGCAGCGAGTAGCTGACCTCGCCTTTCATGCGCCCGGCCGCCGCGGTCAAGCGGGCCTGCACTTCGCGATCCTCCGGCGCGGGCCGCAGCGCCGTCAGCCGCACCGTCCCGTAGCTTCCGAAGCGCTGAAACAGCAGGTTGCCGACGGCGCAATACGGCGGCGTGAGGGCGTGACGCGCGGCCGGCCAGAGCGACACGAGGAGCGCATACACGGCGACGGCAAGCAGCAACGAGCAGATGATCCTACGCCACACGCGGGTCCAACCGCTTTCGCGCCGGGCGGGTGGCCCACACGGCCCACGCGATCCACAGCGTCAACGCGATGATGATGAACGCCGGCTGCCACACGTCGACGTGGGCCGTCTCGAACGCGCTCGGCCAGTACACGCCGACGTAATACAGCGACACGATCCGCAGCAGGTTCACCAGCGCCAGCGCGACGATGCCGCCCACGACGCCCACGACCCGCGCCAGCAACGACGCCGGAAACGCGACCGCCGCCGCCGCGAAGAGCACCGACGGCTCAATGGCTTCGCACCCGCGCCGGATCTGGACGGCGAAGCGCGGCGTGCTGAGGTTGGCGCCGCTGGCGGTGGCCTGCTCGCCGCAGAAGCGCAGCAGCGCCGCCGACCACGAGGCGTTCAGCTCCATGTACGCCGGGTAGAACCGCTGCTGAAAAAGGCTGGTCGCGCTGACGGCGTAGAACGCGCCCATCAGCACGACCAGCACGAGCACAAAACGCACGATCGGCCACTTCTGCCGCAGCCAATGGCGCCCGGGCGCTTCGGCGGTGCGGACGGTCGCCTCCTCCCCGCGCCCCGGGCCCGGGCGCTGCGGCTTCGCCCCCGATGGATGCTTGCGCCTGCTCATGCGAGGCACTCGTGCGCTTCGCGCCGGCGGGCCTAGTCCTTGAGCGGCACGCCGCGCGCGTCCCGGTCCATCGACCCGACCAGCAGCAGGATGCCCTCGATGAAGCCCCACAACCCGCCCGCGCCGCACGTCACGGCCGTCACCAGGATCTGTAGCAGACCGATCCCCACGAATCCGAGGTAGAAGCGGTGTACGCCCAGGCTGCCGAGAACGATGCCCAGGATCCCGGCCACGATCTTCGACTTCTGCTCGACCGGCGCCAGCGGCCCGTGGCCAGGCGCCGCACCGTAGACGGGCGGAGCGCCGTACGCAGGCGGCGCGCCGTGGGCATTCGGCGGTGCTCCGTAGCCGCTCGGCGGCGCGCCCGGCGCGCCCGCCGCCGCCGCACCGCACCGGTAGCAGATCGAATCGCCGGTGCTGAGCTGGGCGCCACAGTTGCGACAGAACATGACGTGCCCTCAAATGGCGGCCGATCCTGCATGCCTGCTTGGTGGCCCACGTACCGCGGTGTATTCTGCTGTCCGCGGCGCATATTCGCAAGCGCGTCCGCGGCCCGGCGACATTCGCCGCCGCCCCGCCGCCTGCGGGTGGCCCGCGATGGTGTAGAATCGGCAGGTCGTCTGCGCGGCGCGCGGCGGACCGGAGTGCGCCATGAAGATCCTGGTCGCATGCACACTGCCCGACTGGGCGCTCGACGAGCTGCGCGGCCTCGGCGCCGAGCTCGTCGACGTCGTCGCCGTGCCGCCCGAGAAGCTGGCGCGTCACATCAAGGGCGTCGCCATCCTGATCGTCGATCGCCGCCGCGTCGCGCCCGAGGTCATCGCCGCCGGTGACAGCCTCCAGATGATCGTCCGCGCCGGCGCCTATTGCTCCAACATCGCCGTGGACGACGCCTCGACGCAGGGCATCTTCGTCGCCAACTGCCCGCACCGCGACGCCGCCGCCGTCGCCGAGTTCGCCCTGGGCCTGGCCATCGCCCTCGATCGCCGAATCACCGAGAACGCGGCCGCCGTGCGCTCGGGACAGCCCTGGCGCCCGGACCAGAGCGATGCACGCGGGCTGGCGGAGCGCACGCTGGGAATCCTGGGCTTCGGTCCGGCGGGGCGCGACATCGTGACGCTGGCGCAGGCGTTTCGCATGCGCGTCATCGCCTGGACGCCGGCACTCGAGGCCCAGTCGGCGCCGGGCGTCGAGTTCTGCGCCTTCCCGCGCGAGCTGGCCCGCCGGTCCGACATCGTCTGCGTGCACGGATTTCAGGAGACCTACGACCAGCCGCTGATCGACGCCGAGTTCGTCCAGAACATGAGACCGGCCAGCCTGCTCGTCCACGTCGGCGCCCCGTCGGTGCTCGATGAGCCGGCGGTCGTGGCCGCCGTTCGCGAGGGCCGCATCCGCGTGGCGTCGGACGTGCACTTGGCCGCCGGTGAAACGGCGCGCGTCAAGTCGCGGCTGGTCGACGTGGCCGACGCGATCGTCACGCAGCGCCTCGCCGGAGCCACCGAGCAGGCGCGTTCCGCCGTGGCGCGCGAGGTCGTGCGCATCGTGCGACACTTCCTGATCTCGGGCGAGGTGCTCAACGCCGTCAACCTGCTGGAGCGCAGCCCGGCCACCTGGCAGCTCGTGCTGCGCCTGCGCGACACCGTCGGGGTCATGGCCGCGATCATGGACGCCATCCGCACCGACGGCGTCAACGCGGAGGAGATCTCCAGCCGCGTCTTCTCCGGGGCCCGAGCGGCCTGGTGCAGCATCGCACTCGACGAACGCCCGGGAAACGACACGCTGGACGCTATCCGGCGCCTGCCCGGCGTGCTACACTTGGAACTTCGCGCGGTCGTATAGGAAACCCTTGGCTGTTAATCGAGCGTTTGCGAAACCGCGACCCAGCGGGCGGGTATAAGCGGGGGAACATGGTCAAGTCGCGTTATCCTGGCTTCGGGCGGGCCGTGATTGCCACGCTCTGTCTCCTGAGCACCTGCGGCGCGCTCGGCCAGACATCGGGAGCGCGCACAGAAGCCTCGGATTCCAGCTTCCGGGCCGAGGTCTCTAGTCTCCGGCCGATATATCGCCCCGGTGAGCCCGTCGTCGCGAGGCTCACCCTCGTCAACACCACCGACCTGGTCGCCGAGCTTTCCGCGCAGGATCGCGGCGAGCACCCCGACGCCGTCGGCCTGGCCAGCTCGCTTGTGTACGGCGGCGAGCACGACCCGGCACTGTTCATCGCCTACGAGGAGGAGCCACCCACGCCGATACTGCGCCCGGCCAGCCCGGATGAGCCGGCGACGGAGCGGACCGTCCGCGTCGGGCCGCGGGGCGTGATCGGCGCCGAGATCGACCTGACGGCGCTGCACCGCGGGCTGCGTTACTCCGGCGAGTATCGAATCGAGTGGCGGCCGCTGGGCGGGCGATTCGGTACGGCCCGCGCGGCGTTCCGCGTCGAGCAGCGCCAGGGCGTGGTGATCGTGACCGACCTGGGACGCATCACGTTCACGCTTGCCTACGACGACGCCCCGCTCAACGTCGCGAACTTCCTCGAGCTCGTACGCAGCGGGTTCTACGAGGGCAAGACCTTCCATCGTCTCATTCCCGGGTTCCTCCTGCAAGGCGGCTGTCCGCACGGCACCGGCCGCGGCACGCGACCCGACGGCAAGACCGTGCCAGCCGAACTCACGGGCCGCCCGTTCGAACTGGGCACGCTGGCCATGGCCCACAAGCCTAACGATCTCAACTCCGCCAGTTGCCAGTTCTTCATCAGTCTCGGCCGCAACCCGGAGCTCGACGGCCAATACTCGATCATCGGCCAGGCCAGCGACGACGAAAGCCTGCGCACGCTGGCGAAGCTCTCGCAGGTGAAGGTCGTCGGCGACCGGCCCGCCCGGACCATGGTCATCACCAACGTCCGCCTCGTGCCCGAGGCGCGCGTCACCGGCCGGTCCGAAGCCGCACTGCCGCCCTGATGGTCCGGACGCGGCGACGACCCCCCGGAGGCAGAAATACGTCCAGCAGGCAGGATCCAAATCCGATGAGCTACATCGCTGCCAAAGACCCCGCCGAGTTCGCCTTCGCCCGCATCCTCTACGAGAAGCACGCCCGCCAGCCCGGCCGCGCCACCGTCACCATCAACCGGCCCGACGTCTACAACGCCTTCGACTTCCAGACCCTCCGCGAGATGGCCGCCGCCTTTCTCGACGCCGCACACGACGACTCGGTTGCCGTCCTGGTCCTCACCGGCGCCGGCGACAGGGCCTTCTGCACCGGCGCCGACCTGAAAGAGCAGCAGCAGCACTGCGTCGGCAGCCCCCAGACCTACTGGAAGTGGATGGGCGCGTTCATCGACGCCCACGACCGCCTCCGCAACATCGGCAAGCCCACCGTCGCCCGGCTCAACGGCCTGACCGTCGGCGGCGGAAACGAGTTCAACATGGCCTGCGACCTGGCCGTCGCCGCCGACGACATCTACATCCGCCAGGTCGGCACCGCCCGCGGCAGCGTCCCCGCCGGGGGCGCCACCCAGTGGCTGCCGCTGATCGTCGGCGACCGGCGGGCGCGGGAGATCCTGTTTCTGTGCGAGGAGATCCCGGCGGCCAAGGCGCTCGAATGGGGGCTGGTGAACCAGGTCGTGCCGCGTGAGAAACTCGACGAGGCCGTGGATGCGATGTGCGTCAAGCTTATCAACAAACTCCCGGGCTGCATCCGCTACACCAAGCAGCAGCTCAACTTCTGGCGCGATTTTTCGTGGAGCATGACGATCGGCCACGCGCGCGACTGGCTGGCGCTGAACAACCTGACGTTCGAGACGCAGGAGGGCATCGCGGCGTTTAACGAAAAGCGGCCGGTCGATTACGATCGTGTACGTCGCGGCGGCTAGGCGGGTGTGCGCCCACTCCGCGGCCTCAAGTGGATGCGGCAATGTTCACGCTCGTCGAGGCCCTGAACTTCCGGAGCTTGCGCTACGTCTCCCAGCCGCTGGAGCAACTTCATGTTCTCGTGGGACCGAATGCCAGCGGCAAGACGACCTTCCTGGACGTCGTATCATTCCTGAGCGACCTTGTCTCACTCGGTTTCGACGAAGCGGTCGCCAAGCGGACGTCCAACCTTCGCGAGATGTTCTGGAAACAAACCGGAGATCGCTTCGAGCTCGCAGTGGAGGTGCAAATCCCGGAGGAGAAGCGCCGGCTCCTGGCGGATGAGGAGTTTCGCTTCTTTCGATACGAAGTGCGCGTGGGAATCGACGAGACCACAAAGGAAAACGTCATCCAGCTTGAGATGGGTCGGCTGCGAAAGCAGCCCACCCAGAGACGCAGGGAAGGTCCAGTGCTCTTCCCAAGCCTGGGCAGCGTGCCGGAGTCGATCCTCGATGCTCGGAAACAAAAGGAAACCAAGGACGTTTTTACCAAGAAACCCGGACAGCGCGACAACTACTACCCGGAGACGCGCACGGAGTCCGGCGGCTGGATCCCGGCATTTCAGCTCGGCCCGCGGCGCTCTACGCTCGCCAACCTGCCCGAAGACGAGTCCCGTTTTCCAGTCGCGACCTGGTTCAAGCAGCTTCTCAGCGACGGCGTGCAGCAACTCGTCCTGAACAGTCTGCTGATCCGCCGCGCCAGCCCACCGGGTCAGACGCGCACGTTCAAGCCCGATGGGTCGAACCTGCCGTGGGTCATCAGCACGATCGAGGCGAACGGGGCCGATCGTCTCAAGGCCTGGGTCGCGCATCTCCGGACCGCGCTGCCAGACGTGACATCGATCCGAACGATCGAGCGCCCTGAGGACAAGCACCGATATCTGGAGATTGAGTACCAGCCGGGATTTCGCGTGCCCTCGTGGATGGTCTCGGATGGGACGCTGCGCCTGCTCGCGCTGACGTTGCCGGCCTACCTGCCCGGTTTTTCTGGAGTCCACCTGGTCGAAGAGCCCGAGAACGGCATTCACCCGCGCGCGGTTGAGACGATGTTCCAGTCGCTTTCGTCGGTCTACGGGGCGCAGATGCTCCTCGCCACGCACTCACCCGTCGTGCTGAGCCTGGTCCAGGCGGACAAGGTGCTTTGCTTCGCCAAAACGGAGGACGGTGCGACTGATATCGTGCGTGGCGATCGACATCCGCGATTGAAGCAGTGGCGAGGGGAGGAGAACCTCGGAGTCTTATTCGCAGGGGGCGTGCTCGGTTGAACGCCGCAAGCGTCACGCGCGATCTGATTGCGCTCGTGGCTGACAAGAACATCGAAGCCGCGCTGCGCGCGCTGCTCAGGCGAAACCGAGCCCTCGGCACTCGCCGAATTCAGGCTGAAATCTACGTTCATCCCGGCCGAGATCCGGGATGCCTACGCAGGGCGCATGACTTCCTCTTCGCCCAAAGTTCGAGTTTCCAGCACGCGCTGGTGCTGTTGGATCGCCAGGGCTGTGGGAGCGAGGATGGCGCGCCAGCGCTCGAGGCTGAAATCGAGAACCGCCTCAGGTCCGGCTGGACCGACCGGGCGCGCGCAATTGTCATCGACCCCGAGTTGGAAATCTGGGTCTGGAGCGACTCCCCGCACGTTGACGAGGTGCTGGGCTGGGCAGGCAGACTGCCGGGCCTCCGGGATTGGCTCGTCGACGAGCGCCTCCTGGCGAAAGGCGCCCTGAAGCCCACCGATCCCAAGGCGGCCATGGACCGCGCTTTGTGGGCGGCGCGAATCCCGCGATCGTCCGCCATCTATGCACGGCTCGCGGAAACCGTGAGCTTCCAGCGATGTCAGGACCGCGCGTTTCTGCGCCTCCGTCAAACTCTGGCCAACTGGTTTCCCCAGATCGACCGGCATGGCTGACGCGCCCCCGACGCTGCGCTGGTGGGCAGCTTCCACTACACGGGCCGAGCAGACGCACGAGGCCATAGCAACGTCCACGAAAAGCGGCCGGTCGATTACGATCGTATCCGGCGCGAAACGATGTAGTGGGCCCGGCTAACCCGTCGCATCCCGCACGACCTCCGGCCACGCGAAACCGGAGAAGATCCCGCCCGTGTGGATGAACACCGCCGGACGCTCGCGGGCCAGCGCGCCGCGGCGGATGCCGTCGAGCAGGGCGCAGAACGCCTTGGCGGTGTAGACCGGGTCGAGCACGATTCCCTCCAGCCGCGCCAGCAGCCCCAGCGCGTCCATCGCCGCCGCGTACGGGATCGCGTAGCCCGCGCCGACGAACCCGTCGATGAAGCGCAGCTCCGCCGCATCGAATCGCACGGGCAGGCCGAACTGCGCAAGGACTGCCTCACACAGGCGCGACACGCTCTCACGGTGATACGCTGCGTCATCGCTCACCGGGACGGCCCACACGCGCAGCCCACCCAGCCCGTGCAGCAGCCGCCCCAGCACCAGGCCGGCGTACGTCGCCCCTGATGACACGGCCACCACCACGTCGCATTCGCCGACGCCCGCCGACCGCAACTGCTCATTCAGCTCCGCCGCCGCACTCATGTAGCCCCAGCAGCCCAGCGGCTCGGAGGCCCCCATCGGCGTCCAACGCGGCTTTCTGCCCGCCGAACGCAGTTCATCGCACACCTGCGCGACGATCTGTTCGCGCCGCGCCGCGAACTCCTCGCGCGAGAACTCGCGCGTCTCGGCGCCAAACAGCGCATCGAGAAGGTGATTGCCCAGCGGCGGACCGGCCGGCGCCTTCGGCCGCAGCAGCAGCGTGCACCCAAGCCCCAGCCGCGCGCACACCGCCGCCGTCGCCCGGCAGTGATTCGACTGGGGCGTGCCCTCGGTGACGAGTGTGTCGCATCCGGCAGCCAGGGCGTCGGCGGCGATGAACTCGAGCTTGCGGACCTTGTTGCCGGAGAGTTCGAGGCCGGTCAGGTCGTCGCGCTTGATCCACAAGGGCCCGCAGCCAAGCTGGCGCTGCAATCGCTCGGCGCGCACGAGCGGCGTCGGCACGCTGGCCAGAGACAGGTGCGCCGGTGTCATTCCTGGCCGTCGCCCGGGCGACGTCTCACCCATGCCGCCGCGCGGCCGCCCGGCCCTCGATCCATCCCCTGAGGCACCATGACCGCATTCTAACTTCGCGTGGCGATCGCGGTAGAGACTCCCGGACCATGCGCCCGTGAACAACGCACCGACCGCGGACGCGGCGGCGGCGAACGCCGGCGCTTGTGGTCCGGCACCGCTCGGTGTGCTAACCTGGAGCGGTTTTTCTGGGAGTCTGTGGAGGCCGCTTGACCGACGCTTGGGCCATGACTGCGAGCGCGTCGGCCGCGGCCGGCGGCGTGATGCCGCGGTCGCGCGACCTGGCCGCGCTGCCGCTCGCGCGCCGGCTGGCCTGGCAGGACTACGCCGAGTTGGCGCTGAAGGGCCATCTCGGGCGGCTGCTGGATTACGGCTGCGGCAACGGCGAGTTCCTGTCGCGCGTCAGCGACCGCTGCGACGAGTGCCAGGGCGTCGACGTCGATGCCGCGGCGCTGCCCGCCGACGGCGCCGTCGGCAACGCGACCTGCCGACACGTCCCGGCGGGGGGCAAGCTGCCGTTTCCGGACGACTACTTCGACACGGTCACGATCCTCGAGGTCATCGAGCACGTTGCGTCCGAGCGCCGCGTTCTGGATGAGCTCACGCGCGTGCTGAAGCCGGGCGGAAGGCTTCTGCTCACCACGCCGCATCGCGGCCTGCTGACCTGGCTGGACCCGGCGAACGCGAAGTTCGTGGCGCCGCGACTGCACCGGTTCGTCCTGTGCACGATCCTGCGCCGCGGGCAGTACTACGAGGGCCGCTTCGGCGCGGCGCGACGCGCCGAGGCCGGCATGATCGGCGACTTCACCACCGACCAGGCTCCGTGGCATCGCCACTACCGCTACGGACACATCCGCCGCCTGGCCCCCGACACGCTCGAAACCGTTGACTGGGCGGTTTACTATCCGGCGATGCGCGCCCTCTGGATGCTGGCAATCGGCGCCGGCATCGTCTCACGCGGCCGATTCATGGATATCCCGCCTCCCGCAAGCTGGCTGGCCTACCGCCTCAGCCGGACGCGCTCCCTGCTCGGCGACCAGTTGGTCGTGCTGTTCCGCAAGCTCGGTGCGTCGAGGGCACCGGAGCGCCGATAACGTGACCACCCGCCCCGCTGCGAATCTCACCGCTCCACAGTGAATACTCCGCCGACCCCGGGCGTCCAACCCTGCGTACGACAAGGCACGAGCGGCTAAACCGCTCCTGAAACGCAGGAGACGAACCATGAATCGCTTTCTCGGACTCTCAACCACCGCCCTGTTGCTCATCGCCACTCCCCTCGCGCTGGCCTCCGACGCCCAGACGTCGGCAACCGCCGGCAGCAACAGCTTTCGCCCCAACGGGACCGCGGCCGCCACGGCCCGTTACGAGGGCAAGGTCGGCTTCGCCCGCACGCAGAGCCAGAGCGGTCGCCTTAACCTGGCCAGGGGGGTCGCCGTGGGCGTCGACAAGAACGGACTGTCGCTCTCCGTCAGCCACGCCGTCGCCCCGCGGCTCGGCCCGGCGGTGGGCAGCAACTTCAGCCTGAGCATCGGCCGCGACGGGGAGGTCTCGAAGAATCACAGCATCGCCGTGGCGCGCGGGCCGTTCGAGCGCGAGGTGACCGTCGGCGGGCAGGCCGGCAGCGGCCGCTTCGGCTCGACCGCGTCGGGCATCGCCTCCGGCCGGACCGATCCGTTCGGCCGCGTGCAGGCCAACAGCGACTCGCACGTGTCGCGACCGCTGGCGCGCGTCGCGCGGATCATCCATCGCTGATGCGGTGCGCATCGCCCGGACTGATCCGACGAGCATGAGAGACGGGGCCGTCTGCGGGTGTTGCGACCTGCGGACGGCCCCGGCCGCGCGTCGGCCGCCGGTCTGCGTTCACCGTGAGCCCACGCCCAGGCGCACGAAGATCAGCACGTGCGTCGCAATGACGATCGGGACGAGAAACGTCGGCAGCAGGCACAGCGGCAACCGCAGCAGCGCCGACATCGACTCGGGGTCAGTCAGCGCCAGCCGGACCGCCGTGGCCACAACGAACAGGATGTCGGCTAGGCCCACCACGTTCCACGCCAGGACGGCGCGCCGGCGTGCGGTCTCGTCTCGCACCAGGAGCACACCCAGGGCGCCCGCGGCCACAATGATGTCGCCGATGCCGCCGGGGACGGCGAAGTCGTAGGGCAGCTCGCCGCGGCGCCAGAGATAGAGGAAATACAAGCCGACGAAGCGCGTGAGATGCACGGACACGAGCACGCGCACATCGACGCTCGCCGCCCAGCGCCGCAGGACGCCGACGGTCGCCAGGGCCCCGATCGTCAGCCCGGTGAGCGCGACAAGCACGATCTGCGGCGCCGGCGGCCGCAGCGAACGCAGCACGCCGCTGGCTCCGACAGCCACCGCCGCGACGAGCCACAGGCTTGTGATTGCCAGAACCGCGCGTCCCGGCATGGCGTGCTGTCTCATCGGGCACCGTTACCCGGGCGTCAGCAGCAAGTAGGTCTACGTCGTCCCGATGATCGGCGGAATGGTCAACGTCACCATCGGCCCCTACATCATTCTTCCGGGCACGATCTGCCCGGAGTCCGTGAGCATCGACTTCCACGTCGTCAACCTGCAACTCTCACACGCCGGCAAGGTTGGCCAGTGCAACGGCGTGTTCAAGCACGAGTGCAAGCCCGGCGCGATCGCCGCGACGCCCACGCTGGGCGAGTGGGGCCTGATCGGATTGTCCGCGCTGCCGCTGGGCGCTGGTGCAACCATCATCATGCGGCGTCGGACACCGGCCGTGATCTGAGCCGCGCCGTTGAACCGGGAGTCGCGCGTCCTGCGCGCAACCGCCTCTGTAGGAGCGCGGCCCGGTCCGCTGCTCAGGCCGAGGCGTCGGCGCCGAAGTCGTCCACGGCCAGCGGCCAGCACCAGATGTACGCCAGCAGCGCGCCGACGCCGGACGCACCGCTGAGGATCGCGGTCGTCCAGGTCGCGATCCGGGCTCCTTCGCTGTACAGCAGCGCCGCCGCCGCCGCGAGCACCAGCCACGCGATGATGAGCATCCCGCCGACGACCGCCCCGCGGCCGCGGATCGAGCGCCCGCCAGGAACGGGCAGCACCTGCGCGAACGCCCCCTGGGCCCCGACCATCATCATCTGCACCGCCGCGCCAACGCACACCGCGGCGAGCGTCACCCACAGCCACTTGAGCGATAGCGACTCCGCCGGCAGGCCCGCCGCGATCGTCTCGTGCATGACGAACATCAGCGCCGCGCCGAGCACCAACGGCGAGTAATACGTCAGCCGATTCACCGGACCCCGCTCTCCAACGCCCGCTCGCCGCGCCGGCCGCGACCGTCTCGCCGGGTCGCCGCGACATGCCGCGGTTGCGCACGCGGTGCGAGCGATGGTAACATTGACCCGCCGCCGCGCCAAAAAAAGCCTGGGCTGGCGCTGGGTCAGACACTCGGGCGGTGCGTGGGGCGCCGCGGTCCGGGCAGGAGTCTGGTTGCTTGAACACAATCGCGATCGTCGGCGCGACCGGCGCCGTCGGACGGGAGTTCGCCGTGGTGCTGGGTCAGCGCGGCTGGCGGCCGCGCCGCTGGCGCCTGCTGGCGTCGCCGCGCTCCGCCGGGCAGACCATCCGCTGGATCGACGGCGAGCAGTGCGTCGAGGCGCTCACGCCGGAGGCGCTGCGCGGCGTGGACCTGGCGCTCTTCTCGGCTGGGGGCTCGATCAGCCGGGAGTACGCCCCGGCGGCGGCGGCGGGCGGGACGCTGGTGATCGACAACTCGTCGGCATTCCGGATGGATGCCGGGGTGCCTCTCGTCGTTCCGGAGATCAACCCGGAGGCGGCCCGGCGGCATCGCGGGATCATCGCGAATCCGAACTGCTCGACGATCATCCTGGCGCTGGTCCTGTGGCCGCTGCATCGCGCGTGCCCGGTGCAGCGCGTGATCGTCAGCACCTACCAGGCCGTCAGCGGCGCCGGAGCGCGGGCGCTGGCGGAGCTCGAGTCGCAGACGCGCGACGTACTGGCCGGGCGCGAACCGCGACCGCAGGTCTTTCCGGCTCCGTGCGCGTTCAACGTCTTCAGTCATAACAGCCCGCTGGACGACGACGGCTACAACCTCGAAGAGACCAAGATGCTGCATGAGACGCGCAAGATCTTCGGCGACGACTCGCTGCGCATCAGCGCCACCTGCATGCGCGTGCCCGTGCGCCGCGCCCACACCGAGACCGTGGCCGTCGAATTCGCGCGCCCCATCTCGCCCGACGCCGCCCGCGACATCCTGTCCTCGGCGCCGGGCGTGCGCGTCGTGGATGACCGCCGCAGCCAGCGCTTCCCGACGCCGCTCGAGGCCAGCGGGATCGACGAGGTGCTGGTGGGGCGCATCCGGCAGGACTTGAGCCTGCCGGACGGCCGCGGGCTGAAACTCGTGTGCGCGGGCGACCAGTTGCGCAAGGGCGCGGCGCTCAACGCCGTGCAGATCGCCGAGCTGCTGCGCTGAGCATCGCGGCCGGCCCGCGCCCGGCGCGAGCCAAGGGAGATCGACGATGCCATACGGCTGGGAAGGCGAGAAGACGCGTCTGGTCCCGCTCGACCGCGAGAAGCACTTCGACAACGCCCTGCGCTGGATGAACGACCCGGACCTGACCGCCTGGATGCTCTCCGGCGACTATCCGCTGACGCGCGTGGGCGAGGAGGAGTTCTTCGCCAGGGTCTCAAGGCCAAACGCCGAGGACGTCGTCTTCGCCGTCGAGACGCTGGACGGGCGGCACATCGGACTGACCGGCCTGCACCGCATCGACCATCGCCACGGCACGGCGCTGACCGGCTCGCTGATCGGCCTGCGCGAGCTTTGGGGCCAGGGCTACGGCACGGACATGATCCGGGCGCGAACGCACTACGCGACCAACGTGCTCGGGCTGCGCCTGCTCTGGAGCGAGGTCATGGTGGGCAACGACCGCTCCCTGCGGGCGCTGCTGCGGGCCGGCTATCGCGAGGCCGGGCGCATTCCCGGCTTCTATTGGAAGCGCGGCGCCTATCGCGACAAGATCATGTTGTACCTGCGACGCGACGACCACGCGGCCTGATGCGGTCCGGCCGCCGGCGCCACGTTGCCGGCCAGCGGCAGCCGCCGGCGCCGCGGCCGCTGGCCGTGATCGCGGGGCTCCGCTACCCTGCTGCCCATGTTGTCCTTTCCGGGCCGGTGCATCGTGCTGGGCAGCCTGTGTGCGCTCCCGCTTGGCTGCGCGCACCATGGCCATCCTTCCGCCGAACAGCAGGCCGAGCAGCGCGCCGTGCTCAAGACTCAGGCCGAGCTGATGGCCGAGCGCGACCAGCGGCTGCGCGACGGCTCGGTCTCGACGGCGGCCGCGGAGCCGCCGCCCGTGCCGGCTTCGCGTCCGGTCTACGCGCCCCCTCCGCCGCCGCTCACGGCGCCGCCCGGGGCGCTGCATTCGGACATCCTGCTCGTGAACAGCTCGGTGCTGAGCGTCAGCGAGGTGCTGTATGCGCTGGAGCAGCAGATCGCCGAGCTGCGCAGCACCCAGACCCCCGCCGGCTTCCGCGAGCAGGTCGAGCGGCTGATCCGTCGGCAGGTGCAGCAGGAGATCGGCTCGCTGCTGCTGTACGAGAAGGCGACGAAGGGCTTCAACGAGCAGCAGTGGTCGGCGGTCGATCGCGTGGTGACGCGCGAGGTGGATCGCATCACGGCGCTGCGCTATGGAGACAGTCCGGCCCGGCTCGACCAGGCGCTCGCCGCCGCCGGCCTGACGCGCGAGCAGTTCCGGGCGGCGGTGCGGCGCGGGATGGTTGTGCGGCAGTATGCCCGCGAGCTTCTGCTGCCGAGAATCACGCCGCGCCGCGAGGAGCTGCTTTCGTACTACCGCGCACACGCGGACGAGTTCTCATCGCCGGAGCTGCGCGAGCTGCTCATGATCGAGGCGCCGTTCGAGCGCTTTCTGCCGAGCGGCCTGTCGTGGGAAGACGCCCCGGAGGCGCAGCAGGCGCGGGCGCGGCTACAGGCGCTGCGGCATATCCGCGCCGCGCACGCGGCGCTGGCCGGACAGAGCTTCGAGGACGTGGCCCGGGCCTACTCGCGCGGAATGCACGCCGAAAGCGGCGGATCGTGGGGCATGCTGGGCCGGGCGCTCCAGCCGCCGTACGACGCGGCCAGCGCGCTTGTCTTCGACTTCTCCGAGGGACAGATCAGCGAGCCGATCGAGTGTGCGACGGGCTGGGTGATCGTCAAGTGCGGGCGGATCGCGCCGGCGAAGCGCGTCGATTTTGCCGACGCGCAGGACCAGATTCGCGAGGCGCTGCGCGAGCGGAAGTTCGGCCAGGAGCTTGCCGAGTACGTGTTCCGTCTCGCCGAAAAAGCCACCATCGTCGGCATGGACACCTTTGTCACCCAGGCCGTGCGCCGCGCCGTCGAGACCGGCGACGCCACCGCCGCGCGCTGACGGCGCCCCGAAACTCTACCCCCAAAACGGGCTCCTTAGACAAACACCGAGCGCACCGGCAACGTCCCATCCAGCAGGCCCAGCGCCACCTTGATCCCCCACCCGCCGAACAGCAGCAGCAGAAAAACCACGAGCAGTTGATAGGGCGTCAGCAGCGGCACGCGCACCGGCGGCACGCGCCCGGTTATCAGCGTCCACAGCGCACCGGCAGCGGCGGCGATGGTCGCCAGCGCCAGCAGAAAGCCCGTCGGCTGGGCGCGCAGGGCTTGCGCGGGCTGCGCGCGAACGGTGTACGCAAACGCCGTAGTCATGCCGCAGGTCGGGCAAGGCAGGCCCATCGTCAGGATCATTCCGCACGGCGCCAGGCCGAGTTGCTGGTGCGTGCCGAAACCCCTTGCGCTCGGCTTGAGATGCGCGGCCAGGCCGAGCACCCCGCCGCACGCCAGCAGCAGCAGCGCCGCCCACAACCGTCGCAGGCGTGGCGGGCGCGCGGCGCGCGCAAGCGGGATGGCTTCGCGGTCGGCGGAATCGGCCAGCGGCGGCGAGGTCATGCGGTCCATGGCGAATGAGTGTAGCGGCCGATCCGAGCCGCGCCCGTAAGGACGCGGTAGCGACGGAGGGCTCGCCCTGGGCAAGTGAGCCGCGTCGGCTTCGCTGCTCCACGCGGGCGCTCGCGGCCTATCAGCGCGGCCGCGGGCGCGAGTTGCCGCGCACCGCCATCGTTTCGCTCTTGCGGCGCGGCTTGCGCTCGCCCAGGACCTGGAGCGCCTTCTGCACGTTGTCCACCTTGAAGATGCCCGTGGTGCGGCCGCCGGCGGCGCCCGTCGTGCAATAGGCGTAGTGGACGTTGATGTGCCCGCTCGCCAGCCGCGCCAGGACGTCAGCCAGGGCGCCGGAGCGGTTCGGCAGCGTCGCCATCAGCACGGTCTGCTCGGTCTTGGGCAGGTCGAGGCCGTTGAGAGCGCGGCGGGCTTCGTCCGGTGCGCCGGTGATCAGGCGCAGCACGCCGTGCTCGGTCGCGTCCATCATGCTGAGCGCGACGATGTTGATCTTGTCGTCGGCGAGACGTTGCACAACGCTGGCGAGCGTGCCGGGCTTGTTGGCCAGGAAGACGCTGAACTGCGTGCCGGTCCTCAGGTCGTTGGCGTTGCTCATCGCTGCCCCTCTTTTCAGGCGGCACGCGGCCCGCTCGGGCGCCGGCGATGCCGCACCTGTCCGTCACATCGTCACCGCGGCGGCGCCGCGCTGTCGCCCGCGCGTCCGTGCCGCTACGATCCGTTTCGCCTCCCGGCCGCGCCGGTGCGTAGCCGCGATCTTGAGGGCCCCAGGACACGCGCCCCGTCGAGCCGCCCATGACCGCTTTGCCGCCACCCTGGCAAGCCGAGATCATCCAGCATATCGCCGACCATCCCGATCGGCCACTCAAGGCCCGCGCGCTCGCCCGCGAGCTCAACGTCCCCGCCGAACAGTATCCCGCCTTCCGCGACGCCGTCCGCGGACTGGTCGCCGACGGCGTGCTCGCGCTCGGCGCCGGACGCACGCTCACTCTGCCCGAGCGCGGCGGTGCGGTGGTCGGCGTGTTCCGGGCGAACCGGCGCGGCTTCGGGTTCATCGAGTGTCCCGGCCGCCCCGATCTCTACGTCCCCCGCGGCCGAACGCACGGCGCGTTCGAGAACGATCGCGTCGAGGCCCGGCTCGTCCGCGGGCGAAGATCGCAGGAGCCGCACGCCGAGATCACCCGCATCATCGAGCGCGCCCCGCTCCGCTGGGTCGGCGTGCTGGAGCGCCACGGCGACCACTGGTACGTCCAGCCCCAGGGCCGCGCCCCGGCCCCGCGCGTCCGCATCGACGACCCCACTGCCAAGAACGCGCGCCCCGGCGATCTCGTCCTCGTTGAGCCGCTTGAGCACACCCTGGCACACCACGTCGTCCGCGGCGTCATCGCCGAACGTCTCGGCGACCCCAGCCAGACCCAGGTCACGATCCTTGGCGTTGTGCGGCGGCATGGCATTCCCGACGTGTTCCCGCCGGAGGTGCGCGGCGCCGCGCAGCGCGCCGCGGCGGATTTCGACCCCGCGCAGACCGATGGCCGCGAGGACCTGCGTGACCTGCTGACGATCACCATCGACCCGCCGGACGCGCGCGACTTCGACGACGCGGTCTCCGTCGAGCCGCTCGGCGGCGGGCACACGCGGCTGGGCGTGCACATCGCCGACGTGGCACACTTCGTCCCCCTCGGCGGGCCCGTGGACGCCGAGGCGCAGCGCCGCGGCAACAGCGTCTACTTTCCCGGCTACGTCGTGCCGATGCTGCCGGAGACGCTTTCGAACGGCGTGTGCAGCCTTCAGCCCGGGCAGGTGCGCTTCACGAAATCGGCGTTCATCACCTACGACGCCGAGGCGCGGGTGGTCGAGACGCGCCTGGTCAACAGCCTCATCCGCTCCAACGCGCGTCTGACGTATGAGCAGGCCAGCGCGGCACTCGAAGGCTGGACGGAGGGCCTGGCGCGCCCCGTGGTGGCGCTGCTGGAGCGCGCCGCGCGGCTGGCGCGGCGAATCCGCCAGCGCCGCCTCGCCGCGGGAATGCTCGTGCTCACTCTGCCGGAAGTCGCCCTGCGCCTCGACGACGACGGTCGCGTGGTCGACGCCGGCCCGGCGGACACGAGCTTCTCTCACACGCTGATCGAGATGTTCATGGTCGAGGCCAACGAGGCCGTGTGCCGCACGTTCGCAGAGCTGGGTCTGCCGCACCTGCGGCGCATCCACCCGCCGCCCTCGCCCGACGCGATTGCCCGGCTGGTGCAGCTCGCCGGCGGCATCGGCCTGCGCCTGCCGCGCACGCTCGATCGCGCCGCGCTCCAGGCCGTGCTCGACCAGACGCGCGGCAAGCCGGAGGAGCCGGCGCTGAACCTGCTGCTGCTCCGTTCCCTGGCGCAGGCGGCCTACAGCCCATTGCCCGAGGGCCATTACGCGCTCGCGAGCGAGCACTACTGCCACTTCACGTCCCCGATTCGCCGTTACCCGGACCTCGTCGTCCACCGGCTGTTTGACCACGTGCTGAGGGCCCCGCGCCGCCGTCGCGCGCCGCCCCCGCCCGAGCAGGACCTCGTCGCCCTCGGCCGGCACACCAGCGCGACCGAGCGCCGCGCCCAGGATGCCGAACGCGAGCTGCGGCAACTGCTGCTGCTCTCTTTCATGCAGGGAAAGCTCGGAGAGGAGCTGGAAGGGCTGATCACCGGCGTTTCGTCCTTCGGCGTGTTCGTGCAGGTGCGACCCTACCTTGCCGAAGGGTTGATTCACCTCTCGGAGCTGCCGCGCGACGAGTGGGTCTACGACGAGCGCTTCGCGCAACTGCGCGGCTCGCGCAGCGGCCGCGTCATCGCGATCGGGCAGATCGTCCGCGTGCGGGTCGCCGCCGTCGACATCCAGCGCCAGGAGATGAGTCTCGCGCCGGCCGGCAGCGTCGGCGCGACGGGCACTGCGGCGCCGCGCGGCGAGCCGTCACGCCCGAGGCGGCCGCGAAGCGGCGCACGCGCGAGCAGCGCCCGGTCCTGCCGTGCCGACCAGAGGGCGCCGACACGTCGCGCCCGCCGCCGGCGCGGCCGCTGAACGATCGTTCCCCGCGGGCTATGGCACGAACGGGATCTGCGAGCAGTCGACCGGCTGACCGTTCTCGAAGCAGAAGCGCTCGATGATCGTCGTCTGACTGCCGCCGCCGGTCGCCTGGCCCGCGAAGAACGCCGCGATGATCGACGGCACGGCCCAGGTCCAGTCGTATTCGTCGGGCGGACAGCCGGTGTTTCCCAGGAGGCTGGCCGCCAGGAGGATGCCCACGAACTTCCGTGTACGCTTTGCTTTCATGAGTCTCTCCGCTCGTCCGTGAATCCGTGACGCGCTCGTCGATCCTTCGAACCCGCCGCTCCTCGGCGCAGTTCCTGCGCGTGCCGCTTCGGGCTGCCGCGTCGCCTCCACTCCTGCTTATCGGCGGCGGCGCTGCCAGGCCTTCATCGACCCCAGGCCCGCCACGCACGCAAACACCGGGAACAGCCCGACCAGGCCGCAGCCGTGGTTGCGCGTCGTGGTCGTGATGCGGCGCTCCTCAGCGTTGATGTCCGGGCGCGGCTGGCCGGAGTCATCCGGGCCGAGCACCGTCACCAGCGCCTCGCATTCGGCCATGTTACCGATCGCGTCCATCACCGTGAAGATCACGACCGTCGTCCCCAGCGGGTACACATCGACCGGGCGATTGTCCGTTGCAGCGTACGGGGGCTGGCCGCCACTGATGCCCAATGGCAACTCGACGTTCTCCACCGGCACGCCCGCGGCGCCCTCGACCAGCGTGACGCTGACGGGCGCGGCGCACGCGAGGCTCAGCGGCGCCGTTTCCTCGACCAGCGTGATGCGCTGCGTGCGCGTGATGGCGATCCCGCACGAGTTCTCGGCCCGCCAGGTGCGCGTCACCACCAGCGGGAAGGGCGGCGAGACGCCCGCCGGGTCATCCACGAAGCTCACACCCACGTCGTTGCCGCACGAGTCGGCGGCAGTCGCCGCGCCGCCCGTGTTCCCGGGGTTGGCTATGTCGACGGTCGCGCTGACGACGACATCGGGCGGGAAGAAGACGAACGACAGCGGACAGAGCGCCGCCGCGTTGCCGGCGAAGGCGTTGTTGCTTTCGTCACACTCAACGACCGCTCCGACGAGGCCGCCGCCGTCGTCGGCCACGAAGTGCAGGCTCTGCGCGGCGAAGTCGAACGCCGGCGGCACGTCGAACGCCAGCTCGACAAACTGCCCCGGCGCCAGCGCCGCCGGCGTGCTCAGGACGCTCAGGGCCGCGTGGCCGGGCTGCGGCGTCTGCCCATAGAAGGCCACGGGCACGCCCGCGGGGGCCGCGGCGCTGCCGCCGTTGCCGACGCGGACGACCGCGGTGCGCGTGTCGCAGTCGATGATGATCCGTGACGCGGTGAGGTCGGGCAGCGGGCTGGACACCGGCCGTACCTGCCAGGGATTGACGCGATACGCGTTGTAGGGCGCCGCGTCGGGCGTCAGCCAGCTATCAGCCTCAGGCGACGGAATGCCGCCGTCGTCCTCGACGTTCGTGAGGTGGTACGAGTGCTGGTTCCAGATGCCGCGAGCCGCGACCCACGGCGTGTCGCCGCCGTGATAGACCTTCAGCCCGCGCTGCGGTCCGAACGAGCAGTTGTTGTTGGCCGGCACCACCAGGTCCGCCGCCCCGTCGCTGTCGAGATCGACCACGACCGGGTTCTCATACCACGTGCAACTGCTCACCGGAGTCTGGAAGAGCACGCGTGGCGACGCGTCCGCGGCGCCGGCGAAGACGTATAGGCTGCCTTCGTCGCGGAACACGACCTCGGCCGCCCCGTCGCCGTTGAAGTCGAACACCGTCCCTGCCGCCACGCCCGAGCTGATGTCGCTGATCGGCTCCTGCCAGAGGATCGAGCCGTCGCCGCGATAGACCACGAAGCGGAAGCTGCCCGCGACCGCGATGTCCGGCAGTCCGTCGCCATCAACGTCAGCCACGACCGGCGGACCGCCCGGCCCGCCGAGCGAAATCGGCTTCTCCCACAGCAGCGCGCCCGTCTGACCGTTCAGCAGCCGCACACTCTGGTTGCCGACCAGCACGACCTCGGGCAGACCGTCGAGATCGAAATCGGCCACCGCGACCAGGCCGTCGGGCACCGCGGCCTGCCACACGATGCTCAAGCTCGGCAAGCCGCCCGCCGCGCTCCCGCCGCTGAACACGTAGGCCGTGTTTCCGGCAACGATCTCGGGAACACCGTCGCGATTCACGTCGGCGACGACGGAAAGCGGGCCGGCGAACCCACGGCCGGCGCCGCCCGTTCCGGTCGCGAGCAGGTTGCCGCCGTTCGACAGCACCTGCCGGCCGATGACGATCTCGGGCGCGCCGTCGCCATCGAGGTCGGCGATTGCGGGGCCTCCGGCGCGGATCAGCTCGAGCTGCGGGCTGACCCAGCGCAGCGCGCCGTCGTACTCAAATGCGATCAGGTGGCGGCCGTCGGCGCTGACGGCGATGATCTCGAGCCGGCCGTCGCCGTCGAGATCGCCGATGGCCAGCGGGGCCGTCGCGTTGATCGGCAGGTTCGGCTCGCTGATGGTGAACACCTCGAACAGCCCGTCGCCGCTGATGACGCGCAGCACGCCCGCGGTCAGGGCGCTGCCGTCGGTGGAGTCGGTGGCGACGAAAATGATCTCGACCAGCCCGTCGCCGTCGAGATCGGCGACCATCGGCGTCGTCAGGATATTCAGCGCGTCCGGGTAGGAGATTTCATCGCCGGGCCACTCGCCCTTGAAGGCGATGCTGAACGGAACGGACGGAATGGGGTCGGCACAGCGCACCGCGCTGTTGCCGACGTTGTTCGCGCGCCGCGCCACGCTCTCGCCGTTCAGATTGTCCGGATCAACAACCGCGAAGATGAGATTGTCGCGGAAACGCAGGTCGCCCGACACCGGCACCGTCAGCACGACCTTTCCCTGCAAGCCCAGCACCGGCGTCTGCGCTACGCCGAGGACCTTGTCCGCCGCCGTCAGGCTGCCGCTGCCGTCACGGTCCTCGAAGACGATGAGCGGCACGGTCGGGGCGCCCGCGCCACCGACGTTCGCCACTTCGACGTCGACGCTGCCGGAGATGGTGAGCGCCTGCCAGTCGCCGACGACGCCGGCGGCATCGACGGAGCGGACGGCGAGGTCAGGCTGCGCGTAGGCGGCCGCGACGCAGAAGAAGATCATCAAGGTGCTGCAAGTGCTGATAACTCTTGGCATCATGGCGCAGCTCCGACGGTGCCCCTCGTTCGAGGTCGATTCAGGTTTCCAATGTCGCTTGCTCTGAGCGTTCGTGTAAGCGGCGGGTGCATCGTCCGCAAGTGGGATGGCGCCGCCTGTCCGCGGCTCGCCGGCCGACCCTCCGCCGCCGGTGCCAGCCCCGCCGACTCATAATCGTCGCGGGAAGTTTTGACACTGCCAACTATCGAACTATATGGGGGTTAAGAGCAATGAGTCAAGCCGTTTACGGCGGTGCCCGTCGGACCGAGCCGCGCCCGTGAGGAAACGCTTGCGCCACCAGGCGTCCTCGGTTCAACCCCTTCCTGACCGGCGCGGCTCGGCTCAGAAAGCAAACCGCACCAGTACCCCGTTTGCACGCCGGCGAGTCCGCCGCGAGACGCCACGACGGGGCTCAGGGCCTGGCTGCGCGGACGGGGTTGGAGACCTCGCGGTCCAGCACCCCCTTGTCGAGGTGCAGCACGCGCTGAGCGTGCTCGGCGGCGCGCGGGTCGTGCGTCACCATCAGGATGGTCTTGCCGAACTCGCCGTTCAGCAGGTTCAGCAGTCCGAGAATCTCCTGCGACGTTCGAGCATCGAGGTCGCCCGTCGGCTCATCCGCCAGGATCACGTCCGGATCGGTCACGATCGCCCGCGCGATCGCCACGCGCTGCTCCTGGCCGCCGGAGAGCTGGCTCGGCCGGTGATCCATCCGATCGCCCAGCCCGACGACCTCCAGGGCCGTCCGCACGCGCTGCCGCCGCTCGCCGCCCGACATTCGAAACAGCAGCAGCGGCAGCTCGACGTTCTGCGCCGCCGTCAGCACCGGCACGAGGTGGTACATCTGGAAGATGAATCCGACGTGGCGGCTGCGCCAGGCCGTGAGCTGCTTTTCGGACATGCGCTCCAGATGCGCCTCGCCCACGCGGACGACGCCGGCATCGACTGTGTCCAGCCCGCCGACGAGGTGCAGCAGCGTGGACTTTCCGGAGCCGCTCGGCCCCATCAGCGCCGCGAACTCGCCCGGGCGGATCAGCATGTCGAAGCCGTTCAGCACCGGAACTTCGATGCGGTCCTTGTAGTACGACTTGCGGACGCCCTTCAGCTCGATATCGGCGGACCGGCGGCCGGCGACGGCGCCGGCCGCTGCGGATGCTGTGGCGGGTGCTGGCATTGGCGCTCCTGGCGGCGAACGCGCGTCGGCCGCTGCCAGACATGATACAGGAGGTCCCGCCGTCGAGGAGTGGCGCACACAACGCCGGTATTCCGGCGGCGATCCGGAACGGCGACGGTTTGCTCTACGCGGAGGCGGCCCCGCCGGACGGGCGCCCGTTGCACTGATGCTTCTCGAAGTCGCTGATCTTGCTGAGGCGCCGCGCGTGTCGGCCGCCCTCGAAGTCCGTCTGGAGCCAGACCTGCACCATGCGGCGAATGAGCGCGTCTCCCACGAGGTCGCCCGCCAGGCACAACACGTTGGCGTCGTTGTGCCGGCGGGAGAACTGCGCGGTCAGCTCATCGTGGCACAGCGCCGCGCGCACCCCCGGCACCTTGTTGGCGGTGATCGACATTCCCAGCCCGGTGCCGCAGATGAGCACGCCGCGCTGGGCGCGGTCCTCGGCAACGTCCTTGGCGACGAGGATGGCCATGTCGGGATAGTCGCACGAGTCGCGCGAGCGCGCCCCGTGGTCGATGACCTCGATCCCGAGCTCGGTGAGCAGGCTCTTGACGCGCTCCTTGGCCTCAAACCCCCGGTGGTCGCTACCAATTGCGATCTTCATCGAGCAGCTCCGAGATGCGAATGTCAATCATGCGCTCGATTTGCTCGGCGCAATGCCGATACTCATCCGGACCCCCGCCGATCGGGTCGGGCACCGGACCGTCCGGATCGAGAACCGTCGCCTTCGATGACGCGCTCGGCGCCAGGTCGAGTACGGCGGACAAGTGCTCGTTCGTCATACAGTATATTCGCTCGGCGCGCTGGATGAGTTCGACCGTCAGCGGCTGCGAGTGGTGGCCGCTCGCGTCGATCCCGCGCCTGGCGAGCTCGTCGGCGGTCCCGCGCGATGCGCCGCCCCCCTCGCCGGCGGCCACCCCTGCCGAGCTCACCACGTAGCCGGCGGCCGCCAGCTCTGGAACCGATAACCCCAGCGCCGCGGCCAGCTTATGACGGAAGAGATACTCCGCCAGCGGCGAGCGGCACGAGTTCCCGGTGCATACGAACAGCACCTCGGTCGTCGCCAAACGCCGAACCGTCCGTTCGCTGAGCACTCCCGCACGCCGAAGCGTCCACCGGCTCCCGTTCACGAAGACGATCGTCGAGCCTTCCTGGAAGCGCGTTCGCCCGCCGTCGATCGCGAACTCCACCTGCCCATCCAGCACGCGCAACGCGTCCTGCACATCGAGCGGAGGCGGATCAGCCGCGCCACCAGCCGCCGTCGCCACAACCGGCGTCTCGACTGCCCCCAGGAGCGCCGCCGCGGCGCTGTGATCCGGACAGCGGATGCTGACTTCGCCCGCTCCGAAGACGGCGGAACGGCCCTCGGGCGTGAGCAGCGCGCCTGCGGACGTCTGCTCGACCTGCTTCTCCGAACAGGCCAGCGTCAGCGGCCCGGGCCAGGCCTTGCGAACCAGCCGGCGCATCAGAAGCGAGGGTTGGCTCAGGAAGCGCCGGGCGGCCCGGGGCGTCCCGACGTGCACCGTGAACGGCTCGTTCGGGCCGCGGTTCTTCAACGCCCGCAACCGCGCTACCGCCGCCGGCTGCGTCGCCGCCGCCGCCACGCCGTAGACCGTCTCCGTGGGAAACACGACCAGCGCGCCGTCGCTCAGGGCACGCCCCAGCCGCGCCAGGGTCGCTTCGTGGTTCAGCTCGACGGCTCGGATCAGTTCGGTGCGCATCCGCTTACCGGCGGATTCTCGGAACGCCGCTCTGGGGTGTCAAGCGCGGGCAGCGAGCGGCAGGTTTCCGGGCGCCTCAGCCGCTGCTATCGCCAGGCGTTCGACTACTGGATGCGACTCGTCCCCGGCCGGCCGCGCTGCGTGATCCTGTGCAGCTTCGATGAACTCTGGGTCTACGACTTCGAGACCCAGAAAGAGACGCCGGTCGATCGGCTCCCGCTGGGCGAACGGCCGCAGCGCCATGAATGCTTCAGCGCCAGCAAGGACCTGCTCCAACAGCTCCCGGACCTGAACCACGCCGTCGCCGAGCGTCTCGACCGCGAGCAGCCAGTCACGCCGCGGGGCTTCCCCCCGATCATCCCTCGCCGCAGGAACTGCTCACCGCCGGCTTCATCACCGCGTGCCCGGCCGCTTGACGCGATCTGTCCACGTCTCTAACGTCCAGGGTGCAGCGCCCTGGCTCACGGTGTGCCCTTGAATTCACTCTGGCTGGTCCTCGCCTCGCTGGCGGCCTTCGCGATCGCCTACCGCCTGTACGGCGCCTTCCTCGCCGCGCGCGTCGCCGTGCTGAACGACGCGCGGCCGACGCCGGCGCATCGCCTTCGTGACGGAGTCGATTATCACCCGACGAACAAGTGGGTGCTGTTCGGGCATCACTTCGCGGCGATCGCCGGCCCGGGCCCGCTGATCGGGCCGGTGCTGGCGGCGCAATGGGGCTACCTGCCGGGGTTCCTGTGGATCGTGATCGGCGCGTGCCTGGCCGGCGCCGTGCACGACTTCATCATCCTCTGGGCGTCGGTGCGCGAAGACGGGCTGACGCTGCCGCGCCTGGCGCGGCGCGCCATCGGCGACCTGTCGGGGGTGACGGCGTCGATCGCCACGCTCTTCATCGTGATCTGCACGCTGGCCAGCGTGGCGATCGTGGTGGTCAACGCGCTGGCCCATTCCGCCTGGGGCATGTTCACGATCATCGTGACGATCCCGGCGGCGCTGCTCACCGGCCTGTGGATGTACAAGATCCGTCCGGGGCGCATCTTCGAGGCCTCGCTGATCGGCGTCGTGATCGTGATGCTGGGCGTGTTCTTCGGGCGGCCGTTCGCGGAGTCGGGCGTCGGGCACTGGCTGCTGTTCGACAAGTCCACGCTTTCGATCATGCTGCCGGTGTATGCGCTGATCGCGTCAATCCTGCCGGTGTGGGTGCTGATGTGCCCGCGCGACTACCTCAGCTCGTACATGAAGATCGGCGTGATGGTCGTGCTCGGCGCAGGAATCCTCTTCGCCGCGCCGGAGCTGAAGATGCCGGCGCTGTCGCCCTACGCCTCGGGCAGCGGCCCGATCATCCCGGGCACGCTCTGGCCGTTCATCTGCATCGTCATCATGTGCGGAGCGATCTCCGGCTTTCACGCCCTGATCGCCAGCGGCACAACGCCCAAGATGATCAGCAAGGAGTCGCACATCCGCCCGATCGGCTACGGCGCCATGGTCGTCGAGGGCTTCGTCGCCGTCACGGCCCTCGTCGCCGCCTGTGCGCTGGAGCCGGGCGACTACTTCGCCATCAACTGCCCCCAGGACACCGCCGCCGAGCAGGCGCGCTACCAGCAGACCGTGGCCGAGGCCCAGGCGCGGCACGCGTGGGCGCTTCAGCCGGTCGAGCTGGCGGCGCTGGAGCACGGCGTCAACGAGCGCCTGGTCGGGCGGACGGGCGGCGCCGTGACGCTCGCCGTCGGCATGGCCAAGGTCTTCGCGGCGCTGCCCGGCATGCAGACGCTGATGTCGTACTGGTACCACTTCGTCATCATGTTCGAGGCGCTGTTCATCCTGACGCTGCTGGAGACCGGCACGCGCGTGGCGCGATTCGTCGTGCAGGAGGCGGTGGCGCAGTTCTCGCACCGGCCGGTCGCCACCGGCAAGCCGAACTGGACCATGAACGTCGTCATGAGCGTGATCGCCTGCGGCGCGTGGGGCTTCCTGCTGTTCATCGGCAACATCGAGACGCTCTGGCGCATCCTCGGCATCGCCAACCAGCTCCTGGCCACGATCGGTCTGGCCGTCGGCACCACCTACCTGCTGCTGCACGCGCCGCGACGCGCCTACGCCCTGTGCACCGGCGTCCCCTTCGTGTTCATCGTCATCACGGTCTTCACCGCCGGCGTGCAGAGCGTGCGCGGCTGGTGGGCGCAGATTCCCAGCGCGCCGCCCGAGCGCGTCTTCCTGATCCAGCTCGCCTGCGTGCTCGCGGGCGTGATGCTGGCGCTGACGGGCGTGCTGGTCTTTGACTCCATGCGGCGCTGGACGCAGATTCTCCTGACGCGATCCGGCCTCGAACCGCGTCCAAGCCTGCAAGACTAGTGCAGCGCCTCGCAGAAATGTGACGGTATCACGGATGGGTGGAGCGGGCATCTTGCCCGCTCGGGCGGGCTGGAAGCCCGCCCCACCCTGCATAGGGACAGGCAGTTACTTGCGAGGCACTACACTAGCGACGGCGACGACTGTCGCCGCGCTGACGCCGTATCACCAAGCCGGGGCGCCGGAACGCCGTCCCGCGAACCGCCCCGCATCTCTCGATTCAGCGGTTCGCCCGCCACCACTCGCGAAACGTCCGCGGCGGAAGCGGCGGCAGGTCGCGCTGGCTCAGCCACGCCGCCAGCGGGCCCGCCCCGCCGGTGATCCAGCCGTCCGGGCCGCGGCGAACAAGAAGCGGCAGCCGGCGCTGAGCCCACGAATACCGCCGCGGACTGAGCATCAGCCAGCGCCACACGCGCATGGCGACGCGCTTGCCCAGCGGCGCGGCGGCGAGCGTGTCGCGCCGCAGCTTCACGAGCAGCTCGGGGATGTCGATCTTCACCGGGCAGGCCACCGCGCACGCCCCGCACAGGCTCGAGGCGCGCGGCAGCTCGGCGTGCCGTTCCGGCGTCGAGAGCAGCGGCGTGACGAGGGCGCCGATCGGCCCCGGGTAGACGCCGCCGTAGGCGTGTCCGCCGATGTTGCGATAGACGGGGCAGGCGTTGAGGCAAGCGCCGCAGCGGATGCAGCGCAGGACGGACTCGAACTCGCCGCCGAGCAGCGGGCTGCGGCCGTTGTCGAGGATGACGACGTGCAGATGCTCGGGGCCGTCGGCCTCGCCCGGGCGGCGCGGGCCGGTGATGAGCGTCGTGTAGGTGGTGAGCGGCTGGCCGGTGCTGCTGCGGGCCAGCAGCTTGAGGAACACGGCCAGATCGGTCAGCCGCGGCACGAGCTTCTCGATGCCCATGAGCGCGACATGCACGCGCGGCCGCGTCATCGTCATGCGCCCGTTGCCCTCGTTCGTGCATACGCACAGCGAGCCCGTCTCGGCCACCCCGAAGTTCACGCCGGTGATGCCCAGGTCGCAGCGGCGGAAGATGTCGCGCAGGTGGACGCGGGCCACTTCGCTCAGCTCACGCGGGTCTTCGGTGTACGCGCAGCCGGTCTCGCGCTGCATGGCGACAGCGACGCGCTTGCGGTCCTTGTGGATGATCGGCGTGACGATGTGGCTCGGACGATCGTTGTCGATCTGCACGATGAACTCGCCCAGGTCGGTCTCGACCACGCGCACGCCGGCGGCCTGGAGCGCCGCGTTCAGGTGGATCTCCTCGCTCACCATGCTCTTGGCCTTCACGGCCAGCCGGGCCCCGCTCTCGCGCGCGATGCCGCAGACGATCCGGCAGGCGTCGGCGGCGCCCGCCGCGAAGTGCACGCGCCCGCCGCTGCCCTCCACCCGCGCAGCGAAGAGCTCCAGGTAGTCGGGAAGACGCCGCAGCGTGTGCTGCTTGATGCGCGCCGCCAGGTCGCGCAGCTCCTCCGGATTCCGCAGCCGCGACATGCCCGCACCGCGCGCGGCCACCTTGTGCAGCGTCGCCAGCTTCACGGCCCGGCGGACGCGCTCGTCCGCGAGCCCGGCGGCCACGCGCTGCTTGAACGGCGGCTGGCTCATGGCGCCGCGTCCATCAGCCCCAGCGACTCAGCCAGGTGCTCCGCGACGTGCTTGCAGCGCAGCGGCACGCCCCGACGGTGCGCCCCGCCGGCGATCTGGAGCGCGCAGCCGCCCTCGTTGCAGACGACGGTCGCGGCGCCCGTCGCCGATAGCTGCGCAAGCTTGTCCTCCAGCAGGCCGCCGCTGACGCCCGGGTAATCCACCGCGAACATCCCGCCGAAGCCGCAGCAGAGATCGCCCTGCTCAGGCGAACGGAGCTGTGGACCGGCGGCGGCGAGCATGAGCGCGGCCAGGTCGGCGGGGGAGTAGATGTCGCGGGCGTGGCACGGGTAGTGAAAGGTGACGGGCTGGTCGAAGCGCAGGTGATCCTCGATGCGCACGTTGAGGCGCGTGCGCAGGAACTCGCAAAACTCGAAGGTGCGCGACGCCAGCTCGCGCGCGGCGTCTCGCGATTGCGGCTCGTGCTCGAACAGCTCGGGAAAATGCCGGCGGACCATCGTGGCGCACGACGCGGAAGGCGTGACGACCGCCTGGCAGGGCTCGAAGACGCGGATCATGTGACGGGCGACGGCGCGGGCGTCGTCGTGAGCGCCGCTGTTGAACGCTGGCTGCCCGCAGCAGGTTTGCCCTTCGGGAAACTCGACGTCGCAGCCGAAATGCCGCAGGACGCGCACGCACGCCTCGCCGACGCGCGGCAGAAAGGTGTCGACGAGGCAGGTCACCAGGAGCGCGACGCGCACGTGCCGTTCCTTCGAGGACCGCAGCCCTCGGAGACTGCCGAATCAGGGTCCAAGGCGCTGAAGACTGCACTTTTCGCCGCAGGGCAGCTCGCTTGACGCAACCGCTCCCTTGCGGTCGCGGCTCGGATCGGGTTGTGGGACAAGCCTCATGTGTCCGTCCTGGGGCCGGGCTGGGGACAGCCTCGGCCCTGACGTGGCGCGTCCGTCAGGCCATGTGCTGCACGATCGCCTCGCCGAACTCGCTGCACTTGAGCAGCCTGGCGTCCTTGTGGCCTTCGGCGACCATCATGCGGTGGAAGTCGTAGGTGACGGTCCGGGCGGCGATCGCGCCGTCCATCCCCTTGATGATGAGGTCGGCGGCCTCGGTCCACTTCATGTGCCGCAGCATCATCTCGCCCGACAGGATGACCGAGCCGGGGTTCACCTGGTCCTTGTTGGCGTACTTCGGCGCCGTCCCGTGCGTGGCCTCGAAGATCGCGTGGCCGCTGACGTAGTTGATGTTGGCGCCCGGGGCGATGCCGATGCCGCCGACCTGGGCCGCCAGTGCGTCCGAAAGGTAGTCGCCGTTGAGGTTCGGCGTGGCAATGACGTCGAAGTCCCTGGCCCGCGTCAACACCTGCTGCAAGGTGATGTCGGCGATCGCGTCCTTGACCAGCAGCTTGCCCTTCCAGCGGCCGTCACCGTGCGTGGGCCAGAGCTTCAGCGCGGCTTCCACCTCGGCGCAGACTCTCTGCTTCTGGTCCGGCGTCATCATGTCGTAGCCCGGCTCCACCATGCGCGCGTTGCCCTCGACGCTCAGGCCCGGGTCGGCCTCGCGGTTGCCGAGGATCCAGCTCTCACGCTCGGTCACGACCTGGTCACGGAAGAACCGCGTCGCCACCTGGTAGCCCCAGTCGCGGAACGCGCCCTCCGTGAACTTCATGATGTTGCCCTTGTGAACCAGCGTCACGCTCCGCCGCTTGTTCTGAAGCGCGTAGCCGATCGCGCTGTGGATCAGCCGCTCCGTGCCCAGATAGCTGATCGGCTTGATCCCCACGCCCACCTGCACCTCGAGCGGCCGCGGCGGCGCACCGATGCCCTCGAGCTGCTTCTGCCACGCCTCGATCCGCTCCGGCGAGCCGAAGCGGACCTTCGCGAACTCCTTCGGAAACTCGCGCGCCAGGAAATCCAGCAGCTTCTGGCTCTCCGGCGTCCCGCCGGCGTACTCGATGCCCGCGTAGATGTCCTCCGTGTTCTCGCGGAAGATCACCATGTCAACGTCCTGCGGGCGCTTCACCGGCGACGGCACCCCCGCGAACCAGCGCACCGGCCGCAGGCACACGAACAGGTCCAGCAACTGCCGCAACGCCACGTTGAGCGAGCGGATGCCGCCCCCCACCGGCGTCGTCAGCGGCCCCTTGATCCCGACGCGGAATTCGCGGAACGCCTCCACCGTGTCGTCCGGCAGCCAGGTGTTGAACTTGTTGAACGACGTTTCTCCCGCGAAGACCTCCATCCACGCGATCTGCCGCTTGCCGCCGTAGGCCTTCTGCACCGCCGCGTCGAAGACGCGCTGGCTGGCGCGCCAGATGTCCGGGCCCGTCCCGTCGCCGCGGATGAAGGGGATGATCGGCCGGTCGGGGACATTGAGCCCGCCGGGGCCCGAGGTGATGCGCTCGCCGGCGGGAACTTGCGTCGTCGTGTAAGCCATGGGTGCTGTTCTCCGTGCTGTCGGGCCGGGGCGCGCGGCGTCCGGCCGGGGTCATCAGGATCGGGCAGTCTACTCGAAAACGCGGTCGGCATGCGAGGGCGGCCCCCAGGATGGCGACCGGCCTCCGTCCGGTGCACTGGCCGTGCGCCGTTGTTCGCGCGGCGCGTTGCGGCCATAATCTCGCGCCCGTTTCGCCCACTGCGTGGAAGACCGCCGCGAGGATTTCATGAGCATTCCGGCAAGGAGACCAGGCCAGGCCGGCGGCGAGGCGCGTCCGGCTGGCCCGTCCGGGCAGATCACCGCGTTCTTCCGCTCCTTCACAGACCTGCTGAAGCTGCCGCGGGCGTTCTGGATCGTGATCTTCGTCTTCGTCTTCGAGACGATGGCGTACTTCGGCGTGCTGACGCTGATGAACAGCTACCTGCTGCGCGACCTGGGCTGGAACGCCACCTACGCCAGCCTGACCGTCTCGATCTTCACCGGCCTGGTCACGCTCTTCATGCTCGGCGCCGGCAGCTACGCCGAGTCGTTCGGCCTGCGGCGGGCGCTGCTGGCCGCGCTGCTGTTGTGCCTGGTGGGCCGGGCGGTTTACGCCGTCGTGCCCGGCCTGCCAGGGGCGTCGGTCGTGACGCTGATGCTGGTCGCGCTGCTGATCATCGCGCTGGGCGAGGCGATCCTCCAGCCGGTGTGCTACTCGGGCGTCAAGCAGTACACCGACGAGCGCACCAGCTCGATGGGCTACGGCCTGATCTACGCGTTCATGAACGCCGGCATCGTCGTCGTTGGTGAGCTATCCGCCCGCATCCGCCCGGCGGTGCAGAACGTCATCGAGGGCCGCGATTCGGGCCAGCCGGGGTTTCTTGACGGGATCATGCGCTGGCTCGCCGGCGTCACCGGCAGCGGCATCCAGGCCGTGAACTGGGTCTGCTGGGGCATCACCGGCGGCACGCTGGTGTTCCTGCTGGCGCTGTTCACGCGCCGGGCCGAGGCGGCGAAGCTGCGCCCGGATCGCTCGGAGGAGCTGCGCAAGGCCGACACGCGGCCCATCCGGCAGCGGCTGTGGTCGTACTTCAGCGACGGACCGTTCAGCAACGCGCGCTTCGTGTTCTTCATCTTCATGCTGCTGCCGGTCCGCACGCTCTTCGCCCACCAGTGGCTGACCATGCCCGAGTACATCCTGCGCGCCTACGACTCCACCGTCGCCGACAACATGGAGCGGCTGGTCAACTGGATCAACCCGGCGATCATCTTCTTCGGCGTGCCGATCGCCACCGCCCTGACGCGCAAGGTGAACGTGTACACGATGATGATCATCGGCTCGCTGGTCTCGGCGGCGCCGACGTTCCTGCTCTGTGCCGGGCCGCACCTGCACCTGCTGATCGCGTACTTCGTGATCTTCTCGATCGGCGAGGCGCTCTGGTCGGCGCGCTTCCTCGAATACGCGTCCGAGCTCGCCCCGGAAGGCCGCATCGCCCAGTACATGGGCCTGGCCAACGTGCCCTGGCTGCTGGCCAAGACGACCACGGGCATCTATTCCGGATTCCTGCTGGCCTGGTTTGTCCCCGCGGCCGAGCCCGGCCAGTCGCCGGCGCAGAACAGCGAGACGTTGTGGCTCATCTACGGCTGCATCGCCATGCTCAGTCCGATCGGGCTCCTGCTGGCCCGGCGCTGGGTCATGGCGGGCTTGCAGACGGGACGCAAGGTATCCGGGCGCGCCTGAGCCGCGCACCGCCGGCGATAACGGCTTCCTTGAAAACGTCGAAGCGAGCTGCCGCTGCCCTGCCGCGCGCCCCGCCCGCGCCCGCGCCGGAGACCGCGCCCCGCCGAAGCACGCCGCCCCAAGCACGCCGCGCCGACCGACCTGCCTGCTATTTCAGCTCGACATTCCAGTACGCGAAGTCCACAAACTGCTTCCAGCTCGCGTACTTCTCGTCCGACAGCTTGATCGTCAGGATCGGCGACCGCCGCGGCCGCCGCGGGACCGCAACGAGTTTCATGTGCGCCTCGGAGGGCGTGCGCCCCCCCTTGCGCACGTTGCACCGCACGCACGCGCACACGACGTTCTCCCACGTCGTCCGGCCGCCCTGGGACCGCGGCAGCACGTGGTCCACGCTCAGCTCGCCCGTCGGATACCTTCGCCCGCAATACTGGCAGCGGTTCTGATCCCGCGCGAACAGGTTCCGCCGGTTCAGCTTCACGTCCGTCCGCGGCAGCTTGTCGTAGCCCAGCAGCCGGATGATTCGCGGCACGGCAATCTGGAAACGCACGGTCCGCACCCAGTCATGCCGCTCGGGCTCGAAGCGCGCCTTCAACGCGCTCACCTCGACCCAGTTGTCGAAGTCGTACGAAAGAAACTGCCCGTTCTCGCAGCTGACGACCTCCGCCAGGTCGCGGTACATCAGCGTCAGGGCGCGCCGCGCGTTCACCACCCGGACCGCCATGTAAAGCCGGTTCAGCAGCAGCACGCTCGACGACAGTACGGCGACGTCCGCGGTCAAGGCATCTCCACCGGCGCCGGTATGCACCCCAACCAGCGGCGAGGAGCCCTCGCCTTCGCGGGCGCACCAACACGTGTCAGCATCTTAGCCGCAAGGCACCCGGCGGGCAACGCCATCTTGTGCGTTGAGCGAACGTTAGCGCCAAACAAGCGCTCCGATTGCCGCCTGCGCCGCCTTGCGATGCGCCCCGCCTCGTGCGATAAAGACCGCATGCCGACAGAATCGCCCAGCGAGGCCGCGCTCCCCCAACCGCCCGTTTCCCTCCTCCGCTATGCGCACCTGGTCATCGCCGCCGCGGTCCTTGTCGTCGCCGCCGTCCTCGTCTCCGGCTCGACCGACCTGGGCGCCCCATGGATACAAGGCGACGAGCAGATCTTCATCGCCACCAATCCGGACGTCACCGGCGAGGGTCAGGACGCGCCGCTCTGGGCCCGCTGGTGGCGCATCTTCGCCCACCCGCACGAGGACCTCTATCAGCCCTTCACCATCCTGACCTACGCCATCGAGTGGCAGGCCTGGGGTGACCAGCGCGTCTTCTACATGCGGCTCACAGACGTCCTCCTTCACGCGCTGAATGCCCTCCTCCTCTGGGCCGCCCTCGCGATGCTGCTCCGCCGCATCGCCGGCGCCCCCGCCCTGCTCGCCGTGGGCGTCGCCTGGCCGCTCGCGTTCATCTGGGCCGTCCACCCCGTGCTCGTCACGGCCTACGCCGCCGACATGGGCCGCACGCACCTGCTCGCCGCGACCTTCCTGTTGCCCGCCGCCATGTGCCACCTGCGAGCCCTCGACTTCGAGTCGGCGCGCGAGCGCCTGATCGCGCCGCTGCGCTCGGCGCTCCCCGCCGGCCGGGCCGCCGCTTCCGCCTCGCGAATCCCGATCGAGATCGCCTCCGAGGCCGCGGTGCTGCGCCGCGCGGCTTGGGGCTGGTTCGCGGCATCCCTGTTGCTGCTGCTCCTGAGCATGCTGAACAAGCCCATGGTCGGCTGGGTCGCCGTTGTGCTCATGCTCGAGGCGGCCCTGCTTGGTTGGCGGCCGGCGCTCCGCTCGCCGCGCGCCGGCGTCGTCCTCACCGTCTGCGTCTTCTTCTCCGTCCTGACGATCTGGACTACCCGCCGATCCCTCACCCTCGAGGATTCGCCCCTGCCTCTCTTCGGCGACCCGGTCGCCCGCGCCGCCCTCAGCATCTTCATCTACCTGCGCAACTTCGTCGCGCCCGGCCCCTGGCTCGCCACCTGGTATCCCCCTGACATCCACACCGGCTGGGCGTACTGGCGCGTCTGGGCCGGCGCGCTCATCACCCTCCTCGCCGCCGTCGTCGCCGTACTGGCCTGGCGCAAGAGAGAGACGCGCGGCGTAACGGTCGGCCTCGTGTGGTTCTGGGCGATGTGGCTGCCCATCAGCGGCCTGGTCGGCGCACGCGTCGCCGCGGCGCAGGATCGCTACCTCTACCAGCCGATGATCGGCCTGCTGCTGGTGCTCGGGGTTCTGATGATCCGGCTTGGCGCCGCGCGGTCCAGCTCGCAGCGACAGCTCATGCTCGCCGTCGGCTCGGTCGCCGCGCTGCTCGGCGCCGCGGCCATCCCCTGGAACGTCAAGATCGCCGCCCACGCCCGCAGCACGCTCCAACGCGCCGCGTGGGCCGTCGAGCGCAACATCGGCGACCCGCGCGTCTACGAGATGCTCGCGGCGGCGTATGCATTCGGCCGCAACCATCACACCATGGAGGACGAGCTGCCCGAGCCGCCCAACTGGACGGCGAGCCTGGAAGCCGCCCTGGCGCGCGCCGCGGAGCTCGCGCGAGAGCGACCGGAGTATTTCCGCGACGCGCACGACCGCGCCGCGTTCCACCGCCGCCTCTCGTACCAGTACTGGGAGCTCGGCCAGGAGTACGAGCGGCTTTTCACCCTTGCGCCGCTGGGCGGCGCGCAGGTCAACCGCCTGCTCACGCAGCTGCGCGACGCCGGCTATCGCGATGAGGATCTGCTCGACCTGGCCCAGAAGCGCTTTCTCGTCTCTCTCGACGAGGCCCAGGCGGCCAGCAAGCTCGAACCCGACCACAAGCTCACCTGGGTCCGCCTGGCGCACGCCTACCGCTCGCTCGGCCGCTGGGAGGACGCCCTCCGCGCCTTCGAGCGCCTCGAGCAGGTCCTGCCCGCGACCGCCCCGGATTGGGCGATCCGTTACACCGACTTCGGCACGCTGCTGCTCTACACCTTCAACGATCCGCAGCGCGCCAAGGAGAAGTTCCAGGCCGCCCTTCGACATCCGGGAATCACGCCCGAGGCCCGCACCGTCGCCACCATCGGACTGGCGCGCTGCGAGATCATGGCCGGCGAGGGCATCGTCGGGTATCAGCTCATCCGCAAGGTCCTGGCCGACCACCCCGGCAACGCCGAGGCCCAGCGCGTCCTCGCGCTCTATCTCCTGCGAAGCCACCGCTTCGACGAGGCCCGCGAAACCTACGCCTCTCTCCTCAATCGCAACCCGCTCGATTACCCCGCGCTCCAGGGCTTCCACGAAGCCTGCGCCCAGACCGGCCACTGGCAGGCCGCCGCCGATGCCTGGAGGCGCGCGGCCTCCCTCGCTCCTGGCGAGCCGACCTTTGCCGCCTTCTGGGTCTGGTCCCTTGCGTGCGGCGGTGCGCCCGACGCCGCCCTGCTCGCCGAGAGCCTGCTCGACAGCCTTCCTGACAACCCGTTCGCCTGCTACGCGCTCATGCTCACCGCCCTCCGCGAGGGCCGCGTCCGCGACGCCCTGGCGTGGGCCCGCCTCGGCGCTCGCGGCGAGTCGATTCCCGCCGCACGCGACCACGCCCGGGCCGAGGCCACGCTGCGGCTCCTCATCGAGGAGGGCCGTCTGCCGCCCGAGGCCGTCCTGGTTCATGCGGCCCTGCTCGCCGAATTCGGCCAGGTCGGCCAGGCCCAGGCCGCGGTCGAGCTGTACCTCGCGGCCAGGCCCGATTCCCCGTGGGTTGAGGAGGCGAACCGGGTCATCGCGGCGACGAGCCAGCCGGTGACCCGCCCGGCAACCGGCGAAATCGGCCCGCCTGTTCCGACAAGCGCACCGGCGTCGCCCGGGGGGTAGCTCACGCCGGCGCCCCAGCGCTTCGGGGCTTCGCGGCCGTGCGGTAGCTTCGAGCGTCAGAAAACCGTCAATTCCGCGCGATCTTCGGCCGAAAAGAGTTGAATCCACCCCCGGATTTGGTATACTCAGCGTGGGCGTATGAGAGAGAATAGCGAACGGGCGCGTTCATATTCGTAACTCTATGTCCTGAAACAATTTGCTTCCACTCGCTGCGGCACCCTCAGACCGCGCCAATACCCAAAGGGTGCCGCACGCCTTTTTTCCGGCGCAAGCGTTTGACACCGCTGTCACTCTCTGACCTGCTTTGAAACGCTGACCGTTGAAATGCTGACCGGCTTTGAAAATGCGCCCACTGTTCGCGCGGAATGTGCCTCAGCGGATGCGCCTCAGCCCGGCGCTCACCAGGCGGCTTAACGCCGCAGCAGCTTCAGCGGCATCTGGTTGCTGCCGAGGACTTCCCTGGCGTCGGCTTTCATCCAGTCGCGCAGCACCGTCGCGTACACCCGCCGGAAGTCGACCCCGTACGCCAGGTCGCCGCGGTGCAGCCGGTCGAGGCTCGGGTGCTTCTCGTGAACCCCGCCGATCACCTTCGAGCCGAACAGGAACATCGGCGCAGCCTCGCCGTGGTCCGTCCCGCCGCTCGCATTCTCCTGCACTCGCCGCCCGAACTCGGAGAACGTCATCAGCAGCACGCGCTCCTGGAGCTTGTGCTCCTCGAGCGTATCAAGGAAGCCCTGCACGGCTTCCCCGAACTGCGCGAGAAGCTGCTGGTGCCGCCCCGCCTGGTTCGTGTGCGTGTCGAACCCGCCCATCGAAACGTAGTACACCCGCGTCGGCAGGTCCGCCTGGATCAGCCGCGCCACGAGTTGGAGCTGCTGCCCCAGTGCGCCGCCTCCACCCGCGCCCCCCCGTCGCGCCCGCCGCCCGGCCGACGACGCTCCCGCCGCGCTGCGGATGTTGTCGGCCCCGACCTGCGCCTTCAGCGCGGCGCGTTGCAGGTAATCCGCCAGCACCTTTTCCGATTCGGGCACGTTGCCGTCGATGTTGTTGAGCCTTCTGAATGCGGCGGCCGCGGCCTGGTCGCGCCGCCCGGCGCCCCACGCCAGCGCATCGGTGTTCTCGAAGGCAAGCGGCATGAACTTGCGGCCCTGCAAGGCGAGCGGCGCTTCGCCGAGCAATGCGATGCTGTCGATCGGCTCCGGGTCGCTGCCATTGCAGCAGGCGTCGAAGTAGCGGCCGAGCCAGCCCTGCTTGGCGCGCTGGTCGGGATCGGCCAGGTGCCAGATGTCCATGCTCGTGAAGTGGCTGCGGTTCGGATTCGGATACCCAACGCCCTGAATAATCGCCAGCTTGCCTTCGTCGAAAAGCTCTTTCAGCGCCTCCGCGGACGGATGCAGACCGACGCCTTTCTCCAGCTTCAACACCTGCCTGGCCGGGATCGCCAACCGCGGCCGGCTGCGGTAGTAGCCGTCCATCTCGTACGGGATCACCGTGTTCAGCCCGTCGTTGCCGCCCGCGAGCTGCACCACCACCAGGATCGGATGGCTCCCCCGCGCGCCCCCCGCCGGCTCCTCGCCCGCCAGCGCCTGAACCGTCCGCCCCAGGAACACCGGCAGCGTCGCCGCCGTGCTGAGCAGCGTCAGGCTCCCGCCCAGGAATTCCCGCCGAGTCGTGTAGAGTGGCTCATTCGTCATGACGTTGCTCCATTCCGCTCCGCGGACCCGGCGACCCGGGGTCGCCCCGCGGCGCGAAGACGCGAAGCCGGTGTCAGTACATCTGGTACTCCGGCGTACTGAGCAGCAGGTGAATCATCGTGCGAATACGCCCGGCGGCCTGCGGCGCGGAGAGGGTGAACCTGCCGTCGGGCCCAGCCAGGTATCTTACCAGCTCTTCCCGCTTCGCCGCCGGCAGGGGCGCCGCGAGCAGGTGCCCCGCGTAGAAATCCACGATCTGCTCCGGCGTCGTCAGCCCCCGCGGCTGCACCGCCGCCAGCGCGTCGTACGCCGGCTGCCCGCTCCGTTGCAGCCGCTTCCGCGGCTTCATCGGTTCCGCCGGCTCTCGCACGAGCGACGCGTCACCCACCACCACCGCCTCGTCGTTCTCCTCAGCCATCATGGCCCGCACCGCGCGCTGGTCACCCGCGCCGTGGATCAGCTCGCCCACCGTGTTGTACCGCGTGAAGAGCGTCGCCGTGTTGATCCACGCCTTCCCCCCGTCCCAGCCCTTCACGTTTGGCGGCTGCATCAGCTCCTGCCCCATCGCCGTCAGCGCCCGCTGCGCCGCCGGCAGGTTCGCCACCGGCACGCCGAGCGTTCGCGCCGTCCCGATCACCACGTCCACAGGGCTGCGCACCAGGCTGCCGCGCGCCTCCGGATGATAGAACGCCCTGCTCTTCAGCAGCGTCCGCATCACCGGCCGCAGCGCGTATTTCTGCCGGCGGATCTCGCGCGCCAGCGCCTCCACCAGCTCCCGCGGCGGATCGGGTCGCACGAAGTACTCCAGCAGCTTGCGCGCCAGGAACCGGGCGCAGGCCGGCTGCTCCAGGATGGCGTCGATCACGTCCTCGCCCGTCAGATTCCCGCTCCTGCCCAGGAAGCGCTTCGGGCCGCCGTCGTGCTGCGCCCGCCGAAAAATGAAGCCGGACTCGTTGTACGACCAGCCCGTGAACGCCCGCGCCGCCGCCTTGATATCCGCCTCCGTGTAGTTGCCGATCCCGAGCGTGAACAGCTCCAGAAGCTCCCGCGCGTAGTTCTCGTTCGGAGCGCGGGCCACGTTCCGGTTGCCATCCAGGTACGTCAGCATCCCCCGGTCGCGGCTGATCCCGATCAGCAGCTCTCGGAAGCTGTCCAGCGCCCTCCGCCGCAGGAACTCGTTCTGCTCCAGCATGAACTGCGCCCGCCGCACCTCGCGCATCCCGCTCGTGAAGTGCCCGTGCCAGAACAGCGTCATCCTCTCCTCGAGCGGGCGCGGCGTCGTCGCCATCCGCTCGATCCACCACAACCGGATCTCCTCGAACGACTCCCGCTCCGCCCGCCGCCGCTGCTCGATGATCTCCCGCCGCTCCTCCGGCGTCTTGCCGCGCAGCTCCGTCCGGTCCAGCCCCTCCATCACCAGCGGATCAACCGCCGGCGGCGCCGGCGCGTATCCCTGCCGGTCGAAGTCCACCAGCCAATCGACCGCTCCCTCGACCCCCAGGCGGTGCAGCCGCTCGACCTCCGCCGGCGTGCCACCGAAGCCCGCCCGCCGCAGGAGGTGGGCTGCCGCCTGCGCGTCCCATTGCGCCGCCGGCAGCGCCTCGAGCGACGCCGCGGAGCGATCGTGCCCCGCGGCCGGCACACTCGCGGCGCCGGCCAGAAGCACCAGCAGCATCGGCGACGAGCGACTCATGATGATTCCATCGGCCACGCAACCCCCGGGTCCCACGCGCCCAACGCCGCCCACCGCCCGCTATTGCCGGGCGCGATCGGCCCCGGGCCCGGCCGGAGCCGCGTCCGGCGTTTGTGGGGCGGCCGGGCGACTCGCAAACAAAGAGGCAGGCGGAGCGCTCATTGGGCCCCGCCTGCCAGATGCCGATCGTCTACACGCGACTCGCGCGTTACTGGCAACCCTGCCCGTAATTCCCCAGCAGGATTCCCAGGTCGGCTTGGCCCGTCAGCCCATCGCCGTCGATGTCGCCGCCGTCCGTCAATCCGTAGCTTCCGAGCAGGATGCCAAGGTCCGGCTGGCCCACGCAGCCGTCACCGTCGATATCGCCGGGAATCGGACTCGGCGGGAACGGGTAGGTCATCACGTGGCCCTGGTACACCTCGGCGGGGAAGTACGGGGGGCCCGGCTTCTGTGCGAAGGTGATGAACTTCACGCGGCTGAGGTTCTGGGCGTCGACCGCCGCCAGGTTGAACGTGTAAGCGAAGCTGTACTGGCCGCCGGGCTGGAGCGTCACGTCCACGCCGCCCTGCACCTGCCGCACGCAGTTGCGGTGATGCGAGCCCGAGGGATAGTAATCCAGCACCTGCACGACCCAGATGCGAACGGTCTTTTCGGACCCGGTCGCCTCGAGCGAGACCGTCCCGTTCACCTTGAAGCTGCTCGGCGAAAGCTCCTGCGCCGTCGTGTTGATCAGCGTGTCGGCCGGCACCGACAGCCGGGCGTTGATCGCCGCCTGCATCTGCGCGATCATGTTGGACCCGACGTACTTGTACGTGCTGTCGATCACCATCGTCGGGATCGCCGTTACGCCGTACTGGTTGGCGCGCGCCGTGCCCCACGGGATCGTCACGTTGTCGCTGACGTGAACCTGGAGCAGTGCAAAGCGATTGTCACCGAGCTGGTCCAGCATCGCGCTCATCGCGTTCCCGACGGGCACGCACGGACCGCACCACGTGGCGGTGAATTCCTCGCCCACCACGCAGCGCTCCCCGGCCAGCGCCGGACCGCTCACGACCGTTGTGCAAACCAGCAGAAAGCCGCAACCGACAATGCGATTGAACATGAGGGGACCTCTCCTATGCGGGTGATGTGAACGGGCCATCGACTTCTCTATTTGCCGCTGGAGGAGCCGCGCCGCGGTGAAAGGAGCCCTGAACCGCGCGGCTGCCCCGGCTTCTAACGAAGAGCGCAGTCTATCAGTAATTCGTCACGTCATCAACCGTCCCGTACAGCCCGTCCTTCCCGGCGCTGATGAGGATATAGGACTCTTTCCGCACGGGGACTGCCGTCCGCCGCTGCGTGCTCTCGTACACGTTCTTGTTCAGAATGTAGTACGGGAACGACTTCGCGTTCGCCGGCAGCTTCAGCGAGTTGGGATCGGGAATGTCATTCGGGTGCGTTCCGAATTCCTTCAGCGGGTGCTCCTGCCCCGTGTCGAAGTCCCACGGCGCCATGTCACACATGGCGCCCTTGCAGTGCCCGGTGAACAGCGCGTTGTCGCTGAACGTGTAGATGCCCTTCGGCGAGTTCGGCTCGAAACCCGCCACCGGCGCCGTCGGCCGCTGCGCCAGCGCCGCGTTCGCCGCGAAGTACAGGATCGGATACTCGAACGTGTCCAGAATGACGATCTGCTCCAGCGTCTTGGCGTCCAGCGGGAACAGCAGCCCCCCCGCCGTGTCCGAACCCGGCAGCGAGTTCGGGTCGCGCACCGTCACCTGCCCCACGTCGAGGTAGGGCCCCACGCGGTCAAGCGGGTGATTCGGCGTCGCGTTGTCGGAGTACCAGTCGCGCTGCTCCCAGTACTGCGGCGCGTTCGGTTCGAACACCTTGCCGACCCGTTTTGGAACGTAGCCGCGCATGTCCTTGCCCAGCAGGTACCGCGCCGCCCATTGGGCCCCGAAAATGGTCTGGTGCCCCTGCTCCGTCGGGTCGTCCGCCGCCGCTGAGGACGGGTAGCTCTCGCCCCGCACCTCGTCCGGGTTCTCGTTGCGGAACAGCTCCAGCCCGTCGCCCATCGCCTTCATGATCGAGCGCGTCTTCGTGTTCTTGGCCTGGTCGCGCGCACGCGACAACCCAGGAACCACGATCGCGATCAGCAGCGAGATAATGGCGATCACCGTGAGCAGCTCGATCAGCGTAAAACCGCGCTGCAACGACCGGCGACCCTTCACGTTGTGAGACAATTGCATCATCCACCTGCGGCTTGGGGGTTCAATGGGGAACGATTCCAACGCTTTTCGCAAACAACGCTCGCTAATCCGCATTCTGACCCAACACCGGTGAGACCGCAAGCCTTTTCTTCGGACTTTCCACCGGCCGGTTCTTCGCATTCTCCGCCCGGCCCGACCCGGTTTACCGGACCGCCCGCTATTCAGCGGCCGTTTCCTGGTTCCGAGGCTCCTCCCGGAGTATACCCCCGGCCCGGCGAGCGTCCCCTCCAAACGCTCTCAGAGCCTGTAAGTAAGCCGTGTGGCACAGCCGATCAGCCTGTGCGCCGCTAGCAGTGACCGAAGGTGCCCTCGGCCTGCGACGCCCTGATTTCCAGAGGCCCTCGGCGCTATTCCGCCCGCAATGCTCCCAGCAGCGGCGCGCGCAACACCGGCCGCAGCGCCACGGCGCCCGAAACCGCCGCTGCCGCAAAGACGCCCGCGATTGTCAGAGCGATCGTCGCCCAGGGAACCGCGCCGCCTCGTCCCGCCAGCACCGGCAGGATCGCCGCCAGCGCCGGCAACGCTCCCAGCGCCAATCCCACGCTCACCAGCAGCAGGTTCTCCGCCATGATCATCGCTCCCAGCGCCCGCCGCGAATAGCCTAGCGCCCGCAGCAGCGCCAGCTCGCCGCGCCGCTCCCACACCCCTCGCAGCAGCACGGCGGCCAGGCCCACGGTCCCCAGCACCAGCCCCAACCCGCCCAGCGCCTGGAACGCCGAAAGATAGGTGTTCTGCACCACCGAGAACGCTCGCAGACGCTCACCCGCAGGCGTCACGTCGAAGCCATGCGCCGCCAGGTCTCGCTCCAGCAGCGCAGGCAGCCGCTCCGCCGCCCGCGAATCCGCCTGCACCAGGAACAGCCGGTAGCCCTCCACCGACGGAAACAGGCGCGTGAAGTGCGCCTCGCTGATCACGAGCTCGCTCTGGAGAAGGCTGCCGCTCAGCAGCGCGACGAACCGCAGGCCCACCTCCGCTCCGCGCTCGTTCCGCACGACCAGCACCTCGTCCAGTCCGCGCTTCAGTTGCCACCGCACCGCCGCCTCGTCGCCGATCACCGGGATCTCCCCCCCGGGCAGCTCCGCGTTCAGCAGCCTCCACGGGTTGTCGCCCGCCGGCCCCCAGCGGCGCGACACGGCCGCCATCGCGAAGCCGCCGCGCTCGATCAACGCCGAGGTCGCTCCCGCGATTCGCGGCTCGCGCGGCTGGTACAGGTTCAGGCAGCTCGCCTCGTCTCCGCCCCGCAGCCGCAGCGCGTACACGCGCGCCCGGTCCAGGGCCGCGCGCGTATCCTCAGCGATCCCCAGGGCCTCCCGCCCATCCGCGGTGTTCAGATCGAACAACAGCGGCGCGGCCGACTCCGCGATCAGCGAAAACCCGCCCGAGCTCCCCCGGATATCTCCCGCACCTCGCCCCGCATCGATCTGGAACGCCGACAACGCCACGATCAGGAACGTCGCGCTTCCCATCAGGCCCGCCGTCAGCATGCTCCGCCCCGCCTGCCGCCGCACGTTGCGCATCCCCAGCCGCAGCACCGCCCACGCCGTCGGCCGGTCAATCGCGCGGCGGCCTCGGCAATCCAAGCCCACTCGCAGCCACGCCAGCCCCGCGACCACCATCAGCGCGCCGCCGCCGAAGAACCCCGCGGCCTGCGAAATGCCCCCAAAGGCACCGATCGCGGCAACACTCGCCGCCGCAACCGTTGTGACCCAGGCCAATGTCGGCGTTCGCGCGCCAGGCCCGCGCTGTTCGCGGGCCTCCGGCGTTCCGGTGGCCCCCGCGAGCAGCGCCGCCGGCGGCGTGGCGGCTATCCTGCGCGTGGCCAGCCAGATCGCGATGGCGCTGACGGCCAGCGTTGCGGCGTACCCGACCACGAACGTGCGCCACGACAAGTGCAGCATGATCTCCGGCGCGCCCACGGCCGCGCTCCACCACGTGCGCAGCCCGTGGAGCATCGCGGCGGCGTAGAGCGCCGCCGCCGGCAGCCCGATGGCCGCGCCGATCGCCGACACGCTGAGCCCCTCCTGCATCAGCATCCGCGTGACGCACCGCCTGGTATGTCCCGTCGACAGCAGCACTCCGAGTTGGGCACTCCGCCGCTCCACGCCGAGGCGGAACAACAGCGCCACGAGCATCGCCGACGACACGATGAGAAAGAGGCTGAAGCCGATGAACAGTCCGCCGAAGTCGGTGCTGCCGCGGCTGGCGGCAAGCGCCTGGTCCCGCAACGGCTGGACGCCCAGGCCGATCGCGGCCGCTCCGAGGCGATCCATGAGTTCGCGCTCGAACGCGTCCGCGAGCGCAAGCGAGTGTCTGCTCGGCGCAGCGCTTACCAGCCGCAGCGAGGTAAGCCGGCCGTATCGCTCCGGCCGATCCGCCCACAACCGCTGCGCCTCGTCAAGCCGGACGAACGCCTTGGGCGTCGCCCGATGCGCATCCCAATAGGCTTCGTCCTGCGGCCGAATCGCCCCGAGGTCGATCGGAAAAGGCGGGTTCCAGTCCGACATCCGGGCCGCGTCGGTCACGCCCGGATAGGCCGGCGCCAGGCCCGGGTCGGCCGCGACGCCGGCGAGCGCGACAACGCCCGCGACGGTGAACTCCGCGGCGCGGGTCAGCAGCCGTCCCTGCTCGCCCATCGCGTAGTACACGAGCCGCACGCGCTGGCCCTTTCCCGCCCGAAGCTCGCGCGCCGCCCACTCATTCAGCAGGATCTCGCCGTCGGCAAGCCCCGAAGCCTGTGCCCCGTCGAGCAGCCGCAGCTCCTCCGGCCGCTCGATACCGGCGACCGTCGAGTACGGGATCCCCGCCGGCGCATCACCCACCGTCTCAATGCGATTGGCCAGGTGCACCAGCACGCCGTCGGCCTGCAAGCCAAGTCGCGTCGCCGACTGCCGGGCAGCCTCTTCCACCCCCTCGTCAATGAGGATCGCGTCGCTCTCGAGGGCCAGGTACCCAACCTGCTCGTCCTCTCGCAGCCGCAGGCCGGCGTCACGCGCGGTTAGCAACTTCCCAAGCGCCGACTCGACTTCCCGCGCCTCCACCCGCCGCGGCTCGCCCGCCCCGACCCCAGTCACGAGCACGGTGTTGACGCGCCCGCGCTGCCCCAGCGCCCGCTGGAGCGCCGCCAGCTCAACGAACGCGCTCCGCGGCGCCTGGGCAGACGGCGTCAGCCCGAACCCTCCCGCGCTCCGTCGCGGCGAAATGCCGCGCACCGTCAGCCGCAGCCCCGTCGTCGCCAGGTCGCGGCGTCCCATCAGGCTCTCGCGCGCCACGTCCGCCGGCTGCGGCACCCTGATCAGCACGTCGTCGCCGAGGCGCGCCGACAGCTCCTCGGCCAGCGCCGCGCTCAGCACCACGTCCAGGCTCGCGGGACGCGGCACATCGTCGGTGGATTCCCGCGTGAGCTCGAATCGCTGTTCGACGCCGTACACCTGGACCTGGTGCGCCAGCGCACCGCTCTCAGGATTCGATGCGCTGCCCGTCATCCAGATCAGCGGCACGGCCCGGGCGCGCCCGGCGCACGCCGCTTCCACCCGCTCGACCAGGTTCTCGGGCACGAAGCGCGTCGCCAGCACGCCGCATTCGACCCGCCCCAGCCGCCTCAGCGCCATGTCGCGCAGGCTGCCGCGCATCGAGTCGCCGACGAGCAGCGCGCCGGTCAGCGCCGCCGCCCCCACCGCCACACCCAGCGCCGTCGCCAGGTTCGTGCGCCAGTAATGCGTCAGACTCCGCCAGACAATCCGCCCCGGCGCCACTCGGCCACCCCCACATCCACCCCGCCTCGATGGTACTCGCCCGACGCCGGCCCGCGCCAGACCCTCGTAGCAATCCACGCCGCCTCACGCTAGACTACGCTTGCATTGTTGAAGCGCTGTGCCGCCGCGCGTCTGGCGAAAACGCACGGCATCCTGGGGTTGTTTGGACGCGTATGGCCGTTTGCCCGGCGGACCGCCGCTCCGCACGCCACGCCGTGTGTTTCCTGCTGGCGGCGCTCGCAGCGCCGCTCGCGGGCTGCTCGGGGCCAGCCCCGGCCTGGAGCGCCGCCCAGAACGGCGCGGCTGGTCCGCTGACTCCCGCGGACACCGGGTTCACGAGTACGCAACCGCCCGCAACTCTCTCCGAGACGCGCCGCCCGCCGATCCCGACCGCCACGCTCAGCGTGCTGAACGTGCGCGTTCCGCGCCACGAGTCAGCCAAGGCCGAGGCCCTCTGGACCTACGTCCGAGAACAAGTGCTGGACCTGGAAACCCGCAGCCGTCTCGCGCAGAACGGCGTGCGCGTGGGCATCGGTCACGTAGAATGGTGGAATGCCGTTCGGTCTCTGATCGATACGGTCGAAGGAGTTGACGTGGTTCAGGCCGACCCGGTGCTGCTGCGACCGCGTTTCCCGCTCGTCCTCCAGATGGACCGGACGGCGCGCGAGCAAACGCTGTTCTACGTCGGGCGCGAAGGGGGCCTCAGCGGCGGCACGTGGCCTGCGAGCCGCAACCTCATCCGCATCGACGTCGTGGCCGATGCGCAGGAAGACGGCGCGGCCCACCTGCGCATCACGCCCACCATCTGGCAGCGGTTTGAGGGCGTCCGCTACACGCGCGCTCCCGACGGCTGGCAGCTTGCGCCCGACGAGCGTCAGTCGCCCCTCGGCGACGTGAGCTTCGTCGTCACCTTGCGGTCCGGCGAGTTCCTGCTGCTGGCGCCCGGGGAGCACGCGCGGGTCTTCGGCCTGGTGGGCCACGCCTTCCTCACGGGAAACGACGACGGCCGCGAATATCATTCATACGTGTTCATCAGACCGGAAGTGGAGCGTGTCAACGAGCGCCGCTAGCCAGACCGACGGCCTTGCCCGCCTCGAGCCCGCCTTCTTCGAACGCCTGTTCGAGGGCGCCGGCCTCGCCGTCTTCGCCTGCGACGCCGACGGCAACGTCCTGGCCGGGAGCGAGCGGGCCGATGAGCTCCTGCGCGCCTCCGACCGCGCCGCGGGCCGCTCGCCGATTGTTGACCTCGTCCCCGCGCCCGACCGCGACGCCATGCGCGAGTGCCTGCGCTCCTGCGTCGCCAGCCTCGAGTCCGTCGAGTTCCGCACGCGACTGCCCGCGCCCGGTGGCGGAGCCGCCGACTTCTCAATCTGGATTTCCCCGATCCTCTCGGACGACGGCCGGCTCGACGGCCTGTCGGTCTGGTTCCTCGACGTCACCGAGCGGCTGCGCGTTCGCCAGCATCTGCGCAAGCACGAGCGGCTCACCTCGCTCGGGGCGATGTCCGGCGCCGTCGCGCATCACTACAACAACCTCCTGTGCAGCATCGCCACCAGCCTCGAATACGCCCTCAACATGAACACCATGCCGGCGATGCGCCGGGCCCTCGCCCGCACGTCCGAGGCCGTCGGCCGGGCCACCGCGCTCACCCAGCAGCTCCTCGCCTTCGCCCAGGCGGATCACCGCGCCATCGACGAAGCCGACCTCACCGAGACCATCCTCCATTTCCTCGACAGCTACGAGGCCCGCTTTCGCGAGCACAACGTCTCCTTCACCTTCGACTGGCACCCCATCCCCATCGTCCCCGTTCCGCGCGAGCACCTCGTCATCATCCTCCGCAACCTCGTCGAGAACGCCCTCGAGGCCATGCCCGACGGCGGCACACTCCTGCTCTCCATCGGCCGCCGCGACGAGCACAGCGTCTACCTCACCCTCATCGACTCCGGCGCAGGCATCAGGCCCGAGCAGATGGAGCACCTCTTCGAGCCGTTCTACACCACGCGCGGCGAGCTCGCATCGGGCCAGGGACGTAAGGCAGGCATGGGACTGGCCGTTGTCTACGGCCTCGTCAGCGAATTGCACGGAACCGTCGCCGCCGGAAACGCTCAGAAGGGCGCCAGGTTCGACGTCATCCTGCCGATCTCACGCCAGGCGGGCGCCGCGCCCTCAAACTGCCCTGATAAACCCGGCGCCAACGGCTGACCGCAGCACCCCCGGCCCGACGCGCTCTCCCGAATCCCCTCGTTGCTCACCGCAGCTCGATTCCGATGTAGCGAAACGACGGATCGGCCACCCCGTTCCCGTCCTGGCCGTCCAGCCGAAGAAGCACGTCCCCGCGAGCCTCCTCCACCAGCGACCCCCACGCGCCGGTTTTCATCCCGGTCCCCGTGCCAACGTCCAGGTCGGCGACCGGCCCGCCCGTTTCGGCGTCAGCCCAGTTCGTCCCGCCGTCCACGCTGTACCGCAGCCTTACGAACGCCCCCGCGGCGCCCGCGACGCTCTGGTTCACCGTCAATCGGAATTCGCTCACATCGCTCAGATCCACCCGTCGCCGGGCCCACGTCGTCCCAAACAGCTCCGTCTGCGCCGCGGGCATGTTGCTCCATTGCTGCGCGGTCTGCGGCGTTGCGCAGATCACGACGCCGCCGACCGGCCGCCCCGCCGGCCCCGCAGGTCCGGTCGCCCCCTGCGGACCCTCGGATCCCGCTTGTCCCTGCGGACCTTGCGGCCCCACGTCGCCCTGTGGCCCCTGCGGTCCCGTTTCTCCCGGCGGACCCTGCTCTCCCGGCGGACCCTGCGGCCCCTGCGAACCGGCTTCGCCAGGCGGACCCGGCGGACCGTGTTGGCCATCGCTGCCAGGCGCCCCTGGCTGTCCATCCGCGCCGCCGATGCCCGGCGGGCCCGCCGGCCCCGCGGCGCCGGCCACGCCCGTAATGACGCTCACGACGACGACGCGATCGCGATTCGTATTGGCGAGAAACTCCCGAAGCTCCTCGGGTGACATGTGCACCGCAATGTCGGATTGGACGATCGTCGTTGAAGGCGCGCCGCCGTCAGCGGCCTCAAAGAGGTTCCGCGGCAGGCAGGGCGCCTGCACGAGCGCCAGGCACGCAATCGCGCTCATGGCCAGCGGCTTGGTTGTGAGACTCATTGTCACGCTCGGCACATCGGCTGGCCGTGCGCGGCAAATCACTAACCGGGCGTCCGCCGGGTTGGTTTTTCCGAGCGGCCGATAACAGGGGCCAGCAGTGCCTACGCACCGCCGTACACTGCCGCCTCGCCGAGCTCCTCTTCGATCCGCAGCAGCCGGTTGTACTTGGCCGTGCGGTCGCTGCGCGACGTGCTGCCGGGCTTGATCTGCCCCGCGCCGGTCGCCACGGCCAGGTCGGCGATCGTGGTGTCCTCCGTCTCGCCGCTGCGGTGACTGATCACCGCTGCGAATGCGTTGCGCATCGCCAGGTCAACGGCGGCGAACGTCTCGCTGAGCGTCCCGATCTGGTTGATCTTCACCAGGATGGCGTTGCCGCAGCGCTCGCGGATACCGCGGGCCAGGTAGTGCACGTTTGTGACGAACAGGTCGTCTCCGACGAGCTGCACCTGGCCGCCCAGCCGGGCCGTCAGCCTGGCCCAGCCGGCCCAGTCTCCCTCGGCGAGCCCGTCTTCCAGGCTGCGGATCGGCCATTGCCGGCACTTCTCCGCCCAGTAGTCGATCAGCTCATCCGACGTCGCGATGCGCTGCGGCTGGCTCTTGAAGAAGCAGTATCCTGTCTGGCCCTTCCTGGCCGCCTCGTTCCAGAGCTCGCTGGTCGCCGGATCGAGCGCGAACGCCACGTGCTCGCCCAGCTTGTATCCGGCCCGTTCAACGGCCGTCGCGATCACCTCGAACGCTTCGTCATTGCTCTTCAAGCTGGGTGCGAAGCCCCCTTCGTCCCCAACCGCGGTGTTGTACCCCTTCTTTTTCAGCACCTCCTTGAGATGGTGGAACACCTCCGCCCCCATCCGCAGCGCCTCGCGAAAACTCGCCGCGCCCCACGGCTGAATCATGAACTCCTGGAAATCCACGGTGTTGTCCGCGTGCTTGCCGCCGTTGAGGATGTTGAACATCGGCGCCGGCAGCACGTGCGCCCGCGCGCCGCCCAGGTAGCGATACAGCGGCAGGCCGCTGCTCGCCGCCGCCGCCTTCGCCACCGCGCACGACACTCCCAGGATCGCGTTCGCCCCCAGGCGACCCTTGTTGTCCGTGCCGTCGAGCGCGAGCATCCGGCGGTCGATCAGCTCCTGCGCGAACGGGTCGGCCCCCAGCAGCGCCGGCGCGATCACCGTATTCACGCTCTGGACCGCTTTCAGCACGCCCCGGCCGAGGTAGCGCCTGGCGTCTCCGTCGCGAAGCTCAACCGCCTCGTTTTCGCCGGTCGAGGCGCCGCTCGGCACGATTGCGCTCGCCTGCGTCCCGTCGTCGAGCACGACGTCGGCTTCCAGCGTCGGGTTCCCGCGCGAATCCAGCACCTCGCGCGCCCGTATCGAGTGAATCAGCGGTCCAAAGCCCATGCGTTAGCCCCTTCGCCGCAGCATGACGCGATCGGCAGCCGATCGCACCCGTCCCGAAGCCGCCCCGAAACAAGGCGGTTGCGCCCGAACCCCTGCGATCCCGCCTCCGGGCCGGCCCGAGCGCCTAGGGACCATCCGGCGCCACCGGCGGTTTCGGCCAGCGCACGGCACGCGACACGTCCGCCCGGCTCACAACGAACCGGGCGATGCTCGCGTTGTCGTCGCGGTAGCCGGTCAGCTCGATCGCGTCTCCCGCGCGAATCTCCTCGATCTGCGCCAGCCCGTCGTTGATATAAAGCTCGGAATCACGCGTCACCTGGCACTCCGTCTCAGTGCCCAGCATGCCCGTCCGCACCAGGAGCTCGCCCGTCTCCGCCTTGCACGCGATCACCACGCCTGTCAGCGTCTCGTATCGCGGTGTGCCCGGCGACCCGCCGCACCCGGCCGACAGCCCCGCCCAAGCCGCCACGAGCCCCGCCATGAACAGCGCCCGCATCATGATCCAGGCATTCTAACCCTGCCGGCCTGCCCGGCGAAACGCACGCCCGCCGCAGAAAAAGACCGGCGCGGGCGGCCGTGGTTCTCACGACCGCCCGCGCCGGGTTGCCAGCGCTCCCGCTTCGCGCTCCGGGTCAGGATCAGTAGGTGTTGTACGCCTTGCCGGTGTCGTCGGTCTTGGTCGTGTTGATGATGAACTCGCCGGTCGTCGGGTTGTACGCCCAGCCCTCGCCGGCCGTGGTGACAACCGTGGGCGGGCTGTCGGGGCTGACGAGGATCGTCCGGCTGCCGGCGTTCTCGCCGACGGGCGCGGGCGGAATCTGCACGAGGTACGGCCCGTAAATGAACGCGCCCGTCTTCGTGGCTGAGGTATTGCCGTTGATGTCCGTGAACTGCGTGAGCTGCGCCACGATGTTCGCGGCGGTTCCGCTCGGATACTGTCCGTTATGCTCGGAGTGATACAGGCTCAGCGCGTTCCGCACGATGGCGAGGTTGCCCGAAACAGCGGCGGAGCCGGCTCCGGCGCTCCCGCGGCTAAGTCGCGGAATCGCCATCGCGGCGAGGATGCCGATGATGACGATGACGACCACGAGTTCGACGAGCGAGAACGCCCGGTTCCGCGTTGATACTGTGCCACGCATGGTGATGCCTCTTTACTGCTGAGTCCCGTCGTTGCTGACGACCCCATTCGGCTGCGCCGCCCAGCGTAGCCGTCATCCACAAGTCTGCGATCCGTTCATCGACCTTGAGGCCACGATCCTTCAGTTGCGCCCCGCGGAATCACCCTCCGGTTGGAATTTCCAACCTCACCCGGCCCGCGCCTGCGCGATTCACGCCCGGCGCGCGAGGCCCACCTGCCCCGCTCACGGCCTCTTCGGTTGCAACCTCAATACGACCGTCTCCCCGCCCCGTCCCAGCACGACGCGGTCCCGCTGAATCTCCAGCACCTCGTGGCCCCCCACCCACGACCCGATCCCGACCGGGACGCCGTCGATGATGGCCAGTGGCGGACTGCCGGTGATCACGCCGTCCAGCCGGTGCCGGCTGCTGAACGGCGGCTCGGCCGGCTCCGCGTCCGCCGGCTGGCGTGGTGATGCCGCCGCCGGCTCCGCGGCCGCCCAGAGCGCCGCGAGCTCCGGCCCCGGCGAAAAGAGATCCCGCATCGTCTCCACGTTGCCGACCGGCTCACTTCGTGACGCCGACAGGGCCGCCAACACCGCCGACACATCCACGCGCTGCACGACGCGCTCGCCCGCCGGGCCGTTCGCACCGGGCCCCTTGCCGCCCGGCGACTCGACGGCCGCCTCCGGGCCCGCCGCGGCGGCCGGCTGGGGTTCGCCGCCGCGGGTCAGGTAGTCGGCGACGAAGATGACGGCCACGACGCCGGCGGCGCCGAGCAGCGTATTCTGTCGCGCGGATGGCTTCATGCGCTGGAGTCTCCGCCTTTCTCTTGCCCCTACGACGGCTGCGCCGCCAGCATGTAGAGGCGCAGCGTCCACTGGAGCCGGCACGCCGCGCTGTCGGGCGTCACGGCGCGGCTGATGCTGAACGCGTGCAGCGCGTGGTACGGATTCGTTCGGGCCAGGTCGTCGAGGAACGCGACGAAGTCCAGGCTGTGCCCCCGCCCGTCCACGACGATGTCGCACGCCAGCCTTCGCTGGCCCTCGGCCTGGATCGGCCCGGGCGTGACGTTGAGCAGCTCGAGCCGATGGGCTGCCGCCGTCCGGGCGATCTGCTGAACGAATCCGGCGACGGCGTCGGCCTTCGGCGTCTCGGCTTCGAGGGCCTCGACCGCCCGACGAAGCCGCTCGACGTCTTCGTGGGTGTCCTGGAGCTGCTGTGCCAGCCGGCGCCGCGTCGGCTCCGCGCGTTGCAGCTCGGCCTGGGCCTGGCGCATGGCCGGGGCGTGGTGCACAAGGGGTTCGGCGGCCACCCACGCCGCCAGGCCGCCCAGCAGCAAGGCGCCAGCCAGCCCCACGGCATCAACGTCGAAGACCAGCAGCGGCCGCCGCATGAGGATCATCGGCTGCTCCCTGTAATGGTGGCGCGCAGCTCGAACGCGACGGCGCGTCCCTGCCCGGCGCCCTGCCGCAGGGCGTTGACGATCTCGACCTGGCTCCAGTCGGGCACGCCGCGCAGCGCATCGACCAGCCGCGCCACGTCTCCATGGTCGAGGGCCATCCCGCGGATCCGCACGTCCTGGCCGCCGGCGGCCTCGCGCCGCGGAGTCGGGGCTTGGCGCTCCGCGGTCGCTGGTGCGGGATTCCCGGCTCGCGCCTCCAGCCTGCGTCCCTCCACCGCCAGCTCCGACAGCACGATGCCCTCCGGCGCCGTGGCCGCCAGCTTCGCCAGCCGCGCCGGCCATGGCTGCTCCGGCCTCAGTCGATCCAGCGCCCGCACGGCCTCCACCAGCCGCCGCTGCTCATTTCCGGCCGCCTGCATCTGGCTCTCCAGCACGAAGCGCTGTCCCTCCAACTCCTCCACCCGTGCTTGCAGCCGCCCAAAGCCATCCGCGACCGCCGACCGCACGAGCCACGCGCCGAGCACGGCCATGGCCGCGGCGCTCCAGATCCCGGCCCAGACCTTCAGCCGCCGGCGCCGTCGCCGGAACAGCAGGCATTCGGCCGGCACCAGGTTGACGTTTGGGATCATGGCCCCTCCACGTCGAGCAGCGCGCCTCCGACGGCGCTCGCCGCCTCAGCCCCGAAATCCACGCCCCCGACGCCCGCCACGACGCTCGCCGGCAGCCCCAGCCGCGCACTCAAGAACTCCGCCAATCCCGGCATCTGCGCCCCTCCGCCCGCCAGCGCCAGCCGCACCGGATTCGCGTCGGGATACTGTCCGAGCACATATGAGAAACAGCGCTCGATCTCCTGCGCCAGCACCTCCAGGCGGTCGCGCAGCAGCCGGTAGTTGACGCGCGCCAGGCTCTCCTCGCCCTCGGCGGCGCTCGACGCCTCCGCGCGCACGCCGTGCTGGCGCTTCAGCTTCTCGGCCTCCGCCGGGCTGACGTCGAGCCCTTCGCTCAACCGCTGGGTCCAGCTCTCCGCCGAGGCGCTCAGCCCCCGCACGTAGATCGGCACGTCGCCGATGACGACGCTCAATGTCGCTTGCCGCGCGCCCAGGTCCAGCGCCCCCCAGAGCTCGCCGGCCGCCGCCGGCCAGCCGCGCAGCGCCAGCCACACCAATGCGCACGGCGCGATCGTCAGCCGGCTCAGCCTCAGCCCCGCTTCCCCAAACGACCCGTGCCACCCACGGGCCTGCTCGGCCGACAGGGCCACCGCCATCACGTTGTGCCGCGCGTGCGGACTGCGCGGCAGCCGCCAGAAGCGCACCTCGATGTCGTGCGGCTCCGAACGCTCCTCCCGCGCGATCTCCCACTTCAGCGCCTGTTGAATGCTCTCTGCCGGCTGCCGCAGCCCCCCCTCGCTGACCATCAGAGTGTGAAATCGCACGGCGGCGGCAGGCAGCACAAGGCCCACGTCCGACCCGACGAACCGTCCCTGACCGACCAGCCGCGCCAGCCGCTCGATCGTGGCCCGCAGCTCATTGCCGTCGGGCTCGATCGCGGCTTCGTGCTTCAGCTCTTCCGGCGCGCCGTTCTTCTGCCGCTCGCCGGCCACCCGCAGGCTGCCGCCGACCTGCACGCTCAGCAACTCGCGCACCGGGTCCTCGCCGCCGCCGCTCCGCGCCTGGCAGGCGCGCACGCCCGTCGTCCCAACATCAAACAGGATCGCCGAGTGCCGCCGCAGCAGCCGGCGCCATCCGCGGCCCAACCCGCTGACGCGGCGCGAGGGCGTCGCCCCCGGCGGTGTTCTGGTCTGGTCTACCACCACGCGCCCACCCCCATCACCGGGCTATCCAGCCGCCGTCGCCACGTCGAACAGCGGAATGAACAGCGCCATCGCCACGAAACCCACGACGAGCCCCATGAACACCAGCATCACGGGCTCCACGGTGCGCGTCAGGTTGGCGATCGCCTGGTTGTTCTCCTCGTCCAGCCACTGCGAGATGAACTCCACGGCCTCCGCCAGCCGGCCGTTCTCCTCGCCCGTCGTCACGGCCGACGCCAGCACAGGGTCGATCAGTGACGACTGGGCCAGCGCCCGGCCCATGTGGCCGCCGCTCGATACGCTCGCCTCAACGTCGTCGATCAGCTTCGCGAACGGCGGCAGGGCCACGACGTCGCGCGAGCGCGCGATCGTCTCCAGCAGCGGCACGTGACTGCGTAGCTGCGCGGCCCAGACCCGCAGGATCCGCGCCAGTTGCAGCCGCCGCAGCAGCCCGCCCAGCAGCGGCGCCGCCATCAGCACGGCCGCTGCCCGGGCGCGCAGCGCGGGCAACCGCGCACACAGCACGAGCAGCGTCGCGGCGGCCGCCAGCCCGGGCGCCAGCACGGGCCAGTACGTTCGGATCACGTGCGAGGCATCGATCAGGAGGCTGGTGATCCACGGCAGCTCGTGGTTCAGGCTCTCGAACAGCTTCGCGAAGCGCGGGATCACGAAGCCCACCAGCACGCCGATCACGCCCAGCAGCAGGACGCTCAGCAGTGCCGGATAGATCAGCGCGCCGCTCACGCTCCGGCGGATGTGCACCTGCTGGTGGATCATCGCCGCCAGCCGGTCGAACGACTCCGCCAGCATGCCCGTGGCCTCGCCGGCGGCGATCATGTTGCAGAAGATCGGGCTGAACGTTCCGGGCGCGTGGCGCATCGCCTCATGCAGCGATTCGCCGCCCTCGACCTGTCCGCGCACGGTGCGGATGATCCGCTGGAAGCTCGGTTTCGACGTCTGGCGTTCGATCGCGTCCAGGGCCGGAACCAGCGCCGACCCGGACTCCAGCATCATCTTCATCTGCCGCGCGAACAGCAGCAGGTCGCGTTGTCCGGGCGGACGGTTCCGCCACATCCGGCCCGCCAGCCCGCCGGGCGGCGCCTGGTCGCGCGCGTGCTCGAGCTTCACGACCATCAGGCCGCGTTGGCGCAGCGAATCCAGCGCCGCGCTCTGGTCGTCGGCTTCGAGCCGGTCGCGGAGGAACCGCCCGTCGGTGCTCAGGGCTTCGTACGCGAAGAGCATGTCACGCCTCGCTGCCTTCCGGCGCTGAAGCGGTGTTGGCCGCGTCAGCGCGGCGCTCGTCGCCCGGAGGGGTCTTCTCCGCGCGCGTCCGGTCCTCGGTCTCCGCGTGCGTGACGCGCAGCACCTCTTCGAGCGTCGAGATGCCGCGCTCCACGAGCCCGAGCCCCTCGTCGCGCAGCGGTCGCCAGCCCTGCGAGCGGATCACCCGCTTGATCTCCTCCTCGTCATGAAACTCGTGCAGCGTGGGCCGAAGCTGGTCCGTCACCTCCAGGATCTCGAAGATGCCCACGCGCCCGCGGTAGCCGCTGTCGTGACAGACGTTGCAGCCCTCGCCCTTGTAGAACACCCGCGTCCGCTGCCCCAGCCAGCCGGCGTCGGCCAGCGCCGAATCGGGCGGGTAATACGACGTGCGGCAGTGCGGACAGATCTTCCGCGCCAGCCGCTGTGCGATCACGCCGTTGATGGCGCTGGCCAGCAGGAAGCGCTCGACGCCCATGTCGCTCAGCCGCACGAACGCGCCGGGCGCGTTGTTGGTGTGCAGCGTCGAGAGCACCAGGTGCCCCGTCAGAGCCGCGTGCACGGCCACGCGGGCGGTGTCCTGGTCGCGGATCTCGCCCACCATGATCACGTCGGGGTCCTGCCGCAGGATCGACCGCAGCGACCGCGCGAACGTCAGCTCGATGGCATCGTTCACCTGGATCTGCGTGATCCCGTCGAGCTGGTACTCGACCGGGTCCTCGATCGTCACGATGTTCTTCTCGGTCGAGCTCAGCAGGTCCAGCACCGAGTACAGCGTCGTCGTCTTCCCGCTGCCGGTCGGCCCCGTCACCAGCACGATCCCGTGCGGCCGGCCGAACACCCGCCGGAAGCGCTCGAGCTGCTCCCCGCTGATGCCCAGCTCCTCGAGCGTGACGCGCAGGTTCTGTTTGTCGAGGATGCGGATCACCACCTTCTCACCGAGGATGCTCGGCATCGACGAGACGCGCAGGTCGATGTCGCGCCCCTCGGCCACGACGTGCACGCGCCCTTCCTGCGGCAGCCGGCGCTCGGCGATGTCCATCTTGCCGATCACCTTGACGCGCGATACGACGGCGCCGTGCATGCCCGGGGGGGCCTTCATCAGGTCGCGCAGCTTGCCGTCGATGCGGTAGCGGATGCGGGTCGCCAGCTTCGTCGGCTCGATGTGAATGTCGCTCGCCCCGTCGCGGATCGCCGTCAGGATCGCCAGGTTCACGAAGTTGATGATCGGGCTGCCCTCGACCATCCGGCCGAGTTCGTGCGTGTGCTCGGCCTCGGCCGCCTCGCGGTCGACGACTTCGACGTTCGACTCGGTGAGATTGACGAGGAACGAGTCGACGTCCACCTGCCCGCTCAGGTACTTCGCCTGGTACTCGGCGATGTTGCTCTCCAGCGCCAGCACCGGGTTGATCTCGCAGCCCGTCAGCGCCGCCAGCCGGTCGATCGTGGGCAGCGACTGCGGCTCGGCCATCGCCACGGTGAGCCGGTCGCCCACGCGGAACAGGGGCAGGGCCTTCAGCCGCTTCGCCTCGTCCTGCTCCAGCATCTGCGCCACATGCGGGTCGATCAGGCCGTGCCGCAGATGCACCGCCTTCACGTTCAGGTGCCGCGACAGGGCGCTCAGCAGCGCCGTCGCCGACAGGAAGTTCTTCTCGATCAGCACTTCGCCCAGCCGCCGGTTGTCCTTCGACTGGACCTCAAGCGCGCGCAGCAGGTCCTGCTCGCTGAGGAGCCCCTCGGCCAGCAGCATCTCTCCAAGTTTTCCGCCGCGCCGGATTCTCATCGGTTATAGCTGCGGATCGCGTTTTCCACCGTGTCGAACACGTCCAGCCGCACCAGCACGTCCGTCAGGTCGAGCGCCTCGCGGCAGGTGTCCGTCAGCCGCGCCAGCTTCGGCCGGGCCCCGGTCGAGCGCGCCGGAGCGAACAGGCTCAGCAGCGCCTCGATCCCCGCGCTGTCCAGGTACGGAACGTTCCGCAGGTCCATCACGACCCGCCCGCTCCGCTGCGCCACGGCCTGCTCCGCCGTCTGCCTGAAGCACGGAACCTCCTCGTGCGTCAGCGGCCCGTGCGGCGTGAGCACGGTCACGAGACCGTGCGTCTGGGTCTCGAACTTCATCGCGCGCTCCCCGACGCCTCGCTGTCGATGTCGGTCCATACCGCCCGGTCTGCGGCGCGAGCCTGCTCGACCGCTCCGAGCGCCGCGATCAGCAGCGTCTCGAAGGCGATCTCGCGCATCCCCGTCCCCGCCAGCCCCGCCCGCACGCGCAGCATCCCTTCCCCGCCCGCCGCGCCGATCGTCCCGGCCCCGTGCACGCACTCCTGCACGACCGCCTCCGCCGCGCTCACCAGCTTCTCCGCGATCAGCCGCCCCAGGTTGCTGTCCAGCCGCCGCATCAGCACCGCGAACCGCTCGTCGCTGAACCGCCCCACGATGTCGTCCGACCGCCCGCGTTCCACAAGCAACGCGCCGATCCGCTCCACCAGCGCGTCGCGCAGCGCCCAGCTCCCGCCGTCGTCCATCCGCCGCAGTCCCTCAATGCCGAGCACCAGCAGCGCCGCCGGCTCCCCACCCTCCTGCGACGCCCGCAGCGCCGCGCGACACCGGTCGAAGAAGACTCGCCGGCTCAGCACGCCACTCGCCGGATCTGTCCGGCGCGTCACGCGCAGTTGCTCCAGCGCGCTCACGTGGCACCACAACAGGCTCAGCAACCCGATCGCCGGCGCATCGAGACTGGAGGACCGGCCACCGGCCACGCTTCCTGCGTCCAGCCGCCCCACCGCCACGACTCCGATCGTCTGCGACCCCCGCCGCACCGGAAACACCCAATCGCTCACACCATCCTGCGGGCCCGGCCCGTGCGGGAGCGGCCCCTGGAGCGGCCCCCAGCCGGACTTTCTTCCCGGCGCGTGCATCGCCTGCCCACTCGTCGCCACCTGTCGCAGCACTTCTTCCGGCACGCCCGGCCCGTCCGAGGCGATCTGCTCGGGCGTGCGCGCCGTCTGCACGCGCCCCAGCGGCACGAGCACGCCCCCCGGCTCCACGTGGTAGCACCGCACATGCCCGGCCCCGAAATGCGTCGCCAGCATCTCACGCACCAGTTGGTCGAACGCCGGCAGAAGCGGCGCGCCGTCCGGCAGGTCGCGCTTCCAAACCAGGAACTCGTCCAGCATGGCCGTGACGACGCCCTCCGTCGCCTCGGGCCGGTCTGCCTCCGCTTCCGGTCGTAGCGCGCTGCCCGCGGGCCCATCGTCGTCGCGAACCAGCCTCACGTCCGGCAGCGCCGGGCCGCGGTCGATCGTCGCCCCGTGCACGGCGATTCCCAGGCCGGCGACACCGGCAAACGTCCCCGTCACCAGCAGCAGCGTCGCCGGGCTGAGCTGCCCCCGGTACAGCGTCCATACCTGGCAGGCGACGATCAGCAGCAGGCTCGTCAGCAGCAGCGCCGACGTCCAGCGGCGGTAGTGCTCAAGTGCGGTTCGCATGGGCGTTCTCGCTCGTGGTGAACGTCATCGGTGAATCCTCGGGCCCGGCGAGGCGGGCCTTCTCCAGCGCGCGGCAGAAGGCCGCGACGATCTGCGCATCCATCTTCGTGCCGGCCTCGCTGCGCAGGATCGCGCACGCCTTCTCCACCGAGAAGGCGGCGCGATAGGAGCGCGCCGACGTCAGCGCGTCGAAGACGTCCACGACGTGAATGATCTTGGCGGCCACCGGCGTCTCGTCACCGGTCTGCCCGTCCGGGTAGCCCGAGCCGTCGATGTTCTCATGGTGGTGCAGCACCGCCGACAGCACCCCTTCGAAGCTGGCGATGGGCTTCAGAATGTCGTAGCCCATCCGCGGGTGCTTCCTGATGATCGCGAACTCCTCGTCCGTCAGCTTGCCGGGCTTGTTGAGAATCTCTTCCGGAATGCCGATCTTGCCCACGTCATGCAGCCGCCCGGCCCACTCCAGCATCTGCACCTCCGCCGGTTGCAGCCCGAGCTCCACGCCCGTCAGCCGCGCCAGCCGCCCGACGCGCTCCGAGTGGCCCGAGGTGTAGTGATCCTTCTGGTCGATCGCCGCCACGAGCGCCCGCGTCACCTCGAACGACATCCGCCCGAGCTTGCGGTGCATCTCGCAGTTCGTGATGATCTGCCCGCCGAACGACAGCACCGAATCCAGCATCAGCACGTCGCCGGAGGTGTAGTCCGGTGCCCCCGGCCGCCGGATCACCACCACCACGTCCACCACGTTGTCCAGCCGCACGAGCGGCCCGGCGATCACGTGCTGGTCCTCGAGCGTCGCCACCGCCACCTGGCGCGACTGGCGCACGCGCTCGATCGTCTCCGGCAGCTCCCCGTACGCCTGTTGCAGCCGCTGGCCGGCGCCGGCGGCGCGGCACGCCCGGCGGATGCCGTCCGGCGCGATGATCTCCACCGCCTGCGCGTCCAGCAGCGTCCGCGTGCGCTCGATCAGGATGCGCTCGATCTCGGCCACGTCCGTGATGTGTGCGATCTTCTGCGTGAACTCGAACACGAGGTTGAGCTGCTCGTAGCTGCGCAGCACCTCGTTGGCCAGCCCCTCGTTCTCCTCGATGACCGCCCCCAGCCGCTGCATCACGCCCGCGACCGAATCGAGCTGCGCCAGCGAGTCCAGGGCGCGCGCCGGATCCATCACCCGCCCGCCCGACGTCACCCCGGAGCTCGACGCCCGCTCGCTCACGCCTCGCTCTCCATCGCCCGGCCCGCCGCCCCGGCCGCGCTCGTCAGGCGTCCCACCAGCTCCGCCAGCCCGATCGGACTGAACGGCTTCGGCAGCACGTGCACGCCCCACTTCGCCAGCCGGTCACGGATCGCCCCGTGGTCCCACCGATTCGTCAGCACCACGATGCCGCCCGGCGGCGCCGGCAACTCAACGCAATGCTCGATCAGCGCCAGCCCGTCCATCTGCGGCATGTTCACATCCGTGATCAGCACCTCGATGGCGCCGCCGCCCGCCGGCGCCGGTCCAGCCTCCACCGCCGCACGCAGCACCTCCAGCGCCGCGACGCCGTTGCGCGCCTCCAGCACCTCGTGACCCTGCCGCGTCAGCCACAGGCTGATCACCCGCAGGATGTGCGGATCGTCCTCGGCTACCAGGATGCGGCTCATCATTGCTCCTACGACGACGAAGCCCCGACGGGCAGCTCCACCGTGAACGTCGACCCGCGCCCAGGCTCGCTCTCCAGCCGGATGTCCCCGCCGTGCAGCCGGGCCACCTCGCGCGCGATCGCCAGGCCCAGGCCGGTTCCCGGCACGTCCTGCACCGCCGCGCTCGCCGCCCGGTAGAACTTTTCGAAAACGTGCGGCTGGTCCTCAACCGCGATCCCGCAGCCGCTGTCGGCGACCGATATTCGCACGCTCTGCTCGTCCACCTCCAGCGACACCTGGACCCAGCCCTTCTCGGGGGTGTACTTGACGGCGTTCCCGATCAGGTTGTTGATCAGCACCGACAGGCGCTGCTTGTCGCCACGCATCTTCGGGACCTTGGGCGGGACCTTGAGCGTCAGGTCGATGCCCTTCTCGTCCGCGCGTCCGAGGTTGTCCTGCACCATCTGCCGCAGCAGCCGCACCAGGTCCACCTCGCCGAAGTCCACGCACGCCGACCCGACCTCGAGCTGCGACACGCTCAGGATGTCCTCCACCAGCCGCGACAGCCGCCGCGTCTCGCTGATGATCACGTTGTAGCATTCCTTCCGCGTCTGCTCGTCGTCGAAGTCCGGCTTGGTGAGCGTCTCGGCGTAGGCGTGGATGTTCGTCAGCGGGGTGCGCAGCTCGTGCGTCACGTGATACAGGAAGTTGTCCCGCGCCCGCTCCGCCTCGCGCAGGTGGCGGATATCCTGGATGGCCACAAGCGCCTCGCCGCGCGCCTCCAGCGGCACCACGGTGAAGCGATGCAGGCTCTCGTTCTCTCCGGCGCTCGCCGGCGGATCGACCGACAGCACGCCCGTCGGCAGATTCTGCGGAGCGGCCAGCGCCCGGCTCAGCGTCGGATCATGCAGAATCCCGGCCGCCGGCGCGCCGACGACCTTCGCACCGCCTCCCACCATCTCGCTCGCCGCCGGGTTCGCATAGGCCACCGTCCCGTCCTGCGCGATGCGCATCACGCCGAAGGGCAGCCGGTCGAGCAATTGCCGCAGCGAGCGCGCCTCGAACTTCAGCAGCACGTCGTGGCCCGCGTCCGTGTGCTGGGCGTCGTGCTGCTCCTTCAGCGCCGCCAGCTCCGTGATCAGCCCGTTCCACGCCCGGGCCGTCTCGCCCAGTTGGGCGCCCAGCATCAGCACCCTCAGCTCGCGCTCCAGTCCCGCCGAGTAGGCCTCAAGGTTCCGCTCGATCGCCGTCACCGATCGCAGCCGCCTGGCCACCAGCCGGTACGCCAGCAGGAAGGCCACCAGCGCCGACAGCATCAGCAGCCACCACGGCCCCCACACCGACGCCGACGCCGACGCCGCTCCCGGGGCGCGCCAGACCGCGACCTCTCCGGCGTCCCCCCCGCTGGCCCGCTCGACTTTCGCCCGGGCCAGCGGCGGCCCGGGCTGGGCGTCCGCTGCCGCCGCCGGTATCGCCAGCCGCACGCTCCCATTCGGCGCCGTCCAGCGGACCATGAACGCGCCGTCCGCCGGCGGCGGCGCGGCCATCGCCGAGAGCGCGGCGTCGTCGGCGGCGGCCGCGTGGCTGAGCGTTGCGGCGACGGTCGCGGCGAGCTCGCGCGCCAGGCGCTGGATCTGCTGTTCCGCCGAGCGCTGCGCGATGTGTTGAGCCAAAAGCGCTCCCGCGATAAGAGTTAGCACGAGGAGCGCCGCGAAGCCCAGGCCGATCCGCTCCGCCAGCGCCGCGCCATGGCGCGCCAACGCTGTGGCAGGGGACCGGCCGCGCGCGGAGCTCGTGTGCTGCGCGGCGTCGTTCGCGCGGCCTTCGGTGCTGGGCTTCTCCGGGTGCATGCTCTCCTCTCGCGCGTCGGCTGCGCGCTGTCGGCTGACTCGGGTATCGGGCCGCCGACCTGGAGGCTTAAAGACTCAGCACAGCCGGGACCGAACGAACCGATAATCTCTCATGGAGGGTCGCCATTATGGGAATGACGTTTCGCGGCACCGGTCGAACGGCCGCGTCGCGTGTGGCCATCAGCGCCGCGCTGGCCGCGGTGGCGGGTTGTGCCGCCCCGCAGCGCATCGCCCCGCCGCCGCAGGAAGCACCGCTGCCCGACGCCCGCTCGGTCACTGTCCTGCGCGGTGAGCCGGCGGAGCCGCCCGCGGCCTGGAGCGAGCTGATCGCCGCCGCCCGCGCCGCCGACGTGTTCGTCATCGGCGAGAACCACGGCCACCGGCTGGGGCTTTCGGTCGCCGCAGCCATCTGGGACGACGTGCTCGACGGCGCTCCCGATGCGGCCCTGGCGCTCGAGTTCTTCGAGCGCGACCAGCAGGCCTGCATCGACGACTATCTCGCCGGCCTCACCGACGAAGCCACTTTCAAGCGCATGGCGCGCCGCAACGACAACAACTACCCCGCGGGTCATCGCGCCATGCTCGAGTACGCGAAGTCGGCGGATGTTCCCGTGATTGCGGCCAACAGCCCGCGCGTCTACGTCCGCGCCGCCAGTCGCGAGGGCTTCGACCGCCTGCTGGAGTTGACCCCGGAGCAGCGGCGGCTCTTCCGCGTTCCCGACGAGCTGCCGGCCGGCCGTTATCGCGAGGACTTCGAGCGCGTCATGACCGGCAACGCCGACGCTCATGGCGACGGCGCGGCCTCTCAGCCGGCGTCGACGCGCCCAAGCCTCGACGGCCCGTTTCGCGCCCAGTCCGTCTGGGACTGGACCATGGCCGAAAGCGTTTCCCGCGCGCTGCAAGCAGGCCGGCGCCCCGTCCTGCTCGTCGTGGGCCGCTTCCACTCGGATTTTCGCGGCGGGTTGATCCAGGCGCTCGAACGGCTCACGCCGGGCGTGCGCGTGCTGACCCTCAGCTTCGTCAACGAGACATCCGACGTCCTCCGCGAAGAAGACCAGCACCGCGCGGACTTCGTGATCTACGTCGGCCCGTCCGAGCCGCCGGAGCGCGGCTCATAGTGGTCCATCGGTGTGGGCAGGCTGCCGGGAGTGTGGACCGGCGTTCGGCCTGCCGTGGGTTGTTGCGCCTGCGCGGCGCTGGTAGCTTTGTCGGCTCGCCGCCGCACTCGCGCGACGGCTCGCAAGCGGACCGGCTTCAGGGCCGGTGTGGCTGGATCGGTGACGGATGATCCCGGACTCGCGCAGGTTGGTGAGCGATGCGCGGCTGGCCGCTGGTGGTCGCCGCGCGCGCGGCGCCTACCTGGTCGAGCTTTCGTGGGAAGTCTGCGCCCAGGCGGGCGGCATCTACACGGTCCTGCGCAGCAAGGCGCCGGAGACGGTCGCGGCCTGGGGCGCCAACTACTTTCTGGTCGGCCCCTACGACGAGCTCTCGGCCAAGATCGAGTTCGAGCCTCAACGCGCTCCGCGGGTGCTCCGCGGCCTGATCGACGAGTTCGCCGCGCGCGGCGTGACCATTCACTACGGCCGCTGGCTGATCACCGGCCGTCCGCAGGTGCTGCTGATCGACCTGGCCGCGACGCTGCGCGACGTCGACCAGTGCAAGTATTTCTTGTGGAAGGATTGCGGCCTGGGCACGCCCGGCGGCGACCGGGAGACCGATCGCAGCGTGGCGTTCGGGTATGCCTCGGCCGACCTGCTGATGGCCCTGGCCCGAACGCTGCGCGAGCCGCTGATCGCCCAGTTCCACGAGTGGCAGGCGGGGGTGGCCCTGCCCGTGCTCAAGCAGCGCGCCGCGCCCATCAGCACCGTGTTCACCACCCACGCCACGCTCGTCGGCCGCGCGCTGTGCGCCGCCAACAAGGACCTCTACGAGCGCATGCCGGAGTTCGACGCCGAGGCCGTCGCGCGCGAGCATGGCTTCCACCACCGGTTCCTCATCGAACGCGCCGCCGCCCAGGCCGCCGACGTCTTCACCACCGTCTCCGGCATCACCGCCATGGAGGCCGAGCACTTCCTCGGCCGCGCGGCGGATTGCGTCCTGCCCAACGGGCTGAACGTCGAGCGCTTCGCCGCGGCGCACGAGTTCCAGAACCTGCACATGCGCGCCAAGGAGCAGATCCACAAGTTCGTCATGGGCCACTTCTTCCCCAGCTACACGTTCGACCTGGCCCAGACGCTCTACCTGTTCACCGCCGGCCGCTACGAGTACCGCAACAAGGGCATCGACGTCTTCATCGACGCGCTGTACGAGCTGAATCGCCGCCTCAAGGCCGAGCCCAACGGCGTGACGGTCGTCGCCTTCATCGTGACCCGCGCGCCCTATCGCGGCATCAATGTCGAGACGCTGAACCGTCAGGCCATGTTCAACGAGCTGCGCGCCACCTGCGGCACGATCAAGGAGGACATGGGCAAGCGCCTCTTCCGCTGCGTCTCCGAGGGCCGCCTGCCAAGCACCGAGGACCTGCTCTTCGAGTACGACCGCGTGCGCCTGAAACGCATGATCCACGCCTGGCGCCAGGGGCCGCCCCCGACCATCGTCACTCACGACCTCCTCGAAGACGCCAACGACCCGGTCCTGCGCCAGCTCCGCGCCCGCCGCCTTTTCAACGCCCCCGATGACCCCGTCAAGGTGATCTTCCACCCAGAGTTCATCACCATGACCAGCCCGCTCTTCGGCCTCGAGTACGACCACTTCGTCCGCGGCTGCAACCTCGGCGTCTTCCCCTCCTACTACGAGCCCTGGGGATACACGCCCCTCGAGTGCATCGTCCGCGGCGTCCCCGCGATCACCAGCGATCTCAGCGGCTTCGGCGCCTACCTCATGGAGCACTTCCCAGACCACGATGCCAACGGAATGTACGTCGCCCGCCGCCGCCGCGTCAGCGCCGAAACCACCGTCTACCAGGTCGCCGGCTGGCTCCACGACCTGACGCGCATGTCCCTGCGCGATCGCATCGCCCTGCGAAACCGCGTCGAGGCTCACGGCGTGCACTTCGACTGGTCCGAGCTCGGAAAGTACTACCGCGCCGCTCACTTGCGCGCCTTGCAGGCCCGCCACCCGGAACGCGAACTCGCCGGCAGCGCCGACACGGACCGCGAACGGCCGAGCCCCGAGCGGCGAGCGCGCGGCGGATCCGCCCACCGCTCGGATGCGCCGAACGGCGAGCCCTGAAGCCCGGAGTATCAGGGTGGTGCCGGCTTCCAGCCGGGGCTGGGGTGGTGCCGGCTTCCCGCCGGGGCTGGGGTGGTGCCGGCTTCCAGCCGGCACGCATCCAGCCGACCTTCCTATCCGCCGTGAACAGTCAGCCACGGCGCCGCTGCGGCGATTTCGCTCCGCAGGTCGTATTCATAGGAAACGGCCCCGGCGGGCTCGCGGCCGGCCTCGCGGAACCCGAAGTTCGCCAGGAAGTCCTTGCAGACGACGTTTCGCGCCGTCGGAATGAACTCGGCCCGCATGGAATCGAACCCGGCCTCGCGAGCCCGCCGCATCACCAGCCGCAGGAATGAATCCTCGACTCCGCGCCCGATTACTCGGCAGCTCATGAGGAAAACGTCGAGCGTGCAAGCACCGCGCGGGCCGGTCGCCGGCGTCCCGATGCGAGCCCCAGGCGCAAGCGCCGGGGCCTGATTCTCGTCTGGCCGGACGATCGCCAGGGCGATCCGCCCATACTCGCCGAAGCGGTCGCGCAACGACGCCAGGTAGACGCGCGCCCCGCCGGCGACGGCGTTCTTCAGCTCCGCCTCGGAGTAGCGCCGCGTCGTCAGGTTGAACTGGTTGGTCTTCTGCGTAAGCTGCGCCGCCCGGGCCAGGTGCTGCGCCTCGTCGAACGGCTCGAAGGTCAGGTGGATCTCCAGCCCGCGCAGGTACGCCTGCAAGTCTCCCGCCTGCGTCCTGAAATGCTCGCGCCGCCGCTCCTGCGCGTACATCTCCGACTTCTTCCGGTCCTCGGCCGTGACCCGCAGCCGGTCAACGCCGCGCGCCCCCGGCAGCAGGTCCGGAAGCAGCCACGGCTGCTCGGGGACCTTGAGGCACGTCACCTGCGGCAGTTGCTCGCGCACGAAGTTCAGCTCGAAGTCGTTGTCGTCGATGAACACGAAGCTGTCGAGCCCGAGGTTCAGCTCCTCCGCCAGCTCGCGCAGGTTGCTCACCTTGTCCGACCAGTTCACCCGCATCGCCGCGATCTGGTCGAGCTTCAGCACCATGCCGCGATGCTGCTCGAACACCGCCCGTACGTCGGCCTCGTTGTTCTTGCTGTTGAGCGCCAGCAGAAACCCCAGCCGGCTGAGCTGGTCGAGCTGCCGCTGGAACTGCTGGAAGCACCAGCCCGGGTACGTCTCGCCGAGCCGGATCCCCGCCAGCCCGTCCTCCCCGACGATCCCGCCCCACAGCGTGTTGTCGCAGTCCAGCACGATGACCTTCACCGGCGACCGCTTGTATAGCAGGCACGTGTCCGCCAGCAGCCCCGCGACCGGCGGCAGCGCCGCCGCCGCAAACGGTTGCAGGCTCGCCGCCAGGTCGCGCTTCGACCAGAAGCGCTCCGCGCCGATCTCCGCCGCGAGCGCTTCGAGGTCGCACACCTGCACGTTCGGGTAGCGCGCCGTCAGCTCGGCGAGCCGCCGGTTCACACGCGGAATCGCGTATCGCGCACTGTCCGCCGTCTGGGCCGCCAGTTGCGGGGCGACGCGCGCCGCCGGAGGCACGAGGTTGCACACGAGCACCAGCCCGCTGAATCGCTCGGCCAACTGCGCGACCTGGGCGACGAACGCCTCGCCTTCCGACTCGATCGCCGCGCCGCCTGCCCCGTTGAGCCCCGGCAGGACGTGCTCGGCCAGCGCCAGCACGATGCCCACGTCGTGCGGCTCGCGGTAGACGAAGGATTCCGCGGAGAGCGTTTCCGCCGCGATGTTCCCAAGCTGGCCCAGCGTCACGCGCGCCGCGAACCCGCGCTCCGCCAGCGCGCAGACCAGCGACGGCGTCAGCGGCTCGGCCGTCACCGAACGCAGCAGCGCCACCCGCAGCGGCGACACCGCATCCGGAACGCTGCCGGCTTCGATCAGCGCGCCGATCGCGCGGGCCGCGCGGTTGTGCGCGGCGAGCGCGGCGTCCGGCGCAGCACCGCGAATCATCGCGACGAGCTCATTCCAGCCGGCTGTCGCAGGCGCGCTCATGGAACAGTCAGTTTAGCGAGAAAAGGCACGGCCCCGGGCGGCCCGTCACCAGGAGCGGCGACGCCTCAGCGCCAGCACCGCCCCGCCGAGCAGCAGCGCCAGCGTGGCCGGCTCCGGCGCCCCCTGCGGCACGCCCAGGCTCTGATCGCTGATCGTCGCGGATGCACCCGGCGGCGCCGGCCGCGGAGCGCCCAGGCCCAGGCCGATCTGCCCGAGATCGAGCTGGCCGGCGATCAGGCTGGCGCGCCCGCCCCCCTGCTTCGTCAACTCCTCGCGAATCGCCGCGCTGATGCGGTCGATCGGCGACTCTGGAAAGATGTCCGACAGCGCCGACGTATCGACGCCCATCCCCGCCAGGATCGCACCGAACGCGTCGACGAAGATGTTGCCCTTGATGCTGATGGGGCCGACTTCGTAGACGGTCGGCACGGAGCCGTCGACCGCGACGCCGTCGAGCGTCAGGGCCGACACATCGTTGGCGATGTTCAGACTCAGCGTGTAGAACCCGAACTCGTTGATCTCCAGGTTCTGCGCCATGTTGAACGTCCCGGACAGCGTGAAGTCCTGCGCCCCGGTTTTCCCGCGCAGCGCGTACGCCACGTTGTTCGCGTTCGTCTGGATGTTCCCGATGTTGAACAGCCGCGTCGTGTAGCCGGCCGTCGAGCTGATGCTGCCGTTCAGCTCCAGCTCCAGCGCCCCCAGGTCCAGCACCTCCGGCCGTCCCGCGGAGTCGTTTCCGAACGTCCGGTTGAACTCCAGGCGGTAGCCTTCCCCCGCCCGGTTCGGCACGACGCGCAGCCGCCCGAATCTTTGCCCGTTCTGCGCCCCGCCGATGCCCGTCGCCGACGTCGGCGAGCCAAAAGGCGTCGCGATCAGGTCCAGTCCGCGATAGAGGTCCTCAAACAGCCCCGCCGGCGCGCTGGCCGCCGTACCCAGCCACACGATCACCAGCACACCGCACGCGCCAAACGCCCTCATCTCGGCCTCCTGTGACCGCCAGGGGATCACCGGCTCCAGCATAGAACGCCGGCCCGCGCCGTACAAGTCCGGCGCCGGGGCCGCCCGCTCCCCAGGGCTGTGGCGCCATCGCACACCGCCCCGGCGTACCCCGCTCTTCTATCGGAGCCGCCGCCTGCTCGCTTCAGCCGCCCGATCCGCGTGCAGCTCCGTGTCGCGTACGTCTGCGCACCACCAGCGGGTCGCCCAATCTCGCCAACGAATGTATATTTTGCGCGAGGCTCACAACCGAACGCCCCTGGGGCGTGTATTGATAAGTGCGGCAGGCGCGCGGGGAGACTCACCTTTCGGCCGCCGTCCCGGGAATCGCGGATGATCGGACGACCTACGGCAATCCGACCGTGCAGGCTGGTGCCTGCCGCCGTCCTGTTGTCGGCAGTGCTCGGCGTGGGCGCGCTGCGGGCCGACCAGGGGTCACCCGCCCCCGCGCAGGGCGTGCCCCGGCTGGTCTCGTCGGTCGAGGCGGCGGCACACGCGGAACGCTTCGCCGAACTGCTCGCGCTGGTCGAGGGGCCGAACTCGCCGCAAGCCCGTCGGACCGGCGCCCGGGAGCTGTTCCGGCTGAACCATCCGGACACGCAGGCCCGCGTGGCGGCGTTGCTAGGCGCCCCCAACCAGAAGCCCGCGAAGCTCGCGTTGCTCGGCGCCCTTGCGGACCTGCCCGATGCCTTCGCCGCGCCCTACATCGAGCCAGTGGCCGGCCTGCTCGCCGAATCGGACAGCGAGCTCCGCGAAGCGGCCATCTCGGCGCTGGCCGGCTGCCGCGCCGTCGAGGTTGTCAGCCACCTTTCCACAATCGCGGGCGACACCCAGCGCCCCGAGCCGATGCGCCTCGCCGCAATCGAGACGCTGGGGCGAATGACCCACTACGACGCCGTCGTGGCCCTCGGAAGGCTGCTCGAGAGCGATGAGCCTACGATCGCCAAGGCGGCGACGATCGCCTTCGAGCAGTTCACGGCCGCCGAGTTCCAGCAGGACGTGGTCGCGGCGCGAAACTGGTGGGCCGAAAACCGCGACGTGCCGCGCGATGCCTGGCAGCGCTTGCAGATCGATCGCCTGGCCTACCAGAACCGGCAGAAGGCCCAGCGATTCAGCGAGCTCGAGCAGCGCCTCACGAGCGTCCTTCGAGATCAGTATTTCCGCGCCCCTGAGCCCGAGCGCAACGCCCTCCTGCTCGCGTACCTTGCCGACCCGCTCGCCGTCGTCAGGCTCGTCGGACTCGACATCGTGCGTGCGCTGCTCGGCGATGGCCGCTCGCCGACGCCCGAAGTCGTCGGCCGCGTTCGAGACATGCTCGCCGCAAACGAGCCCGCCGTCCGCGTCAGCGCCATCCGGACGATCGTCGCCGTCAAGGACCCCGCCGACGCGGACCGGCTGCATCAGCTTCTGCTCACCGAGCGCAACCGCGAGGCCCGCCAGTGGATCATCAACGGCCTCGGCTTCCTCGGCAGCGCCGAGGTGGCGCGGGATCTGCTGGCGCTGGCCGCCGACCCCGACGCGCCGATCGCCACCGAGGCCGTCCGCGCCCTCGGCCGGTTGGCCGAGCGCGGCCAGCTCGTCGACGCGGCTGAGCGCACACGCGTAGCCGACATGCTCACCGAGCGCTTCGCCGCAATCCCCCAGGCCGACACCGCCCGCCGCGAGCCCCTCCTCCGCGCCATGGGCCGCATGCGCGACCAACGTTTCGCACAGGTCTTCGCCGCCTGCCTGCGGCCGCCACAACCGAGCGGAATCCGCGAGGCGGCGGCGATCGGGCTGGCGGGCTTGGCCGACCCGAATGTCCCGGCCGGCAGCCAGCCAACCACTGACGTCTCTTCCGCCTGGCTCACCGCTACGCTCGCCCCGGCGACCGCTGACGAGAGTCCCAGCGTCCGCCGCGCCGCCGTCGGCGCCGTGTCCCGGCTGGCCACGAGCGACGAGGATCTGGAGGTGCTCTGTGCCCGGCTGAGCGCTCGCGCCGAACCGGACGACGCGATTCGCCAGGAGGCGTGGAACGGCGTGCTGCGCGTCCTGCGCGGCCGGCCGGTCCAGGATATCGAGCGCTGGCTCGGCGTCCTGCCCCCGGACGCGCTATCGACCGGCAACCTCGCCGCGGCCGTCGAACTGCATCGCGTCCTCGTTTCCGGTCTGGAGGGGCAGCCCGGCGCCCTGCTGCGACTGGCGAAAGCGCGGCTGCGCCTCGCTGACCTGTTCGTGAGAACGGGCGTCGTCGCCGACGCCCGGGCCAGCTTCGTCAGGGTGCTCGAGGAGCTGGCGGACGTCGAGGACCCCGAGGCCGTCCGGATCGCGCTGGCCGCGTTTGCCACGGCGCTGGAGCACGGCCTCTACGACCGGGCTTTCGCGGAACGGCTCAGCGCGCTCGGCATCAGCCCGGCTGAGCTGTGGGCGGTCGCCCGGGACCAGAGCACCGCCCTGCTGGACGCCTCCAACGGCGAGCGCGCCGCCCAGGCGCTCGAGTGCCTTTCGGCCTGGCCGCCCAGCCGCGCTTTCAACACCTACGAGCCCGAGCTCGACACGCTGCTGCACCGGGCGCGCCAGATGCGCGACCGCGGACGCATCCGGAGCGCCATCATCGCCTTGCGGGCGCGCCCGGACGACGCCGCCGCGGCGCAGCGCCTGGTCGGTCACGGCGTAGCCGCCGCCAGACCGCTCGCCGATGTGCTGCGCGAGATCGTTTCCGCGGAGACTCCCGACGCGGCGGCGGAGCGCGCCGTTTGCGAGGTGTTGCAGGCGATTGTTCCTGAGTGGCAGGGTCTTGGGGGCAGCAAGACGCGGCCTGAGAAGATCAAGGCCTTGGATGATCTTCAGGGGCACCTATTATCAGACGGTAAGAACGCCCCCTGAATTCCCCGTCGAAATCAGCGCCATCCGCGAGCGCCCATGCGCGCGTCGCAAAGAACTATTACGAATCGCGACCGCGAGGGGTGTCTTCGGTCCGGCTGTTCGCCGCATTCGGCCCCCGCGTCCCTCTTAGGAGATCCGCAGCATGCGCACCGTACTCGTCTGCACGACGCTCGCCCTGTTTGCCTTCGCGGCCGCCGCCAACGGTCAGTCCACGGAAGCCAAGCCCGAGAAGCCTGTCTCGCCGGCAGCCCAGAACCCCGCCGCAAAGCCCGATGCTCCGCAGGCGTCCGGCGAGGCGGCCGGCGCGACGGAGCCCTGGACCGATCCGAAGGTCATCGAGAAGGTCAGGAACGAACTGAAGGCGGCGTTCGACGCCAACAAGTCCTACACGTGCACGATGATCGCCCGCCAGTTCATGGAACTCGGCAACGGCAACTACATGGAGTCGGAGCACATCGGCCCCGTGGAGTGGTATCGCGCCAACAACCGCATCTACCTGCGGCAGGAGCACGACGGCTACAGCGTCAGCAGCTTCAACGGCAAGGTCGATCGCCGCACCGACCGGGCGCTCGTCATCGTCGACGGCGAGTTCTACTATCGCCTCACCGACACCGAGGGCAAGCTCTACGCCTCCAAGGCCTCGATCATTCCCGCCACCTACGGCGATCCCGAGGTGCTGATCAACGCCATGACGAAGGGCGAGGACGTGCGGCTTCTCAAGGACGAGAAGCTCGAAGGCGCGGAGTGCTACGTCTTCGAGGCGACACCGCGGCGTATCACGCCGCTTCAGCCCGCCAAGACGCTGCACTATTTCCGCAAGGACGGCGGGTTCATCGTCCTGCGTGTCGGCTTCACCCCCAACGGCCAGGAGATGTACCGCATCGAGGCCAAGGACGTGAAGCGGAACGTCGAGATCCCGATGGAGCGCTTCAAGTTTGAAGTGCCGCCAGGCGTCGAGCTCCGCGACGCGACGCTTCCGTCCGGCGGCTGATTCGCCTGGTTCCCGTTCGTCCGGTCCGCGCAAGCCGGTCCGCAGAGTCGACCCCGTCACACCGCCCGCTGGTGAGACGGGGTCGTTCCTGTTACGCTTCCCGCTGGTCCATGAGGGATCGCTCGAATGCAGCTCACGCTCGAACGCCGCGATCGCCTGGTCATCGCTCGCCCGGCCGGTGAAATGACCGAAGACGAGGCGCTCGATGACCTCGTGCGCGAGGTCACCGACGCCATGACCCCGGACTGCGCCGGCATCGTCCTGGACATGAGCGCGGCCACGTTCGTCAGCTCGTCCGGTCTCGGCGCGCTGGTGCGCATCGTCGCGCAGGGCAACCTCCAGGAGTGTGCCGTCCTCCTCGCAGCTCCGACGCCCAGCCTCGCCGGCGTGCTCGAAGTGACCCGCCTCAATCGCTTCATCCGCGTCCGCGACAGCCTCCCCGAGGCCTTGTCCGAGCTCGCAGCGCCCGCCCGTGATGGGCCCAGGACCTCATGAGCGACGGCCGGCCGCAGGCCCGGCCGCCTCCCCGCGCGCAACGACCACCGCCCCCGCCGCCGCGCACAGCAGCGGCATCAGCGGAACGCGATACCGCACGCTGCCCACGAACGCCGCGCTCACCAGCGTGAACACGACGACCGGCAGCCAGGCCAGCACCAGGAAGCGAGCGTCCCGGCGGCGCGCCGTGCCCGCCAGCGCCAGCGCCGCGACCACCAGCGTGAATGCGGCCCCGCTCCACGCGGCAGCGCCCGATCGATACGCCGCCACGTTTGGAATCGGGCTCCAGGTGCGCAACAGCTTGATGCCCGCGAGTCGCAGGGCTCGGCCCGGGTCCTCCCGAATCCGCCGCAACGCCGCCGCGTGCAGCCACGCGTCGCGCTGCACCTCGTCCAGCGGCTCCAGCTCCGGCATCTGCTTGAGAAAGGATTGATCGCTGCCGCCGTCCGCCCCGGGCCGATGGCCGTCGTAGAGCGTCACGCCGCCATTCGTCGAGAGCAGCACCGGCGCACCGAGCTGCGCCTGGTTCCGCGCCCCCCACGCCGCGACGCACGCCGCGGCTGCCAGCGCCGCCGTCGCTGCGCCAAGCAGCGCCCGCCTCCGCCGCCTGGCGATGAGCGGCAGCAGCAGCAGGCACGCGCCAAGCCACAGCCCCGCTTCGGGCCGCGTCATCATGGCGGCCGCCGCGCCGCAGGCCAGCCCCGCGACGGCGCGCCGCAAGCCGCCGCCGTCTGCCGTCGCCACGCGCCAGGCACAAGCGGAGGTGACCAGCAGCACCAGCGAAAACGCAACTTCGTTCAGCAGCAGGTTGCAGAAGAACACTCCGAACGGATCAACCGCGACCAGCACGCCCGCCAGCAGACCGGCGCGCGGCCCAACGGCGCTTCGCACCCACGCGCAGGCGACCCCCGCACACGCCGCGCCCAGCAGCGCCTGCCCGAGCCGCGCGAGCAGCACGCCGGTCTCGCCGAGTCCGGCGAACGCGGCCAGGTACAGGGGATAGGCGGGCATGCGCGCCGCGGCGCGGCCGTCGTCGCTCACGAGCAGGCCGTCGCGCACGAGGTTGACGGCGAGTTGCCAATGCAATCGCTCGTCGTCGAACTCGAGCGCCGCGCCGCCCTGGCGCCAGCACATGAGCACCCAGGCGACGCGCAGGATCAGCGCCGCGGCGACGACGAGCACGATCGGATGCCAGGCGGGGCGCGTGAGTATCGGGCTGTCCTCTGGGCTGTCCACGCGTTATTCAACGCCGCGCGGCGTTCAGGGCGGTTCCGCCTGGCCGCCGCCTTCGGGCACGAGCACGAGCCGCAGCGCCAGCCGCGTCGTCGGCCGCAGCTTCACGCGCTCGTCGATGCGCAGCGGCATGATCCAGATCGGGCCGTTCTGGTCGCACAGCACGCCGGTGCGGTCGCGCTCGGCGGGCGCGACCTTGATGTCGCCCAGGAAGTCGCCCAGCGTCTTCGACCCCGGCGCGCCCAGCGGCCAGAAGCGATCTCCCTCGCGCCGCCCCCTGACGAACAGCGGCGGCCGCACGCGGTCGAAGTCGAGCCACTGCTCCAGCGGGTTTTTGCGCCGCCGCAGCTCGTCAATCTTGCCGTCTTCGAGCTCCGCCAGCTCCGCAACCAGCGCCGCGCCCAGCCACGGCATCTCGGTGACGCCCGGGCATGAGATGAACGTCGAGGGCAGCTCGGCCGCGGGTTGCGCGACGCGCGGCGGGTGGAACTCCAGCCGGTCGTAGCGCTTGCTGACGATCACCGGCCCCGGAAGGTGCAGCTCCTTGCCGCTGCTGCGCTCGCCGGCCAGGCGCAGCACGTTCTCGACGTGCGTGAAGCTCACGTCCTGCTCACCGTCGGCAACGAGCGTAATCGCCCGGCGGACGACCTCCGCCTGGATCACGCGCTGCTTGCTCAGCAGGGCCCGCGTGTTCAGCACGATGTGCCGCGACGCCTCGGACACCAGCAGCGACTCGAACGTGCGCGCTGCGGCGTCCTCGAGGTACGTTCCCAGCCAGCGCGCCTGCTCCGCCAGCCGCAGGATCGCCTCCGTCACGTTCGGGTTCAGTTGTCGCCGCAGCATCGGCATGATCACGTTGCGCACGCGCCCGCGCGTGAATTCCGAGCCGGCGTTGGTCGCGTCGGTCCGCGTCTCCAGGCCGCGCTCCTCGCACAGCGACTCGATCGTCGCCCGGCGCAGGTGCAGCAGCGGCCGGACGAGGAGGATCCGGCTTTCCGGCCGGATCGGCCGCACGGGGCGCATCCCCGCCAGCCCGCGCAGCCCGGTCCCGCGGCAGATGCGGTGCAGGATCGTCTCGGCGTCGTCATCGGCATGATGAGCCACGGCGACGTGCTCGCCGCCCGTTCGCAGCGCCACCCGCTCGAGGAAGTCGTAGCGCTCCTGCCGCGCGACCTCCTCCGTCGACCCGCCCAACTCCGCCACGCGCGCCGCCACGTCGCGGCGCTCGCCGTGATACGGCAGGCCCATCCGCTCAGCCATCGCCCGCACGAAGTCGGCGTCGGCGTCGGCGTCGGGCCCGCGCAGGCCGTGGTGCAGGTGCGCGACGTGCAGCGTCCAGTGCAGCTCCCGACGCTGGCTTACTTGCTGCATCGCGTGCAGCATCAGCGTCGAATCCGGCCCGCCCGACACGCCCAGCACCCAGCTCATCTCGCCGCGCAGCAGGTCGCGCTCCGCAAGCCACTCCGCCGTCTGGTCGATGAACGCGCCCCACTTCACGCGCTGCTCCGTGGACCCCCGTGAAATGTGCCGCCCGGCCGCTCCTCGGCGGCGGACGAAACCGAACCCCGGTGAGTATATCCGCCGGCGGCCCTCCCGCCGTGTTGATTCGCCACATAAACCGCTTACGCTGTGCGGTCGGCGCGGCGCCCTCCGCTCTCGCTCGGAAACGCGCCCCGCCGCCCGGTGAAGGAGAGCCCGTTGGCCGCGCGCATCCTCGAAGCCCTGCTGTTCTGGCTCATGTTCACCGCCGGCGGAGCCTGCCTGACGGCGTGCCTGCTCCTGCCCCCCTGGTTCGAGCACCAGGCGACCTACCGCCAATGGGTCGAAGCGGAGCGCCGCGCCGCCGACGTCGAGCGCAGCGTCCGCACCACCAAGCGGCAGATCGACCGGCTGGAGCAGGACGAGGCGTATCTCAATCGCTTTGCCTTCGAGGAGCTCGGCCTCCCCACCCCGGGCGTCGAGACGCTCACCGTCATCCCCTCCGAGCCCGCCCACGAAGTCGGCGACGAGCTCCCCCAGCGCCAGCAGGAGCGCCTGGCGATCATCAACGAGCTGGTGCAGCGCTACCCGCTGGCCTGGGTCTTCGTGCGGCCCGACACGCGCCCCGCGGCGATGGCGGCTTCCGGACTCATGGTCCTCGCGGCCCTCCTGCTGCGAAAGCCGCGCCGGGCCGCGCCGCCCGAAGAGGACGAGGGCGCCTGACCGTTTCGCTGCGGCTTGTTGTCGGGCGCGGGCGTGCTGACCCAAGAGCATGCCGACGTGAGTGCACGACGGCATTCCACGCGTCCCGGAGCCACGCCACCGGGCCCGCGTGATAGACTACGCCATCTCGATTATTCAGCAGGAGGACGCCCGATGTCCACGACGCTCGAAAAGACGCTCGCCGCCGAGCTGGCTCAATTGCGCGAGGCTCGCCAGTACAAGCAGGCCAACGAGATCCAGGCCCCGCAGGCGCCGCACACGCGCATGGACGGCAAGCCCGTCATCAACCTCTCCAGCAACAACTACCTGGCGCTGGCCAACCACCCGCGCGTGGTCGAGGCCGGCAAGCGGGCCATCGACAAGTTCGGCCTCGGCACCGCCAGCGTGCGCTTCATCTGTGGGACGATGAGCTGCCACGTCGAGCTCGAACGGAAGATCCGCGATTTTCTCGGCTGCGAGGCCGCCACGACCTACATCAGTTGCTGGGACGCCAACGTCGGCGTCATGCCCACGCTCTGCCCCACGCCTGACGACGCCATCTTCTCCGACGCGCTCAACCACGCCAGCATCATCGACGCCATCCGCCTCAGCAAGGCCCAGCGCTTCATCTTCAGGCACGCCGACTACGACGAGCTGGAACGCATGCTCGACGCGCCCGAGGGCCGCAAGGCCCGCAACAAGCTCATCATCACCGACGGCGTCTTCAGCATGGAGGGCGACATCGCCGACCTGCCGCGCCTCAAGCAGCTCGCCAACCAGCACGACGCCCTGCTCGTCGTCGACGAATCGCACGCGACCGGCGTGCTGGGCGAGACCGGCCGCGGCACCGCCGAGCATTTCGGCGTCCTCGGCGAAGGCACCCTCCAGACCAGCACGCTGGGCAAGGCGCTCGGCGGCGCGTGCGGCGGATACGTCGCCGGGGCGAAGGTGGTCTGCGACTATCTCGTGCAGAAATCCCGGCCGCAGCTCTTCAGCAACGCGCTGCCGCCCAGCGTCTGCTACGGCGCGATGGCGGCGATCGACGTGCTGATGCAGGATGGCCGGGCGCTCCTGGGCCGGCTGCGCGAGAACACGGCCCGCTTCCGCGCCGGCGTGAAGGAGCTCGGCCTCAGGAGCATCGACGGCATTACGCCGATCGTCCCGGTGATCGTCGGCGAAACGGCGACCGCGATCGCGATGCAGAAGGCGCTGTTCGAGGACGGGGTCTTCGTCAGCGGCTTCGGCTTCCCGGTCGTGCCGAAGGGCGAGGCCCGCCTGCGCTGCCAGATCTCCGCCGGGCACACGAAGGACGACCTCGACACGTGCCTGGCGGCGCTGAAGAAGGTGGCGGAGAAGTTCCCGGAGAGCCGGGGCGGACCCTAGAGGCCATGAGGACCGCATTACTGATACGATAAGAGCAAATGCAAGTGCGATCGAACCAAGGCCGTAGGCCTTCCGTCGCAACCGCTTCCCTCCGGTCGCGGCTCGGATCGGTTTCCAGACAGTCAACCAACACCGGCCAATGGCGCGGACTGGCTTTCGAGCCGTCTGACGAAAACAGCTCCGCCCGGTGGCCCGCACAGGCTGATGGCCTGTGCCACACCGGTCAGAGGTTTCCCGCCACCAGCGCCCCTCCGTCGCGGGAACCACCTCTGCCAAGCGCGGGTCTGCGCTCGCTGTAGCGTCGCGACCCGCCTACGGGCAGGTCGTGCCGAAGTTTGCCAGCAGCAGGCCCAGATCGCTCTGGTCGATGCACGCGTCTCCGGCGATGTTCGCTGCCGGGTTGTAGTTCGGATCGCCCGGACAGCTTCCGAACGCCGACAGCAGGCCTCCCAGGTCCGACTGGCCGACGACGCCATCGTTGTCGATGTCGCCGACACACGGCGCGGGGCAGCCCCAACGCGCCCAGTACGCCGAAACCTGCCCGCCGGCAGTGAGAAAATCGCCCCCGGCGATCAGTTCGTCGTCATAGACCGTGAGGGTACGCGCCGTCTCAAAAACCTCGGTGCCCAGGCCGCTGCCCAGCGCTTGCCAGACCGCACCGTTCCAGCGGGCGATCCGGTTGACCGTCACGCCACCGGCGGTGGTGAAGCCGCCCACGGCAACCAGCTCGCCATCGTAGACCGCGAGATCCAGCAATGTGGCATTCATCCCAGTGCCGAGCGCCGCCCAGCTAGAGCCGTTCCATCTGGCGATCCGGTTGGCGGACACGCCGCCGGCCGTGGTGAAGCCGCCACCGGCGACCAGTTCGCTGTTGTAGATCGCGAGGGCGTGCACCGCGCTATTCATGCCACTGCCCAGCGCCTGCCAGTTCGTACCGTTCCAGCGGGCGATCCGGTTGGCGCTCACGCCGCCGGCGGTGGTGAAAAAGCCTCCGGCGATCAGCTCGCCGTTGTAGACCGTGAGGGCATTCACCCAGTCATTCATCCCACTGCCCAGCGGCTGCCAGCTCGCGCCGTTCCAGCGGGCGATGTTGCTGGCGCCCACACCGCCGGCGGTAGTGAACGCTCCGCCCGCGATCAGCTCACCGTTGTAGGCGATGAGGGCCAACACGGTGCCGTTCATCCCGCTGCCCAGCGCCGCCCAGCTCGTGCCGTTCCAGCGGGCGATACGGTTGACCGTCACGCCGTCGGCTGTCGTGAAGTTGCCCCCGGCGATCAGCTCGCCGTTGAGAACCGAGAGGGAATACACCCACTCATTAATCCCGCTGCCCAACCCGCCGCCCAGCGGCAGCCAACTCGTGCCGTCCCAGCGCGCGACCCGCTTGGCTTCCGTCGCACCGGCGGTGCCGAACTGCCCTCCGGCGATCAGCTCGCCGTCGTAGACCGTGAGGGCAAACACCGAGCCATTCATGCCGCTGCCCAGCGCCTGCCAGGTAGCGCCGTTCCAGCAGGCGATGTTGTTAGCGCCCACGCCGCCGGCGGTGCCAAAGCCGCCTCCTGCGATGAGCTCGCCATCGTAGACCGCAAAGGCGAGCAGAAATCCGTCACCCATGCCGCTGCCCAGCGCCGCCCAGCTCGTGCCGTTCCAGCGGGCGATACGGTTGACCGTCACGCCGCCGGCCGTGGTGAAGTAGCCGCCGGCGATCAGCTCGCCGTTGTAGACCGTGAGGGCACGCACCCAGTTGTTCGTCCCGGCGCCCAGCGGCTGCCAGCTCGCGCCGTTCCAGCGGGCGATGCGGCTGGCACCCACGTCGCCGGCGTTGGTGAACGACCCCCCGGCGACCAGCTCGCCGTTGTAGGCCGTGAGGGCGTCGACGGGGTTGTTCATCCCGCTTCCAAGCGCGGCCCAGCTCGTGCCGTTCCAGCGGGCGATCCGGTTGGCGGGGGTCGTGAACTCGCCGCCGGCGATCAGCGCGTTGCTGTAAACCGCGAGGGCATACACCGGGCTATTCATGCCGCTGCCCAGCGTTTGCCACGTGGCGCCGTTCCAGCGGGCGATCCGGTTGACCGTCACGCCACCGGCCGTGGTGAAGCCGCCCCCGGCGATCAGCTCGCCGTTGAAGACGGTGAGGGCGCGCACCTCGCCATTCATTCCGCTGCCCAGCGGCTGCCAGCTCGTGCCGTTCCAGCGGGCAATCCGGTTTGCGCCCACACCGCCGGCCGTGGTGAACGATCCAGCGGCGATCAGCTCGCCGTTGAAGACGGCCAAGGCGCGCACCTCGCCATTCATGCCACTGCCCAGCGGCTGCCAGCTCGTGCCATCCCACGCCGCGATGCGGTTCGCGGCTGCGGTCCCGACAATGGAGAAGTCACCCCCAGCGACGAGCAACGGCGTTGCCGGCCCCGGGCCATCCGGGTCCCAGCTCGTGAGGGCGTTCACCGGCGCGTCCGGGCCGCGTAATCCCTCGCCCGGCAGCCACTGGCACTGCCCCAGCGCCACGGTCGTGCCCCCTTGCAGCATCAGCAGCAGCGCCACCGCAAGAAGGATCGCGCGCTGATTCATCCTTGCCCGGTTGGTCGACATGTCGAGGTCCTCCGAGGTTCCGAACGAACCCACTGTTGACTATTGGAGGTGGGGCCTGCTTTGGACGCGCCCGCAGGAAAACCGACACCGTGCTCGGAGATGCTCGCTCAGTGACGAGCGATAACCCGCGGCGGAACATGCCTTGCGCCCGGAGCGGACGGTGCGGCGAGCAATGCACGACCCGGCAAGCGTAGCTCGGCGATGAGAAGGGGATCAGGGCAGGCTCAGTCGAAATCGGGATGAACTTGGCTGGTGCGAGAATGCGTCTCTCGCAACTGCCGGTGCGCTTCTCGCCGCTGTGGCCCCCCGGCGCTTGCGCCTGGGGCTCGGGTCAGCGGCGCGATGGTCGCTCCCTACAACCCGCCCTCCGCCGCGCCGTCGACCGCGCCGTAGCGCCGCTCGCGCCGCCCGTACTCGCGCAGGGCCGCGTCGAGCTCGGCCACGCCGAAGTCCGGCCACAGCACCGGGCTGACGTACAGCTCCGAGTAGCTGATCTGCCACAGCAGGAAGTTGCTCACGCGCATCTCCCCCGCGGTGCGGATCACCAGGTCCGGGTCGGGCAGTCCCGCCGTGTCGAGGCTCGTTGAGATCAGCCCTTCGTCGATCTCCTGCGGGCGCAGCTCGCCGCGCGCGACGCGCTCGGCCAACGCCCGCACGGCCCGCGCCAGCTCGTCGCGCGCCCCGTAGTCCACCGCGATGCACAACGTCAGCCCGCTGTTGCCGCCGCTGGCGCGCTCGACCTCCTCCAGCACCTCGCGCACCGCCGGCGGCAGCCCGTCGCGGCGCCCGATGTGCCGCAGGCGGATGTTGTTGAGCAGGATCTCCTGGCGCTCGTCGACCAGGAACTCCCCCAGCAGGTCCATCAGCGCCGCGACTTCCTCTTCCGGCCGCTTCCAGTTCTCGCGGCTGAAGCTGTACAGCGTCAGGCAGCCGATGCCCAGCCGCGCACAGTGCGTCACGATCGCGCGCACCGCCCTCGCCCCCGCCCGGTGACCGTGAAGCCGCGGCAGCCCGCGCTGCGCCGCCCAGCGCCCGTTGCCGTCCATGATGATCGCGATATGCCGCGGCAGGGCCTCCGGCGGCAGACCGAGCGCCTCGCGCGGGTCGAGCGCCGGCGGCTGGGACGGGGGCTGCGTCACTCGAGCACGCGAAAATCCACGACCAGCGGCAGGTGGTCGTACTCCCGGCCGACGTCGTCCAGCGTGACGTCGAACGCCTCCAGGCGCGTCTTCGCCAGCAGCTCCGGCGGCAGGACCGTCGTGTTCAGCACGAACGCGTGCACGGGCTCGAGCAGGCTGTCGCTGAAGATGATGAAGTCCAACCGGCCGGGCGGCCAGCGGTCGTTGTCGTTGCGCCAGGTATAGGTCTCGGTCCCGTCCGCGTTGTGGCGCGGCTTCAGGTCGGTCAGGGCGCTGCCGTCCCAGTCCGGCTTGAAATCCGGCCCGTAGCGGCGCTCGTCGAGGATATCCCCCGTCAGCAGCGTCTCCACCGGCTGGAAACCGCCGACGATGTTCAGGTCGCCACAGATCACGAAGGGCGTCCGCCCGGGCAGGTCAATCGCCCCGCCCGGCGTGCGCGCGTCGCGGATCCAATTGGCGATCGCGTCGGCCATCTGCTGCCGCTGGGGATCGTTGGCCGTGTCGCCGCAGCATTTCCAGTGGTTGTTGATCACGTAGAGGTCGGCCTTGAAGCGCTCGTCCGGCAGATCGACCAGGGCCATGGCCAGTTCGCGCTCGCCGGGCGGAATGGTCCGGTCGGCCATGAGGCTGAGCGGGTGCTTGCTGGCGATGACGTTCGTCCAGCCCTTGTACGCGTGCCAGGCCGCCCCGTTCGGCAAGGGGCTGATCGCGTTCAGCAGCGCCCGAACGTCGTCGGCCGACTTCTCGCGGATCTCCTGAAGACACACCACGTCCGGGTCCAGGGCCTTCACCAGCCGCTGGAACTTCTCGGCGGCGCGCTCGTTCACGTCCGGGAAGATCGCGTCCCAGTTCACGTTGTAGCTCATCAGCCGCACCGTCCGCGGGTCGAAGCGGTCGATGAACGTGCTCGTCATCACCCCGGCTTTCGCGCCGCGATAGGCCCGCATCCGATCCGTCAGTCTCAGCGCCGGCGGCGCGGCCAGGGCGCTTTGCCCTTCGTCTCCCAGACTCGGCGACGCCAGCGCGGCCTCCCCCGCCAGCCGGTCTCCCAGCGCGCTGATCGCCCGCGCCAGTTCCCGGAGCCCGCCCTCGCCGTCGATCACGAACGTCGCCGGACGGCTCGCCGATGCCACGTCGGCCACGACCACCATCACCTGGTAGTAGCCGTCGTCCATCATCACGTACGGAATCAGGACGCGCGGCGGCAGCACCCCGCCACCGGTGGATTGCTCGCCGGCCCACTGCCGCAGCCCCGATTCGCCCTGGGCGGGAATGTCGGGCAGCACGTCGAAGCGGCCGCTCTCGCGCAGCCGCCAGGAGAGCAGCGCCGCCAGGTGGTCGCCCATGCCGGCGACCGGCGTCCCGGCGGTCGTGGTGCGCATCACCGCGATCCGCGGCCGGTCCGCCGCCCCGCAGGCCGTGGCCGCGGCAACCAGCAACACCAGGGCCAGCGCACGTTGCCGTCTCATCCGGTTCCTCCGCCCGTTGTGCCTTGGCGCACCCTGCATCACGACTCCATCGCCACGTCACGATCCGCCATCCGCCAGTTTAGCGACGCCGATGCCGCGCGTGTACCCGCGGCCGGCGTTACACTGCGTGTCATGGTGAACGAGGGCCAGCCGGCCGGGCGCCGGCGCACGATGTCTCCGGAGGAAGAGGCGCTCAGTTTCGCGGTGGATGCCGCGCGCGTCGCCCATGACGGGAAGGTCGAGGACGTCGCCGTGATCGATCTGCGCGGGCTCAGCAGCCTCGCGGACTTTTTCGTCATCGGAACGGGCACGTCGTCGCGGCAGATGCACGCGGCGCTCGATCAGATCGCCCGCCACGCGAAGTCCGCCGGCCGCAAGGTCTATCGCGTCTCGGACACGCGGACGGCCAACTGGATCCTGGCGGACTACGTCGATGTCGTCATCCATCTCTTCGATGCCGAGCACCGCGTCTACTACGACCTCGACGGCCTTTGGGGCGATGCCCCGCGCGTGAACTGGCAGGCCGCGCCGGCCGGTTCCAACCAGGCCGCCGGCTGACGCGCCTTCGCCGTCGCCTGCCCGGCTTGCAAAGCCTCCAAGACGGCCCGACAATTGTGCCCGGCATGCGACTCCCGTCGATCGGAAAGGGATAACGGCAATGAACGACCCGCTTCACGCGTCCCGTCGCGACTTCTTCAAGACCGCCGCCGCCGCCGCCGGAATGACGCTCGCGGGCGCCGCGGCGGCTTCGCCGCGCGCCGCGGCCGCGCACCAGGATCACGAGCCCGAGCGGCCGGCCGAGCCTTCGCCGTTCCGCGATCTGCGCATCGCGTTCATCGGCGTGGGCGGCATGGGTTTCTCGCACGTGACGCAGTTGGCGGACCTGGGCGTGCAGTGCCCGTGCTTCGCCGACGTGGACACGAACATGTTCGGCCCCGCCAAGGAGCGCTTCCAGAACGCCAAGGAGTACCAGGACTACCGCGTGATGCTCGAAAAAGAGCACGCGAACATCGACGGCGTCATCATCGCCACTCCCGATCACCACCACTACCCCGCGACGATGCTGGCCATGCAGCGCGGCAAGCACGTCTACACGCAGAAGCCCCTGACGCACACGCCGTGGGAAGCCCGGCAGCTCGCCGAGGCTGCGCAGCGCTTCAAGGTCGCCACCCAGATGGGCAACCAGGGCCACGCCGGCGAGGGCTGGCGGCTGGTGTACGAGTACTATCACGGCGGGCACCTGGGCGACGTTCGCGAGGTGCACACCTGGACCGACCGGCCGATCTGGCCCCAGGGAATCCCGCGCTCCGTCGACGAGGACGTCCCGCCGCGCCACCTGGCGTGGGACCTCTGGCTTGGCCCCGCGCCGGAGCGGCCGTTCCGCCGCGAGGCGTATCATCGGTTCAACTGGCGCGGCTGGTGGGATTTCGGCGCGGGGGCGCTGGGCGACATGGCCTGCCACACCATGGACGGGCTGCACTGGGTGCTGAACCCGGGCCACCCCACCGTGATCGAGCCGATCGCGCAGGGCGAAATGAACGGCGAGACCTTCCCGAAGGCCTCGATGATCCGCTGGGAGTACCCCGCAAGCGACCAGCGCCCCGCCTTCGTCTCGTATTGGTACGACGGCGGCCTGCGTCCGCAGGTGCCCGAAATCCTCGAGGCCGGCCGCAAGCTGCCCTCCACGGGCAATCTCTTCGTCGGCACGAAGGCGACGCTGCTCGTGAGCGGCGACTACGGCGAGAGCCCGCGCATCATTCCCGAGAGCAAGGCGCAGGAGATCGGCAAGCCTGCCCGCCTGCTCGAGCGCTCACCCGGCCACATGGAAGAATGGCTGCTGGCCATCAAGGGCGACCAGCCGCTTGATTTCCCGAAGTCGAACTTCGCCTACGCCGGACCATTCAGCGAGAAAATCCTGCTCGGAAACATCGCCCTGCGCGTCGGTCGCCGGCTCGTCTGGGACGGCGCGAACATGAAGTTCACCAACTGTCCCGAGGCCAACGCCTTCGTCACCAAGGAGTACCGCTCGGGCTGGCGCGTCTGATCCTGCGGACCCGCGCATCCGAGCCGGGCTGTCCCCAGCCCGGTCCTGGCCCCCTCTCTAGCGGTGCGAAAGAACCGGGCGGCGACTGCCCGGCTCTGACAGCGGCCGGCGGCCCGGCTCTGGCGCGTGCGAAGGGGCCGTCGCTCGTACAATCGCCGCATGCTCATCGCCGAAGCCATCACCAAGAACTACCCCACGCGCACCGGCGTGCTGGAGATTCTGCGGCACGTCGATCTCAACCTCGCCGACGGCCAGTCCGCCGTCGTGCTCGGCCCTTCGGGCTGCGGCAAGAGCACCCTGCTCAATATCCTTGGCACCCTCGAACCGCCCACGAGCGGAAGCCTGCGGCTCGACGACGTTGAGCCCGGACGGCTCGACGAACGCGAGCTCGCCGGATTCCGAAACCGCCGCATCGGCTTCGTTTTTCAGGAGCACCACCTCCTGCCGCAGTGCACCGTGCTCGAAAACGTGCTCATCCCGACGCTCGTGCGGCGAGACAGCGGCGGCGCCGCGGCGGACAGGGCCCGCGCGTTGCTCACGCGCGTCGGCCTCGCCGGGCGGCTCGAGCACTTCCCGGCGGAGATCTCCGGCGGCGAGCGCCAGCGCGTGGCCATCGCCCGAGCCCTCATCAACCAGCCCGCGCTCCTGCTTGCCGACGAGCCCACCGGCAACCTCGACCGCCGCACCGCGGAAACCGTCGGCGACCTGCTGCTGGAACTCCAGTCGTTGGAGGGCTTCATGCTGGTGCTCGTGACGCACAGCGAGCGGCTGGCCGGGCGCTTTCCGCGGCGCTACGCGCTCATCGACGGGGCACTGGAGCCGCTCGCAGCTTCGGCTTAAGCTCCGACGTGGCCGAACGCGCGTGTCGCGACGGCGGGTGCGCCGGCCCGATGCGAACAGGCGCAGGATGTCCAATGACTACACCCCTGATCGAGTGCGTCCCGAACTTCAGCGAAGGCCGCGACCCGGCGGTCATCGGCCAGATCACCGCGGCCATCGAGAGCGTCGAGGGCGTCACGCTGCTCGACGTGGACCCCGGCCGGGCGACCAACCGCACGGTCGTCACCTTCGTGGGCCCACCGCAACCGGTGATCGAGGCGGCCGTGCGCGCGGGCCGCAAGGCGAAAGAGCTGGTCGACATGCGCCGGCACAAGGGCGAGCATCCGCGCTTCGGCGCGATGGACGTCTGCCCGCTCGTACCCGTCGCGAACATCACGATGGACGAGGTCGTGTCGCTCGCGCATCAGCTCGGCCAGCGTCTCGGCGACGAGGTCGGCATCTCCGGCTATTTCTACGAATACGCCGCAAGACGCCCCGAGCGGCGCAACCTCGCCGCCTGCCGCGCAGGCGAGTACGAGGGCCTGCCCGCCAAGCTCAAAGACCCGGACTGGAAGACCGACTTCGGCCCCGGCACGTTCGACCCGGCCTGCGGGGTGACGGCGGTTGGAGCGCGGGATTTCCTCGTCGCCTACAACGTCAACCTCAACACCACGAGCACGCGCCGCGCCAACGCCGTCGCCTTCGACATCCGCGAGAAAGGCCGCATCCGGACCGTCGATGGAACTCCCGGCGGCAAGCCCGTGCTCGACGACCACGGCCAGCCCGTGTGGGAGCCGGGCTCCCTGAAGGCCGTGAAGGCGATCGGATGGTACATCGCCGAGTACGGCATCGCCCAGATCTCGATCAACCTGACGAACCTCGGCGTGACACCGGTGCACGTCGCGTTCGACGAGTGCTGCCGCCGGGCCGAGGCGCGCGGGCTGCGCGTGACGGGCTCCGAACTGGTCGGGCTGATGCCGCTCAACGCGCTGCTCGACGCCGGACGCTACTTCCTGCGCAAGCAGCGCCGCAGCCTCGGCGTCAGTGACAAGGAGCTGATCAAGATCGCCGTCAAGTCGCTCGGACTCGGCGACCTGTATCCGTTCCGGCCCGAGGAAAAGATCATCGAGTACGCGATTGCCGCCAAGGCCGCCGGCCGTCGCGGCCCCCAGCCCGCGCGGTCCGAAGTGGCGTCCGGCGCCGAGGCGCCGCCGGCCTCGCTCACCCGTACGCCCCTCGACGACTTCGTGTGGGAAACGGCCAGCGAATCGCCGGCGCCCGGCGGGGGAAGCGTGTCGGCCGCGATCGGCGCGATGGGCGCCGCACTGGCGACCATGGTCGCCAATCTTTCCGCCCACAAGCAGGGCTGGGACGACCGCTGGGAGGAGTTCAGCCGCTGGGCGGAGGAGGGCAAACGCTGCCACGATGCCCTGCTGCGCCTGGTTGACGAAGACACGGCGGCGTTCAACGCGCTGATGGCGAGCTTCGGCCTGCCGAAGGGCACCGACGCCGAGAAGGCGGCTCGGAGCACGGCGATCCAGGCGGCGACGAAAGGCGCAATCGAGGCCCCGCTGCGGGTCATGCAGGTCGCGCTTGAATCCATGCAGGTCGCCCGGCAGATGGCGGAGACGGGCCTGCCCGCAAGCGTCTCCGACGCGGGCGTCGCCGCCCTCGCCGCCCGCAGCGCGGTCATGGGCGCGCACCTGAACGTCAAGATCAACGCCAGGAGCGTGAAGGACAAGGCCTGGATCGACGACGTGCTCCGCCGCTCCGCGGAGATGGAGCGCCGGGCGCAGGAACTCGAACGCGAGATCCTGGCCCTCGTAGAGCCCAGGCTCGGGACCTGAGCCCTGAACGGCCCAGCCACGGCGTGCCGGAGATTCACCGCCCGAGCACGCGCACCTCGACTCTCGGCGCGTTCAGCGGCCCGGTCACGCGATACGCCATCAGCCCGTCGGTCAACCGCCCGAGCTGCGCCCCGAGGCCGCCCAGCACGCGCTTGAGCTTCTCCATCGGCCCGGCGTTGACGCGCAGGTCGAGCGTCCCGTCGTAGCGCACCAGCCCTTCACCGCGGGCGGCGAGGAACGTGCTCACCAGCTCGCTGCGCGTCACCTCCACGCCTTGCGCCGTGAGCCTGAACTCAACATCCGCCCGATCCTTGAGGTCCACATCCGCGAAATCCAGCCCGATGCGCATCGCCTCCGACAACTGCGCCAACCCTGGAACCCACATCAGCTCGCCGTCGCGAACGCTCGCCTCGCCGCTCCCTCTCAACGACCCCGGCAACGCCCCCAGGTCGCCGCGCGCCTCCCCGCGCGACGACAGCCGGCCGGCGATCGGCGGCAGCCCCGCCGAAGCCCGGTTCGCCCGCATCAGGGCTCGCAGATCGAGCCGCTCCACGCGCCAGCTCGCCTGCGCCGCCCACGACTCGCCTTGCGGCGTGGCGCTGCCGCGCGCCTCCACGTCTCCGCGCAGCATGACGCCCTTCAGCGATTCCAGGTCGATCCGCCGCCCTTGCAGCCGCGCCGTCGCCAGCAGCTCGAGGATCGGCAGCCGGTAATCGCCGACGGCCACGACGAAGTCTCGCAGCTCGACATCTGCCTGCGCCTCGCCCGACATCCAGTCGCGCAGCGGTATGCGGCCCGAGAAGCGCAGGGTCATCTCGCCCCGGGCCTCGTGCCGGCGCAGCAGCTCCTGAAGCTCAGGCGGCAGGCTCGCCAACGTCTCGTCGCCGACTGTCGCGCGCAGCCGGCCCGCGCTCACTTCGGCCACCAGCGTGTCGAGGTTGACGCGGCCGTCTGCTTCCAGCGTCACGAGCCCGGGCCGCTCCACCCGCAGCGACAGCGCGTACCAGCCGGGCTCCTGCGCGACGGCCCCGCCCGCGGCGTCGCCCCCTTCAGCGTGCGGCGCGATGTCGAGCACCGTCGTGATGCCGGCCAGCTCCATCGCCGGCTTGCCGTCGCCCGGGTCGTAGCGAATGCTGATGTCGCGCAGCTCGACCCGGCGCAGGCGCAGTACGTCGCTCAGCCGCACCGAAGCGCCGGCGCCCTCGCCGTGCCCGGCCGGTCTCGAGCCCGCCGGCTGCGCCCCGCGCACCAGCGGCCACAAGCCGCGCAGGCCGCCGGTATCGGCGTCGGCGATGAGATTCAGCGTGCCACGGTCGATCTGCACCCTCTCGACGACGATCGGATGATTGACTCTCGGAACCTCCGCCAACTCGATCGCCAGCCCGCCCAGCTCGACGACGCGCGTCCCGTCCGGCGCGGTCAGAACAGCGTCGGCAAGCGCGACCCTGCCCGGCGGCGTATACGTCAACTGGCGGAAACTGATCTCGGGAACGACGTGTGCGTTGACAATCGCGACAATCTGCCGGCCGATCCAATCGGCCAGGCCTTCGCCCGCGCCTCCTGTGCCTCGACCGCGCAGCAGGGGGTAGAGCAGCAGCAGCGCAAGCAGCACGACCGCGCCGGCGGCGCCGGCCGCGTGGATTCTCCGCATCGTCGCCTCCGGAACGACCCCGGTAGCGGCGCCCACCGCTCCGTGTGAAGTATGATAGGCGACGGCGCGCCGGCGACGAGCTCCGAGCGCCAGCGACGAGCCGCGAGCGCCAGCGAGTGGAGTCACCGACGCGCGACGAGCCGCGCCAGCGACGAGCCGCGCCAGCGACGAGCCGCGAGCGCCAGCGAGTGGAGTCACCGACGCGCGACGAGCCGCGCCAGCGACGAGCCGCGAGCGCCAGCGAGTGGAGTCACCGACGCGCGACGAGCCGCGCCAGCGACGAGCCGCGCCAGTGACGAGCCGCGCCAGCGACGAGCCGCGAGCGCCAGCGAGTGGAGTCGCCGACGGGCGACAAGCCGCGAGCAGGTCGCCGCGCTCACCCCCGGTTCGGCTCAGCCGCTTCGCCGCAGGACGATCTCCGCGTCGCGCACGAGCAGGTCGTCATCCGCCAGCGCTCGAAACTCGTCAACGAGCGCCGGGCGAATCTGCCGGAGGTGTTCGGGGTAGAAATGGGTCACGCGCCGCACCTCGGGCTCGAGGCCGCAACGCCGCAACGCCGCGATCACCTGCGAGTGCCGCCGCCGATTCGGATAGCCGCGCGCGCCACCCATCAGCCGCCACAGGCCGTTCGACACAGTGAGGAACGTCAGCGGGTTTTCATACTCGGTCCAGCATCCGAGGGCGCCATAGTCGACGCGCAGCATCATCAAGCCGTCCGGCCGGAGCAGCCGCGCCATGTTCGCGAAAGCGCGGTCGATATCGGCGAAGTGCTGCACCGCGTTCGAGCTGACGATCAGGTCCGCCGGGTCGAGCGCGGCGAGGCGCGGGCTCTCGATCGGTTCGCGCAGCAACACGATCTGGCCCGTCGCGCAGGCCCGGCGCAGGGCCGCTTCGCTGGCCGGGTGCAGTCCCCGCTCGCGCAGCCCGTCGCGGATTCCAGCCGGAGCGCGGGCGAGCACCGCCTCGTACAGCTTCAGCGCCGCCGGCGCGAAGACATCTCCCAGGAACCGGTCGATCGCGACGTAGCGCGCCGCGCCCATGCCCAGGAAGAGCAGCCCGTGCGGGATGACGTCGCCTGGCCCGACCTCGACCACCACGCGTCCGCGCACGGCGGCCTCACCGACCGGCTCGACGAACATCCGCGACTGCGACAGGAACAGCGCGACCTGGTCCTCCGCGTTCCAGCACGCCGTCCGTCCACGCCGGACGCGCCAGCCGCGCACCACGGGCAGCGACATGGCCAGGTTGGCCAGCAGTTCGCGAACCACGTGAACCGCGCGGATGGCCATGGCGCAGAGCCCCCGGATGATCCCCAACGCCGCGGCCGGCCTCCAACACCCCGGCCGGCAAGCGCCGGAACCGGGCGTCGTACGGGGACGGGTCGAGTATAGCGCGAGCGCTTTCGAGGCGTCAAAGCGCACGGCCCATGCGCCAATGCCGGGCGCGAGCCGGCGGCCTTGCCCGCGCTCCCGGCGCTTCGTATACTCGCGCCTCGCGCAGTCTTTCGTGCCTCGGAGCCCCGCCCGTTGCACGCGTCGCGGGTGCGCCCACCTTGCCGGAGCCGCCGATTGCAAGCGAAGCTGAAGATTCTCTACATCGGCATCCTCGCGCCCGAGGGGTTCTCCACCTGCACGCAGCGGCTGCGCGCGCTCGAGGCCCTCGGCCACGACGTGGTCGGCCTCGACACCGTCCCGCCGCACGTCCAACGCCGCCAGGCCAGCTTCGTCGGCCGCGCCGTTCGCAAGCTGTTCGGTCCGGTTGACTGGGCCGGGGTGAACCGCGCCGCCCGCCGCGCGGCGCAGCGCGAGCGCTTCGACGTCCTCTGGGTCGACGCCGGCCGGACGATCGGCGCCGGGACGCTGCGCTGCTTCAAGCGCCACAGCCCGGATACCCTGCTGGTGCACTACAACCCGGACGACCCGTTCGGCGGCCTGAGCCACGACTGGGGCCGTTTCATGCCGGCGCTGCCGCTGTTCGACGTGCATCTCGTGCCGCGCATCGTCAGCCTCGCCGACTATCGCGCCGCCGGCGCCCGGCGCGTCGTGCAGGTGGTGCCGTTCTGGGGCTTCTCCCCGAGCGTGCACCGCCCGGTCGAGGTCGAGCCGGCGGAGCGCCAGCGCCTGCACGCCGCGGTCGGGTTTGTGGGCATGGCGGAGGAGCAGCGCGCCCGAAGCCTGGCGCGGCTGGCGGAGGCGGGCGTCGGCGTCAAGATCTGGGGCGACGGCTGGGAGACGTGGAAGAAGCGGCTGAATGCGCGCTTCGAGCTGGCGGGTCCGTCGCAATGGGGCGACCCCTATGCGCGTATCCTGAGCTGCACCGATATCAGCGTCGCCTTCCTCCGCAAGGCCAACCGCGACCTGCACACGTCGCGCAGCATCGAGATCCCGGCCTGCGGCGGCTTCATGCTCGCCGAGCGCAGCAGCGAGCACGCGCAGCTCTTCGAGGAAGGGCGAGAGGCCGCGTACTTCGGCGACGATGACGAGCTGATCGAGAAAGTGCGCTACTACCTGGCCCACGCCGACGAGCGCCAGCGCATCGCGGCCGCCGGCCACGCGCGCTGCCTGGCCGAGTACGGCAACACGCGGCTGATGGAGCGGCTGCTGTCGGCGGCATTCGCAGAGACAGGAGCACCGGCATCCCCATGAGCGCCCCGCCACCACAGCCGCCCGACTATCGCCAGCGCTTCTGGGAGCGCTACGCCTCCGCCGTGCACCGCCAGCGCGAGCCCGTTTCACTGGCGGCGGCGGACGCGTTCGGCCGGCCGTTCGACATCCGCCTGCGAGGCTGGTTGCCGGAACGGCGTGACGCGGCGATCGTGGATGTGGCGTGCGGCTATGGGCGGCTCCTGCGGTTCTTCACGAAGCGCGGGTACACGAACGTGCTCGGTGTGGACATCAGCGCCGAGGAGGTCGAGCTCGCGCGGACGATTCACCCGAACGTCGTCTGCGCCGATGCGATCGAGTTCCTCGAAGCTCACGCCTCTCAGTTCGACCTGGTCACCGCCATCGATGTCATCGAGCACATGCGCAAGGACGAGCTGCTGCGCTTCCTGGACGCGGCGCGCCAGGCCCTGCGGCCCGGCGGACGGATCATCATCCACACGCCGAACGCGGATTCGCCGTGGGTGACGACGATCCGCTACGGAGACTTCACGCACGAGCTGGCGCTGAACCCGAACGCGCTTGGGACAGTAATGGAGCTGTGCGGTTTCGAGCGCTTCGAGGCCCGCGAGGGGGGCCCGGTCGCCTCCAGCGTATTATCGGCCGTTCGTATGGTGTTCTGGCAGGTGTTGCGACTGAAGGCGATGCTGTTCAACGTGATCGAAACCGGTTCCACGGGCAGCCGCGTCCTCACCCGCGTCTTCCTCGCCAGCGCGGTGCGTCCGGTCGCGAATCAACCGAAAGAATAGCTGCGACCAGTCAAAGGAGTCCGCCGCCGCGATGATGCCCCCTCCCGGACAACCCCCGATGCCCGCGGGCGCCCAGGCGCGCTTTGCGCCCGCGATCGCGGTGGGCGCGCCTGCGGCAGCGCCGCGCGGAGGCCAGTTCGCCTGGTTGCTGTGGCCCTGGATCGTCGTGCTCATCCTTCTGCCGCTGGCGATCCTGGCGATGGCCGAGGAGCGCGACCGCGCCGGGCTGATCCTGGCGTACATCAACGTCGCGATCATCGGCTCGGCGATCATCTACCTCGTTAGGCAGCACAACTTCGCCGCCATGGTGCCTGTGCTGTTCATCGGCTACCTGTTCTTCTGCTGGCCGACGGCCACGATCTACATGGGGTTGTTCAGCCCCGAGAACCGCTACGTGATGATCGACGAGACCTATCGCCGCTGCCTCGACGGGAACGTCCGCGTGCAGCTTGCGGCGATGGTCCACGTGCTCTGCTACCTGCTGATGATCTTTCTACTCGCGCCGCGGTCCGGCCCTGTCGGCGACTTCGCCCAGCGCGACCGCGCGGGCACGGTGCTCGGCGTGCTGGCCGCTCTCGGCGCCATGTTCGCCATCGGGCTGCACATCGTCGGACAGATGTCCAGCTCCGCCGTCATCGAGTACCTCGGCATCGGCGCGTTCATCTATCTGAACGGCTTCCCGTTCGTCGTCGGCGCGCTGTTCCCGCGGGTGCCCATCGCCATCCGGGTCGCCCTTATCGGCTTCCTCTGCTGCACGGCCGCCTTCTACCTCGTCGGCGGCGGCCGCACCTGGGCCATCCTGCCTTTTCTGCTGCTGACGCTGGGCGCCATCTTCTACAGCGCCTACAAGCAGCGTACGCGGATGATGATCGCCGCGGCCCTGTTCGTCGGCATGCCCATCATCATCGTCGCCGGCGAGACCACGCAGATCCTCCTCGGGAGCAAGGGCTGGGAGCGCTTCGACGAGCGCGCCGCGGCGCTCAAGGAGAACTGGCGCGGAAACCTCGCCGAGGGCTCCACCCTCGGACGCACCTTCAGCCGCACGTTCTCCACCGGCGGACACTCGCTCATCACGCTGACCCCGGACTACTACGACTACGTCCCATTCGTCGCCGGCGACTTCGCCCAGGAGCTGATCACGACGATCTTCATCCCGGGGCGCCTGTACGGCGTGCGCTACTACTCCTGGACCGGGCAGCTCAAGCGCTACGGCTTCCGCATCACGGAGAAGACGTCGGTCGAGCTGTCCTTCGTGGGCAGCCTGTGGATGATCGGCGGCTGGCTGCCCGTGATTCTCGGCAGCCTGTTCGTCGGCCTCATACACGCCATCGCCATGCGCTGGATCCACAAGGCCACCCAGTACTCGCCCTACAAGGGCCTGTTCTATCTGTCGATGATCGCCTACTCGGTCTTCTGGGCATCGAACCTCGACATCATCACCCACACGCGCATGCTGCTCCTCGCCGGAATCGCCGGCTGGCTCGTCTGGCACATCGTCATCCTCCCGATCATCGGCGACGTCCGCCCGCGCCGGGCGCCGCGCGGCTTACCGGTGCGCCTGGCGACGCCCATCGGCCGGCAAGCCCCGGGGGCCGTCCTTCGATGAACTACCTGGTCGCCGGCGATAGCTGGTTCGCCGACGCACCCGGCGGCGCGGCGCGCGTCGCGGGTGACATCGCCGCCGTCATGCGCGATCGCGGCCATCGCGTCGCCGCCCTGGCCATGTGCCAGCAGGCTGGGTCCCCGGAGGTCGAAGACCTCGAGGGCATCCGCGTCGTGCGCTACGACAAGCCGCAGATCGCGTCGTTCCGGCCCGATGCCGCCGGCCGCTGCATCGCTGCCGCCGCCGCCGCCGCCCGCCGGCACCTGGCCGACGTCCGCTGGGACGTCGTGCATTTTCATACGCCATATACGGGCAACGGCGCGCTGGCCGCGTTCGGCGCCGGCCCGCGCTACGTGCTTACGGTGCACTCGCCCGTCGTGCTCGAGCAACGCATCAACTGGGCCGGCGAAGGCTGGAAGGGCTGGCTCAAGCTCGCCCTCGGCCTGCCGCTCATGCGGCGCCTCGAATCGCGCCTCGTGCGCGCGGCCCAGCGCATCCACACCCTCTCCGAATTCACCCGCCGACAGGTCGAGCGCTTTCACGCCGCCGCACACAAGACGACCGTCATCCCCTACTGGCGCCGACCGGAGCTGCGGCGCACGCTCTCGCAGACCGAAGCGCGCAAGCAACTCGGCTGGCCCGCCGGCGTGCCGATCGTCTTCACCGTGCGCGCCCTGGTCGAACGCAACGGCCTCGCCGACGCGCTTCAGGCGCTCACCCCCGCGATCCGCGAACGCCGCTGCATGCTCTACGTCGGCGGGCGCGGCGCGCTGCGGCCCCGGCTCGAGCGCATGGCGGCCGAGGCCGGCATCAACGAGCGCACCGTCTTCATGGGCCGAATCTCGGATGAGCACCTGGCCCTGGCCTATCAGGCCGCGGACCTGTTCCTGCTGCCCACGCGCGCCCTGGAATGCTTCGGCCTGATCATCATCGAGGCGCTGTCGTACGGCTGCCCGGTGATCGCCACCGATGCCGGCGCCATCCCGGAAGTCCTGGCGCCGCTCGGGCGGGAGTTCATCGTCCCCGCCGGAGACGTGGCGGCGATGCGCGCCCGCGTCGAGGACTTCCTGGCCGGCCGCCTCCGCGCCCCGCCGGCTGACCGGCTGGTCGATTACGTCGCCCAGCGCTACGACGCCGACGTGGTCGTCCCGCGCATGGTCGAGCTGCTTGAGGGGCGCCCGGCCGTCGAGCGGCGCGCGGCGGGATAGACTCACAGGGACCCTCCGACGCCGCCGGCGCCGGTCGCTGGAAGGAAACACGCGCGAGCGTTTGCCTTGATCTCGATCGTCACTGACGACAGCCTGGCCTATCCTGCCTCGGGAGACGCCTTCGGCCCCGCCGAGGACTACCCGGAGTATCGCTTTGGCCAGGCGGCCGCACGCTCCAACGGCGTTTATGCCGCCGTGCGCCGGCTGTTTGCCGACTCGGGGCTGGACCGCAATCGCTTCGGCACGGCCGAATGGAATCCGCTTGGCGCCTGGGTGCGCCCCGGGCAGCGCGTGTTCGTGCTGTGCAACTTCGTATACCACCGCCGGCCACAGGAGCGCGAAGAGGCCTTTCTCGGGAAGTGCACGCACGCGTCGGTGATTCGCGCAGTGATCGACTACGTGCTGATCGCCGTCGGGCCGCGCGGGCGCGTGCGTTTCGGCAACGCCCCGCTGCAAGGCTGCAAGTGGGATGAGGTCACGCGGCAGACCGGCGCCGCCGAGCTGGCGGCGTTCTACCGCGCCGCCGGCGCCCCGGTCGAGCTCTGCGATCTGCGGCTGCACGTGGCGGAGCGCAACGCCTGGGGCTGGATCTCGAAGCTGGAGCGCCGCGGGGACGCCGACGGGATCGTTGTGGACCTGGCGGGCGACAGCCTGCTGGCCGCGCTCGATGCGCGCGCGCCGCGCTACCGCGTGCTCGACTACGACCCGCAGCGCACCGAGGCCTGCCACGCCGGCGGCAGCCACCTGTACATCCTCAACCGCGCGATCCTCGAATCCGACGTCATCGTCAGCATTCCGAAGCTCAAGACGCACGAGAAGGTCGGCATGACCTGCGCGCTCAAGGGCTGCGTCGGCGCCATCGCGCACAAGGACTGCCTCGCCCATCACCGCCAGGGACCGCCCGCCGCCGGCGGCGACGAGTATCCCGGCGACCCGACGGGCGTGCTACGCGTGCTGTCGCGCGTGCACGACCGCGTGCAGCGCATTCCGTCGGACTCGGGCGCGGCGCGGGCGCTGCGCGTGCTCGACCGTGCCACGCGCAAGCTCGCCAGCAAGGCCGTCACCGGCACCGGGGGCGCCTGGTGGGGCAACGACACGGCCTGGCGCATGACCCTCGACATCGCGCGCTGCATCGCCCACGCTGACCTCGACGGCCGCCTGCACGACCAGCAGCTACGCCCGCACCTGGCGCTGATCGACGGCGTCATCGGCGGCGAGGGCGCTGGGCCGCTCGCGCCCGACCCCGTTCACAGCGGCACGCTCGTCTGGTCCGACAACCCCGTCGAGGCCGACGAGGCCGCCGCAATCCTCATGGGGTACGATCCGCAGCGGCTGGCGCTCGTGCGCGAGGCCCGTCGCCTCGCGCGGCTTCCCATCCTCGCGCCCGGCGCCGGGCGCGCCGAGCCGCTCTGCAACGGCCGCGGGATGACCTGGGACGAGCTGCGGGCCGGCGTGAAAAGGACGTACCGCCCGCCCGCCGGCTGGATCGGGCGACTGTAGGGTCTTGGGAAAGGCGCGCGTCATGTGGCTCATCCGCAAAGTGCGTGACGCTCGGATGCGCGCGGGGATCGCGCGGCGGCGCGCGGCACACCATGCGGCGCTGGACGACGCGGCGCGGCGGTCGCGGCAGCTCGCGGCCTTCAACCGCCTGTGGCCGCACATCTGCGTGGACGTGCCCTATTACGCCGGCCTGGCGCGGGCGCACAGCCTCCCGCGCGAGTTTGTCTCCTGGGAACAGTTCGCCGCCGCATTGCCAGTGATGACTCGCGACGTTGTCCGCCGCGAGGGCGCGCGCCTGCACGACACCTCGCGCCCGCCGGAGTGGTGGCGCACCACGGGGGGCTCGTCGGCGCAGCCGCTGCAACTCCCCGCCTGGGAGAGCGAGCGCGTGGCGACCGGGCCGGACCTGTGGGTCGGCCGCGGCTGGTACGGGCTGCGGCCGAGCGACCGCGCGCTGCTGCTGTGGGGCCACCGGCACCTGCTCGGCGAAGGATTCAAGGCGCGGCTCCGCGGCCTTGACCGGCGCCTGCGAGACTACCTGGCCGGATACTGCCGTCAGTCCGCCTATGACCTGCGCCCGCAGGCCCTGCGGCGGGTGGGCGACGCGCTGCTGCACTGTTGTCCGGCCTATGTCCTCGGCTACAGCGTCGCGCTCGATCTGTTCGCCCGGGCCAACGCCGACCGCGCCGCGGATTTCGCACAGCTCCGCCTGAAGGCGGTCATTGCCACCGCCGAGGGTCTGCCCGCCGCCGACAGCGCCGCGCTGCTCGAGCGCACCTTCGGCGCGCCACTGGCCATGGAGTACGGCGCGGTGGAGACGAATCTGATCGCCCACACGACGCCGGCCGGCGGCTACGAGGTCTTCTGGAACACCCATTTCGTCGAGGCCGCCGAGCCTGGGCCGAACGGCGGGCGCATCGTGCGGATCACCAGCCTGTTTCCGCGCTGCATGCCGCTGGTCCGCTACGAGCTCGGCGACGAGATCGAGCTGTGCAACGCGGCTGACGACGGTGTCGGCGTGCTGCGCTTCGAGCGCGTGATCGGGCGCTGCAACACGTTCCTGCTCCTGCATGACGGCACGCGCATCCACTCCGAGGCGATCACGCATTGTGTCGCCGCCATCCCCGATGTCGCCAGCTACCAGGCCGTGCAGGAAGGCGACGCCATCGCGCTCAACTACACCGCCGCCGCACCGCTGACCGCCGAGCGCGTCGCCGCACTGCGTCGCGCCCTGGCGCGCGTTCATCCGCTCCTCGGCGAGATCGGCGTCAACCGCGTCGAGCGCCATCGTCAGACCGTCGCCGGCAAGACGCCGATGATTCTGCGCACCGGGGCGCACGAAGCAGCCTCGACGCACGCCGCGCCCCTGCCCGTGGAGCACGCGTGAAGATCCTCCACGTCATATACGGCCTGCCCGTCAATTTCGGCGGCCCGACCGAAGGGCTCGCGAACCTGGCCCGCGCCCAGGCGCAGCGCGGCGACGACGTGACCGTGCTGCCCTGCCGCTTCACGGCCGGGCCCCAGACGCTGCCCGCCGGCCGCGACGCCCGCCTGCACGTGCTCGAACCCGTGACCTACGGTCGCCTGCTGTGGTACGACGCGCGCGTCCGTCGCCGCATCCGCGAGCTGGCCCGCGGCTGCGACATCGTGCACGTCCACGGCACCTGGCGCTATCACCTGCTCGCCGCCGCCGCCGCCGCGGGGGAGTACGGCATTCCGTACGTGATTCGCCCGGCGGGAAACCTCGGGGTCGTGTCGCGTTCCGGGAAGGCGCTGCGGAAATGGCTGTACCTGCGCCTGGTGGAGCGCCGGCCGTTCGAGCGGGCGGCGGCGGTGCACTGCACGAGCCTGAAAGAGCAGCGCGAGCTCGCCGGGTTGCCGCTGCGCGTGCGGCGCTGCTTCATCGTGCCGCAGCCGGTGAGCGCCCCGCCCTCCGACACCCGCCACGACCGGTCCGCCCTGCGCGAACTATGCCCCGCGATCGCGCCGGCCGACAAGGTCCTGCTCTACCTCGGCCGCATCTGCTCCGTGAAGAACCTGCCGATCGTCCTGGAGGCCTTTCTCAATCTTCGGCGCGACTTCGAGCGCTGGCACCTTGTGCTTGCCGGCTACCACGAGGACGTCCGCCTGGTCGAGCGGCTCAGGCAGCGCGCCGCCCAGGCCGGCGCGGCCGGGCACGTCTGGCTGCCGGGGCTCGTCCGCGGCGCGGCCAAGACCGCCTGCCTCGCCCGCGCCGACCTCTTCGCCCAGGCCTCGAAGCACGAGAATTTCGGCCTCTCCGTCGCCGAGGCCCTGCAATTCGGCGTTCCCTGTGTCGCCTCCGACGGCGTGGCCCTGGCCGCCGACGTTCAGCAGCACGGCGCCGGGCTCATGTGCCCCCCCACTGTCGACGACTTCACCGCCAACCTGCGAACGCTCATGGCCGATGAGACGTACCGCAATCGGTGTGCGGCCGCGGCACGCCGCCTCGCCGAGCGCTTTGCGCCCGCCGCGGTCGCCGAGGCCCTCGAGCGCGAGTATCGCGTCTGCCTGGGAGAGCCGATCAGCGGCCAGGCGGCGCGGACGGCGAGCGGGGTCGGCGGGAGGGGAGACTGAGCATGTGCGGAATCTGCGGCTACGTCGGCGATCGGCGTCCGGAGCTGCTCGAGCCCATGGCCCGCGCCATGACCCACCGCGGCCCGGACGACATGGGAACCTGGCACGACGACGACGCCCACGTCGGCCTCGGCCACCGGCGACTGTCCATCATCGACCTCTCCCCCGCCGGCCATCAGCCGATGTGCAACGAGGATGGCTCGATCTGGATCGCCTTCAACGGCGAGATCTACGACTTCGAGGATCACCGGAGGGCGCTGCTGGAGCGCGGGCACGTCCTGCGCAGCCGCACGGACACCGAGGTGCTGGTGCACTTGTACGAGGAGCACGGGCCGCGGATGCTGGAGCGCATCAACGGCATGTTCGCCTTCGCGCTATGGGACGGACGGCAGCGGCAACTGCTGCTGGCGCGCGACCACGCCGGCATCAAGCCGCTGTACTACTGGCAGGACGGCCAGCGGCTGTTCTTCGCCTCCGAGATCAAGGCGCTGCTGCGCGTCCCCGGCCTCCCGCGCGAGCTGCACCACGAGGTCATCGGCGAGTTCCTCACGTTCCTCTGGGTGCCCGGCGAGCACACCATGCTGCGGCACGTGCGCAAGGTCGAGCCGGGGCATTACCTGCTCTGGCGCGACGGCCGCCCGCGCACGCAACGCTGGTTCTCGCTGGCCTACGAGCCCGACGACTCTGTATCCGAAGCCGAGTGGATCGACCGCGTCCACGACACGTTCCTGCGCACCACGCGCCGCCAGATGGTCTCCGACGTGCCGCTCGGCGCGTTCCTGTCGGGCGGGCTCGACTCCTCCAGCATCGTCGCCTCCATGCGGGCCTCGTTCCCCGACCGCGAAATCCGCTGCTATACCGCCGAGCTGACCGAGGCCGACATGGCTCGCGACCAGTTCGAGAACGACTTCCCCTTCGCCCAGCGGGTCGCCGCCGACCTCGGCGTCACGCTCAGGTCCTTTGTCTTCCGTCCGGACATGATCGCGCTCGTCCCGAAGATGGTCTATCACCTCGACGAGCCCGATGCCGACCCCGCCGTCATTCCCAGCTACCTCATCAGCAAGCTCGCCCGCGACGACGGCACCACCGTCCTGCTCTCGGGCACCGGCGGCGACGAAGTCTTCTTCGGCTATCGCACGCACCAGGCCTACCAGCGCTACGAGCGCCTCAACTGGCTGCCCGCGTTCGCCTTGGATCCGCTGCTCGCCGCGGCGGCTGGGGTCAGCGGCTCATTGCTCGGGGCCCAGAGCCCCCTCCCGCGACGCCTGCGGAAATTCCGCCGCGGCCTCGTCAGCCGTGGGCTCGCGCGGCACCTGGAGCTCGTGGACTGGTCGAGCCCGCAGGCCCGGCGGCGCATCCGGGCCGCGGCCTTCGCGGGTAACGGCGCGGAGCCCGTTCCCGCGGCGATGCAGCGCTATTACGACGACTTCCGCGGGCTGGGCGAGCTGAACCGGCACTCGCACATGCTGATCCAGAGCTTCCTGGCGGCGCACAACTTCCTGTACACCGACAAATCCAGCATGGCGGCGTCGATCGAGGTGCGCGTGCCCTACATGGACCTCGAGCTCATGCGGCTGTGCGCCGCGATCCCCGAGCGCTATAAGCTGCACAAGGGCGTCACGAAGTACGTGTTGAAGCGCGCCATGGAGCGGCACATCGACAAGGGCATTCTGTATCGCAGCAAGACCGGCTTCGGCGCGCCCCTGCGCAAGTGGATGGCCGACGACCTCAAGCCCGTCATCGCCGACGTGCTCAGCGAGCGCCGCCTTCGCCAGCGCGGCTTGTTCGACCCCGCCGCCGTCCGGGCCGCCGTCGCGGAGAACGACGCCAACCGCGCCGACCACTCCTACCTGCTCTATTGCCTGATTACGCTTGAGCTCTGGCAGCAGACGTTCATCGACCGCCCCGGCGAGGAGCTGCCCGCCTTTGCCTGAGTCGCGCCCGGGTGACAAGGGCCCCGCCGCGATACGAGCCGCGCGCGCCGGCGAGTGGCCTCGCGGCTGCGCCAATCGGAGAACCGCTGCGCGGCCTCAGCCCCTCTTCGCCTGCGCGTCCTCCGCGTGCTCATCCGGGCAGACCACCAACGGCCGTTCGCCGCGCACCAGCAGCGCCTTCATCTCGCGCACCGCCTCGCGCATTCCCACGAACATCGCCCGCGACACGATGCTGTGCCCGATGTTGAACTCGTCGAATCCCTGGATCGCCGCCAGCGGCTCGACGTTGCGATAGGTCAGGCCGTGTCCCGCGTGAACCGTCAGCCCCTGATCGAGACCCGCGTCGAGCGCCGCCACCAGCGCCTCGAGCCGCCGCTCGCGCTGCGCCGCCGAACGGGCGTGCGCGTACGCCCCGGTCCACAGCTCAACCGCGTCGAACCCCAGGTCGACGCACGCCCGCACCTGCTCCAGCCGCGGCTCGATGAATGCGCTGCTCAGCACGCCCGCGCGCTTCAGCCGGCCCACCACCGGCCCCACGCGCCGCCGGAGCCGAACCACATCCAGCCCGCCCTCGGTCGTGACCTCCTCGCGCCGCTCCGGAACCAGCGTGCACTGCTCCGGCCGCAGCTCCAGCGCGATCTTCACGATCGGCGCCGCGACCGACATCTCCATGTTCAGCTTCGTCGCCACCGTCCGCCTCAGCACCTCGGCGTCGCGGTCGCTGATGTGCCGACGGTCTTCGCGCAGGTGGAAGGTGATGCAGTCGGCGCCGCCGAGCTCGGCCTCGACGGCCGCCCAGACGGGGTCGGGCTCGTCGGCCTTGCGGGCCTGCCGCACGGTCGCCACGTGGTCGATGTTCACGCCCAATCGGGCCATGTTCGGTGCTCCCCGCTGATGGTTCGGTGCTCCCCGCTGATGGTTCGGTGCTCCCCGCTGAATGAAACGAGGATGTTAGCCGCGGCCGCACCGAGCCCCAAGCGCAAGCGCCGGGGTCTCCATCGCCTGGGTCTCCTTCATCCGCTCCGGGGCCCAAGGGGCGTCTGGCATGCCTGGGGTGGATGATCCCGGCGCTTGCGCTCGGGGCTCGGATCGAACCCCCGCGGGGATTCAGAACCCCCGCTTGTGGATCGAAACTCCCGCGTTTGGATCGGGGGGGCCCCGCCGCGCGTTGTTTCGACGGGTGGTGGACGCTTATACTGCCGGTTTGCCGTTTGTTTGTGGTTGAAAGCGTCTTCCTGACACCAACAAGCGAGGCGACTGAGGCTTCACATGTCCAAGTTCGTGGCACCGCCCCCCGGTTCGGGACTGGATTTCGAGAGCTCGCCGGCATATCAGCGCGTGATCCAGAATTTCGAGGCGGCGGCCGCCGTCCTCAATCTTGATCCGAACACGGCGGCGCGGCTGCGCCGGCCAGAGCGCATCGTGATCGTCTCGGTGCCGACACGCATGGACGACGGCTCGGTGAAGGTTTTCACCGGGTACCGCGTGCAGCACAACGACTCGCTGGGCCCCTACAAGGGCGGCATCCGCTACCACCCCGAGGTCGACGTCGGCGAGGTGTGCGCCCTGGCCATGCAGATGACCTGGAAGTGCGCCGTCATGGGGCTTCCCCTCGGCGGCGCCAAGGGCGGCGTGCGCGTCGCTCCGCTGCGGCTCAGCTACGGCGAAGCCCAGAATCTCACCCGCCGCTACACCGCCGAAATCTCCAACATCATCGGACCCGAAGTGGACATCCCCGCGCCGGACATGGGCACGAACGAGCGCACGATGGCGTGGATCATGGACACCTACAGCGCCCGTGTGGGCAAGTTCTGCCCCGAGGTCGTGACCGGAAAGCCTGTCGACGTGGGCGGCTCGGTCCTCCGGGCCGAGGCCACCGGCCACGGGCTGGTCTACACCACGACCTACGCCGCCGAGGAGATCGGCCTCAAGCTCGAGGGCGCCAGCGTTGTGCTGCACGGCTTCGGCAACGTCGGCACGCACGCCGCCCTCGCCTTCAGCCGCCGCGGCGCCAGGGTCATCGCGGTGGCGGACGTATCGGGTGGATACGTGAACGAGAAGGGCATCGACGTGCGCAAGTTCGTCGACTACGCCTCGAAGAACCGCACGCTCGAGGGCGTGGACGGGGCCGACAAGGTCGAGGGCGACTCGGTTCTGACGATTCCATGCGACGTGCTCGCCCCGGCGGCCACCGGCCACGTCATCACCGTCGAGAACGCCGCGAAGATCCGCTGCAAGGTCCTCGCCGAGGGCGCCAACGGGCCCACCATGCCCGACGCTGATCCGATCCTCGAGCGCAACGGCGTCACGATCATCCCGGATATCGTCTGCAACGCCGGCGGCGTCACGGTCTCGTACTTCGAGTGGGTCCAGGGCGGCATGAACTTCTTCTGGCGCGAGGACGAGATCGACTCGCGCCTGCAACAACTGCTTCGCGGCGGCTACGAGCGCTCGCGCGAGTTCGCCCGACGGCACAAGACTCCGATCCGGACGGCGGCGCTGGCCGTCGGCATCGAGCGTGTGGACCGGACCATGCGCCTGCGCGGGCTGTACGCGTAGAAGCCGATGCGAGCCGCACCGTGCACGGAGGCGCTCGCGCCGGAAGACCGCCCCGCCTCACTGCCGGACGTGCCCGTGCGCAGTGGTCGCATGCCGGTCGCCAAGGGGCATCAGGTGGGCCAGGTCGCGGGCCACCGCGATCGCGTGATCGAAAGAGCGATAGACCGACATCCAGTCCTGGTGATGCCATCCCGCGCGGGCCATCAGCTTGATCGGCTGCTCCTGCACGCCCGCCAGGATCGTGTAGACCTGGAGCTTGTGGAGCTTGAACAAGGTCGATTCCAGGTTCACCAGGCCCGTCATGTCCAGCGTCGGAACGTTGCGCATGTCCAGCACCACGACCGACACGCCGCTCGCGATGCTCTTGAGCGCCCCCATCGCCCGCTGAGCCGCTCCGAAGAAGAGCGGCCCGGCGATCTCGTACAACAGCACGTTCTGCGGCAAGGGCTCCGTCAGCCGCGCGTGCGCGTGCCCCACCAGCCTGACGCCCGTCACGTCCGCCATCCGCCGCATGAAGATCAGCGCCGCCAGCACGATGCCGACGGTCACGGCGATGGTCATGTCGAAGATGACCGTGAGCAGAAAGCACGTGACGAGCACCAGCGCGTCGCCGCGCGGGCCGACGCGCAGCACGTGCAGCACGTGGCGGATCTCGCTCATGTTCCAGGCCACGATCAGCAGCAGCGCCGCCATCGACGCCATCGGCAGGTAGCCCAGGATCGGCGCGGCCGCCAGCACGCCGACCAGCAGGAACGCGGCGTGCGCGACGGCGGCCAGGGGCGAGCGCGCCCCGGCGCGAACGTTCGCCGCGGTGCGCGCGATGGCCCCGGTCGCCGCGAACCCGCCGAAGAAAGGGGCCACGATGTTGCCCGTGCCCTGGGCGATCAGCTCGGCGTCCGGGTCGTACTCCGTGCCCGACATCGCCGCCGCCACCGTCGCGCTCAGCAGCGACTCGATCGCCCCCAGGATCGCGATCGCCATCGCCGAGAACAGCAGCGTCTCCAGGTGCGGCAGCGTCAGCGCCAGCGGCTCGCCGTCCGGCCCAGGGTAGGCCCACGGAATCACGAACTGCGGCGGCGTCTGCGGAACCCCGCCGTACCGGCTGCTGATCGTGTCGCACGCGAAGCCGGGGACAACCTGCGCCGCAGCCAGCGCCAGCAGCGTCGCCACCGGCATCGCGATCAGCGGCGCGGGAATGCGGCGGGTGAGGCGCGGCGTCCCGATCAGCGCGGCGAGCGTGAACACCCCGACCGACACGTCACCCCAGCGCACCGTCGGCAGCGCCGCGGCCATCGCCGCCACGCGCTCGAGGAAGCGATCCGGCTTGTGCAGCACGGTCAGGCCAAGGAAGTCCTGCATCTGCAACGTCGCGATGACCGTCGCGATACCGGCGGTGAAGCCGGTGATCACCGGGTAGGGCACGAAGCCGATCCAGCGGCCGAGCCGGGCGATGCCCATCAGCACCAGCAGCAGGCCCGCCAGCACCGACGCCAGGAGCAGGCCACCCAGTCCGAAGCGCGTCACGATCGGCGCCAGCACCACCACGAACGCCGCCGTCGGCCCCGACACCTGCACCCGCGAGCCGCCCAGGAGCGCAACGACCGCTCCGGCGACAATCGCCGTGTAGAGGCCGTACTGAGGCGGGACACCGGTGGCGATGGCCAGCGCCATCGAGAGCGGCAATGCGACCACGCCGACGACCATGCCCGCCAGAAGGTCGGAACGCAAGTCGCGCCAGCCATAGCCGGCCGCCAGCGCCGCGCGCAGCGCCGCCGCCGGACGCAGTCTCGCATCGGCCTCGGGTTGGCGCTCGGGTGTTAAGTCGGCGGCGCTCTGTTGGGGACTCTGGACGCTCGGCCCGGCGCGTGTCGCCGGGCCTGACGGGCTCGACACTGAAGTTCACTCCGACCTGGCGAGCGAGAGGGCACTCGACCGCGCCACGGGTGCAGCCATGATAACGCCGTGCGGCCTCACCGTCACGCGGCTACGGACAGACGCTCCCGAGCCGCATCAGCATGATGCCCAGGTCGTGCTGGTCCACCACGCCGTCCGCGTTCAGGTCCGGACCGCCTTCCAGCCCCAGACCGAAGGCGGCGATCAGCAGCGCGAGATCTTCGGAATCGACCACCCAATCTCCGCTCAGATCGCCCAGGCAGCCGCACGCGTCCATGAGCCCGTTGCCGTCGGCATCCGGGCCGGCGGCAAACAGGTACGCCGACCCGCTGCGCGAGCCGTTCGGGTTATCGCGCCAGGCGCCGACCAACCCCAGGCGCCCGTGCAACCCCACCGCCGCCCCGAACCAGTCGCCGTCCTCGCCATCGTGGGCGGTCAGGCGAGCGAGGCCTTGCCAGCCGCCCGGCCGCCTCTCGAAGACGTACGCCGCCCCGGTCGCGGGCCCTGCGCCCTCGCGGTACTGGCTGGCGCCGACCAGCAGGATGCCGCCGTCCAGCGCGACCGACGCTCCGATCTGGCTCGAGCCGGGTGCGTTCGGATCGCTCAAGGCCGCGACCTGCGTCCATCCGCCGCGCCCGCTGCGCTCGTACACGAAAGTCGCCCCTGCCGGAAATACCGACCCGCCCACCGGTGCGCCGACCGCGACGGCTCCGGCGTGCAGCGCCACGGCTGCGCCGAACCGCGACGACGGCCAGGCCGGCGCCGGCGTCAGCATCGCGACCTGCTGCCAGCTTCCGTTGCGCTGCCGCTCGAAGACAAATGCGGAGCCGACGTTGAATCCGGCCGCGTCGTGCTGCGGAGCGCCGACGACGATCGTCTCGCCGTCGAGCGCGACCGCCTGCCCGAAGTCGTCGGTATTCAAGCCGCCGGTCGCGACCAGCCTGGCCTGCTCGCTCCAGGCCTGACCGTCCCAGCGGAAGACGTAGGCGGCGTTGCGGAACGGCGCGCCGACCACGGCCACGTCGCCCCGCAGCGCCACCGAGTATCCAAAACGATCGCCGCTCGCCGTCTCCGCCGCGCTGAAGCGCGCCTCGCGAGCCCACAGCGCGTTGTGACGCCGGAATGCATACACGGCGCCGCCGGTGTTCTCCGACCAGGCGCCGACGAGCATGGCGTTGCCGCTGATGGCGACGGACTGGCCGAACTGGTCGTTCAGTCCGTAGAGCCCGTCTCCCATGAACCGTGCGGCCTGGTTCCAGGCGCCGCCCTCGCGCTCGAAGATATACGCCATGCCGCGCTGGCTCGTCCGCGGTGAGCCGACGGCGACGTCGTATCCGTCGACGGCCACCGACAGCCCGAAGCAGAAGTTCGGCCCGCCATCGGCGGGGACCAGTTTCATGATCTCGCACTGGCCTGCCGCCGGCGGCAGGGCCGCGGCGAGGATGCAGCACGACCAGGCGACGAGCATCCGACGGGAGGTGCGGCCAAACCGCTCGTTCACGGGTGGACACGGGGGCATGGTGGTTCCCTCGCCGCAGGCCCGCGCTATGCGCCGGGCGGCCATGAGAGCGGGGCCCGATTGAATGTGCCGCGGACCGGGGACCGCGCGCACACCGAACCGGGCCCGGACGCGCCGCGCCCGCGCCAAGCCAACGGCGACGGGAACTTCCCCCAGTCAGTGACTATGCGATTGCATCGCGCACTCGGGCAAGCCGGACTTGCGCGTTTCGTCCGGAGCGCGGCGACCTTCGAGTCGTCCGCCGATTGGAACGTGTGATGTTACGAGACGCTTCACTGCTCTCGGCCATCTTTGACGTTAACGCGTTCGCGCGTTTCTCATGGCCGCAGCATCGGAGGACGCTTTCAGTTGCAGCTCGTGCCGACCCGGCCGAGAACGATGCCCACGTCGGCCTGGTCGACCTTCAGATCGAGGTTGACATCCCCGGGGCACTGCCAGGGCACGTCGCCGCAGCAGCCGAAGTTGCTCAGCACCAGGCCGAGATCGGCCTGGTTCACGATCCCGTCGAGGGTCACATCGCCCGGGCAGTTCAGCAGGTCGCATTCGTCGGCGATCCCGTTGCCGTTGACGTCGCGCGCCTCGCCGACGAGGAAATCGATCGCGTCGTCCCAGCCGTTCGCGTTGCAGTCCAGTCCCGACAGGTTGAGCCGCGCGATCGTCGGATTGAACTGGACCGGCGTGTGTCCGACCAGGGTGGCAGCCGGTGCGCCCGCCGGCCCGACCAGCAGGTTCAGCGCCGTGTCATCGGTGCTGTACACGGTCATGAGCGTCATGCCCGCCTTGTTGGCGGCGGCGGCGAGCAGCCAGGGCCCGTCCGGATTGTCGGCGATCGACTCGGTCAGGATGCTGGCGGCGAAGACGTTGGCGACGTCGAGCGCCGTCCCGCTCGGCACACCGCCGATCTCCGTGCTGACCGGATCGAAGCTGGCCGGCAGAACGGCGGATTCGATCCGCCAGGCCCAGGCCACACCGGTCGCGTCGCCCTCGAGCACAAACGTGGCGACGTTGTACTTGACCCCATGCCCGAAGCTCAGCGAGGCGCCGACCACGCCGACGAAGGCCAGGCCGACGAGGCCGGCGGGCCGCGAGCGTGCCCGACTAAACAGCGTAAACACGGCTAACCCTTTCTCGCGGCCGCGCGCGCGGCGCCGTTGAGAATCTCCCAGCCATCCCCCCGCAGCCGCGGGAATCTCCCGACCGCGCCGGCGATCAGGTCGACGTGCTCGCCGTCGAGCGGGTACGGCAGCTTCATGCCCGTCACTTCCACGATTCGTTGGTGCATCGCGTGCTGGATCGAGACCGCGCGCTCGATGAGCGCCCAGTTCCGCAGCAGGCGCGCCACGTCCAGCAGGCTCTCCGAGAACGGCTCCACGTAGCGCTGAAGCTGGGCGTCCGGCAGGTGCCGGAAGGCGATGTTCGCGCCGAACTCGCACCACCAGCCCAGGCTCTCGAGCCCGTCGCCCTTCGGCCACGCGTCGGGCGGCTGCTCCAGCACCACCAGCGCCGCCCGCACCTGCTCCAGCGCTTCGCGCGGGTCCAGCAGCCCAAGGGCCGCCTCGACCTCCAGCAGGGCTCCGCGGCACGTCTGGGCCATGGCGCCGCAGTCTTCGGCCCCGTATTCGCGGACGATCTGCTCGAACAGGTCAATCGCCCGCCGCAGATCGCCGCGCGCCTCCTGCGCCAACGAAGCCACGGCATCGGGCTGAACCGTCATCAGCCGCCGCTGCGAGCTGCCGCTGACGTAGTAGGCCACGGCCTCCGTCACGCTCTCGCGCAGGTCGGCCGGCCGCGCGTCGGCAAACTGCCGCGCCACGTACTGCGACACGGCCAGCGCCGACGTCAGGTCCCACTGGCAATACGACGCCCCCGCCAGGTTGATCTGAAGCGCCAGCCGCTCCGACCGCGGGATCGGGCTGCACTCGAGCCCGCGCCGATACGCCGCGACGGCCCGCCCATAATGCCCCTGCGCCTCGCTCGCCAGCCCCCACAGCCGCAGGCCCCAGGCCTTCTCCGCCGCCGTCCCCGCCAGCGCCTGCATCCCCTGTGAGAGCCGCAACGCCCCGTCGTAGTCGCCGCGATTCAGGGCGGCGATCGTCTCGTCGCGGCAGGTCGCGAAGTCGCGCGGCGGCGAGCCGCCGGCCACCCGCGTGATGTGAGCACCGCCGCTCCACACGTAATCGACGACGGCGTCAACCGGCCAGTCCAGCGCCTGGGCCAACCCCACGATCAGGTCCAGCTTCGGATTGTCCGTGTCGGGATACAGGCGGCTGTTGTCGCGCCCGAGGAACTGCGCCAGGTCCGTCTTGCTCGACGCCCGGTACCTTAACGTCACATCAATCAGGTTATGCAGCCGTTCCTTGCGCTGCGCGGCGTTCGCTGGCGACGTGTCAATCATAGCGTTTGGGTCTCGCTGTGAATGGCCCCGGTTGCGTGGTCCGCTCTCCGCCTCGCGGCAAGGAGCGGATCGGCACGCGCCGCCACGCAGACGCGCAGCGCCCTTGCCGCCTCCATATTCTCACCAAGGCGTGTCCCGGTCAATCGCTTTTTTTCTGGAACTTCCCTCCGCGGAACGCCGCGGCCGGCGGCGTGTTCCGGGCTGGGCCGTGGACCGCGGTCACCACCCCCAGGGCTGGTCTCCGCAGGCGGCACCGGCGCCCGGACCGCGCACAAATGCGCGGTCCTTGAAAGTGCGCGGAATCCGTTTTCCCGCCCCCGCTTGCGCCCTATAACCGGGTAGCTGCGGGACGATGTCAGGGGAGTCCTCCAAGGGGACGGGCGACCGGGGCGAGAATGGCGACCACCATTCTCGCCCGGCGACCCGCAACCGCTGACCGGCCCGAGGGTTCCGCAGCTGTCGCCTACAGGTCTGCCGCCGTGCGCACCCGCTTGACCAGCGTCTCGGCCTCCGCCGCCGACTCGGCCTCCGCGATCAGGCGCACAATCGGCTCGGTGTTGGATGCCCGCAGGTGCACCCAACCCGTCTCGAAATCGACGCGTACCCCGTCTGACCGGTCGGGCCGCAGCTCGGCGAACGCGGCTGCCACCGCCGCGACGGCGGCGTCGATGCGATCCCGCGGGCACTCGGCCTTGTGCTTGATCATCACGTAAGCCGGCAGTTCACGGACCAGTCGCCCCAGTGTCCGGCCGGTTTCCGCCATGAGTTGCAGCACGAGGCTCATGGCCGCCAGGCTGTCGCGCACGAGCGAGAACCGCGGATCGATCACGCCCCCGTTCCCCTCGCCGCCCAGCACGCAGCCGTGACGCACGACCGCCCGCGCAACGTTGGCTTCGCCGACCGGCGTGCGATGCACCCCAACGCCGTAGCGCCGGGCGACGGCGTCCACCAGCCGCGACGTGCTCAGGTTCGCGGCGAGCGGCCCGCGGCGCCGCAGCAGCGTGGCCCAGGCCGCCAGCGCCAAGGTGTACTCCTCGCCGATGTAGCGCCCCTGCTCATCGACGATCGCCAGCCGGTCCGCGTCGGGGTCCTGGGCAAAGCCGACCGCCGCGCCACTGTCGCGCACCGCCGAACACAACTCGACGAGGTTCTCGGCCACGGGCTCCGGCGGATGGACGAACTCGCCGCTCGGCTGGCCATTCATGTGCGTGACGTCGCAGCCGAGCCGTCGCAGGAAATCGCCCGAGACGACCGCGCCGGCGCCGTTGATGCTGTCCAGCACGACCTTCAGCCCGCGCAGCGGCGAGAGGTCGGCCTCGACGGCGTCGATGACGGCCTGCGCGTGCCGCGCTCCTGCGTCGGAATCCGAGTCGACGGGCCGAAAGCCGCTCGCCGCCTGCCGCCAGCCCCGCGCGGTGCGAAGCTCCGCCAGCTTCGCCGCCGTCTGCGGATCGGGTGCCAGGCCTGAGCCGTCGAGGAACTTGATTCCGTTCCACGGCGCCGGGTTGTGGCTCGCCGTGATGATCAACCCGCCGTCGTAGGCCCCCTCGCGAATCGCGTAGCCAACGGTCGGCGTCATCGCGACGCCGAGGCGCGTCACGCGCGCCCCCGCCGCCAGCAACCCGGCCTCGGCGGCCGCGGCGTACATCTCGCCGCTCGGGCGCGTGTCGCGTCCGAGCACGAGGCGCGGGCTGGGGCCGGCCAGCGTGGCGAAGCTCTGCGCGAATTCCGTGACGAGCGTCGGGCTGAGCGTTTCGCCCACGATGCCGCGAACGCCCGACACGCTGATCAGCAACCGCATGCCACCCTCGCCGGAGACCCTCAAATCGATGCGGGCACTCGAATCCCGCAGCCAGTATGCCCGCCTGGCTGCGCATCGTCCACCACTCCCGTTCCGGCCCGCCCGGCACCGGCGAGGCGTGGGTGGTTGAGACGGGCGGTCCGTGACAAAGCAGGCGAGCCGTCCTGCCGGGCGGCTCGCCTGCGCGTTGCATATGGGAAGGCGTGGCGGAAGCGCGTCGAGCGTGCGCGGCGCGCCTCAATCGGGCGTCGCCCCGCCCGCGACGCTGCGAGCCAGGCGCGCCTCGATTCGCGCCAGACGCTGCTCCAGCTCGTCGGCGGCAGCCCTGAGCGCCTCGATCTCGGCGTGTTTCTCGGCCCGCAGCTCGCGGAGCGCTTCGACGACGATCGCCGTCAGGCCGCGCTCGGTGACGTAGAGGTATCCCTCATCGTCCCGGCCGATCCACTCGGGAAACACCTGCTCCACTTCCTGCGCGATCAGGCCGGTCTGCTGACCGGGCAGCCCCAGCCGGTCGCGAATCGCATCTTCCACGTACTCGAACGTGCGGCCGTGAAGCGAAAGCAGCCGGTCAAGCATGCCCGGCGCGATCGGCGCGATGTCGCGCTTCAGCCGGGCGTCGGAGAAGTTCGCCCACGATCCGCCGCCGGGCTTGGCGGCGTCGCCGTTGCAGACCAGGGTGAACGCGCCCGGGTCTGCACCGATGCCGACGGCGCCGATGGTGCGCAAACCGTTGGCGGGCAACGCAGCGAAGTTGGAGCCGATGCCCACGCCGCCGTTGTCCTTCACGAGGAGCTTCGTCCCGCCCTCGACACGCACCCGGAAAGCGTCCTCGCCCGTCGTCCCGCGGACAAGCAGACGCGCGTCCGCCCCAGTCACGCCGATGCTGACGCGTCCGGAGAGGTCGGCGTCGCCGGCGACGCTGAGCGGGTTGGCCGGGTTGAGCGTGCCGATGCCGACGTTGCCGGAGAAGTACCCGCGACCGTTGAAGTACCCGGCGTATCCGCCGGGAGAGTTTGCGACGCCGTGCACGCCGATGGCTGCGCCGCTGGCGGCGGTGTTGGCGCCCAAGACCCCCGCGCCGGACGTCACGTTGCTCTCGCCGTAGACGCCGATGCCGGTCGAGGCGCGGCCGACGACGCCGACGCCGTTGCCGGTCGCCTCGCCCTGCACGCCGTAGGAGGGCGCTCGGCCGCGGACGCCGATGCCGGCCGAATTGGCGTTGGTCACTTCGCCGAAGACGCCGTAGGTGAACCCGCCGGTGCCGCTGCTGACGCCGTAGACGCCGCCGCTGTCGTTTCCGGTTCCGATGAACTCGGCGGCGACGGTGGGGCTGGTGCCAAAGACGGCTCGGGAGGGTCCGGTGCCGAAGACGCCGATGCCGCCGGAGCCGCTGGCAGAGCCCTCTACACCGACGTTCGGACCGGAGCCGTAGACGCCGCTTCCGCTCGGACTGGCGCTGGTGAAGTAACCGCCGTAGGTCGTTCCGCTGCCAGCCGTCTGGCTGCCGAACACGGCTCGCGCGGTGTTGTTGCTGACGACGTGGAGCTTGTGTGTGGGCGTCGTGGTGCCGATGCCGATGTTGCCTTCGTCGGTGGCCGTCATCCGGTTGCCGTCGACGTTCAGGTGCCAGTCGCCCGTCGCACCGTCCAGGTAGGTCCAGGCGGCCTGGCCCCCCGCCCTGTATCCGTAGAATGGCCAGGCGTTCGCGCCCTCGGTGGTGACGTACATTCCGCCGTAGCCCGAGTTCACCGGCGCGTGCACGCCGAACCACTCGAGCCCGACCGTGTAGTCGCGATTGATGCCGACGAACCCGGTGCCGTTGTTGACGATCGCCGTCCCGGAGTTGCGCCACTGGCTGGAGCTCAGGGCGTGCAGGGCATAGGGGACGGCGGTCAGCCGCTGGCGCGGCGCGAGCGTGGTGTACGGGCCGCCGAAGCAGTTGCCGTTGATGGCGTCCTGGCGGACGCGGACTTCGAGCCAGCGGGCGTCGCCGTCGAACTGCGCGCCGAAGTCCAGCGTCCCAGTGAACTGGCCGTCGACGATGTCCACGTTGTCATGGCAGTACGTCGGGCCAACCTGAGCACCCCCGACGCCGGCGTCGAAGAGCACGAACTGCAAGTCGTAGCTGCCGTTGGCGGGCGCGCCGGCCTCCACGAGTTGTGCCTGGTAGGTGAAGGCGGTGCCGACCGGGGTTTGAGCCAATGCCGGCAGCGCGAAGAGCACCAGCATCGCGTGCACAAGGACCGTCGTTCGAAGCCTGGCATGCATGACGCACCTCTGTTGTGATGGTGACTCGTGTAGGACAGTGACTCGCGGGCGCCCTCGACCCGTGCGAACGCGGCGCCCTTGACGAAATCTGCCGGCTCAGCGACATCCGGCCCCGGTGACCGCTTTGACCGGCTCACGGCCCTGGCGATCACGCGTACACCCGATGTACGGGGGATTAGTCTCGACTTGGACGGACCGGCCCGGCATAATCGAAGGAAAGGGCCTCTAGACGCCTTGCAGCCACTCGAAACAGGGCCGCAGCCCCGCCTGGGCTGCCGATTGCGGAACCGGCCGGGGCCGACCAATGAGCGAGAACCTGACACGACGATCGCTGCTGGTCCGCGTACGCGACGCCGACGACGACGCTGCCTGGGCCGAGTTCGAGGCCCTGTATCGAGAGCTGATCACGCGCTACGCGCGGGTGCGCGGCTTGCAGCCGGCCGATGCCGACGACGTTTGCCAGGCGGTGATGGCCAGGCTCTGCCGATCGCTGCGAAACTTCGAGTACGACTCCCGAAAAGGGCGGTTCCGGACCTACCTCTACCGCGCCGTCCGAAATGTCATCATCGATCAGTTCGCGCGTCCCAACCGCCTCCCGGCCGCCGTACAGCCAGATGAGGCGACGCTCCTGGTCGCGGATGCGGCGGAGGGCGGCGATTCGGCATGGGAGCGCGAGTGGGAGAACCACCACCTTCGGACGGCGATGGTGACGATCCGTCGGACGTTCGACGAGGCAAGCGTTCAGATGTTCGAACGGCTGCTGGCGGGCGACGCGGTCGAGCAGGTGGCCGAGGCGTTCGGCTCAACGCCGCAGGCCGTCCAGAAGATCAAGCAGCGCATCCGGGCTCGGATGCAGCAGTTGATCGCGCGCCAGATCGCCGAGGAAGATCAGCCGGACGCGGGACCCGCGTGAGTCGGCGAGCGCTCCGGCGCGGCTTTCCACGGACGCCGCGCAGGCCGTGCAAACGCGCCACTGCGACCCGCAGCGCACGAAGCGGACAGCGCCATGACTTTCGATGAATCCTCTTCGGACGCGGCGTGGATGGAGCGCCTGCGCGAGGCCGTGCGTCCGGCGACAGCCGGCCGCATCGGACCCTATGAGCTCGTGGCGGAAGCCAACCGCGGCGGGCAGGGCGTCGTGTTTCGTGCCCGCCAGCCCGGGACGAACCGGCACGTCGCGCTGAAGCGCATTCTCGGCGGCCGCCTCGCGACGCGCGAGGCACGCGCACGCTTCGAGCGCGAGGTCGAGGCGCTCTGCGGGCTCGATCATCCGAACATCGTCACCGTCTACGGCGTCGAGTCGATCGACGGACAGCCCGTTCTGGCGATGGAGTGGATCGATGGGCAGCCCGTCGACGCCTGGGCCCGTGGCGACGCCCGAGCCGGCCGCCCGCTGCGCGAGCGCCTGGCCGTGTTCCTCCAGGTGTGCGACGCCGTACAGCATGCCCACCAGCGCGGCGTGATTCATCGCGACCTGAAGCCGTCGAACATCCTGGTGAGCGCGACCGGCGTGTCGCGCGTGGTCGATTTCGGCCTGGCCCGCGCGGTCGACAGCGACAGCTCCGACGCCGCTCGTCTGACGGGGACCGCCGAGCTGCTGGGAACGCCGGCGTACGCCTCGCCCGAGCAGGTGTCGCTCGATCGCGCCGGGCTGGACACCCGCACCGACGTGTATTCGCTGGGCGCCGTTCTGTACCAGCTTCTCTGCGGCGTGCCGCCGCACGATGCGTCGCGCGGGCTGCCGGCATTGCTGGAGGCCATCCGCAAGGACGATCCGCCCGCGCCCAGCTCGGTCGCGCCCGGGGTCGATCGTGACCTGAGCGCCATCACGCTCAAGGCGCTGGCGCGTGATCCGGCGTTGCGTTACCAGTCGGTCGACGCCCTGGCCGCGGACCTGCGGCGCTACCTGGCGGGCGAGCCAGTGACGGCCCAGCCGCCGAGCCTCGCGTACCAGCTTCGCAAGCTCATTGGGCGCCATCGCACGTCGTTCGCCCTTGTCCTGGTCGTGCTCGCGGCGCTGCTGGCATTCGCGATCACGACCGCGTCTCTGGCCCTGCGGCTGGACCAGCAGCGCAACGCCGCCGTCGCCGCGCAGACCAGGGAGGCCGACGCGCGGGCCGCCGCCGAGGAGGTTGTCGACTTCCTCCGGCGCATGCTGGCGGCGGCCGATCCGCGGAAGCGGCAGGGCGAGGCGCTTACCGTCAGCCAGGTCGTTGACGAGGCGTTGCAGCGGTCCGAAGGGATGTTCGAGCAGCGGCCGGCCGTCGACGCGCTGGTGCGGCTGACGCTGGGCGAGACGCTCAATGCGCTGGGTCGCCATGCCGAGGCCCAGGTTCAGCTCGATCGCTCGCTCTCGATTCTGCGCGAGCTGTACGGCGGGTCGCGCAAGGAGACGGGGCAGGCCCTGCGTAGTCTCGGCCACGTCCAACTGGCGCAGGGACACGCGGCGGAGGCCGCCGCGTTGTACTCCGAAGCGGCCGAAGTGTATCGTCGCCTTCCTTCGGAGCAGCTCGCTCTGGCCGCGACCCTGCACAGCCTCGCCGTCGCGCACCTGGAGCAGCGCGACCTGGCGCTGGCGGAGAGTCTGCTCGTCGAGGCGCAGCAGCTTCGCGGCGCCAAACCCGGCCCCGAGGCAGCCGAATCGATCAATGGCAAGCAGCTCCTGGCGTCGCTGAAATTCCACCAGGGGCAGTTCGACGAGGCCGAGCGCCTGGCCCTCGCGGCCCTGTCGGAGGCGCGGGCGGCGCTCGGCGACCGCCACGAGCTGACCATCGCCGTCCTGGGCAACGTGGCCGTCGTGATGAAGCGCGGCGGGCGTCCCGCCGAAGCGCGGCCCTACTCCGAGGAGTGCCTGGCGACCGCGCGGCTTGTGTTCGGCGACGACCACCCTCACACGCTGCAATCCACCGCCAACCACGCGTCGCTGCTGCAAGCCCTGGGAGAGGACGCCAGGGCCGAGGCGCTGTACACGCAATTGCTGAGCCACTACGAGCAGCGCGATCAGCTCGAGCTCCCGACCGCGCTCGCCGCCGCCAATAACCTCGGCTCGCTGCTGCTCTCTCAACACCGCTACCACGAGGCCGAGACCCTGCTCCGCGAGACGCTCGACCGCACGCGCAAGGTCATGGGCCCGCGCCACCCGGATTGCGCCGTGGCGATGGCCCAGCTCGCTACGGCGGTCTACGAGCTGCGTCCGGATGACGGCCGCGCCGAAGCCCGGCAACTGGTCGCCGACGCGCTGGCGATCATGGAGGGCGCCCTGCCGCCGGACCATCCGTTCGTTCTCAAGGCGCGCAGCCACCTGGCGCGCCTCGACGGCGAGTGACGCCCCCCGGGGAGGATCAACGCTACTTGGCTTCGAGCCAGTTCTCGCCCACGTGCGTCTCGACCTTGAGCGGCACGCTCATTTCCATCGCGCCGCCCATGACCTCGGCAACGACCCGCGCCATGGCCTCGGCCTCGGCCGACGGCGCCTCGCACACCAGCTCGTCGTGAACTTGCAGCAGCATGCGCAGCGGCAGCCTGTCGCGCTCGATTCTCCGGTGAAGCTGCACCATCGCCACCTTGATCAGGTCCGCCGCCGATCCCTGCACGACCGTGTTGACGGCCAGGCGCTCCGCCAGGGCCCGGGCCGCGCGGTTGCGCGACTGGATATCCGGGATCGGCCGCCGACGGCCCAGGATCGTCCGCACGAAGCCGTGCTCCGCCGCCTGGGCGATGCACTGGTCGATGAAGCCGCGGATGCGCGGGTAGCGGCGGAAGTAGTTGTCGATGAACTGCTGGGCCTCGTTGCGGCTCATGCCCGTGCCCTGCGCCAGGCCGAACGCCGTCTGGCCATAGACGATGCCGAAGTTCACCGCCTTGGCCCGGCCGCGCATCTCGCGCGTGACCTGCTCCGGCGGGACACCGTTGACCTGGGCGGCGACGAACTGGTGGATGTCCTCGTCGTCGGCGAAGGCGCGCCGGAGCTGCTCGTCGCCGCTGAAGTGGGCGAGAATGCGCAGCTCGACCTGGGAGTAATCGGCGACGATCAGGCGCTGGCCGGGGTCGCTGGGGATGAAGGCCCGGCGGATCTCGCGGCCGAGGTCGGTGCGGACGGGGATGTTCTGGAGGTTCGGCTCGCTGCTGGAGAGGCGGCCGGTGACGGCGCCGGTCTGGTGATAGCTCGTGTGAACACGGCCGGTGCGTTTCGAGACCTCGCGCGGCAGGGCGTCGACATAGGTGCCGCGGAGCTTCTGAAGCTCGCGGTGCTCGAGCAGCAGCCTGAGCACGGGGTGGCCGGTCTCATCCGCGAGCGTTTCGAGCGTGTCGGCGTCAGTCGAGCGGGTCGTCGCGGTGCGGCGGACCACGCGCATGCCGAGCCTGTCGAAGAGCACTTCGGCGAGCTGCTTGGGCGAGTCGATGTTGAAGACAACGCCGGCGAGGCGGTGGATCTCGTCAGTGATCTGGCCGATCCGGGCCGCGAGCTGCCGGCTCATGCGCTGGAGGAACTCGACGTCGACGCGCACGCCGTGGCGCTCCATGTCCATCAGCACGCGGACGAGCGGCATCTCGACGTCGTAGAAGAGCGAGGCCAACTCGGAGCCGCGCAGGTGCGGCTCGAACAGCGCGTGCAGCCGCCAGGTGTAGTCCGCGTCCTCGCCGGAGTACTCGGCGACGTGCGCCAGCGGCACCTGGTCGAGGCGGAGCTGGTCGCGGCCCTTGCCGATCAGGTCGGTGATCGGAATCATCGTGTGATTCAGCACCCGCGCGGCCAGGCTGTCGAGCCTGAACGACGTTTGCAGCGGATCGAGCACGAACGCGGCGATCATGGTGTCGAACAGCGGTCCGGCGACGGGCATGCCCGCCTGGTGCAGGACGATCGCATCGTACTTCACGTGGTGGCCCACCTTGAGCTTGCTCCCGTCCGCCAGCAGCGGCCCAAGGGCGCTGCGGAGCTGCTCGAGGGAGAGCGTCGGCCCGAAGATCGACTGAACCGGCAGGTAATAGGCCTCGCCCGGTCGCCACGCCAGCGACACGCCCAGCAGGTCCGCGTCCAACGGGTGTGTGCCGGACGTCTCTGTGTCGATCGCGAACGCGGGCTGCGCGCGCAGCGCGTCCACGAGCTGCGCCAGCTCCTCCGCCGTCCCCACGAGGTGATATCGCCCGCCCTCGGGCTGTTCGAGCGCCGGGGCGCGAAGCTGCGCCAGCGTCGGGACCGGCGGAGGTTCGTGGCGGCGCTCTGACGAGCGGTTTCGATCCGCACCGCGATCCGAGCCGCGACCCTGTTCCTCGGCGCCGCCGCCTTCCTCCGCCGGCACCTGCTCCAGCATCCGCCGCATGCCCAGCTTGCGCATGATGGGCACAACTGCCGACCAGCGCAGTCGCTCGACGCGCGCGGCGTCGAGGTCGAAATCGACGGGCGTGTCCTTTCTGAGGGTGACGAGGCTGCGTGCGGTCTCGATACTCGGCGCGAACGCCAGCACGTTCTCGCGCTGCTTCGGAGACAACTCGTGGGCGTGCTCGATCACGCCGAGGGCCGTACCGTACTTCTCCAGCAGCTTCGCCGCGGTCTTCGGGCCGATGCCCGGCACGCCGGGGACGTTGTCTACGCTGTCGCCGGTGAGAATCTGGGCCTCGACGGCCTGCTCCGGCCGCCAGCCCTTCTCGCGCAGCAGCACGTCGGGGGTGATGAGCGCGTCCTTGCCGGGGTCGTACATCGAGACGTGCGGGCCGAGGAGCTGCTCCAGGTCCTTGTCCTTGCTCACGAGCACGACGTGCAGCTCCGGCCCCGCCAGCCGCGCCGCCAGCGTCGCCATGATGTCATCCGCCTCGAACCCCGGCGCCCGCAGGATCGGCAGCCCCAGCGCCTCGGCCATCCCGATGATCCGGTCGCGCTGGATCGGCAGGTCCTCCGGCGGCGGCTCGCGATGGGCCTTGTACTCGGCGTGAATGTCGCGGCGGAAGACGGTCTCGTCGGACACGTCGAGCGCCATCGCCATGAACTGCGGCCGGCGGTTCTTGAGAATGTTCAGCACCATCTGCCAGAAGACGTGCGTGGCGCGCGTCGGCTCGCCGGAGGGCGCCCTGAGCGTAGCGAACGGCGCGAAGTACGCCCTGTAGATCTGCGCGTGCCCGTCGATCAGGTACAGCGTCTGCGCCATTCGGGCATGTTAGCCCCACCCGAGCCCCAAGCGCAAGCGCGGGGGTTGTCCGTGTGCCGCTGCTTCTCACGATCTCGACCGGGCTGGAGACAGCCCGGCTCCGCCGCCGGTACACTCCGACGATGCGTTGCGATCTGCCATTCAAACCCGGGCAGCCCGCCGAGCACGTCGCCGTGCGCGACGGCTACGACCGCTGGGCCGCCATCTACGACGCTGAGGCCAACCCGCTCATCCTGCTGGAGGACCAGCACCTTCCGCCGCTGCTCGGCGACGTGCGCGGCCTCGCAGTGGCCGACCTCGGCTGCGGCACGGGACGGCACGCGCTGCGCTGGGCCGCGGCGGGTGCGGAGGTGACGGCGGTGGACTTTTCAGAGGGGATGCTGGCCGCCGCCCGCGCCAAGGCCGAGCAGGCCGGCCTGGCGCTGCGTTTCGTCGTGCACGACCTGACGGCGCGGCTGCCGCTGGCCGACGCCTCGTTCGATTGCGTGCTGTGCTGCCTGGTTCTGGATCACATCGCCGACCTGGCAGGGCTCCTGCGGGAAATGGGACGGCTCGCGCGACCGGAGGGCCGCATTATCATCTCGACGGTCCACCCGGCCATGCTGCTGCGCGGCATCCACGCGCACTTCCGCGACCCGGCCACGGGCGTGGACGTCTGCCCGGCCAGCCTGCCCTACGAAATCAGCGATTATGTCATGGCCGCAGTCCGGTCCGGCCTGCGGATCGTCCACCTGAGCGAGCACGCGGTCGACGCCGGCCTGGCGGCGCGCTTCCCGCGCGCCCGAAAGTACGCCGGCTGGCCGCTCCTGCTGCTGGCGGAGCTGGCTCGCTGAGCGGGCGGGCCGGCGTTGCAGGGGAGCGCCTGCGTGCGTAGGATCAGCCCTGGCATCGGCCGCCATTACGGCCGCGCCGCCCATGAACTGGTACGAAACCCACGGGCTGGAAGCGCAGGACGTGAAACAGGCGACTCTGGCGCAGCTCTGCGACACGCTTCGCGAACGGGGCCTTTGTCCCGAGCTCCATGGCGACCCGCAGCGCGTCATCACCGCCGTCAACACGCTCGAAGACGCCCTCGAAGGGCAGATCTCGTTCCTGTCCAACCCGAAGTACGAGCGGTTGCTGCAAGAGACGCGGGCGTCGGCGGTCGTGCTGCGCCCCGGCGTCGAAGCCCCGCGGGGCCTCGATCTGATCCGCGTCGAAGACCCCTACGCCGCCATCACCATCCTCATCGTCGAGCTGCACGGCTACCGAAGGCACCGGCCCCCGAGAGCCGACGAAGGTCCGCCGAACATCGCGCCGACGGCGGTCATCGGGCCGAACGCGCGCATCTACCCGGGTGTGACGATCGACGACGAGGCGCGGATCGGCGCCGACGCGGTGATCTACCCCGGGTGCTACATCGGCCCGCGCTGCCGCATCGGCGACCAGGTGCTGCTGTACCCGAACGTGGTGATCTACGACGACACGCACGTCGGCGACCGCGTCACGATCCACGCCAACACGGTCATCGGCGAGGATGGCCTGGGGTATGCCCCGGTCGCCGGCCGCTGGATCAAGATCCCGCAGATCGGGCGCGTGACGATCGGCGACGACGTGGAGATCGGCGCCAACTGCGCCGTCGACCGCGCCACGCTCGGCCAGACCAGCATCGGCAACGGCACCAAGTTCAGCAACCTGATCACCATCGGCCACGGCACGCGGATCGGCGCCCACTGTCTCTTCGTGGGCCAGGTCGGCCTGGCCGGCTCGGTCACCGTCGGCGACCACGTCACGCTCGCGGGCCAGGCCGGCGTCGTCGGCCACATCCGCATCGGCGACCGCGTAACCGTCGGTGCGAAGGCCGGCGTCACGAACAATGTGCCCGACGGCGAGACGGTGCTCGGACAGCCGGCGATCCCGATCCGCGACATGCGGCGCCAGGTCGCCTACATCGGCCGCCTGGGAGAGATGCACAAGACGATCAAGCGGCTGGAGGAGCGCCTGGCCGAGCTCGAAGCGCAGCTCCGCGCCAAGGCCTGACGCGAAGGCGTCATACCCCCGGAACCGAGAATCTCACCATCTACGACGCCACCTTGAACCGCCGCGGCGCACCCGAGATCACGCGGCCGTCTTTGCGCTCGTAGGAAAACTGCACCTCGATGTCGCGGCCTTGCAGCTTCAGGTCGTCCGGCCACGTCAGGTAGAAATTGTACGGATACCCCATCACCGTCACCTTGCGCACGCGGAACTTCATCGCCTCGTTCTCGTCCAGCCGCCACGAGTGCCGCAGGACGCGCTGCGGCTGGCCATCGGCGCCGCGCTCGACCGTGTACAGGTGACAGTTGATGGCGCCCGAAACGAACGCGCCGCGCTCCGTCTGGGCCGACACGAAGTACACCGGAACCTTGAACCCCACCGCCCCACGGTCGGAGTCATACAGCCAGGGCACCGGCTGCCAGAACTGCGAGATGGAGACGATGTCGTCGCGCGCCGCCACCCGGGATGCGTCGATCTCGCTCGTCCGGCCGCCGGTCGTCGTCCCCGTGCCGAGCAGCCGGCCCGACGAGCCGCCGCTCGGGTTCGGCCCCGGCTGTGGCCCTTGGCAACCCGGCGCCGCGAGCACCGCCAGCGCAAGCGCCGCGGCACGCAGCGCCCAGCTCCCGGCCACACCGAACCTGGCTCCGACCATGTACGTCCTCTGCCCCACGCTTCAGCCCCCGCGCTCACAGCGGGCCGCCGTTCCCCCACGCGAAGCCCTGCCCGCGATCACGGCCGCCGCTGCCCCGCGGTCGCCTGCGCCGCCCTGGTGCGCATCACCGGCACGTCGTACGAACTCGGATCGACGCCGTTCTCCAGCCGCCGCGGCCGTCGCGGGCCGTAGGCGTCGTCGTCGAGCGGCGGCACGAGGTCTTCCTCGGGCGTGGGCGCCGGGGCGACGCTGCCGTCGCCGGGGCGGATCTGGTCCGGATGGACGCGCAGGTTGTTCATCAACGGGTGCATGAGCACCTCGGGCGGCATCATGCCCGTGCGGTCGCGCTCCTGGATCGAGAGCTCGCGGTAGTCCTCGACGGCGCGGATGATCCGCGGGGTGAGCACCAGCAGCAGCTCGGAGCGGCGCACGCTGGTGTTCTGGAAGCGGAAGAGCGGCCCCAGCACGGGAAGCTCGCCCACGATGGGGATCTTCTGCTCGGTGCGGCTCTCGCGCGAGGTGATCAGCCCGCCGAGCACGACCGTCTCGTTGTCGCGCACGGTGACGACCGTGTCGGCCTCGCGGCGCAGAAAGATCGGCGAGTTGACGCCCGGCTGGATCTGCACCGTTGAGTCCGTCAGGTCCGACACCTGCTGGTTGATCTGCATGCGCACGAAGCCGTCAGAGTTGATCTGCGGCGTGACGGTCAGGATGATGCCGATGCGCTCGCGGTTGACCGACGTGGTCACCTGCCCGCCCTCGCTGGTGCTGGTGCCGGTGACGTAGGGCACGTCGTTGCTGACGTCGATCTTGGCCTCCTGGTTGTCCATGGCCACGATCTGCGGGCGGCTGAGCACGTTCAGCACGCCCTCGGATTGCAGCGTGCGCAGCAGGAAGTTGAAGTCCTTGCCGGCGATCGTGAACGTGAACCCGCCCAGCCCCGAGCCCGCCGCCCCGACGTCCGTGCCCAGCACGTAGTCGAAGGTCGTCGTGTCGTCCGGGCCCGCCTTGGCGTATTGCAGGTCCTCGAACGCGAACTCGACGCCCAGCTCCAGCGAGTTCTCGATCGTCACCTCGATCACCAGCACCTGGATCATCACCTGCGGCGGCGGCTGGTCCAGCTCACGGATGAGGTCCTGCACCTCGACGCGGCGGCGGGGATCGTAGCTGACGATCACCTGGTTGGTGTCCGGGCTCGGCACCGAGATGATCTGCCGCGCCATCTTCTCCGTCGCCGAGATGTCCTCCAACTGGTCCAGCCGTTGCTGCTCCTGCTGGTTGAACTGGTCCAGCGCGGTTTGCAGCGCCTCCGCCGGCGCGTTCCGCGGCTGGTAGACGGTCGTGATCCGCTCGGGGATCGGCGTGGCATCAAGTTGCAGCACCAGCTCCTCGACCTGCCGCAGGTAGCCCTCGGTGCCGGCGGCGATGACCGAGTTGGTCCGCGCGTCGGTCGTGAACTGGATCTGTTGCCGTCCGCCGGCATCGAGCCCTTCGCCCAGCGTCAGCACGCGCTCCTGCTGCTGGCCGCCGGCCGCGGTGCGCGTGCCGGTCGTGCCGCCCGTGGTGGATTGGCCGAACAGCTCGCGCAGCGTCTGGACCATCTGCTCGGCGGTCGAGTTGCGCAGCGTGAAGACGCGCACCTTGGCGGTCTCGGGCGGCTGGTCGACCGCGGCGACGAGCGACTCCATCATCGGCATGCTGTCGGGCGGGGCGCTGACCCAGAGCGAGTTGGTGCGCACGTCCGCCGTCACGCGGATGCTGGCGCGCATCGCCTTGAGCGTCTCCAGGCCCATTTCGGCGGTCTCGCGCTGGAAGATCAGCATCACTTCGTTCTCCTCGGCCGAGCCGCCGCCCGTTCCCCCGCCGCCCGCGCCGCCGGTCGTTCCGACGGTGCCGCTGCGACCCTGGAGGATGTTGGAGAGCAGGTCGCCGGCGTTCTGGGCGTCGGCCTGCTTGAGCTTGAAGTGCCGGACGATGGCGTTGTTGGTCACCGGAAGCTCGTTCATGCGCGACAGGAAATCCTCGATGTCGCGCACGACGGCCGGCGGACCGATGGCGATCACCGAGTTGGTGGTCGCGTCGAAATCGACCGTCACGTCTCCGCCGCCGCCGCCCGCCGCACCGGCTCCGCCGGCGGCGCCGGTTTTCTGGAACAGGTTCTGGGCCTGGGTGGCGAGCTGCTCGGCTTTCTGGACGCGGATGGGGATGATGCGCACGACGCGGCCGCCCGGGTCGGTCGGCCGGTCGAGCGTATCGACCCAGCGCTCGACCTTGCCGATGTCCTCGGCGGAAGCGGCGATGATGAGACTGTTGGAGTAGGGGTCGGCGGCGACGTGGATCGGTGTGCCGGTCTGCTGGGCCTGGGCGCCCTGCGGCCGGGATTTCTCGACCATGTCGGTGATGAGCGCGGCGATGTTGACGGCGCTGTTGAGCAGGATCGGGCGCAGCTTGAACTCGATCGTGGGCTCGAACTGCTGATCGAGCTGGGCGATGAGCCGCTCGGCCTCATCGAGGTAGTCGCGCGTGCCGACGATCAGCAGCGAGTTGCTGCGGTAGTCGGCCAGCACGTTGGCCTCGTCCTTGGCCTGGGTGAGCGTCGTCTCGGACTGCTTCTTCTTGTCGAAGAGCTCCTGGAGCAGGGCCTGGAGCTTGCCAGCGTCGGCAAACTTCAGCGGGCGGAAGCGCGTATCGACGATGCGGTAGCTGGCGGCGTCGTCCATCTCGCGCACCAGGCCGCCCAGCAACTGGTGCATCTCGGGCGAGGCCAGCACCATCAGCGAGTTGGTGCGCTCCTCCGCCACGATCACCGCGCCGTCGCGGGCCGCGTTCTTGTCCTTGCTGCCCAGCGCCGTCATGCGCTGGTCCAGCAGCTCCGTCAGCTTCTCCTGCATCGTGCTCGCCTGCACGTTCTTCAGGCTCAGCACGTGCGGCTGGTAGCTCAGCTCCGCGCTCGGACGATCGAGCTGCGCGATCAGCCCCGCCGCCAGAACCACCGCTTCCTTCCGCCCCACCACCACCACGCTGTTGCTGCGCTCGTCCGCCTGAACCACCACGCGGAACGGCAGCCCCGAGCCGGCCAGGTTCGGCGGCAGCGGCGGCATCACCCCGCGCTCGAAGCCCGTGCCCGCCATGTCCGCCGGCCGCTTCAGCGTGTTCAGCCCCTGCTCGAAAGCCGTCGTCAGCAGCTCGGCGACGGTCGCCGCCGCCGCGTGCCGCAGCGTGATGCTCTTGACGTCGATCTCCGCCCCGCGCGGGAGCGAGTCGAAGACGCCGATGACCTCGCGCAGCGCGACGTTGTTCTTGGGCGTCGAGAGCACCATCAGCGAGTTCGAGCCCTTGTCGGCGACGATGCGGATGGGCTTGTCGAGCTCGATGTCCGGCAGCTCTTTTCCGTCCGCCGCGGTCAGCCGCAGGATGCGCACCAGCGCCTTGGCCCCCGCCTGCGCCGCGCCGCCGCCGGTGCCGCCGGCGCTGCGGTCCACCTCGATCAGGTTGTCGAGCACCGTCGCCACATCCGCGGCGGTCGCGTTCTCCAGCGTGACGATCATCACGTCGGTGCGGATGAAGTCGTTCTGGGCCGCGTCCGGCGCCAGCGGCACGTCCACCGCCGCCAGCAGCCGCTCGATCTCCTCGACGTCCTTCTGCGTGCCCTGAATGAGCACGGCGTTGATGCGGTTCACGGCCTGGACCGACGGACGCATCTCCGCCGTGTCGCCCTGGAGGCGGATCATGGCCTCGATCATGGGCGTGACCAGGCCGACGGCCTCGGCCGCCTGGAGGTTCTGGAGCTGGACCGTCTTGAACTTCAGGCTCTCGATGTCGGGCCGGTCGAGCTCGGCGATCAGCACCCGCGCCAGCTCCATGCTCTTCTCGTTCGCCGAGACGATCAGCGAGTTGCTGCGACCCTCGGCAATCACGATGTAGCGGTCGAACCGGTCCGCTCCGCCCGTCTGCTCCGTGTGAGACCGCAGCAACTGGTCCACCACCTGTTGCAGCGTCGTCGCCTTCGAATACTCCAGCGGAAACACCTCGACGACCGGCTGCGGCGACGTCGCCTCCATCACCGTCAGCATCTGCTTGATGAACTCGATGTCACGCTTCGTGCCCGTCACGATCAGCCGCCGGCCGTCCAGCGGCGTCGCCACCACGCGGCCCTGGAGCGTGCCGGAAATGCCGCGCGGCTCCGGCTGCGGCTGAGACGCCGGCGCAGCGCCGGTCGCCGCGTCCTGCGCCAGCAGCATCGCCATCACCGACGGCGCGGCCAGCGCCGTCGCGACCAGCGGCCGACCGCCGGCCACGCCCGCCGCGCCGCCGTCCGCCGCTTCGGCGCCGATCGGCGGCGCCGGCGAGCGCGGCATCAGCATGACGCCGCCGCCGCGCGCGCCGCCCTGTCCGCCCTGTCCGCCGCGCGGCCGCTGGGGCTGATTGGGCTGGTTGCGCTGCGGCGCGGGCTGAACGCGCGGCTGCGGCGTCGCGGGCTGGGGCGTGATGCGCCGGCCGCCGGGCGCCGCGCCGCCGCCGGTGCGCCCACCGGTGGTGGTCTGGCTGCTGCGGCGGCTCTGCATGTCGTCAATGAGCTTGGCGGCCTCATCGGTGGTGAGGTTGACGAGTTCGATGACGGCGGTGGTCATTTCACCCGGGCGCATGTCGCCGAGCTGGCTGACGATGCTCTCGACCATGGCGTAGATCGTCGGGTCGCCGTAGACCAGCAGCGAGTTGGTCTCGGCGTTGGCGGTGACGGTGACGACGCGGGGCTGTCGGCCCTGGGCGTTGGCGATGCGGCTCTCGCCGTCGATGACCAGGCGCTCGATGTCGCCGGCCAGGGCGACGGCGTCCTGCGTCATGGGCACCTGGATGATCTTGACCGGGTCGAGCTGGAACTCGGCGCCGTCGAAGCCGGCGACGAGTTGGCGCACGCGCTCGTTCTGGCTCTTGGTGCCGAAGATGATGAGGCTCTTCGTCGCGTCGCTGGGCTGGATCATGGGGGCCCCGCGGCCGCCCTGGCCGGCGTCGCCCCAGAATTGCAGCACCTGCATCGCGACCTGCGAAGCCGGGGCCTTGGTCACTTCGATGCGCTCGATCTCGCGCCAGCCGGCCTTTTCGACCGGCGCGATGATGTCGCGCTCGATCATGGCCAGGTCGGCCTGCTTGCCGAAGACCATCACGCTGTTCGTCGCCGTGTCCGCCACGGCCGATACATCCACGATCTGGCCGCCCGAGCCGCCGCCGCCGGGGCGCCCCGGCCGGCCCGGCGCGGCCCCGCCGCCGCCGCCGCGCCCCGCCGCGTACGCGTTGATGGCGTCGGTGATGGTCTCGGCATTGGCGTCGTGCAGGGCGAAGACGCGGAACTGCTTGCGCTGATCGGCGGGGACGTCGATGTCGACGGCGTTGACCAGGTTCTCGACGATGGGGAACATCTCCGGCGAGCCGACGACGATCACGCTGTTGGTGCGCGCGTCGGCCACGGGGATGAACGCGTCGAAATCCACGTCCGTGCCGGTCTGCCGCGTCAGCATCATGTACTCGGTCATGGCGCTCTTGACGCTGTCCACGGCGGTCTGGGCGTCGGCGTACTTCAGCGGGAACTGGCGGATGCTGAGCGAGTCGGTGGAGACGTCCAGCGTGTGCGCCAGGTCGCGAATCTGGCTGAAGAGCGCGTCCGGCGCGCGCACCAGCAGCTTGTTGGCGTTCTTGTCGCCGATGATGACCACGCGCTCCGTCGCCGCGCCGCCGCCGCCGGCCCGGCGCGCGCCCGCGGCGCGGCCCGCCGCCCCGGCCGTCTCGGCCGTCACGGCCCGGCCGCCGAAGACCGCCATCAGCTTCTCGGCGAGCTTCTCCGGGTTGGCGTAGCGCAGCGCGATCTCGCGGATCTCCTTGGGGTTCAGCTCGTCGAGGTCCCTGATCTTGGCGAAGATGAGGTCGCGCTTCTCGCGCGGCGCCAGCACGACGATGGTGTTGGTGATCGGCTCGGCAGTGATGCGCACGATCTCGGCGCTCGACGCCCCGCCGCCGCGCCGCCCATCTCCCGGCCCGCCGCCGCCGGCGCCGTAGATCTCGCTGACGACCGTGGCGATCGCCTGCGCGTCGCCGTAGCGCACGGTGTAGGTCTGGGCCTCGGCGATGGCGCCCTCGATGTCGTGGAGGATGATCTGCTCCTCGACGATGGGCAGGTCCTTGGCGGCGGCGGCGACGATCAGCATGTTGCTGCGCGGGTCGCCGGAGATGCTCACCGGCCCCAGGTCGGCCGGAGAGCCGCCTCGCCCGCCGGGGCCGCCGCGGCCGCTGCTGACGGAGAAGATCTCCTGGAGCAGCGGGAGGACGTCTTCGACGCGGGCCTTCTGGAGCTCATAGTTGCGGATGACGAGCACGTCGCGGCCTTCGAGCTTCTCCAGGTCGCTGATGACGTTGGAGATGATCGTCATGACCTCGGGCGGGGCCGAGACCATCAGCGAGTTGGTGATGACGTTCGGCACGATCTGGGCCGACTCGATCTTGGTCGCGCCGTCGCCGCCGGGCGCCGCCACGGCCATCTGCTGCTGGATCAGCTCGAGGAACTGCTGCTGCTGCCCGCCGGCCTGGCCGGGCAGGCGCGGCGTCTGCCGGCCGGTGCGGGCCTGGTTGACGCCGAGGACTTCCTTGATGTTCTCGGCGGTCTCGCGGGCGTCGAGGTTGCGGAGCTGAAACACCTTGACGTCGACGTCGCTGGGCGGGATGTCCAGCTCGCGCAGGAGCTGGATGATGTCGGGCAGCAACGCCTGGTCGCACTTGATGATCAGCCGGTTGTGCCCGGTGTCGGTCGCGATGCGCAGCTCCGTGCTGCGCTGCTGGCCGCCGCCGTCCTGCGCCCCGCGGCCCGCCTGGCCGCCCATCATCGCCCGCATCTGGTCCATGATGCCGCCGGCGGCCCCGATGCCGCCGCCGCGCCCCGGCCCGTCGTCGCCGCCGCGCCGGCCCTGCTGCTGCTGCTGCTGTTGCTGCTGCTGCTGTTGCTGCTGTTGCTGCTGAGCCATCTGCTGCATGCGCTGCATCTGGGCCTGGGCCTGGGCGAGGCGCGCGGCGGGCGGCTCGTTGAACATGTTCTCGAGGATGCGGGCCGCGGCGCTCACGTCGCCGTACTGGAACTCGAAGATGCGAATGACCTCGCCGGCGGAGAGGTCCTTCTCCAGCAGGTCGAGCGCGTCCTGCACGTCGCGAACCGAGTCCTGCGGGCCGGAGATGATCATCCGCCCGTCGGGCATGAGCTGAATCTTCGCCGGCTCGCGGGCGCGCTTCTCACTCTCGGCCGGAGGCGTCGGCGGAGCCTGGCCGCCCGTCAGTTGCGCCAGGGCCTCGCTGAACGAGCGCCCCTCCGCCATCGCCAGCGCCGTGCGCGGCGCGCCGGGCGCCGCGGGAGAATCCAGCCGCGCGCCCCGGTCGGCGTCCTCGCGCGACCCGCGGTCGGCGCCGTCGCGCGATCCGTTGCGGTGCTCGCGACGCTCCTTGCGCTCCAGGTCTGGCCGGCTGGTCGGCGGCGGCAGGGTCATGATGATCGACTGGCTCGCCGCATCCTCGCCGCCGAGCTGCTCGACCCGCAGGTTCGGCAGCTTCTGGCTCAGGTACGGCGCCACGCGCTCCCAGTCGCGCGTCCGCCGAACCACGATCTTCCGCACTTCCTTGGCGTTGTCGTCGAACTTGCGGATCAGCTCGCGAATCTGGTCGATCTCGCTCTCGCGGCAGATCACCTTGATGTAGTCGCCGTCCCAGTCCGGCGTCAGGTCCGGGCCGCCGCGGCTCGCCGGCGGCAGCAGGTCCTCGACGTCGTAGCAGATGTCGAAGGCATCGCCCCGCACAATGGGGACGAAGTAGATGTTCTTGCCGCCGGCAAGCAGCCCGGCGTCCTCGCCCCCGGGGCGCACGTCAACCAGCTTCAGGTAGCTCTCAATCTCGCGCATCTTGCGGCGCGGCGCGCTGACGATCAGCCGGTTGTAGAAGCTGTCCTCGGTGATGGTCACCGTCTCGCCGGCCTTGGCCGCGGGCGCCATCACCCCGTTCAGGATGTCCGCCGCGTCCATCGTGCTGAGGTGCTCGAGCTTGAAGATGCGCAGCTCGGGCGCGCTGCCGCCGTTGGCCGCCAGCTCGTCCACCAGGCCCTGGGCCCAGGCCACGTCCTTCGGCAGGCCCGACAGGAGCACGTTGTTGCTCGCGGCGTCGGCCACGACGCTGACGCGCCGCGCGCCCTGCGCCCCGCCGCTGCGGGACTGGATGATCTGGTTGAGCGTGTTGGCGACGGCGGCGGCGTCGGACTTCTCGACCGAGACGACGCGGACGATGTCGCCGCTGTCGACCTCGGTGTCGATCATCCGGATCATCTCGCCGGCCAGCTCCTGATACTGGCTCGGGGCGTAGACGAAGAGGCGGTTGCCGGTCGGGTCGGCGAAAACCAGCGTCCGCACCGACTGCTGCTTGCTGACGCCCTCGCGCTCGGCCACCTTGGCCTGGAGCATCTGGGCCACGTTGTTGGCGATGGCGTCGGCCCGCGCGTGCCGCAGCACGTAGGTCTGCGTATCGGCCGACGGCACCTCGCTGGCCTCGAGCTTGGTGATCAGCAGGTCGATGAACGAAATCTGCTCGCGCGGGGCCAGCACCACCAGCGTGTTGGTGGTCGGCTCGGCGAAGGCCCCGGGCCGGAGCTGCCCCGGCTTGGCCAGGTTGCCCAGGCTCGCCAGGTAGAACTGCACCTGCATCGCCACCTGCTGGGCGCTCAGCAGCTTGAGCTGGTAGGTCTTCACCTCGATCCCGCTGGCGTCCACCGCGTCGATCTGCGCGATGAGCTGCTTGATCTCGTCCACCTTGCGCGGCGGCGCCTGGATCACCAGCATGTTGTTCGTGCTCGTGACCATCACCTGCTGCTGCTGGCTCGTCCCGCTGCGCCGCCCGCCCCCGTACAGCCCGTTGATCATGTTGACCATCTGGCCTGGGTCGGCGTGCTTGAGCTCGATCATGACCGGGACGCGGTCGAACTGGCTGCTGCCCTCGTCGAGGTCGCTCGCGAACTTGCTGATCTGGGCGAACTCCTCCTTGCTGGCGCCGGCGACGATCAGCGAGTTGGTCAGCGGCTCCACCGCGACGCGCAGGGCGCGCTTGGTGCGGAACAGCTCCGCCAGGGCCGTGTTCAGCACGCCGACGACCGTGTTCCCGTCGGCGTTCTTCAGCGAGATCGTCTGGATCAGGTCCGCGGTCGGCGCGACCTGGTCCAGCTCGGCGATCAGCGCCTGCCCCAGCTCGATCGCGAACTTCGGCGCGTACATGATCACCCGGTTCAGCCGCTGATCCACCGTCACGTTCACGCGCTGAGCCACATCGCGCCCGCGCGTCGCCGTCAAGCGCACGTTCAGCAGGTTCTGCACCTGCTGCGCCACGTACGCCGCGTCGGCGTTCTTGATCTCGAAGAACTCCTGCACCTGCTCCAGGTCGGTCGTCTCCGCCGCGAACTTGCTGATGATCGCCTCCACCTCCGCCACCCCGTCCTTCGGCACGGTGAAGATCAGCGTCGACGTCGCCACGTCGGCGGCAAAGCTGTATTGCAGCTTGTCGGGCCGCGGCGGCCGGGCGCGGAAGATCTGGTTGAGCTGGTTGGCCAGGCTGCCCACGTCGAGCCCCGGCAGCTTGCGCGTGTCGGTGGCGATCGGCGTGGCGATCGGCTCGTCGTGCACCGGCACGGGAATGTCGAACTGGTCGAGCAGTTGCATGCCCTGCTTCACCGCCACCTGCGGCCCGCTGACGATCAGCCGGTTGGTGCGCGAGTCGGGCGTCACGCGGATCTGCTGGCTGGCGTTGCGCCCCAGCGTGCCCAGCGTCGACGTGATGAGCTGCTGCTGGAGCCAGGCCGCCGCCTCCTGCGCCGTGGCGTGCATGAGCTGGCGGAACTGCGTGTCGATCACCAGCTTCTCCGATACGTCGCGAATCTCGTCCAGCAGCCGCTCGGCCTCGGGCAGCAGCTCCGAACTGACCGTCAGCAGGATCGTCTCGGTCGAGACGTCGGCGTCGAAGCGCGCCACCAGGTTGCGGTTGCGCGACATCTCGCGGAACGCCGAGTTCAGCCGCTGGGCATGACCGCTCACGTCGGCGCCGGGCATCTTGATCGTCTTGACGATGATGTCGCGCCCGCGCACGTCGTCGAGCTGGCTGATGACCTCCTCGATCTGCGGGAACTTCTCCAGCGGCGCCTCAACCACCACCTGGTTGCCCGCGACCACCGCCTTCACCTGCCCGCCGCCACCCACCGCCGCCCCCTGGAAGCGCGGCCCCCGAGCGCCCCCCGCCGTCCCGAACAGCGTCGACAACGCCGCCGATACGTCACGCGGGTCGGCGAACTTCAGCGTGTAGTAGCGCGTCTCCGGCGTCTGGGCGGCGTACTGCGCCTCCAGCTCCTCCACGTAGCCGCGGATGCGCTCCACCGTCTCGCCGTCGGCGCGGATGATCAGCGCGTTGATCGTCGTGTCCGCCTCCACCGTCCCGCCCGCCCCACCGGCGGCGCCGGGCATGCGCATCGCCCCGCCCCGGACGCCGCGCGGCATCGCCGCCGCGCCCGCCCCGCCGCCGAGCAGCGGCTGGACCTGGACGGCGACCTGGGCGGCGTCGGCGTACTTGAGCGGCATGATGGTGAGGGGGTGGACGTCGGGCGCCACGTCCATGGCGCGGATCATGGCCTCGATCTCGTCGAGCGCCGGCTGGATGGCGGAGACGTAGATCGAGTCGTCGATCGGGGTGATGATCGGATTCGAGCTGCCGAGCGTGGGGTGGTTGTACTGCCGATACAGCACGGTCAGCGCCGCGGCGATCGTGTTGGCGTCGGCGCTCTTGATCTTGAAGCTGCGCACCAGGTCGCGGTTGCTGACGGCCTTCTCGTCGTAGAGCTTGATCAGCGTCTCGACCTTGTTCCACTGCTCGTCGGTGCAGATCACCATCAGCAGCCCCGCCGAATCCAGCGCGATCACCTTCGCCGTCAGCACCGAGCTCGGCTGCGCCCGGACGCCGCGCAACGCCGGCCGCACCCCGGGACGGGCCGGCGCGGCGGCGGGGGCGCCGGCGTCGCCCTCGAGCAGCGCCTGGACGTAAGGCACCATCTCGCTGGGGCGGACGTTGCGCAGCTCGACGATGTGGCGGTTCTCGGCCGGCCCCTCGACGTCGAGCTGCTCGATGATCGCCTGCACCTGGGCCATCGCCTCGCGCTCGGCGATGACGTGCAGGACGTTGGCGGTGGTGTCGGCCAGCACGGTCGCGCCGGTGGTCACGCCGCGCACGCCGCGGCCGCCGCCCTGGCGGGCGATCTGCTCGACGACGGGCTGGATGGTCTCGGCGCGGGCGTTCTTGAGGGCGAAGGTCTTGAAGTTGGTGGGAACGGGCTTGTCGATGGTCTCCAGCAGCGTGCGGACGCGCTCCTGGCCCTCCTCGTTGGCGTAGACGATCAGCGTGTTGGTGCGCTCGTCGGCGACCAGCCGCACCGTCTTCTTGGCCCGCTCGAAGACGTCCTCGACGAAGATGTCCTGCGGCGCGGGCTGGTTGGGCTGCTGCGGCTGGGGCTGAACGGGCTGGGCGCGCTGGCCGGGCTGCGGCGGGCGCACGATGCGCTGCACGCGCTGCCCTGGCGAGGCCTGCCCCTGCTCCTGCTGGAAGATCTGGTTGAGCAGGTTGGCGATCTCGCCCGCGTTGCCGTAGCGCACTTCGTGCACGCGGGTGACGAACTCGCCGATGTCGCGCGTCTTGTCCAGCTCGGCCAGGAGCTCCTCGACCTTGCGCAGCTCGTCGGGCGTGCCCTTGACGATCAGCGTGTTCGTCCGGTCGTCCGCCATGATGCGCAGGTCTTCCTGCTGCTCGACCGCCTCGGGCCGGTTGGTGCGCGGGTTGATGCGCACCTGGGGCCCGGTCCGCACGTTCAGCAGGCTGCGCACCATCTGCTCCACGACCGCGGCGTTGGTCTTGATGGGAAACACCTTCATCTTCCGCGGGTCGTCCGGGTCCTTCGGCGCCTTGGCGTACAGCGCCAGGAAGTCACGGATGTCCTTCACCAGCCCCGTGAAGCGGATGTCGTTCGTATCCGCCAGCGCCGTGAACCGCGCGTAGTCCGGGATCATGTCGCCGAACATCTCCACCACCGCCGACGCCGGCCGGTCGTTGATGTGGATGTACACCGTCACGTAGTCCATCCGCCGCAGGCTCGTGTCCTCCTCGAACGCCTGCACCGTCGGATAGACGTGCGAGACCTTGACGTGCTTGGGCATCTCCGACGTCAGCGGCACGAACATCACGTAGTCTTCGAGCTCGACGAAGCGGTAATCCTGAAAATGCAGCAGCAGGTTCAGCTCGTCCAGCGCCTCTTCCTTCGTCATCTTGCGCCGGCCCTTGTACGTCAGCTCGCCCGCGATGAACGGCATCTCGCCGATCAGCGGCTTGCCGATCCGCTCCACGAAGTCCCTCAGCACGTCCTCCCACGGCTTGCCTTCGTAGTAGAACCACTCCGTCCGCCCATCCTCCGCCACCGGCGCCACCGCCTGCCGGCGACCCGCGCTCGCCGACACCCCGCTCGGCTGCGTCACCGGCATCGACGCCTCACCCGACGCCGCCGGCTGGCTCGCGCCCCGCCGTGCCTCCTCCGCCTGCCGGCGACGCTCTTCGTTGCGCCGCTTCTCCTCCTCGGCACGCTGCCGCGCTTCCTCGCGAATCTGCTCAGGCGTCTTGGCCGGCGGAATGTCCTCGTCCGGCGCTTCCTCCGGCTCGCCGCGCTCCGCCTTCTCTCGATCAAGCCTTTCGCGGTTACGGCGAATCTCCTCCTGGTTGCGCATCCGCTCCTCGCGGATGCGCCGCAGCTCCGCCGCGTCCGCCTCCTTCAGCACCGGCTGCGTCGTCGGCCGCACCGGCTGGATCGCGGGCGGCGGCGCGGGCTGGGTCTGCTGCGGGTCGGCGGCGACCGCACCGGCGACGACGCCCCCGGCCGGAGCGGCGGCGTTGCCGGCGCGCTCGGGACGGCCCGCGCCCAGCTCCGGACCGAGCAATGCCCCCGCCAGAAGCCACGACATCGTGATGACGACCAGGGGACCCATCACGCCGCGCTGAGGCAACAACCGCGCCATCGCTACACCTCGTCTGCAACCAGAACCCGACTGCCGGCCCTGCGTAGCGACCGGCCACCGGACCGGGAAACCGCCATGCGCTGCCGCTGCCCCCGGGGCAGCGACCCGCGCGACGCCCTTTTATACCCGCACTACCACCCCCGGTGACAGGGGAATCCGACCCCGGAACCGCCGCGCAGGCCGCGGAGGAAGCCCAGCCCGGGCCGCGAGTTGCGGCCGCCGCATCTACCCAGCCGGAGCCGCCGGCCGCCGCCCCCGTTCGCGTTCCGCCCGCTGCGCCGCACGGCGCCGCTCCTCAACCGGTTCAGGGGCATGAAAGCCGATTGACACGGGCGAACATGCCCGCCGGAACACGGGTTGCCAGGTGAAAGATGACGGCCGCCGTTTCGTTTGGCCCGCGGGGAGGTGCGTCATGCGGCGCAATACGCTCAACTTCGTCACCGACACCGTTACCCTGCTTGTCATGCTTTCCATGATCGCCACCGGGTTGCTCATCCGCTACGTGCTGCCACCCGGGAGCCGCGGCGGGAGCGGGCTGAGCCTGTGGGGGTGGACGCGACACGACTGGGGCGACCTGCATTTCTGGCTGGCCGTGTCGCTCGGCGCCCTGCTGCTCGTGCACGTGGCCCTCCACTGGTCGTGGGTCTGCACCACCGTCAAGCGCTTCGTCCGCCCTGAAGCACCGCTCGTGTGCACCTGGCGGCGAAACGTGTACGGCGGCGCATTCATCGCGCTGCTGGCCGGCCTCGTCGGCGGATTCGTCTGGCTGGCCTCCGCGAACGTCGTCCGCGGCGCCACCGAGCCGCAGCATCGCCAGCTTCGCCTCGGCCGCGCCGATCGTGACGTCGCCGAAATCGGCCCCGGAGGCGGCCGGGCCGGGAATCAATCCGCGGCCGCAAACGGCGCGCGTCAGGAGCGCCGGCTCAGCGGTGGCGAAGGCGCCAGGGGCGGGCGCGGCGGAGGCGGCAGCCGCGGGGGGCCGGGGCGCGGGTGAAGCTCGCGCGACAGGTCGCGCGCCGCCCTGGACGGATGGTGACGGCGGGTCAGGCGGGGAGCCTCTGAAAGAGGGTGGCACGGGCCATCAGCCTGTGCGCCCGTGCGTCACGCGGCAAAGGCCGAGAGCGGCGAGTGCCCCTTGCCGCGTTGACGCACGGCGCGGCGCTACTCGGCGCTGCGCTCCACGACCAGGAACGCGACCTCGCGCTTCTCGGCCCGCAGCTCCAGGCCGAGCTGATCGCGCGCCGCGGCGGAGAGCGCCTCCACCGTGTCCTCGGCCGGCCAGTTGAACGTGACGTCGTAGCGCGCGGTCAGTCCGGTCTCGTCGAAGACCGGCGCCGAGAGCCGATACCCGAACTGCTCGGCGATCGTGCCGGCGCCGTGGTTGATGAAGCTGAACGAGGTGGGGCTCGCGTTGGACGAAGAGCCGCCGCCCGCGTCCATCGCCGTCGCGGGGAGCTTCGCGCCGCCCTCGGCGACACGCAGCACGCAGGCGTCCACGGTTCGCTTCTCGATGCGCGTCCGCAGGCCGAAGGTCGCCGCGCACGCGCCGCGCAGCAGCTCGAGCAGGGCTCCGTGCGACGCCGACGGAGCGCTGATCGTCGCGTCGAAGCGGTCGCGCGGCCCATCGGCGCGCCAATCCACGCGGTAGCTCGGGACCCCGTGGGCGTACTCGACAAGATCGCGCGCCGTGTAGCTCTTCAGCGTGATGCGCCCCCGGCCGGTCGTGCTGCCCATCCCCGCGCCAGAGGCCGGCGCGATGCGCAACTGGAAAAGCGCCTCGGCGCCGTCCGGTCCCGGCGGGGCCGGCGCGACCGTGATGGCGACCGGCGCGGACGGCGCATCACTGGCGACGAGCTTGCCCGCAAGCAGGTCCTCAATGGTCTGCCGGGTCACCTGCGTGGGCGAGGTGACGGCGGCGACGCGGCCGCGGGCATCGACGAGGATCGTCTGCGGAATCGCGGTCAGGCCATAGCCCAGCAGCACGGAGCGGTCCGTGTCGAGGCCGACCCAGCCGTGAATCTGGCGCTTGTCCTTCAGGAACTTCGTGATCTTGGCCAGTGGCTCATCGGTGATCGAGATGAACACCACGGGCTTGTCCTTGAACGCGTCGGTCAGCTCGTTCATGTGCGGAATGGCGGCGACGCACGGCGCGCACCACGTCGCCCAGAACTCCAGCACGACCGCCTTGCCGCGCAGCGCCTCCCAGGTCGCCTGCGCCCCGGGCGGCGCGTTCAGCAGGTGCTCCAGCACGAGCGGCGGCGCCGGCTGCCCGGGCCTGGGCAGGGCGGGCCGCTCCTGGGCGCAGGCCGACGACGCCAGCACGCCCAACGTCAGACCAACAAGACCGCTGTACACGATGCGGCGCACGTTCAACCTCCCGTTCTCGATTCGCGCAGCCAGCGCGCCAGGCGCTCCTGCGCGGCCTTGGTCACACTCTGGCGGCAACTCAGGAAGTCCTCCCACGGATCCCGCCGCAGGTTCGCGATCCGCCGCGGCAGGCTGTGCAGCGTAAAACCAATCGGATGAGCGTCAAGCTCGTCCCAGAACACCGGGGCCGAGACCGGAGCGCCCGGCCGCGCCCGCGTCGAGTACGCCGCGACCGCCGTCGCGCCGCGAACGTTCCGCAGGTAGTCGACGAAAACGCGTCCCTGCCGCGCCCATTTCGCCATCGTCGCCACGTAGCGTTTCGGCTCGCGCGCCGCCAGCACTTTCGCCACGCCGCCGCAGAAGTCCTTGATCTCGTCCCATCCGCCGCGCCGCGTGATCGGCACGACGACGTGGATGCCCTTGCCGCCCGACGTCTTGGCGAAGCTCTGCAAGCCCAGGTCGGCGAGCAGGTCGCGGACCGCCTTGGCTGCCTCAACGACCTGGCGCCAGCCGACCTCCGGGCCCGGGTCCAGGTCGAAGATCAGCCGGTCCGGGCGATCCACGTCGTCCTCGCGGCTGCCCCAGGGGTGAATCTCCAGCACGCTGAGCTGCGCCAGCGTAACCAGCCCGCGCACGTCGTCGATCGCGATGTACGGGTCCTTGCCCTCCCCCTCGCGCACCGGCGAATCACGCAGGTGCGCGATCGACGCGTCGCCGACGTGCTTCTGAAAGAACGACTCGTTCTCCAGCCCCTCAGGCGCGCGAAACAGGCTCAGCGGCCGCTTCACCACGTGCGGCAGCATGCGCTCCGCCACCGCCTCGTAGTAGTGCGCCAGCATCCGCTTCGTCACCCGGTCCTCCGGATACAGGATCCGGTCCGGATTGGTCAGCCGCACGCCGCAAACCGTCGCCCGCGGCTCGACCGCCACCGCGGCAATCCGCCGCTCCGGCGCCCTGGCGGCCAGCGACGTCTCGGCTTCGGGCCCTCCCGCCGGCGGGCAATCGACGACCTGCCAGGCTTTCGACGCCTTGCCGGGATACGGGCTGGCGGCGCGCTTCGACACGATCCCCGCCGCGCCCAGCCGCGCCGCCTGGGCAAAGACCGCGTCGCCGTTGCCGACGATGTGATCGCAGTAACGCAGCGCCTTGGCCTCCGCCGCCCCGGCCGCGATGAGCCTGTGCAGCAGCGCTTTTCGCTCGCTCAGCGCCACGCGCCTCAGGTCGAAGCCGCCGCAGAACGGCAGGTCGAAGGCGTGGTACTGCACGAGGTCCTGGCGCCCGGACTGCGCCGCCGCGGCGAGCGCCCGCGCATCGGGCGCGCCGCGGGCATCGGTCACGACGAGCAGGCCGTCGAGGATGGCGGACTGGACCGGAAGACGCCCGACGGCCCGCGCGACCTCCGGCCAGGCGCGCGTGCAGTCCGCCCCCTGCTCGTCCAGCAGGCGCACCTCGTCGGAGCGCAGAAACGCCAGCACCCGCGCCCCGCTTAGCTTCAACTCGTGCAGCCAGCCGTCGCCGCCGGGGACGCGCTCGGCCACCACGGGCCGCACCGCTCGCAACGTCGCCGGCTGCGGGGCCGACCTGGCGCCCGGCGCTGCGGCGATGTTGAGGTCAGCGGGCCCGTGCAGGCCCGGCGAGCGGCGCCAGCGCTCCTCGGCCGGGCCGCGCGCCCCGTCGGTCGTCCAGATGCGCTGACGATCCTGTGCGATCTCGCGGATGGTGCGGTTGCTCGCGACGCTGAAGGGCTCGGCGTCGGTGACGCTGTATTCCTGCTCGGGACGCGCCGCCGCGTCGCGCTCCTTGATCAGCAGCCAGTTCTTGCCGTCGGCGTTGCGCGGACCGGTCATGCGCACCAGCGTCCAGGCGCCGCGCAGCTTCTGGCCGGCGATCTCGAACTTGATCGTTCCTTCGCGATAACTCCGCCGCGCGTCGTCCAGGCAGCGCCACGTCCCCCGGTCCCACAACATCACCGTCCCGCCGCCATACTGTCCCTCCGGGATCACGCCCTCGAAGTCGCCGTACTCCAGCGGATGGTCCTCAGTCTGCACCGCCAGCCGCTTCTCCTTCGGGTCGAGGCTCGGCCCCTTCGGCAACGCCCAGCTCAGCAGCACCCCGTCCAGCTCCAGCCGCAGGTCGTAGTGCAGCCGCCGCGCATCGTGCTTCTGGATCACGTAGCGCCCGACCGGCGGCGCAGCATCGAGGCCGCCGGCCGGCTCCGGCGTCCGCTGAAAGTCGCGTTTGCGTTGGTATTCTCGCAGTCCCACGCCGGCCCGCCCACACGTGGCCAGGCGATCCCAGAAGCCAGTTACTGATACGAGCCGTCTCCGGCCGGTGCGATCGAACGGGAGTCGTAGCCTCTTCGTCGCAGCCGCTCCCTTCCGGGCGCGCTCGCGGCTCCGGGATAACCTGTCCCTCTACAGCATAACCCGCCGGCGCCGCGCCACCTCGGTCGCCGCCGGATATACTCGCCGGCATGTCGCAGACCGATCTTCCGTCGGGCGCCGCGGTGCGCGAATGGGCGTGTGTGAACGGCGAACTGATGCCGGCGGAGCAGGCGCGCGTCAGCGTGTTCGACAGCGGCTTCATGCAGGGGGTGGGGCTGTTCGAGACGATGCGGGCCTATCGCGGGCGCGTCTTCCGCGCCGGGCGTCACGTCGACCGGCTGATTCAGTCGGCCCGGGCGCTGGGCTGGACCGCGCCCATCGATGCCGACGCGCTGCTGGAGGCGGTCCACGCCGTAACGGCGGCCACCGAGGCCGACAGCGCCCGGGTCCGTCTCACGGTCAGCACGGGCTCGCTGCGCGCCGGCGCATCCGACGCGCCGGGCGTGACGGTCGTGGCCAGCGCTTCGCCCGGGGCCGAATACCCGCTGGAGCTCTATCAGAAGGGCGTGACGCTCGCGGTCTCCCCCTGGCGCCAGGCGCCCGACCCGACCGCCGGCCACAAGACGACCAGCTACTTCGGGCGCCTCGCGGCCCTGCGGGCGGCGCACCAGCGCGGCGCCTTCGAGGCCCTTTGGCTCACGCCCGACGAGCGCATCGCCGAAGGCTCCATCAGCTCCCTCTTCGCCGTCGTCGGCGACGAGCTGCTCACGCCGCCGCTCGATACCCCGGTGCTCCCCGGCATCACCCGCGCCACGGTCCTGGAGCTGGCCGCGGCCGGCGGAATACGGTACCGCGAGACGCCGTTTCAGCTCGACAACCTGCTCGCGGCCGACGAGATCTTCCTCACCAACAGCCTGATGCAGCTCATGCCGGTCGTGCGAATCGAACGCAGCCCGATCGGCATCGAGAAACCCGGCGAACTGACGCTGCGCCTGCTCGAACGCTATCGCGAACTCGTCGCCCGGGAGTGCGGCGATGCCTGACCGCGAGACAGGCGGCGTCCGGGCGGCCCGGCCCGCCCGCAGCCGGCCCATCAGACCCGCGCGCCGCGCCGCGCCGCAGCCAGCACCGACGGCGGCCCGTCGCCCGGCGCGTTTCACCGTCGGGGATGTTCACGCCGCCCTCGACGCCTTCGCGCCCTTCCGCAACGCGGCGGAATGGGACAACGTCGGGCTGCTGCTCGGGCGGCCCGACTGGCCCGCGCGCCGCGCGCTGCTCACGATCGACCTCACGGACCCGGTCGCGCGCGAGGCGCAGCGGCACGGCGCCGGCGTCGTCGTGGCCTATCACCCCCCGATCTTCAAGAGCGTCCGCTGCGTCGGCCCCGAAGCCGACGGCCCGACGACCCTCCTGGCCGATCTGCTCGCCGAACGCGTCTCCGTGATCGCCGTCCACACGGCGTGCGACGCGGCGGTCGGCGGAACGAACGACGTGCTGCTCGACGCGGTCGGCGCCGTCGTGGAGCGCCGGCCGCTGGAGCCGCTGCGCCGCGAGCAGGACACGTACAAGCTGGTCGTCTTCGTCCCGCAGGCGAGCGTCGCGGCCGTGCGCGCCGCGCTCAGCGCCGCCGGCGCCGGCGTCATCGGCCACTACCGCGATTGCAGCTTCGAGCTCGCTGGAACCGGCACGTTCCGCGGCGACGAGACGACCCGGCCCGCGGTCGGCCGCCGGCAGGTCCTCGAGCGCGTCGCCGAAGTGCGCCTGGAGATGGTCGTGCCGCGCGCCCGGCTGGCGGCGGCGGTCCGCGCCTTGTACGCCGCCCACCCATACGAGGAGCCCGCCTTCGACGTGTATCCGCTGCACGAGCTTGCGGGGCGTGGCGGCGCGGGCATGGGCCGCGTGGGCGTGCTCGCCGCGCCGCTCAACGGGCGCGCGCTGCTGCGGCGGCTGGGGACGCGCATCGACCTGTCGGCCGCGACGGTCATCGGAAGCCTGGCGCGGCGCTTCGGGTCGGTGACGGCGGCGGCGGGCAGTTTCGGGGCGCGCGGCTTTCGCGACGCCGGCTCGCTCGTGCTCACGGGCGAGTTGAAGCACCACGAGGCGCTGGAGCTTGAGCGGCGGAACGTGAGCGCGGTGTGCCTCGGTCACCACGCCAGCGAGCGGCCGGTGCTGGGCCGGATCGCTGAGCGCCTGCGGGCCGCGCTGCCCTCGCTGGATATCGCCGTTTCGCGCGCGGACCGCGCGCCGCAGAGACCGTTGCGGCATGCGCAGCGCAAAGGAGCATCCGCATGAGAGCTGACCGCAAGCTGGGCCCGCTGTTGCTGATGACCTGCCTGGCCCTTTGCCAGGGGCCAGGCGCCGCCGCGCAGGACGGCGACGCCCTGGCGATCGTCGACGGGCGCGTGGTGACGCGCACGCGGCTGGTGGAGCTGCTGATGGAGGCCCACGGGCTGCGCATGCTGCAACAGGTGACGCTGCTCGAGCTGGCCAAGGCGGAGACGCAGCGCCGCGGCCTGGCGGTCTCGCAGGCCGACGTCGACGCCGAGTTCGAGCGCGCCCTGGCCGAGATGGCCGCCGATATGAAGGAGGAGGAGGCCACGCGCGAGAACAAGCTCAAGGCGCTCAAGGCCGTGATCGCCAACAACGGCGTGACCATGACGGAGTACATGATCGCGCTGGAGCGCAACGCGCATCTGCGCAAGCTCGTGAGCTACAAGGTCTCCGAGGAGACGCTGCGCGAGGAGTTCGCCCGCACCTTCGGCGAACGCGCCGTCGTCCGCCACGTCCAGGTCGCCGACCTGCGCCGCATGAACGCCGTGCTCGACGCCCTGAGCCGTGGCCGCGACTTCGCCGACGTGGCCCGCGAGTTCAGCGAGAACCAGATCTCCGGGCCGCGCGGCGGCGAGCTGGACCCGTTCACGTTTCAGGACGAGCGCGTGCCGCCGGCGCTGCGCGAGGCCGCCTTTCTGCTGAAGACGGGGGAGGTGTCGCCGGTGATCAAGACCGAGCGCTACTTTCACGTGCTTCGGCTCGAGCAGCGCTTGCCGCCCGAGAACGTGCGCTTCGAGGATGTGCGCGGCCAGGTCGAGGCGCGGCTGCGCTCGCGGGTCGAGCGGCAGGAGATGGACAGCATTCTGAAAGGGCTCTTTCAGGCCGCCAAGGTCCGAATCCTCGACCCGGAGCTGCGCGGCCGATACGAGGCGTTCCTGCGCGAGGCCGAAGTGACCGACCGCACGCGCCGACCGTGACGCGCATGTGATTCATGAGGCAACCCCGGGACCCGGCTATTGATACGGTCAGAGCGAATGAGCGTGCTCGACCGCGAAATCGCAGACCCTCCGGCGCAACCGCTTCCGTGCGGGCGCGGCTCCGATCGGGCTCTGAGGTAGCCTCATGACGCCCCGCCGACATGACAGCGATGCGCCAGCGACCGATCAGGCCGGCCGGTCCGCCGGCGAGCCGCCTCGCAACCCGGCTCGATCCTGGCTGGCGGCCGGCGGCGTTTTTCTGGTCGCCTTCTTAATCTATTTCATCACCGCCCAGCTTGTCGGACGGTCCCAGCCGCCGCGGATGGTCTACTACGACGAGCTGGCGGCCGCGCTGCTGCGCGGACAGCTCCATCTCGAAGCGCCCAGCGACATCTACGACCTCACGCCGCACGAGGGACGCTGGTACGTTCCGTTTCTGCCGCTGCCGGCGATCATGATGATGCCGTGGGTGGCGCTCTTCGGGCTCGATCACACGAACCCGGTTTACTTCTCGCTGCTGTTCGGGGCGCTGACGATCGCCTTCGCCTGGCTGATGCTGGAGGGGCTGGCGCAGCGTGGCTGGGCGGGGCTGCGGCCGCGCGACCGGCTCTGGCTGTGCGGAATGCTGGCGCTGGGAAGCGCCTACTGGTACACGGCCGTCGAGTCATCGGTCTGGTACCTGGCGCACACGTTCACCTGCACGTTCGTCGCGCTCGCGGCGTGGCTGGCGGTGCGCTGCCGCTCGGCGTGGCCGGCGTCGATCGCGCTGGCGCTGGCGCTGTGGGGCCGGCCGAACGTGATCCTGACCTGGCCGCTGCTGCTGGCAATGGCGATCGAGCAGGCGCGCGACGCGCGTGGCGCGCTGGACCACACGCGGGTCGTGCGCTGGGTGATCGGCTCGCTGGCGCCGCTCACGCTCAGCGTGCTCGGCCTGCTGACCTACAACTACGCCCGCTTCGACGACCCGTTCGACTTCGGCTACCAGCGGCAGAACGTCAGCGCCCGCCTGATCTACGACCTGCACGGCAAGGGTCAGTTCAGCTACGAGTACATCCAGCGCAACCTGTACCACATGCTCATCGGCCCGCCGTTGTGGCCGGCCGGGGAGCGCTGGCCCGAGCCCGACCCGCAGGGCATGAGCATCTTCATCACCACCCCCGCGCTGCTCTGGCTCGTCCGGGCCCGCCGCCCGCGGCCGCTGGTGAAGGGCGCGTGGCTGGCGCTGGCCCTGCTCCTGCTGCCGATCGTCACCTACTACAACACCGGCTGGCGCCAGTTCGGCTACCGCTTCAGCCTCGACTTCATCATTCCGGCGCTCGTGCTCCTCGCCAGCGCCGCCACGCCACGCATGTGCTGGCGGCTCAAGGCCGCGATCCTGCTCGGCGTGGCGGTGAACGCCTACGGCGTGTGGTGGTGGTTCATCGGACACGTGCCGCGCTAAGCTTGTGCTCGCCGCTCACTTCTCCGGCACGCGCACCGTCCGGCGGACGCCCTCGCCGTTGACGACTTCGAGCTCCGCGGAACTGCCGGCGCGGCTGAGCGCGTCGGCGAGCTGCGTGACCGTGAGGACGCGCTGGCCGTTGACGGCGCGGATCAGCTCGCCGGCGCGCAGCGCCGGCTCGGAGGGCCCGTCCCCCTGCGGCGCGATCACGAGCACGCCGCGCTCATCGACCAGTTGCCGCGCGAGCTGGCCCACCTCGCGCCTGCCCAGGCTCGTCAGCAACGACCCCGGCAGCCCGTCGTTCATCGAGCGCAGCAGGTAAGGCAGCCGCGGCAGTGTGCGCCCGGCGATCAGGGCGTTGTCGCGCGTGAAGTTGTCCAGGTCGGCCGGCCGCCGGCCCAGGTGCACCTTCAGCGTGACCGGCCGCCCGTCGCGCAGCACCTTGAAGTCGGCGTCCTTGCCCGGGCTGACGAAGCCGATCAGCGCCTGGAGCCGGCGCATGCCGGTCACTTGCACGCCGTTGACCTCGACGATGATGTCCTCGCACTGGAGCCCCGCGCGCTGTCCTGGCGAATTGGCATAGACCATGTCCACCATGACGCCGTTGTCGCTCTCAAGCCCGAACAGCTCGACGAGCTCGCTGTCGAGGTCGGCCAGGCGCACGCCGAGCCAGCCGCGGGCGACGGCGCCCGTGCGCTTGAGCTGGTCGGCAATGTGCAGCGCGATGTTCGACGGGATCGTGAAGGCGATGCCCGCGTTGCCGCCGTCGTCGTTCAGCGCCACCGCCGTGTTCAGCCCGATCACCTCGCCGCGCAGATTCAGCAGCGGTCCGCCGGAGTTGCCGCGGTTGATCGCCGCGTCGGTCTGGAAGAAGTCCTGAAAGAAGATCTCGCGGCCGCTGATGATGTCCGAGCGGCCCTTGGCGCTGATGATGCCGTGCGTGACGGTGTGCGTCAGGCCCAGCGGCGCCCCGACCGCCAGCACCCAGTCGCCGACCTCCATCTTGTCCGAGTCGCCGAACCGCAGCGGGTGCAGCTCACGCGCCTCGATCTTCAGCACGGCGATGTCGGTTTCCGGATCGGTCCCGCGCACCTGCGCCTCGTACGAGCGCCCGTCGTGCAGCCGCACGGTGATGCCCGTCTTGCCGCCGACGACGTGGTGGTTCGTCAGAATGTGCCCCTGCGCATCCATCAGAATGCCGCTGGCCGTCCCCTGCGGATGCTCCCGCAGGAATCGCTGCCAGCGCTCGTCCGTCAACGGGCGGTCCAGCCGCCGCTCGACCTGCCGGCGAACCTCGGCCAGCTCGTTCGGGTCGCCGGCGACGTTGATCTGCACGACGCCGACCTGCGCCAGCCGCGCCACGTTGCGGAACGCGTTCGAGACCTCCTCGACCGACGCCAGGTCTTCGCCCACGGCCTGGAGCTTTCCCTTCTCGACCGCGTACGCCCACTGGCTCAGCAGCCGATCCGGCGCGCGGGTGCCGACAATCGCCGCCAGAACCAGGACCACGAGCAGCCAGCGCGCCGGAGCCGTCCAACGATGTGCCACGTGTTGCACTCCTCAGGGTCCGCGCGGCGGTGGCGGCTCTCCGCCTTCGGCCACGCGCGAGCCCTTATTCGCCTTCCTGACGGCGCAGCGGCCCGATCCCGGACGAAACCCGCCGTTCAGCCTGATTCTATCCGCCGCGGCTCGCGGCAGCCCGAGATCCGACCCGCGTCATCCGCGGGCCGCACGGCGGCCGAATGACCCTGCGGCAAACGTGGTCGGCCTGCGATCTGGGCGGAGGCGCGTTGCGGTCTACAGGACAGCCTTGGGGGCTTGGGGCCGTCGGCGCCGGGTCCGCGGCGCCCCGCCGTCAGTGCTGCACGCGCGCCTGGCCGAACTCGGTCACCGCCGGAATCCCGTGGTACTCCAGCGGGAACTCGTAGTCCTTCCGCAGGGGATGACCGGCCCAGTCCTCGCAGCACAGGATCCGCCGCAGGTCCGGGTGGCCGTCGAAGACAATGCCCAGCAGGTCGAAGGCCTCGCGCTCGTGCCAGTCGGCCGCGGGCCAGACGTCCGCCACGCTGGGGATGTGCGGCTGCGCACGGTCGACGTGAATGACGATCGCGATCTCGGCGTGAAGCTCCCAGAGCCCGTCGGAGCGGGCCGGCGGCCGGATCGCGTGCAGCTCGTAGACGGCCGTCAGCCGCTTGTCCTCGATGTGATCGACGCCGCTGATGCAGCGCAGCCAGTTGAAGCCGAGCCGCTGGTCGTCGCGCAAGAACAGCGCCAGCTCATGCCAGCGCTGCGGCTGCACGACGGCGCGCGGGTGGGCGTCGGCGACGTTCACCTCGACGACGACGTCGCCGAAGCGCTCGAGCAGGATGCTGAAGACCTGTTCAGGCGCCATGGGGCACGGCCCTCCCGGCGGCCGCGGGTCACATGCTGATGAGCCGCAGCGGGTTCTCGAGCGAACCGATGACGTCGCGGCAGAAGCGTGCCGAGTCGGCGCCGTCGACCATGCGATGGTCGAACGACAGCGACATCGGCATGATCAGCCGCGCAACGATCTGGCCGTTGACCACGCGCGGCATCAGCGCGCTCTTGGCCAGCGCCAGGATGCCCGTCTCGGGGAAGTTCACCATCGGCGTGCTGAACGTGCCGCCGAGCGCGCCGACGTTGGTCACGGTGAAGCTCGCCCCGCGCAGGTCGGCGATGTCGAACTTGCCGTTGCGCGTCCGTTCCGCGACGCTGTTCAGCTCCGCGGCGATCTGCGGCAGCGGCTTCCGGTCGACGTCGCGCACGACCGGCACGACCAGCCCGCGCGGCGTGTCGACCGCGACGCCGATGTGGATGTAGTCCTTCCAGACGACTTCCTCGGCGGCGCTGTCGAAGCTGCAATTGAGCTGCGGGTAAGAGCGCAGGGCGTGGGCGACGGCCTTCATCACGATCGCGGTGATCGTGAGCTTGGCCTGGCCATCGCGCAGCCCTTCGTTGTAGTGCTTGCGGTTGCGCTCCAGCTCGGTGATGTCCGCCTCGTCGCCGTGCGTCACGCGCGGCACGTTCAGCCAGGCGCGCGTCATCTGCCGCGCGATCGTCTTGCGGATCTGCGAGAGCGCCTCGCGCCGCACGGGGCCGTACTGCGCGAAATCCGGCAGCGCTTCGCCGGGCAGCTCGAACCGACCGCCGCCAGCACCCGCCGCTCCGTCGCTCCGCGGCGCCGCCCCCGCCGCCGCCCGTCCGCCCCCGATGGCGTGGCGCTCGACGTCTTCGCGCAGCACGCGCCCGCCCGGACCGGTGCCGTTTACCGCGTTCAGGTCGACGCCCATCTCGCGCGCCAGCTTGCGCACGACCGGCGCCGCCGGCACAGGCCCATCGCCCCGGCGGGCCGGCGGCGCCTCGGCCACCGCCGCGCCGCCCGAAACGCCCGCCCGCGCGGCGATTGATCCGGCGCCCGCGGGTTGCGAGGCCCGGGCCGCAGCCGGAGCCTCCGCCGGCCTGGGCGCCTTGGCGGGTTCGGCGGCCTTGGCGGCGCCCTTCTCGGGCGCGGCGCTCGATCCGCCGGCGTCGTCGATGACGACCATGACCTGCCCGACCTTGACCTGCTGCCCGGCCTTGACCATGAGCTTGGCGACGACGCCGGACTTTGGCGCGGGGATCTCGACGGCGGCCTTGTCGGTCTCGACCTCCAGCATCGGCTGGTATTCCTCGATCCGGTCGCCCTCCTTGACGAGGACGTTGACGATCTGGCCCTCATGGACCCCTTCGCCCAGGTCGGGAAGCTTGAATTCGAACATGACGTTGTCCAGCGTGGACCGGTCAGCGAGCGCGCACACCCGACGCGCCGGCCGCTGCGGGCGGCCCACCAGCCCGCGCGGCTGAGAATGTGAATGTAGGCGCTCGTGTCGGGCCCGGCAAGCGTCAGCTACGGACTCGCGCCGCCGAACGCGCTCAGCAGCACCCCCAGGTCCGCCTGCGTGACGCACGCGTCACCGGCCAGCGCGCCGGCCTGCGCGTTGTAGAACGCCTCGCCCGGCAGGAGCCGCGAGCGCGGGCGAGCGTCCACGACGCGCCGCGAGCGCGAGCGAGTCCGGCATGAGCCGCGAGCGCGAGCGAGCGTCCGGCATGAGCCGCGAGCGCGGGCGAGCGTCCACGACGCGCCGCGAGCGCGAGCGAGTCCGGCATGAGCCGCGAGCGCGAGCGAGCGTCCGGCAGGAGCCGCGAGC
>CAADGL010000016.1 GCA_900696525.1 uncultured Planctomycetota bacterium
ACAATGACAACGCACGAGCCGCGAGCGCGAGCGAGTGTAGCGACAATGACAACGCACGAGCCGCGAGCGCGAGCGAGTGTAGCGACAATGACAACGCACGAGCCGCGAGCGCAAGCGAGTGTAGAGGCTATCCCAGAATCCGTCTACTGATTCGAGCAGAGCGGACGCACATAAGATCGGATCGTAACGCCGGTCCTTTTTTCGCGACTGCTTCCTTACAGGCGCGGTTCGGATCGGTTTGCGGGACAGCCTCTGCGGCTCGCTTGGGCTTGCCGCTCGAATATTCGCGCGACGTCCACTCCACTCGCTTGCGCTCGCGGCTCGTGCGTTGTCATTGTCGCTACACTCGCTCGCGCTCGCGGCTCGCTTGGGCTTGCCGCTCGAATATTCGCGCGACGTCCACTCCACTCGCTTGCGCTCGCGGCTCGTGCGTTGTCATTGTCGCTACACTCGCTTGCGCTCGCGGCTCGTGCCGCGCGTCTTCGATGAAGACCGTCACACCGCATCGAGCGCGGCCTGGAGGTCGGCGACCAGGTCGTGCCAGTCTTCCAGCCCGACGCTGAGGCGGATTCCACCGGGTTCGATGCCGCGCTGGCGCTTGGCCTCCTCGGGCAGCGCGGCGTGGGTCATCGAGTATGGGCACTCAATCAGCGTCTTGACCTGGCCCAGCGAAACGGCCAGCGTGATGCAGTACGAGTTCTGGGCGATCCAGTCGATCAGCCGCGCCCCGGACTCGCCCCGCTCGTCGGCGTCTTTCAGCACGAAGTACAGCATCGACCCGGGCGCGAACCTGCCGTGCTCGTCGAGCATCTGCCGGTGGGCCAGCTCGCGCTGCGGAAAGCTCTCCAGCCCCGGGTAGCGCACCCGGCGCACCTTCGGATGCTCCTCGAGAAAGCGCGCCACGCGCATCGCCGACTTCTGGTAGTTGGCCATGCGCGCCGCCAGCGACGGCAACCCGTACACCAGCGTCGCCCACGCGGCCTTCGGGCTCAGCACGCCGCCGAAGTCCTTGCGGTACATCAGCAACGCGTCGCGCAGCCGCCCCGGGCCGATCACCGCCCCGCCGATGTCGGTCCCGAAGCCCCCGATCGCCTTCGTCAGCGACGTGCACGACACGTCGGCCCCGAGTTCAAGCGGCCGCTGGCAGAACGGGCTCGCGAAAGTGTTGTCGACCACGATCTCGATGCGCTCATCCGCGGATCGGCGGACGTTCAGGCGGTCGACCGCCGATCGCACCGCCGCGATGTCGATCAGCGTCATGTCCGGGTTCACGGGCGTCTCGAAGTACACGACGCGCGTGCGGCGGTCCGCCGTCTGCGCGATGCTCGCCGGGTCGGTCAGGTCCACGAGCCGGGCCTGCATGTCGAGCCGCGGCAGCCAGTTCGTCAGCAGCGAGTAGGTGCAGCCGTAGAGCACCTTGTGGGCGACGAGGTTGTCGCCGGCCCGCATCAGCGTGGCCAGCGCGGCGCTGATCGCCGCCATGCCCGAGGCGAAGCAGAGGGCGAAGTCGCCGCGCTCGGCATAGGCCAGGTTCTCCTCGAGCATGGCGCGGGTGGGCTCGTCGAGGCGGTCGTAGATGTAGATCGGATGCTCGCCGGGCGGCGTGTCGCCGTGGGCGAACTGCTCGAATCCGCGTGCGCCGCGGGCGGCCGAATCGAGCCGGAAGGTGGCGCTCGAGCTGATGGGCGGCACGACGTGATGGTCGTAGTCCCACTTGCCGCTGCGGCCGCGGCCGTGAATCAGGCGGGTGCGGGTGTGGGCGGCGGACTCGCCGGGGCGGTTCTCGTGCGATCGATGGGCGGACATGGCGTTCTCCTGCGTTGCGCCGGGTGCGAGGGGCGCGCACCCAATGTAGGATATTCACCGAGCCAAAACAGGTGTTGGCCGCCGGGCACCGGTACCGTCTGCTTTCTGAGCCGAGCCGCGCCCGTGAGGAGGCGGCTGAAGCGAGGACGTCTGCTGGCGCAACCGCTTCCTCACCGGCGCGGCTCGGTTCAAACCGTACCCGTGCCGGCCGCCGCGGCCGGCGGCCGGTCGGGCGCGGTTGTGATATACTGAGTGCTGCGCGCCGCGGAGGCGGCGGGCCTGAGAAGAAACAGGAGGAAGCCGTGCCGAGCAAAGCCGAGCTGCTGAGCCAGCCGATCGAGCATATCGACATGACCCGCCACGACGTGGTGGCGCTGGTGGACGCGATGGAGCGGATGGCGTTCACGGCGCGCGACCTGCGCCGGGCGGCGGAGATCTACGACCGGATGCTGCGCGACAAGGACTGCGGGATCATCCTGTGCCTGGCGGGCTCGCTGATCAGCGCCGGGCTGAAGAAGGTCTTCGCCGACATGGTGCGCAGCCGCATGGTGGACGCGATCGTCGCGACGGGCGCGAACATCGTCGACCAGGACTTCTTCGAGGGGCTGGGCTTCCGGCATTACGTCGCGCCCGAGCGCTACAAGGCGGGGATGGACGACGACGCGCTGCGCGAGCTGCACATCGACCGCATCTACGACACGTTCATCGACGAGGACGACCTGCGGGCCTGCGACGAGACCACGCAGCGCATCGCCGACGAGCTCGACCCGCGGCCCTACTCGTCGCGCGAGTTCATCCGCGAGATGGGCCGCTGGCTCGACGAGCACGGCAAGAACCGCGACAGCATCACCCTTGCCGCCTACGAGATGGACGTGCCCATCTTCTGCCCCGCCTTCAGCGACTGCTCCGCCGGCTTCGGCCTCGTCGCCCATCAGCATGCCCGCGGCGGCGTCAACTGCGTCAGCATCGACAGCGTCAAGGACTTCTACGAGCTGACCCAGCTCAAGATCAAGAACCCCACCACGGGCATCTTCATGATCGGCGGCGGCGTGCCGAAGAACTTCACGCAGGACATCGTGGTGGCGGCCGACATCCTCGGCCACGACGCGCCGATGCACAAGTACGCGGTGCAGATCACGGTGGCGGACGTGCGCGACGGGGCGCTCAGCAGCAGCACGCTGAAAGAAGCGTCCAGTTGGGGCAAGGTGGACACGGCCTACGAGCAGATGGTCTACAGCGAGGCCACGCTCGCCACCCCGCTGATCGCCGGCTACGCCTATCACAAGGGCGCCTGGAAGAACCGCCAGGCCCGGCGCTGGACCCAGTTGCTCGAGCCGGCCGCGGCCCCCACCGGGTCGTAGCCGCTTCCTACGCCCGGGGCGCGGCCGCTGCGGGAGTTGCCGGTGCCGGCGGGTCACGGACCGCCCGGCCGCGGGGCGGCGGTCGAGGCTGCGCTCGAGCTCCCCGGACGCGGCGTTCGGCTCAGCCGGCGCGGGTGGTGGCGAGCGATTCGCCGTCGAGGATTTTCTCGTAGAGGCTGAGACCCTGGGCGTCGGTGAGCGGGCCGGACGGCGCGCCGTTCAGAAACTGGTGAATCAGGCGGTCGGCGTCGCTGGCGAGAGACTCGGGCTTCGCGTCGCGCAGGCGTTCGAACTCGCTGCGCGGGCCGATGCGCAGCACGCGGCCCTGGTCGAGCATGACCATGCGGTCAGCGATGCGGAAGGCGGAGTCCATCTCGTGCGTGACGACGACGGTCGTGACGTTGAGCTTCTTCGAGAGATCCATCATCAGGCTGTCGATGGCGGTCGAAGTGACCGGGTCGAGGCCGGCGCTGGGCTCGTCGTAGAAGAGAATCTCCGGGTCGAGCGCCGTGGCCCGCGCCAGCCCGACGCGCTTCTTCTGGCCACCCGAGAGCTGCGCCGGGTACTTGTTGCGGTGCGCGAGCATGTGCACCTGCTGGAGCTTCAGCGCCACCACGATGTCGATCACCGCCTTGTTGACCTGCGAATGCTCCTTCAGCGGCAGCGCGACGTTCTCCGCAACCGTCAGCGAGCTGAACAGCGCCCCGGACTGGAACAGGATGCCGAATCGCTTCCGCACCTGGTCCGCCGTCCGCGGCTCGGCCCGGTGCAGGTCGACCTCGCCGACGCTGGGCAGCCGATAGATCAGCTCGCCCTCATCGGGGTGAATCTCGCCGATCAGGCAGTTCAGCAGCGTGCTCTTGCCGCTGCCGGAACCGCCCATGATCACCAGCGTCTCGCCCCGCAGCACGTCGAAATTCACGCCGTTGAGGATCGTCAGCACGCCCCCGCGCGTCGGAAACCGCACCACCAGGTTGCGCACCGAGATGACGACCGCTGAATCGCTCATGGCCCCTCGATGAGCCCGCCTGCCTCAGACCGGCGGCTTTATCCGGCCAGCGGCGACAGCCCGGCCCCGGCGGCAGCAGCCAGGCCCCGGCAGCGGCGACGCCAACGTGGCGAGATGATACCCCGGGGCAGCCACGCGCACCAAGGCGCCAGGGCACCTGATTCCCGCCCGAAGGACGCACGGAAGTTGCAAGGCGCTTCAGCGCCTGGTCGCCAGGTTTGCTCACCCTCTTTTCCCGCCCGGTAGGGCGGACGGAAGTTGGCGGGCGACGCCACTCCCCGGGCGCGCGCCACCACACAATGCCGCCGCTTGGGCCGCCGGCCTTGGCCCGATATACTCCCTCAATCCAGTGCATAGCCGAAGCCGGCGCCGATGCCGGGAAAGGAACGAAGCGATGCGCGGCGGGACAATGGTGGTGGCGCTGCGGAAGTGGGGCGGCGCCGTGGCGTTGCTGGCGTGGTGCGGCGTGGCGGCGGCGCAGGACGCCGGCACGAGCGGCAAGGGCGGAGACGAGGGAGCGGGGATGAACGGCGATCGCAAGGCCCAGACCTGGGACAAGGCCAACAGCGTGCTGGATTTCGTGATGAAGGACATCGAGGGCAAGGAGGTGGACCTGGGCCGCTACAAGGGGGACGTGCTGCTGATCGTGAACGTCGCTTCGCGCTGCGGCTATACGCCCCAGTATCAGCAGCTCCAGGAGCTCTTCGACAAGTATCGCGGCCACGGGCTGCGCGTGCTGGCGTTCCCCTCGAACGACTTCGGGGGCCAGGAGCCCGCGGACAACGAGAAGATCAGGGAGTTCTGCAAGACGCGCTTCGGCGTGACGTTCGACCTGTTCGCGAAGGTGCCGGTGAAGGGCGAGAACGCGACGGAGCTGTACAAGTTTCTGACGGCCGAGTCCAAGACGGGCGCGCACGCCGGCGATATCCGCTGGAACTTCACGAAGTTCCTGGTGAATCGCAAGGGCGAAGTGATCGCGCGCTTCGAGTCCAAGGTCAAACCCGATGCGCCGCAGGTCATCACCGCCGTCGAGGCCGCGCTGGCCGCGAAGAAGGACTGATTCCGAAAGCACCCAGATCAGCCCAAAGGACATCGGGCTCGGAGGCTCCAGGATGCGCACTTTCCTCCTGCTGCTTTCTCTCGTGCTCGGCGGCGCCGCCGCCGCCGAGGCCAAGGTTGTCACCGAGGACGTGCGCTACACCCACGGCCAGCTCGAATGCGTCGGCTACCTCGCCTATGACGACGCGCGCGCCGAACGCCGGCCCGGCGTCATCGTCGTCCACGAATGGTGGGGTCTCAACGACTACGCCAAGCGGCGCGCGCGACAGCTCGCCGAGATGGGCTACGTCGCCCTGGCGATCGACCTCTACGGCGGCGGCAAGGCCACCACCGACCGCGAGGAAGCGGCCAAGCTCGCCGGAGTGCTCTACCAGAACACCGACCTCTGGCGCGACCGCGCCAAGGCGGGCTTCGAAGCCCTGGCGCATCACAGTCGCGTCGACCCGGCCCGCATCGCCGCCATCGGCTATTGCTTCGGCGGCGCCAGCGTGCTGCAAATGGCCTACAGCGGATTGCCGCTGGCCGGCGTCGTCAGCTTCCACGGCTCGCTCGCGCCGCCGCGCGAGGAGGACGCGCGCCGCATCAAGGCCCGCCTCCTCGTCCTGCACGGCGCCGACGACCCGTTTGTGTCTGCGGCCGACATCGCCGCCTTCCAGGAGGGCGTCCGTAAGGCCGGCGTCGACTGGCAGATGGAGTATTACGGCGGCGCGGTCCACGCCTTCACGAATCCCGGCGTGGACGCCGCCGGCATCGACGGCGCGAAGTACAACCGCAACGCGGACGAGCGTTCGTGGCGGCGCATGCAGCTTTTCTTCAGCGAGCTGTTCGGAGAGTCCGCGGGAAGGAGCACGCGCAGCGATGAGTGAGCCGCAACCCGGTCCGATCGGCGCGGTCCTCGCCATGGCCCTGCGCACCGCCGTCAACGGCCCGATGCAGGAGGTTCGCGAGGCCGTCGTCGTCGCCGATGGCGGCCTCGCCGGTGATCTGCGGTCTTCGCCGGAGCGCGGCGTCACGCTGATCTCTGCGCCGCAATGGAAGCAGGTTTGCGAGGAACTCGGCGTGAAGCTCCCCTGGCACACGCGTCGCGCCAACGTTCTGCTCGATGTTGATCGGCTGGCGCCGCTCGCGGGCCGCCGGCTGCGCCTCGGCGAAGTCGAACTCGACGTGCTCAGCGAAACCAAGCCCTGCGGCCTGATGGATCAGCAGCACGCCGGTCTGCGCAACGCCCTCCGACCCGAGTGGCGCGGCGGCGTCTGCTGTCGCGTGCTCAAGGGCGGCATTCTGCGCGTCGGCGACGCGGTTGTGCTGCGCGCGTGATCGTCGCGCGGTCGCGCCGCGATCAGCCCCGCCGCAAAGACGGCGGCTGCGCCTGCAAGCGCTACGATCCCCGGGTCCGGGGTGGGTGGTTGCGGCTCTACTGCCCGAAACTCGACAGCAGCAGCCCCAGGTCGCTCTGCCCCACGCAGCCGTCGCCGTCGATGTCCGCCGCCGGGTCAAAGCCCGGGTCGCCGCTGCACGTCGCGAACGCCGCCAGCAGCACGCCGAGGTCCGACTGATCGACGTGACCGTCGCCGTTGATGTCGCCCGGGAGGGCGTATTTGACGGTGAGCACGGCGATGCCCCGGCTCATGCAGCTCATCCACAGCTCGTAGCCGTTGGGAACGAGCCGCACGGCGCAGGCTTCGATCTGTGCGTGCGGCAGGCCGCCCCATTGCGGCTGGCCGCCGAGCGGACCGGGGAACACGCCGGTGGACGCGTCCGCGGGCTGATACCAGCACAGGCCGCCGCCGTCGGGGGTCTGGTTGTCCACAGCGTAGGCCATCCAGACGCGGCCATCCGGCGTGACGGCTCGGGGCGCAACGTATTTCCCTGGCAACGGCCAACCCTGGTCGTAGCGAAGCATCTGGTAGGCGCCGGTGTTGGCGTCGATGCGGATGAGCGCCCCGCCGGCGCCGCCGATGCCCAGGTGCACGGTGGAGCCGATCCAGACGATGCCGCCGGGCGCCGCGGCGAGGCCGGAGAAATAGTCGCTTTGCGTCGTGAGCTCGGGGAAGCTGGCGACGGTGCGCGAGAAACGGTAGGCGCCGTCGGTGCGAACGACTTCGTACTGGGTCGCGGCCCAGACCGTGCCCGGCCGCTCGGGATCGGGCTGAATGTGCCCGCCCCAGCCGGTGATGCCCGCCTGCGTCCAGGTGATCCCGTTGTGGTACTGGAGATTGAAGTACTCGCCGATGTACCACAGCCGGCCGAGCGAGTCCTCGGTGAAGCCCTTGACCGTCGTGCCCGTTTGCAGCGTGATGAACCCGTCGCCGTCCCACTCGCGTACGCCGCCATACATGGGGTTGACGACGATGTGGCCGTTCGAGGGGCGGAAGCCGACCGACTCGCTGTTGTCCGTCGGAAACGGCCAGTCGTTCCCCAGGCCGTAGTGGGCGTTGTTGAAGCCGATCCAGCGCACGCCGTCGAAGAGCACCATGCCGCCATAGCCCGTGCCCGCATTCGCGCAGGCCGCCATGTGCCCCGTGGCCTGATCCACCGCCAGGTCGTTGTTGAAGAAGTCGTATTGGCTGGTGTTCGTGACGCGATAGCGCTGCCACTGCCCGGTCTGAGGGTTGCGCTTGGCTGCCCCGCCGATCCCGCACGCCCAGACGGCGCCGGTGCTGTCGATCGCCACGTCGTAGGTCCAGAAGGTATTGCCCCAGTCGCCCAGGCCCGCCCACGATGTCCCGTTGAAACGCCACATCTGCGACCCGCCGTCGGTCACGGCCTGAAGCGTCCCGAAAGCGCGCAGCACCTCGGCGCCGCCCCCCGGATGCGCCGGCACGCCCACCCAGCTCCCATCCGGCCGCCGGCAATCGAGCACCGCGTTGAAGCCGTCCGGCATGACGCGGTAGATCCACAGGTTTCCCGCCTCGTCAACGCAGTTGTTGCCCGGCAGGTTGCGTGGGTTGCCGCTGGTCGAAGGAAACGTCGTCCAGGTCTGGGTCGTACTGTCATAGCGCTGGGCCGGCGTGGAGTAGCCGGGCCCGTCGGCGGCCCAGAGGTAGTAGCCGCCGCCGGGCCTGGGCTGGATGGCGAGGCGCTCGGGCCGTGCGGAACCGAGATAAGTCCAGGCATTGGTGGCCGGGTTGAACCGCATCAGGCCGCCGCCGCCCCAGGCGGTAGCATAGCCGCTGGCCCACACCGTTCCGTCTGGCGCGATCTCGATGTTGGTCACCCATCCGCCGGGCCAGGGCGAATTGGAAGCATCGTAGCGCTTGAGCGATGACGGCCCGACCGTTGGATTGAAGACGAGCACGCCGCGGCCGGTGCCCATCCAGAGGTTGCCCTGGGCATCGGGCGTGATGTCGCGAACGCGGGTGATGCCGGTGTTGGCCGGGTGGCCGATCTCGGGGTAATCGACGTTGGAGACGTTGATCCAGCGGTTCTCGCCCTGGACGAACTTGGCGAGGCCGCCCTCCTCGAACGATGGCACGTACCCGCCGATCCACGGATCGTCGTCGGGCCCGATCCAGATCGCGTCGCAGTAATCGCCCTGAATGCCGGTGTTGGTGGGTCGATAGTAGCGCCACGAGTAGGTCTGGGCGGACAGCGTCTCCGCCGCCGCCCACGCACACACCGCGGCACACAGGATCACACGCGTCGAATGATTCATGGTCATGGTCCCTTGCACGAGTCAGTAATCTCCGCGAACTCGCACTACATGCCGAAGTTGGCCAGCAGGCTCCCCAGGTCGGCTTGCCCCACGCAGCCGTCGCCGTCGATGTCCGCCGCCGGGTTGAAGCCGGGGTCGCCGGCGCAGGTGCCGAAGGCGGCCAGCAGGATGCCCAGGTCGGCCTGGTCGACGTCGCCGTCGCCGTCGATGTCGCCCGGGACGCTCGAAACGCCCGTCTCGAGCGCGAACAGGTAGCTGTGCGGGTCGTTTCCGTCGCCCGCCAGCATCACGGTGCTGACGTACGCCGTGCTGCCGTCAGGCGTGAAGCGCGGGCGGTGCACCGGGACGGCGCGCGGCGCCGGGTAGAACGCGCCCGGGAGGGTGAGCGACCAGAGCGGCGTGCCGCTGGTGCTCACGGCGCGGATCACGCCCAGGTCGCCAAAGGTCTTCACACCGCCGACGATGAGCAGGTCGTTGAGCGGGCTGACGGTCGGCCAGCTCGTCATCCAGCCGTCCTGGTAGGTCCAGAGCACGTTGTGCGTCGCCGGATCGACGGCCTTGACGTTGAACATCGTGGTCATGTAGAGCCGGCCGTCGGGGCCGATCGCCGGCGGGTAGAGATCGCCGCCGCCCGGCAGGAACCAGAGGCTTTGCCCATTGACCGGCGAGTACGCTTCCAGCGACCAGCCGTAGCCGCCGCCCTTCATGTGGGTCAGGTAGATGGTGCCGTCGGGGCCGACCTCGGGCCGCGTCTGGAGCTGCGTGAAGGGCGAATCCTGCCAGCCGTAAACGATGCTCCAGTTCTGGTTGCCGCTGGCCAGGTCGAACGCGTAGAGCGAGCCGTCGGTGAACAGCGGCGTGGACGCGACGTACATTTGCGAAGGCGGGTCGTCGGCCTGCCGGGCGCCGATCACGGTCTCGGCGCCGTCACCGCCATAGAAACTGATCAGCGGCTCGCCGGCGTTGCTCCAGAGCAGCTCGCCCTTGCTGGGTGTGAGCTTGCAGGCGCCGAGTCCGAGGTCGTTGCAGAAGTAGAGGTTGCCGTCGGGGCCGAAGACCGGCCCGGCGTGAACGCCTTGGGCGCCCGGGTCGGTGAACTGCCAGTGAATGTTGCCGTCGCTGAACAGCGCGGTGACAGTCGCGATGCTCGAAACGTAGACCTCGCCGTTCGGGCCGGCGAGGGGCGGCACATAGGGGAACGGGTAGGATTCGAGCCGCTTGATCCACTTCAGCCCGCCGTCGGGCGCGAGGGCATAGACGCGGCCTTCCTCGCCATGCAGGTAGATCGTGCCGTCGGGCGCCAGCGCCGGGCGATACCAGAGGTTCATCACGTCGGCCTCGAAGCGCCAGCGCACGTGCCCGTCAGGCTGGCGCAGCGTTACTTGCAGCGGCGCCAGGTTGCTGGAACCGTAGGCGTTGACGACCTGGACCGTGGCATTGCCCAGGGGCGCCGCCTCGGGGACGTAAGCGACGATGGCCGTGTTGGCCCAGCGCGTCACGATGGCCGGCAGGCCGCTCACCAGCACCTGGCCTTCGAGCCCGCCGAAGTTGGAGCCGATCACGCGCAGCCGGCCGCTGCGCGGCAACGTGTTCGCATTCAGGCTTTGAATGACCGGCGCCTGGGCCCAGCAGAGCGAGGCTTCCAGCGCCAGAAGCGCCCCGGCCAGCCAGCCGGCACATGATCTTCTCATGAAGATGCTCCCATTGAATCCGCCGCCACGCGCCCGCACACCCGGCAGGCGCGCGGTCGACCGTCACTGTCCGAAGTTGCTCAGGACGATGCCCAAGTCGCCTTGCGCCACGCACCCGTCGCCGTCGATGTCGGCCGCCGGGTTGAAGCCCGGGTCGCCGGCGCAGGTGCCGAAGGCGGCCAGCAGAATGCCCAGGTCGGCCTGGTCCACGTCGCCGTCGCCGTCGAGGTCGCCGGGCAACGACGGTAGACACTCCAACAGGTCGAAGAAATACGCAGCGCCGGCGTCCGGAGCGCGATCGTCATCGTGCGGCGCGCCGATCAGGGCGTAGCGCCCCTGGAGCGCCACGCCCAGGCCGAACATGTCGCCCTCGCGGGTGTCGCTGGGGATGACGCGCGGCTCGTGCAGCCATGCGGAGCCGAAGCGGCGCAGGATGACCGCCTCGCCGGAGCGCACGCCGAACTCATCGCGGTTGTGCACGCCGATCAGGGCCAGGTCCGGCGCCAAGTCGACGGCGTAGCCCAGCCCGTCGCCGGGCTGCGGGTCCTGCTCGGTGATGCGCTGCTCCTCGTACCAGCTCTGCCCATCGTGGGCGAACACGTACGCCTCGCCCGTGTCGAGCACGGTACCGTTGATGGTGCCGACATCCGCCCAGCGCGCCCCGCAGAGCACGCGCCCGTTCGAGATAGCGACGGCGGAGGCGAAGAAGTCACCGGAGGCGCTCAGCGACCCGACCAGCGCCGCGTCTTCCTGCCACGCCTGCCCGTTGAAGCGGAAAACGTACGCGGTGCCGCGGAAGAGCTGCGACGGGCCGCCGTACGCGCCGACCACCAGCAGATCGCCGTCCAGATCGACCGAGGCGCCGAAATGCTCGTAGCTCGAGGGCGTCGACGGCTCCAGCTTCTGCCGCTCGGTCCATACGCCGTTCTCTTTGCGGAACACATAGGCGGCACCCGACCATGTGCCGTTCTGGTCGTTCAGGTCGGCGCCGACCAGCAGCGTGTCTCCCTGGAGGGCCACCGAGACGCCGAAGTGGTCTCCGTCGTTGGCGTCCGAGGCGAACAGCTCGGCCTCCGGTTGCCAGGTCGCGCCGTTGTAGCGGAAGACGTACACCGAGCCGCCGTCGGGCGCTGCGTCCTGGTCGCTGATCGCGCCGACGACTGCCGTGTCGCCGTCGATAGCGACCGACCAGCCGAAGAAATCGAAGGCCGCCGCATCGGCGGGGACGAGTTTCTGCTCCTGCATCCAGCCCGCCGGCGCAAGGCGGAAGACGTAGGCCGAGCCCGACAGGCTGGCCGCGGCGCTGTCGCGCCAGGCGCCGACAAGTGCCACGGAGCCCGAGACCGCCACGGCGCTGCCGAACTCGTCCGAGCTGGTGCCGTCGAGGGCGAGCACCTGCTGCTGCTCGAGGTAGCATTGTGCCGCTGCGGGTTGGGCGGCGGTGGCGAAGGCCATTGCCAAGGCCGACAGGTGATCGATACTGCTCAAGTACCTCATGGGCCACTCCGTTCGCAGTCATTGCACGGCGCCGCAAAGGGTCGACGCACCTCAGCTTCCAAAGTTCGCCAGCAGAATCCCCAGGTCGCCTTGATCGGTATCGCCGTCGCCGTCCAGGTCGCCGCACGCGCCCGTTGCGAAGCAGGAAAGCAGGATGCCCAGGTCGGCCTGGTCGACGTCGCCGTCGCCGTCGAGGTCGCCGGGCGCGCCGGCGCTCAGCGGCGTCATCAGGATCGCCCCGATGGGGCCGTTCGCGCCCTGGCGCGCGGCGGCGACGATCTGGCGCGCGTTGTTGATGCCGTTCGCGCCGCCCCACTGGACGTACCACTCGCCCTGCGACGCGTCGATCAGGCTGCCGAGCATGAAATAGCCCTCGGGCACGAACGTGACGCCGCTCGCCGTGGTGTAGTAATACGAAAGCGTGTCGCCGCGGTCGTTGATCGCCGTGGCGCTCGTCGTCGTGGCGCAGCCGCCGAGAAACTCCCAGCCGATCCCCTGGCGATAGCGGATCGGAAACGTGCTGCAACCGGAGTAGCCGATGATGTAGCCGCAGAAGTCGTTGCCGTTGTTCAACGCCGCGCCCACAAACCCGTTCCAGTTGCCCGGCGGCAACGGCGTGTCCGTGATTTCGCCCGTGTCGAGATTCAGCAGCCGCCGGCCCGACAGCACCACGCGCTGATCGTTCACATCCGAGCCCAGCACGCCGCCCGGAAGCGCCACGGGCCCCGCCGGCGTGAACAGCACGCCGGTGGAGAGGTTCCAGCCCCAGAAGCCCGAGCCGCCGATGATGTCGCCGGTGTTGTTGACTGCGTACGCGGCGCTGTATGGGTCCCCGGGCAGGCCGCCAAGCACCTCGACCTCGTACGCGCTGCCCACGGGCCGCCAGACGGCCGCGGTCGGCTGCGTGATGACGTACTGATTCGGGCAGACCGCCCCGACGATGACTCCGGCGTCGTTGAGGTCGTGGGCGCGCGACGACTGCATGCCCGGCGGCAGCGGCAGCAGCTCGAACGGCTGGCCAGCGCGCGAGACGCCGGCACGCAGCGCCGTACCGTCGGGCGACATGTTGCCGCAGACGTCGCCTTGGGCGTTGATGCCGGTGCCGGTCCACCCGGCGCCCAGGAAATCCACGCGATAGGTCGTGGCGCCCGCGCGGGAGGCCGGTGCGAAGGCGCCCACCGCGGCAAGTGCAATCAGGACGACGGCGGAGGCAAGCAAGGCTCTGGGACAAGCAAGGCGGGCGTTGCGGGGATTCGGGTTCATTGATTGGGCTCCTTGCGTGGCGCGGGCGACCCCGTCCGCGGGGCGCGACACTCACCAGTCAGAGGCCCGATCACCCCGCTCGCGTACGCCGACGCTCGCCCAACGGCCGGCGAGCCTCACCGCGAGCGTCCTTCAAGACCACAGAGGCGATTGGCTGAAGCGCTGATACGCCGACAGACGCGATCGCAAGGGGCGGCATTGTCGGCCGATCACCCGCTGGGTCATAACGTTAGCATAGCCCCCGCGGGAAAACCCCCCACAAGCCGCGGCGTCATCGGAATGGACCCGTTGCAGAGGCGGCGATCACCGACCGCAGACGGCGCCGAAGCTGCCCAGGAGAATCCCCAGGTCCGCCTGGTTGGTGCGGCCGTCGCCGTTGATGTCCCCCGGACACATGCCGGTACCCGAACTGCACCCGAAGTCGGCCAGCAGCAACCCGAGATCCCCCTGGCCGAGGGCGCCGCTGCCGTCGAGGTCCGCCGGACAGAACACCGCCGGGTTGGTGAACCACGGCCGCGCGTGCGGGGAGGCGAGCATGAAGTTCAGCAGCAGCCGGCCGGCTTTCTGCCGCCCGGCGACCGACGGGTGCGTTCCGTCGTTGGCGAGGTCGCTGCATTGCCACACGAGGCCGTCGCTGCGCGGCGCAAGGCCGTCGGCCCAGAGGTAGGCGCCCCAAGCGATCCACGGGGCGGCGGTCGAGTGGTCGAGGTCTCCGGCGATCGGGTCTATTTCGCCGGTCTGCATCTGCTGAATCTGCGCCGCGATCACCCACTTCACCGCGAAGGCAGATTCGTACGCGAACGGCTCTGGATTCAGAGGCGTGCTGGCGTAGCCCGCGTAGATGCGGCTCGAGATGAAGGCCACGCGCAGGTTCGGGTAGCGCGCCTTCAGCGCCCGCACGATGTCACCGAGCTGCGCCAGCAACGCGAAGGCGTCGCTGTTGGGCGCTGGGAGCCCAACGGTCGGACCGGCGTTCGCGACCTTGACCCACGCAGCCTGCACTTGCGCCTCGGTCACTCCCAGCACCGGGAGCACTTCGTCGCGAATGCGGTTGTAGTTCGGCGCATTGGGGTCGGTCCACGTCCCGGCCGTCTGGCCACCCCGGGCGCCGTCCACCAGCACCAGGCTCGTGTGGTTCACCGCCGGGTGCGCCACGGCCTGGCCAACGAACGAATAACCCGCGCAGCCCGTCGGCGGTCCGCCGCAGTACTCCTGCGTCGTGTTCGACATGCCGATCGACAGCAACACGATCTTTCCGGCGGGGTTCGGCGCGCCGCCCAGGCCGCGCGGCACAATCCCAAGCGCCGCCGACACGCCCGCCGCATGATGGGGCGGGGGCATGATGTTCAGCCCATTCGGGTAGAGCCCGCCCTGGAAGCCCAGGTACGCGCCCGCGCCGAGATCGTTGATCGGCGCCAGCCCCACGTTGACGTTGTCACACTCCGCCGCAAACGCCGCCGCGCCAGTGCACGCGAGCGCGGCCAGCGCTGCCCGAAGACAATGGACGCCTTGCGCCGTCAGCATCATCAGTCCTCCCATGAACGCACTTGAGCCGCCGCCCGACCGACCACGGCCGCGCTCAGTCGCACGGCACGCCGAACACGCTCAGCAGCACGCCCAGGTCGGCCTGCGTGACGCAGGGGTCGCCGGCCAACTCGCCGGCGGCCGGGTTGTAGTTCGGGTCGCCCGGACAGGCGCCGAACGCCGCCAGCAGGATGCCCAGGTCGCTCTGGTTGCGCTGTCCATCGCCGTCGAGGTCGCCGGTGCACGCCGGGCCGCCTGGGGAGCGATACGCCTTCACGTTCGTTCCGGTGCCGGCGATGATCAGCGTGCCGTCCTGGCCGATGGAAGGCGTGCCGATGTTGCTGTTGGGCAGCGGCTCCGACCAGCGCAGCGTAAGGTCGGCGTCGAACGAGAACAGCCAGCCGTTCTGGAAACACCCGTTGGAGAAGTAGAGCTTGCCGGCGGCGTCAACCGCCATGCGCGGCGTCACGTTCGGACCGGGGTCGGTGGGGATCGGGCCGTACTCGTTGAGCGTCGCGCCGTTGCTGGGGTCGAGCCGCGCCAGCAAGTTGCCTGGCTTGAGCATGTAGACCGAGCCGTCCGGGCCGACGGCGAACTCCGACGAGGTCGTCCAGCGCGAGGGGATCGACCACTTGATGGTGATCGCGCTGCCGGTGTCCGTCAGCGCGTAGAAGAAATCGACGTTGACGTTGTTCTGCGTCCGGTTCACGTAGATCGTCCCGTCCGGGCCGACCATCGGCGTGTTCTGGATGGTGAAGCCGGGCATCAGCTCGCTCTCGTACTGGAAGTTCCCGGTCGCCAGGTCGTAGCGCTCGACGCGGTTGCCGCCCGGCGACGCATCGACCACGTAGATCGCTTCGCCGAAAAGCGCCGCCCCGCACGTCCCGCTCACGCTGCCCACGCGCGGCTTGCGCCAGACGGTCGCGCCGTCCTCGGCGTTGAGCCGCGTGATCTCGTAGAAATCCGCCACGATCGGGTCGCCGTCGGGCGCGAACACCACCCCGTCGTACATCCCACCGCGCGTCGTCTCAGCCGACGCCCACAGCACGCCGCCGCTGGCCGCGTCGAGGCAGTACATCTTGGCGGCGACGCTGGCGCCGTTGCCGGAGCGCGAGGCGTAGACGCGCCCGTTCTTCACGCCCGCCAGCCAGGTTGTCCAATCGCCGCTGTTGAACGGGATGTCGGCGCGCCAAAGCTGCGCGCCCGTGTCGAGGTCATACGCGAAGAGCGGCGAGCCGTTCGGCTCCCCGCCCGGCGGAAAGCCGGTCTGGCGCACCATGAAGACCCGCTTGCCCTCGGTCGCGGGCTGCCAGGCGATGATCGACGGCGCCCCGCCCGACCAGAGCAGGTCCTGCGCGTTCGGGCCGATCTCCGTGGTCTGTCCGTTTCGCTGCGCGTTGCCGCCGGAGTTGCTCCAGTCGGCGGCGATGATCGCGGGAGCGAGGGCGGCGAGCGCAATGGCGCCGCGGATGGTAAGTCGGGTCACGATCAGAATCCCTCCTGCGGACGGCGGGCGGGCCTCCGGAGCGCGCCCTCCTGCCCACAGTTTAACACGAATACCGGGTCGCGGCCCGGATCGGGTTACGGAACACGTCAGCCCACGGGGATGCTGTACTTGGCCATCTTGTCACGCAGCGTCGTGCGCGGGATGCCCAGGCGCTGCGCGGCCCGGGCCTGGTTGTTGTTGCATTGCCGCAGGGCCATCAGGATCAGCCGCCTCTCGATGTCCGCCACCGTCTCGGTGAGCCCCAGCGGACCGGCTTCGCCCAGCTCCAGCCCCGCGGCTGGTACGCTGCCGCTCTGCTCGGCGCCCAGCGGCAGGATGTGCTCCGGACGGATCTCGTCGCCGCCGCAGAACGCCAGCCCGCGCTCGACGACGTGCTCGAGCTCGCGGACGTTGCCGGGCCAGGTGTGCCGGAGCAGCTCGTCCATGGCGTGGGAGCCGATGCTGACTTTCCGCCCGCCCGCCAGGCCGGCGTGCTTGCCGACGAAGTGCTGCGCCAGGCAGGGAATGTCGTCGGGCCGCTCGCGCAGCGGCGGAATGCTGAGGCTGATGACGTTCAGCCGGTAGTAGAGGTCCTCGCGGAACTTGCCTTCCTTCACGAGTTGGAGCAGGTCGCGCTTCGTGGCGCAGATCAGGCGCACGTCGACCTTCACCGGCTCCTCACCGCCGACGCGCTCGAACTCCTGCTGCTCCACGACGCGCAGCAGCTTGACCTGCAAGTCGGTGGGGATGTCGTCGACCTCGTCGAGCAGGATCGTCCCGCCGTCGGCCAGCTCGAAGCGCCCGGGCTTCTGGCGGATGGCGTTGGTGAATGCGCCCTTCTCGTGGCCGAACAGCTCGCTCTCCAGCACCGTCGGCTGGAGCGCCGCACAACTGAAGCGGATCAGCGGCTTGGCGGCCCGGCCGCTGTGCGCGTGAATCGCCTCGGCGAACAGCTCCTTGCCCGTGCCGCTCTCCCCGCACAGCAGGATCGTCCGGTCGGTGTCCGCCACCGCCCGAAGCTGCGCGAAGAGCCGCTTCATGCTCTGGCTGCGCGCCACCAGCCGGCCGAAGCTCTCGACGTCGTCGCTGGTCTCGATCGGCGGGCGCGTCGCGAACAGCCCTTCCAGCTTCGCCGTCAGCTCCTGCGTCGTAAAAGGCTTGGTGATGTAGTCGTACGCCCCGCGCTTGATCGCCAGCACCGCGGTGTCCACCGTGGCGTACGCCGTCATCAGGATGACCTCGACCTCGGGCCGGATGCGCTTCACGTAGCTCAGCAGGTCCAGCCCGTTCTGCCCCGGCATGCGCACGTCGGTCACCACCACGTCGATCGGCTTGCAGTCGAAGATCCGCCGCGCCGTCAGCGCGTCGGCGGCTTCGTAGACCTCGAAGCCGGCTTCGGTCAGCTCGATCTGAAGCGTGATGCGCTTCAGCGGCTCGTCGTCCACCACGAGAATACGCCCGCGCATATCGCCTCCTGCCGGAGCCTCCGGCCGCCGGCGCCCCTCGCGCCGGGGCCCCCTGCACTCGCCGGCCGCGCCTGCCCGGTGTGCAAAACCCGCTCGTCAAGAATAGTGCATCGCATCGCTCGCGGCCAGCGCCGCCGCTCGGGCGGCGCGGCCTCACGGCGCCCGCGACAGGTCGCGCAGCAGGTAGCCCGGCAGCAACGCCGTCAGCAGCCCGAAGATCAGCGCCACGGCGCCGGCGACGACCAGCAGCAGGCGCGTGATGTCGCCGCCCAGGCGATACGCCGCCAGCGGCAGCAGGATGGCGATGAGGGCCGCGGCGATCGAAAACGCCAGCCGGTTGACGCGCGCCTTGTCGATGGCCTGGCGGTTGCCGGCGGCGCGCGCCATCTGCTCGACGTAGCGCGACAGGCTGATCACGAGCACGACGCCCGGCGCGCCGAAGGGCGACAGCCCCAGGATGATCGCGATGGCCGCGGGCGCCGGCATCGGCCGCAGCGTCGTGGCCAGAGCCGCCACGCCCAATAGCGCCGCCAGCAGCGCCACGCGCGTCACGCGCCGCCCCGACCAGACGCTCTCGCGCTCGATCAGCGCCGGGTTGCGCGACGTCGCCAGCCACAGCCCGCCCAACAGCAGCACGAAGGCCAGCGTCAGCAGGCCGGCGAACGCCCCGAAGGTCCAGTAGCGCCACGGAAGCAGCACCGCCAGCGGCGTCAGGATCACCGGAACCGGCGAGGCGTGCACGAGCAGGCTGCCCCAGAACATGCGCCGCAGCCACACGCGATCGGAGAACACCAGCGGCGTCGCGGCCAATGCCGCAACGACCGGCCCGCCGCACTCGGGACAGCGGCCGGCGCGCGGCAGGCCGCGCAGGTCATACCCGCACGCGGGACACCGCAGCTCGGCGTCGTCCGGGGCCAACGGCACGGTCTCGATCCGCGGTGGCTCACGATCCATCGCCGCCACTCCCTCGCCACATCGCGCGCACGATCCGCGACCGCGCTCCTCGTGAGTCCCTCATGCCCGGCCCGCGGGCGCCGCCGTCCGCTTGGCCGCGGCCTGAATGTCCAGCAGCACTTTCATGACGCCGCCAAGCGGCTCGGCGCGCGCGGCGGCTCCGAACGCGTCGTGCAGCGAGCGATACAGCGCCAGCAGCCGCTCGTACGTCCTCACCGACGCCGCCTCCGGCTGATACGCCCGAGGGCGCGTGCTCGTCATCCGCTGCTGCGCTTCGGGCACGGAGGCATGCGCCCCGCCGACGACCGCCGCGAACACCGCCGCCCCCAGGGCACACGCCTGGTCGCTTCCGGCAACGAACATCGGCCGGTTCAGCACATCGGCGTAAACCTGCATCAGCAGCGGGCTCTTCTCCGCCACGCCGCCACAGCACACGATCCGCTGGATCGGCACGCCATACTCGGCCAGTCGCTCGGTGATCATCCGCGCGCCGAAAGCGGTGCCCTCGATCAGCGAGCGGTACAGCTCCGCCGGCGTGGTCGCCAGCGTCAGCCCGAGCGTCAGTCCCGTGAGCAGCGGATCGACCAGCACGGTGCGGTTGCCGTTGTGCCAGTCGAGCGTCAGCAGGCCGCTCTCGCCCGGCGCCAGCCGTTCCGCCTCGGCCGTGAGCCGCGCGTGCGCCGCGGCCGCGGCCGCCGCGCTGCCGTGCCCGAGCACGCGCGAGACGAACCAGTTGAAGATGTCGCCGACCGCCGACTGGCCCGCCTCGATGCCGTGATGCCCGGGCAGGATCGACTCGGCCGCGATGCCGCAAACGCCGGGAATATCGGCCAGCGGCTGGGAAAGCGGCACGACGATGCAGTCGCAGGTGCTGGTGCCGATGATCTTGACCAGCGTACCGGGCGCGCAGCCTGAGCCGACCGCGCCGCAATGGGCATCCAGCGCCCCCACCGCCACCGGAACGCCCGGGCGCAGCCCGAGCTGCTCGGCCGCCGCGGGCGCCAACCTGCCCGCGGGCTGGTCCGAAGCGAGCACCGGCGTCGCGTACGTCGCGCGGAATCGCGACAGCCCGGGCGACAGCGCATCAAGAAAGTCCGCCGCCGGCAATCCGCCCCACGACGCGTGGTACATCCCCTTGTGGCCGGCGGCGCAGGCGCCGCGCCGGATCGCCGCCGGGTCGCGCACGCCGCACAGCCACGCGGGCATCCAGTCGCAGAACTCGACCCAGGCGTGCGCCGCGCGGGCCACGCGCGGATTTGCGCGCTCGCATCGCAGAATCTTCGCCCAGTACCACTCCGACGAGTACGTCCCGCCGCACTTGGCCAGGTACGGCCGCCCCTCCTCCCGCGCCAGCCGCGTGATCTCGGCCGCCTCGGCGTGCGACGTGTGGTCCTTCCACAGCCAGGCCATCGCATCGACGTTGCCCGCGAACTCCGGGCGCAACGCCAGCGGCACGTTCTCCCGATCGACCGGGATCGGCGTCGAGCCCGTGGCATCGACGCCGATGCCGGCGATTGCTTCGGGATCGAAACCCGGGTCGGAGCGGGCGTGTTCCTGCGCAGCCCGCACCGCCTCCGCCACGCCCTCGACGTAGTCCGCCGGATGCTGCCGCGCCAGGTGCGGATCGCTCCCGGAGGTGAACACGCCGGCGTCGCCGCGCGTGTACGCGGCCACGGCGCTGCCGAGCGGCTGGCCGTCGCGCGGATCGACGATCAGCGCGCGCACGCTGCTGGTGCCGAAGTCGATGCCGAGAACGGCTGGCCGGCGGGCTGTGGTGCGTGCCATCCGCGTGCGCTCCAGGGAGCCCGCATGATACCCGCGTGCCCCAGTTTCCGGCCCGCGCGTCGCCATCCTCGCGGGGGGGGGCGCATCGCCATCGCCGCCCGTGCCGATACAATAGGCAAGGCAAGGGCTGAGAGCGTGGCGCAGGCTATCGGCCTGTGACCAGAGGGCTTAACCAGGCTCTGCGGCCGATCTCGCGCACCACGGATGGTCCGCGAGCAAGCCTGGCCAAGGGAGGACTCACCATGACACGTTGCCTTGATCCGCGTGCCGGCGTCGCGCTTGCGGCGCTGCTCGCCGCGCTCGCCGCCGGTTGCTCGTCGCACGCCCCGGGCCTGACGCTCCTGGGGACGGGCGTCGGCGCGGGCATCGGCGCCATCGCCGGCGGCGGCAAGGGAACCGCGATCGGCGCCGGCGCGGGGGCGGCGGCCGGCGCCCTGCTGGGCCTCTACGCGGACTCGCGCGACGATCAGCGCCGCCGCGAAGAGCGCGACGCGTACCTCGAAAGCCGGCGCTATCGCGAGTACCGGCAATACGAGAACGAGCGCGAGCAGCGCGAGTACGAGGAGTTCCTGCGCTGGAGGGACCAGCAGCGGCGAGGAGGGCTCTGATTCTCGCAGCGGCCTCTGCGAGGAGCGACGCGTGGCCCGCGAAGCATCCGAACGCCGGCCCGGCGCGCCGCGCTCAACGCCAGCCGGCGATTCACCGCACGCCTGCGCGCAGCCAGGCCTCGTGCCACAAGAAGCGGCGGCGGAGCTCACCACCGGTCCTCGTCCGCCGTCGAAGTCGACACGGCCACAATCCGCGGCGTGGCGTACCATCAAGTGGTCGGTTCGGGCTGCCACGCTGATCCTCATCGGGGTAATCCTGCTCGTGAAATGCGACGGGATGTTCTATTACCCATCCGACCGCGTCTGGAGCCGGCCGGCCGACTTCAATCTGTCGCACGAAGACGTGTGGTTTGAGACGAGCGACGGCGTGCGGCTGCACGGCTGGTGGCTGCCGGCGGCCGGCGGCGCCCCGCGCGGCACGGTTGTTCATTTCCACGGAAACGCCGAGAACGTCACGGGCCACCTGGTGCTCGTCGAGTGGCTGCCGCGCGCCGGGTACAACGTGCTGATGTTCGATTACCGCGGCTACGGCCGGTCGCAGGGTCGCGTGACGCGCGCCGGCACCATCCGCGACGGCCACGCCGCCCTCGACTATGCCCTCAGCCGCCCCGACGTCGATCCGGGCCGGCTCTTCGCCTACGGCCAGTCGCTCGGCGGCGCTGTCGCCGTCGTCGTCGTCGCTGAAAGGCCCGAGATCCGCGCCCTGGTCGCCGAGGCCGCCTTCAGCGGCTATCGGCGCATCGCCGCCCGCAAGCTCCGCTCGATGCTCTGGCCCGGATGGCTGGCGTCGGGCACGGCGGCGGCGCTGCTGAGCGACGGCCACGATCCGATCGACTACGTGCACCGCATCGCCCCGCGCCCACTGCTGGTCATCGCCGGCGAGCGCGACGCCACCTGCGAGCCCGAGCTCGCTCACGAACTGTACGCGGCGGCCAGCGAGCCGAAGCAGTACTGGCTGGCGCCCGGCGCGGCCCACCTCGAGATTCTCGAAGTCCACCCCGAGGCGCTGCGCGAGCGCATCCTGCGCTGCTTCGAGCTGGGTGCATCCGGCGGCGTGGAGCAGCCCCGGCCCTGAAGCCCGGCACCCGGCCGCGCCCACCCAGCCAGGCGGCGCGCCGGACACGCGGCGGCTTGAACGCTAACATTATCCGAATATGATACCGCCATGCTCCGCCGGGTCGAGAATCCGCCCAACCCTTTCCTCACGCAGCACCGCGAGTGGCTCGGCCCGCCTCCCGCCGTCGAGGTCGAGGTCTTCGAGGAGCAGGCGGCGTCGATCCTCTCGAAGAACGACAGCCCGGACATTTCGTTCCGCTGGAGCCTGAACCCCTACCGTGGCTGCCAGCACGCGTGCTCTTACTGCTACGCCAGGCCTACGCACGAGTACCTGGGCTTCGGCGCGGGCACTGACTTCGACGCACGCATCGTCGTGAAGGTCAACGCCCCGGAGCTGCTCGAGCGCGAGCTCTCGCGCCGATCGTGGCGCGGCGAACCCGTTGTGTTCTCCGGCGTGACGGATTGCTACCAGCCGCTGGAGAGCGTCTACGGGCTCACGCGGCGCTGCCTCGATGTCTGCCTGCGCCGCCGCAACCCCGTTGGAATCGTCACGAAATCGTATCTCATCGTCCGCGACGCCGGCCTGCTGGCCGAGCTGGCCCGGGCTGCCGGCGCCGAAGTCTGGGTCAGCATCCCGTTCGCCGATGCCCGCGTGGCCCGCGTCGTCGAGCGCAGCGCCCCACCGCCGCAGCGGCGCCTCGAAGCCCTGAAGCGCCTGCACGAGGCGGGCGTGCCCGTGGGCGTGATGGTGGCGCCGATCATCCCGGGGCTGAACGACCGCGACATCCCGCGCGTGCTGGAGCAGGCTGCCGAGTGCGGCGCGCGGCGGGCGACGTACACAGCCCTGCGGCTTCCAGGCAGCACGCGTGAGGTGTTCCTCTCGCGTTTGCGGCAGGAGCTGCCCGATCGCGCCCGGCGCGTCGAGCAGCGCATCCGCGACATGCGCGGCGGCGAGCTCAACGACCCGCGCTTCGGCTGCCGCATGAAGGGCGGCGGGCCATACTGGGAAAGCGTGAAGGCGCTGTTCGAGAACACGGCGAAGCGGCTGGGGATGAGGCGGGCGTTCGAGACGGAGGCCGCGCCGGCGTCACCGCCGTGCCGCGACCCGGCGGCCGAGGCTGGGAGCGTGCGCGGGACTGGGCAACTGCCGCTGTTCGGGCAATGAGCGGTCTGGGGTGGGGGAAGGGGGCCCGGGCGTTAATAGTCCTATAATATCGAGCCGCGATCACAGCAATTTCTATTCCGTTTGGTGAAAAAACGGCGCTACCGGCCTTGATCCGTGTCGCGACCGCGGTATAATCGGCCGCTTGCGAAACGAAGCGTGTCAGCGCCCTGGTTCGGCAACACCAGTGGCCTCGGCCGTCCGCGCGGAGCATCGACTCTTGGGTTGCATTGCCCCCCGCAAGAACGCGGATCGTGGTCTGCGTGTCGGGCCGGGCTGCGCTTGCGCGCGATCATCGTCTCACGCCGCACCCCTTTGTGTTCCTGATTCTGTGTCGGCCGGTTTTTGAGCCCTGAGAGCAAAGCCCACATGCACATTCAAAGCATCTGTGATTTCAGCCGCAGCGGGGACGCCATCGCTGTGCCCGACCTGATCGGTATTCAGACGAAGTCGTATGCGCGCTTCCTCCAGGCGGACACGGCGCCGGAGAAGCGTCAGCCGATCGGTCTGGAGGGCTTGCTGCGCGAGGTGTTTCCCATCGAAAGCTATGACGGAAACATGTCGCTCAGCTACGTCGATTACGCGCTCGACCCGCCGCGCTACACCCCGGACGAGTGCCGCGAGCTGGGACTGACGTACGGGCTGCCCTTCAAGGTCCGCGTGCGCTTGAAGCGCAAGGACCGCGAGGAGGTCACCGAGGAGTCGATCTTCCTGGGCGAGATTCCCAAGATGATCGGCGGCGGCGAGTTCATCGTGAACGGTTCGGAGCGGGTCATCGTCTCGCAGCTCCACCGCTCCCCGGGCGTCGATTTCGTCAAGGAAAGCGCCGAGGGCGACCGGGCGCTGCACGCCTGCCGCATCATCCCGGAGCGCGGCTCCTGGATCGAGATCAACGCCACGCGCAAGGACCTGCTGGCGATCCGCATCGACCAGAGCAGCAAGATTCCGGCGACGACGTTCCTGCGCGCCATGGACGAGAAATTCGGCTCCGATGAGTCGATCGTGCGGGCGTTCTACCCGGTCAAGAGCGTCAAGACCAAGGACCTCAAGCCCGAGATGTACGCCGCCGCTCCGATCGTCGACCCCGACAGCGGCGAGGAGCTGGTGCGGGCGGGCTGCCAGATCGGCGAGGCGCTGAACAAGATCCGGGAGAGCTCGCTGAAGCAGGCCGACGTCATCGCCAAGGTAGCCGACGCGATCATCCTGAACACGCTGGCGGAGGACTCGGCCCGCACGCACGAGGACGCGCTTCAGCGCATCTACGCCCGCCTGCGCCCGGGCAACCCCGTTCAGCTCGACAAGGCCCGCAAGCTCTTTCAGGAGAAGTTCTACGACGAGAACCGCTACCGCCTCGGCAAGGTCGGGCGCTTCCGCCTCAACCGCAAGTTCGAGCAGGGCGTCTCCGAAAGCGAGATGGCCCTGAAGCCCGAGGACTTCGTCAGCGCCCTGCAATACCTCCTCGCGCTGCGCGCCGGCGAGGGTCAGGTGGACGACATCGACCACCTCGGCAACCGCCGCCTCCGCACCATCGACGAGCTGGCCACCGACGAGCTGCGCAAGGGCTTCCTGAAGCTCCGCCGCACCGTCCAGGAGCGCATGAGCCTGAAGGACCCGGAGTCGATCGGCAAGATCAGCGAGCTGGTCAACACCAAGAGCATCAGCAGCGCCATCGACTTCTTCTTCGGCCGCAGCGAGCTGAGCCAGGTCGTCGACCAGACCAATCCGCTCAGCCAGCTCACCCACGAGCGGCGGCTGAGCGCCCTGGGCCCCGGCGGCCTGAACCGCAAGCGGGCCGGGTTCGAGGTGCGCGACGTGCACATCTCGCACTACGGCCGCGTCTGCCCGATCGAGACGCCCGAGGGCGTCAACATCGGCCTGATCGCCTCGCTGGGCATCTACAGCTCCGTGGATGAGTACGGCTTTCTCATCACGCCCTACCGCAAGGTGGAGCGCGGCAAGGTCAACGGACAGGTCGAGTACCTGCGGGCTGACGAGGAGATGCGCGCCACGCTCGCCCCGCCGGACGTCGTCGACGTCGACAGCGACCCGGCCAAGCTGCCCCCGATCGTGCCACTGAAGGAGTACCTGTCGGCGGGCAAGGGCCCGAACCGGCCGAAGCGGCCGACGCACAAGCTCAAGGACGGGGTGCTGCTGGCCCGCGTGCAGGGCGACCTCAAGCAGGTCTCCGCCGAGAACATCGACTACGTGGACATCTCGCCGAAGCAGACGGTGGGTGTGTCGGCCTCGCTGATTCCGTTCCTCGAGCACGACGACGCCAACCGCGCCCTGATGGGCTCGAACATGCAGCGCCAGGCCGTCCCGCTGATCCGGACGGATCCGCCGATCGTCGCCACCGGGATGGAGCGCCCGGTCGCGGAGAACAGCGGCATGGTCGTGCGGGCGGAGCGCGGCGGGCGGGTGACGTACGTCGATGCGCAGCGCATCGTGATCGACGAGACGGACGAGTACGTGCTGCGCAAGTTCGTCGGCCTGAACGAGCGCACCTGCCTGAACCAGCGGCCGATCGTCAAGCCGGGGCAGAAGGTCGCCGCCGGTGAGGTGATCGCCGACGGCGCCGCGACGCACCAGGGGGAGCTGGCGCTGGGCCGCAACGTGCTGGTGGCCTTCGTGACGTTCGACGGCTACAACTTCGAGGACGCGATCCTGATCAGCGAGCGGCTGGTCAAGAACGACGCCTTCACCAGCATCCACGTCGAGAGTCACGACGTCGAGATCCGCGAGACCAAGCTCGGCCGCGAGGAGTTCACGCACGACATCCCCAACGTCAGCGAGCGCGCCCTGCGCAACCTCGACGAGCGCGGCATCGTCCGCGTCGGCACGCGCGTCGGCCCCGGGGACATCCTGGTCGGCAAGGTCAGCCCCAAGAGCAAGAGCGAGCTGAGCCCCGAAGAGAAGCTCCTGCACGCGATCTTCGGCCGCGCCGGCGAGGACGTGAAGAACGACTCGCTCGAGCTGCCCGCCGGCCAGGAGGGCATCGTCATCGGCGCCCGGCACTTCAGCCGCCGCACGCACCTGGGCGACGACCAGAAGAAGGAGATCGACCGCCAGATGAAGGCCTTCAGGGCCGAGTGCGACGAGAAGCGCGTGCAGATGTTCAAGCGCATGTGCGCCGCGATCGAGGAGCTGACCGAGCAGGTGATGATCGACCCGAGCACCCGGCAGAAGGTCGGCAAGAGCGAAAACCCCGACGTCATCCTCGAGCAGATCGAGACGTTCAACCTCAACTGGGTCAAGCCCGCCTCCAAGCGCGCCGAGGCCGAGGACATCTACAACCGCTACTGGCCGCGCATCGAGGAGATCGCCACCGAGTGCAAACGCCGCCTCGACCACATGAAGCGCGGCGACGAGCTGCCCAGCGGCGTGCTCGAGATGGTCAAGGTCTACGTCGCCACCAAGCGCACCCTCAGCGTCGGCGACAAGATGGCCGGCCGCCACGGCAACAAGGGCGTCATCGCCCGCATCCTGCCCGAGGAGGACATGCCCTTCCTCGAAGACGGCACGCCGGTCGACATCTGCCTCAACCCGCTGGGCGTGCCCAGCCGCATGAACGTCGGCCAGATCCTGGAGACGCACCTGGGCTGGGCGGCGACGGTGCTCGGCTTCCAGGTGATCACGCCGGTCTTCGACGGCGCCACCGAGCGGCAGATTCGCTCCTGCATCGAGGCGGCCAACGCGCGCGTCCGCGAGCGGCAACAGGATCGCCAGGCCGTGCAGGCCGCCGGCGACACCAACGAGCTGCTGGTCGAGATGCCGCTCGCCAGCAAGATCCGCCTCTACGACGGGCGCACGGGCGACCCGTTCGACCAGCTCGTGACCGTCGGCTATATCTACATGCTCAAGCTGCACCACCTGGTCGATGACAAGATTCACGCCCGCAGCACCGGCCCCTACAGCCTCATCACCCAGCAGCCCCTGGGCGGCAAGGCCCGCACCGGCGGGCAGCGCTTCGGCGAAATGGAGGTCTGGGGCCTCGAGGCCTATGGCAGCGCCTACATCCTCCAGGAGCTGCTCACGGTCAAGAGCGACGACGTGGAGGGACGCACCAAGATCTACGAGAGCATGGTCAAGGGCACGCACACGCTCGACGCCGGGACCCCGGTGTCGTTCGACGTGCTCTGCAACGAGATCCGCGGCCTCGGGCTGAACATCCAGCTCGAGAAACGCAAACTGGGTTGAGCGGCATGACGCGGAAATCCGCGCTCGGGCCGGCGCGCGTCCGCCCGTCGCCACAGACTAAGGAGATCGCCATGCCCAAGGTCACCTACGGCGCCGGCGGCGACACCGATGCGCGGGAGCTGGTGGCGTTCTACCAGCGCTTGCAGCATGACACCGCCGCTCAGCCGCGCCAGATCGAGCGCATGATGGCCAGGAGCGCCGTGCTCGTCACCGCCCGCGCCGACGGCGAGCTGATCGGCGTTGCCCGCGGCGTCAGCGACGGGGTGCGCGGTTATCTGACCGAGTGCAAGCTCGACCCGCGCTACCAGGGCCCCGCCGCCGTCACGCGCACCGACGGCCGCATCGAGCACGACGAACACGGCATCGCGGGCGAGATGGCCCGCCGCGTTCTGCACCAGCTCGCCGCCGAGGGCGTGGAGCGCGTGGACGTGGTCGCCTGGAGCACGGAGGTCGATTTCCTGGCGGAGCTCGGCTTCCGGCGGAACGGGGGGCTGGTGGCGCTGATGTTGAAAGCCGGTGAACCCGGCGCGGCGTCGACGGCGCAGCGTGGGGTGGAGGTGGGCGCCGGTGCGGCGAGCTAGCTGCGGCGCGGCCTCAAGAGTGACAGCATGACGGCGGGCGAGGGAAGAAGCAGTAGAAGCAGGCAGGATACGCAAACGGGGGTCCGCGGCGGCCTAGAGCTTGGAAGGAAACGACTCGAATGAGCGAGACTGTATACGATCGGATCAATGACTTCAGCGCGGTGAAGATCGGCCTGGCGTCGCCCAACGACATCCGGGCCTGGTCGTTCGGCGAGGTCAAGAAGCCCGAGACCATCAACTACCGCACCTACCGGGCGGAGAAGGACGGCCTCTTCTGCGAGCGCATCTTCGGCCCGGAGCGCGACTGGGAGTGCTTCTGCGGCAAGTACAAGGGCACCAAGCACAAGGGCATGATCTGCGACCGCTGCGGCGTCAAGGTCACGCACAGCCGCGTCCGCCGCAAGCGCATGGGCCACATCAACCTGGCGGCCCCGGTCGTGCACATCTGGTTCTTCAAGAGCATGCCCAGCCGTCTGGGCACGCTGCTGGACATGAAGACCAGCGACCTGGAGAAGATCATCTACTTCCAGGACTACGTCGTCGTGAACCCGGGCCAGACCAAGCTCGAGCCCAAGCAGCTCCTGACCGAGGAGGAGTATCGCCGGGCCCAGGAGGAGTACAAGGACGACCCCGATTTCCGGGCCATGATGGGAGCCGAGGCGGTGCGGGAGCTGCTGCGGCAGATGAATCTGAACGACGTGTCGGCGGCGCTGCACGACGGGCTGAAGAAGACCAACAGCAAGCAGAAGATCAAGGACTACTCGACGCGTCTGAAGCTGGTGGAGGCGCTGCGTCACAGCGGCAACGAGCCCGACTGGCTGGTGCTCGAGGTGATCCCCGTCATCCCGCCGGACCTGCGCCCGCTGGTGCTGCTCGACAGCGGCAATTTTGCCACGAGCGATCTGAACGACCTGTACCGGCGGATCATCAATCGCAACAACCGTCTCAAGAAGCTCATTGACCTGAACGCGCCCGAGGTCATCATCCGCAATGAGAAGCGCATGCTCCAGCAGGCGGTGGATGCGCTGTTCGACAACAACCGCTGCCGGCGGCCGGTGCTGGGCAGCAGCAACCGTCCGCTGAAGAGCCTGACGGACATGATCAAGGGCAAGCAGGGGCGCTTCCGCGAGAACCTGCTGGGCAAGCGGGTGGATTATTCGGCGCGCTCGGTGGTCGTGGTCGGGCCGGAGCTGAAGCTGCATCAATGCGGCCTGCCGAAGAAGATCGCGCTGGAGCTCTACCAGCCCTTCATCATCCGCAAGCTGCGCGAGCGCGGCCTGGCCGACACGATCAAGAGCGCCAAGAAGATGCTCGAGCGCCGCGAGCAGCCGATCTGGGACATTCTCGAGGAGGTCATCTACCAGCACCCGGTCCTGCTCAACCGCGCCCCGACGCTGCACCGCATGGGCATCCAGGCTTTTGAGCCGGTGCTGGTCGAGGGCAACGCCATCAAGATCCACCCGCTGGTCTGCAAGGGCTTCAACGCCGACTTCGACGGCGACCAGATGGCCGTGCACCTGCCGCTCAGCATCGAGGCCCAGGCCGAGGCTCACGTGCTGATGATGAGCACGCACAACATCTTCAGCCCGGCCAACGGCGCCCCGAACACGCCGGCGACCCAGGACATCGTGCTCGGCATCTACTACCTGACGTGCGACCACGCCGGCGAGCCGGGCGAACGCCCCGAAGGCAAGGAGCGCTGCTTCGCCAACGCGGAAGAGGCCATGCTGGCGCATCAGATGGGCCAGATCGGCATGCACACGCCCATCCGCGTGCGCATCCCGCGGGCCGAGATCATCAGCGGCCAGAACGACGCGCCGGCGCCCGTGGCGAAGAACGGCCTGGTGCGGACGACCGTCGGCCGCTGCATCTTCAACGACATCCTCGACCCCGAGCTGCCCTTCTACAATTACCCGCTCAGCCAGAAGGGCTCCGCCCGCGTCATCGCCGATTGCCACGCGCGTCTCGGCCGCCGGGCCACCATCGACCTGCTGGACCGCATCAAGGAGCTGGGCTTCAAGCGCAGCACGCTGGCCGGCCTGTCGTTCGGCCTGACGGACCTGCGCGTCCCGGAGGCCAAGCCGCGCATCCTCGAGCTGGCCCAGAAGCAGGTCGACCGCGTCGAGAAGAACTTCGCCAACGGCCACATCACGCCGATGGAGCGGCACAACCAGCTTATCGACATCTGGGTGCACGCGCGCGAGGCCATTACCAAGGAGATGCTCGCGCAGCTCAAGGCCGACTGGCGGCGCTCCGACGGGCAGGAATCGAAGCCCTCCGACAAGGAGGCCAAGCCCTACCTCAACCCGATCTACCTGATGAGCGACTCCGGCGCCCGCGGCTCGGTCGACCAGATCCGCCAGCTCGCCGGCATGCGCGCCCTGATGGCCAAGCCCAGCGGCGAGATCATCGAGGCCCCGATCAAGGCCAACTTCCGCGAGGGTCTCACGGTGCTCGAGTACTTCAGCTCGACGCACGGCGCCCGCAAGGGCCTGGCGGACACCGCCCTCAAGACCGCCGACTCCGGCTACCTGACGCGCAAGCTCGCCGACGTGGCCCAGAACGTCATCGTCACGCAGCACGACTGCGGCACGATCGAGGGCATCACCAAGAGCACCATCTACAAGGGCGAGGAAGTCGACATCAAGCTCAGCCAGCTCGTCACCGGCCGCGTGGCGCGCGACACCATCCGCGACCCGCGCACCGACGAGATCATCGTCCGCGAGAACGAGGTCATCACGCCGCAGATCGCCCGGACGCTCGAGGCCAAGCCCGAGGAGGGCGGCCTGGGCATCGAGAGCATCCGCGTCCGCAGCGCCCTCACCTGCGAGAGCGACCAGGGCGTCTGCGCCCTGTGCTACGGCGCCGACCTCTCCACCGGCCGACTGGTCGAGGAAGGGCTCGCCGTCGGCATCATCGCCGCCCAGTCCATCGGTGAGCCCGGAACGCAGCTCACCATGCGCACCTTCCACACCGGCGGCGTCGCCAGCCGCGCAGTCATGGAGAGCGAGACCGTCAACATCAACGGCGGCGTGATCGCCTACCACAACCTCAACGCCGTCGCCAGCACCGATCCCGAGACCGGAAAGATGATCTTCCGGGTTCTGAAGCGCAACGGCGAGATTGCCATCAACGACGAGAAGGGCCGCGAGCTCGAGCGCTACAAGGTGCCCTATGGCGCCGCCGTGCTGGTCGCCGCAGGGACCGAGGTCAAGCCGCGCACGACGATCGTGCAGTGGGACGTGCACTTCGTGCCCATGCTCGCGGAGGCCGAGGGCTTCGTCCGCTTCCAGGACGTGATCGAGGGCGAGACCGTCCGGCCCGAGCAGGAAGGCCGCGCCGACAGCAAGTGGATCGTCATCGAGCACAAGGGCGACAAGCACCCGCGCATCTTCGTCGAGGACAAGGAAGGCAAGATCCTCGACTTCCACCACCTGCCCGCCAAGGCCCGCATCGAGGTCAACGAGGGCGACCCGGTCAAGCCCGGCGCCCTGCTCGCCCGTCAGCCGCGCGAGATCGCCGGCACCCAGGACATCACGGGCGGCCTGCCGCGCGTCACCGAGATCTTCGAGGCCCGCAAGCCGCGCGAGCCGGCGGTGATGGCTGAGATCTCCGGCACGGTCGAGCTGCACACCGACAAGCGCCGCGGCAAGATGACCATCGTCATCAAGAGCGAGTCGGGCATGGAGAAGGAGCACCACGTCGCCCAGGACAAGCAGCTCCTGGTGCACGCCGGCGACTACGTCGAGGCCGGCACGCCGCTGATCGAGGGCCCGCTCATCCCGCACGACATCCTGCGCATCAACGGCGAGGACGACCTGCACCGCTACCTGCTCAAGGAGGTGCAGGGCGTCTACCGCCAGCAGAACGTGACCATCAATGACAAGCACATCGAGATCATCATCTCGCAGATGCTCAGAAAGGTGAAAGTCGACAGCGAGGGCGATTCCGCCTTCCTCCCCAACGAGGTCGTCGACAAGTTCCGCTTCCGCAAGGAGAACGACCGCCTGGCGCGCAGCGTCAAGATCGTCGATCCCGGCGGGACCGACCTGGCCCTCAACGCCATCGTCTCCAAGGAGGAGTTCGTCGCCAAGAACGACGAGGCTGAGGCCGCCGGCAACGAGCCCGCCAAGGGTCGCAAGCCCAAGCCCGCCACCGGCAAGACGCTGCTGCTGGGCATCACCAAGGCCAGCCTCCAGAGCGAGTCGTTCATCAGTGCCGCCTCGTTCCAGGAGACCACGAAGGTGCTCACCCAGGCCGCTCTCGCCGGCCAGGAAGACCGCCTCGTCGGCCTCAAGGAGAACGTCATCCTCGGCCGCCTGATCCCGGCGGGCACCGGCTTCCGCGGCTACCAGGACATCCAGCTTCGCCACCTCGTCCCGCAGGAGCAGCGCCCGGCCGACGTGCCGATCACGGCCTCGGCCAGTGCGATCCCGACCGTTCCGCCGGCCCGCGTGCCGCGCGAGAGCGAAGTGGGCGCCGCCGGAGCGTGAGAATCGCGATGGCGCGAGCCGGTGCGTGATCGGAGCGCCGATCCGGGGTGCGCCCGCCGCGAAGCGCTGGCGCCGGAATGCTGTGATGTCTCTTTGGAATCTCGCTCAGAATGGGCGCGACGCGCCGACCGTCGGGTCGGCCGGCATGACCGCCTACGACGCCGGACCGTTGCGGGCGCGCTGTATCGCCCGGTTCAGCGCGCGGTAGACCTCGTCCGGCCGCGACAGGTGATCCCACGACAGCACGGCGCTGGCGCCGTCGCGGCCGATCATGCGGATCGACCCCAGCCCCAGCCAGCGCTGCTGCGTGCTCGTGTGCAGCTCGACCCGCTCCAGCGACACCAGCGGGCGCTCGCTGAACTCGACCGACATCACGCCCTTGAACCGCGCCACCCGCCGGTTCGTCAGCACGTACAGCCGGCTGGCCCATTGCAGCGCCGCGATCGAGACCAGGCCCAGCCCGACCGTCGCGCACGCAATCACCAGCAGCGCCGACGCGACCGACTGCGCCGGCGGAGAGACGGCGGCCACGGCCACGGCCAGCAGGCCGCAGGCGGCGACATAGCGCCCGCAGACGAGCGGGATGTACCAGAGGCTCGGCTTGAGCGAGAGCTCGACCAGCTCGCCGCCGTCGAGCATCTCCATGCTGCGGGACCGGACACTGTCGAGCGTCGCCAGGCCGGCCTCCGCCACGCCGGCCTCCGAGTGCAGGGTGTCGGGCAAGGGCCTCCAGCTCATGACATGAGCTCCGCTCGCAGCACGCCGATGTGCGGATAGTTGCGGTACAGGTCGTCGAAGTCGAGCCCGTAGCCGACCACGAACAGATCATCTATCTCGAAGCCGACGAAGTCAACCTTCAGCTTGGCCGGGGCCTTGCCGCGCTTCCGCAGCAGGACGCAGGTGCGCAGGCTCGCCGGGCCGCGCTGCCGCACGGCGTCCTGCACGATCGGCAGCGTGCGTCCCGAGTCGAGGATGTCGTCGACGATCAGCACGTGCCGCCCGGCCACGTCGCCGGTCAGCTCCAGCAGCGTGCGGTGCGGCTGCGACTCGGTGGAGCGCCCCGGGTAGCTGGAGATGTGGACGAACGCGAGCTTCATCATCAGAGGCAGTTCGCGGATAAGGTCGGCCAGGAAGATGATCGAGCCCGACAGGATCGGCAGCAGCGTGACGCCCGCCCGCTCGTCCAGCCGGTTCTCGCCCGGGTTCCCGTAGACCTGCGCGATCTCCCGGCCCAGCTCCTGCACACGCCGGCGGATCGTCTCCCGGTCCAGCAGCACGCGCTCGATGTCGGCGTCCATGGGGCCATTATAGCCCACGTCGACGGCTTGGTCGCGACTCGCCTGCGTGCTGCAACGGCCTGTGGCTTGGGAAGTGCCCTCTGAGACAACGGCCCCGTCGGCCAGGGATACCGGCGATGTGTGCCGGGCGATGCGCACTCTTCCCTCCGGCGGCGCGAGGTGCTATCATGCGGGCTGAGCCGATCCGTTGAACTCGCGAGCATCCAGCCTTCGCCCCGGAGTGCCACATGACGCGCTCACCGACCTCCTGCGTTCTCCTTCTCATTCTGCTTGCCGGCCTCGCCAGCGCCCACGACGGCGATCCGAAGGCGTTGGACCGTCTGCCCCCGATCAACGGCGCGCCCTTCCGGCAGGTTGAGCCGGTCGGCGCCCCGGAGTTTCCCGCCCAGGACGTGGTGCTCATGAGCTGGCTGCCGCTCGCGTCGCTGAACGCGGAGGCCACGTCGGGCAACGACTGCTGGGGCTACACGTCGCCCTCGGGGCGCGAGTACGCCCTGGTCGGCGTCTCGAACGGCTCGGCGTACGTCGAGGTGACGAACCCCGGCAATGCGCAGCTCATCGGCTTCATCAGCGGTCCGACCAGTCTCTGGCGCGACATCAAGGTCTACCAGAACTACGCCTACGTCGTCAGCGAGGGCGGCAGCGGCATCCAGGTCGTCAACCTCAGCCAGATCGACAACGGCGTCGTCACCCTTGTGAACGTCATCACCGCCGGCGGCAACCAGTCCACCCACAACGTCGCGATCAACGAGGAAAGCGGCTACCTGTATCGCTGCGGCGGGGGCAGCAACGGCGTGCGCATCTACAACCTGAATCCGGATCCCGCGAATCCGCAGTACGTCGGCGCCTGGTCCACGCGCTACGTGCACGACACGCAGGTCGTCAGCTACACATCCGGCCCCTGGGCCGGGCGCGAGATCGCCTTCTGCTGCACGGGCTACAACGGCGGCATCGACGAGACCGGGCTCGACATCCTCGACGTCACCAACAAGCAGAACATCATCAGCCTGGCGCGCCGCTTCTGGCCACAACCCGGCTATTCGCACCAGGGCTGGCTCTCGCCCGACCGCACGTACTTCTACATCGGCGACGAGCTCGACGAGCAGGAATACAGCCTCGGAACCACGACCCACATATTCAACGTCTCGAACCTGCTCGACCCCGTCTACGTCGGCGCGTTCACCAATGGCGTCCCCGCGACCGGGCACAACATGTACACTCGCGGCAATCTCCTCTTTCAGGCCAATTACCGCAGCGGCATGCGCGTCTTCGACGCCACAGACCCGATCAACCCGGTCGAGACCGCTTTCTTCGACACCTTCCCAAGCAGCGATTCCAACAACTTCAACGGCCTCTGGAGCGTCTATCCATACTTCCCCAGCGGCACCGTCATCGGCTCCGATCTCGAACGCGGCCTATTTGTCTGGCACGTCGGGGACCCGCTCCTGACGTTCAGCTTCCCGAACGGCGTCCCCAGCCTTCTCAACCCCGCCGGACACTCCGTGCTCGTCCAGATCGACGAGAGCAAGCCCGGCCAGCTCCAGCCCGGCACCGCCCAACTGATCTTCGACGCCGGCGGCGGCCCCGTTGCGGTCGAGCTCGTCTCGCTGGGCGGCAACCTGTTCCGCGCCGACTTTCCGCCCATCGCCTGTCCGAGCCAGGTCGCCTTCTATTTCGCCGCTTCTGCGGCCAACGGCTCCACCTGGCGGGCCCCGGCCACCGCGCCCGCCGAGGGCTTCCGCGCCCTGGCCTCCCACGGCACAACCACCGTCTTCGAGGACGACATGCAGACCGACAAGGGCTGGACGGTCGGCGCGCCGGGTGACAACGCCACCGCGGGCCTCTGGAACCGCATGGACCCCGAGCAGACCACAACCAACGGAATCGTTGTGCAGCCCGGCGACGATCACACGCCCGGCGCCGGAACCATCTGCTGGGTCACGGATGGTTTCGCCGGACAAGGCGCCGGCGACCGCGACGTCGATGGCGGCACCACCACCCTCGTCTCGCCCACGCTCGACCTGTCCGCGGCCCCCAACGCCGTCATCAGCTACTGGCGCTGGTACACCAACGACAAGGGCAGCAACCCCTCCAGCGACACCTTCGTCGTCCAGATCTCAAACAACAACGGCGCAAACTGGACGGATGTCGAGGTCGTCGGCCCCGGCGGCCCGCAGGCCTCCGGCGGGTGGTACTACTACGCCTTCCGCGTCGCCGACATCCTGCCGCCGACCGCGACCGTCCGCCTGCGCTTCCGCGCGTCGGACCTCGGCGGGGGCTCACTGGTCGAGGCGCTCGTGGACGACTTCCTGGTTGAGAACATCGAGTGCGCCCCGGAGTGCGCCGGCGACATCGACGGCGACGGCGCGGTCTGCCAGGGCGACCTGGGCATCCTGCTCGGCGTCTACGGCCTCTGCGAGGGCGACCCCGGCTGGAACCCCGCCGCCAACTGCGACCCCACCCCCGACGGGAAGGGCAACCAGTGCATCAACCAGGGGGACCTCGGCGTGCTTCTGAGCCAGTTCGGCGCCTGCGGCGCGCCTTGTCCGTAACGCGATTTCGCTCTGCGACGCGACGCGGAGCCCGGCTTGAGCACCATGCAGCCCGTCGTCGCCGGCGCGCCGTCCTCTACCGCTGCGTCCCCGGGCGCCTCCCGGCGCCGCAAGCAACCGCGCCTTTCCGCCGCTGCGCGCCCGGCGCCCGTCGTTGCGGCTGCGGTCGCGTTCATGTGCGGCATCGGCCTCTCCGATCTTTCCGGCCCGGTCGCGCCGATCGCGCTGGCCGGCTTCACCCTGGCCCTGGCCGCGCTGACCTCATTCGCGTTCGCGCTCGCCGTGCGGATCGACTGGCCGCCGCTCCCTCCTTCCGACGTGCTCATCATCGCCCTTGCGCTCCTCGCGGGCCTGCTGCGTCACCAGCAGACGCTGCACCTGCCGCCCGACCACGTGGCCCACGTGGCCCATCAGCAGCGTGTGCTCGTCAGGCTCACCGGCCGCGTCATCACCGAGCCCCACGTTCACACGCCGCCGCAGCGCAACGCCTTCACGCCCCGGCCGCCAGCGGTGCGTACGACGTTCATCCTGGCCGGGGAATCCTGCGAGACGCCCGAGGGCCGGCGGGCAATGAGCGGGCTGCTCCGCGTGAACGTGTCGGGGCGCATCGAGGCGCCGGCGGGACGCATGGTCACGCTCACCGGCTGGCTGCGGTCGGCGCCGCCAGCGCGCAATCCGGGCGAGCCGGACTGGCGGCGCATCTTCGCCTTGCAGGGAATCCACGCGCTGCTCAGCGTCGATTCGGCGGAGCACGTGGCGCTCCTCGGCGACGCGCGCGGCCCGATGGACGGCCTTCGGCGCTTCCGCGCGTCGCTGCGCGGGCTGTTCTTCGAACCCTACGCGGAGCAGCCCGACAGCGAGGCGGCGTCTCTGCTCGACACGCTGGTGCTCGGACAGCGCAACGCCGTGGCGCCCGCGGTCGAGGCCGCGTTTCTGCGTCTCGGCGCGATCCACTTCCTGGTCGCCAGCGGTTTCCAGGTGGTCGTGCTGGCCGGCTCCGCGGCGTTCATGCTGCGCGGCATGGTTCATCTCAGCGTGGCGTGGCTCCCCTTCGCGCGCGACTGGCACGTCTCCCCTCGCCGCCTGACCGGCCTCGCAACGCTCGTTACCGTCGCCGTCTACGTGCTCGTGGTCGATTGGGACGCGCCGGTGCTGCGCGCCATCATCATGGCCGCCGTCGCTTCGATCGCGCTGCTGCTCGGGCGGCCTCTCACCACGCCCAACTGGCTCGCGCTCTCGGCCTTCGTGCTGCTCGCCGGCGACCCGGCCCAGCTCTTCCGCGCCGGCTTTCAGCTCTCGTTCCTCATCGTGCTCACGCTCTGTGTCGTCGCGCCCGCGATCTACCACGCCTGGACGGCCCGCCGCGCGGTCTGGCGCGCCGGCACGCTCGCGGCCTCGTCCTTCAAACGCCCGGCCGAGACGGTCGCGAACTGGGCCCGGCGGCGCATCGGTAACGTCGTCGCCGGAACGCTGGCGGTCAGCCTGCTGGCCTGGGTCATGGCCGCTCCGCTGGTTGCCTGGCACTTTGGCCAGTTCCATCCCTGGGCCGCCGTGAGCTGCGCCTTGCTCACTCCCTTGCTCACGCTCGCCGTCATGCTCGGGTTCGCCGCGATGCTGGGCGGAGCGCTCGCGCCGCCGCTCGGACCGCCGCTCGGCGCTCTGTACACAGCCATCAGCGGAGTCACGCTCTGGCTGGTGGATCACCTCGCGCGCCTCCCGCACTCGGTCGTCGACTTCGCTCCACCACCCGCGTGGCTCCCGCTTGCGACGTACGCCGTGCTCGGGTGGTACGTCGTTCACCTCCGGGCCTGGACTCAGCGCGCGACGGGGCGCCTCGAGGCCTGGCGCCGCGGCCTGCCGCCCGACCTGGCGCGGCAGAAACGAAAGCTGCTCCGCCCCCTCGCCGCCGGCGCCATGGCCCCGGTCACGCTGGCGCTCGCCTGGCCGGGCTGGCTGCTGCTCGTCCCGCGCGCCGCGCCGGCAGACGCCGTACACGTGCTGGCCGTCGGCGACGGCAGCGCGGCGATCCTCACCGCCGCCTCAGGCCGCGCGCTGCTCTGCGACGTCGGCAGCGCCGCGGATCTCGACGCCGGCGCGATCGTCACGGCGGCGGCCCGCAATCTTGGCCTGCGCCGTTTCGAGGCCGTGCTGCTCTCGCGCGCCAACTACGGCCACTACAGCGGCCTGCCGGGCGTGCTCGCGGCCATGCCGCCGGCGCAAGTTCTCACAACCCAGGCCTTCCTCGATGCCAGCCAGCACGACGCGGGCGTGCGGCGGCTGCTCGGCCATATCGCCGCCGCGCGCACCTCGCTACGCTGCCTGACGCAGGGCGACGAGCTGCCGCTCGGCGACGGTGTCGTCGAGGTCCTGTGGCCGCGCCGCGGACTGCCGGACGCCTGGCCCGCCAACGACACGTCGCTCGTGCTTCGATACCACGTCGCGGCAGCGCGCGTGCTACTGGCCGGCGATGTCGAGCGCCGCGCGCTGCTCGAACTCCTGAAGGATCACGCCGACGAGCGTATCGACCTGGCCTGCGACGTGCTGCTCGCCCCACATCACGGCGACGACGAGGGCGACGTCACCGGCGATTTCCTGCGAGCGGCCCGCCCGCGATACATCCTGGTGTCCACCGCCCGCCCGCGGCCCGCATTCGAGGCCACCGTCCTTCGCGCGCTCGGGCCGCGCGTCCCGGTCTACACCACCGACCGCTGCGGCGCGCTCGCCGTCCACCTGTTGCCCGGCGGACGGGTGCAGGTCGCCACGGCACGGCCCGTTCCGCGATGATTCCCCGCGGCCACCGCGGGACGCCGGCCGCCGCCGGCGATATCATGAGCGGCTCGGCCGCCGGGGGCCGCGGCGGGCGGCTTCTTTTGACCCCCGGCGGCGGCCATCGGACTCAACGGGCCCAGGCAAGGAGAAGCTCATGGCGCGAACCGTCACGCTGAAGGGAAATCCGCTCAATCTCGAGGGCCCGCAGCTCAAAGCGGGCGACCGGGCACCGGACGCCACGCTGAAGAAAGACCTCGTCACCGACATGAAACTGAGCGAGACCGCCGGCACGCCGCGAATCTTCAGCGTCGTGCCGTCGCTGGATACGGCGGTGTGCGCGGCGCAGACGAAGCGCTTCAACGAGGAAGTCTCAAAGCTGCCGCACGTCGCGATCTACACAATCAGTTGCGACCTGCCGGTGGCTCAGAAGCGGTTTTGCGCGACCGAGGGCATCGACCCGGAGAAGCTGCACATGCTCAGCGATCACAAGGACGTGTCCTTCGGCCGGGCGTACGGCACGCTGGTCCCCGCCCTGCGCATTCTCTGCCGCGCCGTCTTCGTGGTCGATGCCCAGGGGGTCATCAAGTACGCCGAGTACGTGCCGGAGATCGCCGAGCATCCGAATTACGACGCGGTGCTCGCCGCGGCCCGGGCCCTCTGACGCGAGCGTCCGGGGCGCCCGCCGCCGGGAGGCGGCGAAAAGATGATTGCGGCTGAGAGGAGTCGAACCTCCACGAGCTTGCGCTCACAAGGACCTGAACCTTGCGCGTCTGCCAATTCCGCCACAGCCGCAGGCCGGGCCTGAGCCGGGCAGTCCGCCGAGCCCAGGATCGATCATTCTAGGGTGGCCGCGGCCGCGGTCAAGGCCGGCTCACGGCTAGTGTAGTGCCTCGCAGAAATGTGACGGTATCACGGATGGGTGGAGCGGGCATCTTGCCCGCTCGGGCGGGTTGGAAGCCCGCCCCACCCTGCATAGGGACAGGCAGTTATTTGCGAGGCACTACACTAGGTGCCGGTACAGTTTTGCTTTCTGAGCCGAGCCGCGCCCGTGCGGAAGCGGCTGAAACGAGGACGTCCGCTGGCGCAACCGCTTCCTCACGGGTGCGGCTCGGTTCAAACTGTACCAGGGCCCACGGCTACCATCGGTCGCCGTCGGGTGGTAGAATGCGATGTTACCTGTGTAAGGGCCCGAAAAGGACTCGTCAGGCTGCTAGCCGTCAAAGGAAGGGTCAGGCCGTGCCGCGCGAAGCCATCCCGATCGCCAACCGCGTCGAGCGTCTCTCGGTACTCGATCACGAAGGCCATCTCGACGGGCGCCTCGAACCGAAGATTCCGGACACCGACCTGCGCCGGCTCTACAAGACCATGCTCGCCACGCGCCGTCTCGACGAGCGCTGCCTGCATCTCCAGCGCCAAGGCCGCATCGGCACCTATGGCCCCTGCAAGGGCCAGGAGGCCACGCCGCTGGCTGTCGCCTACTGCCTGCGCAAGGAAGACTGGATGACGCCGAGCTACCGCGAGCTCTCCGCCTTCTTGTGGCGCGGCTGGCAGATCGACAAGTACCTTGCCTGGTGGGGCGGACACGAGATCGGCAGCCGCATCCCCGACGGCGTCAACGACCTGCCCATCTGCGTGCCCATCGCCTCGCAGTTGCAGTATGGCATGGGCATCGCCTGGGGCTGCAAGCTGCGCGGCGACAACACCGTCTGCGCCGGTTTCGTCGGGGACGGCGGGACCTCGGAGGGCGACTTCCACGAGGCGCTCAACTTCGCCTCGGTTTACAAGGTGCCCTTCGTCGTCGTCGTGCAGAATAATCACTGGGCCATCTCCGTCCCCCGCCACAAGCAGACCGCTTCGCCGACCATCGCCCAGAAGGCCATCGCCTACGGCATCGACGCCCTCCAGGTCGACGGAAACGACATCCTCGCCATGATCGTCGCCGCCCGCGAGGCCATCGAGAAAGCCCGCAGCGGCGGCGGGCCGACGCTGATCGAGGCGGTCACGTATCGCCTGGCCATGCACACGACCGCCGACGATCCGAAGAAGTACCGCAGCGATGAGGAGGTCAAGCACTGGGAGGCGCGCGACCCGCTGCCGCGCTTCCGCAGCTACCTGGTCGGCAAGAAGCTGCTCGACGACAAGATCGAGCAGGTCATGGAAGAGGAGATCCGCTCCGAGATGGACAAGGCCGTCGCCGCCTACGAGCGCCTACGCCCCGACCCGTACGAGATGTTCCACCACATGTACGCCACGCAGACGCCCGAGCTGGCGCGGCAGGAGCAGGAGCTGCGCGCCCATCTGGCGTCGGGCGCCGGCGACACGCCCCCCACCGAGCAGGACGGCGACTCGCGCGCCCCCAGCGCGCGAATGAGCCGGACGATCTGATGACGCCGTGAGGCGGGAACGCGTGATAGCCGATCCCCGATCCCCGATCCCCCGCCACTCGTTACTCTGCACTCGTCACTCGCTACTCGGCTTCCTACCCGCACGGCTGGCCGAAGTGCGCCAGCAGTGTGCCCAGGTCGGACTGGTACGTCGCAGCAGGCCGGGCCGGCGGCGGCAGGGGTGAAGCGGGCGATGTTGGTGTAGAGCTGGTTGGGGAACTCGCCGAAGTGGATGCTGCCGCCGGCGCGGAGCATGGGGCCGGCGGGGCCGTCGAAGACTTCAATCGCGCTCACCGGGCCGGGCTGGGGCAGATAGCGCGTCCATTTCTGGCCGTCCCACTTCTGAATCATGTCGCCGCCGGCGGCGAAGAGCGCCGGTCCGCTGCCATCGTCGAGCACCTTGAGCGTCCAGACCTGAGGCGTCTCGATGTTGCCAACGGCGGACCAGGTCTGGCCGTTCCAGCGGGCGATGTTGTGGATCGGCTCGCCATCGACCTGCGTGAACTCTCCGCCAACATAGAGCGCTGGACCGCCGCCGTCGTCAAACGCGGCGAGCGCATGAACGGCGCCGCCTTCGTCGTTGATGCCGGCGCCCAGGGCCGACCATTCCGAGCCGTTCCACTTGGCGATCCTGTTGGCGGGCACACCGCCCGCCGGCGTCACGTCGTACACCTTGCCGCACGGGTCGCGGCCGGCCAGCTCGGCAATGGTCCGCCACGGTCCGCCCGCGTCCTGTACGCAAACGTCGGCGTAGTACAGCCGCTTCGGCCCGTCGCCTTCGTGGCGGAGCGTCACGCGCAGCACGCGACCGCCGGGTAACTTCCACGTCCCGCCCGAGTCGCCCGGCCCGAGCGACTTCGCCAAGCCCTTGACCGTGAGCGCGTCCAGGCACGCCGGCACGTCGATACCCGAGCCGTCCAATTCCGCCGCCAAGATGTAGTCGGGAACGCGCTCCAGGCGGCCACGCGACGGACCGTCGCCGCGGCCGACGAATCGCCATTCGTACAACGTGCGCAAAACGCGCGTTTGATCGCTCGGGAGCGCGGGCAAGATGCACCATCCTGACCGGGGAACCACCGCCCGGCGGCCGTGTCGGATGGTGCGAGACGCGGCTACCGGGCAGCGTTCGACGGCTGGCCAGCCGCCGCCCCAGTTCCGGGCATTCTACAACGCGCGCGGATCGTGCGAAGCGGGCGTACGGCCGCGCGATGCCGGAACGTCCTCGCCGCGCCGAATTTCCGTCTCACCATTCAAGCGAAAGCGGCCGAAACGGTATATACGGCACGGTCCAGGTCGGACCAAATGAGGGTACGGCAATGAAGGCAGTCCGCGACGATGTAGACCGCACGGGCGTCGAAGCAATCTTGGCGACGATGGAACGTGAGAGCGCCCGGTATCGCGAAGGCGGGGCGGCGCAGCTCGCGGCCGAAGTCCGCCGCGACTTGACGGGTTCGAGCTGGCGCACCGTGAGCGACGGGACCACGGAACACCTATCGAAATGGTGTCATCCGCACCGAAACGCGGAGCGCGAACAGACGCTTGCACGAATCGCCCGCAACCTCAGTGCAGCGCTATTCCACGAAACCGTCATGCGGCGTCCGGGCGTGTAGCCGGATCGGCGCGACCGTCAAACACCGTTGTTGACGGTGCGAAGCGTGTCGGGCGTGGACAGATTCACCCCCTGACCCCCAGCGCCGCCGGGGGCGGGGGCCGCTACTCCGGCAGTTCGACGCCGGCGAGTGACGCCCGCATTTCCAGCATGCGCCGTTGCTCGGCTTCGTGAATCACGGCTTCCGCTTCGTTTAGACCGGCTTCGCGTTCGACCCTCTCGCGTTCCCGTCGCGGCGCAGCGCGTCGCGTTCCGCCCGATCCTCAGCCGCCGCGGCGTCGTGGTCGGCGATGCGCCCGAAGACGCGATCCAACAGCAGCTTGATAGCCGCCGTGTCGCCGGCCTTCGCCTTGCTCACGAGCGCTTCGACCACAGCCGAAACATCGTCCGGCGTGACGCGCTCCAGCATCTTCGCGCGCAGCTCCGCGACGCGCCGATGATGCGGATTCCCGCGCCCGGCCTTGTTTCCGGCCGTGAACCGCCCGCGGCCGTCGTGGTCGCCGCCGCTCGATGATGCGTTGCGTGCCATGTTCAACGGGATTCTACGCCCGATGCGCCTACGCCGCTTCGTCGCTGCCGTCGGCTTCGGCGGCGGCTGTCGCCGGCGCGCCGCCGGCGCTGCGGCCATGCACGAACCAGCGCAAGAGAACTCGGTATCCTCGTTGGGATCGTCGGGATCAGGGTCGGGCGGCAGGCCGACTTGCAGCGGGTACTGGCTCTGGGTGAGATACCCGGCGGCGCTGGACGTCCACTGCACACGGCGCAGCTTCGAGCGGCAAGCGTCAGTATCGTTCCGCACGACCAGCTCGACGCGGGCGCCGAATTCGTTTTCCGTACACAGGTGTAGCTCGTTGGGATCGTGGTTCGGCGCTCGCACCGGGCGCGCGCGCACGTAGCGCTTCGACGCGCCCGGGCAGACGTCGCAGTCGTCGCTGTAGAGGTGATTCCGGTAGAACTTCGCTTTGCCAACGGAGAGCCCGTATCCGTGCGCCCCGCGCGCCAGGTCCAGGTCGCCGTCCAAGTCGACGTCGCCGTCCAGGTCAACGTCCCCCAGACAACAGCCGGTGCACCCGGATTCGTACTCCGCGATCGCGATACCCAGGTCTGTCTGCGTGACAACGCCGTCGCCGTCGATGTCGCCGCAGCACACGATATCACCCGGCGTGCCGCAGATGGTCTGAGCGCGTGCGGCCGGCATGAATAAGATGCTCACGCCGAAGAAGGCTATCAACGGGAACGGGGTACGGGGTACGGGGTACGGGGAAGCAGCATGGCTGCGGCTCCTTGGGGGGCTCCAAGCCAGCCAGCCCGAACGTTTGATCGCTGTGCGACGCCCCCTCAACGAGTATTCTGGCTCCGGTTCGATAACCGGTCAAGCAAAATCCGACTCTTGCCTGTCACGCTCGGGATTCAGCACAAACACGCCGTAACATTCGTGTGCCGGCCGCAGCGTGAGTCGCGGTTGAGCCTGGATCCCAGCAAGCTCGACGCCGAACGGGCTGAACAGAACACGGTCGAGGACCCGCGGCGCAGTTACCGGATTCGGCAGCAGGCGCATTCCGGCAGGGCAACCAGCGCCTACGGATTGCGGCTCGCGGCGGGCGGAGTAGAATAGCGGCGCGCGCGAAGGGAAAGGTGCGCTGGGTTCGCCACTGGGACAGGTTGCGGGCCGCGTCCCGGGCCAGGCGGGCCGCCTGACGGTTTGTCTTTCGACGTTCGCCACTGCGAATTCGCTATTTGCCCGGGAGGTTCCGTGCCGCAGCTCACGATGGTCAAAGCCCTGAACCTCGCCCTGCGCGAGGCCATGCAGGAAAACCCGAACGTCATGGTGATGGGCCAGGACGTCGGCCGCGACGAGGGCGTCTTCCGCGTCACCGAGGGCCTGCTCCAGGAATTCGGCGAATCACGCGTCGTCGACACGCCGCTGGCCGAGGCCGCCATCATCGGCACGGCAGTCGGGTTGTGCTTTCGCGGCTTTGTTCCGCTGTGCGAGATGCAGTTCGACGGCTTCTCGTTCCAGGCGTTTCACCAGATCGAGAACCACGTCCGCCGCTTCCGCAACCGCACCCGCGGGCGCTACACGATCCCGATGGTGATCCGCATGCCCTACGGCGGGGGCATTCGCGCCATCGAGCATCACAGCGAGGCGCCCGAGGCGACGTATGCACACCTGGCGGGGCTGAAGGTGGTGCTGCCGAGCGGCCCGCGCAGCGCGCGGGCGCTGCTGCGGGCGGCGATCCTCGACCCTGACCCGGTGATCTTCTTCGAGCCGAAGGCGCTGTACCGGGCCACGCGCGAGGAAGTGCCCGACGAGCCCGAGACCATGCCGATCGGCAAGGGCGTCGTGGCCCGCCCGGGCCAGGACGTGACGCTGATCTCCTACGGGCCGACGATGCGCGCCGCGCTCGAAGCCGCCGAGGAGCTCGAAGAGGAGCACGGCGTCGATGCCGAGGTGCTCGACCTGCTGAGCGTCGCGCCGCTCGACAGCGATCTGATCAACGCCTCGGTGCGCAAGACGGGGCGGGCGGTGGTGATCCACGAGGCGCCCCGGCATTGCGGCGTCGGGGCGGAGGTGGTCGCGCGCATCGTTGAAGACAGCCTGCTTTACCTGGAAGCGCCGGTGAAGCGCGTGACGGGCTTCGACACGATCATCCCGTTCTTCGCCAACGAGATGAACTACCTGCCGGACACCGGACGCGTCGTGAAGGCGGCGCTGGAGACCGTGCGTTTCTGACACGATCCGAAGCCCCAAGCGCCAGCGCCGGGGCCCAGGGCCGGAGACGCACCATCCGCTCCGATCACCGCTCTGCGCCCGCCGGCGCTACGCTCCCGGCCTCCGGCGCCGCACCAGCGCCAGCGCGCGGTTGCACACGCGCTTGCCCAGCCGTCGAAGCAAATCCCAGCCCGACAGGTCGTCGGTCATGACGCGGTGCAGCGGTCCGGCCAGCCGCAGCGCCGCCTGAAGATGCCGCCGCATGTTCCGCCACTCGACTTCGCGCGTGACGGGTCGTTCGCACACGCTGCGGATGAACGCGTCCATCCCGCGCACGGCCTCGGGCCAGTCCGGCCAGGCCGCCGCCGTCTCCGCCGCCCGGCGCTTCAGCCGCTCCAGCAGCGCGGGGTCATCGCGCAGCCGCCGCAAATGCTCGACGACCTGGTGCTCCTGGCCGATCGGCACGACCAGGCCGTTTACGTCGTGCCGCATGTACTCGTCGTGCCCCGTCACGTCGCTTGTGATCGCCGTCCCGCCGCAGTGCATCATCTCCAGCGGCGGGCCGAACATGCCCTCGACCGTGCTGAGCTTCACCAGCACGTCGCACGAACGGTACACGGCGCCGACCTCCGGCATCGGCACCTTCGAGAGCAGCCGCCGCACGCCGCCGAAGCGCTCGCACGGCGTGGGCGTGAGCAGCCACAGGTCGTCGATGCCGGCCTTGCGGCAAAGCTCGACGGTGAGCTCGACGCGCTTGAAGGGGACGCGCAGGGCGCCTTCGACCAGGACGCGCAGGCCGCCGCCCGTTTGTGCAGCGGAGGCCGGCGGCGGTCCAGCCGTCGGGCGCGGCTCGAGCGCCGGACCATCCGGGCGAAAAATCCTCTTGTCTACGCCGTTGTGCACGAGCACGGGCTCGTGGCCGTAGCGCTCGCGCAGGTGGCGCTGAATCCAGGTCGCCTCGGTGACGATCTCCAGCGGCTGGCTGTAGGTGTAGTCGGCGAGGGCCCGCAGGTCCGGGTCCTGTTCGCCAAAGAAGCGCGACTCGATCGACTGCACGAAATACGCGTAGCGCCGGGCCGGCACGAACGGCAGGTCGAACACCGACCGCCACCAGGTCGCCATGGCCAGGTCGAACTCGCGCTCGCGGCAGCCGGCGTGGCACAGCAGCTCCAGTTCCTCGGCCGCTCCCGGCTTCCAGGCCAGCCGGCGCGGGTCGAACGGCTGCTCGGTGACGATCGCCACGCGATGCCCGAGCCGCCTGAGCCCGAGCGCGTGCTCCATGATGACGTTGGTGCCCCCGCTGATCTCGGGGTATCCGAGCAGGATGGCGAGGTCGAGCGCGCTCACGCGAAACAGCGAATTGCGAATCGCGAATGGCGAAGGCAGACCCTGAACGAACACCGAAAGCCAGCGCCGGGAGCGGTGCGGAGTCTCTTCATTCTGCTATTCGCCATTCTCGACACTCTGAACTAGTTCGGCGGCGGCTGGGCCTCGCCCGGCGGCGCGATGACGCTGCCGTCCCTCTTGCAGCGGCGCAGATCGTCCTTCGACCAGAACTCCTCCATGATCCGCTTCAGGTCGACGGCGATGTTCTGGAGCTTGAACTCGGCCTCGTAGACCAGCCCGCCGCACTTGTCGCAGTACCATTGCAGCTTGTCCTTCGCGCCCGGCTTGCGGCCTGTCTCGACGACGATGCCCACCGTGTCCGCCGGGCGGCGCGGGCTGTGCGGCACGAGGGGCGGAAGGAGGAAGGTCTCGCCCTCACGGATGATGACGTCGCGGGGCTTGCGCGTCTGCGGGTCGATAATGCCGACGGTGATGTCGCCCTGGATCTGGTAGAAGAACTCGCTGGTCTCGTTGACGTGGTAGTCCTTGCGCTTGTTTGGACCGCCCACGACCATGACAATGAAGTCCTCGTTCTCCCAGATGCACTTGTTGCCGACCGGCGGCTTGAGCAGGTGGCGGTTTTCGTCGACCCACTTTTGGAAGTTGATGGGCGGCGCGACGGTAGCGGTGGACATCGTTGAACTCCAAGACGGCCCCAGGGGGGCGCTACGCCCCACGGAAAACCCGCGCACGCAGTCTAGCCCTCTCGGGCCGCCCGGGCAATCCAGCGTCGGCGACGTCGCGCCGGCTCGTGCCGCGACAGCTCAAAAGCCGGTACAATCACCCCGCACCGGCGGCGTGCAGAGTCGCCGCCAGCCCGTGCCGAGGGCGGCCGGGCCACCGACACGATGTGACGCCTGTGAACCCAAGCGTGCGCGCAGCTTCGAACCTGGCGCGGATCACGGCCATGACAGCGCCGCTGGCGTTGGCGGGCTGCATCAGCTTCGGGCCGGGCACGCGCGCCCATCCGGAGGACGTCCCGGGCCTCGCCGGCGTCGCATCACTGGCGATCGACACGGAGAGCGTCACCGTGGGCCGCGGACGCTGGGGACGCATTCGCTCCGCTGACGGCGCCGAGCACGACGACCTCGTGGTGCGCCCGGGCGAGCGCTTCCGCACGCGCGACTTCAACTCCGCCCAGGCGTACAGACTGCTGGCGGTCGCGGGCGACCACGCCGTCTTCGACGTCCGCAACACGGGAAGCGCATGCATCCAGGTGATCCCGTGTGTGTTTCCGCCGCCGGTCACGATCATCAACACCGTCCGCGTGCAGGCGTACGGGCACGGGGACGACAGTCCCGAAGACGAAACGAGCGAGCCGAGATGACCACCGCCACGCGCGAAATCGCCTATCAGCCGGACATCAACTTCGATCTGCGCCAGGAGGACTTCGCCGACCTGGCCACCGAGGAGATGCTCATCAACATGGGCCCGCAGCACCCCGCCACCCACGGCGTGCTGCGCGTGGTCCTGCGCACCGACGGCGAGCTCGTGCTCGAAGCGATCCCCTACATCGGCTACCTCCACCGCTGCGCCGAGAAGCTCGCCGAGAACATGCAGCCCTTCCAGTGGGTGCCCAAGACCGACCGCATGGACTACCTGGCCGCCATGAACAACAACCACGCCTGGGCCATCGCCGTCGAGACCCTCGCCGGCATCGAGGTGCCCGAGCGCGGCAAGTACATCCGCATCATCGCCGCCGAGCTCAACCGCATCGCCAGCCACCTCGTCAGCTTCGGCACCTACGGCCTCGACATGGGCGCCTTCACCCCCTTCCTCTACGCCTTCCGCGAACGCGAGTACATCCTCGATCTCTTCGAGGCCATGTGCGGCGCAAGACTGACCTACTCCTACATCTACCCCGGCGGCCCGAACTACCCCGCCGTCCAGGACTCCGACGCCTTTCCGCCCGAGATCGCCGCCCGCGTCCGCGAGTTCCTCGACTACTTCGAGCCCAAGATCGACGAGTACAACGCCCTGCTCAGCTTCAACCACATCTTCGTCCGCCGAACCGCCAACGTCGGCGTCATCCCGCCGGACCGCGCCATCGCCTACGGCCTGAGCGGGCCGTGCCTGCGGGCCAGCGGCGTGAAGTGGGACCTGCGCCGCACGCGGCCCTACGACCTTTACGACCGCTTCGAGTTCGAGATCCCGGTCGGGCTGGCCGGCGGCGAGGGCGAGGCGCCGGCGGAGGTGGTGATCGGCGACTGCTGGAACCGCTACTTCGTGCGCATGCTGGAGATGAAGCAGAGCTGCCGCATCATCCGCCAGGCGCTGGACCAGATGCCGAAGGACGGCCCGTTCAAGGCCAAGAACGCCAACAAGGCGAAGCTGCCGGCGCGCAGTGTGTACTTCGAGGCGGAGAACCCGCGCGGCCAGCTCGGCTTCTACATCGAGGGCGACGGCTCGATGATCCCCTACCGCGTCAAGGCCCGCGGCCCGAGCTTCTGCAACATCTCGATCCTCAGCGAAGTCTGCCGCAACGTGCTCCTGGCCGACGTGCCGGCGATCGTGGGAAGCATCGACATTGTGATGGGCGAGGTGGACCGATAAGCGGACCCCATCGTCGCCGCGCTTCAGGTCTGCGACGGCGGCATGTCGCTCGTCGTCGCCGGCACAACCACTCGCCCCCCCTACTCCACAGGCGTCGCAAAGAACGCGTACTGGTCGCCGGTCGCGCTCAGCGCCGCCTCCAGCGGGCCACCGCCAAAGTCAAGCAGGTAGCCGAACGTGCCCTCAAGCCGCTCGGCGGCTTGCGTGCCCCAGGCGTACAGCACGGCCCGGCCGATGTACGCCCCGCCGAAACGCACCTGCACGACGATCGCGATGCCAAAGCGCCCGCCGATCTCGATCCCGTACGAAGCGCTGCGGAAGAAGAGGCCCGGCAGCGTCGCCCGGCTCCACGCGCCGCCGACCGGCACCCGCCTGCCGTAGATCTCCGTCAGGAAGAACCCGTTCTCGCTCACCTCGACCGGCCGCCCGTCTTCCGCGAACGTGACCCGGAAAATCTGCTCCCCCGCCGGCGGCCGCTCGAGCAACCCGCCGGTCAGCAGTCCGCCATACGGCCCCGGCGTCGCGGCGGGGTCGCTTTCGCCCGGCACGATCGCGCGAAACGCCGCCCACGTCCGGCCTCCGGCGCTCGGCAGCCCGCTGTCGCGCGGGGCCTTGTGCTTCTCCGTGGCGGAGGTCGCGACGTCGAGCTCATCGGCAAGTCGGCGATCGAAGGACACCCGGCCAGCCCGGCCATCAGCATCGCCAGCCCCGCGACCGGCGCGACTCGAATCACGTTGCGTCTGATCATCACCGCGTTCCTCCAGGAAATGCACGGAGCACCAGCGCCCGCCGCGGCCGATCGCGGAACGGGACACGGCGCATGCTACTCGCGCACGGCGGCGGAGAATAGTCGCTCGGCAAGCCGTCCCGCCAACGCTAAACTGACGCGCTGCGCACGGCGCCACGACCGGGAGTCCGACTCATGCACGCATCGTTGCGGGTCCTGCTGAAGGACGTGATCGACTACGCCGGGCTCTTTCCGCCCGCCAGGCTCGACCTCGAGCCGGCCCTGGCGAACTACCTGGCGTATCGCGCCCAGCCCGACGCCTGGATGCTGTCGCGGTTCATTTGCCCGACGGCGCGGCTCGCCGATCTCACCGCGCGGCTCTCCGCAATGGACCCGCGGCCGCGAGCGGTGTCGGTGTCGGCGGTCGCGCGCGGCGGCGCCTCGCCCGACGAGCTGCGCCAGAATCTCGCGCAGGACGTGGCGGACATCGCGGCATTCCGCGAGCGCGCCGCCGCGCTCGGCCGCGTGGACTGCATCGAGCTGCGGCTGTGCCCGCCCGGCACGGGGGACTGCCGCAGGCTGCTGCGCGACGTCGATGCCGCCCTCTCCGAGGCCGGCCTTGCGGACGGGACGCGGTACTTCTGCGAGCTACCGCCGGCCGCGTCCTGGCGCGACGGCCTGGCCGCGGTCGTCGACGCGCTGCGGTCGCTCCGCGAGGCCAAAGCGACGGCGGCTGCGCCCCGCGCGGGACTCGCACCGCCGGGCATGAAGCTGCGCTGCGGCGGGCAGACGGCGGATGCGTTTCCGAGCGCCGAGCAGGTGGCGGGCGTGATTCACGCGTGCCAGGCGGCCGCGGTTCCGCTGAAGTTCACCGCGGGGCTGCATCACCCGCTGCGGCACATCGACGCGGGGCTCCAGGCGCCGGTGCATGGGTTCATCAACGTGCTGATGGCGGGCGTGCTGGCGTACGCGCTGCACCTGGAGCCGGCGGACCTCCAGGCGGTGGTCGAGGAGCAGGACGCGCGGCAGTTTCACTTTCACGACGAGGGCGCGAGCTGGAACGACGCCTTCGCCACGGCCAGCGAGATCGCCATCGCCCGCCGCGACCGCGTGGTCTCGTTCGGCAGTTGCAGCTTCGACGAGCCGCGGGAGGACTTGCGGCGGATGCGGTGGATGTAGGCGGAGTACGCCGTGCGCGCTTCCTGGCACCAGGCGCCGTGCATCGAGCACCAATACCGGGCACCACGATGAATTCCTTCGTCCCCACTTCCGACACCGGCTTCACGATCCGGAACCTCCCCTACGGCGTCTTTCGCACGCCGGAGCAGGAACAGCCGCGGATCGGCGTAAGGATCGGCGCCTTCGTGCTCGACCTGCGCGTGATCGAGCACGCGGGGTTCTTCAAGCCGGTGTTCGGCGACGAGCACGTGCTGTGCAAGTGGTCGCTCAACAAGTTCATGGGGCTCGGGCGGCCGGCGTGGCGGACCGTGCGCGAGATCATCACGCTGCTGCTGCGCGACGACGAGCCGACGCTGCGCGACGACAAGCGGCTGCGCGAGGAGGCGCTGATCCCGATCGAGCGCGTCACGATGGAGTTGCCGTGCGAGATCGGCGACTACACGGACTTCTACTCGTCCAGGCAGCACGCCTTCAACGTCGGCAGCATGTTCCGCGGCCCCGAGAACGCCCTGATGCCGAACTGGCTGTGGATTCCGGTCGGCTATCACGGCCGCGCCAGCAGCATCGTCGTCAGCGGTGCGCCCATCCGCCGCCCGCGCGGCCAGACCAAGGCCGACGACGCCGCGGCGCCGGCCTTCGGGCCGACGCGCCTGCTCGACTTCGAGCTGGAGATGGGCTTCTTTGCCGGCCCTGGCAACGCGCTGGGCGAGCCGATCCCGGTCGGCGCGGCGGAGGATCACATCTTCGGCCTGGCGCTGGTCAACGACTGGTCGGCGCGCGACATCCAGAAGTGGGAGTACGTGCCGCTCGGGCCGTTCCTGGCGAAGAACTTCGCCACGACGATCTCGCCCTGGATCACGCCGCTCGAAGCCCTTGAGCCCTTCCGCTGCGCCGGCCCGGTCCAGGACCCGCCGCCGCTTGAGTATCTGAGAATAACAGATCATACGTCAGGGATCGGGAATCAGCGCGGGCAAGGCCGCGACGCCGCGGCGGAGGCGGGAGAACACCTCACGACGTTCGACATCCAGCTCGAGGTGCTGCTTCAGACGGCGCGGATGCCGTCGCCGCACGTCATCTGCCGCAGCAACTTCAGGCACCTCTACTGGAGCATGGCCCAGCAGCTTGCGCATCACACGTCCAACGGCTGCAACGTGCGGCCCGGCGACCTGCTGGCGAGCGGCACGATCAGCGGCCCGACGCCCGACAGCTTCGGCAGCCTGCTGGAGCTCGCCTGGCGCGGCGAGCGGCCCATCAAGCTGCCCGGCGGAGAGGAGCGCAAGTTCCTGCTGGACGGCGACACCGTCATCATGCGCGCCTACTGCCAGGGCGACGGCTATCGCGTGGACTTCGGCGAGTGCACGGGGCGCGTCGTGGCCTAGCGAGCGGCCCGGCAGCCCGCCATTCGCGTCATCCTGAGGTCTCGCACTGAAGGAGCGTGTTCCTTGCGATCCGCACCCCGCCTCAGCCTGCGCCTACGACTCGTCCGTCCGCCGGCTGAACCGCCCCGAGGCGTGAATGCGATCGACCAGCCGCGCGAAGGGCAGCGATTGCAGCCACACGCTGCCAGGCCCCGTCAGCTCCGCGAAGAACAGCCCCTCGCCGCCGAACAGCGTGTTCTTGAACCCGCCGACGAAGCGAATGTCGTACGTCACGCTCGGCTGGAACGCGACCAGGCAGCCAGTGTCCACGCGCAGCGACTCGCCCGCCGCAAGCTGCCGGTTGCACAGCGTCCCGCCCGCGTGCACGAACGCCACGCCGTCGCCCTTCAGCCGTTGCAGGATGAACCCCTCGCCGCCGAACACCCCGGCGCCGAGGCGCCGGGTGAACGCGATGCCGATCGTCACGCCGCGGGCGCAGCACAGGAATGACTGTTTCTGGCAGAGCACCTCGCCGGCGTGCTGCGTCAGGTCGATCGGCACGATCTTGCCGGGATACGGCGCGGCGAAGGCGATGTGCTGCCGGCCCGGCCCGCGGCCGGTGAACGTCGTCAGGAACATCGACTCGCCCGTCAGCAGCCGCTTGCCGGCACTGAGCACCTTGCCCAGCAGCCCCTGATCGGCGCTCGGGTCGCCGAAGCTCGTCTGCATCTCCACGCCGGCGGCCATGTACATCATCGCGCCGGCCTCGGCGACGACCATCTCGCCCGGGTCCAGCCCCACCTCGACGAACTGCATGTCGTCGCCGTAGATCTGGTAGTCGATCTCGTCGGCCTTGCGCCCGGTCCAGGGCGGCGGGACGCCGGCGCCGCTGCCCGCGATCGCCGGGCGAAGGGCGGCGACGTGCCGCGCCTCGGTCCAGTTGGCCAGCCCCGGACCGAACACGAGCGCGCGGTCGCCGCCGAGCTTCGGCAGCCGCGCCAGCAGCTCCTCGGCCGTGACCGGCCCGGTCGATTGCCCGTTCTCTACGTAGTACCACTCCGCCGCGCCCATCGTGTCACTCCACTCACGTCGATCGCGTCTCGATCAGGACAGCGCCGGGTCGGGCGCCTCGGGGTTGATGCCCAGGTCCTTGATGACCTTCGGCAGGCGGCCCGCGTCGAACTGCTTGATGCGGCTGAGCTGCGTCAGCGCCGCGAAGGCGATGTGCTCCGCATCGATCTCGAAGAACCGCCGCAGCTCTTCGCGCGTCTCGCTCCGGCCGAAGCCGTCAGTGCCGAGGGAGAAGAAGCTCGCCGGACACCACGCCTGCACCCGGAACGGGTTCGACTTCACGTAGTCCGAGGCGGCGACGATCGGCCACGGCTCCTGGTTGATCAGCTTGTTGATGTGCGGGATGCGCGGCGGCTCGGTCGGGTGCAGGCGATTCCAGCGGCTGCATCGCAGGCCGTCGCGGTACAGCTCGGTGTAGCTGGTGACGCTCCAGACGTCGGCGGCCACCTGGTAGCGCTCGCGCAGCATCTCCTGGGCCCGCAGCGCCTCGCGCACGATCGGGCCGCTGGCGAACAGGTGCACGCGCGGCATCGACCCCGGGTTCTCCGCCGCCCGGAACTTGTACATCCCCTTCAGCACGCCCTCCGCCGCGCCCTCCGGCATCTTCGGTTGCTCGTAGGTCTCGTTGTAGACGGTGATGTAGTAGAAGATGCTCTCCTGGTCCTCGTACATCCGGCGGATGCCGTCGCGGATGATCAGCGCCAGTTCAAAGGCGAAGGCGGGGTCGTACGAGATGCAGTTCGGCACGGTGCTGGCCAGCAGGTGACTGTGGCCGTCCTGATGCTGGAGCCCCTCGCCGTTCAACGTCGTGCGCCCCGCCGTCGCGCCGATCAGGAAGCCCTTGCAGCGCAGGTCGCCCGCCGCCCAGATCGAATCGCCGATCCGCTGGAACCCGAACATCGAATAGAACGTGTAGAAGGGGATCATGTTGATCCCGTAGGTGGCGTAGGCGCTGCCGGCGGCGGTGAACGAGGCCATCGAGCCCGCCTCGGTGATGCCCTCTTCGAGAATCTGCCCGTTGCGGCGCTCCTCGTAGCGCAGCAACGTCGCGTGATCGACCGGCTCGTAGAGCTGCCCGGCATGGGCGTAGATGCCGTACGAGCGGAACAGCGCCTCCATGCCGAAGGTGCGCGCCTCGTCGGGCACGATCGGCACGATCAGCTTGCCGAACTGCTTGTCGCGCATCAGCCGGTTCAGCATGCGCATGTAGACCATGGTTGTGGAGGCCTTGTTCTCACCGCTGCCTTCCAGGAACTCGCCGAACAGCTCCAGCGGCGGCGCCGCCATCGGCACGGCCTTCACCTGCCGCGCCGGCACGAACCCGCCCAGCGCCCGTCGACGCTCCAGCAGGTACTCGAACTCGACGCTGCCTTCGTCGAAGCGGCGGAACGGGGCGCGCTTGATCTCGGCGTCGCTGATGGGAATCTGGAAGCGGTCGCGGAATTCGCGCAGCTCGTCCTCGTTGAGCTTCTTCTGCTGGTGGGTGACGTTGCGGCCCTCGCCGGCCTCGCCCAGGCCGTAGCCCTTGATCGTGCGCGCCAGGATCACGGTCGGCCGGCCCTTGGTCTCGGTCGCCAGCTTGTAGGCGGCGTAGACCTTCTCGGGGTCGTGGCCGCCGAGGCGCATCTTCTCGATCTGCTCGTCGGTCATGTGCTCGACGAGCTTCAGGGTGCGCGGGTCGCGGCCGAAAAAGTGCTCGCGGGTGTAGGCGCCCTTCTCTACCGTATAGCGCTGGAACTGGCCGTCCACGGTCTTCTCGAAGGCCTCGATCAGCGCCCCGTCGCGGTCGGCCTCGAAGAGCGGGTCCCAGTCGCCGCCCCAGATCAGCTTGATGACGTTCCACCCGGCGCCGGTGAAGGCCGCCTCCAGCTCCTGGATGATGTTCCCGTTGCCGCGCACCGGGCCGTCCAGCCGTTGCAGGTTGCAGTTCACCACCCACGTCAGGTTGTCCAGGTGCTCGCGGGCCGCCAGCGTGATCGCCCCCAGGCTCTCCGGCTCGTCCATCTCCCCGTCGCCCAGGAACGCCCACACCCGGCAATCACGCGTGTCCAGCAGCCCGCGATCCAGCAGGTACTCGTTGAACCGTGCCTGGTAGATCGACGTGATCGGGCTAAGCCCCATCGACACGGTCGGAAACTCCCAGAAGTCTGGCATCAGCCACGGATGCGGATACGACGACAGCCCTCCGCCCTTCGCCAGCTCCCGGCGGAAGTTCGCGAGCTGCTGCTTCTGCAAACGCCCCTCGAGAAACGCCCGCGCGTAGATCCCCGGTGCCGAGTGGCCCTGGAAGAAAACTTGATCGCCGGGATGATCCGGCGCCCGCGCGCGGAAGAAATGGTTGAACCCGATCTCCAGCAGCGTGGCCGCCGACGCGTACGTCGAGATGTGCCCGCCGATGCCCTCGTGCGCCTGGTTGGCGCGCACGACCATCGCCATCGCGTTCCAGCGCGCGTAGCTCTTGATCCGCCACTCGATCTTGCGATCGCCAGGGAACTTCGGCTGCGAGGCCCGCGGGATCGTGTTCACGTACGGCGTGTTGGCCGAGTACGGCAGGCGCACGCCGTGGCGCTGTGCCCAGTCGCCGAGCCGCGCCAGCAGGAAGGCAGCCCGCTGTGGGCCGGCGCCGCGCACGACGGCGTCAAGCGACTCGATCCACTCGGCCGTTTCCAGAGAGTCAATGTCGGGGTTATCGTTCGATGCTCTCAGCATTTGAGTTTCTCGTCGGTTCGCAGTCCACGCTTCCGCCGCGCCGCGCTTCGCGCCGCCGCCGGCGCGAGGCCCCGACCGATAACGTGGAAAGGCCCGAAGGCAGAGGTGGATTGTAGCGGCCTGCGTTCCGATCCGCGACCGCCAGGCGGGGTGGACGCCCACTAACGCACGCCCACGCGAGTACGCGAGAGCATGCCACCCGTCGCATGCGTGGCATGCCGTCGTGCACTCACGTCGGCATGCTCCAGGGTCAAGCACACTCGCCGACCGCCGCGGGACCAGCCCTCAGCGCGCCTTCGGCCCGGGGAACAGCCAGCCGAAGAGGTCGCGCGTTCCCTGGCCCATCCGCTGCCACCAGGTCTGCCTGGCCGGGGGGGGCCTAACGCTCAACTCCGGCGACGGGTGCTCCGCCAGCCAATGCGCCCAGGCCTGCGCATCGCTGCCCAGCCGCGCCCCCGTGAGGCGCTCGAGCGAGCGCGTCGCCGCGGCCACAACGGCGAAGTCGTCATCCGCCAGGGCACGCATCAGCCCGTCGACCGCATCGCGCTGCGGACAGCACGCCAGCCCGCGGGCGGCGGCGATGCGCACGTGACGGTCAGCGTCGTTGCGCAGGCGCTCAAGCAGCGTCTCGCGGACGGCGTCCGCCTGCTCGGGGGTCACGACGCGCGCTTCGGACAGCTCCGCCAGGGCGAGCGCGGCGTCCCAGCGCACGAGCTCGCCGGGGGCGCGCACCTCGCGCGGCGGATGCCGGGTGTGGTTGAGAATCTTGAGCATCACGTCGACGGCGCGCGGATCACGGCCGGCGGCCAGTCCGCGGATGGCCACGCAGCGCGTCTGCGGATTCGCCTCGAGCAGCGCGATCGCCGTCAGCCCGTTGACCGCCCATTCCTGCGTGACCTGCCCGCTCGCCGCCAGCTTGGCGGCGGCGTCGCGACGAACGTCGGGATCGGGATCCGAAACGGCGATGACCATGTTCTGCTGCGGCGTGCGCTGCGGCTCGAAGAGCTTCCTGAAGCCCACGTCGAGGTCGGCGGTGTTGCAGCCGGCGGCCAGCGCGCACAGCAGGGTCGCGTGCAGCCGCGTGCCGGCCGAGCCGCACAAGCGGAATCGCGCAAGCGTATGCATCAACACCTCGTCCGTTCTCACGCGGGGTGCTGGCCGATCGCCGTCGAGATATAGCGCTCCGGCTCGACAAACTCGACGGAGTCGATCTCGTGTCCGAGAAAGCGCGACCCGACCCGCTGGAACCGCTGCGGGTTGTCGCTGACGTAACACGAGAGGCTACCCGTCCGGACCGCCGGGCTCAAGGCGCCGGCCTCCTCCAGCGCCGCGCGGGCCGCCAGAGAGGTTTCGCGCCCGCTGTCGATGATGAATACGTCGGGCCCGAGGAAGTCGGCGATCGCGTCCCGCAGGAGCGGATAGTGCGTGCAGCCCAGGACCAGGGCGCGCACTCCCTGTTCGCGAACCTCGCGCAGGTAGTCGGCCACCACGCCCGTCACGACCGGGTCGCGGCAGTCGCGGCCCTCCTCCACCAGCGGCACGAACAGCGGACACGGCCTGGCCAGCACGCGCGCCGCCGGCGCCAGCGCCTTCAGCGCCGCCGGGTACGCCCCGCTGTTGATGGTCGCCTCGGTCCCGATCACGCAGATGGCCCCGCCGCCGGCGTGCGCGGCGGCGGCCCGCGCCCCGGGAGCGACGACGTCGATGATCGGCGTGGGCAATTCCTCGACCAGTGCGTCGAGCGCCAGGGCGCTGGCGGTGTTGCAGGCCGCGACGATCAGCTTCGGCTCGAACTGGAGCAGGAAGCGCGCCGCTTCCAGCGCAAAGCAGATCACCGTCTGCCGCGACTTGCTGCCGTACGGCACGCGGGCCGTGTCGCCGAAGTAGACGATGTCCTCCTGCGGCAGGAGCTGCCGCAGGTGCCGCACGACGGAAAGCCCGCCGAGACCGGAATCAAACACGCCGATTGGGCCGCTGTTCAAGAGCGCATCCTCCGTGACAACCCGACCGCTGTTCCCCGTGCGGCGCTACTTGGCCCGTTCGAGATACTCGCCGGTCCGCGTGTCGATGCGCAGCTTCTCGCCATTCTCGATGAAGGGCGGCACGCGCACGCGCAGCCCGGTCTCCATGGTCGCGTCCTTGCTCTGGTTCGTCGCCGTGGCGCCCTTTACGACCGGCGTCGTGTCGGTCACCGTCAGCTCGACGGTGTTCGGCAGCTCACACGCGACGATCTTGCCGTCGATGGACTGCAACGTGACGGTCTCGTTGCCTTTCAGGTACAGGTGCGCGTCGCCCATCACTTCCGCCGGCACGTGCAACTGGTCGAACGACGTCGGGTCCATGACGATGAAGTCGTTGCCCTCGCGATAGAGATACTCGTAGGGCTTGGTCTCGACGAACGGCGTCTCGATCTTGTCGTCGGTGGAGAAGCGCGTGTCCGTGCTGCGCCCGGTCTTCACGTGCTTGAGCCGCGCCTGGATATAGCTGCGCCAGTTCCCCTTTGACATGATCGACACGTCCTCGACCCGCCACAGGTCGCCCTGGAAGTGGATCACCTTGCCCTTCTTCAAATCAAACGCCTTGATCACCGCCCTGGCCTCCCGTCTGCCGACGCCCCCGAAGCCGCCGACGCGGCGGACCGCAGAGTTACACCGTCACGCGTTCAAAACGCGCCTTCCCCGGCGCTTCTGAATATATCGGCGTTTGCAGCCGCGAGCCACTTGCCTCGCGCCGGGCCCCGCTTTCGGCTGCCCGAGCAGAACGGGAGCGTCGGCGGCGCCGCAGCCCGCGCGAGACCTCGCGCTGCCGCCCGGCTGCCGACGCTCCCTGGCGTACATCTCCCGAACCTGGTGGCCTACTCGATCACCAGCCGCGGCCGTACGCGGATCGGATGCGTGATGTTGAAGAAGTTGGGCGAGGTCGCCATCACCGTTGCATGAACCTGGCGGAACTGCTCCGGCGTGCCCTTGCCCTTGATGCGGACGACGTACTCGATCTCGTCGTAGCCGGGCTTGACCCCGCTATCGAGCCCGAGAAACCCGCGCAGGTCCAGCTCGCCGGAGGTCTCGATCTCGATCGACTCGAGCTCGATGCCGTGAACCGAGCAGCCGGCCACGTACCCGACCATTACGCAGGCGTTCATCGCCGCCATCAGCAGCTCCTGCGGGTTGGGCGCGCTGCTGTCGCCGAGCAGCTCGGGCGGCTCGTCGGCGGCGATGGAGAAGTGCCGCTCCTTGTCGCGCCCGCCGAGCTGCCAGCAATCGACGCGGGCCACGGAGCGCGTTCCGCCGGCCCAGCGCGTGCAGACCCTGAATCCCGCGCGGCCCTCGCTCGGGTTCGCCGCAACCGTTTCGCAAAGTCCGCGCAGCGCCCCCAGGTCCAGCCCGTTGAGCCGCTCGCCGTCGCGGCGGGCGCCCGGCGCCGCGTGGGTCCGGGCGCCGGCATCCTCAGTCATCGTCGCTTTCATGTTGCTCTCCTTGGTCCGCGGCGGCTTCCGGCGCCGCGCTACACGTAGGAGCATGCCACACAAACCAGCGGGTGGGTAATGACTACCGGTCCAGTTTGCCTTGACTTGCCGTCAACCCGCCGACTATGACTCGCCGTGCGGCGATGGCCCGGGCGTTGCTCATGCGCCGTCCTGCGCCGCCTGAACGCCGCCGGAGCCGGACCATGGCCGCCTCGACCCGTGAGCGCCTCATCCGCACCGCTCACGACCTCTTCTATCGCGACGGCTTCCGCGGCGTGGGCCTCGACCGCATCCTGGCCGAGGTCGGCGTCACCAAGACTACCTTCTACAACCACTTCGAGAGCAAGGACCAATTGGTCCTCGAAGTCCTCCGCTGGCACGACCACTGGTGGCGCGACGAGTTCGTTCGCCTGTTGCGCAAGCACGGCGGCGACACGCCGCGCGGGCAGTTGCTCGCCCTGCCCGATGCCTTCGACGAGTTGTTCGCCACCGACTCGTACAACGGCTGTTTCTTCGTCAACGTCGCGGTCGAGTTCCCGCTACCGCACGAGCCGGCCCACGAGGCCGCCGTCGCCCACAAGCACGCCATGCAGGACATCATCCAGCAGCTCGGCGGTTATTCCGGTGCGCCAGACGCCGCCGCGTTCGCCCAGGAAGTCTCGCTGGTGATGGAAGGCGCGTACGTCAGCCGGCAGATCACCCGGCGCGACGAAGTGACGGAGGCGCTGCGGCGGGTTCTCGCGGGCATCGTCGAACGGCATCTGCCGGCTCCGGCGTGACCGGTCCGGCCGACCGGGATCCCACTCACCGGCGTTCCAATTCTCCCGCGGGTTTTGAACGACGCCGCCGGGCCGCGCGATTAGAATGGAGCTTGTGGAAGAGACCGTCACGATCATGGTCAGCTCGGGCCCGGCCGCGCCGCCGGCGCCGGTCGAGATCCCGCGTCGCGTCGGCACGGTGCGGATCGGCGCGCTGCTCGGCGAGGGGGCCGGCGGATGCGTGCTGTCGGGCTACGACGAGGCGCTGGGGCGGCGGGTCGCGGTCAAGGTCCTGCATGGCGGCGGCGCGCCGCACGCCGTCAACGAGATCGTGCAGGGCATCCGCTCGGCGGCGTCGATCAAGCATCCGAACGTGGTGACGGTGTACAGCGTCGAGCAGGTGCGCGGCCTGGCCGTGATCGTGATGGAGCTGATCGACGGCCTGTCGCTGCGCGATGTGCTGAAGCGCACCGGACCGCTCGATCTGTCGCTGGCGTTGTACGTGCTCTCAACGACGGCCCAGGGCGTGGACGCGCTGCACCGGGCCAACGTCGTCCATCGCGACCTGAAGCCCGCGAACATCCTCTTCGATCGCGAGGGCGACGCGCACGTCTGCGACTTCGGACTGGCGTGCGCCTTCGACGCCGGCGCGTTCCGCAGCGGGGCGACGACGATCGGCGGCAGCCCGCTGTACATGGCGCCGGAGATGTTCGACGGGCACGTCTCGTTTCAGAGCGACGTGTACGCGATGGGCGTGCTGCTCTTCGAGGCGCTCTGCGGCCAGGCGCCGTATTGCGGCGCGACGATCAGCGAGGTGCGCGCCCTGCACGCCGGCGGCGAGCTCCCGTTGCAGCGGCTGCGCCCGCGGGCTTTGCCCGAGGCGCTCGTCGAGATCATCGAACGCGCCCTGCACAAGCAGCGCATTCTGCGCTTCAAGTCCGCCGGCCACCTGCTGCGCGCCCTGGCGGAGATCCCCTCCGCGCCCGCCGAGGTGATGCGCGCACGCGTGGCCGACATCGTGACCGCCGCCCAGCAGATTCCCAGGGCCGCTGACGCCGCCTCGCCCGGGCCAACCGTGGCGCACACCACCTTCGACCTCATCGCCCAGCGCGCCGCCGAGAAGCGCCGCGCCAAGAGCGGCGACGGCGCCTGAGGGCCGCTCGCCCCAGGAGCAGCCTCCTCCGCGACCTCCGTCGGCTGAAAAAGCAGCGGCGGAGCCGAGCTTGTCGCCCGCTCCGCCGCGCCTGGTTTCAGGGCCGCGCTCGGCCGGGAGTCAGCGCGGCTCGTCGGTTTCGCGCTCCACAACGATGACCCGCTGCCCGGGGCCGGCTTCGATCTCGACCTTGCCCTTCAGGCCCGCGGCCATGTTCATGTGGAATTGCCGCATCTCGTCGATGCTGAGCGCGCCGTCACCGTCGAGGTCGGCCTCGGGGTGACGCTCGAGCAGCTTCTGGCGCAGCGTGGCCATCTGGCGCTCTATGAACGCCTCGCGCTCCTCGGCCGACACGCGTCCGTCCTTGTTCAAGTCGGCCTCCGGATGACGCTCCAGGAACGTCCGCGAGCTCGTCTCCCGCGCCAGCTCAACGTACGCCGCCACGTCCGCGGCGCTCGGCTCGCCCTTGGTGTTGTGGATGATCCACGTCGACGGCGGGAGCCCCGGCAAGGGCGGAAGCGGAGCCTGCCCGCCCGCCGTCGTGAAGTTCACGCGTCCCTTGAGCTCGAGTTCGACCGGCTCGCCGCCGGCGGCGTCCGTCCGGGTGATCCGCCTGACGCGGATCGCGCCCGGCTCAGCGTCAACGGTCTGCACATCGACCGGCTCGCCGTTGATGATGACCTCGGGCTCGCCCTCGCCGAGCTTGCGCACGATGACGGTGCCGGCGCGGATCTTGGGCACTTCGCCGCTGGCCGCGACGCGCGTCCGCAGCGCGGTTCTGTGCAGCATCATCGCCCCGCACACCAGCCGGGCGGCCTCGTCCGCCGACAGCTTGCCGTTGCCATCGCGATCCGCATGCGGGAACTGCGCGAGCACGCCCGCGGGGTCCAGCATCGCCCGGGCGATGACGTACGCGTCGCGCTCTTCGGGCGTGACGACGCCGTCGCCGTTCGCGTCGGCGGCCGGAAAGCGCTGTGCAAAATCCGCCGGTTCCTGGTGGGCCACGATGGCCATGGCGCCGGTCGCGCCCTGGATCCCGTCGCCCTCGACCTGGACCTGGATCGGCAGGCTAAACGCAAACGGAGTCAGCCCGAACATGGGCATCGGCAAGGCCGCGGTCTCGACGACGAAGTCCTCGTTCACGCCATCGACGCACGAGGCGTGGACGACGATCGTCTGGACGCGCTCCTCCGTGGTGGAGGTGTCCTGGGCGGCGGGCTTGTCCGCGGCGCTGGCGCCGGTCAGAACGAACCCGGCCCACCCCACCAGGAGGGCGCCCACCGCCGGTCCGACCCAGCGCGAGGCGCTGGTGTTGCTCGAATTCAGTATCACTTCGATTCTCCTTTCAATCAGCGAAGGGTTAGCGGCCATGGCGGCCGGAGCGAAGCCGGTCCAGCGCGGACCCGCCGGCTGCGCCGCGCGCAGCAGGCAGCGGGCGTACTGACTCGCCGAGAAGCCGCCGTGACGAAGGGCCCATTCGTCACAGGCGCACTCCCGCGCCCAGTCAATCCGCCGATTCACCCACGCCACCACCGGCCAGAAGAAGAGCAAGGTCCCCGTCAGCCACTGCACGTGTCGCACAAGCAGGTCGCAGCGGCGGATGTGAGCGATCTCGTGCAGCACCGCCGCCTCAAGCTCAGCCGGGCAATCGAGCTGTCGCCGCGACAGCACCAGCACCGGCCGCCACACGCCGAAGATGCACGGCGCGGGCGCCGTGTCGCTGACGACGGTTCGCGGTGCGCGCACGCCGACACGCCGGCAGATCTCAGCCACCCCGCGCTCCGTCGCCGCGTCGCCCCTCGGCAGGCGCGCGGCCCCGCGCACGAAGCGCCAGTAGCCGCGCAGCCGCCAAAGACCAATCCCGCACACGGCCGCGAGATACAGGCCCACGAGGACGTTGAGCCATGGCCGGCCTGCGCCCGGGGCCGCCGGCTGCGCCGGCGTGGCGGCGGCGGCAACGCCGGGCGCCGCATCGATCCAGCGCAGGCGCAGCTCGAGCGGTGCAGCGGCGACCGGGGAGCCTGTCGCCGCACCACCGGCCGGCGCTACGTTCGCGGCGAGCTGCCGCGCGCCGCGCTCGGCCAGAGTCGCCAGCGAGGCTGGAAACGCCGGCCCGGCCGGCAGAAGGAACTTCAGGAGCACAATCAGCCAGAGCGCGCCGTGAATGCCGGGGTGTACGCGCCGCAGCGGCCAGCGCACCAGCACCCAGGTCACCAGCGCCAGCAGCGTGCCGCTCACAACCGCCCAGCCGATCCAGCCGGCGATCGCGGTCATCGCAGTGTCGCCCAACAGGATCACCGGCGGCCCTCCGATGCGTCGTCGGCGCCTTCGTCACGTGAGCGCTGGTGCTTCTCTATCCGGGCCTCGATGCGCCGCAGGTCTTCCGCGGACAGGTCCGCCTGCTCGACCAGACGCAGCACGAGCTCGCCGGCCTGGCCGTCGAAGACGGTGCTCAGAAAATCGCGCAGCCGTTCGCTGAGCACATGCTCACGCCGCAGTTTCGGCGTGTAGACGAACGGCTGGCGCAGCTTGTCGACCGCCAGCACGCCCTTCTGCGCAAGCTGGCTCATCAGCGTCATCACCGTCGTGTACGCCGGCGACTCGCCGCCCTCGGACTCCAGCGCCTCCTTCACGTCGCGCACTGTCCCGTTCTCCAGCCGCCACAGCGCTTTCAGCACGCGCAGCTCGGCGGCGGTGATGTTGGGCACGTGCTTCCGGGTCACGCGAAGCTCCTGTTCACAAGCGGCGACGCCGCGGACTACCGCCCGCGTCCGGCAAGTCCGGCCGGCGGCCCTGGTGGCCGCGGGCCGCCTACTAGACATATCGGAAGACTACTAGGCACATAGTAGCCTGTCAAGTTTTTTTCTCCCGGAAACCTCCTCCTCTCTCGGTCGGACCCCAGTACGCGCAGAATCAGGCCGCCCCCTTGCCCAGATCGGCCTGACTGGCCATTCTGCCCCAAACGGCCAGAGGGGGACGCTCATTGCCGCCGATTCTTGCCGCCGCGATCGTCGTCTTCTGCGAATCCGGCGCCATCTTCGCCGTCCAGCCGGTCATCGACGAGCACTGTCGCCGGCTCGGGGCGTCAGACGTGGCCGCGTGGGTGGGCGTGCTGATGCTGCTGACCAGCCTGCCGAAGATCGCGGGCAATCCGCTGATGGGCTGGTTGTCGGACCGCTTCGGCCGGCGGCCGTTGCTGGCCGTCGCCACGCTCGGCACGCTCGCCGGGTCGGTCGGCTGGGCCCTGGCGCCGAACCTGGCGTGGCTGGTCCTGGCCCGCGGCATCAGCGGGTTGTTCGGCGCCCAGGCCGGCCTCACGCAGGCCCTCGTCGCGGACATCACCGCCCCCGAGCAGCGCGCCGCGAAGCTCGGCTGGCTCGGCGCGGCGTTCGGCGCCGGCGCGGCGCTCGGGCCGCTCGCCGGGGGAGTTGTGGCCGACTGGTTCGGGTCATTCGCCGTCGGGTGGGCGGCGGCGGGTTTGCAGGTTGTGTCGCTGGGCATCATCGCTTTCTCGCTGCGAGAGACGCTGCCGCCGGGCGCTCGCCGGCAGGAAGCCGCGTCGGTACAGCGGCCGATCTGGACGATTCCGACGGTGGGCGCCCTGCTCGTGACGCTGGTGCTCCAGACCGTAGCGCTGTCGCAGATGATCGCGACGTTCTCGCCGATCATGACCGACCGGTACCGGTTGGGCCCGGCCGGAAAGGGGCTTGGCTGGGCCGTCTTCGGCCTGATCGGGATCGCGGTGCAGGGCGGAGCGATTCGGCCGACGGTGCGGCGGCTGGGCGAACTGCGCACGTGCGCGGTCGGGCTTGCGGGCATCGCCGTCGGCTGCGCGATCATCTCAACGAGCCAGAATCAGGGCTGTTTCTGGTTGGCCGTGGCGCTGGTTGCCAGCGGGGCGGCACTGGCGTCGCCCGCCGTCCTGGCGGCCCTGTCCTGCGTGGTTCCGCCCGAGTCGCAGGGACGCCTCGCGGGGCTGAACCAGGCCCTGCTCGGCGTGGCCCGCTCCGCCGGCTATGTCGGCGGGGGCGCGTTGTACGTTCGCGGCGGTCCGGCGACGGCGTACGCGGTCGCGACGGTGCTGGCAATGGTCGCGGGCGCGGTCTGCCTGACCGTGGCGCGACGAGCGCGCCGAAGTCTTTTTCGCGGCTCAATCACTTCGAGTACGCAGACTTAGGGCCGTCGGCGACGCGCGGAACCGGCGCGATTCTTGCGTTCGGCCGCGGCGCGGGTTATGATTACTCTCGGGTCGTTCTGTGGTCACAGCCCTCGGGCCGGATAGTGTTGGTGCACGTGTCCCCCCCCGCACGTCCCGACCTCCGGCCCAGCTTTTTCCGCCACGGTCGCCGCGCCTCACCAGGGTTTGCCCCCGGCGGGCGTGCGCCGACGGCCCTGGGCGTCGTACAAGCTCAGGTCCACGTCGCGGATGGTTTTTGTGATGTGCACGATCTGCCCGCTGTGAAACGAGATGTGCTCCGCCACGTGAAAAATCGCCTGCAACCCGCTCACGTCGTACCCCTGAACGCCGTACCGCCGCGATAGCGACGCCGCGTCCATGTTGGAAATGATGCTTCGCGCCCGTTCGACCACTCGCAGCAGTTCGGCGACGATCGGGGCGAGCGGCTGGGGCCCGCGCGCGGCGAACTCAGCGGGCCGGTCGCGCGCGAACGCCTCGCCGCCAAGCCCGGCCACGATCCACTGCCGGATGTTGCCGGCCAGGTGAAGCGCCAGGTTCGCCACGCTGTTGCAGTGTTCGTTGGGCCGCCACCACGCCTGCTCGTCGCTGAGCAGCGCCGCGCAGCGCGCGATCTGCGAGATGTCCTGCTCCAGCTTGCGGCACGCCGCGTCCTTGAACTGCTCGACCAGCTCCGTGTCCATCGGTTTCCTCCAAACGGGCATTCATGCCCGTGTCTCCAGCCGCGGTCAACCGCCGCGCCCGGGTTTGTGCCGTACGACTGGCCGAACGATAATGCGCGCCACCCGCAGGAGCCGAGCATGCACCCGCTCAGCATCATTCTCAACGTCTGCGCCACGGCGCTCGTCGTTCCGGTCACGCTGCGCGCGGCGGACGACTATCCGATCGGTCCGCCCGGCATGCGGGACGTCCGCGTGACCGAAGGCTTCTGGGGCCGGCGCCTGGAGACCAACCGGGTGGTCACGGTCCCGCACGTGCTTGAACAATGCGAACGCAGCGGCCGACTGGCGAACTTCGCCAGAGCGGCCGGCAAGGCGACCGGCGCGTTCCAGGGGCTGCTCTTCGACGATTCGGACGTCTACAAGGCGATCGAGGGCGCCGCGTACTCGCTCATCCATCATCCGGACGCGGCGCTGGAGGCCCGCCTGGACCAGCTCATCGCCGACATCGCCGCCGCCCAGCAGCCCGACGGCTACCTCAACACGTACTTCACGCTCGCCGAGCCGCAGCAGCGCTGGGCCGACCTGCGCAACAAGCACGAGCTCTACTGCGCCGGGCACCTCTTCGAGGCCGCGGTCGCGCATCACGAGGCCACCGGCAGCCGAACGCTGCTCGACGTGGCCACGCGCCTGGCCGATCACATCTTCAACCGCTTCGGCCCCGGCGCCGATCGCGTCATCGGCGTCCCCGGCCACCCCGAAGTCGAGCTTGCGCTTTGCCGGCTTTACCAGGCCACGGGGCGCTACGAGTATCTCGAGCTGGCGGAGCACTTCCTGGCGCTGCGCGGCCGCGCCGACAAGCGGCCCACCTGGGGCGTCTACTACCAGGATCACCAGCCCCTCCTCGAGCAGGACGAGGCCGTCGGGCACGCCGTCCGGGCCGCCTACCTCTACTGCGGCATGCTCGACCTCGCCGCCCTGCGCCGCGACAGCGCCCGCGCGTACGTCAACGTCGCCGGCAGCCTCTGGACCGACGTGCTGTACCGCAAGCTCTACCTCACCGGCGGCCTCGGGGCGCAGGCGGACGGCGAGTCGTTCGGCGCGCCGTTCGAGCTGCCCAACGACTCCGCCTACGCCGAGACCTGCGCCGCAATCGCCAACGCCATGTGGAACTGGCGGCTGTTCCGGACCCACGGTGACGGGGCGTACCTCGACGTGCTGGAGCGCGTGCTCTACAACGGCTTTCTGGCCGGCGTCGACTTGCGCGGCGACCGCTTCTTCTACCCGAACCCGCTGGCGTGCGACGGCGTGCGGCCGTTCAACCACGGCGCCCGCGAGCGCCAGCCCTGGTTCGCGTGCGCCTGCTGCCCCGTGAACGTCGTGCGCTTCGTCCCGCAGGTCCCGACGATGGCCTATGCCCAGCGCGGCCGCGCCGGCGAGGCGCTCTACGTCAATCTCTTCATGGCCTCGACCGCGAGCTTCAGCGTCCGCGGGGCACGCGTCGTGCTGAAGCAGGAAACGGACTATCCGTGGAGCGGCGCCGTGCGCCTGTCCGTCGAGCCCGACGCCGACGACCTGGAGTTCACGCTGCACGTCCGCATTCCGGGCTGGGCCCGCGGCCGTCCGGTGCCCAGCGACCTGTATCGCTACACCGACCCGGCCCCCGCCGCTCACAAGGTGGCGATCAACGGCCGCTCGATCCATCCGCCCATCGATGCCGGCTTCGCGACGCTGCGGCGGAAGTGGAACGCCGGCGACGTGGTAACGCTCGAGCTGCCCATGCCCATTCGCCGCGTCGTCGCCGACTCGCGCGTCGGGGCCGACGTCGGCCGGGTGGCGCTGGAGCGCGGTCCGCTCGTCTACTGCGCCGAAGCCGTCGACCACGACGGACACGCCCTCGACGTCGTGCTGCCCGATGACGCCGAGCTGCGGCCGGAGCGCCGCGATGAGCTGCTCGGCGGCGTCACGGTGCTGCGCGGCGCCGCGATGCTCGCCGCGCGCGATGCGGGCGGCGCGCTGGCCACGCGCCCGATCGACCTGACGGCCGTCCCGTACTACGCGTGGTGTCACCGCGGCCCGGGCGCCATGACCGTCTGGATCGCGCGTGACGCCGGCCACGCGCGCGTGCCGCCGGCGCCCACGATCGCGTCGCGGGCCCGCGCGTCGGCGTCGCACTGCTGGGCCAGCGACAGCTTGGCCGCGCTCAACGACCAGGTGCTCCCGGAGCGCTCGGGCGACCACGCCCTGCCGCGGCTGACGTGGTGGGACCATCGCGGCACGCGCGAATGGGTGCAGTACGACCTGAGCGCGGCGACGCGCGTCTGCGCCGTCGAAGTCTACTGGTTTGACGACACGGGCCGCGGCCACTGCCGGCTGCCCGCGTCGTGGCGCGTCCTTTGTCGCACCGAGGACGGTTGGAAGCCCGTCCGGCCCATCGTGGCGGCGCGCGAGGCGGACCCGGTCGAGGCGGCCTACGGCATCGCGGCGGACCGGATGAACCGCGTCGAGTTCGAGCCCGTGACCACCGACGGACTGCGGCTGGAAGTGCAGCTTCAGCCGGGCTTCTCCGGCGGGATACTGGAATGGCGCGTGGAGTGAGCCGCGGAACGCGCCGCGCGCGTCGCGCGGCACGCGTGGCGCGGGCCCGCTGACCCACTGAATCGGGGCGCCCCCCAGACCGCCGCGCCGACTACTCCTCGTCCTTCTGCGCCAGCTTCACCAGCACGCCGAAGTCTTCCAGCGTCGTCGTGTCGCCCTTGACTTCGCCGCTGGTCGCGACTTCCTTGAGCAGCCGCCGCATGATCTTGCCGCTGCGCGTCTTGGGCAGCGACTGCGTGAAGCGGATCTGCTCCGGCCGGGCGAACGCCCCCATCGTGTGCGTCACGTGGTTCATCAGCTCCTGGCGCAGCGCCGGCGTCGGCTCGATGCCGCTGCGCAGCGTCACGAACGCCACGATCGCATTGCCCTTGATCTCGTGCGGCACCCCGACCACCGCCGCCTCCGCCACCGCCGAATGCGACACGAGCGCCGACTCGACCTCCATCGTGCCCAGGCCGTGGCCGGCGACCTTGATCATGTCATCCACGCGGCCCATGATCCAGAAGTAGCCGTCCTCGTCCCTGCGGGCCGAATCGCCCGCGAAGTACACGCCGTCGATCTCCGACCAGTACTGCCGCCGGAAGCGCTCCGGGTCGCCGTAGACCCCGCGCAGCATTCCGGGCCAGGGCTTGCGGATGCACAGGAATCCGCCGGCGTTGGGCGGCTGCTCGACGCCGTTCTTGTTCAGGATCGCCGCGTCGATGCCGAAGAACGGCCGGGTGGCCGAGCCGGGCTTGGTGTGAATGACGCCCGGGATGGGCGTGATCATGATGCCGCCGGTCTCCGTCTGCCACCAGGTGTCAACGATCGGGCAGCGGCCGCGGCCGATGACTTCGTGGTACCAGAGCCACGCCTCCGGGTTGATCGGCTCGCCGACGGTGCCGAGCAGCTTGAGGCTCGACAGGTCGTGCCTGTCGGCGTGCTGGCGGCCCTCGCGCATGAAGGCGCGGATGGCCGTGGGCGCCGTGTAGAACTTCGTGACCTTGTGGCGTTCGATGATGTCCCAGAAGCGATCCCACCCTGGGTGGTTCGGCGCGCCCTCGTACATCAGCGTGGTGACGCCGTTCGAGAGGATCCCGTAGATCACGTAGCTGTGCCCCGTGACCCAGCCGACGTCGGCGCTGCACCAGTACACGTCGTCCGGCTTGAGGTCGAAGATCATCCGGGCCGTGTAGTTCGTGTGCACCATGTACCCGCCGGTCGTGTGCATGATCCCCTTCGGCTTGCCGGTCGTTCCCGAGGTGTACAGCAGGAAGAGCATGTCCTCGGCTTCGCAGTGCTCCGGCTCGCAGGTGGCCGGGGCGCCGGCCGTCAGTTCGTGCCACCAATGATCGCGGCCTGGCTTCATCGCGACGTCGCACTTGCAGCGCTGAAACACCACGACGGTCCTGATCCGCTCGCAGCGCTCGCAGGCCTCGTCCACGTTCGCCTTAAGCGGAACCACGTGCCCGCGCCGGTAGCCCCCATCGGCCGTGATGACGACGTTGCTCTGCGCGTCTTCGACGCGGTCGGCGATGGCCTGCACGCTGAAGCCGCCGAAGATGACCGAATGCGGCGCGCCGATCCGGGCGCAGGCCAGCACGGCGACGGCCAGCTCGGGCGTCATCGGCATGTAGATCGTCACGCGGTCGCCCTTCTTCACGCCCAGCCCGCGCAGAGCGTTCGCGAAGCGGCAGACCTCGTCGAGCAGCTCGCGGAACGTCACCCGCCGCACGTCGCCCGGCTCGCCCTCGAACAGGATCGCCGTCTTGTCGCCGAGGCCGGCGGCCACGTGGCGATCGAGGCAGTTGTAGCTCAGGTTCGTCCGCGCCCCGGCGAACCACCGGGCGTTCGGAGGGTTCCACTCGAGCACCCGGTCCCACTTCCGGAACCAGTGCAGACCCGCCGCGACCTCCTCCCAGAAGCCCTCCGGATCATCCAGGGCCCGCCTGTGCAGCGCGTCGTACTCCGCCTGAGTTCTCACGTGCGCCTGGGCGGCGAAGTCCGCCGGCGGCGCAAACCGCCGGGTCTCCTTCAGGTGCGACTCAAGCTCCGTGTGCGGCTGCGGATTGGTCATCGTCGTACCTCTTTGAAAACACCGGGTATCGCGAGCGAGCCCGCGGAATATAACCGGACTTCGCGCGCCCGTCAGCGCAGCCGGCACGCAGACCGCCCGGCCGCCGCTCCGCGCGAGCCGGCGGCGCCCGCCTCTCGCGCCGGTTTGAGCCCCGGGCCCGGTGCAAGTACGATTCGATCATGGTTGGCGCCAGGGCCAGCGGAGGACGCTCGATCGGGGGCATCGTGCGCCTCCGCGGCGCCAGGCGACCTGAAGGACCCGGCCCGTGACTTCTCCGGCCACTGCGGCTAAGACCCGTGCGTCCTCCCGCCTCTCCGACGCGGACGCGCTCGCGATGTACCACGAGCTCGGCATCCACGAGCTCGGCCGGCTCGCGTTCCGAAGGCTGATCGAGCTGCACCCGGAGCCCTATCGCACCTACGTCGTCGACCGCAACATCAACTACTCCAACGTCTGCACCGCCAGGTGCATCTTCTGCAACTTCAAGACCGACCCCGGCCAGCCCGACGCCTACATCCTCAGTTTCGAACAGATCGGCCGGAAAATCGAGGAGCTGCTCGACATCGGCGGCACGCAGATTCTCATGCAGGGCGGCCTGGTGCCCGGTGGCGCGGGCGTCCTTCCCGCCGAGTTCCCGGCAGGCGGTTCCCCCGACTCAGGAGCGGACGGGGAGACCGGCCGGAAGCCGATACCACAGGAGCACACGCTGCCGTTCGAGTGGTACCTCGACCTGCTGCGCTTCATCCGCACGAACTACCCCACCATCCACATCCACGCCTTCAGCCCGCCCGAAATCTGGGCCTTCCACCAGGTCTATCGCATGCCCCTGCGCGACGTGCTGCTGCGCTTGCAGGAAGCCGGCCTCGCCACCATCCCCGGCGGCGGCGGCGAGATCCTCGTCGACCGCGTCCGCCGCAAGATCGGCCAGGGCAAGACGCTGACGGCCGAGTGGCTCGAAGTCATGCGCCAGGCGCACAAGATCGGGATGAAGACGAGCTGCACGATGATGATGGGCCACATCGAGACGATCGAGGAGCGCATCGAGCACCTGCGCGTGCTGCGCGACCTTCAGGACGAGACCGGCGGCTTCACGGCGTTCATCCACTGGCCGTTCCAGCCGGAAGGCGCGCCGCTGGGAAGGTGGCCGAGGCTGCCGCTTGATAGCGACGATCACATATCGAATAGCGAACCAACGGAAGCTCCCGCCGCGCTTTCTTCCCTTGTCTCGCCATTCGCCATTCGCCGTTCGCCATTACGCCGCCCCCGCCCCGACGGCGTCCACCTCCTGCTCGCTGACGCCCACGAGTACCTGGTGATGCTCGCGATTGCCCGGCTGTATCTCGACAACATCCCGAACATGCAGAGCAGTTGGGTCACGATGGGCCCGAAGATCGGCCAGCTCGCGCTGTTCTACGGCGCCAACGACATGGGCAGCGTCATGATGGAGGAGAACGTCGTCAGCCAGGCCGGCGCCACCTTTCGCCTCAGCGAGGACGAAATCCGCCGCCTCATCGCCGACGCCGGCTGGCTCCCGCAGCAGCGCGACCAGTATTACCGCCCGATCGACACCTCGGCCATGCGCCGCGCCCGCGTCGACGCCCCGCCCGTCTCCACCGTCACCGCGAACCAGCCCGCCGCCGTCGTGCCGCTGACTGTCGCTGGCGTCGCCGACTCGCGCGCGGACCGCCGCGTGTATTGAGCACAGAATCTCAGACAGGCCGATCGCCTGTGCCAGACAGGCGGATAGCCTGTCCCACACCAACGAGGAACGGGCGCTGGCGGGCCGATAGCCCGTGACGGTCCGTCACGCGGCGCCGGCGCGCTCCAGCCACGACAGCAGCGTTTCGCCCTCGCGCGCGGCGGTTCCGGGCTGGGGCCAGCCCGGCTCTGCCCGACCCTGCGGCGCGCCGCTGCCGACCGCCCCCGCCACGCCGCCGCCCGCGACGCCGCCCACGACGCCGCCGATGCGGCCCAGCAACGGCTCGACGAACCCGTAGCCGCGCGCCTGCGGCGTGAGCAACTGGAAATCCGAGGGCAGCAGGTCGCGCCCCAGCAGCCAGAGCGCCGCCGGCTCGTCCGCGGGCCAAACCCATTGCAGCTCGCACCCGGCCGCCCGCGCCAGCCCGCCGAACCAGGCCGTCCACACGGCGGCCTGCGCGGCGCGATCGAGCCCGTCCAGCAGCGGGCACTCGACCGCGAGCTGCCGCAGCGTCTGCGGATTGCCGCGCCAGCGCCGGGCGCGCGGCGCGAGCGACACGACGTCGACGCCGGGGTCGCGCCCGGCGGCGGCGAACCAGTCGCCCGCGGCGAGTTGCAGCGCGGCGTCGCGCTGCGCGGCGGCGTCGGCGGCGGCGACCGCGCCGAGCACCAGCCGGCGTGAGCCGAAGGCGGCCTGAAATCCGTCGGCCCGCTCGACGGCCGCCAGCTCGTCAAACAGCACGGCCAGTTGCTCGTCGAGCCGGCGGGCGATGAGCCACGCCGCGAGCGGGTCGTCGCCCAGCGCGGCGCGCGGGATGGTGACGAAGAACGCCAGCGGAAACGGGCGGCCGAGGCTGTCGTGGCTGCCGCGAATGTGCGCGGCGACGAAATCGCCGCGGGGGATCGGCCGCACGAAGAGTCGCGTTGGCGCGACGGCGGACTGGTCGCTGTGCTGCATCCATGCCGCGCGGCCGTCGTCGAGCCAGCGGCAGAAGGCCGACGCCGCCGGCCCGCCCGTGTTCAGCCGGCGATACTCGGCGGCAAAAGGGACTTTGCCATAGGCGCGCAGCGGCAGGTCCCGCGGGGCGAAGAGGCCGGAGATGAGCTGGCCGAGGCTTGGCACGCGGAGAATCTTACGCGAATCGGGCCGCGATCCGAGCCCCAGGCGCCAGCGCCCGGGGGTCCGTTCTCGTACCCACGGCGCGGCTCGGCCTGGATAGGGACACGGCCCGGGCTGCTTACGCCGACTTCATCTTCTCGGCCTTCTCAGCGGCCTGCTCGATGGCGCCGACGTACATGAACGCGCTTTCCGGCAGGTGGTCCCACTTGCCGTCGCACAGCTCCTTGAAGCTGCGCAGCGTGTCTTCGCGCTTGGTGTAGTTGCCGGGGAAACCGGTGAAGGTCTCGGCGACGAAGAACGGCTGGCTGAAGAAGCGCTCGATCTTCCGGGCGCGGCCGACGAGCAGCTTGTCCTCCTCGCTCAGCTCGTCGACGCCGAGAATGGCGATGATGTCCTGGAGGCTCTTGTAGCGCTGGAGAATCTGCTGCACCCGCCGGGCGATGGCGTAGTGCTCCTCCCCCACGACGCCGGGGTCGAGAATGCGCGAGCTGGAAGCCAGCGGGTCGATCGCCGGGTAGATGCCTTTCTCGGCGATGGCGCGCTCCAGCACGATGAAGGCGTCAAGGTGGGTGAAGGTCGTCGCCGGCGCCGGGTCGGTCAGGTCGTCGGCGGGCACGTAGACGGCCTGCACGCTCGTGACGGCGCCGCTGCGGGTCGAGGTGATGCGCTCCTGGAGCTCGCCCATTTCCGTCGCCAGGGTCGGCTGGTAGCCCACGGCCGACGGCATGCGCCCCAGCAGGGCCGACACCTCCGACCCGGCCTGCGAGAAGCGGAAGATGTTGTCCACGAAGAGCAGCGTGTCGGCGCCCGACTGGTCGCGGAAGTACTCCGCCATCGTCAGCGCCGTCAGCGCCGCACGCAGGCGCGAGCCCGGCGGCTCGTTCATCTGGCCGAAGACCATCGCCGTCTGGTCGATCACCGACTTGCCCGTGCTGCCGATCTTCGCGTGCTGCATCTCCAGCCACAGGTCGTTGCCCTCACGCGTCCGCTCGCCCACGCCCGCGAACACCGAGTAGCCGCCGTGCTGCGTCGCGATGCGCGCGATCAGCTCCTGGATCACGACCGTCTTGCCCAGGCCGGCCCCGCCGAACAGCCCGATCTTGCCGCCGCGCACGAACGGCACCATCAGGTCGATGATCTTGATGCCGGTCTCGAACTGCTCGGTCTTGGGCGTCAGGTCGGCGAACACCGGCGGGTCGCAGTGGATCGGGCGGCGCTCCTTGGCGTCGACCGGGCCGCGCCCGTCGACCGGGTCGCCGACGAGGTTGAAGACGCGGCCGAGCGTGGCGGGGCCGACCGGGACGCTGATGGGCGCGCCGGTGTCGATGATCGGCGCGCCGCGAACCAGGCCGTCGGTGCTGCCGAGGGCGACGGCCCGCACGCGCCCGCCGCCGAGGTGCTGCGCGACCTCGCACCAGAGCGTCTGCTCGCCGGCGAGGGGGCTTCTGACGGTGACCTTGAGCGCGTTGTAGATCTTGGGCAGCCGGGCCTCCGGGAACTCGGCGTCGAGCGTGGAGCCGATGACTTGGGTGACGCGGCCGGTGTTTTCGGTAATGGCGACCATATTCTGCTCCGATCGAGAACAGCGAATGGCGAATGGCGGAATCAGACGCCCTTCGAGCGTGTTCGCTTCACATGTGCTGTCAGTATCCTCACGATCTGTTTCCGCCTCGTCGGCGAGCGGCTCGAGTCTCGCGCGCCGCGGCTTTCCCGTTTCTGCATCCAACCTGAGCCGCTAGCGTCTCTCGGGCCCCTGAGCGAGCGATGTTGACCCGCCTGGCAGACGCCGATGCTCATTCGCCGTTCGCTGCCCGCCGCTCACGCTTTCACCGCTTCGGCCCCGCCGACGATGTCCGCCAGCTCCAGCGTGATCTGCGACTGCCGGGCGCGGTTGTACTCGCGCGTCAGGAACTTGATCATCTCGCCGGCCGAGTCGGTCGCGGCCTTCATCGCCACCATGCGCGAGACCTGCTCGCTGACGATGGCGTCGTTGAAGCACTGGTACAGGCGGATCTTCACCGTCTCCGGGATCAGCCGGCCGAGCAGCGTCTCCGCGTCGGGCGAGAACTCGAACTCGGCCCGCGGGCCACGGCGCTCGCCCTCCTCGCCGGCGGGCTCGGCGCGCTCGATGGGCAGGAGCTGCACCACCGTCGGGCGCTGGAGCGCGACGCTGACGAAGCGCATGTACGCGACCTCGACCCGCGCCAGCTCGCCGGCGACGTAACGCTGCATGTAGCGCTCCGCCATCTCCGCCACCTGGCTGTAGGCGATGCGGTCCTCGACGTTCGTGACGCGCTGCGTCAGCTCCACCCGCAGGAAGCGGGCGTAGTTGATCCCCTTCTTGCCGACCATCTCCATCTCAACCGCCTGGCCGCCCTGCTCCAGCCCGCGCCGCCGCTCGAACGCGCTGCGCAGCACCGACGCGTTGTACGCCCCGCACAGGCCGCGGTTCGAGCTGATCGTCAGCAGCAGCGCCCGGCGCGCCCCGGCGTTCGGCCGCAGCAGCGGGTGCTCGACCGAGTCGCCGGAGGAGACGGCCTCGATCATCTGCGTGATGCGCTCGGTGTAGGGCTTGCTGGCGACGGCGCGTTGCAGGCATTTCTGAAAGCGCGCCGTGGCGATGAGCTGCATCGTCTGCGTGATCTTGCGGATGTTCCGCACGGCCTTGCGGCGCTTGGTAATGGCGCGGGCCTTAGCCATGGAGCACCGGGGAGGTCAGAGTGCAAGATGCTGGGTGGGGACGACGGCGCCCGACCTCCTGGCCCGCCATTCCTTTCGTCGGTGCGGCGACCACCGTGATGACGCGCAGCGCGAACGAGTACGTTCGGCTCTGAATCGAGGGAGGCTGGTCCGGCTTGCGTTCCATCTTGAACCTTGCACTGGTCTTCTGTGGACTCTGCGCTCGTCACTTCGAACTGAACCGCTTCTTGAAGTTCCCCACGATCTCCTTCATCTTCGCGTCGAGCTCGTCGGTCAGCTTCCGCTCGCGCACCAGGGCGTCGCGCACCTCCGGAAACTCGTCGCGATAGTGCTTCAGAAGCTGCTGCTCGAACTCACGCACCCGGTTCAACGGCAGGTCGTCCAGGAAGCCGCGCGTGCCCGCGTGGATCGACAGCACCTGGTCGATCACGTCCATCGGCTCATACTGCGGCTGCTTGAGCAGCTCCACCATCCGCCGGCCGCGGTCGAGCTGCCGCTGCGTCGCCGGGTCCAGCTCCGTCCCGAGCTGGGCGAACGCCTCCAGCTCGCGGAACGCCGCCAGATCGAGCCGCAGCGAGCCGGCGATCTTCTTCATCGCCGGGACCTGCGCGTTGCCGCCCACGCGGCTCACCGAGATGCCCACGTTCACCGCCGGCCGCACGCCCGCGAAGAACAGGTCCGGCTCCAGGTAGATCTGCCCGTCGGTGATCGAGATCACGTTGGTCGGGATGTACGCCGACACCTCGCCCTCGAGCGTCTCGATGACCGGCAGGGCGGTCAGGCTGCCGCCCGAGCTCCTGATCTTGCGGACTTCGTGCGCGTCCTTGCCGAGCGCCGCCAGGTCGTGCTCCAGGGCGTGCTGGTCCTGGTTGCCGACGTAGACCTTGCCGTTCACGCCCTTCTCGTCGCCCTCGGGCGCGCCCTTGCGCACGATCACCCGGCGATCGGCGAGCTTGCACGACCGCTCCAGAAGCCGGCTGTGCAGGTAGAACACGTCGCCCGGGTACGCCTCGCGCCCCGGCGGACGCCGCAGCAGCAGCGAGAGCTGGCGATAGGCCTGGGCCTGCTTGCTCAGGTCGTCATATACGCACAGCGTCGCCCGTCCCTGCTCGTAGACGAAGTACTCGGCCATGGCGCAGCCCGCGTACGGCGCGACGTACTGGAGCGGGGCCGGGTCCGACGCGCCGGCGACGACGACGATGCTGTAGTCCAGCGCGCGATGCTCGCGCAGCTTCTCGACCAGGGCCGCGACCGTCGATTCCTTCTGCCCGATCGCCACGTAGACGCAGATCACGTCGCCGCCGCGCTGATTGATGATCGTGTCGATCGCGATGGCGGTCTTGCCGGTCTTGCGGTCGCCGATGATCAGCTCGCGCTGGCCGCGGCCGATGGGGATCATGGCGTCGATGGCCTTGATGCCGGTCTGGAGCGGCTCGTTCACCGGCTGGCGCTCGGCGATGCCGGGAGCGATGATCTCCATGGGCCGGCGGTGCGGGGTCATGATCGGCCCCTTGCCGTCGAGCGGCCGTCCGAGCGGGTCCACCACGCGCCCGACCATCGCCTCCCCGACCGGGACGCTCAGCAGCTTGCCGGTCGTGCGGACCTCCTCGCCCTCCTTGACGTCCAGGTAGGCGCCCAGCACGACCGCGCCAATCGAGTTCTCCTCGAGGTTGAACACCACGCCCGTCGCGCCGCTGGCGAACTCCAGCATCTCACCCGCCATCGCGTTCGACAGGCCGTAGACCCGCGCCACCCCGTCGCCGATCTCGAGCACGCGGCCGACCTCGGCCACGTCCAGCTCGGACTTGTACTGCGCGATCTCCTCCTTGATGATCGTGGCGATCTCGCTGGCCTTGAATCTCATCTGGGTTCCCTCTGCAAAGCCCTCGCGGCATCACCGGCCGCCCGCGGTACGAAAAAAACGCGCGCTCAGACCGCGCTCTGGATTCCGACTCCGGCGGCGCCGCGCTCGTGCAGGCGCCGATGCAGCTCGTGCAACTGGCGGCGCACCGAGTTGTCGTAGAGCATGTCGCCGATGCGCAGCACCAGCCCGCCGATGATCTCCGGCTCGACGCGGTACTCGACCAGCGGCTCCTTGCCCGAAAGCGCCCGGACGGTCTCGACGACGGCGCGGCGCTGGTCTTCCTCAAGCGGCACCGCGCTGACCGCCAGCGCCTCGGTCTGGCCCGCGGCCGCCTCCTGCCGCAGCACGTAGCAGCGCAGCAGCGGTTCTAGCAGCCCGGTGCGGCCGTTGCGGTTGATCACCAGCAGCGTGTTGAGCACCTCGTCGCACAAGCGCCCGCGAAACCACCTCTCCAGCAGCTTGCCGCGCTGGTCCACGTCGATCGCCGGCGAGTCGAGGTACGCGGCCGCTTCCGGCGTGCTGCGCAGCAGGCTCACGACCTCCTCGAGCTCGCTGCGCACCTGATCGATGCGGCCATGCTCCCGCGCCAGCTCGAACAGCGCCTCGGCGTACACGTCGGCGACGTCGAACTGCTTCTCCGATGCCCGCGCCATGCGATTCCGGCCTCTTTCAGTTGCTGGACGCCTTCATGCGCGCCAGCGACTCGTTCACCAGGGCGCGATGGTCCTCCGCCCGCAGCTCCTTGCGGATCACCCCCGCCGCCACGCGCACCGCCACCTCGGCCGCCTGGTCGTACAGCTCCTTCACCGCCGTATCCCGCGCCAGCGCGATCTCGCGCTTGGCGCGCTCCAGCGTCTCGCCCGCCTCCTGGCGGGCTTCGTCCTGGATGCGGCGGCGGACGACCTCGGCGTCGCGGCGGCCCTCCTCGACGATGGCGGTCGCCTCCTCGCGCGCCTTGTCGATCTGCCGCTTGTAGTCGGCCAGCAGCTTCTCGGCTGCCAGCCGCTCGCGCCGCGCGTCCTCGAGCGCCCCGCGGATCTGGTGCTCCCGCTCGTTCAGCACGCGCAGCAACTGCGGCCACGCCTTCTGCCCCAGCACCGCCAGCACGATCCCGAAGATGATCAGCGTGATGATCGCGTTGCCCAGCCCGCCCGCGAACAGGTTCGGCCTGCCGTGACTGTCATGAGCCGCCGCGGCCGCGCCATCCGCCGGTGGCGCGTCGTGCGCCGGCGGACCGGCGGCCAGGGCGGCCGCGGCCAGCATCACGGCCGCCAGCAGCGCGGCCATGCTCGTTCGAACGCTCATGCGGGAGCCTCCTGCCCGGCGCAGCGCCGGGGACGAGCGCCAGTACCCCTAGCTGATCATCGCCACGATGATCGCGAACAGCGCGGCGCCCTCGATCATGGCCGCCGTCAGAATGCCCGGCACGAACATGGTGCCCGCGGCCTCGGGTTGACGGGCGATCGACTCCACCCAGCCGACGCCGACGCGGCCGATGCCGATTCCCGCGCCGAGCACGGCCAGGCCGGCGGCCAGCACGGCGACGCCGGGGACGACGGGGTAGGTCGGCGGCCCGCCCTGGGCGAAGGCGGCGTCCGCGCCGACCAGACCAAAGAGGACGATTCCGATGACGGCGGCAAGGCCTCGCGACATGAGCATTTTGCTACGTTCCTTTCGCTGCCGACGGCCGCGGCGCTCTGGCCGGGCCGGGTTCGTGTCCTAATGCGAAGAGGCGACCGCGCCTTCCGCATGATGCTCCTCATGCTTCTCGTCGTGGTGGATGTTCACGGCCAGGCCGATGAACACCGCGGTCAGCGTCGTGAAGATGAACGCGTGCAGAAACGCGACGAGAATCTCTAGGAAATAGATGAGCACGCTGCCGGCGATCACGGCGACCGTCACGCCCGCGCCGCCGACCGGCCCCAGGGTGGCGAAGGACGCGCCCACGAAGCTGAGCAGGACGGCCAGCAGGATGTGCCCGGCGAGCATGTTGGCCGTGAGGCGCACGCACAGCGCCCCCGACTTGAAGAACAGGCCCGCGATCTCCAGGATGGCGATCAGCCACGCGATCCACCACGGACCCATGAAAAAGTGCTTGACGTAGTCCAGCCCGTGATAACGCAGCCCGTTGTACACGATCAGCGCCAGCGTCAGGAACGCCAACGCTCCCGTCACGTAGAAATTCGCCGTCGACGTCCCGCCCACCAGGTGTCCCGGAACGAACCAGAACCAGTCCGCTAGCGGCAGCAGTCCCAGCACGTTCGCGACCAGGATGAAAAAGAACAGCGACCACAGGTACGGCGTGAACCGGTCGGTGTAGTGCCCGAGGTTCGGCTTGAAGATCTGCTCGCGCAGCGCCACGCACACCGCCTCGATCGCCGTCCCCCAGCCGCGCGGCACGAGCCGCCCGATCGGGTCATCCCCCGCACGGTACACCAGTGCCCGCGGTATCCCCCAGATCAGCAGTCCGGCGCCGACAACCTGCATCAGAATGTGATTACTGATCAGCGGGAACGAGAACACCCCGCCGCCGGGGTTCAGGTCCAGCATCGTGTGCTGGATCACGTGCTCGATCGGGTTGCTCGCCCCCAGCACCGCCATCATCCTACGCCGACCCCCTCACCTCGCCCGCCGGCCGCAACAACTGAATCAGTCCGGCGACATCCACGCCCAGCAGCACGAACTGTCCGATCCCCACCCAGATCAGAAGGATCGCCGGCGACGCGGCGGCGTACCGCGCGACGAGCGCCAGCGCCGCGGTCACGCCGAAACGCACGCCCAGCCCCAGGAGGCTGCCCCACGCCAGAGCCTGCTGGCCGCGATTCAGCACCGCCACGGCCGGCACGAGCCCGGCCCAGGCTCCGATAAGCGCGATGCCCAGCCCGGCCGCCATCGGTCCCGCGGCCTCCGGGCCGGCCAGCACCGTGGTCGGATAGAACGCGGCTGCGCCCAGCAGCAGCGCGGCCACGAACGAGCGGCCCGCGAGGCGCGCCCCCACCGCCATCGGCTCCGTGACGCCCGACTTTCCCCCTGCCGGTTCACTCATCTGTCTGATCCCGTCCGCCAGCGTGCGGCTCCTCCGCACGCTGTCGCCGCGCGTCCTGCTCGGCCAGTTTCTGAAGCCGGATCGCCTGGGTCACCAGGTGATACATCCCCCCGACGCACCCGATCAGCGCTCCGGCCAGCAGCCCGATGTGGCCCGTCCCGAAAGTCCGGTCGATCCAGTATCCGAGCAGCGTGCAGCCGGCGATACCCGCGCCGAATTCAAGCCCGAGACTGGCGAATCGGAACTGCCTGCCCCGCGCCCGCTGCCGCTGTTCCTCGGATGCGCCGGACCCCACGGCCGCGCCCCGCTTTCATGTCCCTTCGCCCCCGCTTCGCCCGCGCCTCCAGGTGGCCGACACACCGCCGCCAAGCGGGCCCCACATGGTAGAGCAACCCGCTGGGGCGTCAAGGGGCCGAGCACGCTTCCACCGCGGCGTGCTCGTACGGCTTGAACCTCGCCGCGCCCATGAGGAAGCGCTTGCGCCCGTTGGCGTCCTCGTTTCAACCGCTTCCTCACGGGCGCGGCTTCGGCTCAGAAAGCAAACTGTACCGGTACCACCGCGGCGGACCCGCTGCGGAATGATGGCGGAAGAACCCCTTGCGTTCGCCGCGCCTTGGCCGGATAATGCAAGCTATCGTTTCGGACGCTCGAGCCGGTTGCCAACTCTTTGCGCGTCATCGCGGGCTCAGCACCCGAACCGGCGCGGGGCTGCACGCTGGGCCGAAAGTAGGTTCCGCCATGTCGGGTCGATCTGCCCATCGCCGCGCGTTCACGCTGATCGAGCTGCTGCTTGTGGTCGCGATCATCGCACTGCTGATCGCGATTCTTGCCCCGTCGCTCCAGGGCGCCCGCAAGCAGGCGCTGCAACTCAAATGCAACGCCAACCTGCGCGAGCTCGGCCATGCCGCCAGTTTCTACGCCCAGGACAACCGCCAGCGCATCGTGCGCGCCGAGTACCGCCCGCCGCCCGGCGGCGACTGGCGCTCTCACCTGCACTACTCGCAGGCGCTGCTGTACGGCCTGCCCTACTACGACGGCGTGATCCCCGGCCTGTGGCGCCCGACGCCTCTCGCCGGCCAGGCGCCATTGATCGAGGTGCTGCGGAAAATCCCCACCTTCCAGTGCCCGAGCTTTCCGGATGAGCTGACCAACGGCGACCAGTCGCTTGACTACGTCGTCAACGCCTTCCGGATGCCCTACACCGATCGCAACGTCCAGCTCGACAACCCGCACGACGGCGGACCGCCGGGGCAGAGCTACACCGGCGTGAATCAGCCGCCGGCCGACTACGAAGACTTCTTCCAGTTGGACCGGCTCGATCGCCGGACGAACCCGGCCCGCGTCATTTACCTGACGGAGGCGCATCACAGCCTGCCGACGAACGACCTCCAGTTCCACGACGTGTTCTACACGTCGATGCTGCCGCTGGCGCGCTTCCCGCGGATCGCGAGCGACAAGCGCCATCCGAAGGGCATCAGCGCCCTGTTCCTCGACGGCCACGTCGTCACCATGCGCCAGTCGTACATGGACGTCGGCTACCCCCGCCCCGTCGGCGACCGCCTGCGCTGGTTCACCTGGTACGTCCCGGGAATGCAGTAGCCGACAGCCACCCCGTCACCGCCGCACTCTGCCGGCCACTCCCTCTTGTGGCCGGCTTCCAGCCGGTTCTTCCGTGGTTCTACCGGCTTCCGGCCGGTCCAAGCCCGAGCGCCGTCGCCACCGCGTACTCTCCCGCATGCGAGATCGACACCTGCACCTGCTCAATCCCCAGCGACCGCGCCAGCTCCGCCGTCTTGCCATGCAACGTGCACAACGGCCGGCCCAGCGGGTCCGACAACGTCTCGATGTCCGTCCACTCGATGCCGCCGCGCCATCCCGTCCCCAGGCACTTCATGACCGCTTCCTTCGCGGCAAAGCGGCCCGAGAGCCGCTCGACGGTCACCCGGGTGTCGAGGCAATAACGCTGCTCGGCGGGCGTATACACGCGGTTCAGGAAGTGCTCCCCATGCCCCTTCCAGAGCTGCTCGACCCGCGAGCACTGCACGATATCGACGCCGTGGGAGATAATCCGCATGCGGCAACAGTCTAGCCGGGAACCCGCCGCGCTTCTGCGCGTCGAATGGGCAGAAAGACTGTCGCGCCCGCCCGGCGCCCGCGCCGAGGAGACCTCACATGAAGCCGCTCGTGCCCTGCCTCGTGATCGGGTTATTGGTTCCGGCGTTCTCGCAGGCGCGCCAGCCATGCCGCGCCGAGCTGCGCGTGACGAACGGCCCGCCGGGCGAGACGATCACCTGCCCGCTGGAACATACGAACGTGGTCGCCGACATCCAGGGCTTCATCGCCCGCGTCACCGTGCGCCAGGTCTTCAGCAACCCGCTCGACCGAAAGATCGAAGCGGTCTACGTGTTTCCGCTGTCGCAGGACGCCGCCGTCGATCATATGGTGATGGAAGTCGGCGAACGGCGGATCATCGGCCAGGTGCTGGAGCGCGCCGCGGCGCGAGAGGTCTATGAGCAGGCGGTCGCCGCCGGCCACGTCGCCGGCCTGCTCGACCAGGAGCGGCCGAACATCTTCACCCAGTCCGTCGCGAACATCGAGCCGGGGGCGAAGGTCACGATCGAGATCAGCTACGTCGAGATCGTCCGCTACGAAGACGGCGCGTTCGAGTGGGTCTTCCCCATGGTCGTCGGTCCGCGCTACATCCCCGGCGGCGGCAGCGCCCCGGCGCCGATGACGCGCGGCCAGGACACGCCCGAAGTCCCGGACGCGAGCCGGATCACGCCGCCCGTGATTCCCGAGGGCATGCGCGCCGGGCACGACGTGAGCCTGAGCGTGCGGATCGACAGCGGTTCGCCGGCGGTGACGCCCGGCGCGATCGAGAGCGAGACCCACGCGATCGCGCAGCACGCCGCGGATGCGCCCGGCGCCGTGATCGTCGCGCTCGAGCAGCAGGCGACCATTCCCAACAAGGACTTCGTGCTGCGCTACGCGCTCGGCGCCGACGAGGTTCGCGAGGGCTACTTCGTCAGCCAGACGCCGCTCGGTTCGTTCTTCACGCTCATCCTTCAGCCGCCAGCCCGCGTCGTGCCTTCGGCGCTCGTCCCGCGCGAGCTCATCTTCGTGCTCGACACGTCGGGCTCGATGCACGGCTACCCGATCGAGAAAGCCAAGCAGGTCATGCGGCAGGCCATCGACGCCATGCGCCCGGGCGACACCTTCAACCTCATCACGTTCTCCGGCGACACGCGCATCCTCTGGCCGGCCCCGCGCCCCAACACCCCCGAGAACCGCGCCGAGGCACAGGGCTTCCTGGCGGCGCAGCGCGGCGGCGGCGGAACCGAGATGATGAGGGCCATCGACGCCGCCCTGCGGCCGGCCGCGCCGCAGAGGGACGCCGGGCGCTCCGGCCGGCGCCCGCCGCGCGGCGAATCGGCGCCCGAGCCGATCCGCATCGTCCTGTTCCTCACCGACGGCTACGTCGGCAATGACATGGCCATCCTCGACGCCGTCCGCAAGTACGCCGGCACGACGCGCGTCTTCAGCTTCGGCATCGGCAGCAGCGTGAACCGCTTCCTGCTCGACGGCATGGCGCGCGAGGGCCGCGGCGAGGTCGAGTACGTCCTGCTGGAAAGCCAGGCCGAAGCGGCGGTCGCGCGCTTCAGCGAGCGCATCGCCGCCCCCGTGCTCACCGACATTCAGATCGACTGGGGCGACGTGCCCGTGGCGGAGGTCTATCCGCGCCGCATCCCCGATCTATTCGCCGCCCGGCCGCTGGTCATCCACGGCCGCCTCAGCGCCGCCGGCGGCGGGACCGTGACGCTTACTGGAAACACCGGGGCCGGCCGCTTCGAGCGGCAGATTCCGATCCGCGCGCCGATGGCCGCCGAGACGCCGCCGCCCACGGCCGGAGGGCCGCCGCCAGACGCGGGCTTGCTCGATCCGCACGTCTCGCTCTGGGCGCGTTCGAAGGTGCATGACCTGCTCAGCCGCGATTGGGCGGCGCTCCAGTCCGACCGGTTTCCCGACCCGCTGAAGCAGCAGATCGTCGAGCTCGGCGTCAAGTTCCGGATCCTCACGCAGTTCACCAGCTTCGTCGCCGTCGAGGAGATGCGCGTGACGATCGGCGGCGAGCCCACGACGATCCAGGTGCCCGTCGAGATGCCCCAGGGCGTCAGCTACGAGGGCGTCTTCGGAGGCGTCGCCGTCGGCGGAGACATCGCCCTGGGAAAACCCATGCGTCGCGATCGCGCCGCCGGCGGCGGTTTCGGCCGCCTCGCCGGCCGGCCTGCGCCGGCCGCGCCGTCAGGGGCGGGCGGCGCGCGCGGCGCCGGCGGCGGGGACGTCAAGGCAGCCGGCGTCACGCGGGCGCGCGAAGAGGCCACGCCCGACGAGGATGCGCCGCGCACGCCGCGCCCGGAAACGCCGCAGGACAAGCTCGCCGCGGCGCTGCGCGGGCTCGCGGCGAAGGTGGAAAAAGAGGGGCAGGACGGCAACCTGGCGATCGACAAGCTGCGCGTGCTGAAGTGGCGCGTCGACGTGATCGTCATTCTCCAGGCGACCGACGCGGCGACGCTGGACGCCCTGAGGGCCCTCGGCTTCGAGCCGAGCGCCGAGAGCAAGACGGCGCGCCTGCTGGTGGGGTCGATCGACGTGCGCCGGCTCGACGACCTGGCCAAGCTGGAGGCGGTCGTCGCCGTGCGGCCGGCGCTGAACTGAAGCGCGGGGCGGCCGGGCGTGCGACGCGGTCAGGGCCGCGTCAGCACGCCCGTCGCCCAGGTGCTCGGGTCGATGTTCCAGCCCAGCTCGTCCGTGACCGACAGCGTCTGGCTTCCGAGCCGCGTGTCCTTGATCTTGTAGAACACGCCGATGCGCGGATGCTCGGCCGGCTCCCACCCGTGCAGGCACGCCGACGGGATGTGCGTCTCGACGCGCCAGCCGCGGGCCGTCACAACCGACGCCACCTTCGCGGCCGAGGCCTCGACCGGCGGATGCTCCTTGGCGCGGCTCATGCGGTGCAGGCCGATCACCGGGGCCTTGCCGTCGCGGCCGCCGCCCAGCGGCAGCAGGTAGAAGAAATGACAGAAGCGCGTGCCGCGCTTCACGTCGCGGGCGTCGCGCGTGTCGATGCACAGCCGCAGGCCGTCTTGTCTCCACCACTGCTGCACGTCGCAATGCGGCCGCCCGGGCCGGTTGGGCACGTCGAACGCCGCGAAGAATCCGTACTCGTTCCAGGCCCAGTAGACGTCGGCGACCGGCTCGGCGTCCTCCAGCATCACCAGCGGCGGCGCCAGGTAGCGCGGCGGCCACTTTGACAGGTCGGCATCGACGCGCGGCGGCGCGTCCCAATAGTGAATCGGTATCTCGAATCGCAGCAGCGCCCGCCGCGGCAGAAGGTCGATCATGCAGTCACCGGGAAGTCCATCCTGCTCGCCCTCAGCGCGGGCCGGCCGCCGTCACGACCTCCAGCAGGTCGATCGCCGGCTCTTCGTCGCAGTAGATCGTACCGACCCGCCCGAAGGCTGGCTGCCCGCCGAGCTCGCGCGCCGCCGGCGTGTCGGGCGGGAACGAAAAGTACCAGCGCGGGCTGACGCGGCGGAAGACGCCGTGACGGATGAGGATGTCCCCCAGCGGGGCGCGCGAGGCGAGAATCTCGTCGCGGACGGCGCGGGTTACGAACGCGAGGTTCAGCCGCACGACGCCGAGCTCGACGCGCGTCGGCTCACCGCGGAGCGTCAGCAGGATTTTTCGGGCGTACTCGCCCGGGTCGCGCTGCTCGCGCAGCACGCGCAGCTCGACCGGCTTTCCGTAGTACGCGGCCAGGCGCTCGGTCATATGCTCGCGATGCGCCAACAGCGTTCGGAACGGCTCGTCCAGGTCCGCGGCCGCGATGCGCGGGCAGCGCGACACCCACTCCGCGTCGTCGAAAAAGCCGTCGCAAAGGTCGGCCAGCGCCGCGTGCGGTTGTCGAAGCTGCCGCATCTCGTTCGTCTCTCCCCGTCGCCGCTCAGGTATATCGCACGTCGCGGAATTGCGGCTCGAAGAAGCGCGGCAGGAGCGCATCGACCCGCAGCAACCCGCCTCGCGTCAGCCGGTGGCCCTCGTCCTCCGCCGTCGCGTAGCCCTCCTGCTCCAGCGACCGCCACGCGTCGGCGAACCGCTCGCGGATATCGACGCCGAACTTGCGGCGGAAGTAGTCGGCGTCGGCGCGGCCGAGCTTGAGTTGCAGCACCAGTTCGCGGATCAGCCGCTGGTCGTGGCTGATGGGCAGCGCCCGCGCCAGCGGCAGTTCGCCGGCACGGCAGGCGTCGAGGTAGCGTTCCCACTGATCGAGGTTCTGGTAGTGCACGCCCGCCAGGTGCGAAAACGAGGCCACGCCCGTTCCGATCATGTCGGCCCCGTGCCAGAGCGAGTCGCGGTAGACGAAGCGCTGCGCCGCATCCGCGGCCGCGCCTTTGACGAGCGTGTAGGCGCTGGAGACGGAGTAGCCCGCGGCCTCGAACTGCCCGAAGGCGTAATCGACCCAGCGCCGCTTCGTGGCCCAGTCGGCCACCGCGACGGCGCCGCCCTGACGCTGCTCGCGCGTGAACTCGGTGTTGTAGGGCAGCTCCATCTGGTAGATCGTCAGGCTGTCCGGCGCCAGCGCAAGCGTCCGCTCGACCGCGAGCTTCCACTTCGCCTCGTCGTCGCCGACCATCCCCGCGATCAGGTCCACGTTGATCTGCGCGAAGCCGACTTCCCGCGCCCAGGCGTACGCCGCGCCGATCTCCGCCGAACGGTGCGCCCGCCCGTTCTGCTCCAGGATGTCGTCGTCCCAGTGCTCGATGCCCAGGCTCAGGCGCGTCACGCCGATGCGGCGGATCGTCCGCAGCTTGCTGAGCTTGAGCGTGCCGGGCTCGCACTCGAAGGTGACCTCGCGGGCGGCGTCCCAGCGCCAGTGCTCGTTGATGCGCTCGATGAGCCGCTGGAGCTGGTCGTTGCTGAGGAACGACGGCGTGCCGCCGCCGAAGTAGACGAACTCGAACTCCCGGCCGTCGAGCGCGGCGCAGCGCTTGTACAGGGCGATCTCGCGCGCCAGCCCGTCCATGTAGATGTCGACGTCGCCGCTGTTCTTGTCCGTGTACACGCGGAAGTAGCAGAACTTGCAGCGCTTGCGGCAGAAAGGGATGTGCAGGTACAGCCCGAGCGGCGCCGCCCCGTCGGCCACGGAACCCGCGACGTCGCTGCGCCCTTCCAGCGCTGCCAGCGCCGTCGACACGTGCTCCGGCTTCCAGGCCGAGAACGGCGGGTAGTTGGCGACGAAGTAGCTGCCGGGCTCGGTCTTGGCCGTCTCCTTCAGCACGTCTAGCTGCATGGCGGGCCGAACCTCCTGCGCCGCGTGGCCGTACGCGCTCAGCTTGACGGCTCCAGCCGAATCTCCTCCGGCAGGTCGCAGTAGCGCTTCATCGTCTCGAAAATGTCGCCCGCCTCGGCGCGGAACACGTCGCCCACCAGCAGCTCCACCAGGTTGCGCCTGTGCTCGGGATGGGCGCGGTTGAAGCGGCCGAACGAAAAGTGCTTGGTATAGAAGGCGTAGACCAGCTTGCGGACGCGCTGAAGGCCGGCGTAGAAGTCGTCGCCCCAGGCGCCCAGCCGGGCGCCCGACGTGTCGCCGCTGCGCAGCGCCGCGTCGATGGCGTCCGCGGCCCGCTCGCCGCTCTGGAGCGCCAGCAGCACGCCCGAGGAGTAGATCGGGTCGAGGAACGTCAGCGCGTCGCCGATCAGCACCCAGCCGTCGCCGGCGCAGCGCGTCGCGCTGTAGGAGAAATCGCTGAGCACGTGCACGGAGCCGACGCGGCGGGCGTTGGCGACGCGCGGGATCATCACCGGGCAGCGCTGAATCTCCTCTTCGATGACCTGCTCGGGCTTGCCCCGTCCGCGGATGAGGTAGTCGATGTCTCCGACTACGCCGACCGAGACCACGTCGTCCTGAAGCGGGATGTACCAGAACCACCCGTTCTGCTCCTGCACCTGCAGAACCAGCGTGGCCCCTTCGTCGCGCGGATCCGCGTCGCGCCGGGCGCCCTTGTAATGCGCGAACACCGCCGCCTTCCGCAGCTTCGGGTCGGGCCGGCGCAGGCCGAACTTGCTCGCCAGCAGCGCCGTCGTCCCGCTCGCGTCGACCACCACCTTCGAACGCACCTCGACGCCCGTCCCGTCCGCCCGCTCCGCGATCACCCCCCGGACGCGCGGCGGCCCGCCGTTCGCTGCGCCCGCCGCGGCGGCCGCACCGCCGTCGGTCAGCACGTCGCGCACCAGCGTGTTCTGCCAGACCTCGGCGCCCTTTTCGGCCGCGTTCACGAGCATCATGTGGTCGAACTCGCTGCGCAGCACCTGCCAGGTCTGCGAGCACTCGTGCGGGTTCATCTCGTCAAAGTAGAACGGAGCGGATTCCTTGCCCTCGGCGTTGGCGAACTGAACGCTGTACTTCTTGACGAAGCCGCTGCGCTTCATCTTCTCCAGCATGCCGAGCCGCTTGAACACCCAGTAGGTGTCAGGCATCAGCGACTCGCCGATGTGAAAGCGCGGGAACTGCGTGCGCTCGATGATGAGCGTCCGGTGTCCCTGCTCGGCCAGCAGCGCCCCGCAGGTCGCCCCCGCCGGCCCGCCGCCGATCACGATCGCGTCGCAGTCTCGCATTCGGCCCCCTTGCGCGCGGCGCAGGCGCCGCTCAACGCCAGGATGCTACTCGCCGCCGGCATCCTTGGCCGGAGCGGATGCCCCTGCACCGTCCGGGAGCTTCTTGAGCGCCTCGCGCGCCCGGGTCGCGGCCGGCGAGCGCGGGAACTGGTCGATGACCTTGCGATACTGCTGGCGGGCCTCGTCGAACATGTCGACGCGGGCGTAGTTGTCTCCCATCTGGCACCAGCGCTCGGCCTGCTGCTCCTCGCGCCACTTCGCGATTCGCGCGGTGATCTTCGGGTCGCTGTTCAGCCGCTCCAGCGCCGCCTTCGCGGCGGCGCCCGCCGCGGTCTTGGGCGACGATTCGAGCACCTGACGGTAGACGCGCATCGCGCCGACGAAGTCCCCGGCCAGCTCGAGCTCCGCCGCTTCGTCGTTCTTCAGCACGCCGCGCGCGTTCTCAATGGCGCGCGTCACCATCTGCTTGGTGTTGATGTCGCCGCGCAGCCGCCCGATGTCGGTGTCGCAGGCGACCACGAGGTCGTGCTCCGGCCCCTCCTGCTTGCGCGTCGTGAAGCGCACGTGCACCTCGGCGACGATGTCGCAGGCCTCCTGGTACTTGCGGTCGCGATACATGCCGCGCGCCTCGTCGAGCCAGTTCTTCGCCTGCTCCAGCAGCTTCTCGTGCAGCGTGCGGCCCTGGTCGTGCATCGGCGATGACTCGTCCGTCACGTTCATGACGAACTTCGCCATCGTCTCCGCCCGGCCATACTCCTTCTTCGCCATGAACTCCGCGGCCCGCTTGAGCTTGTCGGCCAACGCCGCCTCGTCGGCCCCGACCGGCGGCGTTCGGCGGAGCTGGTCCTTGACGCGCGCCTCCAGGTCGTCCATCGGGTGGCCTTTCCACGCGATGATGCCGCGCGGGTCGATGATGAACACGTACGGGAACGACGCGACCTCGAACAGCGCCGGAACCCCCGGCCCGTACCAGAACACGCGCGCCCCGATGTCATGTGACTTCAGAACGCCCTCGGCCTTCTCCTTCTTCTCGTCCGTGCAGCCCAGCACCACGACGCCCTGCCCGCCGTAGGTCTCGGCGATCTTCCCGATGATCGGCATCGCCTCGACCGACTCGGGATTGCCCGCGCGGAAGAAGAAGAACAGCACGATCCGCCCGCGCAACTCCTCAATCTGGAGGTTCGGGTCGTCGGCCGGCTTCTGGTTCTCACGCTTGTAGGTGATCTCGGGCGCCGGCAGGCCCACCTTCTGCCCCAGCGCCGGAATCACGAAGCCGCCCGCCACGACGATCAACGTCAGCATGCGCATCGCTCTCGCTCCTTCGCGCGCCGGCCCGCGGCGCTCCTTACAATGTATACGGCGACGACTGCGTTTTCAGCCCCTGGGCCGCTCATTCGACTCGCGTCACAGGCCATGACACGTCACGCTCCCCGGACTAATATCCGAGACGCGGTCCGACGCCGCCGACTGTCACCAACGACTTCAAGGAGTTTAGCCCGTGCAAATCAGCATCCAATACTGCGTGCAGTGAAACTACTTGCCCAAGGCCGCCGGTCTGGCGGCCGAGATCAAGCGGCGCTTCGGCGTGGAACCCAGGCTTATTGAGGGCCGCGGCGGGGTGTTCGATGTAACAGTAGACAACACAATGGTTTATAGCAAGCACCAGACCGGCCGGTTCCCCGAGTTCGACGAGATCGCCTCCGCCATCGCCGCCAGGCGCGGGAACAACCCGTGAGAATCGCGCTCACCGGGGGCACGGGCTTCCTGGGCCGCTACCTGCTTCGTGGCGCCGTCCAGTGTGGGCACTCGGTCCGCGCGTGGACGCGCCGGCCGGCGGCCGACATGCCCGCGCTGGCCGGCGTCGAATGGTGCGCCGGCGCCCTGGGCGACGACCGGGCGTGCCGGGCGCTCGTCGCCGGCTGTGACGCCGTGGTCCACGCGGCGCTGCACCATCCGGGCGGCGGCTATCGCCGGGCCTCGGCGGGCAGCCTGCTCGAGTTTGCGCAGGTCAACGTGCTGGGGACGCTGCAACTGATCGAGGCGGCCCGGACGGGCGGCGTGCCGCGGTTCGTGTTCATCTCGACTTGCGCGGTCCACGAGCGCATTCTCGAGGATCGCCCGCTCGACGAAGCCCACCCGCTGTGGCCCACCAGCCACTACGGCGCCCACAAGGCCGCTATCGAGAAGTTCGTGCACAGTTTCGGCCTCGGTGACGGCTACGCCATCTGCTCCTTGCGGCCCACCGGCATCTACGGCCTCGCCGTCCCACCCGCCGCCAGCAAGTGGTTCGACCTCGTCCGCGCCGTGGCGCGCGGCGACGCCGTCCGCGTCGAGCGCGGCGGCAAGGAGGTTCACGCGGCGGACGTGGCGGCGGCGGTCGAGCTGCTGCTGCGGGCCCCGGCCGAGCAGGTCGCCGGCCAGGCCTTCAACTGCTACGACCGCTATATCTCGGAGTACGACGTGGCCCACCTGGCGCAGCGCCTCAGCGGCGCTGGCGGCCGCATCGACGGCGAGCCGAAGCGTCCGCGGCACGAGATCGACACGCGCAAGCTGCGCGGCCTGGGAATGCGCTTCGGCGGAGAGGACCTCCTGAGACGCTCGATCGAGGAGATGCTCGCGGCATGAAGACGCACCGCAAGGAACTGTGGTTCGAGACGAGCGGGCGCCGGGCCTTTCTGAACATCACGGCGCAGGTCGAGCAGGCCGTGCGTGAGAGCGGCGTGCGGGAGGGGCTGGTGCTGGTGAACGCGATGCACATCACGGCCAGCGTGTTCATCAACGACGACGAGCCGGGGCTGCACCAGGACTACGACCGCTGGCTCGAGCAGCTCGCGCCGCACGCGCCCCCGTCGCAATACAGGCACAACCTCACCGGGGAAGACAACGCCGACGCGCACCTGAAGCGCCAGATCATGGGCCGGGAGGTCGTCGTGGCCATCACGGACGGGACCCTCGACTTCGGTCCGTGGGAGCAGATCTTCTACGGCGAGTTCGACGGCCGGCGGCGAAAACGCGTGCTGGTCAAGATCATCGGCGAGTAGCGGCCCCACGGCCGAGCCCGCGCGCCCCACGGCCGAGCCCGCGCGCCCCACGGCCGAGCCCGCGCGCCCCACGGCCGAGCCCGCGCGCCCCACGGCCGAGCCCGCGCGCCCCACGAGCCGCGAGCGCCAGCGAGTGGCGTGATCGAAAGCAAGCCGCGCGCCCTCCTTCGGCCCCGCGCCGGTCACTCCCCGGCGTTGGCCGGCGCCGGATGAACGATCCCGCGCACCAGGCGCGCCGCCGCGAACGCCAGCACGCTGCCGGCGATCAGCACGACGCCGAACAGGACCAGCGCCATCGGGTTGGATTCCCAGGCGGAGGCGACGTCCGCCGCCAGTCTCGCCGCGGTGTCCGTCTTGGCGCGGTCCAGCCACAGGGCCGTCACGAATCCGATCGCGAGCCACGGGCCGAAAGCGATCATCCCGCTGCGCTTGAGCGTCAGCATCAGCAGCCAGCCCACCATCGCCATCGGCATGCTCACCAAAAAGCCGAACAGCGCCAGGTCCCACCCGATCGCCGCGCCCGCCGCCGCCAGGACGAAAATGTCGCCGGTGGCGAACGCTTCGCGCCCCAGCGCGAGCGTGAAGAGAATGCGAATGACCCAGCCCGCGCCTGCCGCCGCCATCGCCCCCAGCATCGCGTACGCGGCGCCGCCGAGGGGCGCGAGTCCTCCGGCCCGCCAGTTTGCGAGCGCGGCCCACGCATCCGCAACCGCCGGCACCCACAGGACGAGCAGCGCCGCCAGCGCCCCCGCGCCGACGATCGGCAGCAGCCAGAGCATCTCGGCGAGAATCACCCGCCGGGCGCTGCGCGCCTCGCTCTCGATGGCCGCGTGAAGCTCCTGGTCCGCCGGCCGGTGATGGCCGCCGGCCAGCACGATCGCGAAGAACAGCGCCAGCAGCGCCGCGTGAATGGGCAGGTTCGCCGCTGCAAATGGCTCCGCGCTTTGCCCCGTCGCCGGAAGCAGCACCACCGCCAGCCCGCACAGCGCCAGCGTGGCCAGCGCCCCCGCCGCCATGCCGCTGCGCCCGGGCGGTGCAGCCCGCGATGCGGCGGCGGCCGCGTCGCTGGCGCCGGTCGGCGCATCGGCGGCGCTCACCCCAGCCTGCGCCGCCCCGGTCGTGGTTGTGCTGTCGCCGGCGGGCGTGGGCGGACAAGGCTGCGCGTCGCCCGCGTCAGGCGTGTGCGGCGCGGCCAGCCACAGCATCAGCGCGCTGGCTGCGAACGCCGCCACCGCCGCCGCGCCCGCCGCGCCCCCTGCGCTGGGCACGACATGCTCCGGCCGCGGCCAGCAGGCGGCGGCGAGCACGCCGACGATCAGGGCAAAGTCGGTGACGCGCGTGTCCACGATGTAGGCAATGAGGTCCATGCCCGAACAGGCGACGAGCGCAGCGGCGAGCGTGAGCCACGCCAGCAGCAAGGGCAGGTCGCCGGGCAGGCTGGGGCGATCGACGCCGACGCGCGCCTCCGCCACGAACAGCAACTGGAACACGAGCACGAACAACAGGCCGGTGACCGCCTCGACCAGCGGGTACTGCAACGAGATCGGCGCCGCGCAGCTCCGGCAGCGTCCGCGCAGCAGCAGCCAGCTCAGCACGGGGAGGTTGTCGTACCAGCGGATGCCCGCCTGGCACGATGGACAGAACGACCATGCCGGCCGCGACACCGATAGGCCCGCCGGCAGCCGGTAGATCACCACGTTCAGGAAACTGCCGACGCACAGACCGAGCAGCCAGGTGAACAGTCCGATGACGATCTCTGGCGTCATTCCCGGCGTCCTCTGGCCGCTGGCGCTTCGGCCGCGCCGCCGCCGTCTGGCGCTCTCAGCCGCAGGGCGGACGCGATTTCCGCGACAATTGTATCGACGCTGCGCCCGTCCGTCTGAATGGTCACGCTGGCGATGGCCGCGTAGAGCGGCTCACGCTGCGCGAGCAACTGCTCGAGCTCCGCGCGCGCCGCCGGCGCGTCCGTCAGGCGTGGCCGCAGCGTCGCAGAGCACGGATCCGCCGCCAGCCGCCGGCCGTGCTCCTCGACGCTGGCGCGGAGCCAGACGCAGAGGCCCGCTTCGCGCAGCAGGTCGCGATTGGCCGGCCGCAGCAGCGCCCCGCCGCCGACGCTGATGACGCCGGCCGGCCGCGCGACGGCGCGGCGGATGGCCTCGCTCTCGAGGTCGCGGAACGCCGCCTCGCCGTCCTGCTGGAAAATCTCGGCGATCGAGCGGCCGGCCTCGGCCTGGATCGCCTCGTCGGTGTCGTGGAGCTCGCAGCCAAGATGCTGTGCCAGGGCGCGGCCGACCGTCGACTTGCCCGCGCCCCGATGGCCGATCAGGACGACGTGGGCGCCGCCGGCCCGGGCGGCGGCTCCCGACCCCGGCCGCGAGCCGCCGCGGCTCACGCCAGCACTCGATGTTGCAGGCTGCCCTTCACGTTGCCTGTCTCCAGCAGGACGGCGTGCAGGCGCGAGCTGGACTGGCCGGGGTTGATGCTGGTCGTCGCTCCGATCAGGTCGTAGTACGCCCCGGTGACGGTCGGCGATTCGTGGATGTGGCCGTGCAGCGAGCACAGGGGCTGGCGCTGCTCGATGAACTCGCGCACGGCCCGCGAGCCGACGGGGTGATCGACATGCGGAAGGCGATCCAGCATGGAGGCGTGCGGCGGCGCGTGACAGACGAAGATCCAGGGCGGCGCCGGGCGCGCCGCGCCGGCAAGCTCGCTCTGAAGCGAGGTCTGGGGTACGAAATAGGTCTCCGGCTCCGCCGGGCGCGGCTGCTGCGTCACCCGGTCCCAGATGGCCCCGCCCATCTCGGGCGGGGGGTCGTCCGGCATGTCCAGCCGCTCGAAGTCCTTCACCCAGTAGGGGGTCGGCGGCGTGCGCGAGTAGCCAATGAAGGCGACGCCGTCGAGCACCCAGGGCGCCCGGTGTGTCAGCAGGACAATCGCGCCCTGGTTGTGATACTCGGCGAGGTAGTCCTTCGAGAACAGCCAGTCGTGATTGCCGAGGATGCAGGAGACCTGCATGCCCGCCAGCTCCGTGCGCATCCGCCGCACCCACGGGATGAACCGCTCGTGCACGAAGCGTCCCTGGACGGCCCTGGGGTCATCCAGGTCGCCGTCGGGGAACATGTCGCCGCCCAGGATCAGCAGCTCCGGCCGCTCGGCGCGCAGCAGGCGCTCGAGCTGCGAGTACAGCGGCGCGCGTCCGTGAAGGTCGCTGCAAAAGCAAAGGCGCATCGGTGCATCCAACAAACCGCACGACGACGGCGCCGCGCGCGGAGCCCGCCGACCGGCCGCCGCTCATCCTATCATGGCCGGGCCCGCCGCAAACCCGCCAGCGCTCAGTCGCGCACTTCGTACGCCGCGCTCGCCGGCCGCAGCGGCCGGTTCAGCCACAGCGGCCGCCGCAGGCCGTGCTGGCGGACGGGCTCGGCGCGCGTCAGGCGCATCCACTCGCGATAGACCGCCATCGACTGGTTGGTATCGACGAACACATCGCCGGACTGGTCCCCGGCGTGAGCTTTCTCGACGCGCACGCGCTGGTGCCAGCAGTGCATGCCGCTGATCGGATCCGGATGGACGGGAAAAGTCAGGTTCTGCGGCACGCCGCCGTCGCGCCACCAGATGCGCCGGCTGTCGGGGTCGGCGCTTTCGAACGGGCCGGGCCCGGACTCGGTGCGCAGCGTCCATTGGCCAGGCGCCGACTCGTTGATGGCGACCACTGACGAGCTCCAGCGGCTATTGGGCGGATCGCTGCGCCGCCGCCAGCGGCCCAAGTGATGCGAGCAGGCGACCACGCCGGGGCGGATGCCCTCCGTGACCCAGCACCTGTCGACGAAATGGCCGATGCGGGTGATGACGCGCACGAGGTCGCCGGTGCGCACGCCGAGGCGCCGCGCGTCCGAGGTATGAATCCAAACCGGATTACGCTGCGAGATTTCGTTGAGCCACTTGGCCGCGCCGCTGCGCGTGTGAATGAGCGTCGGCAGGCGGAAGGTCGGCAACAGGCAGAATTCGCCCTCGGGGAGCGTTGACAGCCTGGAATGATCCGGGTCGCGCCGCGCCGAGCCGCGCTGATCCGAGCCGCGCTGATCCGAGCCGCGCTGATCCGAGCCGCGCTGATCCGAGCCGCGCTGATCCGAGCCGCGCTGATCCGAGCCGCGACCGTGAGGGAGCGGTTCAGGTGAATGAACGCCTCCTGGCGCAACCGCTTCCTTACGGGCGCGGCTCGATTCAGACGTGCGGCCCGATTCGCCCGCCTGCGCTGCGGGGTGGCCGTAAATGTGGCTCGGGATGTACGCCGGCAGCGCGTACTCCGGCCAGCCCCAATCCACCATCGTCTGGCTGTAGAACTCGAGCCTGCGACTGGGCGTCGTAAACCCGGCGACCGCCTGGCCATCGTCCAGCCGGATGCCGACCGCCTCCCCGCCGCGCCGAATGACGCCGGTTGCGGCGTCGGCGGTCGTGCCCTCGAGTTCCGCCTGGCTCAGCCCGCGTTCGTGTTTCAGGTAGTCGCGCCTGGACAGCTCGAATGCGCCGAATCTGCGCATGTACTCCAGCGGCGACAGCCCCGCCTCGCGCGCTTTTTCCGGCAAGCCCGGCACGCGCTCGAAGATGTGCTCGTAGTACTCATCCACCGTGAGCATGACGGCACGCTGACCGGGGCCTTGACCCGAGCCTTCACCCGAGCCGCGCCGATCCGAGCCGCGACCGTGAGGGAGCGGTTGCGCCGGTGGAGGTGCGTCTTTTGAGGCAACCGCTTCCTCACGGGCGCCGCTCGGATCGGCGGACGCGCCGCTCGGATCGGCGCCGCTCGCATCGAGCATCGGCTTCTGGCTCTCGAACCACTTGCGGATGCCCATCGACCCGTCCGGATCAATCGCCCAGGTCAGCGCGATCCAGAACTCATCCTCCTCCCACACCTGCCCCGGGTTGACGTCGCGCGTGTCGCGCACGGCGCGCCCCTCGGCCCGCGCGTGCGCCCGCAGCACCGGCTGGCGGAACGCGATCCACGTGCCGTTGTGCGTCTCATACGTGTTCAGGTCGTGCCGCTCCGGTCCGTGCCCCATCGGCAGCACGTAGTCCGCGTAGAACGCCGTCTCGTTCCACGTCGGCGTGAGCGCGACGTGCAGGCCGATCTTGCTCTCGTCGCGCAGGGCCTCGATCCACGAGAACCCGTCCGGATACGTCCACACCGGGTTGAAGACGCGCGTGAAATAAACGTCGATTTTCCCGCGGCCCTCCTTCAGGAAGTGCGGCAGCAGGAAGCTCATCTCGTAGTGCGCCAGCGGAAACTCGCGCGGCCAGTGCAGCTCGTTCCAGTGGTCCTGCGCCGGCGGCATGTTGATCAGGTGCGCCTTGTACTTGTTCCACGCCGACGGGCTCACGCCGCCTGGCGTGCCGACGCTGCCCGTCAGCACGTGCAGCAGGAACAGGCAGCGCGACACCTGCCAGCCGCCGAGATGCGCGCTGGCCGCGCCGCGCCACGTGTGCGAGCAGAACCGCGACGCCGCGTCCGCGATCTGCCGCGCGATCTCCACGATCGTTCCCGCCGGCACGCCGCACTCGCGCTCGGCGAACTCCGGCGTGAAGCCGGCGTAGTGGCGCTTCAGGGCGGCGATGAAGTCGTCGAACCGCGAGGCATCGCTGCCGGAGGCCCTCAGATACTCGCGCCAGTTCACCCAGCGTTCCATGAAGGCGCGGTCGAAGCGGTTCTCTTCGAGAATGACGCGGGCGATGGCGAGCAGCAGGGCCGCTTCGGTGCCGGGCACCGTCGGCAGCCAGTAGTGCGCCATCGAGGCGGTGTTGCTGAGGCGCGGATCGACGACCGCCAGCCTGGCGCCGCCCCGGATTCCCTCCGAGATGCGCTGCGCGTGCGGGTTGAAGAAGTGGCCGCTCTCCAGATGCGCATTGAGCGCGAGGATGAATCGCGCGTTCGCGTAGTCCGGGCTCGGGCGGTCGTAGCCGCTCCACAGCGCATAACCCAGCCGCGCCCCGGATGAGCAGATGTTCGTATGGCTGTTGTGCCCATCCACGCCCCACGCCCGCAGTACGCGGTCCATGAAGCCCTCGGCCCCCGGCCGGCCCACGTGATAGACCACTTCGTCGCGGCGGTCCTCTTGCAGCGCCATGCGAATGCGCCCGCCAATGTCGGCCAGCACCTCGTCCCAGGACGCCTGCCGCCACAGCCCGCTGCCGCGCGGGCCGGCGCGCCTCATCGGCGTGAGGATGCGGTCGGGATCATTGACCTGGTTGATGGTCGCGGGCCCCTTCGCGCAGTTCTTTCCGCGGCTGCCCGGATGCAGCGGGTTGCCCTCAAGCTTGCGAATCCGGCCGCTCTCCTTGTCAACGTACGCCAGCAGGCCGCAGGCCGATTCGCAGTTGAAGCACGTCGTCGGCACCAGCCGGTAGTGCCGCGGACCGAGCCGGTGCGGCCACTGCCTGGGGTCGTGCTCGACGACGTCGTCCCAGCCGTCCGGCGCGGGAAACCGACGCAGCACGCCTGTCTCCGCGGGCCCGTCAGCGCCCTGCCGTTCGACGTGCTGATCCGTATCCGGGATCAGGCCCAGCCTGACCGCCGTGCGTTCGATCCAGGAACGTTGGGGCGTGTGCGGCATATGGCTCCGGATGAATGCCACGAGCACGCGTCTGCTGCTCGCGCCAGGCCGCGCACATCTCAAGCGGGCGCGCGTCGTCCGTCAACCGCGCCGCCCGAAGCCGCCCGGGCCCCGCCGGGCCGTGGCGAGTCAACCGGGCGACACGGGCTCGCCGGCGTCGGCCTCCGCTCCGAGCGCCGCCGCCGGCGCCGGCGCGGCCTGCTGGGCCGTCGCGGCGGTTTCGGCCGGCGGCGCATCGGCGAAGATGCGTATCTGCCGCCAGGCGCCGGAGTGGAAGCGCCGCCACAACAGCACGCCCAGGACCAGGATGTAGAGCGTGCACATGCTCCACGGCCCGTGCGCGCCGAGCTGCGGTGCGCCGCGGCTCAGCAGCAGACCGAACGGCACGAAGATGCCCCAGCAGCACAGCGCGAACAGCAGCGCCGGCACGCGCGTGTCTCCTGCCCCGCGGGCCGCGAAGCTGTAGACGACGCAGACCGCGTCGGAGAACTGGAACACCGCGACCCACACGAGCATCAGCGTCGCAGAAGCGATCACCGCGGCGCGCACCTCCGCCTCCTGCTCGAAGCACAATCTCTCCGCCAGCCACCCGCCGCACGTGACGAAAACCAGTCCCATGGCCGACATGTAGCCGCAGATCAAGCGCCGGGCCGCGCGCACCTTCCGCGCGGCGGTCTCCGGGCTGCCGGCGCCGATCGCGTTGCCGACCTGCGTCGTCAGCGCCAGGCCGACGCCCAGCGCCGGCATGAACGACAGGTGCATGTACTGGATGGCCAGGCCGGCGGCGGCCATCTCGACCGAGCCGAAGGGCGGGATCATCAACTGCGTGAACACGAACCACGCGCCGATGTCCACCAGCCACTGGAAGGCCACCGGCCCGCCCAGGTGAACCACTTCGCCCAGCCGCGCCGCCTTTGGACGCCAGTCATTGAGCCGGTAGCGCTCGACCAGCCCTCGCCACATCAGCGGCGTCAGCAGCACCATCAACCGCAGGCACCAGGCCGCCAGCGTGGCGATGCCCGCGCCGGCGATGCCGAGCGCCGGCATGCCCCAGTGGCCGAAGATCAGCGCGTAGTTGCCGATCACGTTGCCCACCAGCGAAACGCCCATCGCCGCGAAGCCGATGATCGGCCGCCGCACGCCGTTGTAGAAAGACTCCAACCCGGCGCAGGCCGTCATCGGTCCGATCGCCCAGAAGGTCACGCTCAGGAACGCGATCTCCAGCGACTCCACCGCCGGCGGATGCCCGCCCAGCACCGCGAGGAACGGAAACCAGCGCGGCACGAGCAGCGCGATCGGCGCGCTGACGGCGGCGGCGATCAGTGCGATGTACAGCGCCTGCCAGACGTACGCGCCGGCGCGCTGCGGCTCGCCGCGGCCCTCGGCCTGCGAGACGAACGTCTGCACGCCCTGGGTGAGGCCCATGCCGACGCAGCCGATGGTGAACAGCAGCAGTGCGGACGGATAGATCGCCGCCTGCGCGTCGGTTCCCAGCTGCGAGACCATGTAGAAATCGATGAAGCCCATCAGCATGCGCGACAGCGTCATGCCGATCATCGGCAACGCCAGCCAGAGCAGCGCCAGCGTGTCGCTGCGGGCGATCAGCGCGCCGAAGCGCGCCCGCAGCCCCGCCGCATCTCCGGGATGATGACTCGTTTCCGACAAGGGCCGTCTCGGCTCATGCCCGCGGGTGACAACACTCCCGCCTGGCCGAAATCCAATAAAAAGGGCTTCGACGCCTGCCGCCGAAGCCCTTTCACACTCAGCAGAAGCTGGACCGTGGCGCTCAGGGCGGCGTGCGCACGGGCACGGCGAACACGTCGCTGGCCCGCGTGGCGTTTGTCACGTGCAGCGCCTGCATTGGTCACCTCTCACGGGCCGTGACGCACGGCCCCGTCGTCGCGGCGCCCGTATTACCCGGACGCCGCCCGGCGGTCAATCTCTACGGCTGGCTGCACGGGAAGTTGGCCAGGAAGATTCCCAGGTCCGACTGGTCGGTCACGCCGTCGCCGTTGATATCGCCGCCGTCATGCTTGCCGAACGCCTGGAGCAGGATGCCCAGGTCGGACTGGTCGGTGTCGCCGTCGCCGTCCAGGTCGCCGACGCACTCGCAACTGTCGGGCACGCCGTTGTTGTTCAGGTCGGGCACGACGCCGGCGGCCACTTCGCACTCATCGACGATGCCGTTGCCGTTGCAGTCGGTGATCGGCTGGTTCGGCACGATCTTGAAGACCTCGCCGCCCTGGTCGGTGATGTAGATCTCGCCGTACGCGTCGAGCCCGAACGACGTGATGGCGTTGATCGTGAAGTTGGGCGGATCAAGCTCGGCGGTGCGCTCGGTGAACTCCTGGATGCCGCCGAGAATCGAATAGCGGAAGCTCCAGATCCGCGCCGTGCAGTAGTCGGCGAAGAAGTAGATGCCGTGCATGTCCGGCATCGCGCAGCCGCGATAGACGTAGCCGCCCGTGATGGAGCAGTTTCCGCCGGCGTGCGAGTAGTTGTAGATCGGAAGGATCAGCCCCGGCCCGTTGCAGGTGCAGCCGGTCAGGCCGGTGCAGGCGAAGCCCTCCATGCAGCGCCAGCCGTAGTTCTCGCCGCCGGTGCTGTTGCCCGGCTGGAAGTCGATCTCCTCCCAGGCGTTCTGCCCGACGTCGGCGATCCACAGGTCGCCGGTCAGCGCGTCGAAGCTGGCGCGCCATGGGTTGCGCAGCCCGTAGGCCCAGATCGCTGGGTTGCCGCCGCCCCCGGCGAACGGGTTGCTGGGCGGAATGGCCCAGTTGATGTTGGCGTCGGCGGGGAACTCGTCCTCGTCGCCGCTGTTGGGGATGTTGTCGGGACCGTCCACGTCGATGCGCAGCATCTTGCCGAGCAGCACGGTCAGGTTCTGAGCCCGGTTTCCAGGATCATTGGCGCTGCCGCCGTCGCCCATCGAGACGTAGAGGTAGCCCTCCGTGTCGTCCGGGGCGAAGGCGATCCACCCGCCGTTGTGGTTCGAGAACGGCTGGGCGATCGTCGCCACGATCCGCACCGAGTTCGGATCGGCCGTCAGCGGGTTGAGCGCCCGGTACTCGGCGATCACCGTGGCGCCCGAGGAATTTGTGTAGTTCACGTAGAAGCGGCGGTTGTTCTCGTCGTTGTAGCGCGGGTGGAACGCCAGCCCCAGCAGCCCCTGCTCGCTGCCGGTCGACACCGGCGAGATCGACAGGAACGGCGACGCGAGCAGGCCGTAGCCCGGCAGCGTGAGCACGCGTATGCGGCCCACGTTCCCCGAGCGCTGCTCGACCACATACACGCGGTTGTAGTCCCCCGGCGCGTGCGTCACAAACAGCGGGTTCGACAGCCCGGCGGCGACGCGGATCGTCGTCAGCGGCGTCGTGCCGGCCGAAGCGCTCGATGCCAGCAGAACAGTCAGGGCGGTTCCGGCGAACAAGGAAAGCAACCGGACCTCTCTCATGGCGACCTCCTTAAGGGTGATCTAGCGGCGCAGCGCACGGTCGAAACCGGTCGGTCGGATCGAACCTCAGCCCGGTGGCTGACGACTGGCCCGCCCTCCTGGGCCATCCTCGGGCGCTGTGATGGTCGGAAAACCAGCGAGCCTATCTTAGCTTAGACCCGCCCGGGCCGCCAGACCTTCTTTCCGGCACTTCAGGCAGGGACATGGCGCCGGCCGGCGTTGCGGCAGTGCCGAAGCCGGGGTGCGGGAGGCCCTTATATCGGAGCGAAGACGCCGATCGGGCGCGGGCTCATGGCGTCCCGTTCTCGGACTTCGACGTGTGGTCGTGCACGATCACCCACCTTCCGTCGATCCGCCGGAACACGAGCGAGAAGTTCCCGCCGAGGCTGCCGTCGGCGCGCTCCAGCCGCCAGCGGCCGAGCACGAGGGCGGCGGCGTCCGAGATCGGGCTGACCTCCAGGTCGTCGAAGGTCAGCCGGCCCATGCGTTCCGTAGTCGGATACGCCGCCCGGAAGCGCGCGACGGTGTTGTCGTATCCGCGGTGCGTCTGCCCCCGCGAGCTGAATGTGAGGTCGGGCGAGCGCCAGTAGGGCCGCATGAAGCCGTCGAGGTCGCCGCGGTTCCACGCCTCGGCCTGCGCGTCGAGGATGCGGCGCAGCTCATCCGCGGAAACGCTCGCGGACTGCCGGCAGCCGACCGCCCCGGCCGCAATACCCACGCACAGCCAGAACCCAACGGCTCGGTTCATTCCGATGCTCCTTGCGTCGGGGCGGGCAGCGCGTCCGGCGCCGGCGGATCGACGATGCGCACGATCATCATGCCTTGCGGCTCGACGTACTCGCGCACCAGGTAGCGCTCGTCGGCGAGCGCCCGGGCCTCGGCCAGTGCGAACACCGGCATCCAGTCCGACGCCGGGTCGAACACCGCGCGTCCCTGTTCGTCGATCCCCCAGGTGAAGACGCAGTACTGCACGCCTGCGGCGCGCGCGATCTGGTTGAACGTCTGCGCGTCCTCGGCGTTGGTCAGCGCGGCGGCGATGTTGTAGCGCTCGACCCAGTCGACGCGCGGGTTGCTGTGGCCCAGCGGCAGCAGCACGACCTTGCGGGCCGTGCTCGGGTGCAGCCAGCAGTACGCCAGGTGCAAGTCGAGCATGAACACGTCGTCCCGCCGCGTGTTCGCCCGGATCCACTCCGCCGCGGCGCGAGCATGGCCCGGGTAGTAGCCCTCGGGGGTCGGCATGTGGCTGTAGTGCTCACGCGCATGCAACAGCCCCCAGAGCCCCGTGAGCGCCAGGCAGACGGCGTACGCCGCCCCGCGCAGCGCCGGCCGATCGCGCAGCGCCGCCACGCGCGCCGCCAGCCACGCGAGCAGCGCAGCGACGCCGAGCCCCACGCAGATCGCCCAGAGCAACTGGAAGTGCATCTGGAACTGGTGCGGCAGCAGCACGGGAAGCTCCTGGCACCACCCGGGTCCGAAGCGGCGCAGGTACGCGGGAGCCTGCCCGGCGATGGTCAGCGCCAGGCCGCAAAGCAGCAGCCGCTGCGCCAGGCTCGCGCGGCGCATGACGGACACGAGACCGGCCAGTCCGACGCCCCAGATCCACGGGTTGGCGTCGATCGCCGCCCAGTGCAGGGTCGCCATTTTGCTGTCGATGAACTCGCGCGGCAGCCGGTTGAGTATCGGCCCGTGCTGGAAGAGCTGGAGCAGCGGCCAGCCGATCAGGCCGGCGAGCACCACGAGCAACCCCCCGCGCATCAGCAACCGCTGCGCCCTGTCGAGCGTGCCGGCCCGCGTCAGCGCCGCCGCGTCCCAAGCGGTCCGCGCCAGGATCATCGCCGCCAGGATCGCGGGCACGAGCGGATGAAACAGGACCGACATCCCCAGCCACGCGCCGCACAAGCCGCTGAGCAGCACGGATTCGCGCCGCTCCGCCAGCGCGTACACGAGCAGGAAGGCCCACGCGCCGATCAGCGCCTGCCACGACGCAATGTGCATGATGACGTACTCCTGCCACCACGGCATCGCCAGCAGCAGCGCCACGACCGACGTGATCCCCACTTGCGGGCCCCACGCCAGCCGCACCACCACGTACAGCCCCGCCGGGATCATCCAGTTCACCAGCAACTGCGACCACAAATAGAGGCCCTCGATCGTCACCCCCAGCAGCGACGACAGCCCCGCCACAATGAGCGGCCCCAGCGGCGGATACCAGATCGTCTCGCCGAGATAGCCGGGGTCGCCCCAGCCGCCGCCAAGCTGGAAGTGCCGCGCCGAAGCGATGTCGCGGAACCCGTCGTAGGGATGGCGCTGGTCGAGCACGACCGGCGTGACGAACACGACCCAGTACAGCGCGAAACAGCCGGCGAAAAGCAGGTCGAGCCGGCGCTCGGTCACCGACGGGATCAGCGGCGCTCGCGGAACAGGCGGCGCAACCCGCGCGCGCCGCGCCTCGGTTTCCGCCCGCCCTGGTCCCGTCATGCGCGTTCTCTCAGCACGGCTACAGCGCCGATATGCGCCCGCCGTCCACGGGCAGGCTGACGCCGGTGATGTAGCTGGCCGCCGGCGAAGCGAGAAACGCGACGGCGGACGCGATCTCCTCCGGGCGGGCGAAGCGCTCCATGGGCGTCTGGGCCTTCATGGCGCGCTCGATCTCGTCCGGGGCGACTCCGGTCCGCGCGGCGCGGGCCTCGATCAGGCTGCGGAGCCGCGTGGTCTCGGTGTACCCGGGCAGCACGTTGTTGACGGTTATCTCGAAGGCCGCCAGCTCGCCCGCGAGCGTCTTGGCCCAGCCTGCGACCGCGGCGCGAGTCGTATTCGAGACGCCAAGCCCGGGGATCGGCTCGCGCACCGAGGTGCTGACGATGTTGATGATCCGCCCGTACTTGCGGGCCTTCATGCCGGGCACGACGGCCTGCGCCAGCGCCTGGTTGCACAGCACGTGCATCCGCAGCGCGCTGACGAACTCCTCCCCCGCAGCCTCGATGATCGGCCCCGGCTTCGGTCCGCCGGTGTTGTTCACCAGCACGTCGACCGGCCCGTCCCGCGCCAGGCTGTCGGCGGCGGCCCGGGCAACGGCCTCCGGGTCGGCGAAGTCGACGGCGATGGCGCGGTGGTTCTGGCCCGCGCCGTGCGCCAGCCCCGCCCGCACCTCCTCCAGCCGGTCCGCGTCGCGGGCCATGAGACGCAGCTCCGCCCCGAGGCGCGCCAGCAGCTCCGCCACGGCCCGTCCGATGCCCTGCGTGCTGCCGCAGACGATCGCGCGCTTGCCCGTCAGGTTCACGAGGTTCATGGTGCGCCTCCGTCGGCCGCGATGCGCTGCTCGAACTCGCGCTTCAGAAGCGGGTCGGCGAGGATTTCCTGAACGCGCGCCCCATACGCCTCGCCGAAACGCAGCGCCGCGTCGCGCTCGCGCTCCGATGTCTTCTCCATCAGCAGCCGCAGCAGCCGCTCCCGACTGACCAGCCCCTCGGCGACCGTCGATTTCTCGAGCCTGGCCGACTGGTACGCGCCCGCAAGACGATTGTACACCACGATCCGCTCGTCGATGAAATCACGCCGCTGCGCCGCGGGCAGCGCCGCGAATCGCTCGACGTCCACCATCACCAGCGGCTTGAGCACGTCGATCAGGTTCGATTCGAAGCTCCGCCGAAGTTCGACCGGGCTGCGGTTGAGCGCCGCCACCACGTCCGCGCGGAAGCCCTCGTCCTCCGCCAGCCGCCGCGCCCTGGCCTTGAGGAACTCGACCGCCTGCTGTCGGCCGAGCGCCGGCAGGCCGCGCGAGTGGGCGACGAAGCGCACATGCTCGTCGGCGGAAGCGGTGACGGGCGGGACGCGGGGCGCAAGCACGAGCCGGTCGATGGCCAGCCAGGCCAGGCCCAGCCCGGCCAACGGCCCGAGCAGCAGCGCCGCCACCCCGACCGCCCGCTTCAGCCCGGCATTCGAAAGCGCTTGTGAGCGCGTCGCGACCTCAACGCCACCGCTGGGCTCTCGCTCGTGAGCACCGGGAAGCATCCTTTGCCCTCTAGGAACCGACTCGCGCCGCGGATTGCGCCAATGCTCCACGATACCGATCCGTCGTCGCAGCCGCGACCAGCTTCCGCCTCGCCCGCCCGGCGCACCGGTCAAAGGCCGACACCTTAAGGGCATATGCCGGTTTCAGGTGAATGCCCGTATCGCGCGCCGCCGAATACGTGGTGCGTAACGCGCTGGCGGTTGGCGAGGCGCCCCCACCGTCCGCCGCGCGCCCCATGCGGTTCCGGCGCCGGAAACAGGAGCGGCCGCGATGCGTTCGGTCGAGCAGCAGCTTATTCGCCTTTACCGCGTCCTGCCCTTCTTCTCGCCGGCGGAGCTTTCCGGGTTGGCGAGCTACCTCGAGCGGACCCTCGCAGGGCGTCTTGTGCGCCCTGCACGAAGTTGCGGATCTTCTGCGGCGAGGCGCCGGCAAACTCGGCCTCCCACTCGATGAGGCGGTTCAGCGCCTGGCGGCGGGCGAGCGGGTCCTCGACCATCAGCAGCAGGCCCGCGGCGCAAAGTCGCGTCACCCAGTGGCCGTTGGCCCGGGCCTCTTCATACAGCAGCTTCATGCTCGGATCGACCTGAAAATTGATCTGTGGACGACGGTCGGCTGGCACGGGCAGGACCTCCCCTCAAGAAAAATGAATATTCCTAGGGCCGGCCCGCATCTTCCTCTTGCCCTGCCCCGCCGTCCAGTGCATAGACTTTCTAGATCATCCCGCCGTCCCCTCGACCCTGGGGACTCCTCACCGCCTCTGGCCGCGCGGCGGCGCCCCCGTCATTTCCATGTTCGCCGAGAACCGCCACGCGGCCACCCTCCTTTTCTCGCGGTCCCGACCGTGTCTCGCGGCTCACCTCCACAGCCGATAAGCTAGTTCGAATGGCCGTACCGCAGCAACCCAACGAGACCGCGGCCGACGTCGCGTTCGGCGTCGCCCGCGACGCGCCGCCGGCCCTGATCGTCGCCGACCAGCTCTCCAAGGCCTTTCCAAACCCCGACGGGACGCGCAAGCTCGCCGTCCGCCAGCTCAGCCTGAGCGTCGCCCCGGGCGAGATCTACGGCCTGCTCGGCCCGAACGGCGCGGGGAAGACCACGACGCTGCGCATGATCAGCGGCCTCCTGCAACCGACCGAGGGGCGCGTCCTCATCGACGGCCAGGACGTCGCCCGCTTTCCCCTCGCGGTCAAGCGCAAGATCGGCTACCTGACCGCCAACACCGGCCTCTACGCCCGGCTCACCCCACGCGAGCTGCTCGATTACTTCGGCACGCTGTACGGAATGGCGCGCGAGGCGCGCCGGCGGCGGATCGGCGAGCTGGCCGAATACCTGGGAATGGGTGACTTCCTCGGGCTGCGCTGCGGCGCCCTCTCGACCGGCCAGCGCCAGCGCACCAACATCGCCCGCGCCCTCATCGCCGACCCCCCCGTGCTCATCCTCGACGAGCCGACGCTCGGCCTCGACGTCCTCAGCAACCGGCTGATCCTGAGGCTGATCCAGTCGCAGGCGCAGCAGGGCAAGGCCGTGCTGCTCAGCACGCACGCCCTCGACGAGATCGAGGTCCTCTGCCGCCGCGTCGGACTCATCCATCGCGGCGCCCTGCTGGCCGAGGGCGACCTCGATGCCCTGTGGCAGCGCACCGGGCGCACCCGGCTGAGCGAAGTCTTCCTGCACCTGGTGGGAGCCGATGAGCCGCTTCTCGCGCATTAACACCATCTGGCGCAAGGAACTCATCGACCTGCTGCGCGACCGCCGCACGGTCATCGCCATGGTGCTGGTGCCCATGGTGCTCTACCCGGCCCTGATGCTCGGCTCGCTCCAGGCGCTCGAGGTCCAGCAGGCCCTGCTCGGGACCGAGGTCTACAACGTCGCCGTCGAATCGCGTCCCGCGCAGCTCTGGACCCAGCAGGTCATTCAGGAAGACGCCTCGCTCCTGGCGCGCTCCGCCCCGGAGACCGGACCCGCGGCCCCCGACGCCGCGCAGGAGCACAGCGCACGGCAGCGCAGCGAGCAGCGTCCGCCGCCCTTCCGCGTCTTCGTCGTCGCTGACATCGAGGCCGCCGTGCGCGCCGGCGACGTGCACGTCGCCTTGCGCTTCCACGGCGCGCCGCCCGAACGGCTCGCGCCGCCGGCGCTCGACGCCATGGGCATCGAGCTGATCTACGACGGCAGCGACGTGCGCAGCCGCGATTTTGCGGCCCCGGGGCTGTCGGGGATTCTCCAGCGGCACGGCGCAGCGCTGGTGCGCGAACGCCTGCGCGCCCAGAACCTGCCCGAGAGCTTCGTCCAGCCCGTGGCGATCACCGAGCGCAACATCGCCCCGCCCGAGCGCATGTCGGGCGCCGTGCTGGGGCAGATCGTCCCGCTGATCCTGATCGTCATGACCATCACCGGCGCGATCTACCCCGCCATCGACCTGACCGCCGGCGAGCGCGAGCGCGGCACGCTCGAGACGCTCGTCGTCGCGCCCGTGCCGACCATCGAGCTGATCGTCGGGAAGTTCATCGTCGTCACGCTGATCGGCCTGCTCAGCGCGGTGCTGAACCTCGCCAGCATCGGCGGAACGATCTACCTCGGCGGCGTGGGGGATACGCTGACGCGCGGCGGCGAGTTCGTCTTTCCGCTGACGGCGCTGCCGCTGATCTTCGTGCTGCTGGTGCCGCTGGCGGTGATGTTCGGCGCGATCCTGCTGGCGGTGTGCAGCTTCGCCCGCAGCTTCAAGGAGGCCCAGAACTACGTCGTGCCCGTCATGATGGCCGCGCTCATTCCGGCGGTGGTCGGCATTCTCCCCGGAACGCGCCTCGAGGGCCCGATCGTCGTCATGCCCGTGGCCAACATCGTCGTGCTGACGCGCGACCTGTTCCTCGGGCGCTTCGACTACGCCGCGATCGCCTGGGTGCTGCTCTCGACCAGCCTCTACGGCGCCGCCGCCATCGCCGTCGCCGCGCGCCTGTTCGGCCAGGAGGCCGTGCTCTTCGCCGACGCCGGTTCGCTCAGGACGCTGTTTCAGCGGCGGTTCTTTGTTCCGCGGATGGCACCGAGCGCGGCGACGGCCCTGCTGGTGCTGGCGCTGGCGTACACGCTGAACTTCTACCTTCAGCAGGCCCTGGCGCGATCCGGGCTGAATACGGAGGCGCTGCTGATCGGCCTGGCCGCGATTCTGGCGCTGATGTACGGCCTGGGCCCCTGGGCCGCGGCGCGCTACCTGCGCATCAACGTCCCCAGCGCCTTCGCGCTGCGCCCGCCGACCGCCGCCGGCTGGGCCGCCGCCGCGCTCCTGGGCTGCTCAACCTGGGTTCTGACGATCGGCTACGTGGTGTTCCAGTCGCAGCACTTCCCGGTGGATTCCGCCGTTCAGCGGCACGCGCAGGATTTCGAGCGCGAGCTCAACGGGCTCAGCCCCGTGCTCGTCGTGCTCACGCTCGGGCTCATCCCGGCGTTCGTCGAAGAGTGGTTCTTTCGCGGATTCGTGCTGAGCGGCCTGCGCTCCGGCCTGGGCAAGGTTCCGGCGGTTCTGATCGTAGCGCTGGCCTTCGGACTGAACCATTACAGCGCCCATCGCATCGTCCAGACCACCGCCCTCGGCCTGCTGCTCGGAATCCTCGCCGTGCAGTATCGCTCCATCTGGCCGGCCGCGCTGGCCCACGCGCTGCACAACGGCATCGCCATCCTGAGCCACCGGCCCGACGGCCTGCAACCGCTGCTGGAATCGCTGGGACTCGTGCTCGACGAGAAGGCCGGCGTGCCCGCGGTTTGGTTGATCGGCGGCGGGGTGCTTTGTGCGGCGGGCGTTGTGCTGGCGCTGTTGCAGCGGCAGGGACGGACCGAGGTGCATCGGTAGGAGGGCTTGCGGCGAGTTGCTTGCGAGGACTTCGGCTACGCCACTCGCTTGCGCTCGCGGCTCGTGGGTCGCTCGCGGCTCGTGGGGCGCTCGCGGCTCGCGGGGCGCTCGCTTCGCGGGCGGTCGTACGCCTGGGGCCGGTCGGGCTGGGGGCGGCTCAGAGCTGGTATTGACTGCGTTCTTCGTCGCTGAGCACGTCCGAGAGGTGCATGCGGACGTAGTCGATGTCGATCGTGACCTTCTTGTTCACCGCGTCCGACGCGTTGAACGCGATGTCGTCCACCACCTTCTCGATGATCGTGTACAGCCGGCGGGCGCCGATGTTCTCCAGCATCTCGTTGGCCCTGAACGCCATCTGGGCCATCTCGCGCACCGCCTCGTCGCTGAAGCTCAACTCGACGCCCTCGGTCGCCATCAGCGCAACCTGCTGCTTGAGCAGCGCATTCTTCGGCTCGGTCAGGATGCGGTAGTAGTCCTCCGCCGCCAGATCGTCGAGCTCGACGCGGATCGCGAAGCGCCCCTGGAGCTCGGGCATCAGGTCGCTCGGCCGCACGGTGGTGAACGCCCCCGCCGCGATGAACAGCACGTGGTTGCTGCGCACCGGCCCGTAGCGCGTGTTCACCGTCGTGCCTTCGACCAGCGGCAACAGGTCGCGCTGCACCCCGCTTCGCGAAACGTCCGGCCCGCCCACGTCGCCCACCGGGCTCCCGCAGATCTTGTCGATCTCGTCGAGGAACACGATCCCCGTCTGCTCGGCCCGGCGGATGGCCGCCGACTGGACGGCCTCGTGGTCGATCAGCCGCTCGATCTCCTGCTGGATCATGACCTCGAGCGCCTGCGGCACCGGCAGGCGCATGTGGCGCACCGTGCGCGGCAGGACGCGCTCGAACATCTGCTCGATCTCCGGGCCCACCTGCTCGAGGCCCAGCACGCTGAGCATGCGCGCCGGCGCGCCGCTGTCCTCGGCGCTGACCTCGATCGTGCGCTCGCCGAGCCCACCGGCCCGCAACTGCGCCCGCAGCTTCTCGCGCGTCCGCTGCCGGCGCTCGTCATCTTCGCCTGCGGAGGATTCACCCGGCAGCAGGCGGTCGATGATCCGGTCTTCGGCCGCCTGCGCCGCCCGGTCGCGCACGCGCACCGCCGCCGACTGCCGCTCGAGGCTCACGGCGCGCTCCACCAGGTCGCGCATGATGCTGTCAACGTCGCGGCCGTGATACCCGACCTCGGTGAACTTCGTCGCCTCGACCTTGATGAACGGAGCGTGCGTCAGCAGCGCCAGCCGCCGCGCGATCTCGGTCTTGCCCACGCCGGTCGGCCCGATCATCAGAATGTTCTTCGGCGCCACGTCCTCGCGCAGCTCGGGCCCGAGCTGGAGCCGCCGCCACCGGTTCCGGATGGCGATCGCCACCGCACGCTTCGCGTCGTCCTGCCCCACGATGTAGCGATCCAGCTCCTTGACGATCTGCCTCGGCGTCAACTCGGTCGCCAGATCGGGCTGCCCCGTTTCCATTCCCGTCACTCCCGGGCCCTCGGCCCCCACCGTAAACGGTCTATTGTACCCCGCCCCAAGCCATTGGCGCGTCCGACTCCACGACGACGGATTCTCCAACCCGGCCGGCCGAGGCTGCGTGTAGCGGACCCGCGGCGGCGAATGTTGGCTTTTTCAGCCGCGCGGTTCTTCCACCCGCAACGGCGGATTCTGACCCGGCAGCGCTTTGTTTGCCGCTCCAAGACAATCCAACTCCTCCCCACCGCCGAACCACGCTTTACGGGCATCATGCCGTGCACTGAAACGGCCTGCTGATCCGGATGCCCGCGCCCGCCGCGGCCCTCTCCCGCGCGCCCTGGCCGTGCCGTTCAACGCGCGGCGGGCCGCGGCCGAATCAATAGCCGGGCGAGGCGTATCACGACTTGTGTGCTTTCCGGGGGATGGTGAACGGGGTCGGTCGCCGGGCAAACCCGGTCTGACCCTCGCCAGGCGCGACAGCCCGGCTCCGACGGCGTCGCGTCAACGGACGCCCATGTGCGCTGACGATCGCCGCGCCGGCCGCGTGATCCCTGGCGGTGGCCGCGGCCGGCGCGGCTTCAGACGCGTGGCCGGGCGTCAGTGGAACAGCCGCGGCTGGCCGGCGGGCCCGTCCACCAGCCGCGTCTCCGTCTCGCGCATGTCCATCAGCGACCAGCTCAGCGCCGAAGCCGCGACCTGCGCGGCAAGCAGGACGCCGATCAGCGTCGCCGCCGCCGGGCCGCCCTGTCGAATCGACGGTGTGCCCAGCGCCAGGCCGGTGAGCAGCAGCGGCGTGAAGGGAATCCAGAGCCGCGGCGTCTCGATGTTCGTGAACATCACGGTGGCCAGCAGGATCAACGCCGTGAGGGCGAGCAGGGCCCCGCCGAGGCGCGCCGCGTCATCTCGGGCGCGCTCGAACCCGGCCCACAGCGCCAGCGTCCACAGCACCGGCCCCGCGAAGAGCAGGAACAACGGCGCGCCCAGCGCCTGCCAGTACCAGGGCATCGCGTCCGGCCCGCGCGTCACGCTCGCCTGCGCCGCGGCCACCGCCCGGCCGATCTCCAGTGCGTTCGCGCCCCACGCCACCGCCAGCACCATCCAGAACACCACCGCCGCGCTCGCCGCCGGCACCGCCACGCGGACGAGCAGCGGCGTCAGTGCCCTTCGACGGAGGGCGTGAAGCGCGGTCGCACCGCAGGCGGCGGCCGCCACCCAGACGTGAACGAGGCTCACGAGGCATGCCGCGGCAAACGCCGCCCCCGCAAGCGCGGCCAGGATCGCATGCTGTCGGCGGCAGGCCCGCAGCCACAGCCACAGCCCGATGGCCGTCGTCAGGAGCTGTGCCGAGTCCTTGCCCGGGCTCAGCGTGAGCGTCGCCGGCGTCAGCAGGCAGCCGGCGGCCACGAGCAGCGCCGCTCCGTCGGGGAGCAGCTCGCGCGCCGCGAGATAAATGAACGGCCCCGCCGCCAGCCACAGCGCCGCGAGCACGATCGCGAACGCCAGCGCCTCCGCGATCTCGCGCCTTGCACGCGGGTCGTCCACCTCGGCGGAGACAAACGCGCGTTCGAGCGCGCCGGCCAGCTCCGGCCAGCCGGCCATCAGCCGCAGGACGGCGCGAGCCAGAACCGTCGCACCCGGCGGATTGCTGATCACGCGCGTGCCGCGCATCTCTTCCTGCGGCGTGCGGGCGCGCTCCGGAAAACGCCGCAGATACTCTCCCAGCCGCGCGATCTTTCGCGCCTCCGCCAGGAACGCCCCATCGTGAGAGGGGGATACCATGTTGAAGTAATGCTGCGAGACAAACTGCGGCGGCGCAACGAAACTCCATGCTCCTCCGGCCACGCACCCGATCCAGAACAGCGCCTGCCCGCCGATCCGCCGCACCCGCCGGGAATCCTGGCTCCAGGCCGCACCAAGTCCGATGGCCGCGGCGAGCAGCGGCACCCAGGGTAGCGCCCTCAGCCGCTCCCCGACGACTGGCGAGTAGGGGTAGACGAACCGGCCCGGCAGGCCCAGGGGAACATCGAAGGCCGAAAGCAGCGCCAGGGCGGCCAGCGGCGCCAACGTCGCGGCCAGAAGCAGCCGCCGATGCAGAGGCGTGACGGCGCCTCCGGCCGGCGCGTGACCGTCACCGCGGTTGCCGTCCGCCTGGTTGGAGCCGTTCAGAGCCATGCCGCTGCACCGGAAGATACCCGCTCGGCCGCTCGCGGTTACAATGGCGGCCGCCTCACCGCGGGCACGGCAAGCCCCGCGGGGCGGTCAAGTCATACTCGACTCCGGACAGTCGGCGGACTTCGCGGAATCCGGGCGCTGCCCGCACGTGTCTTGCGCCTAGCTGGTAGAGCAGGATCAGCGGGCCGCCCAGCCCCAGGTTTCAGGAGGTGCGAGGTGGACCAGGCACGGTCGCCCAAGGATGTTTTCAACGACGCGCTGGAGCTGCCGGCTGGGGAGCGTGGCGCGTTCCTGGACCGGGTGTGCGCCGGCAACGAGGGATTGCGCCGCAAGGTCGAGGACCTGCTGGCGATCTTCGAGGACGCGCCGCGGTTCATGGCGGCCCCGACGGCGTCGGCGGGCGGTGGGGAAGCGGCGAGTGCGGGCGCGGGCGCGGCGGTCAGCGAGGGCCCGGGCTCGATCATCGGGCGCTACAAGCTGCTGCAACTGATCGGCGAGGGCGGGTTCGGCTCGGTCTTCATGGCCCAGCAGGAATCGCCGGTGCAGCGGCGCGTGGCGCTGAAGATCATCAAGCTGGGCATGGACACGCGGCAGGTGATCGCGCGCTTCGAGGCCGAGCGGCAGGCCCTGGCGCTGATGGAGCACCCGAACATCGCGCGGGTCTTCGACGCGGGCGCGACGGAGGCGGGCCGCCCCTACTTCGTGATGGAGCTCGTGCGCGGGGAGCCGCTCACGGACTACTGCGACCGCAACCAGCTTTCGATCGACGAGCGGCTGCGGCTGTTCGCGCAGGTGTGCCAGGCCGTGCAGCACGCCCACCAGAAAGGCGTGATTCACCGCGACCTGAAGCCGTCGAACGTTCTCGTCACGAGCACCGACGGCCAGGCGATCCCGAAGGTGATCGACTTCGGCATCGCCAAGGCGACCAGCGCCCGCCTGACCGAGAAGACGGTCTTCACCGAGCACCGCCAGCTCATCGGCACGCCCGAGTACATGAGCCCCGAGCAGGCCGAGATGACCTCCAGCGACATCGACACGCGCAGCGACGTCTACAGCCTCGGCGTCCTGCTGTACGAGCTGCTCACCGGCGCCCTGCCGTTCGACGCCCGCCGGCTGCGCAGCGCCGCCTTCGCCGAGATCCAGCGCATCATCCGCGAGGAAGAGCCGCCCACGCCCAGTCTCCGGCTCAGCCGGCTCGACGCCCTGCCCAGCGTCGCCGCCCGCAGGCAGATCGACCCCGCACGCCTGCTGCGGCGCGTCCGCGGCGACCTCGACTGGATCGTGATGAAGTGCCTGGACAAGGACCGCACGCGCCGCTACGGGACCGCCGACGCGCTGGCCCAGGACATCCTGCGCCACGAGCGCGGCGAGCCGATCCTCGCCGCACCGCCCAGCTCGGCCTATCGCCTGCGCAAGTTCGTCCGCCGCCACAAAGTCGGCGTGCTGGCGGGCGCGATGATCGCGCTGCTGCTCGTGCTGGCCGTGGCCGGCACGACGACCGGCATGCTCTGGGCGCTCCGCGAAAAATCGCGCGCCGACGACGCGGCCAAGGCCGAGTCCGTCGCCCGCCGCGAGGCGCAGCAGCACGCCGCCCAGGCCGCCGAGGCCGCAGACCTCGCCCAGCGCGAGGCCCGCCGCGCCGGTGAGGCCGAGGCGGCGGCGCGTCAGCGAGCCGCGGAGCTGGACCAGGTGGCGTCGTTCCAGGCGAGCCAGCTTTCGGAGCTCGACCCGGCGCTGATGGGCGTGCGTATCCGCGACGCCGTCGTCGGGCAGGGCCGAGTGCTGCTGGCCGGGCGCAGCGCGACCGAGGCCGAGCTGGACGCCGCCCAACGCGAGGTCGAGCGCGTGCTGGCGGGCGTGAGCTTCACGGACGTCTCGCTTGAGGCGCTCGACGCCAGCGTGCTGTCGCGGGCGCTTGAGGCGATCGATCAGCAGTTCCCGGACCAGCCGCTGCTCCGCGCCCGCCTGCTCCAGGCCACGTCGGACACGCTGCGCGAGCTCGGCCTGGGCGACCGCGCCGTCGCCCCCCAGGCCGAGGCGCTCGACATCCGCCGACGCGCGCTCGGCGACGGACATCCCGATACGCTGGCGTCGGTCAATCGCGAAGGGATGCTGCTCCAGGCGCAGGGCAAGCTGCGCGAGGCCGAGCAGCGCTACCGCGAGGCGCTGGATGCCGGCCGGCGCGAAGCCGGCGCGGAGCACCCGGAGGTCATCAGCGCCCTCAACAACCTCGGGCAGGTCCTCGTCCACCAGGGCCGGCTGGCGGAAGCCGAGCCCGTCTGCCGCGAAGCCCTTGAGCAGGCGCGGCGCTTCCTCGGCGAGGACCACGAAGGAACGTATAGCGCGCAGGGCAACCTGGGATTGGCGCTGAACAACCTCGGCCGGCTCTCCGAAGCTGAGGAATGTTACCGGGCAGCGTTGGAGACCAAGCGGCGCGTGCTCGGCGACGGCCACCGCAGCACACTCCTCTCGCTCTCGAACCTGGCCGTAGTGCTGCGCGAACGGGGCCGATTCGACGAGGCCGAGCCGTACTTCCGCGAGACGCTCGAAGCCCGCCGGCGTCTGCTGGGCGACAATCACCCGGATACGGTGACCTCGATCAACAACCTCGGCGGTTTGCTCCAGTACCAGGGCAAGCTGGACGAGGCGGAGCCCTTTTGCCGCGAGACGCTCGAGCAGACCCGCCGCCTGCTTGGCCAGGACCATCCGTACACCCTCATCGCCACGAACAACATGGGCCTGCTGCTGCGCACCCAGGGACGGCTGGACGAGGCAGAGCCCTTCTGCCGCGAGGCGGTCGAGCGCATGCGGCGGGTGCTCGGCGACGACCACCAGAACACCATCATCGCCATCACCAATCTCGGCGCGCTGCTGACGACCAGGGGCGAGCCGGCGGCGGCGGAGCCGCTGGTGCGCGAGGCGCTTGATCGCCAGCGACGGCTGCTGGGCGAAGACAAGCTGGCGACACTGGATTCGATGAGCAACCTGGGGGTCGTGCTGCGCCTGCAAGGGAAACTGGAGGAGGCGGCGCGGCTCGGCGCCGAAGCGGTCGAGCGCGGTCGCAGCGTCCTGCGCGGACACTATGTGCTGGGCGTTTTTCTTACGCACTACGGCCGCACGCTGACGGCCGCCGGGCGCCATGGGGATTCGCAGGCCGCGCTGCTCGAGGCGCACGAGACGCTCTCGCGGGCGCTGGGCGCCGCGCATCGCCAGACGCGCGACGCCGCCCGCGCATTGGCCGAGCTGTACGACGCCTGGCACGCGGCCGAGCCCGAGGCCGGACACGACGCCCGGGCGGCGGAGTGGCGGAGCCGCTGAGCTTGCGGGCCCGGCTCGGATCGGGGGTGGGAGAGCCTCGACTCTACAAGCCGCGGCCGGCGCGCGTGAGCTGCGTGAACGGCGGCAGGTTGAACACGACGCCCTCGTCGGGCGCGTCGATCTCCTCCCAGCTCGTCACGCCCAGCCGCCGCAGACGCACGAGCACTTCCTCCACGAGGTCGTCCGGCACGCTGGCGCCGGATGAGACCCCGACGCAGGCGACGCCCTCCAGCCAGCGCGGGTCGATCTGGCCGGCGTCCTCGATGAGGTGCGCCTTGACGCCGCGGGCGCGGGCTACCTCCGTGAGCCGCTGCGAGTTCGACGAGTTTCGCGAGCCCACGACCAGCAGGAGGTCGAGCCGGCCGGCGACCTGCTTGATGGCGTTCTGGCGGTTCTGCGTCGCGTAGCAGATGTCCTCGCTGGGCGGCAGCTCGAGATGCGGGAAACGCCGCCGCAGCGCGTCGACCAGCGCCTGCGTGTCGTCCTGACTGAGCGTGGTCTGCGTCAGGATGACGCCAGGCTCGTCCGGGGCGAGCGCGAGGCGGGCGACGTCGTCGAGCGTCTCGATGAGCACGGTGCGGTCCGGGGCCTGCCCCATCGTGCCGATCACCTCGTCGTGGCCCGCGTGGCCGATGAGGATGATGCGGTAGCCCTGCTTCACGTAGCGCCGGGCCTCGCCGTGCACCTTGGTGACCAGGGGGCAGGTGGCGTCGATGAGCCGCAGGTCGAGCGCGCCGGCCTGGCCGTAGACCTGCGGCGCCGAGCCGTGGGCCGACAGGACGGCGATGGCGCCGCGCGGCACTTCGCCGAGCTCCTCGACGAAGACGGCCCCGCGGGCGCGCAGGCGCTCGACGACGTGCAGGTTGTGAACGATCTGCTTGCGGACGTAGACGGGCGGGCCGTACTGCTCGAGCGCCAGCTCGACGACGCGCACGGCGCGCTCGACGCCGGCGCAGAAGCCGCGCGGCTTGGCGACGATCGCGTGGATGCCGGTGCGCGTCGCGGTCACAGGTTGCCCCGGCGGGCCTGCTCGCGCTCGAGGCTGACGAAGAGCGCCTTGAAGTTGCCCTGCCCGAACCCGCGGCAGCCGTGGCGCTCGATGACCTCGAAGAAGAGCGTCGGGCGGTCCTGCACCGGCGCAGTGAAGATCTGGAGCAGGTAGCCGTCCTCGTCGCGATCGACCAGGATTCCGAGCTCGCGCAGCTCGTCGTAGTCCTCGTCGATCTTGCCGACGCGCTGCTTGAGGTCCTCGTAGTAGGTGTCGGGCACGCGCAGGAAGTCGATGTCGCGCTGCCGCAGCTCGCGCACGGTCTTGCAGATGTCGGCGGAGTTCATGGCGACGTGCTGCACGCCCGGGCCCCAGTAGTAGTCGAGGTACTCGTCGATCTGGCTCTTCTTCTTCCCCTCGGCCGGCTCGTTGATGGGGAACTTGCACTTGCCGGTGCCGTTCTCCATCACCTTGCTCATCAGGGCGCTGTACTCGGTGCTGATGTCCTTGTCGGTGAAGTGCGTGAGCTGCGAAAAGCCCAGCACCTGCTCGAACCAGCGCACCCAGTAGTTCATCTCGCCCAGGTACACGTTCGTCACCATGTGGTCGATCGCCGCCAGCCCCACCGGACGCGGCTGCCCCACCGGCTGGATCGCCCGGTAGCCCGGCGCGAACGGCCCGCGATACCCCGAGCGCTCCACGAGCTTGAACACCGTGTCGCCGGCGTAACGCAGGATGCCCGTCTTCAAGACCCCGTGCTCGTCCTCGAATGCGCTGGCCGGCTGGATCACCGTCGCCCCGCGCGCCTTCGCCTCGCGCATCCCCTGGGCCACGTCCGGCACGTCGATCCCGATCACCTTCACTCCGTCGCCGTGCAGCGCGCAGTGCCGAGTGATCTCGTGGTCGGGCGTCAGCGCGCTGGTGAACACGAAGCGGATCGCGCCCTGCTGCATCACGTAGCTGGCCCGGTCGCGCACCCCCGTCTCGAGCCCCAGCTTGGCCACCGGGCGGAAACCGAAGGTCTTGTCGTAGAAGTGCGCCGCCTGCTTGGCGTTCCCGACGTAGAACTCCACGTGGTCGTAGCCGCGAATCGGCATGAAGTCCGCTGACATGTCGCTGACTGCCTGTTCTTCCTCGCCTCGTGCCGCGCCGCAGCGCGCCCGTCGCGATCCGGGGCGGAGGAGGCGCCCCGGGCCGCAGCATCATATTATGCGCCCCCACGCTCCGATCTCAAACGTGCAGTCCCTGCGCCACCGCGGCCCGCCGGCCCTCGCGCCAGCCCACACCCGCTCCCGCCTTCAAGTGCCCCGCCGCGCCACGCCGAAGAATCCCCCGGGGCCTCCCGAAAGGCGCATGAGCCGAGGTGCGCGCATGGCAGCCGTGTTCGTCAGCTCAGCCAGGTTAGCCCGAGTCTGCGCCCTGTTTGCGCTCTTGACCCTTGCCGCCCCCGCCGCCAACGCGACCTTCCACTGGATGCACGTAGAGCAGATCATCGTCGGCGTCAACGGCGACAGCCGCGCCCAGGCGATCCAGCTGCGGATGCGCTTTGACGGCCAGAACCTGCTCAACCCGGGCCGGCTTGTGCTGCGGAACGCCTCCGGCGCCAACCCCATCGTGATCGTTGATTTCGATCGCCCCGTGCCCTTCGGCGCCGCCGGTGACCGCGTGCTCATCGCCAGCGCCGCGATGTCGTCCTACACCGACCCGCCCGTCACGCCGGACTTCGAGCTGACCAGCCTCATCCCGGCGTCCTACTTCGCGGCCGGGACGCTCACCTTCGAAACCGACGACGGAACGCTCGTGATCTGCCGGCTCTCGTGGGGCGGTGCGGACTACACCGGCCCGACCAGCGGCGCTGACTTCAACGACCTCGACGGCGAATTCGGCCCGCCTTTCCCCCTGCCGCTCAGCCCGGCGGGTCGCCAGGCGCTCGTCTTCCTTCCGCCCTTCGCCGACGTGTCCGTCGCCAACGCCGACGATTACGCCGTCACGTTCGACCCCGTCGTCCTCGTTGACAACGTCGGCCAGGCGTACGCCGTCGGCGATTGCGCCGCCGCGCTCGACACCGACGGCGACGGGCTGTGCGACGCGGCGGACAACTGCCCGCACACGTTCAACCCGGACCAGGCCGACGCCGATGGCGACGGCGCCGGCGACGCCTGCGACGGCTGCCCCGGCGACCCGCTCAAGACGGCGCCCGGCGCCTGCGGCTGCGGCCAGCCAGACACCGATGCCAATGGCACCGGCGTTCCCGACTGTGACGAGAGCGGCCAGCCGCCGCTCAGCGGTCCGCGCTGCGGCGCGGGCATCGCGGCGATCGCACTCGCCACGCTGCTGCCGCTCGCGCCGCGGCGCCGACACGGCGGCTGAGGTGCGCCGCGCGATCTCGCGGTCTTCGCGCCGCGAGCGCTTACGCCTGATTGCGATGCCCTTGGGCGATGGCGTTCAGCGCGTGCCGAGCTTCTCGGCGGCTTCCTTGAGGGCCTTTTCGATCAGCGTGAGCTGCTCATCGGTGATGTTGCGCCGCGTTTCGCGGAGCATCTTCATGAAGTGGGCGATCTCCGCCGGCGAGGCGGGGTAGCCGCAGTTGCCCTCCGGCCCGTCGGATGAGATCAGCTTCTTGCCGTCCGCATCGAGAACCGCGAACCAGGGGATGCCGCCCTTGTCGCTCGCGCGGAAGCGCGCGGCGACCTCGTTGCCGCCGGTCATGCGGTCGATGTCGATCTTCAGGTCGACGTAGTCGCGGGCGATGACGCCGGCGATCTCCGGGCGCGCCAGGAAGTCCTCCAGCTTGTGACACCAGCCGCACCACGGCGCCCCCAGGTGCAGGAAGACGCGCTTGTTGTCGGAGCGCGCCTCGGCCAGGGCCGCGGCCAGGCGCTTGTCGGCGTCCTGCGGCGGCGCCTGGTGCCTTGCCAGGAACTCCAGCACTTTCCGCACGTCGTGATGATCGCCCTCCTCCAGCGCGCCCGTTTCCTGGTTGGCGATGACCTTGCCATCGGCGTCGAGGATCGTCAGGAACGGCACGCCGTGCTTCTTCAGGTCCGCCTTGTACGATTCGGCGACGTCCATGTGCTTGTTCCAGCGGCCGATGTCGACGAGCACGAGCCGATACTCGTAGAGCAGCTTGCGGGCGATCTCCTTGTCCTGCTTGTAGAGGCCGTGCAGCTTGTGGCACCAGCCGCACCAGTTGCCGCCGAACATGACCAGCACGCGCTGGTTTTCGCGCTTGGCCTTGGCCAGCGCCGCGGCGATGTCCGCCTTGGCATCGGCCTGCTCGTCGTAGATCGCTTTCGGCGCGGGCTGCGCGGCCTCCGAGGATTGACCGTAGGCCGTGGCTGCCAGGCCGCCCGCCGAAACGCCTAGTAGCACGGCCAGAAATCTGCTGCGCTGCATGATGCTCTCCGTTGTCGTTCCACGCGCGATCGAGAACCGCCGGGCATTGTCCCGCCTTTCGGCCGGCCGCGAAACCACCGGAGTCCCGCCCCATGCAGAAAGGGCACCCCCGGCTGGGTCAGCCGGGGGTGCCCCCGCGTTCGCCTGTCGCTTCCGCGGCCCGTTCAGCGACCTGGGTCGCCGACAGGCCTCGGCGCTCTACCGGCCCTGGTAGTAGAACTGCCCGGCGCGCCCGCCGCGGGGCCCCTGAATCCCGCGGATGCCGAACGAGCGGCTGTGGCCCTGGTAGTTGAAGTTACCGGCACGGAAGCCGCCGATGTTCGCGAACCCGCCGCTGATGGTGCGCGGACGATCGTGGCCGTAGTAGTAGCCACCGCGATACCGCGGGGTCGTGTAGTACCGGGGCCGGTCAACGATCACGACCGGAGGCGGGCAATAGTACGACGGCGCGACGTAGGCCGTGCCGCAGTAGCCCCCGTAGACCGGAGCCGCGTAGACCGGCTCGCAATAGCCATAGCCGGAGCCGTAGCTGAACCCGAAAGCGAAGTTATCGGCCAGCGCCGGGCTCGTGGCCAGGCCCAGAAGCAGCGCCCCACTGAACGCGACAACCATCGGCTTCGACATGACTTACACTCCTTGCGTTCTATCCATTCCACGCGCGGGCCGCGACATTCGCCCCGCGATCACTACGGACACAGACGGGAGCGGATGGTTGGTTATTCTTGAAAAAAAACACGACGCCCCACTGATGGTCTGATAACCGACCGCCAGCACTGAGCCCGGCTGACGGGCTGTCAGAACGCGATCTGTAGCTGCATCCGCCAGAACCACGCCTCGTCATTCACGGTCGCGACGCCGGCGCTGGCGCTGCTGATCGGGGCCTCGGTAATGTGCGTCACCTCGGTCTGGAGCTTCACCTTGTGCCCGTTGATGTAGTAGTTCAGACCCCCCGTGTACTCGAGTGCGCAATCGACTCTCTCGGCGAGCGCGGAGACCACGCCGACGCGCCCGACGACCTCGACCTTGCGCTCAAACGCGGGAATCGGCAAGAAGTACCCCGCCTGCACGTACGCCCCGTGCTGCGCCGTGGTCGAGTCGTCGCCCGTCTGCGCCAGCCACGGCGCCGCCGGGTCGCGCACGTCGATCAGCCGCAGGATGTACTCGCCGCGGGCCGAGAAGCCCTGCCACTTGAAGGCACTGGCGAGCCCGAACTGGTTGATCTGCAAGCCGCGGCTGGACACGAGACCGAAGGCCCCCGTCCCGTGCGGACGGATCAGCAGCGGCGCCGGAATGCGCAGGCCGGTCGGGTCGCCGTCGTCCTCGTTGAAGGCATAGTGCATCGCGAAGTTCAGCGCCGGCTCGGCCAGGTGCGCCAGGTCGGGCTCGCCGGCGAGGTCCGCTCCCGAGCCCAGCGCGTTCCACACCAAACGGGCGACGACCGCCGGGTTGGTATCGAGCTCCGACGGGTCGGGCGTGATGGTGCGGCCGCGCACGGTCCGCAGTGAGTTCAGCGCATCGAAATACCACTCGAAGCGCTTGTCGTCCCAATGGCCCCAGAGCCGCAGCCCGAGCCCGCGGTCCAGCCCGTACACCGAGTCCACCATCGGGCGATCCACCGTCTGAAGCTCGCTGTCGGACGTCAGGCTCACGGTTGTGCCGGCGGCCTTGAAGACGCCCATGCGCACCTGGAACGCGTCGGCGAAGCGGTAGTTGACATAGGCGTCGAGCACGCCGGCGTCGTAGCGCTGCGTGCTGTCGGCCCGCACCTGCACGTAGTACGTCAGGTCGGGCGAGTGCGCGTGCCCCGACAGGATCAGCCGCACGCGCGACAGGTCGAAGCCCGAGCGGTCGTCCCGCTCCGTGCCCGCCGCCAGGTAGCGGTTGCGGCTGTGGGTGTTGTAGTACTCGTAGCGGAATTGCAGCACGCCCTGGGTCTTCAGCAGGAAGCGATCATCGCTGCTGCGGATGAAGAAGCCCTTCTCGTAGCCGGCCTGGAGCGCCGTGGCTCCCAGGCTCTCGCGCAGCGCCGGCTCTGCCAGCACCGCGCGCACCTGGGCGCGCAGCACCGCCACCTGCTGCGCGTCGATCTCCTGGGCGTCGGCGGCCGCCGCCTGGCGCTCCAGCTCGCACAGGCGCTGCTCCTGCCGCGCCAGCCGCTCGCGCAGCTCGGCGAGCCGGACGGCGTCCGGGCCGTCCGCCGCCGGCGGGCCGGTGGGCCGGGCAAACGCGGGTGCCATGAGGCTTCCGACCAGCAGGGTAACGATCCCAGCCCTGCGCCGCGCGCGACCGACGACTCCGTCCATTCCCAGTTTCTCCTGCCAAGTGGTCGTCTCGCGGCAGGCCAGGGGATGTCCTGCCGGAACTGAACTTCAGAGAACCGCGCCAGGCGGATTGTAACCGATGCCGGGCGGCCGCAATAAGACCCCGGCGGCCCGGCGGGCCGGACGGGCCGCAATCAGGGCGCGCGGTCGCCGCCGGGCTTGCCGGACGGCGCGGCCGGCGGGACGATTGGGCCGTCCCGCGCGGGAACGCCGCGCAGCCGGCCCGACGCGGGCAGCCGGCGGAAAGCACAGGATGGGCCAGCGGGCGTACGACAGGCTGTATCGCTTCCTTCACGAGCTGGGCGAGCGCGGCGCCTCGATCAGCGAGGCGGACACGCTGCTGCGCATGACCCTGCGGGCGACGCGCGACTTCATGAAGGCCGGCCACGGCTGCGCCGTCGTCATCGACCGCCCCGGCGCCGAACCCGCGGTCGAGTTCAACGTCCCCGCCAACGCCGCGTGGGACGGCATCGACCTGCGCGCCTTCGTTCACGGCGCGTACCCCGCCGTTTCGCCCGACGTGATCGGCGCGTCGGTGCGGCGTTTTGGGGGATCGTGGGGGGCGTTCGTGCTGCGTCGGCCTGGCGGATTCGCGCCGGGCGAGGGACGTGTGCTGGCGCGGATCACGGGGCGGGTGTCGGAGGCGTTCGGGCTGCTGGACCAGCGGCGCGTCGAAGACGTGCGGCAGCGGCTCGACCGCAAGGTCATGGAGCAGCTCAGGCCGCGCGACCTGTTCTATCAGGTGCTGCACGGCCTGCGGACGCTGACGCGCTATGACCACTCGTCGGCGCTGCTGCTGTGCGACGCGGACGGACAGGGTTTCGAGTTGGCGGCTGAGCAGCTCGCGTGCCGCAAGGGCAAGAGCCGGCGGATCGGGGCGCACATCGCGCTGGATGATGCGGTGCGGGCGCTGCTTCGCGTTGGGCGCGTGTGCGGCTTCGACCACGTGGAGGGCGCTTGGCGCGGCTGGACGCCCGGCGCGCCGGAAGCGCTGGCCCGCTGGCTCGACTTCGAACGCCGGCGCGACGGCGAGTCGGACCTGCCGCCGACGGGCGCGCTGCTGTGCGCCCCCATCGTCACGCGGCTGGGGACGATCGGGCTGCTGCGGCTGGCCGCGCTGCGCCCCGGGGCGTTCGGGCGCTACGAGGCCGACATTCTCGGCCAGTTCACGCCGCACGCCTCGGTCGCCATCCAGTACCTCCAGCGCACCGAGGCCCTCGAGAGCCAGATGGTGGCCGCCGAGAAGAAGCACGCGCTGGCGACGATCGCCCGCGGCGTTTCGCACGACATCAACAACGCACTCGGCGCGGTGCTGCCGCTCGTCCAGCAACTGCGCTGCGAAGCGGAAGCGCGCCAGGTCGACGCCCGCGCGCTGGCCGTCGACCTCGCGCAGATCGAGCAGTCCGTCCAGACCAGCCGGCGCATCTTTGCCGGCATGCTGAGCCTCGGCCGCGGCGGTTCGCGGGCGGTGGGCGCGGGCAACCTCAGGCGTGCGATCGATGGGGCCCTGGCGATCCTGGGCGACAGCCTGAAGCGCCGCGGCATCGCGCTCGACATCGACCTGCCGGCGGACCTGCCGTCGGTGCAGGTCGGGCAGGCCGACTTGTCGCAACTGTTTCTGAACCTGGCGACGAACGCGCGCGACGCGATGCCCGCCGGCGGACGGCTGTCGATCCGCGCCAGCCCGGCCAGCGAGGCGGTCGAGATCGAGCTGCGCGACAATGGCAGCGGCATCGACCCGAAGTTGATCGAGCGCATCGGCGAGCCCTTCTTCACTACGAAGCCCGACGGCCACGGCCTGGGACTGTCGATCTGCCGTTCGATCATCTGGGAGGCGCGCGGGCGCATGACGATCGACAGCCCGCCCGGCGCCGGGACGCGCGTGCGCCTGACCCTGCCCGTGCTGGCGCGCGACGCCCAGCCGCGGGCCGCGAAGGCGCCGACATGAAGACCGTGCGCGTCCTGGTCGTGGACGACGACGCCGGCATGCTGCGGGCGGTCGAACGCCTGCTCGCGCCGCAGCACGACGTCGTCTGCTGCCGCACGCCGGGCGACGCGCTGCTCAGCGCCCAGCGCCACCCGCCGGACATCGCCCTGCTGGACGTGCGCATGCCGGAGATGTCGGGGTTCGAGCTGCTCGACCGGCTGCGGCAGCGCTGGCCGGACCTGGACGTGATCCTGATGACCGGCAGCGTGCACAGCTTCGACGTCCACCTCGTGCAGGCGATCCGGGCGGCGGCGTACTACTTCATCGAGAAGCCGTTCGATCGCGAGGTGCTGCGGACGCTGGTGGAGCGCTGCGCCGTCGCGCGCCGCCTGCGCGAGGAGAACCGCCGGCACCTGGCGCGCATCGAACGCGAGCTGCGCGTGGCCCGCACGTTCCAGCGCAGCCTGCTGCCGGGCGGCCCCCTGCACTGCGGGCGCTGCCTGCTGACCGGCCGCTACGCCCCCTGCGACGACCTCGGCGGCGACTTCTACGACTACGCCGCCGCGGGCGACTGGGCGGGCTTCCTCGTGGCCGACGTCGCCGGACACGGCGCGGGCGCCGCGATGCTGACCGGCATTGTCAAGGCCGCGTTCCGCGAGTCCGCGGCGACGGCCCACGCCCCGCAGGACGTCGTGCGGCGCGTGCTGGCCCACCTGCGGACGATCGGGTCGCAGCGCTTCATGTCGCTGCTGTGCGGGCGCATCGACCCGGGCGCCGGCCGCCTCGAATTCCTCAGCGCCGGCCACCCGGCGGCCATTCACCTGGGCCGCGGCCGCGCGCCGCGCCTGCTCGAACCCACCGGGCCGCTGGTCTCGCCGCTGCTCGATGAGCAGACCTGGGAGCTGGCCGGCGTCCCGTTCGCCCCGGGCGACCGCCTGCTGGTGTACACCGACGGCGTCGTCGAGGCGGCCGGCGACGGCGAGCCCTTCGGCCTCGAGCGTCTGCTGAGCCTGGTCGAACGGCACGACGCCGGCGCCGACGCGCTCCTGGCCCGGATCGAGCAGGCGGTGCGCGATCACGTCGGCGGACGGCCGCTCACCGATGACATCGCCCTGTTGAGTGCCTGCTATGAGTGAAACGCCGCGCGCCGTGATCTTCGACATGGATGGCGTGCTGGTCGCCTCCGGCCCGGCGCACGCCGCGAGTTGGCGCCTCGTCGCCCGCCGCCACGGGATCGACGTAAGCGAGCAGCGCTTCCGCGAGAGCTTCGGCCGCACGAGCCGCGACATCATCGCGACGCTCTGGGGCGCCGGCCTCGCGCCCGACGACGTCGAGCGCATCGACGCCGACAAGGAGCGCACCTACCGCGAGCTGATCTCGGGCGTCGTCCCGCTGATGATCGGCGCCCGCGAGACGCTGGCGGCCCTGGCCGCCGCCGGATACCGCCTGGCCGTCGCCAGCTCTGGCCCGCGCGAGAACATCGACCTCGTGCTCGACGAAACGCGCATCCGCGGCTCGTTCTCCGCCGTGGTCACCGGCTTCGATGTCTGCCGCGGCAAGCCCGATCCCGAGTGCTTCCTGCTCGCCGCCCGACGGCTCGGCGTGCCGCCGCCGGGCTGCGTGGTCGTCGAGGACGCCCCGGTGGGAATCGAAGCGGCCCTGGCGGCGAAGATGGGCGTGATTGGCCTGGCCGGCACGCACCCGGCCCACCGGCTGGCGACGGCCGGCGCCCACCGCGTCGTCGCCGCGCTGCGGGAGATCACGCCCGCGCTCGTGGGTCAAGTGCTCGCGAGCACGTGAATTCACATCTGCTGGCCCCGCCGCGCAGAGGCGCCGAGCCGCGCTGTGTCGCGGGAGGTAGAATGAGACCATGCTTGGTTCGCAATCCGCAGCCTCAGCGTATCCGCGGCGTGGCCGGTCGACGCGCCCGGGCCGCCGCGTGTGCTCAGGCCGCCCTTCTGACGGCCTGACGGGCGAGCGCCCGCGCTCGCGGCCGTTCGTCCCGGAGACGTGCCAATGAATCGCACTCCCCTGCGCCGCATCGGCGTCCTCACCGGCGGCGGAGACTGCCCGGGGCTCAACGCCGTCATTCGCGTCGTCACCAAGGCCGCCATCCTGAAGCTTGGCATCGACGTGCTCGGCATCGAGGAGGGCTTTCTCGGCCTCATCGAAGACCGCGTCCGTCCCCTGCGCTACGACGACGTCTCCAACATCCTCACCGCCGGCGGCACGATTCTCGGCACCAACAACCGCGCCAATCCCGCCAGCTTCGTCACCGGCTACGGCGCCGATGGAACACCCATCCGCGCCGACGTCACCGACCGCGTCCTGGCAACCGTCGAGCGCCACGCCATCGACCTGCTCGTCTGCGTCGGCGGCGACGGCACCATGTCCGCCGCCAACGGCATCATTCGCCGCGGCGTCCCGTGCGTGGGCGTGCCCAAGACCATCGACAACGACCTGATGCACTGCGAACTGACGTTCGGCTTCACGACCGCCGTGCAGACCGCCAGCGAGTGCCTCGACAAGATCCGCACCACCGGCGCCAGTCACCATCGCATCATGGTGGTCGAGCTCATGGGGCGCAACGCCGGCTGGCTGACCCTCCACGCCGGGCTCGCCAGCGGCGCCGATGTCATTCTCATCCCCGAGATCCCCTACGATCTCGACTCCGTCTGCGACTTCTGCATCCGCCGCGCCGAGGCCGGCCGCCGCTTCACGCTCATCGCCGTCTCAGAGGGTGCGCGCCCCCGCGGCGGGCAGCAGGTCGTGGACCGCATCATTGTCGAGAGCCCGGAGCCCATCCGCCTCGGCGGCATCGCCCAGAAGCTTGCCGCCGACATCGAGACCCGCATCCGCCGCGAGACCCGCGCCACGATCCTCGGCCACGTGCAGCGCGGCGGCGCGCCGGTCGCCTTCGATCGCGTGCTGGCCACGCTGCTCGGTCACAAGGCGATTCAGATGGCCGCCCTCGGCGAGTGGAACCAGGTGGCCGTCTGGCGGCAGGGCCGCACCGACATGGCGCCCATCGCCGCTGTCGCCGACCAGCAGCGGCTGGTCGAGCTGGACGATCCCCTGATCGCGGTGGCTCGCGCGCTCGGCGCCTGTCTAGGGGACTGAGCCGCCCCCGCCATGAACTACGACCTCGCTCACAAGCGCCGGACCCCCGCCCACTCACCCCAGCCGGAGAGCAGTTGACGCCCGCCCGGCGAGTGCTAGCCTATGCACGGTTCGGGTGCGTGCCGGGCAGCGCATGTCTGCCTGGCCGGTTTGGCGCGGACTCCAGATCCTTGAGCCCGTGGTCGCGTTTCTTGTGCAGCACGGCGGTGGACGGCGCGTCGCCGTTCTCCTCGCCTCGCGGACGCCTGGCTTGCCAACACGAAAGGACCCTACGCATGAACCTCAAGAACATCGCCTTCAGCAACATCAAGGCCACCGCCGTGGCCGCCCTGCTTGGCGGCGGCGTCCTGTTCGCCGCGAACCTGGGCTGCACCCAGAAGTGCGACAAGTGCTGCGCCGCCTGCGAGAAGAAGTGCGGCGGCGACAAGTCGTGCAGCGGCGACAAGAAGTGTGGCGGGGAGAAGAGCTGCTCGGGCAACAAGTAGGCCTGCGGCAGCCCCACGGCTCCAGTCTCGCAGTCCTCTGACTCATGCGAGGGCGCCGCCCCCGCCAGGCGGCGCCCTCCGCGCCATATGCCCGAGCCCCACGCGAAGCCTCATGTTTCCTTGCGGCCGGCCGGGCCCGGCTTGGACATGGCGCTTGCTCGCGGCTCCGACCGCGGCGTCACACGGGCCACAGCAGGTCTTCCTCATCCACCGGCAGCGGCGTTTCAAGCAGCGTGTCCACCACGATCAGCCATTGCCACGCCGACACCGCACCGACGCGCACATAGCCCAGCACGCGCCCGCTCACGTGGGACTTCGCAAACCTCTGCGCCGCCTGCGGCGACTCTCGCAGGCAGGCGAGGTACGGCTCGACGGCTTCCGGCTTGATCAGCAGCAGGTGGCGCCATTCGTTGTTCCTGCGATAGGGATACACCGCGACGGCCTCGCGCTCCCAGTCGAGCACGTTGTTCAGTTCGACGTCCCGATCCTGGTGCACGTCCCACGAACGCGGTGCGGCGCGCAGCCGCACCCCGCTTCGCCGCGACAGCTCCTCGTCCGAGTCCGATCCGATCACCACCACGCCCCCGCCCCCGCTAAACGCCGACTGCAACCGCACGTTCGCGGGCAGCTCCCCCCGGTTGTGCAGCGCCGCGATGCTCAGTTGCGGCAAACGCCGCTGAGAATCGTCGCGCACGTCCGCCCACCGGAAGTACGTTCCAGCCCGCGGCTCGAACGGGTCGCTGAGCAACACGCGCGGCGGCTCCGTGCGGCGCGTCGCCTGGATCAGCTCCTCGGCCGGCCCGCCCTCCGGCGTCAGGATGCGCAGCGCGAAGCCGAACGGCCGCTGGCCCGCGGCGGGCCGCTCCACGACCACGTCGATGCGGTTCCAGCCCTTCTGCATCACGACCGGAACCGCCAACGCCGCCGTCTGCGCCGCGTCGCGCCACGCATTCTGGAGATACACGTCCCCGCGGTGCACAACCCGGTCGTTCAGCCAGACCGCGGCCCGGTCGCACGCCGTCAGCCAGAAACGCAGGCTCGCGCGCGACGGCGACAGCACCCACGTCGTCGCCTTCGCCACCGGGTACTGCGCCACGTCGATTCGCGCCTCCGTCAACACCCTCCGCAGGTCGATGAACGCATCGCGCGACTCGACGAAGCGCTCCGGCGGTTCGAGCCGCCCCGGGCTGACGGACTCGCTCAACGCCCTGTCCGCCGCCGCTGCGGAGCCGCTGTGCGTGCGGCCCGGCGCGACGTACCAGTTCTGCACATACCCCGCCGGCGACGGCGGCGCCGCCACGCCGAGCCGGCGGAACGCCTCCGGCGCGGCGTGATAGCCCAGCCCAGCCCGCAACGCCGACCCGAGCGACGGGTTCGGCTGCATGCCGCAGCCCGGCGCGTGCCTCAGGGTTGGAATCAGTTCATCGAGTTCGCTGTATCGCCCGACACAATCAACCAGCCGGCAGAACTCGACCAGCAACCCCGTCCAGCCGCACTCCGCCGGAACGTCGCTGATGGCCGCCCCGCCGACGCCGCAGTCCGGACCGGCGGTCACGCCCAGCCCGCCGCGACGAAATGTGACGACCCAGTCGACGCCGCCGGGCGCGCCGAGCAGGTTCGCCGGCGGCGCCAGGATCGAGAAGCTCGCGGCCTCGTCGGCGACGAGCGGGCTGCGATAGGCCAGGCTGCGGTACCCGGCCGCGGTCGCGTCTTCGAGCTGCACGAATCGCGCTTCGAGTCGCAGCCGCCCCCGCGACGCGCCGAGGATGATCTGCGAAAACGCGCGCCACTGGTCCCGTATCGCCCGGACCTCCGCGGGAGTCAGGGCCGGCTGTCCGTCGCCCGCCGAGGCCCCGGCTTTCGGCCGGCCGACGATGGTCACGACCAGGACGTTCCACGTGGCGGGCTGGACACCCGCGGCCATGCCGGCGCGCTCGATCACCGGTCCGAACGCCTCCTCGTTCTCGCCGCAGCGCTCCAGCACCTCGCCCAGGCGGAACCACGCCTCCGGCCGGCGCACGTCGAGCGACAGGGCCCGCTCCAGGTGCAGCCGCGCCGATCGAAACAACCCGGCCTGCTGCGCATACAGCCCCAGCCGGTAATGTCCATCGGCCGTCGCCGGCGCCCGGCTCTCCGCCAGCGCGAAATCCATCCGCCGCCGCGCGCTCCGCGCCAGCCGCGCGACCGTCTCATCGCCGCTGCCGCAGAGGCGCTCGATCTCACGCCGCGCACCGGCCAGGTCCGCGGCGGCGGATTGCAGCGTCGCTTGCAGGTACTCGCGCGCTTCTCCGCGCGGCATTGCCGCGACGACGTCTTCCAGCGGCCCGAGCGCCTGCGGCCCGGCCAGCGCCAGGTCCGGCGCGCCGCTGACCATCAGCGCCAGCCCCGGCAGTGGCCGCGCGACCTCGATCGTCAACGTGGTGGCGCGGCCTTCGTGCGATCCGTCACGATCCAGCGCTTCCAGGCCGAGGACGTACACCTGCCCGGCCTGCCCGATCCTCCAGCGCGGGTAGCGCTGCCCTTGTGCCGAGATGGACAGCTCCGCGGGCGATGCCTCCCCAGCCACGGCCGGGTCGAACAGCGCCACGATCACAATCGGCGAGCGGATGATGCCCAGGTGATCGTACGGGCGCGCGATGGTGACCACTTGCCGCCCATCCTTCAGCTCGAACGACCCAAGCGGGATTACCGTCCAGTCGCGGTGCGGCGCGCCAATGGCGGCCTGCGCCGCGAGCGCCCAAACCGCCGCCGCCACGCGCCAGCCGCCTGCCTCCGCTCGCTTTCGGCTTTCAAGCATCCGCGCTCCAACTCGTTGACGCTACAATGTCGCCCATCACCATGAGCGAATCAACCCGCGCTCCGAACTTCGTTCGTCGCCCGCGACGGCAGGCCTTCGTGTTTCCGCTCCTGCTGCTCGCCATCTGCCCATCCCGCGCACCCGCCGCGCAGAACGCCCCCGGCGCTCCTTCCAGCGCCCCCGCCGCACCGTCGGCCCGGCCGCACGTCGCCATCGCCGGTTTCACCTGCCCGCCCGAGACCGACCCGCGCGACGCCTGGGTCGCGATCGGCGTCGAGGAAACGCTCTCGTGGCGCCTGCGCCGAACGCCGGGCGTCGTCACCATTCCGACGGCGCGCCTCAACCAGGCGCGGCGCGAGCTTCACGACGCCGGCCACCCCGACCCGGAATGGCCCGCCGTCGCCGAACTGCTCGGCGGACGCCTGCTCATCACCGGCCAGGCCGTCGGCACGCCCGACGCGCTGACGATCACCCTCGAGCTGCGCGAGATCGGTCACGGCGGCGCGGCGCGGCGCGGCGCCCTCGGACCGGGCCGAATGTTCGCCGTCCTCGACGAGGCCACCACCTGGATCATCGACTCGCTGGGCGTCGCGCCGCCCTCCGGCGACCCGCGCCGACTCGTGTTCTCCGCGCCCGCGGCGACGCCGACGGCCATCGAGTATTACGCGAAGGCCCTCGGCGCCGCCCGCGCCGACCGGATGGCCGACGCCGTCTACTACGCCGACGAGGCGATCCGCTTCGACCCGCGCTACCGTCCGGCGCTGAGCATGCTCGCCCAGGTCGGTCAGCGTCTCAGCGGCGAGGCGCTGGCGACGGCGCTGCGCCGCATGCGCGTGCTGTCGGAGCTGGCGAGGCAGAACGGCGACTGGGTCGATCGCGCCGAGGCCGAGCTGATGCAGGGCGTCGCGGTCATGGTCCTCACCGCGCCGCAGCCGGCCATCCAGCGCTTCGAGAACGGCCTGCGCATCTACCGTGAGCACGACGAGCCCTACGGCCGCGTCTCCGCCATGGGCTACCTCGCCGACGCGCACCTCTCGTGGCGCCCGCCCCCGGACGCGGCCCTCGATGACGACGGCCTGCGCCGCTTCGCCGAAGAGAAGCTCGCGCTGGCCCTCGACTGGCAGGCGCGCGTCCTCGAGGAGCTGACCGCCCTCGGCGACGTCGTTGCCCAGATGCCGGCGATGAACAAGCTCGCGCTGATCTGCGAGCGCCTCGGCCAGCACGAGCGCGCCTTCGAGCTCCACCGCCGCACCATCGAGCTGGCGCAGCGGGCCCGCTCGCCGCGCAGCGAGGCCAGCGCCTGGATGTTCCTGGCCCAGTGGCATCGCACGCGCAAGGACTGGCCCCACGCGCTGTCCGCAGCCCGGCGCTGCCTCGAGCTCGCGTCGCCCGATTCGCGCCCCGCGGTGCGCGTCGCGCTGGCCGAGATCCTGCGCGAGATGACCCCGCCCCAGCCCGCCGAGGCCCTTCAGCAGTACCAGGCCGCATATGCCGAGCTGGAAAAGGGCGACGACCTGCACAAGCAGCTTCTCTGCCTCGAGAACATCTCCGAGCTCCAGTACGACCTCGGGCGCCGCGACGCCGCCGTCGCCGCGCTCAACGAGGCGATCGACCTGGCCCACGCGCTAAAGCTGCCCGCGGAGGCCGAGCTGCGCGCCCGCCTCGCCAGGTGGCGAAAGCCGCCGGATTGAGCCTTCGCCCGCCGCGGCCCTGCACGCACGCGCGAGTCCGCGCGCCCGGGCGCCGGTCGCTTATACTGGCCCTTGTAATGGGCCGAAGCGCCGGCCGGAGGGCGCCCGGCCGTTGATCCATCACCCGATCGAGCGAGAGACGCGCATGAACGAGCTGCTCAGGAAACTTGGCCTGGCCGACGAAAACCTCGGGGGGTTCGACGGCGACTGGTGCGGCGGCGGACCGACCGTCGACGTGCACAGCCCCTGCGACGGCGCGCGGATCGCCTCCGTCCGCCAGGCCAGCCGCGCCGACTACGACCGCATCGTGCAGCGCGCCCACCAGGCCTTTCTCGCCTGGCGCATGATCCCCGCGCCCAAGCGCGGCGAGGTCGTTCGCCAGCTCGGCGACCGCCTGCGCCAGTTCAAGAACGAGCTCGGCGACCTCGTCACCCTCGAAATGGGCAAGATCACCGCCGAAGGCCGCGGCGAAGTGCAGGAGATGATCGACATCTGCGACTTCGCCTGCGGCCTGTCGCGCCAGCTCTACGGCCTCACCATGCACAGCGAGCGCCCACGCCACCGCATGTACGAGCAATGGCACCCGCTCGGCGTCGTCGGCATCATTTCCGCTTTCAATTTCCCCGTCGCCGTCTGGAGCTGGAACGCGGCCCTCGCCGCCGTCTGCGGCGACTCCTGCGTCTGGAAGCCCTCGCACTCGACCCCGCTGTGCGCCATCGCCACCACGAAGATTGCCGAGCACGTCTGCCGCGCGAACAACGTCGACCCCGCGATCTTCTCGCTCGCTTTCGGCACGGTCGCCGACGTCGGCGAGCCCATGCTCGCGGATCGCCGCATTCCCCTCGTCTCCGCTACCGGAAGCTGCCGCATGGGCAAGCGCGTCGCTGAGGTCGTCGGCGGACGCTTCGGCCGCACGATTCTCGAACTCGGCGGAAACAACGCCATCGTCGTCACCAGCTACGCCGACCTCGACCTCGCCACGCGGGCCATCGTCTTCGGCGCCGTCGGCACCGCCGGCCAGCGCTGCACCAGCACCCGGCGCATCATCGTCCACCGCTCGGTGAAGGACGAGCTCCTCCGCCGGCTCCTCGCCGCGTATGAGACCGTGCGCATCGGCGACCCGCGCAAAGCCGGCACGCTCATGGGGCCACTCGTCACCAAACAGGCCGTCGACGACCTGCAACACGCCATCCGCCGCCTCAGGGAAGAAGGCGGCAAAGTCCTCTTCGGCGGCGAGCCGCTGACCGGCTCGCAATACCCGGGCGGCCTTTACGTCCGCCCCTGCATCGCCGAGGCCGAGAATCACTACCGCATCGTCCAGGATGAGACCTTCGCCCCGATCCTCTACATCATCACCTACGGCGGAAAGACCCGGCCGGCGAGCACGCAGACCCTGGTCAGCGAGATGGAGGAGGCCATCGCCCTTCACAACGGCGTCCCGCAGGGGCTCAGCAGCGCCATCTTCAGCCATCACCAGATGGAGACCGAGCTGTTCCTCAGCCACATCGGCAGCGACTGCGGCATCGCCAACGTCAACATCGGAACCAGCGGCGCCGAGATCGGCGGCGCCTTCGGCGGCGAAAAAGACACCGGCGGCGGCCGCGAGAGCGGCAGCGACTCCTGGAAGGTCTACATGCGCCGCCAGACGAACACGATCAACTGGGGCACCGAGCTTCCGCTGGCCCAGGGGATTACGTTTGGCGATTGAGCCGCGCCGATCCGCCCGCGACGCTGAGGACATAGGGGCTATCCCGGAAGCCGAGTCGAGCCGCGCCCAGTTCCGGGCTGGGACGGCCCGGCTCTGCTGAGGCCATGCCCGCTCCGCGCCCGTCGGAGCCGGTCCGTCCCCAGCCCGGCCACAAGTGGGACAAACGGGACCACCTCGGAACTCTCTATTGCGTCCCGCGACCATCCACGCTACCATATCTTGTGAGTGGTGATCATGAACGTCGGCCTCGACCGGATCCACAACATGGACTGCCTCGACGGCCTCGCCGGCCTCCCGGAGGGCTCCGTCGATCTCGCCTTCGCCGATCCCCCGTTCAACATCGGCTACGACTACGACGTCTACGACGACCGAAAGGCCGCCGACGAGTACCTCGGCTGGTCCCGCTGGTGGATCGCAGCCGTCCGCCGCGTGCTCAAGCCGCACGGCGGGTTCTGGCTGGCGATCGGCGACGAGTACGCGGCGGAGCTCAAGGTGCTCTGCACGCGCGAGCTGGGCTTTCACTGCCGGAGCTGGGTGGTCTGGTTCTACACGTTCGGCGTGCACTGCTTGCAGAAGTTCACGCGCAGCCACGCGCACCTGTTCCACTTCGTGATGGACCCGAAGCACTTCACCTTCAACTCGCTCGCCGTTCGCGTCCCCTCCGCCCGGCAGCTCGTGTATGGCGACAAGCGGGCCGCCCCGGAGGGCCGCATGCCCGACGATACCTGGATGATCACGCCCGCGCTGCCGCCCGATACGCCCATGTTCGACGGCTTCGTCGTCCGGCCGCAGGACATCCCCAGCCGCTTCCCCCCGCACAGCGACACCTGGTATTTCTCGCGCGTCGCCGGCACGTTCGGTGAGCGACGCGGCTGGCACGGCTGCCAGATGCCCGAGCAGCTCCTCGGCCGCATCATTCGCGCCTGCTCAAACGAAGGCGACGTCGTGCTCGACCCCTTTGGCGGCAGCGGCACGACGCTGGCCGTCGCCAAGAAGCTGCGCCGCCGGTTCGTGGGCTTCGAGCTGTCGAACGAATACGCCCGCAAGATCGAGGAGCGGCTCGGCCACGTCATGCCGGGCGATCGGCTCGTCGGCCCGGAGAACCCGGAACGCAGCGCCCCGCGCACCAAGGACGCACGCCGCGCTCGGCAGGCGACGAGCGGGCACGCGCCAACCGCGAAACGCTCCCGCGCGCCGGGGCGAAAGCCGCGCCAGCCGCGCCGCCAGTCCGGCGGGAATGACCTCGTTCAGAGAGCCGCCGTCTGATTGGATCGGGCAAAGCCTCCTTCAGGGCCCGGCGTCGTCCGGCGGCGCGTCTTGCGCATTCAGCAGTCGATCGAGCATGCGCCGCGCGTCGGCGTGGGCGGGGTTCAGCGCAAGCGTCTGGCGCAGGTAGCCGATGGCCGTCTCGCGCTGACCCAGCCGGTTGTGCGCGATGGCCATGTTGTAGTGCCGCATCGGGTTTCGCGGCGCGAGCTGCAACGCCCGCTGGGCGTACTCGAGCGCCTCGGCGGGTCGCTCAAGCGGGCCGCCGAGCACGATCGACAGGTTGAAGTAGGCCGAGTCGTTGTCCGGGTTCGCCGTCACGGCCTGGCGCAGGTACTCCTCGGCCCGCGCGAAGCACTTCTCGGCCTCGTTGGGCTGATTGAGCTCGCGACGAATAAGCCCTACCCGGTTCTGGACGATGCCGAGATTGGTGTAGGCCCGGCTGTCGTCGGTCGCCAGGTCGGGCCGCGTGCGCCGCCGCAGCGCCGCTTCGAGCGCCTCGTGGGCTTCGCGGAAGCGATCCAGCGCGGTCTTGTAGTCCCCCGCCGTGCGGGCGGCGTTCCCGAGCTGCATCAGCGAAACCCCCAGGTCGTTGTATCCCTGGTGAACGCGCCAATGATTCGGGTTGCGCTCCACCGCGCGGCGGAGGAGCTCCGCCGCCTCGGCGTACTGGCCCCGCTCGTTCAGCCGCAGCCCCAGGTTATACAGCGGCTCGTAGGCGTCCGGCGCGCGGGCCAGCACATGGCGGTACAGCCCCTCGGTCGTCTGCCACACCTGAAGGTACTGTCGCGTCGCGACGGCCTCGAACCCCGCCGCCAGCACGACGACGCCTACGGTCGCCGCCCGCACCCAGGCCTTGCGCGGGGCGCCGCCGTAGGCCCACGCCGCCGCCAGCCCGGCGGCGATGACCAGCACGAAACCAAGCGCCGGCAGGTAGGCGTACTTGTCGGAGGCGATCACGATCGTGAAGCCGATGACGCCCAGCGTCGGCGTGATCGCCACGAAGAAGATCAGCCACCCCGTCAGCAGCGCCCGCGTCCAGCGCAGCGACGCCAGCAGCCCCGCCAGCAGCAGCAGTGTTCCGATCACACCGGCGAGCACCATCGGCTGCCGGATCAGCGGCGCCGGCGGAAACGGGTAGAACGGCGCCAGGTCCGCCGGCCACGCCACCTTGTACAGGTAGAACACCACGTTGTGACACACGATCAGCACGTTCCGCGCCAGCCCCTGCTCGTCGGGAGACTGCACCGACGCCGCCGAGGCCTGCGACACCACCGTCAGCACGGCGGACAACGCCGCAATCGCCAGCAGCGGCAGCTTCTCCAGCGCGCTCCGCCAGCTCAGCCGTCGCAGCGGCCAGTAATCCAGCAGCAGCAGCACGACCGGCAGCGGCGTGCTGGTGGGCTTGCTCAGCAGCGCCAGCACGAACAGCGCGGCGCAGGCCGTGTACTTCGACCAGTGCGGCCGCCGCGCGTGCAGAATGTACGCGCCGACGCTCGCAAGCGAAAAGAACGTCGCCAGCAGCGTCTTGCGCTCGCCCATCCACGCGACGGCCTCGACCGTCATCGGGTGCAGGCCGAACAGCAGGCCGGCCATCGCGGCGACGACGGCATTGCGGAAGCACAGGAACACGACCGTGGCCATCAGCACGCTGTTGAGCACGTGCAGCGCCAGGCTCGTGCGGCGAAAGACCGTCATGTCGTCGGGCCGTCCGCCGCAGGCGTAGTCGATCATCAGCGAGATCATCGTCAGCGGCTGGTAATAGCCGCGCACCGACGACGGCTTCGTCACCTCACCGACGAAGCGTCCGACCGAATCCCAGCTCGGGTTGCGCACGAGCGGGTTGTTGATCATGTACATGTGATCGTCGAGGGCGTGAGACTGCGCCGTCAGCGCCGGCCCGTGCACGACCGCCACGACCCCGGCCAGCAGCACCGCCAGCGCGACGAACAGAACGGTTTCACGCGCCGGCGGCCCCGGCGCACGCCTGGCGCCTACGGACGGCTTCTCGAGCTTCGCGCGTCGCTTCATGGGGCGGCGATTCTATGGGAATCCGGCCGGCGCCGCGCGGCCCGTTTCCGTTTCACGGCCCATGCGAGTATCATCCGGCGATCCGTCAAGCGCCAAGCTGTGGAGATCACACGAATGGACCCGATCGCACTCTCGCTGGCCGCTGCCGACGCAGCCACTCCGCCCGCCGCCCTGGCCGTCGTCATCCGCATTCTGCATATCGCGGCGGCGGCAACGGCGGCCGGTGCGGTCGTGTTCAAGGCCGTGGCGCTTCAGCCTTCGCTGCGCGTGCTCGAAGACGGCCAGCGGGCGGCGCTGCGGGCGGCGGTGATTCCGCGCTGGCGCGTCGTCGTCTTCACCGCGATCGCCCTGCTGCTCGTCACCGGATTGCTGACGTTCGTCCTCTACCGCATCCCCGAATACCGCGGGACGCCCCACGCCGGCCTCTACCACGGACTCTTCGGGCTGAAACTCCTGCTGGCGCTGGCGGTCTTTCATCCGGCGACGATGCTCGTGCTGAGCGGGCCGGCGGGCGATCGCGCCCGGGCACGAGCGCCGATGTGGCTGAGCATCATGCTGGCTGAGTTCGCGGCGATCATCATCCTGGGAGCGGTGCTGCGCTACCTGCCGCAACTCACGGCCTAGCGGCCCGCACACCGCATATACACGTCGTAACGCGTCGTCCGGTCCTGGCAACAATGGCTCGGCGCTCCGCCGATCGGCGGTGCGCGGCGCGGGCGCTTGACGACGACGCGCTCCCGCGCCGCGTCGAGCGCCACGCGCAGCAACTCGGGCGCATCGGCGTCTTCGCCGACCACGCGCCGCAGCATGCGCATCTCCACCTTCACCAGCGCTGCCTTCTCACGCTCGGGATACATCGGATCGACGTAGACCACGTCGGGCGCGATATCCGCGGCCGCGCGCCGCAGCACGTCGCGCGAGTCTGCGCGCAGCAACCGCAGCCGGCCGCCGATCCGCGTCGCGATCTCCGGCTCGCGCATGGCGCGCTCGACGCCATCCTCCAGCAGCGCGAAAAGGACCGCTGACCGCTCGACCGCCAGCACCTCGCAACCAGCGTATGCCAGGCGAAAGGCGTCGCGCCCGAGGCCCGCCGTCGCGTCCAGCACGCGCGGGCGCTTTCCGCCGCGCATGCCGACCGCCTGGTACAGCGACCCGAAGCGATTGCGGCGGCGCGCGTATCCGAGTGGGCCGCCGACAAAATCGACGTGCAGGGCTTTCGTCGCCCGCGGGCCCGGAAACGCGAGCTCCAGCCGCGCCGTCCGGACGACCAGCAGCGCCGCAGTGTCGCCTGCGCTCTCGACGCAGGGCAACCCGAGCCGCTCGGCCAGCTCCGCCGCCCGTCGCAGGCACCGCTCGTCCGGGTCGGCCGGCCAGACGGCGATCGCCGCCGGCTCACTCGTGGCGCTGCATGGCTGCCAGAACGGTGGCGATGACACGCGCCTCGACCTCAGCCGTCTTCCCTGTAACCCGCGCCCCCGCGGCCCGGGCGTGACCCCCGCCGCCGAACTCCCGCGCCACCTCGGCTACGTCGGTACGGCGGCGGCTGCGCAGATTGACGCGAACGACCCCGTCGGGCTGCTCTGAGAAGAGCACGGTGACTTCCACGCCCTCCAGGCGCACGGCCTCGTTGATCACGTCCTCCGTCATGTTCTGCGTCGCGCCAGCGGCTGCGAAGTCCGCCTGGTGCAGGCGAAGCACGCAAAGCCGCCCGTTATCGAGCAGTTCCAGCCCCGCGAGCATGCGCCCGATCAGCCGCAGCTTCTGGACCGGCTCCTGCTGGTAGACCGCTGCGTAGATTTCGGACGCGTTCGCCCCCGCCTCAACCAGCGCAGCCGCCGCTCGCAGCGTGCGCGCATCGGTGTTCGAGAAGCGGAACCAGCCGCAATCCGTCGCCAGCCCGGTGAGCAGGGCCGTCGCCTGCGTCGTTGAGATCGGGCGGTTTTCGGCCATGAGCCATTCGGTCACGAGCAGGCTGGCCGCGCTCGCGACAGGGTCGATCAGACACAAATCCCCTGCTCGGCCGCCGATATCGTCGCGCGTGGCGTGGTGATCGATGACCAGCGTCGGCGGCGCCTGGCGGACGAAGTCCGCCAGCGGCTCAAGCTGGCTGAACGAACACGTGTCCAGGATCACCAGGGCGTCGGCGTTGCGCACGAAATCGGCACGCGCGTCCCATGCTCGGCAATCCTGCTCGATCCCCAGGAATCGGTACCGGGCTGGAAAGGCCTCGAACAGGGCGATGGCCGGCTTCTGGCCCATCTGTCGAAGCGCCAGCGCGAGCCCCGCCGCCGCTCCCAGCGCGTCGCCATCGGGTCGGCGGTGGGTGACCAGCAGCGGCTTCTCGCGGCGGGCCAGCCAGGACGTTACTGCGCTCCAGGGCACGCTCATGGGGCCATTGTACCGGCGGCGAAGCGCTGGTCACGCGGCGGGGTGCCGTTGCGAACCGAAAGAGTAGCCGTGCCCGATTTCGGGCGGATTCCTTGGCCGGAAACAGCGTTGACACGCCTGCATCAAGTCGTATATTGTTAGGTATATTCGTGGCTGCTTGGGGGCGTGCGACAGGGTCAGCCGCTGGCGGTTGCGTCTTCGTTTTTCGCAAAGCCCAACATATTGTATCTAATTGGGTTGTGGCGATTATTTGAAATGGTGAGTCTTTTCTTTGCATACCGCTACAGCTTGTGCTACATTGATGGATGCCCCCTATATGATCCGCTGGGGCACATAGTCCGGGCGGACCACTTGGAGCAGGCCCTGTGCTTGGTTGTTCGGTCTCAGTCTGGCTCTCGTAGAATCTCAAGACGGAAAGGGAATTCCGATGCTCTCGTCTTCGCATGCCCGCGCCCCGGCGGACGACATCCGGCTGACCGAGAACGCTCGTAAGGTCTTGGAGGCCCGTTACCTGAAGAAGAACGAGGCGGGCGAGTGCATCGAGACACCGGCCGACCTTTTCCGTCGCGTCGCCCGGTGCGTGGCTGACGTCGAGCTGCGCTACGGCGCGTGCGAGAGCGACCGTCAGCTCTGGGAGAACCGCTACTACCGGCTGATGACGACCGGTGCGTTCATGCCCAACAGCCCGACGCTCATGAACGCCGGCCGCGAGATGGGCATGCTCAGCGCCTGCTTCGTGCTTCCGGTGCGCGATTCGATCAACGACATTTTCGACAGCATCAAGCACACGGCGCTCATCCAGAAGGCGGGTGGGGGAACGGGCTTCGCGTTCGACGAGTTGCGGCCCACCGGCGACTACATCGCCAGCAGCGGCGGTACGACGAGCGGCCCCATCAGCTTCTGGCGGGCGTTCAGCGAGGCGACCAACGCGATCCAGCAGGGCGCGTTCCGCCGCGGCGCGAACATGGGCATGATGTACGTCCACCACCCGGACATCCTGAAGTTCCTCCACGCCAAGCAGGACCTCAACCAGTTCACGAACTACAACATCTCGGTGAAGATGACTGACGCCTGGATGGACGAGTTCCTGGCCGACCCTGATTCGCCCCACGTCTGCCGCAATCCGCGCACCGGCCAGGCCTACCTCCTGCCGCGCGAACTCGATATCTGGAAGTACGACGTGCGCAGCCTGATCGAGATCGACTGCGTCGAGCCGGTCGAGAAGGGCAGCCGCGAGACGTACTACGACACGCCGCTGCTCGTCGGCGACATCCCCGAGGAGCTGCGCGGCAAGGTCTACACCAAGCGCGACATCTGGAACATCATCATCCAGAACGCCTGGCAGACCGGCGAGCCCGGCGTCGTCTTCATGGACCGCATCAACGAGAACAACCCCACGCCGCACGTCGGCCGCATCGAGGCGACGAACCCGTGCGGCGAGCAGCCGCTGCTGCCGTACGAGGCCTGCAACCTCGGCAGCATCAACCTCGGGCTGTTCATTCTCGACGCCTGCACGCCGGAGGCCCGCGTCGACTGGGACGGCCTGCGCGACGCGATCCACCTGAGCACGCGCTACCTCGACAACGTGATCGACGCGAACAACTATCCGCTGCCGGAGATCGACGCGGTCTGCAAGGCCAACCGCAAGATCGGGCTGGGCGTGATGGGCTTCGCCGACGCGCTGTATCGCCTGAACGTCGCGTACAACAGCGACGAGGGCGTTCGGTGGGGCGAGCGCTTCGGCCAGTTTGTCAACGACGAGGCGCACAATTGCTGTGAGCAGCTCGCCCGCGAGCGCGGCTGCTTTGCCAACTGGAAGGGCAGCATCTGGGACACGCGCCACCACCGCCCGATGCGCAACGCGTGCTGCACCACCGTCGCCCCCACCGGCACCATCAGCATCATCGCCAACTGCTCAGGCGGCATCGAGCCGATGTTCTCGCTGGCGTTCATCCGCAACGTGCTGCGCGGGCAGAAGCAGGGCGAGAAGCCGCTGATCGAGGTCAACGAGACCTTCCGCGAGGTCGCCCGGCGGCGCGGCATCCTGAGCGACGAACTGCTCGAGCGCCTCGCGACCGAGGGCACGCTCGCGCACATCGATGAAGTCCCGGAAGACCTGAAGCGCGTCTTCGTCTGCGCCCACGACATTACCCCGGAGTGGCACATGCAGATGCAGGCCGCCTTCCAGCGCCACAACGACTCGTCGATCAGCAAGACCATCAACTTCCCGCATTCCGCCACGCCCGCGCAGGTCGAGGTGATCTACCGCCTCGCCTACGAGCTCCGCTGCAAGGGCGTCACCGTCTACCGCGACGGCTGCCGCAGCCACCAGCCCATGGCACTCAAGAAAAGCGACGAGGCGACGAAGCGGCAAAGTGACGGCGTGAATGGCACTGAGCCACGCGGGCAAGGCGAGGATGGCACGCAAGCAGGAACAGCCCGAGCAACGAACGAAGAGCAACCGACCGGGGAAGACGTAACCAGCGCCGTCGCGCCCGCCGAGCCCGGACAAGGACGCATGCGCGAGTTCTTGCAGACGATCGCTCCGGACGCGGCCCGGGCCGCGTCCGAACCAGCGGCGACGCGCGCATCCTTCCCCTCGGCCTCTCCTTTCGCGGCTTCGTGCCTTCGGCCCTCAGTCCCGGTCCCGATCATCGAGCCCATCGACCTGCCGGAGATTCTCAGCAGCTTCCGCATGCGCCAGATGACGCCCTTCGGCAACATGCACATTCATGTCACCGTTGATCCCCGCTCCGGCCGCGAGCTCGAGGTCTTCGCCCAGCTCGGCAAGGGTGGCGACGTAGCCAACAGCGACCTCGAGGCCATCTGCCGCATGATCTCGCTCTGGCTGCGCTCCGGCGGCGGCTTGAACCTGGTCGTCAAGCAGCTCGCCGGCATCGGCAGCTCGCTCCAGATTCCCACGAAGGCCGGCCGGATCATGAGTCTCGGTGACGGGCTGGCTTGCGCCCTGAAGCGCTTCACGCGCGCCAAGGAGCAGTTCGGCCTGCGCGGCCTGCTCCTCGGCGAAGTCGACCTCAGCGAGCTCGACCGCCCTGCCGAATACACAGCCGGTGGCCCCCAGGCGGAAACGAGGGTGCGATCCGAGACCCCAGCGCCAGCGCGCGGGCCCTCTTCGCCTTCACCCGCCTTCCCGCGCGAGGCGCCATCGGGAGCATCCTCGAAACCCAACAACGCCCCGGCCGTAAGCAACCGAGCCGCCGACACTGGCCCCGGCCAGGAGCCCCTGCCAACCTCGCCGCCTTCTCAGCTTCCCACGCCGCGCGGCGGCAATGGCCGCAGGGAAGGCAACGGCAGCCACGCCGCGCCCGTCGCGCGGGGCGCCAGCGCCACGGAGGCATGCGCCAGCGCCGTCGCGGCGCTGCCACGCGCCGCCGCGGAGCCACGCGTTGCCGGCTCGTGGTGCCACAGCGACCTTGTCCGCCTCGCACGGGCCGACATCGCGGAGCCCGCCGCCGGCCTAAGGCTGGAGGCCCAGTATCTGGCGCCAGAGGCGACAGCCGCGGCTGACCTCGAAATCACGCTGGGCCGGGACGCGGTGATTGAAGCGAATGCGGCCGCCGACGCGGACGCCGGGGATGCGGCCGTGAGTGTGCTCGCGGCCGCGGATCCCGAAGTGGAGACCGCCGTCGCCGTCCTCGCACCGGACACCCCGGCGGGCGATGTTCTTCCAACGTCCGTACCTTCCCGCCTCCGCGCGCGGGCCGCGAAGCACACGCACGACGTGGCCGCCGGCTACAAGCTCGCCTGCCCCGAGTGCGGCGGAACGCTGGCGCTCCAGGAAGGCTGCCGGAAGTGTCACGCGTGCGGCTGGGCGGCGTGCTGAACGAGCTACGCGCATGAACGGCCGTTGATTAGAAGGTGTCCGGGGAACCGATCCGAGCCGCGACCGTAAGGGAGCGGTTGCCGCAAAAGGGGCTTCGTTTCTCCGCTGGACCGATTACTTACATGCGCGGCTCGAATCTGGTCCTGGAATAGCCTCATGTATCCGACCCGGGGCCGGGCCGAGGACTGCCTGGCCCTGACGTGGCGCTTGATGCGTCGCCGGCGCCGGGACTCACGGCGACGAGACTGCGAGCGCGTTTCTGCCGTGTTCTCCGCGGCTCCTGGCCGATCGTTGCGAGACAACGTCGCGCCGCCCTACAGTAGCGACATGAGCGACCACCTGACCAGCAACCACCTGACGCTGCGGCGCCGCCGCGCCGCCAGCGCCTGGCGCGACGCCGGCCTCGGCGACGATCTCGTCCTCGTCGGCGCGGGCGAGCCCATCGGCATCCCCGGCGGCGCCGACCAGCAGTTCCCGTTTCACACCCACGCGGAGTACTACTGGCTCACCGAGTCCGAGTGTGCCGGCGCCGTGCTGACCTACGACCCCGCCGAGGGCTGGACTGACTTCGTCCCGCGCGTCACCGACGGCGAACGCGTGTGGGAAGGACGCACGCAGGCGCCTGGCGAGCCGCTCGAAAACCTGCCCGCCTGGCTCGCCGCCCGCCGCGGCCGGCGCTGGGTCATGCTCGGCTGTCCGCCGGCGGGCGCGCCGTTTGATGCCGAGCGCGCGGCGCCGCTGAGAGACGCGCTCTCGCACGCGCGGCGCCCAAAAGACCAGCACGAGCTCGACCGCATGCGCCGCGCCATCGCCGCCACCGCCGCCGGCTTCCGTGTCGCCGCCGACATGATCCGCCCAGGCGCGACGGAGCGCGCCATCCAGATCGAGATGGAGGCCGAATTCGCGCGGCGCGGCGGCGAGGGCACGGCGTATGGGACGATCGTTGGCGTCGGCACGAACGCCGCCGTGCTGCACTTCTCGCCCGGGGCGCGGGCTGTCCGCGCGGGCGACCTGGTGCTGATCGACGCGGGCGCCGAAGTGCAGCGCTACGCGGCGGACGTGACGCGGACGTTCGTGGCCGGACCGCCGAGCGCCGAGCAGAGGGCGCTGTATGAGCTGGTGCTGAGCGTGGAGCAGAATGGCATCCGCCGCTGCGTGGCGGGCGCGGAATGGCGCGACGTTCACCTGGCGGCGGCGGGGGAGATCGCGCAGGGGCTGGTGGATTTCGGCCTGCTGCGGGGCGGGGCCGACAGCCTGGTCGAGCAGGATGCGCACGCGCTGTTCTTTCCGCACGGGCTCGGCCACATGGTCGGACTGGGCGTGCGCGACGCCAGCGGCTTCCTGCCGGGGCGGACGCGCAGCACGCGGCCGGGGCTGGCGAACCTGCGCATGGACCTGCCACTGGAGCCGGGCTACGTCGTGACGGTCGAGCCGGGCATCTACTTCATCGCGGCGCTGCTCGACAACCCCGACAACCGCGCGAAGCATCGCGACACGGTGAACTGGGAGCTGGCGGACCGCCTGCGGGACTTCGGCGGCATCCGCATCGAAGACAACGTGCTGGTGACGGCGGAAGGCCCCGAGGTCCTCACCGCGGCGATACCGAAGACACTCTGAGCCACGAGCCACGCGACGCAAGCGCCACGAGCCGCGAGCGCAAGCGAGTGGTGTAATCATGGCCGCGCGCAGGAGCGGGCGTTTCAACAGGCGATGGGTGCGAAGCGATTTGCCGCGATATCGCGACGCCACTCGCTTGCGCTCGCGGCTCGTGTGTGCGCGCCGATCTTCAATTCACCCGTCTTCAATCGCCCCGCCCTCAATCGCCCCGCCCTCAATCGCCCCGTCTTCAATCGCCCCGTCTTCAATCGCCCCACTTCAATCGCCCGTCAGCATCAGGTCGGAGCGGATGTAGCGCGCGGCGATGCGTTGCAGGCCGAAGTAGATGTTGCGTTCGCGTTTCCATCGCTTGCTGACGGCGCGCCACGCGGCCCGCTCCTTCAGCAGCGCCACGCCGCCCTCGCTGATGCACCATTCCTCCAGCCGCCGCACGTCCTCGTCCGTCAGGTCTTCGTCCAGCAGCCCCGCGTCGCGCAGCAACGGGCTGGCGTCCTGCGCAAGCAGCACCATCGCCCAGTTGCGCAGGTCGCGCCGCGCCTCGCGGCGCACCGCCTCGTCCGCGTCGCGCGCCCGGGCGAACAACTCGGCCGCCTCGGGCGAGAGCGGCTCGGGCCGCCGGTCGAACTGCCGCCACCACGCCGGCCGCACCCACGACGACACGTAGAAGCGGTATTCCGGACTGCTCAGCGGCCTGCGGAACGTGAACCGCAGCTTCGTCGCGCCCCGCGCGTCGGCCTCGACGATCGTCGTGTCGAACGCTTCGCCGGCGATCACCTCGCCCTGGCGCAGCGGCCGCCCGGGACGAAGCCCCTCGATCAGCATCCGCCCCGACATGCCCGTGAAGTAGCCCGGCGGAGGGGCGCTCACCAGCAGCTCGTGGTCATTCAGCGCCTCCACCGTGCCGCGCTCCAGCATCGCCAGGGGGTGCGGCGAGAAGGTCAGCACGTAGGCCTCCAGGTCCGGCCGCTCCCACGCCTCGCGCATCGCCACCGCGGCGTAGATGCCCGCCACCGGCATGTTGATCAGGAACAGCTTCGCTCCCGGCGGCGGGCGGCTGGTGTTGAAATGCATGTCGGCGTAGATGAGCTGCTCGCTGCGAACGACGCCGCGCCATACGTAGCGATACGTCACGAAGGAATAGGCCGTGCCGAGCACGACCAGCGCCAGCACGAGCACGCGCGCCCAGCCCCGCGCCAGCCGCAGGCACGCCGCCGTCATCACCGCCAGCGGCGCCGCGGGCAGATGCGCGAAGTGCGGCATCGTAAAGACGGGAATAACGGGCACGAATGCAACGACGACCCACGTCGGCCACAACCACCGCAACCGCACCTCGCGCGACGCGCGGGCGTACCAGACGCCCACGAGCGCCAGCAAGACCAGCATCACCACGTGCGCCGTGGCCTCTTCCGGGCTGAAGTCGCCGTACGTCGCCAGCCCGAGAAACATCGGCGTGTACAGGATCAGCGAGAAGACCATGTGCAGCAGCTTGCTCGCCGCCCACGGCACGTACGCCAGCCCGCTCGGCGTCGTGAAGTAGATGTCCGGGACCGCCGTGTTCGGGAAGATCACCAGCCGCCAGTAGAGATACACAACGGTCAGGCCGGCGATCAGCCCGTGCACGGGCAGGCGCCGCCGGACGTGCGAGACGCCACCGCCCAGCAGGTCGGCCAGGAAGACGACGAGCGGGAAGATGATCGCCGTCTCGCGCGAGAACAGAGCCAGCACCGCCAGCGCGAGCGATGCCGCCAGCGGCGCCGGGCGAATGCCGCCAGCGTCTGAAGCCGACGGCCCGGCGCCGAGTGAGCCGTGGTCTGCCCCGCGCCGCCCGGGCCGCGAGGCGCGGATGTAGAGCCAGACGGCCAGGACAAACAGCGGCGTGCAGATCAGGGCGTTTCGCGCGGCGATCCAACTGACGGTGAACACGGAATGCGGATGGATGACGAACAGCGCGGCGGCCAGCAGCCCCCAACCGGGGCTGCGCAGCGCCCAGCGCGCCAGCGCCAGCACGCCCAGCGCGGCCAGCCAGTGCCAACCCAGCGCGAAGGCGTGGATGACCACGGGCTCGCCGCCCGCCAGCAGGTATTCGACCTTCATCGCCAGCATCGCCAGCGGACGGGCGTAGCGCCAGCGCAGCGGCTGCTCCTGCCACCAGAGATGCACGAGTTGCCCGGGCAGGTCGAACGTCGCCGCCTCGACCAGATCCGCGAAACTCCAGCCGCTCTCGCGGATCGTCGCGCGATGCCAGTGGTCGTCGAAGAAAAGCCCGTCATCCAGGCTGCCGCCGTGCGCGACCAGCACCAGCAGCGCCAGCAGCCCGGCGGCAACGGGCGTGCGACCCAAACCGGCCGCGAGCCTGCGCCACGCACCGCCCGAAGCAGACGCAGGTACACGACTACTCAATGTAGCCAAGCTCCCGAAGGTGGCGCTCCACGTGCGCCCGGTCGGCGGCGGCCAGCGCCGGCTCCGCCGCCTCGGCCTGGCCGGCCGTGGACGCCAGGCGCTGCGCCGTCTCCCGCAGGTGCAGGCACAGCTCCGGCTCGCGTCCGGCGACGTTCAGCGTTTCACCCGGATCGTGCCGCAGGTCGTACAGTTCCTCGGGCAGCTCCGGATTGTACGGGCCGTACGTGTACTTGTGCGTCTCCGTGCGCACGCCGTGAACCTCGAGTTCGGCGGGGATGCCCGTCACGGAAACGAACGCGGGCGCCTCGGCCAGGGCGCCCCCGTCGAGCAGGCCGCGCACCGAGCGGCCGTCGAGATCGCCCGACTGCGACGGTTCGCGCCCCAGCACCAGGTCGATCACCGTCGGCAGGATGTCGGGCTGGCGCACCATGCGCTCGCTGACGCGGCCGGCGGGCAGTCGACCGCGCCAGCGCAGCACCAGCGGCACGCGCACGAGAAAGTCGTACACGCCCACCATGTGCCCCTCGATCATGTTGTTCTTGTACGAGTTCAGCCACATGCGGCGGTGCATGTCGCGGCGGACGTCGTGGCCGACGGCCCGGCGCATGCGCTCCAGCGCCGCCCGCGAGCGCCCGCGATCGAGCAGGCCGCGCCGCCGCAGCATTTCCGTCAGGCGCAGCGGCTTGCCGAGCGCCAGCAGATCGTGCAGGTACACCCACGGCGTGACGTACAGCAGCCGCAGCCGGTCGCAGGCGCGCGTCCACCAGCTCTCGCCGCGCTGGCCGATCTGGTCGACGCGCGTGTCGCGCAGCTCGGCGTTGAACTCCTCGCAGAACTGGTGCAGGACGCTCGGCCCGGCCCACTGCGCCAGATGGTGCGGCGGCATCCCCTCGACCCGGTCGAGCCCCAGCCGCCGCCGGGCATACGCGACCGCCGAGTCCTCGCGGTAGACCTCGCGCGCCGTTTTCTCGCCGTGGTCGCCGGTCAGGACGATCAGCGCGTCGTCGCCGGCGGCGTCGAAGACGCGGCGGAGCTGCGCGTCGAGGCTGCTGACGGCCCGTTCGTAGGGGTCGCGGCCGAACGCCGGCGCGTCGAACGCCGGCAGCACCTGCCGCGGGCCGTGCAGCTCCCAGGTGTGCAGCATGATGAGCCAGGGGGCGCGGTAGTGTCCCGATTTCAGCCGCTGCACGAAGCGTTCGCCCCAGGCCGTGTGCAGGTAGTCGCACGGCGCCCGGTACTCGAAGCGCGCGAAGGCCCGGTCGAGGCCCGTCTCCGCCAGCAGCGGCCCGCTCGTCTCGGCGTAGGTGTTGTAGCCGGCCGCGGCCAGGTCGTGCGTCAGCAGCGGCGTCGTCTCGCGGACGCGATAGCCCCACACCTGGTGCACGCCGTGCCGCGGACTGTACTGCCCGCTCAACAGCGTCGTGAAGGCGGGCGTGGTGCAGGCCTTCTCGGTGATCGTCACCGGCAGGGAAAACCCCTCGGCGGCGAGGCGATCGACGCTCGGTGTCTGAACGCGACGCCCCGGACCGAGCCAGGCGTCGGACCGGGCGCAGTCGATCACCACGATCAGGATGTTCGGCAACGTCTTGCTCACCCCGTGCACCGTGCCCGCCAGCGCCGCGCACTCGTCACATGCCGCGCCTTTCGACGCGGCGCCGCCGCCGCTACTTGTCTTCCTCGCGGATGCCCATGCCGCGGCGATCGGGATATGCCGGCCGGTCTGGCTTCTTGTAGCCCTTGGTGCGGATCTCGTCGAGCATCAGCTTGATCGCCGCATCGAGCTGCGGATCGGCGCCATCGACCATCTTCGCCGGATCGTCGATGACCTGGATATCGGGGTCTACGCCGTGCCCCTCGATGCCCCAGGTGCCGTCGGTCTCGTAGAAGGCGAAGGTCGGCACGTTGGTGGCCGTGCCGTCGATGAGCTGCGGGTTGCCGCTGATGCCGACCAGGCCGCCCCAGGTGCGCGTGCCGATGAGCTTGCCCAGGCCGCTGGCGCGGAACCAGAACGGGAAGTAATCGCCGCCGGACCCGGCCAGCCCGTTGATCAGCATGCACTTGGGCCCCTGGTGCGAATCGGGCGGCCAGGTCCAGTCGTTTCCGTCACGCCGCGCCCAGTAGTTCGCCACCGGGCGGTTCAGCAGCTCGATGAAACGCGTCGGAATCTGCCCTCCGCCGTTCCAGCGCTCGTCGATGATCAGCGCCGGCTTGTCCACCTGCCCGAAGAACTGGCGCACCAGCTCGTTCTGCCCGTCGACGCCCGTGTTCGGCACGTAGATGTACCCCACCTTGCCGCCCGAGGCCTTTTCGACGTACCGGCGGTTGTGCTCGATCCAGGCGCGGAAACGCAGGTCGCCGTCGCCGCCGAGCGTTCGGATGACCACGCGGCGCGCCGTGTCGTCGATGACCGGCTTGTCGCTGAGCGTCAGCTCGATCGTCTTGCCCGCCAGACCGATGAACGCCGCCCAGGGATCCTTGGTCACGTCCACCGGCACTCCGTTCACCGCCAACACGTAGTCGCCTTCCTTCGCGTCGACGCCCGGCTGGCTGAGCGGCCCGCGCGCGTCCGCGTCCCACGGCCCGCCACGGATGATCCGGCGGATGCGATAGGCGCCGTCGCCGAGCTCGAAGTCGCAGCCGAGCAGCCCGACCGAGACGCTCGGGGCGCGCTCGAAGCTGCCGGCGCGATAGTAGGCATGGCCCACGTTGAGCTCCGAGATCATCTCGCGAATCACGTAGCTGACGTCGTCACGCGAGGCGCAGTCCGGAATCATCGCCGCGTACTGATCGTGGATCGCCGGCCAGTCGACGCCGTGCATGTGCGGGTCGTAGAAGAAGTCACGCTGGATGCGCCAAACGTCGCGGAGAATCTGCCGCCATTCGGCCCGCGGGTCGATCACCTGCGCCATCCCGTCCAGCGGCACTTTCTTATCGAACTTCTGGTCTGCCTTCGCCGACACCACCGCCAGCTCGTTGCCCCGGCGCGCCAGCAGCTTCTTGCCGTCCGGCGTCAGGGCATAGCTGCCGACGCCGCTCAGCACGGTCTTCTCCTCGACGGTGTCGGCGGTCAGGTCCACGATGCGGATACTGGTCGATTCGCCGCTGCCGCGCCCGCCGGCGCGGACGTAGATCAGGTGTCCGGCGTCGTTGACGGAGAGGCCGTAGAACGCGCCGCGGGAGATTGGCAGCAGCATCGCGCGAGCCTCGATGCCGTCGAACTCGATCTCGACCTTCTCGCGCGGCTTGTCCTTGCCTTTGTCCTTGTCCTTGGGCTTTTCCTTGCCGTTCTCGTCGCCCTTGTCCGCGCCGTCGCCCTTGCTGGTGCGTGTCGCGGCGATGTTGTAGACGCTGTCCTCGGCGGTGGCGGTGCCGGAGAGCGATTCGCCCTTGACGGTGAGCTCGAAGGCCACGCTTGGTCCGTCGGGCACCTGGATGGCGAAGTTCAGCGCCCCGCTGGCCGCGTCAAACGTGCCGCCCGTGAACGACACCGAGAACATCACGGACTCGATGCTGCCCGAGACGCTGCTGTCGCCCGCGAGCTGAAGCACCAGCGTGAAGTCGAGGCCGTCCGGCGGCAGCGGATCCGGGCCCGTGGCGTGGCCGGCCCAGGTGCCCGAGACCGGATCGTCGGCCCGGGCCTCGGGCTTGGCGCCGTCGCCGTTGTCCTCGTCCTTCCTCTCGGCGTCGCCGTTCTTGTCCTTGCCGTCCTTACTGCCGCCGTTGTCCTTGTCGTCATCCTTCTTCTTGCCGTCCTCCTTGTCCCACTCCTCCTCGTCGGCCTTGGGCAGCAGCGGCGATTTCACGTCCTTGCGCAGCGGCATGGCCAGCAGGCGCCCGGTCTCGGTGTAGATCCAGGTCGTGCCGATGTCCTCGTAGCGCGGGTTGCTGAACTCGCGGTTGCTGGCGTAGTAGATCCAGTCGCCCTTGCGATCGAACGTCGGCGACGAGTCGCTGAACATGCCCGACGTGAGCTGGTGCGTCGTCCCCTCCTTGACGTTGTACACCCAGATTGCGCTCAGCCGGTTCTCGCCGCCCTTCGAGTAGGCGATCCAGCGCGAGTCGTGGGACCACGCCAGGCCGGGCGCCCCCGACCACGGCTCCGTGTCGAAGTGCTTCAGCTCGCCCGACTCCAGCGTGTACACGTACATCCGCCCCGCCTTGTCGGCGAACGTCACGTGCTTCGAGTCCGGCGACCACGAACGCGAGTAGCGGAAACCGTCCTCGAAGTCCGTAAGCTTGCGCGTCTCGCCCCGCCCGTCGGATTGCGTGATGTAAAGCTGGTACTCCCCCGTCGCGTCCGAGAGATACGCCACCCAGCGCCCGTCCGGACTCCAGGCCGGGTCGCGATCGAAAACGCCGTCGCTGCCCGTCAGGTTCCGCGGTACGCCCTTCTCCGCCGGCAGGCTCCAGATGTCGCCGTGGGCCTCGACCACGACGCGCTTGCCGCTGGGCGAGACGTCGGCGCCGCGCAGCTCGTCATGCACCTCCTTGCGCTGCGGCCGCAGCCGCGGCCGGTCGCCGGGGATCGTCACTTTCACTTCGCGCACGCGCCCGCTGCCCAGGTCGAGCACCCGGAGCGTCGCGGCGTACTGGAAGACGATCTCGCCTTTGCCCTCCGGGCCGGGGCCGATCGACGGCCACTTCACGTCGAAGTCCTTGAAGTGCGTCACCTGCGTCCGCCGCCCCGTCGCCGGGTCGAACACCCAGATGTTCAACCGGTGCTCGGGGCCGTTGTCGGTCAGGTAGTACACCTTGCCGTCGTGCCACATCGGCAGCGTGTCGATGCCCTCCCAGTCCGTGATCTGCCGCGACGTCCGATCCTTCAGGTTGAACAGCCAGATATCCGTCTGCATGCCGCCGCGATAGCGCTTCCAGGTGCGCTGGTCGATGGTGTGCGGCGTGTAGGCGAGCCAGACGCCGTCGGGGCTGAGCGTGGCGTTCGCGCCGTAGGGCAAAGGGAGCTTCTCGGGCAGCCCACCCCCGATGCTGACGCTCACCAGCTCCGTCACGCGCGCCGGGTAGAACTCGTACCCGCCGGCGTAGAACAGCAGCCGGTCGTCGTGCGTCCAGTCGGTGAGCGTCTCGCCCGCGGGGTGGTGCGTCACGCGGAAAGGCACGCCGCCCGAGATTGGGATCGTGTACAGGTCGCGGTTGCCGTCGTAGTTTCCGACAAAGGCGATCGAGCCGCCGTCGGGGCTGAACTTGGGAAACTCCTCCTCGCCGGGCGGGCTGGCGAGCGGCCGCGCCTCGCCGCCGTCGCGCGATACGAGCCACAGGTCGTTCGCGTACGAAAAGACGATGTGCGCGGCGCTGATGTCCGGGTAGCGCAGCATGCCGGCGTGCGGCTGCACGTCGGCGCGGGCCAACACCGCGCCCAGAGTGATGGCCAGAACGGTCAGCACGACGCGGCACGGCGGCAGGACGCCAACCGAACGCGCCATCCCCCGCGGCGCCATGCCCCATGGCGCCATCCCCCGCGGCGCCATGCCCAAGGCTATTCGCCCGGGCATGCCCGCCGGCGCCACGGTCGCCTTTCCAGATGCTGTACGCGCGGGCCTGTTATTCATCGCGGGCCTGTTATTCGTCCCAGGGCGGAAACAACTCGTCATGAGCAACGTTCTCCACTGAAAACCCGGTTCCGGCGGGTCGGTCAGTCTACTGGCTGGCATGTCGCGCAGCGAGAGGGAGCGCCGCCGAATCGCGAGCCTGCTGGCCCGGAGGCGCCAGCCTCAGCCCGGCCTCAAGCGCCTCGTCTGAGCCGGGCTGTCCTCAGCCCGGCCTCAAGCCGGACACGTGAGGCCATCCAGAACCTGATCCGAGCCGCGACCGTAAGGGAGCGGTTGCTGCAATGAGGCTTGCGGCACTCCTCCCCAAGGGCTCGAAGCCCCTGGCAACGGGCGCGCGCCTCCGGCCGCAATGCACATGTCCTCGAGGTCGACTAATATGAGCGCGGTTGCTTCATCTTCGGGAGGCACGGATGTCCGCCGCACGCTCAAGGCGCGAAGGAACGCGTGACACGCTGACGCTCTTCGAACAACTCGGCCCCGCAACACCGGGCCGCCCTGCCATTGCTGATCCCCAGCAGGCACGCGCCGTTGCAGTTGCCCCGGCGGAACCCACGACCGGCGCCGCCGCCCGCGCCGCCGCCCGCGTCGGCGGCAACGGATCGAGCCCAACCCCGCCAGCCGGCAACGTGGACCCGGCCGGCAACGAGCCGCCGGCCGGCAACGGGCCGCCGCGCGGCGGCCGCGCGCCGCGCGTCCGCGTCACCGCCGAGGCGCTGGCGAGCAAGCAGCGCGACATCTCGGTCTCGGAGTTCTTCGCGAAGAACCGCCACCTGCTGGGCTTCGACAACAAGCGCAAGGCGCTGCTGACGACGGTCAAGGAGGCGGTCGACAACGCGCTCGACGCCTGCGAGGAAGCCGGCATCCTGCCCGACCTCGAAGTGCTGATCGACCAGCTCGCCGAAGACCGCTTCCGCGTCACCGTCCGCGACAACGGCCCCGGCATCGTCAAGCAGCAGATCCCCAACATCTTCGGCAAGCTGCTCTACGGCTCGAAGTTCCACCGGCTGAAGATGTCGCGCGGCCAGCAGGGCATCGGCATCTCCGCCGCCGGCATGTACGGGCTGATGACCACGGGCAAGCCGATCCACGTCACGTCGCGCACCAGCCCGAGAAAGCCGGCGCACCATTTCCAGATCGCCATCGACACCACCAAGAACCGGCCCGACATCGTCCACGACGAAGAGCAGGACGTGCCCTGGGAGCGCGGCACCGCCGCCACCATCGAGCTCGTCGCCACCTACGCCAAGGGCCGCCAGTCCGTCGACGAGTACATCGAGCAGACCGCCATCGCCAACCCGCACGCGCGCATCACCTATCGCGCCCCGCAGACCGGCGCCGGCGGCGACGGCGTCTCGCCCGTCGTGCGCGAGTTCCCGCGCGCCAGCGAAGACCTGCCCGCCGAGACGCGCGAGATCCAGCCGCACCCGCACGGCATCGAGCTGGGCGTGCTGATGAAGATGGTGAGAGAGGCCGGCACGAAGGGACGCAGGGAAGAAGGCACAAAGGGAGGCGCGGACGGCTCAGCCGCGCGGACGCTCAGCGGCTTTCTGCAAAGCAGCTTCTCGCGCGTCAGCGCCCGCGTCGCCGACGAGATCTGCAAGAAGGCCGGTCTCAGCCCCAGGGCCCGCCCCGCCACCCTTTCGCCCCAGGACATCGAGAAACTCTACTCCGCCATGCAGTCGGTCAGGATCATGGCCCCGCCGACCGACTGCCTGGCGCCCATCGGCGTGCGGGCACTGCTCGCGGGTCTTCTCAAGGAGGTCAAGGCCGAGTTCTACACCGCCACCACGCGCGAGCCCGCCGTCTACCGCGGAAACCCGTTCCTGATCGAGGTCGGCATGGCCTACGGCGGCAGCCTGCCCGCCGACGAGCCGGCCCGCATCATCCGCTTCGCCAACCGCGTGCCGCTGCTCTATCAGCAGTCGGCCTGCGCCGCGTTCAAGTCCGTCACCGACGTTGACTGGCGCAACTACGCGCTCTCGCAGCCCGGCGGCGGCCTGCCGGTCGCGCCGCTGGTAGTCATGATCCACATGGCCAGCGTCTGGGTGCCGTTCACGAGCGAGAGCAAGGAGGCCATCGCCGACTACGAGGAAATCCGCAAGGAGATGAAGCTCGCGCTCCAGGAATGCGGCCGCAAGCTCGCGACGTACATCCGCCGGCGGAAGCGCCAGCGCCTCGAAGGCGAGCGGCGCAGCATCTTCGAACGCTACATCCAGGACGTGGCCGCGGCCCTCGCCGCCATCTCCGGCGCCAATGCCTCCAAGCTCGCCGTCGGCCTACAGGCCATCGCCCGCCGCCGCACCGCCGAAGCCGACGTCCGGCTCGACGAGGACGGACGACCGATCGACGCCAAGGCCAGCCCGGCGGGCGCCGGCGACGAGCTGAGCGGCGATGAGTCCACCGTAATCGTGCCGGAGAACGAAGCCCCGCCTGAAGGCGACGTCCTGTTCGAGAACGACAGCGGAGCTTCCGGCGTCAGCGCCACCGCGGGCAGGAAGCGCCGCCGGCGCTGACGTCGGCCAGTGTGGCACGCGGCGTTCATCCCCTGCCATGCCGCCAGGCGAAACCGCGCCCGTTCGATGTCTTTTCGCGGAACACGCCGCCGGTCCAGACGTCTAACCGGTTGTCCCGGGCCGGGTGGGTCCGCGTGCGGTAACATGAGCGCGGTCCTCTCGCGGACAAAGGAGTGCGAACATGAATCGAGCGCGGCGTGCGGCGAGCCTGGTCGCGGTCCCGCTGCTGGCGGCGTTGCCGGGCGGCGTCACGGACCGAGGCGCGGCGCTGGCGGCCGGACCGGCCGAGCTGAAGGTCAGCCGGGTGGCAGTCTTTTCGAGCGGCGTCGCCTATTTCGAGTGCGACGCGACGGTGGAGGGCTCGGCGACGGCGCAGCTCGATTTCCGCACTGAGCAGATCAACGACATCATCAAGTCGCTGGTTGTCTTCGACCCGGGCGGCAGCGTGGGCGTCGTCGGATACGCCTCGCAGGACCCGCTCGAAAAGACGCTACGCAGCTTCGGCGTCGACCTGACCGGCAAGCCGACGCTCGGCCAGCTTCTCGATCAGCTTCGCGGCGAGCCCGTGCGCATCAGCGGCTCGACCAGCGCCGAGGGCGTCATCCTCGGCGTCGAGCGGCAGCGCGTGCCCGTGAAGGACACGTCGGTCGAAGTGGATGTGCTGAACCTCCTGACGGACAGCGGCGTTCAGCAGCTTCGCGTCAACGAGCTCGGCGGCATCCAGCTTACCAACGCGAAAGTGGCCGGCGAGCTGAAGAAGGCCCTCGCCGCGCTGGCCGCCAGCCACGACGCCGACAAGAAGTCCGTGCGGCTGAACTTCCACGGGCAGGGCCAGCGCAAGGTGCGCGTCGCGTACTTGCTGGAAGCGCCGATCTGGAAGACGACGTATCGCCTGGCGCTCGACGAGAAGGAGAAGCCCTTCCTCCAGGGCTGGGCGACCGTCGAGAACGCCACCGAGGAGGATTGGGACAACATCCGCCTCTCGCTCGTCTCCGGCCGGCCGATCTCGTTCGTGATGGACCTCTACACGCCGATCTACATCCCGCGGCCCAGGGTCGAGCTGGAGCTCTACGCTTCCTTGCGCCCGCCGGCGTACGAGGGCGCGCTTCGCGAGGACAAGGCGGGCGCGGGCGGGGAAGGGCGGAGTGTTCGTGGTGGACGCGCGATGGAACGCCTGGCTGAAAAGGTGCCCATGGCTCCCGCCCCGGCGGCCTTAATTACCGGCGACGCCCAGAACTGGGCCGCCGCGGAGGAACCGATGACGCTCGCCGACAGCGGCGTCGAGTCGGTCGCCGCCGCCACCGAGGCCGGCGAGCTGTTCGAGTACGCGATCAAGATGCCGGTGTCGATCGCCCGGCGGCAGGCGGCGATGCTGCCGATCGTCAACGACGCGATCGAAGGCGAGAAGGTGAGCATCTACAACCCGGCCACGCACGCGAAGTATCCGCTGAACGGCCTCCAGATCACGAACACGACCGGGCTGAACCTGATGCAGGGGCCGGTCACCGTCTTCGACGGCAACGTCTACGCCGGCGACGCGCGCCTGCCCGACCTCCAGCCCGGCGAGAAGCGGCTGATCGGCTACGCCCTCGACCTGGCGTGCGAGGTGACGGTGCGCGGCACGCCGCATCCGCAGGACCTGCTCAGCCTGCGCATCGCCAAGGGCACGCTGTGGCTGACGCACAAGCAGGTCGATGAGCGCCGCTACGTCGTGAAGAACAAGGCCGAGAAGCCCAAGAACGTGCTGATCGAGCAGTCGTACGGCGACGACTGGAAGCTGATCGAGCCGGCCAAGCCGCACGAGCGCACCGCGAACCTGTCGCGCTTCAAGGTCAGCGCGCCCGCGAGCCAGACCGTCGAGCAGCCGGTGCGCCTGGAGCGGACGATCGAGGAAGCCGTCGCCCTGGGCAACCTGGGCGCCGATCAGATTCGCTTCTACATCCGCAGCCGCGCGATCTCGCCCGCGGTCAAGGAGGCGCTGGAGCGCGTCATCACGCTGCGGGCCGAGCTGGACACCGCCTCGCGCCAGCGCGCCGACGGCGAGCAGCAGCTCGCCCAGGCCGTGCAGGAGCAGACGCGCGTGCGGCAGAACCTGCAAACGCTGGAGAAGAACACCGACGTCTACAAGCGGCAGCTCAAGAAGTTCGACGACCTGGAGACGCAGATCGAGCAGCTCACGGCGCGAAAGGACGAGCTGCGCAAGGCCGAGGAGGCGCGGCGCGGCGCGCTGGAGCAGTACCTGCTGTCGCTCGACGTGAAATAGACGCGAGCACCGCGCCGCGGACCCGAGCCGCGTCCGGCCGCTACTCGCCCATCAGCGGATCTGGAACCACCGACACCGCCGCCGGAAGGCATTGGCGGACGACGGCGGCGTAGACGTGCGACGAGGCGCCGGCGCCCTCGCAGGGCGCGGTCTCGTTCAGGCAGTTCAGGAGCATCTCGCGGGCCGCGTCATCGCGCGGGGCGCCGACCGGACGGCGAATGAGCGCGACGAGGATGGGCTCGTTGAGCAGCGGCGCCAGCCGTGCCGCACGCAGCGAGTCCGCCACGTCGATCGCCGGTGCCATGCCCCCGCCCGGAAACACCTGTCCCGCGAGCGCGTCGGGTGAGAACTCGCGCGCGTGCCATCGTGTGCACACGCAGTCGTTGCTCCAGGCCTGGAACAGCAGCAGCGCGCACGTCTCGTACTCGCCGCGGCCGTTCGCCAGATCGTCCGCGACGCGCAGCACGCCCGTCCCCGCCCGCGATGGCTCGCGCGTCGGAGCGGTCCAGTGCGGCATCAGCGACAGCACGATCGCCGCCGCCGTCGCAAGCACGGCGACCCAGGGCCGCACGCGGATGAGGCGCGCGGCGCGCGACAGCGGCGCGTCGGGATGGGTGGCGGTGAGCGAACCTGCGCTCCGGGCCTTGGCGATGAGGTCGTCGAGTTCCGCGACCTGGCGGAGAAGGACTTCGAGTCGATCGGGGTGGATGCGCATGCTCATGACTACCCCATTATTCAAGCAGCAGGCGGATCTGCTCGACGATCTCCTGCGAGAACCCCTTGCGGTGCAGGCAGTTCCGCAGCTTCTCATGGCCCGATAACTTTCTGGCGTGCACGGTGCTGGCCGCAATCCTAAGTGTCGACGCCAGCTCGCGTTCCGTTCCTCCGCGGGCCAGCTCCAGGACGATAAACCGCTCATCCGGGCTAATCGCGCTCGGCCCCGGCCCGTAAAGACAGTCGCGAAGCGCATCGAGCAGCTCGGCGTGCGCCAGGGCATCCTCGCCGCGGTCTTCCCAGTGTATATCGTCCGATAACTCGGCCGCCGCCGACCGCCTCGCCGCGCGGTAGTGCTGTAGCCAGACGTTGTTCGCGATCGCGTATACGTACGTCGACACCGCCGACCGCGCCGGGTCGTACCGCTTCTCCGCCACCGCCTGCCACAACCGGCCCCAGGTCTGCTGCACCAGCTCGTCCGCCAGGTCGCCCCGCCCGCCGCTGCGCCTGACGAACATCCGCCTCAGGCCGGCGTCGAGCCGCGCGTGCAGGCGTTCGAAGGCCATGCGTTGGCCGGCGGCGACGCCGGCCGCCAGCTCGCCATTCTCGTCGACCGGGTCGCGGGATCGGCTGGGGCGGTGCTCGCTCATTGAACTCGACAACGTAAGGGAACTCTTGGTGCTTCGCAAAAGCGGCCGGCGCGCTTCGAGAAAAGGCCGGTGGGCGGCGTCTGGGGGCTGGGTTTCCGGACATGGCCCCAACCGTTATAGTGAGGGCGCAACGGGAGCTCTACCTTACAAGATCAGGCGCCCGCCTGGCGGTGAGAGCTCGCGAACAGGGAGGTTACGCGATGACCAGGCGGATGCTGAAGTTGGTGGCGCTGATCGGGTGCGGGGGCGCGCTGACGGCGGTGACGGGCTGCGGGGCGCTGGCGCTGACGGTCGGGCAGGGGTTGCTGAGCGGCTACCTCAGCTCGGTGCTGGCCGACGCGGTCGGCGCGCTGCTGAGCGGCGGCGGCGCTCCCTAACGAGGCGTCGCCCAGGACGGTGCGGGACGGCCCCGCCGTGGCGCGGGCCCGGCGCGAGGAGAGCGCGTGCGCGGCTATTTTCGCGAGGTCTACAAAAGCGTCTACACCATCCTCGTCGGACTGCGCATCACGCTGCGCTACCACTTCGCGCAGAAGGTGACATTGCAGTACCCCGACGTCGCACCGGCGCTGCAACCGCGCTTCCGCGGCTTCCACTTCTTCGAGATTCAGAAGTGCATCGGCTGCGACCTGTGCGCCAAGGCCTGCCCCGTTGACTGCATCTACATCGAGAAGAGCGGCCCGCGAAAGATCGACAAGACCGACGGCATCGCCCGCGGCGGCGCGCTGCACCGCTTCGCCATCGACTACGCCAAGTGCATGTTCTGCGCGCTCTGTTGCGAGCCCTGCCCCACCGACTGCATCCACATGGGCGATGTCCACGACATGTCCGGCTACGACCGCCGCAGCATGATCGTCGAGTTCACCGAGCTGGCCCAGCGCGGCTTGCAGACGCCCCAGCCCCTCTGGATGCAAAAGCGGCCCCTGCCCGAGTGGGCCGAGCAGCGAAAACGACAGTGGATCGAGCGCGGCTCGCCCCACCGCGACGAGATGGTCAAGGCCCTCACCGAGTCCGATCCCAAGGCCAAGTAGTCCGCGCCAACCAACCGATTCGTTTGCCCAGCACGCCCCGCTGGCTCGCTCCGCTCAGCACGCCCCGCGCCCGACGGCGATCACGCCGCCGACAGCCGCAGCAGCACGCGCAACGACCAGCGGACCGACGACGACGGCAGCGACTCGTGCGCCCCGTCCGACACGCGCCCCAGGTGCACCTGCGCCCCGCCCTCCCCCAGCCACACCCGGCAGATCGCCCCTTCCTCCAGCCGGCACAACGCCGGTCGCCCAAGCTCCGGCGGCGCGTCCCCCGCCACCACCACCGCATCTCCCGGCATCAGCAGCGGCGACATCGCGGCGTCGTCCAGCTCCACGGCGAACGCCGTTGGAAACGAGCGCAGCAGCTCCCGCGCTTGCAGATACCGCCGCACGCGACCGGCGCCGTCGGCTTGCCGCACGACCAGCGTGGTGGCGGCCGGGGCGTCGCGGTGCTCGACCGGCTCGCTCAGCGTGGCGGGCTGCGGTTCGCCGATCAGGGTATCCGGGCCCGGCGCCAGCCAGAAGCGCTCTCCTCCGCCCGGCGCCTCCAGCGGCAACTCGCCGGCGCTGAGAATGGGGATCAGCTCCGCGGCGCTCGGCGGCGGCAGCGGCCGGCCGGCCGGCGGACGCCCGGCGGGGGTGCGGCTGAGCAGATCGACGAAGGCCTCGACGGGGCCGGCCAGCACGGGACGTTCGTCGAGCAGGTTCGCCAGGCGCGCCAGGAAGTCGCGGTGCCGACGGCGGGCGCCGCTGATCACCAGCGACTGCCGCGCTTCGCGCCCGGTCAGCAGCCATTGCAGGTCTTCGCCGGTGACCTCGCAGATGCGCACCATCAACTCGCCGCCGGGCAGCGCGCCGCGCTCGTAGCGCTCGTACTCTTCGACCGGTATGCCCAGCCGGGCGGCGAATTGCGGCTTGCCGCGCGCGCCGAAATGCCGCCGGCGCAGCTCCCGCAACCTGGAACTCAACTGTGCTTCCGGGCTCGCCATGGCTTCCCTCCGGCGGCGTGGTCGGGTCGCTTCGCGCCTCCGGGGCGCCAGTTTACCGCGCCGTCTACGGCTCGTGCCTTCCGGCGCACGAACAGCCGGGTCGCACGGCGGTCCGGCGCCGCCGATGCAGGCTGCGAATGAACCACGAGTGCTTATCGAAGCCGCGGCTCCATCGCAGAGCGTCAGAGCCGACGGAAAACCAGACAGGCGTTGTGGCCGCCGAAGCCGAACGAGTTGTTCATCACGGCGCGCAGGCGCGCGTCGCGGGCCGTGTTGGGGACGTAGTCCAGATCGCACTCGGGGTCGGGCTCTTCGAGGTTGATGGTGGGCGGCAGCGTGTTGTTCTCGATGGCCTTCACGCAGGCGATCGCCTCGATGCCGCCGCTGGCGCCCAGCAGGTGCCCGGTCGCGCCCTTGGTGCTGCTGACGGCGAGCCGGCGGGCGGCGGCGCCGAACACGGCCTTGATGGCCCGGGTCTCCGCCGCATCGCCCAGCGGCGTGCTGGTGCCGTGGGCGTTGATGTAATCGATGTCGTCGGGGCCGAGCCGCGCGTCGGCGAGGGCGGCGCTCATGGCACGAGCCGCGCCGCGCCCCTCCGGATCGGGCTGAACCATGTCGCCCGCGTCGCTGGTGGCGCCGAAACCGATCAGCTCGCAGTAGATCCGCGCCCCGCGCGCCCGGGCGTGCTCCAGCGCTTCGAAGACCAGCACGCCGGCCCCCTCGCTCAGCACGAAGCCGTCGCGCGACTTGTCGAACGGGCGCGAGGCCCGCGCCGGATCGTCGTTCCGGCTGCTGAGCGCCTTCATCGCCGCAAAGGCCGACAGCCCCAGCGGCGTCAGCGCCGCCTCGGAACCGCCCGTGACCATGAGATCGACCTGGCCCCGACGGATCGCGTGATAGGCGTCGCCCATCGCGTGGCCCGCCGATGCGCAGGCCGTCCCGACGGCCGTGCTCAGGCCGCGCAGGTCGAACTCGATGGAGATGTGGCCGGAGGCGGCGTTGGACATCAGCTTGGGAATGGTGAAGGCCGAGACGCGGCCGGGGCCCTTATCGAGCAGGCGCATGTGCTGCTGCTCGAGCTCTTCGATGCCGCCGATGCCGGTCCCGAGGATCACCCCGGCCCGCAGCGGATCGAACCGGCCGATTTCGAGATGGGCGTCGGCAATCGCCATCTTGGCGGAGGCGAAGGCCATCTGCGAGAAGCGGTCCATGCGCTTGCTGGCGCGGTGGTCGGCGAAGTTGGCGATGTCGAAGTCGATGCAGTCGCCGCCGAAGCGCACGTCGAAGGCCGAGGCGTCGAAACGCGTCACCGGGCGGATGCCGGACTTCGAGGTGATCAGGCCGTCCCAGAAAGCGGCGACGGAGGCCCCCAGGGGCGTGATGGCGCCCAGGCCGGTGATGACGACGCGACGATCGTTCATGAGTCAGTCCGTCCTGCGCAGCGCCGCAGAGTCAAGACTTGGAGCCGGCGCTGGCATCGAGGTGCTGCTTGATGTAGTCGATCGCCTGCCCCACGGTCTGAATCTTCTCGGCCTCTTCGTCCGGTATGTTCAGCTCGAATGCCTCTTCGAACTCCATCACCAGTTCGACCGTGTCGAGCGAGTCGGCGTTGAGGTCATTCACGAACGAGGTCTCGCGCGTGATCTCGTCTTCGGCGACCCCCATCTGGTCGCTCACGATCTTCTTCACCTTGGTCTCGATCTCAGCCAGTTCTGGCACGTGCTGCTCCTCCGCTTCGTGGACCGCTAACGCGGCATCCTTGCGCGCCAGGCGCGCCCCAAACACGCCACTGGCGGCCCGGGCAGTCAAACCGCCGCCGATCTGCTCGCACTACGTCACGCCGGCCCGCCGCGACGCCGTCACCTTCCCGGCGACCCGACCGCCGACCGCGCGAATGTTAATGGCCGGTCCCGGCTTTGCCAACCCCCTGTGAGGGTCGTCGAAGCCGGGTCCCGGCCACGCGGAAACCGCATCAGACACGTGCGATTCACAGCGCCGGCGGCACGCCGGCGACCGCCTCATCCTCCGAAGTGCGCGAGCAGGGCGCCGAGGTCCGCCTGTCCGACGCAGCCGTCGCCGTCAATGTCAGCGGACGCGTTGAAGCCCGGATCGCCCGCGCAGGTGCCGAACGCCGCCAGCAGGATGCCGAGGTCGGCCTGGTCGACATCGCCGTCGCCATCGAGGTCGCCGGCTCCGGGGGCGTGACCGGCCAGCGCGGCAAAGCGCATCACATGAATGTCAACCACGCCGCTGTTGACGTTGTAGAACTCGCCGGCGAGGTAGATGTTCTCGTTGCCGTCCAACTTGGCGAAGGACGCGCTCACGTGCTCAAGGTCGCTGCCGCTGACAACCGCGCGGTCCAGCTCCTGGCCGGTCGCCGAATCGAGCACGAGCATGATGACGTCGCCGCTGTACGGCGGTGAGCTGGTCCCGCCGGCGACGAGCACGTGCCCGGCGCTGTCCACGCGGATGTCTCCGGGCACGTCATAGCAGCCGATGCAGTTGGCCCCGTACAGGTGAGACCAGATGAACGCGCCGCTGTCGGCGTCGCGCTTCACGGTGTAGATGTTATCGTTGAGGTTGCTCTGGTTGCCGTCGGGGTCCACGCTGCCGGTGATGTACACCCCGCCGTCGCCGTCGAGCGCGATGCCGACGCCGTAGTCGCGGAAGCCGGCCCAGTCGTAGGCCTGCCACAGGATCGCGCCGTCGCTGTTGCGGAACTTCACCGTCGAGAACTTGTCGGTCAGGTCGATCCCGACGCCCGTCACGTACACGTCGCCCGCCGCGTCCAGCACCATCTCCGCCGGGAAGTCGCCGCCGTTGACGCCCCAGTTGCTCATCCAGATCATCGCGCCGGTGGCGGCGGCGTACTTGATCACGACGTAGTCGGGGTGCAGCGTGTTCATCACCCCGTCGGTCAGAATGATGATGTCGCCGTTCGGATCGACCGCGATGTCGCGCACCGCTTCCTGGGAGTAGGGCGCCGGCGCCGGGCCGTCCCACGTCGCGACCCACCCACGCACGCCGGCCGGGTCAAACTGCACCGTGAGGCAGTCGCTGCCGTCGCCCACCGTGTGCCCCCCGACGAACACCTCGCCAGAGGCGTTCCGCGCCAGGCACAGCCCGGCGTCCGATATCCCGGCGCCGCCGTTGTAGGTCCTACTCCACAACAGGGCGCCGCCGACGTTGTCGTACTTGAGCAGCAGCAGGTCGGCGAACTGCAGCGCGCCGGGCGTACTTCCGGTCACGTAGACCCCGCCGTCGTGACCAAGCACGAGGTCGTTGGCCGCATCGTGCCAGGCGGCGGGCCCGTCGTATGTCCGCGACCATCGCAGCCCGCCTTCCGGCCCGAACTTCGCGGTGATCGTGTCGAAGTTGGACGAGATCCCTGCATTGCCGGCCACGTACGTGCTTCCGGCTGCGTCGACCGCAAAGCCCCGTAAGCCCGCCGGAAGCGTCGAGCCGACCGGCAGCCGGCTGATCCACTCGGGCGCCAGCTCCGCGTGTGCGACGCTCGCGGCCAGCAAGGCGCCCGCCGAGATTCTGAAGAAACCTCCGGCAAACATTGTTTCTCCTTCGTGGGAATCATCGAGCATGGCGCCGCGGCCAGGGACGCGCGGATTCTCACCAACGGCGCCGGCCCTTTGCTCCCCCACGTCACAGAGGCGTCAAGGAGGCGGCGGAATACAAGGTGCGAAGCCCGTTGCTAGTCGGCGGGAAACGCCGTCGCGAGCGCCTCCAGGCAGCGCCACTGCTCAGCGACGCGGGCTCGGACGACGGCCGGGTCGATCTGCGCCGACGTGTACCGGCGTTGACGCGAGACGTATTCCTCGACGGGCGTGCCGTCGGGGCGGTCATTGATGCGATAGCGCAGGCCGTCGAAGACCTCGTAGAGCGGGAACAGCCCGCAGCCCACCGCGGCGCGGATCAGCTCGACGCTCTCGGCCGGCTCGCTCTTCCAGCCGGTCGGACAGGGTGAGAGCATCAGCAGGAAGCGAAAGCCACGCGTGGCCCGGGCGTGCCTGATCTTCCGCAGAAAATCCCCGCGGTGCGCGACCGAGAGTGTCGCCGCATACGGAATGCGATGCGCCGCCATGATCGCCATCATGTCCTTCTTGCGCTCGGTCTTGCCGTGGGGCGTCGTCGTGGTGGCGACGCCGGCCGGCGTGGCGCTGCTGCGCTGCCCGCCCGTGTTGCCGTAGATCTCGTTGTCATAGCAGATGTAGATGACGTCCTCGTTGCGCTCAGCGGCGGCCGAGAGCGCCGCCACGCCGATGTCGTAGGTGCCGCCGTCGCCCGTCCAGCAGATCACCGGGCTTTCGTCACCGTTCTGTCGCAGGACGGCGCTGATCCCGGTGGCCACTGCCGCCGAGCTGGCGAAGGTCGTAGCGATCGTCGGCGAGGCGTAGGCGCTGGTCGGAAACGCGCCGGCCGTGACGATTCCGCAGCACGCCGGAATAGCCAGGTACGGCCGCTCGCCCTCCAGCGCCTGGGCCAGCAGTTGCAGCCCGATCGACATGCCGCAGCCGGCGCAGTTCGTGTTGCCCGGGCGCATGATGCATTCCTGCGACACGCGGTTCGGCTGCGGTGCGACGGCGGTCATGTCGCCACCTCCTCCCACACCGGCTCGGCGGCGCGCTCGCGGACGAGCAGGTCGTCGAGAATGCCGTCGATCACCTCGGGCGTCACGTCGCCGCCGCCGATGCCCACCACGTAGTCCTGCACGAGCACGTCGGGGCGTCCCTGGAGCGTCGCGGCGACCTCCTGCCAGAAGATGCCGCCGGAGCCGGGCGAGTGGTTGCGGTCGAGCACGCCCACGCGCGTGGCCGGGCCGATCGCGTCGCGCAGCGCCTGGCGCAGAAAAGGACGAAACAGCTTGGCCTTGACCATGCCGACGCGCTGGCCCGCGCGCCGGCGGCGCGTGACGACGGTGCGCAGCGTGCGCGCCATGGTGTTGCAGGCGATCAGGACCGCGCCGGCGTCGCCGGTGTGCTCGGCGCGGAAGGCGCCGTCCGGCCGCCGTCCGAAGACGCGCTCGAACTCGTCGAGCGCCTCGGCCAGGACCTCCGGCACGCGCTCCATCGCGCGCTGAATCTCGCGCCGCTGGTGCTCCGTCTCGCGCGGCCAGGTCAGCCCCCCCATCGTCGCCGGGTGCTCCGGCCGCAGCCGGTGCGGCACGTCGCAGGGCGGGAGATAACGATCGACCAGCTCCTGTGGCGGGATGTCAACCGCCATCTGCGTGTGCGAGACCACGAAGCCGTCGAGCGCGACGATCGCCGGCAGCAGGACGCGCCGGTCTTCGGCGACACGGAACGCGACCAGGATCGTGTCCACCAGGTCCTGGTGCGAGTCGGTGTAGAACTGGAGCCAGGGGGCGTCGCGCAGCGCCAGGCTGTCGCCCTGGTCCACCCAGATGTTCCAGGGCGGGCCGAGCGTGCGGTTCACCGCGATCATGACGATCGGCAGGCGCAGGTAGCCGGCGGCGAAGACGTTCTCGGTCATGTACGCCAGGCCGTTCGAGGAGCTGGCCGTGAACGCCCGCGCGCCGGCCAGCGACGCCCCCATGCACACCGCCATCGCGCTGTGCTCCGACTCCACCGCGACGATCCGTCCCTTGCCGAACTCGAACCCGCGCAGGTACTCGATGATCTCCGTCTGCGGCGTGATCGGATAGGCTCCTCCGGCGCAGCCGCGCGCCGCACGGTTCGCCTCACCCGCCAGCGCCAGCGCCTGCCCGGCGGCGTGGTTGCCTGTCATCAGCGCGCGTGCCACGGCATCCTCCGGACTGAATGCGGACCGGCTCCGGCCGGTCTCCGGCTCTCTTCGCCTCACAGCTCCACCATGTCAATCACGCCCCGCGGACACTCCGCCGCGCACACGCCGCAGCCCTTGCAGTAGTCGTAATCGAACCGGTACCCGTCGCCATCGGGCAGCAGCGCCGCCTCCGGGCAGTACGTCATGCAGCGGTCGCAGTAGTTGCACACGCCGCAACTGAAGCAGCGCTGCGCCTCGGCGGCGGCGGCGGCGTGCGCCGGCTCGTCGACCAGGCCCAGGTGCACCTCGTCGAAGGTGCGGCGCCGGGCGAAAGGCGGCATCGCCAGCGGCTGCTCGCGCGGCGCGTGCGGGAACAGCCGCGCCCGCACGCGCTCGCCGGTGGCCAGCGGCGCGGGCGGCGGCGGAAACAGGTCTTCACCCGTCAGCGTCCGATGAATGTGCAATGCGGCGCGCCGGCCGCTGCCGATCGCGGCGGCGACGGTCCCCTCGTTCGTCGCCAGGTCTCCGCCGGCAAAGACCGGCGCGCCCGACAAGCCGAGCCGCACCTGACCGTCACGGATCTCGGCGCCCTCGGGCAGCAGCGCCAGGTCGGCGGATTGCCCCAGGGCGAGGATCACGCGGTCGCAGCGCAGCTCGAAACACGCATCCTCGGACGTGATCGGTACGGGCCGGCGCCGGCCGGACGCGTCCGGCTCTGCCAGCATCATGCGCGTGCAAGTCAGCACGGCGCCGGCCCCGTCGCGCCGCAGTCTTGTGGGCGCGACAAGCTCGTCCAGCACGATCCCCTCTTCGAGCGCCTCCTCCACCTCCTCGCGTATCGCGGGCATCTCCGCCCGCGTGCGGCGGTAGACGACGTGCACGTGCTGCGCGCCCAGCCGCCGGGCCGTGCGGGCCGCGTCCATCGCCGTGTTGCCCCCGCCCACGACCAGCACGCGCTGGCCGGCCAGGCTCACGTGCCGCCGATGCGTCTCGCGCAGAAAGTCGATGCCCTCAACGACGACGCCGTCGCACTCCGGGCCGAGGTCCAGCCGCTGCGGGCGTTGCAGCCCGGTCGCCATGAACACCGCCGCGTACGCGTGCGTCAGCGCCAGTAGCCCGCGCTGGTCGATCGCCTGCCCGGCGCGAGCCTCCACGCCGTGTCGCAGAATGTGGGCGATCTCGCGATCGAGCACTTCCGCCGGAAGCCGGTACACAGGGATCCCGTCGCGCAGCACGCCACCGAGTTGCCGCTCGCGCTCGAACAGCGTCACCGGGTACCCCAGCCGCGCCAGGTGATACGCGGCGCTCAGCCCGGCCGGCCCGGAGCCCACGACCGCGACGCGCTGGGCGCGCCACGCCGGCGTCACGGTCGGCCACAATGCGTGGTCCGCGACGTAGCGCTCCAGCTCGCGCACGTTGACCGCCTCGTCGTACCCCGCGCGGTTGCACGCCTCCGTGCACGGCGCGGGGCACACCCGCCCGCACACGCCCGGCAGCGGCGACGTCTCCAGGATGATCCGCAACGCCCGCTCGTAGTCCGCGTGCCCGATCGCCTCCACGAACCCACGCACGTCGTTGCCCGCCGGACACCCATGATTGCACGGCGGTGTCAGCACCCGCCGCTGCGGCCGCCACGACGCCCAACCGCCGGTGCGCAGCCGCGGCGGCGCGCCGACTTCGTCGGACAGCACGTCGAGCGGCCCGGCCGCGGACGTGCTGCCCGAGCGAGCGCGCTCCCCTGGGTACCGGCGGCGGACGACCTTCTCGAACGCCTTTCGCGCCGCGAGCGGGTTCGCCCCCCCGAACCCCGCCTCTTGCAGCGCCGCTTCGACATCGGCGATATCCAGGCCGAGGACGCGCGCCGCGGCGCCGAAAAGCGTCGTGTTGACGATCGGCACGGCGCGCGAGCCGAGGCCGTGCAGGATTGCCGCCTCCGTGGCATCCACCACCGCCGCCTCACACCCCGCCAGCAGGTTCGCAAGTGCGGGGTCGTCGGCGTCGGGCGCGTTGACGATGATGCACGCGTCCGCTTTCAGGTCCGCCGTGAACGTCGGACCGATCAGCCCCCGGTCGAGGACGATCACGACGTCCGGCCGGCGCACCTGGTTGTGATTGGTGATCTCCTCGTCATCCACGCGAACGAACGCCTGGAGCGGCGCGCCCGAGCGCTCCGCCGCGTACACGCCGAACGCCTGCGTGTGCTTGCCCTTCAGGAAATAGGCCGTCGCGATCAGCTTCGCGAGCGTCACGCCGCCCTGCCCGCCCCGCCCATGGATCGTGATTTCGAGCATCCCTCGGGCTCCGAATGGCAGACCCTGGAGGGAATGCCCGCAATCGGCGTGCCGCAGCGGGCGCGGCCGCGCGCTTCTTGCCAGGCGGTCGCAACGGCGTCGATATGCGGGAGAAACGGGCAACGGGCCCGCGGACTACGTGGCGACTTCACGCACGCGTGCGCGAAACAGCGCACCCGACCCTTTTGACAGGCCACTCAGTCAGCGCAACGCCGGGCGGAGCGGATGACCGGCGGATGGACCGGCAGCGACTGCTCGCCCATGAGGGGGGAGTGCTGGACCGGCGTATTGCGGATGCGCTCCAGCACGGCCTGACCGCCGGTGACGCGACCGAAGACGCAGTAGCCCCAGCCGTCGTGCGCGGGGTGGTTGAGGAACCGGTTGTCGCCCAGGTTGATGAAGAACTGCGACGTCGCCGAGTGCGCGTCGCTCGTGCGGGCCATCGCGATCGTGCCCGGCTCGTTCAGCAGGCCGTTGCCCGCCTCGTTGCGGATCGGTGGGTGCAGGCCCGCGATCTTCTGCCTCTCGGGCGTGACGAACCCGCCGCCCTGGGCCATGAAGTGGCCGATCACCCGGTGAAAGATCGTGCCGTCGTAGAAGCCATCGTCAACGTATCGCAGGAAGTTCGCCGTCGTCAGCGGGGCGCGCTGCTCGTCGAGCTCCAGCGTGAGGCTGCCCCAATCCTCGTCGCCGCAACCGATCCGCAGCTCCACGCGCGACATGTCCGCTCCTCTCATGGGTTGTCCGGCATACCACGGCGGGCGGCGCTCCGGCCGCCTCGCGCAACGTGCCGATTGTATCGGCGCGCCCCCCGCGCCGCTGCCTGGCCGCGGGCCCCGGCGGCGCGGACCGCCAGGTTCTCATTGACGCCGATCCTGTTTTCGAGTATCAATGAAAGGTGAGACAGAAGGGAAAGGCGCATGCCCAAAGCCGTACGTTCGCTCCCCTTGGCGTTAGTGTCTGTTCTTGCTGCTCCAAGCCTTCTCGCCGGCCCCCCGGGCGATTGTGACAACAACGGCGTCGTCGACGCCGCCGACGTCGCCGCCTGGTACGCCTGCTTCCAGGGGCCGCTTTCGCCGCCCGGCCCGGGCTGCGAATGTGCCGACCTGAACGGCGACGGGGTGGTGGACATGCGCGACCTGGCGCTGCTCCAGCAACTGGTGCTGGCGGGGGCCCCGGTCCAGGAGGCGGAGCTGGCCGGGCTGGCCACGACGATCTACCCGTATTTCGAGCACGTCAACGCGTTCAACGTCGGCTCGCCGGTGCAGATGGCGATCGACCCGTTTCTGATGCCTGGACTCGTCGGCAAGAACGTGCACATCTACGTCGTCGCCGACAAGAGCGCCGCCCAGTGGGGCAGCGATCCGGCGCTGGTCGACGTGCGCGGCGCGCCTCAGAGCTTCACCTTCTCCGGCGCGTCCATCCAGGCCAACACCGTCACGCTCTCGCTCGGCACGCTCAGCGCCAACGGCGGCATCGCCCTCGGACTCGGCTACGACGTCGTCATCGACGTGAACAAGGACGGCGTGCTGAACGGCGGCGACGTGATCGACGGCCTGTCCAACGGCATCGGCTTGCACGTCCTGCCCGACCTCACGCTCGACGGCCCGCTCGCGACCTCGTCCGCCACCTACTCCGGCGGCACCTTTCTCGGCCAGGTCACCGTCTGGCCCACGAACCTCGCCGCGCTCGGGCCGCGCCCGCTCGTCGTCATCAGCCACGGCAACGGCCACCAGTACACCTGGTACAACTACCTCCAGCAGAGCCTGGCTTCCTATGGCTACATCGTCATGAGCCATCAGAACAACACCGTGCCGGGCATCGAGAGCGCCTCGACCACCACGCTCACCAACACCGACTACCTCCTGGCCAACCAGGCCACCATCGCCGGCGGCGCGCTCAACGGCCTCATCGACTCCAGCCGCATCATCTGGATCGGCCACAGCCGCGGCGGCGAGGGCGTCGTCCGGGCCTACGACCGCATCTTCGACGGCGCCTGGGCCCCGCAGAACTACACCCTCGACGACATCGTGCTGATCAGCAGCATCGCGCCGACCGACTTTCTCGGCACCGCCTCCTCCAACCCGCACGACGTCAACTACCACATGCTCTACGGCTCCGCCGACGGCGACGTCTGCGGCTGCCCGAACAACGACGTGCCGCAGTCGTTCCACCTGCTCGACCGCGCCACCGGCACACGCCAGGCCACCTACGTCCACGGCGCCGACCACAACGACTTCAACTGCTGCGGCGTCAACGACTTCACCGGGCCGGCCGGCACCGAGATCGGCCGGCCCGAGGCGCAGCGCGTCGCCAAGGCCGTCTACCTGGCCCTCATCAAGCACTACGTCGAGGGACACCAGGCCGCCGGAGAGGTGCTCTGGCGCCAGTACGAGCGCTTCAAACCCATCGGCGTCGCGGGCGCCACCACCGTCGTCAGCCAGTTCAAGCCGAACCCGACCACCAGCGCCAGCTTCGTCATCGACGACTTCCAGGTCAACGGCAGCCCGAACTTCAGCAGCTCCGGCGGCGCGGTGAGCTACAACGTGCTGAACCTGACCGAGGGGCTGCTCGACGACAACAACACGTCGTTTGAGTGGTTGGTCTCGGACCCGATGAACGGCATGACCTACGCCCGCACCACCGACTACTCGCGCGGCGTGGTCTTCGACTGGACGCTCGGGACCGATCGGTTCATCGAGTGGGCGATCATCCCCGCCGGCCGGGACTTCACGCCCTATCGCCACCTGTCGTTCCGCGCCTGCCAAGGCACGCGCCACCCCGAGACCGTCGCCGTCCTGGGAGACCTGGTCTTCACCGTCACGCTGCGCGACGCCTCGGGCACGACCAGCTCGATGCGCATCGACGCCTTCGGCGGCGGCATCGAGGAGCCCTACCAGCGCACGGGCTACGGCGTGGGCGCCGGCTGGCAGAACGAGTTCGAGACGATCCGCCTGCCGCTCCAGGCGTTCCGCTTCAACGGCTCAGGGCTCGACCTGACCAACGTCGTCGCCGTCCGCTTCGAGTTCGGCACGTCGTACGGCGCCGGCCGCGGCCGGCTCGGCCTCGACGATCTGGAGCTGACGCGCGAGTAGCCCCACGGGGGATAGCGAAACATGAGAGCCATCATGCGACACCTGAATCCCATGACCGCGGCGCTGACGCTCGCCCTGGTGCTGCCCTGCGCCGCCGAGCCGCCCCCCTGCCCCGAGACGCCAGCGACGATCGAGCGCCTGCTGTACCTCCGCCCCTTCACCGTCGAGCAGCCGTTCCAGCACGTCTGGCGCGCCGAGCAGCCCGCGGTGACGCGCGGCGTGCTGATCGTCGTCGCCGTCAAGCCCGACCTGGTCTATCCGCGGCAGATCGCCGAGCCCGTCCTTTACGTCGGACGGCAAACCGCTCGCCGCGTCAACGTCGGCTACGCCTCCGGCCGCGTCATCGCCATCGTGCCCGGCGACGTGAACCTCGAGACCGACCCGGTCTGGTTTGGTACGCCGCGGCTTCCCGAGCAGGTCGATGCCAGGATCATCGCCCAGGAGCTCGAGGCGGCCCAGCGCGCCGGCATCCGTCCGGTGGCCGGCGAGCAGCTCCGCGCGGCCCGGTCGGTCGAGCCCGAGACGCTGAAGCTCGCCGACGAGGAGGCGCTGCTGCGCGAGGCCGCGCGCCTCATCCTCAAGCACGCACCGGACGAGCGCGAGCAGGCCGAGGGCCTCATGCTCTCGAGCCGCAAGCCCGGCCAGCCGGAGAAGAAAGAGGTCAAGCCATGATGCGCCCCACGGGCTGCACGTTCACCATCGCCACGCTCGCTGTCGCGGCCACGCTCGCCGCTGCGGCGCACGCGGGGACCGTTTCGCTGGCGCTGTCGTCGCCGCAACACGGCCAGACGGTCCTGCCCGGCGCCACGATCTCGTGGTCGATCCACGCCACCGTCAGCGCGGGCGACAACCTCGGCCTCGCGCTGGTCTCGGTGGACCTCGTCCAGGACGCCGGCGCGCCCGCGACGCTCGATCTTCTGCCCGCCACGCCAGACGCCGCCCTCGCCGACTTCGACCGCCCGCGCGGCCTCTGCAACCCCGGCTCCCCCTCCGGCTTCGGCGGCACGCCCGCTGGCCCGCCGGGCGGCCAGAACCTGCTCCAGATCGGCGGGGCGCAGAACACCTTCGGCGTCGCCGGTGCGGGCATCGGCGAAGACGTCGTCGTCGACGGCGGCGTGGGGCAAGGCGTCGGGGGCCAGGTGATCGTCACCGGATCGTTCGCGGCCCCGGCCATCGCCGGGACGTACACGTACGAGCTTCAGAACGCGCTGGCCAACGTGCTCACGGCGATCAACCCGGCCCCGCTTCAATCGACGGTCGAGCCGGCCACGGTGATCCTCGCCGCGCCGGTGCTCAGCTTCACGGTGGGCGGCCTGACCGGCGACCTGGACGGCTCGGGCTGCGTCGATCAGAGCGACCTGGGCATCCTCCTGGCCAACTTCGGCTGTGAGCAGCCGGGCCCCTGCCCGGGTGACGTGGACGGCGACGGCGACACGGACCAGGGCGACCTTGGGGCGCTGCTGGCCTTCTTTGGCCAGGGTCCGAACTGTCCCTGATCCGAAGCCGGCACCGCCGGCCGCGTGGCGCGGCTAGCCCTCCAGCCGGTTGAAGTGCTGCGCTCCGATCGCCAGCGCCCCCGTCGCCACCACGACGCCCAGCCCCAGCAGCCCGGACAGCAGCAGCCAGCCCTCGGGCGTCAGGTTGTTCGGCGCCGACAGCTCGCTTTCGGAGGAGACGCGCATCAGGCTCAGGATCGCGACGCCGCCGATCTCGACCAGCACAAACAGCATGCTGGCGATGAGGTTGAAGGTGCCGCCAAAGCCGGCCGCGATGCGGGCCGGGTTGCGCTGGCCGAAGACCGGGAAGCGCGCCCCCAGCCCGATCGCCAGGCCGGACAGCCCGATGCAGATCGACAGGCACACGAGCATCGTCACCATCGACCAGAACGGATGCAGGTCGAGCATGTGGACCGCCAGCCACATCACGCCGCCGGCCGAGACCACCGTGAGCGCCAGGGCGAAGAAGAACTTGACGAGCAGCAGCGTGACGCGCCGCAGCGGCAGCAGCTCGAGCAGCCAGAGCTGCTGGCTTTCGAGCGAGACCATCGGAAAGACGAAGCGGCTGGTGAAGGTGGCGAGGATCAGGCTGACGGTGGTGAGGTTCAGGAAGGTCATGAGGTTCTTGCTGGGCGAGCTCTCGACGTCGAGCGGCAGGCGCTGAAGGTTGGCCACGTAGACCAGCAGCAGGCCGAACATGATCACGATCTGCGTCCACTGCCGCGCGTCGCGCATGAAGTGCCGCACGTCCTTCAGCAGCAGCCGGTGCATCGCCCGCGGCAGCAGCAGCCGCGCCGGCGCACAGCAGGCGCCCGTGATCCAGCCGCGGCGGATCGTCGGCGAGTAGCGGCCCTGGAGCGCGCGGCTGTAGGCCAGCGGCCACGAGCGGCCCAGCACGTTGATCGTCGCCCACGAGACGAACGCCGCGTTGCCCAGCACGATGCCCAGGTACAGCAGGCTCTCGCCAACGTCGCGCTCCATCACGGCCACGATGCCGTTCGCCGTCCAGGTGTTGGGCATCAGCGGCTGGCGCAGGAACCTCAGGTTTCCAAACAGCTCCTCGACCCAGCGCTCCGACTCCCACGAGGCCGACGAGGCGCGCGCGATCCAGTAGAGCGCCCCCAGCCCGATCGCGACGCTGATCGCCCCCACGGCCCGCAGCGGCCGGCGCGGCGCGAACATCGCGATCGCCCACGCCGCCAACAGCCCGGCGCAGGCCGGCATCGCAACGAAGGCCACGAAGTGCGCGAGGAAGAGCGGGTAATAGTACCACTCGACTTGGGTATTGCTGGCGACGGCCAGCATCAGCGGACCGCCCAGCAACAGGAACGACCAGCTCGACAGCAGCATGCCCTCGACCCACTTGGCACACACGATTTGCCTGGGGTCGACCGGCATCGCCAGCAGGTGCCCGGCCTCGTGCCGCCCGTAGAGCGTGCTGAAGGTCAGGATGGCGTTGGAGAACGCCAGCATCACCGCCAGAACCAGGAAGAAATGCACGAAGATCGCGTGATTGGCGATGCCGGCCACGAGCCCCAGCCGCCGCACGTAGCCCAGCACGCCGTCGAGCAGCACGTACAGCGCCACCCAGATCAGCACCAGCAGCACGGCCACCGCCAGCGTCCGCAGCGGCGCCTCGCGTATCTGCTGGTCCAGCGCGTTGCGCATCTGGAGCCCGCGGGCCCGCGCCAGCGACAGCAGGGCAAGGGATCGACGCCGTGGCGCCGCGGCACCAGGCGGCCCTCCCGGAGGACCGCCCGGCTCGGCCTGCGGCTCCCACGGCGGCCGCGTCATGCCCGCCGCTCCAGCCCCGCCGGCGCGGCGCTCGCCTCGTCGGTCAGTTGCAGGAAGATGTCCTCCAGGCGCGTTCCCGGCGACTGCGACTGGAGCGCGGCGAGCGTGCCGAGCGCCACGAGCCGGCCGCTCGACAGGATCCCGATCCGGTCCGCCACCGCCTCCGCGACGTCGAGCGTGTGCGTGCTCATGAACACCGTGCACCCGGCCTGGGCCAGCTCGCGGAAGATCGTCTTGATGACGCGGATCGAGCGCGGATCCAGCCCCACCAGCGGCTCGTCCACCACCAGCAGCCGCGGCTCGTGGATCAGCGCCGCCGCGAGCGCCAGCTTCTGCTTCATTCCGTGGCTGTAGCCCTCGGTGAGCTGGTCGAGGAACGCCGCCATGTCCAGCCGCTGCACGAGGTGCGCCAGGCGCTCTGCGGCGAGCGCCGGCGGCACACCGTACATGTCGCGGACGAAGTGGATGAACTCGCGGCCGGTGAGCTTGTCATAGAGGAAAGGCAGGTCGGGAACGTAGGCGATGTGCTGCTTGGCCTGGCGCGGCGCATCGCGCATCGACAGGCCGCAGACGGTCACGTGGCCGCTGTCCGGCCGCAGCAGGCCGGTCGTCATTTTCAGCGTGGTGGTCTTGCCGGCGCCGTTTGGGCCGAGGAAGGCGAACACTTCGCCCGCGTACAGCGTCAGGCTCAGGCTGCTCACCGCGACCTTCACGCCGAAGCGCTTGGTCACCCCCTCCAGCCGGGCGGTCTCGATCCGCCCGTCGTCGCCGGGCGGCGACCCGCGCCGCTCGCCGCCATCATCGCTGAAGGGCGCTGGTCGCGTCATTCGCTCTCGAGATCCGTCCCGCCGGAGTACCAGGCGCGGCTGCTGAAAGGCTCGTCGATGATCGTAAGCAGTCCGAAAAGGGGCAGATCGATCTCCTGGCGCAGCACGCGACCGTCGAGCCCGACCCACACGCGCAGCCCGTTGGCCTCCACCCGGTACACCGGGACCTTCTCGCCGCCGTGCGAGATTTCCTCCTCGGCGGTGACGCGCACCAGCACGGACTCGGTGGCGAAGCGCTGGCCGGAGAGCCGCGAGGTGACGTGGGCCAGCGGATTGACGAGCTCCATGCGCCAGACGCGCCCCACGAACAGGTCCGGCAGCGTATCGAACGGCCGCAGCGCGTCGCCGAGGCTGCGCGTGGCGCTGGCGGGCAGCGCGAAGCTGCCGGTCTGGTCGCCGATCTGCCACTGGCAGGCGAAGTCGCTGGTCGAGAACCGCTCCCCCTTCATGCGCACCGTCGTGCCTAGCCCCTCCACGCTCATGTCGATCTCGTCCAGGACTCCCTGACGGTCCAGCAGCATGTTCGTGCGGATGATCACCTGCGGCGTCACGTGGCCCTGAATCCGGACTGGCCGAAGGTTCGTGCGGGCGAAGATGCGGATGCGCGTCTCGGTCGCGCGCGTGTCGGTCCAGGTCGTCCCGATCCGCAGGCCGCGGCTGTCGAAAATCCCGGCCTGCGTACGCACGCCCTCCCCGGGCGGCAGGTGCACCGCTGCCGAACGCGGCGCCTCGCCCGCCAGCCACATCGGAAACAGGTCATGGAAGAACAGCGCGGTGTTGGCAAAGGCCATCGCGCCGAGGGTGGTGATGCCGATCCATCGGTTCAACATTCGGCCTGCCCACGTGCGAACGGCGGCGACGCCGGCCGCCGGCGCCGGCTCCTTGCTCGGCGCAGCCCCGACGCAGCCCGCGCTCGAACAACTGTGAATTCTACGTCGCGCGCCCACGCCGGGCAACGAGAACGAAGGCGGCGGAGCCCGGCGACGAGAGGGCGGCGGAGCGGCGAAGCGCGCTCATGCCGGCTGGGCGGCCCGGCGCTCAAAGACGCCCAGGCCGGGGCGTTCGGCGAGACTGAGTGTCGACCGCTCCTGCACGATCCCTTCGAAGGGGTCGTCGGCCAGCAGCAGCGCTCCGTCGAGGTCGGCGTAGTCCACCAGGCTCGCGAGCGTCAACGCCGGGGCGATCGCCAGGCTGCTCGACACGAAGCAGCCCAGCATCACGCCCATGCCCAGCCCCCGGGCCAGGTGAATCATGCGCAGGGCCTCGCGCATCCCGCCGCACTTGTTCAGCTTGATGTTGATGCCGTCGACCAGCCCGGCCAGCGGTGCGACGTCCGCCGGCCGCTGGCAGCTCTCGTCAACGAAGATGGGCGCGACGCCGAGCGCCCGCAGCCGGCCGAACTCGCGCCACGCCGGCCGGGCCAGCGGCTGCTCGATCATCGCCGGCGCGAAGCGCGCCAGCGCCCGGATGTGCGACTCGGCCTCGTCCCCGGAGCGCCAGGCCTCGTTCGCGTCGAGCAGCAGCGGCCCGCCGAACCGCTCGCGGATCAGGCCCAGCGTCTGCTGATCGGTTTCGACGCCCACCTTGACCTTGAGTGCCTCGTAGCCGGCGGCCAGCGCCTCCTCCACCTTCTGCCGCGTTTCCCGCGGGTCGGCGACGCCGATCGTGAACGTCGTCGTCGTGCGCGGGCGGGCCAGCCCAAGCAGCTTCCAGACCGGAACGCCGAGCCGCAGCCCCACCCAGTCGTGGCAGGCGCTGTCGAGCGCCGCAATCACGGCGCGCTGGGCGTCGTGCTCGCGGATCGCCTCGGCGACGATCGGCTCGATGGCGAACGGGTCGGCCGCAGCGCCCGCCCCCGGCGTCGCCAGGCGCCGCGCGATCCGCTCCAGGGCGGCCTCGGAAAGCTCCAGCGACTGCCCATAGAGCCGCGAAGCCACGACCTCGCCCAGCCCCGCCAGCCCCTCGTGCTCGAGGCGGACAACGATCGTCTCCTTCTCATCGACGCCGCCCTGGGCGGTCGCAAAGCGATACTTCGGCCGCAGCCGCTGCCTGTGCCAGCTCAGCTTCACGCCAGTCCGTCGCCTTCGTCGCTTTCGCCGTCGACGTCCACGACGTCGTCGAGGGCCGAGAGACTGATGATCGCCGTGCGTTCGACGTGCACGAGCCGGCGGTTTGTCCGGCGCGTGCCGCTTTTCTCCAGGTCGCGCGCCTGGCTGATGTAGACTTCCTTGGGGCTGTGACCGTCGCTTCGGTCATGCACGTCGGCGTCGGCAAGCCAGTAGCCGCGCTCGCTGAAGGCCGTAAGCGTGCCGATGTAGATCATCGGCCCCTGCGTGTCGAGCACGACGCGCCGCCGCAGGTACCTTGCTAGCTCGGGCTCGCCCATGGCTGCCACCTGGTCACGTCAAGCCGCTCGAGCCCGCCGCGCGCACGACGCTGTACGCCGCCACGCCGGGGCCCCCAAGACCCGCTGACGCTCGCCGGTTAGCATACGTCGGCGGCGCATGTTATCCAAGCGAACCGAAGAGGCCGTCGTCCTGCGCGTTTCGGACTACTCCGAATCGTCGCAAATCGTCTCGCTGCTGACCGCAGGCAGCGGCCTCGTGCGGCTGATCGCCAAGGGCGCCCGTCGCGGGACGAAGACGCGCTTCTCCGCCGGCGTCGATCTGCTGGAGCACGGAACCCTCACGTTCGTCCCCGCGCATGGCGACGCCGGTCTCGGGAATCTCGCCGAGTGGGCGCAGCGCGACGCGTTCGCCGCCCTGCGAGCCGACCTCCGGTCGCTCTACGCCGCGATGTACGCCGTCGAGCTTGTGCCGCCGCTCACCGAAGAGTACGACCCGCACCCCGGCCTCTTTGAGGGCCTGCTGACGCTGCTGCGCGGCCTGTCCGGCCCGCCGCAGCCTCGGGCCGCCCCCGCCGATCGCAGCGCCGCCGTCATCGCCGCCATCCTCCGGTTCCAGGTGCGTCTTCTCAACGAGATCGGGCTCATGCCGCGGCTGACCGAGTGCGTGGAGTGTCGCCGGCCCTCCACCGGTGCGGGTGCGTACTTCAGCGCCTTGGCCGGCGGACTGCTCTGTCGCGACTGCGAGATGCACCACGCCGACAAGCGCCGAGTCCCGCCGGGGGTGCTTTCGCGGGGTGGTGGGTTGTGCGTGACGGCCGGGGCGGTCGAACTGCTGAACGGGTACCTGATGCATGTCGCGAACCGGCGGTTCGAGTCATACGGCCCGCTGCAACAGGTGCTTCGAGAGCGCTAACGACGGGCGCGAGCTCGGAGTCGAAAACTCACCTTCCATGGGCTTGCGCGGCCTAGAATCCGACGAGGGCGGGAAGCGCGAACAGCTCTCCGTCAGCCAACCCGGGTGCTTGCCGCCGGCTGGTTGGCGATTTTGTAAACGTTTGTCTCTAAAAAGGTTATGCTGGCAGACCTGCTCGACATTCCCGAGCTCGTTCCGGTCTTTCCCCTGCCGCAGGTTGTCCTGTTCCCTGGCAGTGCGATCCCGCTGCATATCTTCGAGCCCCGTTATCGGGCCATGACCGCCGACGCTCTGCTGGGGGAGCGCCTCATCGCGCTCGCACTGCTGAAGCCCGGCTACGAGCCGCTCTATCACACGCTCAACGCCCCCATTCACGCCACCGCCGGCCTCGGCCGCATTGTCGATTCCGCCTCCTGCGACGACGGCACCTACAACATCGTGCTGCGCGGCGAAGCGCGGGTCCGGATCGTCGATGAGCTCGTCGGCCGCCCGTACCGTTTCGCCCGCGTCGAAGTCATGTGCTCGTCGCGGCCGCCCGCCGGCGAAGTCTCCAAGGCGCTGCGTGACGGCCTGTGCGCCGAGGCGCTGCGCTGCCTGGGCGACAGTGAGGAATCGCAGCGTCGCTGGAAGCGCCTCGCCGACGGCACGGCTGACCTCGACCATCTCGCCGACCTGGTTTCGGCCTGCCTGCCCGTGCCGGCCGAGACCCGCCAGTCGCTCCTCGCCGAGTGCGACGTGCAGCGCCGCACGGAGCGTCTGCTGGACACCCTGCGATCGCTCTCAACCTCCCACTGCTCCCGCCGCAGCCAGTTCCTGGGCCGTCCGCAGCAGAACTGATCCACCGCCACGAACCGCGAGCACCAGCGAGCGTTAGTAGCCGCGTCGCCACGTGGTTATCCAAGAACTCGGCTACTGATACGATAAGAGCGGATGCAAGTGTGATCGAAAGGAAATCATGGGCCTTCCGGCGCAACCGCTTCCTTGCGGGCGCGGCCCGGGTCGATGGGTCGTCACGACACTCGCTTGCGCTCGCGGCTCCTCTCGGGATACACCACCCGCTTCCGCTCGACATGCCGCGCCGCCGGACGCATCATGCCCAGCTGGTGGACGCTCGGCAGGGGGCAGACGGTGCGGGCACGGCACGTCGCGCGTCGCAAGGGGTGCTCATGGATGAGATCGATCTTTCAGGTGCGTGGCAGATCCGGCATGATCCGCTCTCGCAAGGCCTGGCCGACCGCTGGTGGCGCAACCCGCCAGGCGACGGCTGGCGCGAAATCAGCGTGCCGTCCGCGTGGCAGAGCGTACTCGGCGCCGACGCGCATGGCCTTGCCTGGTATCGCCGGCGCCTTCCCGTGGAGGCACTCGCCTGGGCGCGCGCCGGCGGGCGCGTGCGGCTGCGCTTCGACAGCGTGGCGACCGAGGCGCGCGTCTGGATCGGCGCGTGCTTCTGCGGAGGGCACGAAGGCGACTGGGTTCCCTTCGAGCTGGACATCACCGGCGCGTTGCTGAGCGCCGAAGACCCCGCGCCCTGGCTCTACACCCGCGTCGACCAGCACCACGCGCCGCGCCCCGCGCGCGGCGTGGTCGTCGAGAACGGCCACATCACCAAGGGCTTCCACGACGTGCTCAGCTTGCAGCACGCGGGCCTCTGGGGCGCCGTGCGCCTGCGCCGCACCGGTGCCGTTTGCCTGCGGCCAAACGGCCTCGGCGTTCAGGCCGACCTCGAGCGCCGCAGCGTCGCGATCGAGCTGGAACTGAACGGCGACGGCCCGTTGCCCGAAGCATCGATCGAACTGCTCGACCCCGACGGCGCAATCGTGGCGCGCGATCGGCTGAGCGCCCCGTCCGGCGACCGTGGCGCGGCGATCCTCGGCGCGACGCTCGCTCTTCCGGTCGCGCTCGCGCCGTGGTCGCCGGCGTCACCCGCGCTCTACACCCTGCGCGTGCGGCTAGGCGCCGGCGATGCGGCCGAGACGCACGTGCGGCGCGTCGGGTTTCGGACGATCGCGACCGGCGGGCCCGGGAACTCGCAGATCCTGCTGAACGGCCGGCCGCTCCAGATTCGGGGCTTGCTCGACTGGGGCCACGAGCCGCGGCACATCGCGCCCGCGCCGACGCCGGAGGAGGTGCGCGCCAACTTTGCCCAGATGCGCGAGCGCGGCTTCAACTGCGTCGCGCTGTGCATGTTCTATCCACCGGAGCACTTCTTCGACATCGCCGACGAGACCGGGATGCTGGTGTGGCAGGTCCAGCCCGTGTGGAAGAGCCGGATGAGCGCGGCGCTGATGCCGGAGTATCGCCGGCAGTACGAGGAGTTCTTCCGGCGCGACCGCGGCCACCCGTCCGTCGTGATCGTGAGCGGCACGTGCGAGCACGAGGCGTACGACGAAGCGCTGGGCCGGTGGTGGTGGATGGAATCGGGCCGGGCTCTGCCGCACACGCTCCGCCAGTTGCAGACCGGCTTCCTGGAGCAGGTGCCCGCCGATCTGACCCACCTTTATGACGACCACGTCTACGACAACTGCGGCCGCTGGGTCTGTTTTCACGAGGACATGCAGAGCCGCATCTCCGAGCTTCCCCCGCGGCCCTTCGTCATGGGCGAGACGATCATCTCCAACGCCTGGCCCGACGTGGAAGGGTTGCGGGCGGCGGCCGGCGCGTCCCCGCCGTGGTGGCTGACCCGCGGACTGGATGAATGCGCCGCGTTCGAGCAGGCGCTGGAGCGGCGCGCCGGCGGCGCGGGCGTGGCGCGTTTCAAGCGCCAGGGCGAGCGCTTCGCCCGCGAGTTCCGAAAGTTCCAGGCCGAAGTGCTGCGCATGCACCCGCGCAACGCCGGCTTCGTCACCAACGCCATCCGCGACGTGCCGATCTGCCGGCTGGGCCTCAAGGACGACCTCGACCGTTGGCGCTTCGCGCCCGGGGATACGCGCTCCTGGCTGGGGGACGTCGTGCTGCTGCTTCAGACGCCTGAGCACCTGCGCGGCGTCCGCGAGCAGGCGCGCGTCGCTTGCCGGCTCGGCGTATCCAACTACGCCGGGCGCACGTTTGACGCGACGCTGTCGCTCACGCTCGATGGACGGCCGCTGGCCGCACCAAAGGCGGGCGCCGGCATGGGCGAGATCGTCTGGGCCGACGTGGCGTTCGACGCACCCGCCTGCGCCGACGGCGCGCCGCGCCTCTTCGAGCTCGCCGTGGCCGCCGCGGACATCAGCAACCGCTGGCTGCTGGTGGCGCTGCCGCCCCGGCGGCCGCCGGACGGCGTCGCCCGGCTCGACGGCCTGCCTTTCACGGAGGCGGAGCGCACGCCGGAGTTCGAGGAGCGCGCCTACAGCAGCGGCTGGTGCCTGCCGTGCCGGTCGTGGAAGCCGCGCCTGCCGGACGCCGCCGCGCTGCTGCCCCAGGCGGGCGTCGTCGCCGCCGGCGGCACGATTCCTCCGGGAGTGCGCGTGCTCGTGACGCACCGGATGACGCGCGACGTTCAGGCGTTCATCGCCGGGGGTGGGCGCGTGCTGCTGCTGGCGCATCGCGGCGCCGGCGGGATGGGCACGCGCTGGATCAACCTGTGGGGGCAGTTACCGCTGATCGTCGAACGTGAGGAGCCGCACGCGGCGATCCGTCCGGGCGAGAGCGACGCGGTGCTCGCGCTGCTGCACTACGACCTGACGCGCTGGACGACGCGCGCCGTGCCCTCGGACGACCTCGGCGACTTCGCCGATCACGTCGAGCCGATCATCCGCTATGTCTGGACGCACGACCAGGGCGTCCCCAAGCGGTTCGACGCCGCCTTCTCCGCGCGCGTCGAGCACGGCCTGCTCGTGGTGAGCTGCCTCGATCACACGGCGGCCGCGGGCGGCTGGCTGCTCGACCGTCTGCTGCACTTTGCGGCGGAGGCGCCGCTGGTCGGCGCGGCGCGGGAGCTGGACGTGTCGCCTTTCGTCATGGCCGCGGGCTCATCGTAGGCCGTCCGTCGCAACCGCTTCCTCATGGGCGCGGCTCGGATCGGCTCAGCTTGCCGACAGGACCGTCCACAGTCGCAGCTCCCACGCCGCCCAAACGCCGCTGAGCAGCGCCACCGCCAGGATGCCGCGCTTGATGTTCAGCACACTCCGCTCGAAGCGCCGCACCGCCGGCGGCTCCTGAGCCAACTGCCGCACGAACCGCGATCGCGACGCGATCGACGAATGACGCCAACTGCGCGTCTCCGGCGGAATGCCGTTCAGCACGGCGACGTCGTTGAGCGTGTCGCCGAAAACGTGGGCCGCCGTGGCGCAGAGCCGGTCGCCGTCAACCAGGTCGCGTGCGGCGGGCGGACGGGTCGCGATCTCGGCGGCCGGGTCGGTGTGCGGCCCGGGCACGTGCACGGCGCACGGCAGGCGGCAGGGCAGGCCGCTGAGCGCCAGCGTGCGCACGCCGAAGACGTCGGCCTGGCGCTCGAAGCGGCGGGAGATCCAGCCGAAGACAACGCCCCACTTGAGCAGCAGCAGGCCGGCGACGCAGGCGACGAGCGTCTGGAACGTGACCGGGTCGAGCTGCCGCGCGTGAACGGACAGCACGGTGATCCAGCAGCCGCTGATGAACGCCAGAAGCAGGAAGTAGAGGATGTGGTGGCGTTTCACGTGGCCGGCCTCGTGGCCGAACACGGCCTCGATCTTCGCGTCTTCGAGCTGCTCCAGCATGCCGTCGGTGATCATCACGTAGCGCAGCGGCGCTACGACGCCCATCACCGCCGCGTTGACGATCATCCCGCCGGAGCGCCACACGAGGATCTCGCGGCAGCGCATGCGCAGCTTCCGGCAGAGGAACAGCAGCCGGTCGCGCAGCGGCCCGTCCGCCAGCCGCGTCGTGGACCAGACGTGCCGCAGCAGCGCGGGCGTGACCAGCGCTACGACCGCCGTCGCCAGGCCGAGCACCATGTCGGGCATGAAGGGGTGTAGCCGCATCAGCCCTTCGTCATAGCGATCGATCAGGTCGCGCGTCACGAGGATCAGCAGCATCGGCGCCACCACGAACAGCACCTGGTGCCGCAGATTGAAGGCCACGTACTGCCCCAGGCTCCACACCGGGTGCACCGGCCGGCCGCGGTACAGACTGGTCTCGACCGCGATCTGCCGCAGCGCCCGGTCCGCCGGATACAGCGCCAGCCAGACCATCACGATGGCCACAAGGAAGGGCAGCGCCGCGAGCAGTCCGGCAACGCCCGGCCATTCCCCAACGACTGGCGCCTGGCGGCAGAGCGTCATCCACGACGTCGTCAGCAGCACTCCGGCATGCAGCAGCGCCAGCAGCAGTTGCAGCACCATCAGCCCGACGGACAGCACATGGTGCCCCTGCCCAGGGTCCGCGGGATGCCGCTCGATGGCCCGCAGGGCCCGGCGGTTGAAGTGCAGACCCGCCACAGCCGGAATCAACGTCGCCAGCGCGACACTCCACGAAGTCGTGGCCGCGCTCTCCGTCAGGGCGTACGGCGGGCGCGTGAAAGCAAGGATGATCGACAGCACGCCGATGACGACCAGGTACATCGGGGCGAATCATACGCGCCCCTGCGCATGCGGCCAGCCCCGCTACGGCCGCGGCGGCGCGCCCGAGCCGTCCCCGGTGTCGGACGGCGGCGTGTCTTTCGGCGGCGCGCCTTCTCCGCCGGGGCGTCCTGCGGTCTGGCGCACGACGAGGGTTCTCGCGTAGATGTCTCCGAGCCGCTGCCGGTTGCGTGAGACGACGACCAGCACGACGAGCATCCAGAACTGGGGCATCAACTCGATCAGCCGGATCGCGTTGCGCAGCACCACCTGCCAGAAACGCGGGGCGCCGCCGTCTTCGGAGGCCAGCCGCGTGCCGGTGATCGCCTTGCCCAGCGTCCGCTGCGCCAGCAGCTCGAAGAGCGTGCAGTAGACGATGAAGCACACGCTGCTGAGCCCCCACCACCACCGGACCGGCGCCGGCGGTACATCGACGCTCGGCCCGCCGAACATGCCCCAGCTCGCCAGCTGCGACAGCCCGTCGCGCCACGGCACGTTCAGCACCAGCGACCACGGCAGCGCAAACAGGCAGAAGTCGATCAGCCCCCCCGCCGCCCGCTGGAACGCCAGGGCCGGCTCGACGCCCGGCGGCAGCGCCAGCGGCTGCGTCAGGCTGGTCCGCCGCAGCACGAAGAAGCTGACGAACAACGCCACCAGAATCAGCAGGGTCGCGACCTGGAGCAGCCCGTGCAGCCGCTCCTCGCGCATCGGCCGCGCCACGATGTTGCGGACCGCGACGGCCGGCTCGGCGGGCGCCCCCTCCAGCCCCCCGAATTGCAGCCACAATTGCCGGTCGCCATCCTGCATCAGCAGCGCCAGGCACTGGTTGAACCCGACGGCGTCGAGATACGCCGCCGGCTCGACGTCGGCGGGAAGACTCGAAAGCGCTAGCTCCGCGGCTCGTTGCCAGTGCGCCCCCGGCGCGGCGGGCGCTCCCAGCCGGCGGTAGACCGCGAGCGTGGGCTCCCCGGCCTCGCCGCGTCCCGCCAGAACCAACGAGGGCACGCGGCTGATCGTCGTCAGCCCGAAGCCCGACAGCCGCGTGAACTCGACGGAATCCAGCGGGCTCAGCTCGCCGCGGCTCTCATCCAGCAGGAATGTCAGCACGCGCTGGGCGTTGGCCGGATCCACGCACGCCACGAGCAGCCCGCCCGCTGCCGCCAGCAGCCGCGGCCGAAGGGCACCCTCGCGGCGCTGGACCTGCGGGGGACAGGGGGCAAGCCCGCGCCAGCCCTGCTCGCGATCGTGAATCACGACGGCCAGCTCGGACAGGCCGCTGCGAAAAGGCTGGCTGGCCGGGTCCTGACCCGCGTCGGCGGCGGGAGTGTACGCCGCGAGCTTGTCGGCCACGTCGCCGGACGTGAGGGCGTAGAGCACGCCGTCGCGTCCGACGAGGTGGATCGGCCGGGCACGGTCCGGCAGGACGCGTTCGGGAAGGGAGACGCGCGGGCCATAGCGCCAGATCGAACGGTCAGAAAGCACGAGGATGGCGTCGCCGTCGGCGCAGAACAGGTCGACGACCCAGCCGTTGATGGCGCGGCCCAGGTCGAAGGCGCTTGTCGGCTCGCGGTAGAAGATGCGGCCCTGGTCGCGCCCGCCCTCGAGCACCCACAGCACGTGCTCGCTGCCGCTGATGAACACGCGCCGGGCGTCGCGCCCCTCGGGCTCGACGGCCTGGCCCGGTGCGCTTGACGACGCGAGCAGCATCGCCAGCGCCGCCGCCGGGCCGCCCCAGCCGTCGAACCCGTGACGCCGGCGCGCCGGCCGCCCCGAACGACGCGCCGCTGTGGAAGCCGCCGGCGTCACTGGTCGGCACTCGCGGGCGATCGGTGCGGCGCGTCGATCTGCTCGACGGCGCCTCGAAAGCCGCTCGGAAAGTCGCAGAAATCCTCCAGCTCCGTGAGGCGGACCGAGGTGAAGTCGATGCGCAGCTCGGCCTCGTCGGCCGGCCACCGGATGACGTATCTCCGCGGCACCAGCGCTCCGCCCGGCCCCGCCGCCTCGTAGCGGCCGATGTCGGCGTGCATGAGCACGCGGCCGTCTACGCCGCGATCGACGATCTCCGCGGGCAGATGCGGCGCCGTCGGCTGAAGGCGGATCTCGCGCAGGCCCACGGGGTAGCCCGCGGCGTGCCGCACGTACAGCAGCCGATGGTCCCCGCCTTCGACGCGCAGCAGCGCCCCGAGCGAGTTCGGAAGCGCCGCCGGAAGCGGCCGCAGCATCAGCGCATCCAGCAGGTCGCCCGGCGCGATGGGCAGCCGCCGGCCGGTGTCGGGGCCCGCGCTTTCCCAGCGTCCCCACCACAACCGCGGCGTATCGGGCTCGATCCAGACCCAGTAGCGCGCGTCGTTCGAGCCGAACTGCGCGATCGTGCCGCCGAGCGAGCGAACGTCGAAGATCAGGCAGCGCGGGGCGCGGAAGATCATCGCCGCGTCGTGGCCGATGAAGCGGCGCATCGTCCCGTTGCCGTCGCGGAAACTGAACGAGACCAGGGCGCGGCTCTGCACGGTCCCCGTCAGCCGGCCGAGATGCTGGTTGGCGCGCTCCAGCGCGTGCTCGGCGTCGCGCGGCGGGTCGCCCACGCCCCCGGATCGCCCGCAACAGCCGGCGAGCGCCAGCAACGCGGCCGCGGCGCACGCCGGGAACGCCGCGCGGCGCGTCGCCCGGTGCGCGCCACGCCGGCTATGCATTCGCGACTCCCGAGGCGTCCGAAATGACGGCGTCGATGGGCACCTGGCCACTGATCAGAGATTCCAGTTGCGCGCTGAGCCGCTCGATCTCCTCCTCGGCCAGCGGCGGGCGCTCGACAACGTGGAGGTCGCCTCGCGAGGGCGCCGCGAAGCGCCAGTGCTCCTGCTCGCCTTCCTGCACGGTGTCCGTCAGCTTCAGCACGCGCCGCCGCCACAGCAGCAGCGCCAGCACGAAGCGCAACTGCCGTTGTTGCGGCGGGCCGTCGGCCGCCAGGCCCTCGAAGAGGGCGTAGACGGTCTCGACGTCCAAGGCGCGACGCCTGGGCGCGCTCGGCGCGGCGTGGCGGGCCTTCCACGAGGCAATTGGCGCCTCGCCCGCCGGCGGCGCGCAGGCGAGGCAGTAGTCGCGGCGCTCGTAGCCGCCCGGCGTGGCGAAGAGATACGCGCGAAAGGCGTCGCCGGGCTCAAAGGCGCGGTCGCCGGCGGCGCACTGTCCGGTGGACGGGGGCATCTGCCACTCGGTGGCCAACGGGGGCTCCTTGCGTTGTTCGCTGCGGCGCGATTATAGCCCCGGCGTGCGGGACGTCACGGCGTCGGCGCCGTGCTCGACGCGGGAAGCCCGTCGGCGAGCACGTCCTCGATGGCCCGGCTGAAGACGTCGATCTCTTCCAGCGTCGTGTAGACGTTGGGGGTGACGCGGAGGCCGCGGACGTTGGCGTAGTCGATGCCCGTGGTCATGATGCGGTGCCGGCTCCAGAGATGTCCGACCAGCTTCTCGTGGTCGACGCCGTCGAGCCTCATCGTGGCGATCCCGCAGCCGTGCTCCGCGTCCAGGCGCGTCGCGAAGTGCACGCGCTTGTCCTCGGCCAGCCGCCGCGCCCAGCGGTCGCGCAGATATCGCAGGCGGGCCTCCTTGCGCCGCGGACCAATCGCGTTGTGCAGCGTCAGCGCCTCGGCCACGGCGAGGTAGTTGGCCGCCGGGTGCGTGCCGATTTCCTCGAACTTGCGGATGCTGTCGGAGCGCGGCTCCGGCGCCGCCATCAGCGGCCAGAGGCCGGCGATCTTGTCCTTCCGCACGGACAGAAAGCCCGTTCCGTGCGGTGCCGTCAGCCACTTGTGCAGGCTCGTGCCGTAGTAGTCGCAGCCAAGGTCGTCACGCTTGAAGGCGATGTGCGCGAACGCGTGCGCCCCGTCCACGATCACCGGAATGCCGTGCTCGCGGCCCAGCGCGCAGAGCTCGCGAACCGGCAGTATCTCCCCGGTCACGAACACGACGTGCGAAACGAGCATGACCTTCGTCCGCGGCGTGATCCGCTCCCGAAACGCCTGCACCGCGTCCGCCGGGTCCTGCAACGGAACATCGAGCGGCGCCAACACCAGCCGGATGCCGTCGCGCCGCTCCCGCTGCCGGTAGGCGTTGATCATCCGCGGGTAGTCGTGCTCGCTGGTCAGAACCTCGTCGCCCGCCCGCAGGTCCATGCCGAAGATGCACGTCTCCAGCGCCTCGCTGGCGTTCCGCGTGATCGCCAGCTCCTCAGCCTCGCACCCGAAGGCCCGCGCCAACCCCGCCCGCACCGTCTCCACCTGCGGATCCTGCACCGCCCACAGGTGCCGCGCCGGCGCCGTGTTCGCGTACTCCAGGTGCCGACGCAGCGCCTCCTGAACCACGCGCGGCGACGGGCTCACCCCGCCGTTGTTCAGGTTGATGATGCTCCGGTCGACGGCGAACGCCTGCTGAATCTCGATCCAGAAGTCCTCGTCACGCGCCAACTCCTCCGCCGGACGATCCCCCGCGCGCCGCTGCGCCGCGGCGACGTGCTCCAACCCGTCCGCGCGCAGGAACCAGCCCCCCAGCGCGCCCACGGCGGCGGCGCCCCGCAGAAACCCCCGACGAGACGGCCCGACAATCCTCATGCGTCGCTCCACCAGCGGAAGAATGCGCGGTGAACTATACCCGCCTTGGCCGCAACCCGCGCCGTCGCTGCGCCTGGCTCCGGCAGGACGCGCAGGCCGGTCGCGGTCCGAACTCTGGGCCGAGCGCCGGCCGCCCCGCCGTGGTACAATCCTGTCAACCCGGGAGGATCACGATGAAGCGCCTCGCACGTTCTCGCGCCGCGCGCCACACGCAGACTGCCGTCGCCGTCCGGCCCAGGCACGTTCGGTCCTCGAGCCCGCTGGCAACCGCGCTGGCCCTGCTCTGCGTGGCAGGGGCCGGCCTGCCGGCGGAGGCGCAGCCGCCGGACGCGCTCCAACGACTCGCGGCCCTGCACGAACGCCTGTTGGAGAAGGCCGCGACGGCGCTCTCGATCGACGACGGCTTTCGGGCCCTCAACGAGCTCGAGGACCTGGAACTCGACCTGCCGAAGCTGCCTGCCAGGCCGCGCGCCCAGGCGCTGGAGACGGAGATCATGGCCGCGCTGGCCGCCGGCGACGCGGCCCGGGCCCTGGCGCGCGCCGCCGAGCTTCGCGCCGCCCCGCGCGACCCCCTCGTGCTCCAGATGTTGTCTTATCGCTGCGCCGTCGCGGCCGGCGACGCGAAGCAGGCCCGGGCCGCGCTCGACGCGACCGCGCAGAACAAGGCCGCGCACGTCGACCCCGCCGACGTGACCCGGGCCCGCGAAGCCCTCGACCGCGTCGGCACGCAGGTTCCGGCGGAACTTCTGGCCAAGCTCACAGGGGTGACGTCCGGCCCGCGCAAGGCCATCGTCCTCGACTTCTGGAATACTCGGAAAGCCCCGCCGGATGCCGCCGTTCAAGGACTCAGCGCCCTGCGCGCCGACTTCGAGACCGAGCTCGCCTTCGAGCTGATCGGCGTCAACACCGACGGCCCCGCCGGCGGGCAGAAAGCGCGCGATGCGGCCAGGCAGCGCGGCTACGAATGGAAGCAGCACTTCGACGCCGAGCCCGCCGGTGCGGCAACGAAGCTGCTCCAGCCGCGCGACCCGCCGTGGCTCGTCCTGATCGACAGCCGCGGCTTCGTGCGGGCCGTCGGCTCCGGCGCCGATCCGGCGCTTACGTACGCCGTGCGGGCCGCCGTCGCCGAAGCGCGCGGCGATCATGAGTACGTGGCGCCGGTCACGGTGAAGGGCGAGCGGGTCGGGCCGGCGCCGGCCGCGAGCGGTGGGCCGGTCGCCAAGGCCGGCGGCAAGAAGGACGACGCCGGGTCGTGGGATCAGTTGCCGAGCAACCCGGACGCGGCGGCGAAGCTGAACACGGCCCGTGCGTTCATGAAGACAGGCAAGCGGAAGGACGCCAAGCGGCTGCTGGAGGAGATCATTCGCGACTACCCGGGCACGCGCGAGGCGCACCTGGCCCAGGAGCTGATCGAAGACATCCGCTGAGTGCCCCCCCGGCGCGCGGCGCCGATCGCCGGGATCGGCGTCGCCCCACCGGCGCGCAGCGCGCCGCCCGCCGCGTCACGGGCCCGGTGCGCCCGGTTTTCCGAAACCCGGATTGACGTACAGCGGCGTGGAGCCGTCGGCGCGCGGGTCCGCGGCCATGCCGAATGCGGCCCGCAGCGCCAGCAGCTCGCGCACCTTGTCCTCGGGCAGGCGCTCCACGTGGCCCAGCAGCCGCGCCAGCATCAGCATCCGGCAATACGAGTCGAGCATCTCGGTGTACCAGTAGGCGCGCTCCAGGTCCGCCGCCCAGCTCACCGTCCCATGATTGCTCAGCACGCACGCCGTCGCCTGCCCCACGAACGGCCGCACGCTCGCGGCGAACGCCTCGCTGCCGGGCGTCTCGTACGCGGCCCGCGGCACGACGCCCAGGAACACCTCGCCCTCGGGCAGCACGCCGGTCGGGATGTCCACGCGCGCGATGCCGAAGGCCGTCGCGTGCGGCGGGTGGCAATGCACAACGGCGCGGGTCTGCGGATCCCCGCGGTAGATCTCCAGGTGCAGCAGGATCTCGCTGGTGCGCGGCCGGTCGCCGCTGAGCCTGCGGCCGTTCATGTCCACGGTGCAAAGGTCGGCCGGCGACATGAAGCCCTTGCAGATCAGCGTCGGCGTGCAGAGCACGGCGTCGGGCGAAAGACGGATCGACAGGTTGCCGTCGTTCCCCGAGGCGAAGCCGCGCGCGTACAGCCGGCGGCCGATCTCGCAGATCAGCGCGCGCGCCGCATCCTCCGTCAGCGCCGACATGACGCTATCCCGGGAGCCCATCCGAGCCGCGCCCGCAAGGAAGCGGTTGCCACGGAAGGCCTGCGGTTTTCAATCGATCGCAGTTGCATCGGCTCTTATCGTATCAGCGACCCGGTTCTGGGATAGCCTCATGTCATGCCCCCTCAACCTGCCGCAAGGAACGCGACGATCGCCGCTCCGAACGCGGGAAGGTCCGCCGGCCGCCGGCTGGTCACGAAGTGGCGATCGACAACGACCGGGGCGTCCACCCACTCGGCGCCGGCATTGACGAGGTCGTCGCGGATGCCCGGTGTGCTGGTCATGCGCACGCCGCGGCACACGCCCGCTGAGATCATGATCCACGGACCGTGACAGATGCTGGCCACCAGCTTGCCGGCGCGCGCGAAGTGCCGCGTCAGCTCGAGCACATGCGCATCCCGCCGCAACTTGTCCGGCATCCAGCCGCCCGGAATGACCATCCCCGCGAAGCCGTCGCCGCGCAGCTCGGCGACCGCCGCGTCGCTGCGGCAGGGATAGCCGTGCTTGCCGGCATAGGTGTGGCCGGCGACCTGGCCGGCGATCACGACCGCCGCGCCCGCTTCCTCGAGCCGCAGCTTCGGATACCAGAGCTCCAGGTCTTCGTAATCATCACCGGCCAGGCAGACGACGCGACGGCCGTCGAGTGAGCCCACTGCCGACCTCCTTCGCCCGAGGCTGACGGGAAAGGGAACAGAGCAGCATCCGTCCGGATCGAAGCTTATCGAGACGCTCCGTGGCTGGGAAGGGTGTGCGGCGCGCGTACGAGCCGCGAGCGCCAGCGAGTGGAGTCGCGCCCTCCTCGGGCCGTTACCGCGCGCCGCGGCGCCTGCCATTCGCGACCCCACGCGCTGGCGCTCGCCGTTCGGGTGCTTCGTTCGCGCCGGCTACGGGCATTGTGCGCCGAAGTTCGCCAGCAGCAGCCCGAGGTCCGATTGCGTCACGCAGCCGTCGCCGGTCAGGTCCGCGGCCGGGTTGTAGGCCGGGTCGCCTTCGCAGGCGCCGAACGCCGAAAGCACCAGCCCGAGGTCCGACTGGTCCACGTCGCCGTCGCCGTCGGCGTCGCCGTCCAGCGCGGCCCAGACGGCGATGGTCGCCGTGACGACCAGCTCGGGCGGGCACTTCCCATGTTCGCTCCAGGCGTCGTACATGAACTGGCCGGCGGAGTTCGTCGTGTTCCTGTCGCGCAGGAACTCGACGTACTCCTTGCTCGTGCTCTGGTAGTACAAGGTCACTTCGGCGGTCGCCGCACACGTGGGCACAAGGTAGTGCGTGTCGTCCCAGAACTGCCCGTCTGAATACACCGCGCCGACCGGCGCGCCGCCGAACTGGGCGAAGCCGGCGTTGGTGAAGCCGCGCGGCGGGATGCGGTTGTCCTTGAAGATCTTGTTGTTGAGCACGAAGTGGAAGGACGGGCCGGGCGGCACGCCGACGAGCGGCGCCGTGATCTCATCAAGCCCGGGCTTGGCTTCGTAGACCTTGATCTGCGGGTCGAGCGCGAGCACGCCCGTCTCGAGGTCGTAGGCCCCGGACTCGCCCAGCAGCGTCATGCCCGCGTCGTAGAAGCGCACGTTGAGCCACATCCGCCGGCCCTCCGGGTAGCCGGTGGGCAGCTTGTGGCCGCTGTTGTTCGTGACCCGCACGCGCAGCTCGCCGCCTTGCTGCTCAACGGCCAGCTCCGCCGCGTTCTGAAGCATGTAGCGCGCCCGCAGCACACCCGCCTGGATCGCCGCCGGATCGACCTCCAGCGGCAGGTCCGGGTAGAGCGCGGGCAGCAGGCTGGCCAGCCAGGCGCTGCCGCCGGTCATATCGTGCAACGGCAGGTCGTCGCGCAGCGGCGCCTCCGGAAAGTTGCACCCGCGGCCCGTTACGGCCCGCATGTGACAGTCCTGGCACGAACTCACGTAGACGCGGTTGCCGCCGAACTGCGGCGCGTAGACGCCCTGCGGCGTGTTGTACTCGCTGTGCAGCCACTCGCTGTAGGTGCGCTCGATCGGCATGAGGACGTGGGCCGAGAAGCTCGCGGGCCGGGTGTCGAAGGCGTTCGGCACGTAGTTGCCCTGCGCGTCTTTCTCGAACGCCGGGTTGCTCACGTCGTGACACGTGCCGCAGAACGCCGCCTCGCGGTGGAACGGCGACACGAGGATGGGGTGGCCCAGGCCGGCGTCCTGGAACGGGCCGCGTCGCGTCCCTGCCGGATCGGCCACGAACATGCCGTTGCCGAAGTCGAGCGGCGGATCGACGAGGCCCGCGAGGATGGCCTGGTCCACCGCCGGGTTCTCGTTCGGGTCGAAGATCGGATCGACCATGCGATGGCACAGGTCGCACGAGACGCCCATGTGGTCGGCGTCGATCATCTGCGAGCCGTCGGTGGGCACCGAGCGGCCGCGCATCCACCCCGCCGGAAGATGGCAGCGCAGGCAAAGGTCGCCGGAGTCCGGCGCGTCCTGGTTGGCGATGGCCATGCAGGCCTCGAAGAGCGGATCGCGCGAGGCGTGCGCCATCATGCTGCCCTTCCAGTTGAACCAGGGCTCGACCGCGGGCGCGTAGTTGCCGTGGCAGGCGCTGCACGACAGCGCGTCGATCAGCGTCCCGCCCTCGAAGGGCTGCGAGCCCGGAAGGTCGAAGTCGCGCAAGGTCGTCGGCACGGTTCCACCCGGCGGCGCGGCGACGCTGAACGGCGCGTTGCTGTCGTCATGAGCCACGTTCAGGGCATTGTCGGTGGCGACCACGCGCACGATCGCCTGCGCCGTCGGACGGTTGGGCACGTACATCACGTGAGCGCCCGTGTTGGCCAGCGCCTCGGCCATCGGGCGGAACGTCGCGCCGCCATCGTCAGACAGGAACAGATCAATACGCGCGATGCCGCTGGCGTCGCTGGCCGTCCATTGCACCGTGATCGGCGCGTTGCCCACCGCCAGCTCCCCTCCATTGGGCGCGACCAGCGTGACGTCGGGCGGCTGCGTATCCGCGCCCTGCACCGGCACAAGGTGACTCTGGATGTCCGCCAGGCTCACGCCCGAGACGTTCTGCACGTTTCCCGGCGTCAGGCCCGGGAACGTCGGCGTGTTCGAGAAGTTGACCGTGTCCGTCACCTCGATCAGCGTCGTGTAGCCGTCGCCGTCGGCGTCCACGTTCTCAACCGACATGATCGCCTGCCGGCGGCCGTTCGGGTTGTTCGGAAAGCCCGGCAGCGCCGCCTCTACCTGCTGCCCATAAGGGTTACGCGGCCCGCCGCCGCCGAAGCTGTAGTGGCACACGCCGCAGTGCACCGGGTGGCTCGGCACGGTGTCGATGGCGGAGCCGACGGCGGCAGGATAGACCTGGAAGAACGCGTCGCGAATGTTCTGGCGGGCGAGCGAGGCGGGCACGTCAAGCAACGCGGCGAGCACAAGGAAGAACGTGACACAGCACAGGATCGGGAACAACTCGCGTCTTGGAAACCACGGTTCCGTCAGCATGATTGCGACCTCCTGACGGGAGCAGACAGACGGTGGCCGCACCGCATCCGGCACGCGCCGATCGGCGCAGACTTGCTGGTTTGGTAGGATGCATGGCAAGGGACGTGCCGACCGGCGCCCTGGCGCCGCGCGGGGCGGTCTTGCGGGCCCCGGTCGCGCCCTCTCGAACCTGGCCCGCGCCTCCTGTTCCGCGCCGCGTCCGTGAGAGGTCTTTGCCCGATCCGAGCCGCGCCCGTGAGAGGTCTCGCGTGATCCGAGCCGCGCCCGTGAGGTAGCGGTTGCGCCGGCCGAGCCCGAGATCTTTGCCCGGCCAGGCTCCGGCAGCGAGGTGCTGCGCCGCGCCGCCCTCCCGGCGCGGCCCGTGCCCTCGGATCCATGGGCGAGATTCCGCGATCGGCCCCTCCTTTGCGCGGTCTTCCTCACCGAGCGTACCTGCTGTGCGGACCGGCGCCGAGTGTGTTGCTCGGTCGAGACTGCCCGCGATCGCGTAGCGCGGCAGAGGTCGCCGGGCGCTCGGCACCACCACTACCAGCCCCAGCCGAAGAAGCTCCGCCAGCCCTCGCGCAGCCCGCACACCGGACCGAGGCGGGCCTCGCGCCGCGGGAGCTGGCCGCCGAGCGTCAGGAAGTCGTCCATGTAATCGCGCACCGGGTTCCACCACTGGCCGTGGAACCAATCGATGCCGGCCTGGGCCGGATTGTCGGCCGCCCAGACGCCGAAAAGCTCGTGAAACTGCACGTAGTGTCCGAAGGTGGCGGATGCGCCGGCGCCGATACTGGGCATCGCAGGCACGCGGCCGCCGGTCACAATTCGGGGAACATCACCCGCGTAGCCGAGGCCCTCGCCGATGAGCGTGAAGGCGCTGGGTTTTGCCAGCACGTCCGTGGTGAACGCGTCGAGGCGCGCCGCGCTGGACGCCGGATCGAGCCCGTACGGGTCGCGCACGCTGAGCGGGTTGTTGCCGGCGTACACGTAGGGCGCGATCGCGAATCTCAACGGCAGCGGGTCGCGCTGCATGAAACGGCCGCTGGCCGGATCGTAGTCACGCCGCCGCATGTGGATCAACCGGGTGTGCCGGTCGTACTCGGAGCCGGCCAGGCCGCGCGCATCATCGACGTGCCCGCCCGACGGAATGGGCTGCCCGAACGCCTGGCTGCGGCGCAGCTCCGGGTCGGTCACGGCGTCGTCGACGAGGGCCAGGACGGTGCCCACCGGATCGCTGGCGTAGTAGCGGTTCTCGTACGAAGCGAATCCACCGATCTTCACGCCCTCCGGCACGTCGATCGTGCCACTCAGGACGTAGCTGCGGACCAGGTGCCCGCTTCCGTCGAACTCCGCCAGCACCTCGTCGCCGTCGTAGACGTAGCGCAGCACGCCGCCCGGGCCGCGCTTCTCGCAACGGCGCCCGAGCGCATCGTAGGCGAAGCTTACTTCGTCACCGGAAGGCAGCAACACCGCCGTGAGGCGATTCTCGGCGTCGTAGCGATACGTTGTGACGGCGCCGGATACGACGTTCGTGCGCCGTGCGACGTTGCCCGACGCGTCGTAGTCGTAGCGGAACTCGGTGTCGACCAGCAGGCGATTGGCCGCGTCGTACTGGAACTCGGCTTCGCGTCCGGCGATGCGACGATTCCCGGCCGCATCGTAGGTGTACGCTTCGGCGGGGTTGTCGGGCGTGGGGTGCGTGGCGCCGGAGAGCCGGCCGGCGGCGTCATACGTGTACGTGTGGGCGCCGTCGGGCTCGACCATGCGCATGCGGTAGCCGGCCGGAGTGTATTCCCAGCTTATCGTGCCGCTGCCGGTGCCGGTCATGGTGGTCGACGTCAGGCGGCCCGCCAGGTCGTGGGTGAAGGCCGCCTCCAGCCCGCTGTAGGACTCGCGCCAGCCGGCGCGCCGCCCGAGGTCGTCGTAGCGGCAATCGAGCCAGAAGAACCCGCCACCAAAACACGACGCGGGTCGCCACCCTTGCGCCGCGTTCCATTCGTGGCCGTAGTCCGCCCACTGGTCGCCGATGGTCAGGCGCACGCGCGTCTCGGCGTAGTTGCTGGCGCGGTAGTCATATTCGACGGCGGCGGCAAGGCCGGGGAAGGTCGTCGTGACGGTCCGGACGGCCTGATACCAGTCGTAGGTGTAGTCGAGCTGGCAGGCGGGCGCGGTGAAGCGCGTCGGCAGACCCGCCGCGTCATAATCGATCGTGAAGACCTCGCCCGTGCTGAGCACCTTGCGGGTCAGGTCGCCGGCGACGTTGTAGGTCAAATCGACGCGCGCCCCGTTCGGCTCGATGCGGGCGATCAGGCGCCCGGCGGCGTCGTACTGGAACGTGGTGACGTTGCCGAGCGCGTCGGTGATCGACGTCAGGCGGTCGAGCGCGTCGTACGCGTAGCGCGTCACGTTGCCGCGGGCGTCGGTGACGGCGACCGGCACTGCGACCGGGCCCAGGCCGTTCAGGTCTTCTGAGCCGCGGGCCGCGGCGTACGCGAAGTGCACCGTCTCTCCGGCGGGGTTCGTCACCTGCTCCACCAGGTTCATGGCGTTGTATGCAGCGGTCCAGGTGTGCCCATCGGGATCGGTCAGGCGGTTCTCGTTGCCGTACGCGTCGCGCCCATAGGTCCAGACGCCGCCGATCGGGTCGATCACCGTAGCCAGGTTGCCCAGGTCGTCGTACCCATAGGTGAAAACGGCAGGACCGATCGTGGCCGTGCTGCGCTGACCACGGGAGTTGTAGGCGAATGTCCACGTGTACCCGCCGGGCAAACGTGCCTCGATCAGGTTGCCGCGCCCGTCGTACGTTCCGCGCCAGGTTCCCGCGGACGAATCTGTGACCGTGACCGGCAGGTTGTGCACGGGATCGTACGCGATCTGGAGCTCGTCAGCCGCGGCCGCCGACGGCCCGTAGCCGCTGACGCGCGTCAGGTTGCCGGCGGCGTCGTAGGTGTAGGAGGTGGACTTGCCGCCGGGCAGTGCGAGCTGGACGAGGCGGTCATGCTGATCGCGCCGCATGGTGGTGGTGCGGCCGAGCGGGTCGGTGATGCCGGTGCGTGTGCCGAGCGGGCTGACGGTGAAGCGATACCGCTGGCCGGCGGGGTCGACGAAGTGCGCGGCCCCGCTGGTGGCGGCGGCGTGCTCGGTGTGTGTGCCGTCGGGCCGATCGACGCGCACCAGGGCGCCGAGGTCGTCGTACGTGTACGTCGTCGTCCGGCCGGCGGCATCGGTCTGGCTGGTCATGCGATGCGCGGCGTCGTAGGCGAAGCTGCGCGTCGAGCCGTCGGGGTTGACGATCTGAATCAGGTCGCCGGCCTCGTTGCGGCGCAGCGTGGTGACGCGTCCGGCCGGATCGGTCAGCGTCACGGTGCGGGTGGCGTCGTCGTAGGCGAGGTTCGTGACCAGACCGACGGGGTCGATGAGGCGCACCAGCCGGCCGGCCGTGTCGTACTCGAAGATCGTCCCGTTGTCGTTGCGATCGGCCAGGCGTGTCTGCCGCCCGTTCGCGTCGAACGTGAACGTCGTGCCGTCGGGGTGTGTCCAGACGTACGACCCGCCGGGTCCGTTTTTCAGCGTCGAAAGCGACCCGGCCGCGGCCGTGTAAGTGCCGGCGGTCGGGGTGAACGCGAACACGCTGCCGTCGCCGCCGACGAGATTGACGCGCTCGGCGGAAGCCTGGAGCGTGTAGACGCCGACGACGCCCCAGCCCGGCGCGAGGCGGTCGGCGGTCGTCGTGGGCCGCGGCCCGAGCGTCGCGATCCCTTCGAACGTGCTCGCGAAGCTCACGTATTCATCCGCCGCCACGCCGGTCGAGTCGACCGCCGGCTCACCGAACGCCGAGGCCGTCGCAAACGTGGCCTGGTACTCGTTGGCCAGCGTCAGCCGGTAGCGGTAGTCGCCCGCCGGCAGTGGCTGCCCCAGGCCGTCGTTGCCGTCCCAGCGGAACGCGAAGGTCATCGGGCCTTCGAACGGCTGGTAGACGCGCTCGCTGCGCTGCCCGCCGATCTCGGCGATGAAGCGCAACTGCGCCGGGACGGCGGTGCGCGTCTGCGCGATGTCGTAGCTGACCTGCAAGACCACGCCGGAATCGCCGCGCGGGGTGTTGTATTGCAGTGCGACGGTGCGGCGCTGGCCGAGGCTCTGGTAGCCGGGCAGCACGTGATCGACGATCAGGCGCCCCTCCTCGACATCCACGCGTGAGCCGGCGGGCACGCTGCCGCAGTTCTGGTTGTTGCGCTCGGTGCGCGCCCCGCCGGTGGTGTCGGTGGCGTCGCCGGGCTGGCCGCTGCCGTCGGGGGCCGTGCGGCCGAGGTTGCAGTCGCGCGGGGAGAAGTGGCCGACCTGGAACTCGACCCACTCGCCGTTGGGAGTGACGGCGCCCATCGACTCGGGCTGCCAGCTCAGCGTGCTCGGGTTGTACACGCCGACGGGGATCGGCGTGCCCGGCGCGAAGCCGCGCGTGTTGCGGATGCGCACGGTGGCGGGCGCGGCGAAGGTCTGACCGTCGGGCGTCAAATCACACGCGTAGGTGAAATGCGACAGCACCGGCAGGGCGTTCGGCAGGTCTCGGCCGGCGCGGAAACGCGTGGCGCGCAGGTCCGTCGCCTCCGCCAGCGCCCCCGCCGGCACCGAGATCATGATCGAGCCGTCGGAGTTCGTGCCCGCGCCGCCCTCGCGTCCGATGCGGATCACCGCCGGGTCAAGCGGTGTCAGATACATGTCGGATACGGCGACGAGTTCGTTGGCGGCAACGGCCGCGCGGCGCTGGGCGTAGGTGTAACCGTCGCGGCGCGCCGTCAGATCATACGTGCCCGCGCGAGCCAGGCCGAGCACGAACCTCCCGTCCGCATTCGTCGTGGCCGTAGCCGAGGCGCCGGCGACCGAGATCGTCGCGTCGGCCAGCGGCCGGTCGGCGGCGGCGTCGAAGACGCGGCCGTAGACGCGCTGCGCCGCTTGGGAGTGCGATCCGTCGCCGTTGGCGTCCGCCCCGTCGTCCCGGGGCGGGCAGCCGCAGAGGCAGGCAAAGACACAACAAAGTGCAAGCACATGAAGTACTTTGCAGGCGTCCACGATATGTCCCCCTTTTTCGCACTCAAGAACGAGCGCGCGGATTGATCCCCTCTACCTACCCCGGCGTCACATACGCGTCAATAGGCGGGCCGCGCAAGCGCTCCTCCGCCAGCGGTTTTCCGACCCGTTTGGCTCGGGGCGCGGCGTACGTTCCGCCGCCCCGCCGCGCCGGGCCCCCTGGGGTGTCCAGAATCCGCGCCGATTTGGAACCGGCGGGGCGGGCCCGCGGCGTCAATACTGAGTAGAATCTCGCACGCGCGGGGTTCAGGGCGGATCGCCGGGGATGCGGTGCGCTCGGCGTGTCAGGAGGACAGGTTATGTGGAACACGACCAAGACGGCCATGCTGCTGGCGGCGCTGATGGCGCTCTGCGGCGGGATCGGGTATTTCGTCGCCGGGCCGGCGGGCCTGGTGTGGGGCTTCGCGTTCGGCGGACTCGGAAACGTGCTGGCTTACTTCTTCTCCGACAAGATTGCGCTGTCGGCGATGGGGGCGCAGGAGGTTCGCCGCGAGGACGCGCCCTGGCTGATCGACATGGTGCAGGAGCTGGCGACGCGGGCCGGCCTGCCGATGCCCCGGGTCTACGTCTGTCCGCAGATGGCGCCGAACGCCTTCGCCACCGGGCGCAACCCGAGCAACTCAGCGGTCGCGATCACGCAGGGCATGCTGCGCATGTTCCCGCGGCACGAGATCGAAGGCGTCCTCGCCCACGAGCTGGCGCACATCAAGAGCCGCGACGTGCTCATCGCCACCATCGCCGCCACGCTCGCCGGCGTCATCAGCTCGATCGCCTGGATGGTCATGTGGTTCGGCGGCGGCAGCGGCCACAGCCGCGACAACCCGCTCGGCGCGATCGGCGCGCTGCTGATGATCGTGCTGGCGCCGCTGGCCGCGACGCTGATCCAGCTCGCCATCTCGCGCTCGCGCGAGTACGCCGCCGACGAGTACGCCGGCCAGCTCTGCGGCGACCCGCTGCGGCTGGCGGCGGCGCTGGAGCGCCTGCACGTGCGGAATGAGGAGATCCCGACCGACACCAACCCGGCGTTTCACAGCCTGTACATCATGGCGCCGCTCTCGGCCCGCGGCCTCGGCGGGCTCTTCAGCACGCACCCCCCGACGGAGAAGCGCATCGCGGCCCTGCGGCGTCAGGCGGGGCTGTACTAGTGTAGTGCCTCGCGAATAACTGCCTGTCCCTATGCAGGGTGGGGCGGGCTTCCAGCCCGCCCGAGCGGGCAGGATGCCCGCTCCACCCATCCGTGATACCGTCACATTTCTGCGAGGCACTACACTAGACACAATGAATGGTGCGGCGGCGACGCTGATGCCCGTCGCCGCCGCACCCGGTGGGTCCCCCGCTCGCTACGGCTGTTGCGGGCGGACGGGCTCAATGACCTTCCTGGTCAGGCCGTCCACCTGAACGACCTGGAGCTTGTCGCTGGCGAAACAGGTGACGTTGTAGATCAACCGTTTGGCCCCCGACTGCGCCTGGTCTTCCGACGGACCGCCGGCGCCGCCGGGCTCGCGGCCCGGTGCGGCGTCAGCGCGCAGCTCGCAGGAGGCGCTGAGGGCGGTGCCCTTGGCGTGCTTCTCGGCGAGCTTGGTGGCGTCGGCGAGGTTGAGCTGGCCCTGCTGGATCAGCATGACCATCTCCTTGGCGTGGTTGGCTTCCCGCGGCTGGGCGTCACTGCGTTGCGCCATTGTCGGCAGCACGATTCCCAGCGGAACCAGCGCCACCAGCAGCGGAACGGTCCATCGAGCGATGCGTGCCATGATCGACACTCCTGTCTGACGGACGGCCATGCGGCTACGCACCGAATGAGCGTCCGACGGGAAACGGAGCCAGTTGGTGCTCGGTGTCGCGCTTCCTGGGCGCCGGCGTGCCGGAGAACCAGGGGCGCTCGTCGGAGATCGAGTCGGCGGGCGCCGTGGAACGCCGGCGCTCCTCCGCGTGGTCGTCTTCGACCACGCGGCCGAAAGGCTTCCAGAAGCACGCGCGGCGCGTGCTCTGGATGGCCGGGAACAGGTCTCCGGCGTTGAGCGCGGTTTCAACCTCGGCTTGTCCGGGCTGGGGGCCGCCGGCGTCGTCGACGTAGCCGTCGAACTCGTACCAGCCGGCCTCCATGCAGATGTCGCCGGACCTGAAACGGCGTTGTTCGGCTGTCTGCATGATCGTTCTCCTTTTCGTTCCAGGGTGCGCGCTCCCTGCATGCCCGATTGTTAGCGGGCGTCTCGGAGGAGGAGTACTGGGACTTGCGCCTATGAGGATGGGGGCGCGTCGCGTGGCGCGCGGCACGCTGGTTGCCCGCGTGCGCGCGCCTGTCCAGCGCGCAGGGCGCCTGCGCAAAGGGATGCACGCCGGCGCGGCGCGCCGGCGTGCATCGGATGGAGGAGAGCGATCAGGCAGTACGTATGGAGGGCACGCGTGCGGCTTTCCCGCGAACGAGCGCCGGACGCGCTTGGCCCCTGCCGTCCGGCGCTCTTCGGAGGGGAGAGAGAAGACGCATCTCAGGTTCCCGCTTCGGTCGCAACTCGTCTCGCCGCCCGACGGCCCACGGCGCCGATGGCCGCGAGTCGATTCATGGGCAGTACGGTCAACGCATGAAAGTCTAGCGCTCGCGCGCCCCGCGGCCATTGGCATTTGTGCGGAGGCCGAGCGACGGGAGGCGGAGCGAGCGCCGGCGAAAACCCGGCCTCGGCTCAGACGTGAGAAGATGCCAACAAAAAGTCAGCCGGAAGCGCGCCGCAACGGCTCACGCTTCCGGCTGGGTCTAGGGGTACTGCTGGCCGCTGCGCTGCGGGTGAGCCCGTGCCCACCACCCTTGGCAGCGGAATACACCGCCGGGCCGCGACCCCCTTGGCTTGCGAATCTGCGTCCTGCAAAGCTGTGCGTGTCTTGCACATCTGCGCGCCCGGACCCGCGGTCGCTTCCCTGCACCCTGCGGAGAAGCAAGTCGCCACAATTCGCCGCGCCCGGGCGGCGCCTCACAGCCGCGACGGCGTCGGCGGTTCACCGACGCATGCAGAAGTTACTCGCGGACAGGGCGCAGTGTAATCAGGCGGCCTTCTGATGCGGATCGGGATTTATCCCTACCACCCGGGACACTCAGGAGGGACGGTGCCCAGGATGCAGGCTGTCTCGGCCGGCCTTTTGCGTCAGCACGAGTTCGACAAGCTCCGGCAGCGACTGGACTTGCAGCTTCTGCATGACCCGGGCGCGGTGTACGTCGACGGTCTTCTTGCTGATTCCGAGCTCGGCGGCCACTTCTTTGCTGATTTTGCCAGAAACGACCAGCTCCATGACCTGGCGCTCGCGCTCCGTCAGCGCGGCCAGGCGCGCCGCGACGCTGCTTCGCCGGGCGAGGGCCTCGCGACGCTCTACGTCACGATCGAGCGCGGCACGAATGTGCTCGAGGAGCAACTGCGTGCTGAAGGGCTTCTGAAGGAATTCGAGCGCCCCATCTTTCATCGCCCGGACCGCGACCGGCACGTCGCCATGGCCGGTGATGATGATGGTCGGCAGGTCGGCACCGGTCTCCTTGAGGTGCCTCTGGAGCTCCGGGCCGCTCATGCCGGGCATGCGCACGTCGAGGACCAGGCAGCCGGGCTGTTCGGGACGGTGGCGGTCGAGGAACTCCTGCGCCGTGCGGTACGTCTGCACCGGCAGCCCGACCGAGCGCATCAGCAGCTCGAGCGACTTGCGGACCGCCGGATCGTCATCCACTACGAACACGGTGCCTTCGGTCATGACGCATTCTCCAGGCGGTGGGGATGGTGAAGTGGAACGTGGTTCCGCCCTTGCGATTCGGCGTGACCCAGAGGCGGCCCTCGTGCGCTTCCATGATGGACCGGCTGATCGAAAGCCCCATGCCCATCCCGTCGCGCTTGGTGGTGAAGAACGGCTCGAAAAGCCGTTGCCTCAGTTCGTCAGGAACGCCCGGACCGTTGTCGCCCACGCGCACCTCGACCGCACCTTTGCGCCGCACGCTCTCGATCGTGAGCGTCTTGGCCCCCACGTCTGCGTCGCGCATCGCTTCGCAGGCGTTGCGCACCAGGTTCACCAGCACCTGCTCGATCTGGATCGAGTCAGCGAAGACCTTCGGGAGCCGCTTGCCGAGCGCGATGCGCACGCGCACGTCGCCGTGCCGCAGCTCGACGTTGGTGAACGCAATGACTTCGCGGACCAGCGCGTTGATGTCCACGGCGCGGCGCTCGGGCTCCCGGCGCTTGACGAAGTCGCGCAGGCGGCGGATGACCTCGCCGGCGCGCTGCGCCTGCCGCGCGACCTCGCTGAGCGCCTGGGGCAGGTGCTCGCGCTCCGGGCCATCGCGCTGCAACAGGCCCACGCAGGCCTCCGTAAAGTTGACGATCGCGCACAACGGCTGGTTGAGCTCGTGCGCCAGGCCCGAGGCCATCTCGCCCATCGTCGCCAGCCGCGCCACATGCGCGAGCTGCGCCAACTGCTCGCGGGCGCGCTCCTCCGCTCGCGCCGCCTCCACGACGATCACCGCCAGACGCGTCGCCAGCGAGCCGGCGGCGACCGCCTCGGCGCTCGGCGCCCCGGCCTCACGGAAGTACACCCCCAGCACGCCGACGGGCGCGTCCGCCGGCCCGGTGATCGGCTCGATCCAGTACGAGCGGACACCCAGCGCCCCCAGGACGGCGTCACCCGGAAGCCGCAGCCGCGGTGCGACCAGCGCCTGCGTGCACAGCGGCGGGCACACGCCGGCTTCGGCCAACCGGCCGAAGAGGTCGAGGCCGACGGTTGCGCTGCGGGCCGAGCCGGGCGCGTCGTCTGTGGCAAGAGCGCCCGAAGGGGCCAGGCGGATGACGCACTGGGTGCCCGGCAGGAGGCTCTCGATCGCGTCGCATAGCGCGCCGAGCAGCCGCTCGCGCTCGGCGCCGGTGGCCATCAGCTCAAGAATGCGCTTCTCCGTGGCCAGCAGCCGCTCGACACGGCGGCGCTCCTCGACTTCGTATTTCAGTTGCTCGTTCGCGGTGCTGAGCTCGAGCGTGCGCTGCGCGACGCGCTCACGCAGCATGTCCTCGCTCAGCCGGCGGTCGGTCACGTCGATGCACGATCCGATGTACCCCGTGAAAGTGCCGTCCTCGAGGTGCAGCGGCGAGCCCACGTCGCGCACCCAGCGATACTCGCCGTCGGCGCGGCGGAGACGGTACTCCATCTCGAAGGTCTCGCGGGCGCCGAAGGCGGCTTGATAGGTCTGGAGGCAGCGCGCCACGTCGTCAGGATGCACGCCCTCGACCCAGCCGTCGCCCAGCTCCTGCTCCAGCGTGCGGCCCACGAACTCGAGCCGCCGCTTGTTGAACCAGGTGCAGGCCTTGTTCACGCCGCTCATCCAGATCATCGCCGGCGAGCAATCCGCCACCATGCGGAAACGCTTCTCGCTGAGGCGCAGGGCGCTCTCGGCGCGCTTCCGGTCGGTGATATCGATCAGCATGTTCACGGCGCCGACGACGCGCCCGGCGGCGTCGATCATCGGCTCCGGGTGGGCGAGCACGTGTCGGCGCGTGCCATCCGGCCTTTCGAGCTCGATCTCCGCGCCGCGGATGGCCTGCCCGCTGCGAATCGCGCGAGCCATCGGCGAGTCTTCGGGGGCCAGGTACCGGCCCTCCTCATCGTAGGTCCGGTGCGCCCCGCACCAGCGCTCCTGCCCGAGCTGGGGCGCGCGCCCCCAGAGCTGCGAGGCGGCTTCGTTGAAGAGCGTGATGCGGCCCTGCGCGTCGCACGTGTACACGGCCGCCGGCAGGCTCTGCACCAGGTGCCGATAGCGCTCCCGGCTCTCGGAGAGCGCCGCCTCGGCCCGCATGCGATCGTGAATGTCGGCGACGGCTCCAGTGCAGTACAGCGGCTCGCCCTCTGCGCCGCGCACCACGCGGCCGCGGTCGCGAATCCAGCGAACCTCGCCGTCGGGGCGGATGATTCGACACTCGACGTCATATGGCCCGTCACCGCGGAGCGCCGCTTCCCACGCGCCGCCGACCCGCGCGCGGTCCTCGGGATGCACGTAGGCGAAGAAATCGCCCACCGGCTGGCTCGACTCGCGCGGCTCGAGACCCAGGATCCGGTTGAGACGCGCGTCGCGCGTGTCGACCCCCGTGCGCAGGTCCACGCGCCAGGTCCCCACGTCGGCGGCGTCCAGCGCGTTGCGGAGACGCTCCTCGCTCTCGCGCAGCGATTCCTGCACGCGCGTGCGATCCTCCACGTCGATGCAGGTGCCCACCCACTCGCGCACCGCGCCGCCCACGTCAAAGATCGGCACACCGCGCAGCTCGGCCTGCCGGTACGCCGCGCTGGCTTCGTGCCAGAGCCGGCCCTCCGCCCGGTACATCTCCCGCGCTGCGCTCGACGTCTGCCACGCCGCGCGCAGACGCCCGCGGTCCTCCGGGTCAAAAGCCGCGATCCAGCCCCAGCCCTGAGCCTCCTCCCACGCCTGGCCCGTGTACCTCGACCACGACGCCTGCGGCACGACGAAACGCCCCTCCGCGTCAGTCGTCCAGACGACCGATGTGATCGCCTTCGTCAGCGAACGGTAGCGCTCTTCGCTCGCCCGCAGGGCGTCTTCCGCCGCCAGCCAGGCCGTCACGTCAAACGCCACGCCGCCGACGCACGCCGGCTCCCCGTTCACGCCGGGAACCGCGAACTTGCTCACGATCGAGCGGTGGTCGATCCCGTCCGGTTGCCGCAGTACCTCGACGCTCTGGATGCCGCCTTCCTCGCGCAGGGCGCGGCGGTCGTTCTCCTGGAACTGGCGCGCGGTCTCGGGCGCGAAGAGCTCGGCGTCGGTCTTGCCGCGCGCGTTCTCGAGCGTGGTGCCAAAGACGCGCTCGGCCTCGGGGTTGGCGTAGATGTATCGTCCGTGCTGGTCCTTGATCCAGGCGGCGCCGGGAAGATGCCGCATGAAGGCGACGAAGCGCGCCTCGCTCTCGTGCAGCCGAGCCTCCGCGAGCTTGCCCTCGGTGATGTCAACGATCGACGCCACCCAGCCCGCCACCGCCCCGCTCGCGTCGCGGTGCGGCAGGTAGTTGATTCGCAGCCAGCGCGCACCCACGGCCTTGTACGGCACACACGCCTCGTACTCGACCGCCTCGCCCTTCAGCACCCGCTCGATATGCGGCCGCACGATCGCGAACGCCTCTTCACCCAGAAGCTCCGCCACCGGCCGCCCGATCACCTCGTCGGGCGTCAGGCCGAACAGCGCCGCCGCCGCCCGGTTCACGAACACGAAGCGCATGTCGCGATCGCAGCGCGTCAGGATCAGCGGCGTCGTCTTGGCGACCAGGGCGAGCTCGGCGTCGTTGAGCGCTGCGACAGGCGCAGCGCCACCGCTGGACCGGACGGGCCGCGGACGGCCGGCTCGGCGACGCCGACCTCGGGAGGGCGATGCTGTTTCTCTGCCCATAAAGGCCCTACCGGCGATTATAGGCGGCCCGGCGGTCGCGGCGGAATGGTGACGACGGCGGGATCTTCGGAACTGGCGGCGGAGTCTCGGCGCAACGACACGCCCCCCGGGGGGAAGCCCCCCGAAAGGGCGTCAGTTGGTGGAGCCGCGACGCTCCCCGAGCGCGTCACACCGGGTCGAGGACGTTGACCACGACCAGGTCCTTGTTGATCCGCGACTGCGAAACGACGATCAACTGGCCGTCATCCGTGAGCGACGCCTCAACGTCGAACGGGTGCGAGAAATCCGGGGGATTCATCGTGTTGGCGTGGCCGAAGCCGTTCTTGTTCACGTGGCCGATGATGTCCGCGACGTCGCCGTTGGCCAGGTTCTCCAGCCAGCCGCGAATCTTGCCCTTGGCGTCTATGGAAATCTCGATGTTGCCGTAGCCGCCCAGTGTGGTCGTGAATGTGCCGGCCCAATCGCCCTTGAAAGGGTTGTCGGACGGGCCCGGCGCCGGCGCGGCGCCCACCGGCGAGGTGCCGCCGAGTGACAGCACGCAGAACGCGGACAGCGCGAGCGTGGAAAGAGCCGGAACGACCAGGCGATTGCTGTAACGAAGCATGGCGATTCTCCACTGTGGTGGTCCGCGCACCTTTCGATTGAGGGCCGTCGCCTTGGCGGACCCGGTTCGGCGCCGGCCGGCCAAAGGCCATCTTCAGCCGTGACGCCTGTGATTGGCGCAAACGGCGCGGCGTGAGCGCCGAGAATTCCGCCCCCGGCCCTGATGCTGCGCGTGGGCCGCGGCACGTGGCCACTTGTGTCACTCGGGGGGTACCTTTATGGAAAAGTGCGTGGCCGAAATCGGTTCCGGGCGCCGCGGATGTGTAACTCCTTCAAATGAAGAATCTTGGGCGAGACTGGTCCGTGAGTTTTTCGCTACGAATTGCCTCGATTTTGCTTGAAAACGACCGGCCCGCAGGCCTATGTTTCCTCCTAGTCCGTCGGGCTCGTCCTGTCGGGCTCCCCGTGTTCCGATGCGGGGGTTCTTAGGAGGAGGAGATGCGAACCCACTCGTTCATGGTTTCCGGCTTCGGTGCAGCAACGGCGCTCGCGCTGGCTGTCTCGGCCCACGCCGGCTCGATCGACCTCGGCGGCGGCTGGCGCGCCTCGTGGGACGCTTCGCTTGACGGCTACGTGCAGATCATCAGCAACGGCGTTGTCGGCGACGCGGTCTTCATCCAGAAATCCGCCGAGTTCACGCAGGGGCCGGACCAGTTCGGCTTCTTCCCGGCGATTCCCATTACGTTCACCCAGATCGAGGCCAACGCCGTCCACAACATCGTGATCCAGGACGAGATCATCACGAACTCGACCGGCCACGACTGGACGGATTTCCACTTCGATCTGATTGACGCGGGCGACGCCTGGTTCGATCCCGTCGCCACCGCCAACTCGGGCGGCGCTCCGCCGATCGGCTGGACCATCGATCCCTTCACCCAGGCCGCGTTCTCCCCGGACCTTATGCGGCTCGACGTCTGGGGCGGCGTCGTACCGAACGGAACACAGTGGTACCCCGGCGACGGGCTGACGAACGGCGACCTTTGGATTGCGGTCACGCCACACGCCCAGGCCCCATTCGCGGTCTTCACGCTGAAGGAGACGCCCACGCCCGAGCCGACGACGCTGCTTGCGCTCGCGATCGGCGGCCTGCTGCTTCGCCGCCGCCGCTGACTTCGGCTGCTCCTCAGGTCGATTCGAACTCAACGCACGCCCGTCCATATCGGACGCGGCGTGCGTCGTTCTTTCTTCGCCCTGTGTTGGGATTCTCACGCCAGGACTCCAACCGGCGGCGACTCCGGCGCTTTTTCTTCGTCTGCCCCCGACAGGCCGTTGACGACTCTTGGTTGCCGAGATAGCCGTCATTCACAGCCCCCGCCGAGCCGCTATCATGTCACCTTCAAGCGGCAGGCGATCGTGTCTATCTCGCTGCGCGCCGCCGCCGCCATCGCGGAGAATCCCCATGTCGCAGACGCCGCCGGTTCCGCCGATGTCCCCGCCGCCGATGAGCTACGCCATTCCGGTTCAGCAGCGCAGCGGGATGGCGATCGCCTCGATGGTGCTGGGAATCCTGTCGCTGGTGCTGTGCCAGGTCTTCGGGATCGTCGGGCTGATCCTCGGGATCGTCGCGCTCGGCCGCACGCGGCGCCACCCGCATCAATACGGCGGGCGCGGCTACGCGATCGCGGGCATCGCGACGAGCTCCGTCGGCCTGCTGATGATGATCCTGATCGTGCCGATGATGATCGCGATCCTGCTGCCCTCGCTTTCGCGGGCGCGCGAGCTGGCGAAACGGGCCGTCACGACGTCCAATCTGCGCGGGGTCGGTCTCGGCCTGATGCAGTACTCGCAGGATCACAGCGTGTTCCCGCCGACGCTGAGCCTTCTGGTCGACGGCGGCTACATCACCGCCGACACGCTCCAGAATGCGTCCCAGGGTGACTACAGCGACGCCGGCGATTTCTTCTACGTCGCATACGTCCCCGGCGCCGACCGCGTGGCGGACCCGTCCACGTGGATCGTGGCTTACGGCGACCCGAACGACCATAACGGCGAGGGCGCAGCGGTGCTCTACTTCGACGGACACGTCAACTTCGTGCGGCAACCGCAGTTCGACCAGGACTTGCAGCGGTTCCTGAGCGCGTATGAGCAGCGCACCGGCGTGCGCCCGACCGTCGTCCCGCCGCGCTGAAAGCGGCCCGGTCGCATTCAGCCCGGTGCGTGTCGGGTCGCGGCGGCGAGCGGGGCGGCGCTCCGCGGCAGCAGCACCAGCGCCTGTGTCCCGGCGCCCGGCTCGCTCTCCAGGCGGATGTGCCCACCCTGAAGCTCGACGATGCGCTGCGCCCGCGGAAGCCCGAGGCCGCGGCGTCTCCCGGCGCGCTTGTGCGAAAAGAACGGATCGAACGCCCGCGCCAGCACGTCCGGCGGCATGCCCGGTCCGTTGTCGCGAACGGCTATCTCTACGTACTCCGCTGGCGCCGCCGCCGTCCCTGGGGCGCGCCACAGCGGCCCAGCTCCCCACGCGGGCTGCGGCACGACGCGCCACGACACGCTGATCTGGCCGCGGCTGTCGACCAGCGCTTCCGCCGCGTTGCGAAACACCTCCGTGAGAACGGTCGCCAGTTGCTCGCGGTCGGCGGCGACGAACAGCGGCTGGGCCGCGTCTGGCTGTTCGGCCTGCGGCGGCGCCAGGCGCAACTGGGTGGCCGGCAGTCCGCTCTGCGCCAGCCACTGGTCAAATAGCGCCGCCAGCAGCTCATGAACGTTCACCGGCGCGATCTGCGGCGCGGGCGGACTGGCGAAGTCCATCAACTCGCTGACGATCTGGCTGCACTCGTGGGCCTTGCTCTGTATCAGTTGCAGCACGCGCCGAACCTCCGGATCCGTCGCCGTCTTGCCGAGCATCTGGGCCCGGCCCGATATCACGCTCAACGGCCCGTTCAGCTCGTGACCCGCACCCGCCGCGATCTCCGCTATCACCGCCGGCAACCGCACGCGCAGCATTCCCGCCGCCACCTGCTTCATCGACCGGCCGGCGGTGGCCAGCTCCTCGGCCTGGCGCCGGGCGCTGGCGGCGGCGGAGGCGAGGCTGAGCCGCCGCCCGAGGCTGGCCAGGAACGCGCCGAGCACGCCGGGGTCATCGAGCGGGGCCTCGTCCTCGACGGGCTGCGCCGCGTAGACGATGCCGCCGACGAAGCGCCGCTCCGCGCGGATCGGCAGCATCCAGCAGCGCCCGCTGTCGAAGCGATCCGCCACGGCGGCCAGCAGCGAGCGCAGCGCCGGGGGCGCCGGGAGGCGCAGCGTGTCGAGCGCGACGTCCGGATTCTGAAGCCAGGCGCGCAGCGCTTCGCTCTGCGGCTCGACGCGGCTCTGCGTCTTGCCGCCCACGCACCACGCCAGGTCGACCACGTCACCCGCCGGACGCTCCGCGAACGCGCCGACGTACTCCACTTTCAGCAACTCGCGCGCGGCGGCGGCGAACCCCTCGATCACCGTCGGCACGTCTGCGGTCGCTCCCGCCTGAGCATCTGCGTGCGTCAGCGCCAGGAACCCGCGCGCCGCCGACGACAGCCGCCGCACCTCGCGCGACAGGTCCGCGTTCAGCCGTGCGAGCTCGGCGTTGGCCTTGGCAAGCGTCTCGTAGTAGAGCGTCTCGGGGGTCTGCTGATCGATGCCCAGCACCGACGCCAGCTCGGCCACTTCGCTGGTCAGCTCGCGCGGCAGCTCGGCCAGCGTCTCCGGGCGGATGCCGAGCTGCTGCCCCAACTCCGTTGCCGACTCATAGAAGGCGAAGTTCCCCGACGCCCCGAGCCGCATCTCGCGCACCAGCGTGTCGGCGAGCTGCACCAGCGCGATCAGGCCCGGAGCGGCGGCGCTGGCGGGCAGCCCCTGCGAAGACAGGTGGTGCAGCCAGATCACCTCCTGCAAGTGCTGCGGAAGCGACCAGCGCTGCGCCAGGTAGCGCCCGGCGACCAGGTGATCGATCCCCAGGACGGCCCGCTCGCTGTCGGCGATGTCGCCCCGTGCCGCTTCGGCGTCGGCGAAGATGCGCTCGTAGGCCCGGGGAAAAACGGAATCGAGCGCGACCTTGCCGAGGTCGTGCAGCAAACCCGCTACGAAGGCCTCCTCGGGGTCGATCCCCAGCCGTGTTTCGCGCTGCGCCAGCCGCTTGGCGGCGCAGGCCACGCCGAGCGCGTGCTTCCAGAGCTCCGCCCGCTTGAAGACGCGGCGCTCACCGTCGCCTTGCCGCGTCGAGAACGCCTCGAAGACCTTGACCGCCAGGACGGTGTTGCGCACGGCGCGATAGCCGAGCAGCACCACGGCGCGCTCCAGCGTCGTCACCGGGCTGCGCACCCCGTACGCCGCGGAGTTCGCCAGCGACAATAGCCGTCCCGTGAGCGCCTGGTCGGCCCGGATCATGCCGGCCAGCTCGGCGAGCTGCGTCTCGGGCCGCGCGGCCAGCCGCAGGACGCGCACCGCGATCGGCGCCAGCGTCGGCAGGCTGTCCAGATGCGACAGTGTCAGCTCCGGCGCCATCGGCGCGCGCGCGTCGTCCGCGACCGGGCTCGCTTCACGCACAGGCCATTTCCGTGATGCGCTCGACCAGTGACTCGATCTCGAAAGGCTTCTGAAGAAAATCGTTGGCGCCGGCGTCGAGCAGCCGCTGCACGTCTTGCGGCTTCACGACGCCCGAAACCACGATGATCCGCACCGATTGAAGCGTCGCCTCTGACCGGATGCGCTCGATCACCGCGTCGCCGTTCAGCCCGGGCAGCAGGTAATCCAGCACGATCACGTCCGGGCGGAACTCCTGCGTCCGCAGCCCGGCCTGGAACCCGTCCGACGCCGTCTGAACCTCGAATCGCCCGTCGCGCTCCAGCAGCTCCACCAGCATCTCCACGATCGCCGGATCGTCGTCAACCACCAGCACCCGCTTTCGCCCGGTCTCGAGCTGCTTGAGCGGGATGTTGTTGTCTTTCATGAACTGGATGAGGCTCTCACGGGGGATGCGGCGGAAGCGGGAGCCCGGGACGCGAAACCCGCGCAGCTTTCCGCTGTCGAAGCAGCGGATGACGGTCTGCTGGCTGATCTTGCAGATGTCGGCCACCTCGCCGGTTGTGAAGACGCTCTTGGCGGCCGTTCCGTGCCCGTTCTCGCTCCCGCTATCCATGTCTTTCCCTCTCTTACCCAGATACCCCATCTTACTAAATGTTAACGACGACACCACGCCGACGCAATGCAATCTACCCCAATTCGCACGAAATAACGGACGAAGCGGCCGCAAACGCCCGGTTGTGACTCGGCGCGCCGCCCAGTGGCCAAACCACCACCCGTACGCTACATTAGCGGGCTCACCCTGACCGGCCGGGTAGGGCCCGTCGCCAGGGTCGATCCTGACGCGAGTGGAAGACGCGGATGGTCCCGGTTCTTGTTGTTCTGCTCGTCACGCTCGGCGGGCTGGGTGCGTATCTTTCGCTGCCGCAGGGACGCGCCCACCTCGGCCGCGCCGCCATTATCCCGCTCCTCGGAGCGCTGGCGGCGCTGCTGACCCTCGCGCTTCAGCAGACGCGCCTCCCCACCATCGGCGAGTTCTTCACCCTCTTCGCTGCGATCGCACTATGGGCCGGCGTGCGCGTCGTCACCCATCCGAAGCCGGTCTACAGCGCCCTCTACTTCATCCTGCTCATCTTCGCCGTCGCGTCACACCTGGTCCTGCTCGAGGCCACGTTCCTCGGCGCCGCCGTCGTCATCATCTACGGTGGAGCGATCCTGGTGACCTACGCGTTCGTCATCATGCTGGCGCGGCAGAGCGACGGCCCGGCGGTGTACGACGCGAATTCGCGCGAGCCGCTGCTGGGTTGCCTGGCCGGATTCCTGATGCTGGCGCTGCTCGCGACGCGCCTGGTCTCGACTCCTACCGCCCCCGCGGCCGAGGCGCAGCCCGCCGTGGCGGGCTCCCTTGAAGCCCTCGGCCTCTCCCTGCTGACCGACTACGTCGTCGCTGTCCAGGTCGCGGGCGTGCTGCTGCTGGCGGCGATGGTCGGCGCCGTGGCGATCGCGCGCCGCCGCCCGTCGCCCGAGGCGCTCGGGCTCGAGGAGGCGGACGAATGCTGACCGGCTACCTGCTGCTGAGCGCCGCCCTGTTCACGCTCGGGCTGATCGGCTTCTGCACCCGGCGGAACCTGATCATCGTTTTTCTGTGCACGGAGCTGATGTTCCAGGCGATCGTGCTGAACCTCGTGGGCTTCAGCCGCTTTCCGCTCTCCGGAAACGCGCCGAACCTCGGTGGCCAGGCGTTCGGCCTTTTTCTGCTGACGGTCGCCGCCGCGGAGGCGGCCCTGGCCCTGGCGCTGGTCGTGCTGCTGTTCCGCTGCCGCGGCTCGCTTGACGCCGGCGTCTGGACCCATTTGAGGGAAGAATGAGCGCGCACCTGCTGGCAGAAGCCGGGCTCGCACTCCCGATCAGCTTGTACGCCACCATGCCGCTGTGGCCCCTGATCGGCGCGCTGCTGGTCGGCGTGCTGATCGTGCTGCGCCAGCCCGCGGAGCGGGCGTACGTGCCGGTCGTGGCGGGCGCGGCGCTCTCGGCTCTGCTGGGCGTGGCCCTGTTCTTCGACCTCGGCGCCCGGCACGCGCCGGCCCACGAAACGCCGGCCACGCAGGCCGCCGAGCACGCGCATCCGCCGGCCCGCGCCCTCGACGCTCACGGACACGCGCACGACGACTCGCACGGCCCGGGAGGCGCGGGCTTTGGCGACCCGGGCATCACGCACACGGTCTACCACTGGATGAGCCTCGGCGCCGACGCCTCCAGCGCCGGCCGCTGGATCAGCGTCAACCTCTACTTCGACCGGCTCACCGGCGTGATGATGCTGTTCGTCACCGTCGTCTCGCTGTGCGTGGTGATCTACGCCATCGGCTACATGCGCGACCACCACGGCCATCCGCAGCGCGGCTATGAGCGCTTCTTCGCCTACCTCGGGCTGTTCATCTTCTCGATGGCGATGCTGGCGATGGCCGGCAATTTCGTCCTGCTCTACCTCGGCTGGGAGCTGGTCGGTCTGTGCAGCTATCTGCTGATCGGCTTCTACTACCAGCGCCCGGAGGCCGCCGCCGCCGCCAAGAAGGCCTTTCTCGTCAACCGCATCGGCGACCTGGGCTTCGCCCTGGGCATCTTCGCGCTGTACATGTTCGTCAGCCCGCTCTGCGCGGCGGGCGAGAACCCGCTGGACTACGCGGTCGCGTTCAAGTACGCCGGGGCCCTGGCCGAGTGGCAGATCACGACGATCTCGCTGCTGCTGCTGTGCGGCGCGCTGGGCAAGAGCGCCCAGTTCCCGCTCTACGTCTGGCTGCCCGACGCCATGGAAGGCCCCACGCCCGTCAGCGCCCTCATCCACGCCGCCACCATGGTCACCGCCGGCATTTACATGATCGCCCGCTGCGGCCCGCTCTTCATGGCCTCTGACACCACGCTGACGGTCATCGTCTGGCTCGGAACCATCGGTGCGATTCTCGCGGCGACGATCGCCCTGGCCCAGTACGACATGAAGCGCATCCTGGCCTACTCGACCATCAGCCAGCTCGCCTTCATGTTCGTCGCCCTCGGCGTCGGCGCCAGCGACTCCGCCGTCTTCCACGTATTCACCCACGCGTTCTTCAAGGCGCTGCTGTTCCTGTGCGCCGGCAGCGTCATGCACGCCATGGGCGACGTCATCGACCTGCGCCGCTTCAGCGGCCTGCGCGAGGTCCTGCCCACCACGCAGAAACTCATGCTCATCGGCTGCCTGGCGCTCGCCGGCGTGCCGCTCCTGGCCGGCTTCTGGAGCAAGGACGAGATCGTCCACGCCGCCTACGCGTGGCACCCCACGCTCGGCGCCCTGCTCACGATCACCGCCGGCCTCACCGCCTACTACACATTCCGCATGTACTTCATGTGCTTCCACGGCCCGCTGCGGCTGCCCAAGGAGGCCGGCGATCATCCGCATGACTCCCCGCCGGTCATGCTCCGCCCGCTCTACTTCCTGGCCTTCGGCGCGATCTTCGCCGGTTATCTCGGCGTCACGCCGAAGCTGTCAAACGAGTCGTTCCTCGGCTTCCTCAAGCCGCACGGCTACTTCCACCACTATCTCCACGACAGCACCATGATCTCCAGCCCGCCGCACGCCGGCGGAACCTGGATCATGTACCTGTCGTCGGCCGTGGCGCTGGCGGGCATCGGCCTGGCCTGGGCCCGCTACGGCACCGCCCCGACGCGCGACCCGGACCAGGCGGCCCTCGGCGGCTTGTGGAACCTGTGGAACGTCAAGTATCGCGTCGACGAGATCTACAACGCCGCCTTCGTCCGGCCGCTGCGGCAGTTGGGCGACCTGTGCTACGGCGTCGACCGCAACGGCATCGACGGCGCCGTCTGGCTGGTGAGCGCCGTGCCGCGCGGGCTGGCCTTCTCCCTGCGCTTCATGCAGCAGGGCGCGCTCCAGGGCTACGCGCTCAGCATGGTCTTCGGCCTGCTGCTGCTGCTGGCCCTGTGGCGCTGGGCCGCGGCTGCCGGCTAGGAGCGGCCGCCAGGCGCCGCGCGCGGCGTCGTTTTTGAGGAACGTCTGTCTGAGGATCGAATGAGCGCTGTTCTGCTGAACCTGGCCATCTTCGCCCCGCTGATAGCGGCGGTCGTCGTCTGGACCCTGCCCCAGCGCCGCGAGCACCTGGCCTATCGAATCGCGCTGGGCGTCGGGCTGCTGTGCGGGGCGGCGGCCATCACGCTGTGGCTGGCCATGCCGGCGGCCGGCGCGGCCGCGCGCACGGTCGTGCGGGCGACCGGCGACGTCCAACTGCCGCACCTGGTCGGCGAAACGGCCTGGACGTGGGTCGAGGCGGGCGACGAGCCGGCCGGCGCCGGCGCCGCCGCGCTGATCAACAGCGTCGTCATCCGCTACCACGTCGGGCTCGACGCGATCAGCGCTCCGCTGTTCGCGCTGACGGGCCTGCTGGTGCCGCTCTCGATCGCGTGCAGCCTCACGTCGGTCCGCACGCGCGTCCGCGAGTACTACGCGTGGATGCTGGCGCTGACGGCGGCGATGTTCGGCGTCTTCGCGGCGCGCGACGTGCTGTTGTTCTACGTCTTCTTCGAGCTGACGCTGGTGCCGCTGTACTTCCTCATCGGCATCTGGGGCGGACCGGAGCGCCGCTACGCCGCCAACAAGTTCTTCATCTACACCTTCGTCGGCAGCGTGCTCACCTTTGCGGGCATCCTCTACCTCGCGATCCGCGGGGCACAGGGCGGGGTGGTCGATTTCGACCTCGTGCGGCTGTCGTCGCTGTCGCTCTCCGCCACCGAGCAGTTCTGGCTGTTCATCGCCTTCTTCGCCGGCTTCGCCATCAAGGTGCCGTTCTTCCCGCTGCACACCTGGTTGCCCCTGGCCCACACCGAGGCCCCCACCGCCGGCTCCGTGCTGCTCGCCGGCATCCTGCTGAAGCTCGGCACCTACGGCTTCCTGCGCTTCAGCCTGCCGATGGTCCCCGCCGGCGCCGAATACTGGGCGACGACGATGGGCGCCCTGGCCGTCGCGGGCATCATCTACGGCGCCCTGGTCTCGTGGGTGCAGACCGACGTCAAGAAGCTCGTGGCCTACTCATCCGTCTCGCACCTGGGCTTCTGCATGCTCGGCATGTTCAGCTTCGCCCCCGTCGGGCTCAGCGGCTCCGTGCTCTACATGATCAACCACGGCCTCAGCACCGGGGCCCTCTTCCTCGTCGTCGGAATGATCTACGAACGCTACCACACGCGGCAGATCGACCAGCTCGGCGGCCTCGCACGGCAGATGCCCGTCATGGCCTTCTTCTTCGTCGTCTTCGTCCTCAGCAGCATCGGCCTGCCCGGGCTCAACGGCTTTGTCAGCGAGTTCACCGTGCTGTTTGCCGCCTTCAACTCCGCCACACTCGGCCCCTGGTACGGTGCTCTTGGCGCCACCGGCATCCTGCTCGGAGCGATCTACATGCTCTATGTCACCGGCCAGGTGCTCTTTGGCCCCGTCAAGCAGCCCCCGCACACCCCGGACGTCTCGACCGGCCTTTCGCCCGACCTGACGCGGCGCGAGGTCGCCATCCTCGCCCCGCTCGCGGTCTTGTGCGTCGTGCTCGGCGCCGCGCCGCGCCTGGTCACCGAGTCGCTCGATCCCGCCCTTCAGACGCAGGTGCTCGCCCGCCTCGCGCAGGCCCGGACCGTCGCCGTCGTTGAGCCCGCGCCCGCAAGCCTCGATGAAGCCTCGGCCACGCCCCGCCTCGCCGCGGCCGCCGACAAGCGGGGCGCTCCCCCGACGACTCGCCGCGAATCGGAGCCCGCCGCGCTTGACGGGCCGAGGCCGCCCGAGGCGCCGCCCGCGCGCGGCGACGGCGATCCGGGAGTGCGCCCATGAGCCCCGCCGCCTCCCTGCTGGCGCTCAGCTACGCGGCGCTCGACTTCGCCAGCGTATTGCCGGAAATCGTGCTGGTGCTCGGCGGGTGCGCCGCGCTGATGCTCGGCGCCGGCCGCGGCGCGCAGGCTTCGGTCTCGGCTTGGACGGCGCTGCTCTCGGTGATCCTCGCGCTGCTGATCGTGAAGCTGCCGCTGTTGCTCGGCCAGGCCGCGCCGTCTGACATCGGCGGCGGACTGCTGCTCGACTCCGTCGCCGAGTTCGCCCGCACCAGCGGCCTGATCCTGGGCATCATGCTCGTCCTGGCCGCGTGGTATCAGCCCTCGTCCGACGAGCGCGGCGAGTTCTTCGCCATGCTGCTGTTCGCGCTCGCGGGCCTGCTGCTGGTCGGCGCCGCCAACGACCTGGTGATCCTCTTCATGGCGATCGAGCTCGTGAGCATCCCGACCTACGCCATGGTCACGCTCAGCCGCCGGCGCCTCGCCACGCTGGAGGCCGGCACGAAGTATTTCTATCTCGGCGCCCTCGCGGCCGCCGTCACGGCCTACGGCTTCAGCTTCCTGTACGGCGTGTCGGGCACGGCCCAGATCGGCCCGACGATTCACGCCGTCAGCCGCGCGCTGGCCGATCAGACGCCCGAAGGGGCGCTGGCGCACAACATCGCGGTGATCGGCGTGGTGCTGTCGGTCGGCGGGCTGCTGTTCAAGATCTCCGCCGTCCCGCTGCACTTCTACGTCGCGGACGTGTATCAGGGCGCGGCCAGCCCGGTCGCCGGCTTCCTGGGCTTCGTGCCGAAGCTCGCCGGCTTCATCGCCATCGTGAAGGTGGTCGACCTGGCCGGCTGGCAGAACACCACCGAAGGCGGCCTGTTCTGGCTCATCTTTTTCGTCTCGGCCCTGAGCATGACGGTCGGCAACCTCCTCGCCCTGCGCCAGACCAACGTCAAGCGCATGCTCGCCTACTCCGGCGTCGCTCACTCCGGCTACATGCTTGTCGGTCTTGTCGCCGGCCCGACCGGGGGCGTCGCCGGCAACGCCGCCGGAATGATGAGCGACGGGACGGCGGCGCTGTTCTACTACGCGGTCGTGTACGGCATCGCCAACCTCGGCGCGTTCGCGCTGCTGGCGCTGCTGCGGGTGAACGGGCGCTCGTGCGAGACGCTGCGCGACCTGGCCGGCCTGCTGCGGCGCAGCCCGCTGTCGGCGCTGCTCATGGCCCTGGCCATGTTCACACTGATGGGCCTCCCGCCGACGCCCGGCTTCTGGGGCAAGCTCTCGCTCTTCGGCAGCGCCCTGGGCGCGGGCCAGGCCCAGACGTTGCCGCTGTATCAGAATGCGATCTTCACGCTCGTGGTCATCGCCGTGCTCAACTCGGCCCTGGCCGCCGCATACTACCTGCGCGTCATCGCCGCCGTCCTGCTGCATGAGAGCGATGATCCGGCCGAGCCCGCCCCGCGCGAGGCGCTCCAGATGGGCGCCGTGCTCTGCGGACTGCTGCTGCTGATCTTCACCCTCCTGCCCGACCGGCTGCTCCAGGTCGGCCGCTTCGCCAGCCGCGACCTGCGCTCCGCCGCCGTCGAGCTGCGGGCGACGGCGCCCGGCGACGCGCCCGCCGCCACGCTCGTGGCCGACGCGCCGCGCCCGTATCCCGGCTGATAGGGCCCGCAGCGCCGGGCGCCGCTACGTCGCAAGGTGTCGGCCGTAGAGCGCCCCGTGCAGGGCCGTCTGCCGCGCGTCGATCGCCCGCACGACGAAAATCGCCAGGATGGCCGCCACGATCTCCACTACGTGGCCCGCGATCGACGCGTACGTCACCGCGATCATGCCGTCGGTGCTTTCAGTCTCCATGCTGATTCGCGTCAGTATCACGCCGCCGATGTTGCTCACCAGCCAACCCGCCCACCACCAGCCCAGCCACGCCGCCCCGCGCCGCGCGGCGGGCGGCGCCGTCGCGGCCGCGTCGCGTGGCGGCTCGCTGAGCTGCCAGATTTCCCTCACCGCCTGGTAGGGGCGAACCAGGTTCATGAAAGGAATGAACCACCAGCCGACCGCCCAGCCGGGTGAGATCGTCTGGCTGGTCGCCCCGAGCGGCGCCAGGTTCGAACTGGCCCGGTAGAGCCAGACCAAAAAGAGAATCGCCGTCGTGAGGTAAACCAACATCTGTAGCACGCCGGTGCACGCCTGCACGACCTCCGCTGCCGCGAGGTCGTGCATGTCGTATCCGTGCGCGCCATAGTGCATGATCAGGGCCACGGCAACCGGAATGTTCACCACGTCGAACACGATCAGCGTGGACAGCAGTGCCACCACGCTCGCCGCCAGCAGGCTCCCAGGACGGTACGGCTTCGCCAGCCGCGCACCCGCCGCCGCGTATCCGACCGCGGCCGGCGGCCCGGGAGGCGGCTGAGCGAGCGGGGGCGGCGGCGGGCCGGCCGCGGCCGGCAGCGGCGCGCCGCAAGTCTGACAGTACCTCGCTTCCGGACGATTCATCGTGCGGCAGGTCTGACATCGCATGGTGTGCCTCTCGGATCAGGAACGGCCCGAACCGCGCCGCGATCATACCGCGCGGGCTTCCCGTTCCAAACGAGGTCGCGAGGGCCCCGAGCGCCGCGTTCGACATCACCAGCCGCCGCGCGCGCCGAAGCGCCCCGCGCCCGGCTGCACGAGGGCTTCGACGTCGCGGGACGCGCGCAGCTCTCGCGCCAGCTCGATCGCCATCGCGCAAACGTCCGGCGCATCGTCGTGCGCCGCCTTCGGAAAGCCCAGAAGCTGGGACTCCGCCTCCGCGTCGAGCAGCGGCGGAAGGCGGAACAGGCCGTTCTCGAAGAACGGGGCCGAACCCTCGATGCGCGCCGCCTTGCTCCCGCGCAGCGCCAGGGCCGCCAGCGGCATGTACAGTCCGTGGCGGCGACTGTGATCCTCGAGCACGTCCTTGAGCGCCACCTGGTAGGCCGTCGTCTCGATGCCGATGCGCACCGGCCGCCAGCGCTCGAACGCCGCGACGATTCGCCGCACCTGCTCGACGATCCCGATGCGCTCCAGCGTCAGCTCGCGCGTGTAGATCACGCCGGTCTGCGGGTCGAGGCTGCCCGCCCACAGCGCGAAGTAATCGCCGCCGTCCTTCCCCGTCGCCGGATCGACCGCGACGAGGTTCACAAGCCGCGCCTCCAGCGGCACCAGCTCGCCCGGGTCGTAGCGGCGAAGCCACTCCGGGCGGAAGACGCGCCGGACGTCGTCGATCGGGTTGGCCTGGTACTCCTGCTCGAAGGCCAGCGTGCCGATGCGCTGGCGCTCTTCGTCCAGCCGCGCCACCGGCCACAGGCCCGGCCAGAGCGCCTTGCGGCGATAGACGCCGTGCGCGTCGGCTTCGGCCTCGAGCGCCCGGTAGACGCGATAGTTCCAGCCGGGCCAGCGCAGCGGGTCGCGCAGGTTCGCCAGCAGCGAGTCGTAATGCAGTAATGATCCGACAACGACCAGTTGCCCGCCCGGAGCCAGCGCCGGCATGACCACCCGCCGCAGCCAGTTCTCCAGCTTGCGCCGCTGCCCGGCCGAACGCACGATTTCGTCCTTCTCAAGATCGTCGCAGATGATCAGGTCCGGACGGTGCGGCCCCACGCGGCACCCGCGCAGGCTCCCGCCGCTGCCGCGGGCCTGCACCGTCACGCCGTTGCCCGCCGTGAAGAACCCCTCGGTCCATTTCCGCCGTGGCGCCAGCGGTGCCGCGCCGGGGTTCTTCGCCGGCGCCCGCTGCCGCGCTTCGGCCGGGCCACGCTGGTTGTCCGCGACGGCCCTGGTCACGGCCGGGCCACATAAATCGCCGTAGCGCCGCAGGACGCGATCGTTGCCCTCCAGCTCGGCGCGGATGTCGCGGACGAACTGCGTGGCCAGGGCGGCCTCGTGGGTGATGATGACGATGTTGCGGCTCAGGCGCTCGCAGATCCGCCACAGCGGGTACGCCAACGCCGCGCAGGTGCTCTTGGCGTGCCCGCGCGGCGCCACGCGCGCGATCAGCCGCCCGCCGCGCTCCAGGTCGCCCAGCAGCTCGTCGTGGAACGCCGCGGGCTCGGCGGAGAAATGCTCCGGCAGGTGGCGCAGCGCCCAGCGCAGACACGCCGACGCCGGCCCGCGGCGCGCGGCCGACGAGACGTCGGCGGTCGCGGCGCGTCGGCGCCCACCGGCGGGGCGTCGCGCTGCGGAGGGCGTCGTCGGGCGGCGTGCGGTCGTTCTCATGCGCCATTCTAGGCGCCTGACTAGCATATCTAGGACACGCGGCCGCGGCCCGATCCGCCCGCCAACGCCCCGCGCCGGTTATCTGACGTGTCCCGCTAGCCCGGCATGGAGCGCACTCGCCCCAAGGCCCTGAAAGAACCCCGCAGAATTGCTGCCTGCCGCCGCATCGGCTGGCTCAGGCTCGTGGCGCGGGCGTCCGCCGCGGAGTGCTCAGCGCTGCACCTCGACGACCACGACGCTGACGTCGTCCTCGGGGTGCAACGAGCCCTCCATCGTGTTCAGATGGTGCTCGATCGCGTCCACCATGTCCTGCGCGCCCAGCCGGGCCCATTCGTGCGCCAGCGCCGCAAAGTCGGTCCGTCGGCCCTCGGCGTCGCGCCCGCGAATCAGCAGGTCTTCCATGCCGTCCGTGTAGAAGATGACGCGGTCGCCCGGCGCCAGCGTCACCCGCTGCTCGGTAAAGTCGGCCTCGATCTCGGCCAGGCCGATCAGGCCGCCGGTCGGCTGAATCTCGCGCAGCTCGCCGTCGGCGCGCACGTGGATCGGGTAGGGATGCCCGCCGCGCGCCAGCCGCAGCACGCGCGTGTTGACGTCGATCAGCGCGTAGGCCGCGGTCACGAACTGCTGGTTCGGCAGGCCCTTTCGCGCCAGGTTGGCGTGCAGCGTGCCGAGCGCCTCCGCCGGGCCCAGCAGCTCGTAGCGCTCGCCCGCCGCCCGGCGCGTCACCAGCGCCTGACGCAGGAACATGGTCATCAGGGCGGCGGCGGTGCCGTGCCCCATGGCGTCGGCCAGGAAGATGCCGGCGTGCGTGTCGTCGGCGCGGAAGACGTCGTAGATGTCGCCCGAGACCCAGCTTGCCGGCCGATAGAGCGCCGCGAAGGCGAGCGGCGGCAGCTCGGGCAGGCGCCGCGGCAGGAAGTCGTGCTGCAAGCGGCCGGCCAGGCGCATCTCCTGGTCGATCTCGCCGATGTAGCGGTTGAGCTGCTGGCTGACGCGCTGGATCTGGTCGAGCTCGCGGTCGAGCCGGCGCATCATCGGCGCGTAGTGCGCCAGCGTCGCGACGCAACCGACGACTTCCTCCGACGTCGCCTCGTGCGAGACGCGCTCCACCAGCGGATCCGCCGGCAGCGCCAAACCCTCCGGCCAGCCCCAGACGAGCGCGGCGACGCGGTCGTGCGTCAGCTCTTCGAGCATCCGCGGCAACCCGCTCGCCAGCGCGGGGTCCTGGTCCAGCACGAACAGCGCCACGTCAGCCGGCGGCAGCGCCTTGCGGCTGGCGGCGGCGTTGCACATATCGACGCAGGTCGCCGGCAGCCCGCGCTGCTGAAGCGTGGCCAGCACGCCCAGCGCACGTTGCGGCGAGGCATCGAAGACGAGGATAGACCCCTGAGGTTTGGCCATGGAAGCGTCGACTCCACGGACCTGGAAGGATGCCTGCCACTCGGCCTCCGCCCGATAAGCGCCGCCCCCCGCGACGCCATCAGCCAGGTGTGCTCACCGTGAAGCCTTGAATACATCGTGTGGAATGACAATGCGCGTGCCCGCGGTCAGGCCGAGCCGCTCGAATGCCCCAGCCTTCATCTCCAGCGCGAACATCGCCGGCTCGACCGACGGAAAGCTCTGAAGCGTCAGCGGGGGCATGCGCCAGGTCTTGACCACCTTCCCGTCCGCCCGGGCGTACGCGATGTCCAACGCCGTGATCGTGTTCTTCATCCAGAAAAAACGCAGGTCCTCGTCCGAAAAAACGAACAGCATTCCCTCGTCGTCGGCGATCTCCTCCGCCGGCACGTGCATCAGACCTTCGGCCTGCTCGGCCGAGGTTCGCGCCAGCCAGACGCGCACCTCGTGCCCGTTGACCTTGATGATCGACGTTGCAAGCGTGTCCAAATCATACGTCCTGCTGCGGTCGCTCTGGCGCGGCGTCGCCACGGGCCGGCTGCTCGACGTGCCGCCGTTCTGGGCGCTCGGCGCTGTCTGCCCGATGCACCCCGGCAGCGCGACGGAACTCCACAGCGCCAGCCCCGCGCCCATGATCCCGGACATGCCCACGCGCCTCAACGTCCGACGCCTTGCGTCCATCCCGTGGCCCTCGCGCCTCCCGCGGCCGCCGCCTTGATGATGCGGCTTGCCAACGGACCGGATGCCATCATACCCTCGGCGTGCGATGAATGGCATCATCAACCTCAACAAGCCGGCCGGCATCAGCAGCGCCCGCGCCCTGGACCGCGTGCGCGCGATCACCGGCCAGCGGCGCAGTGGCCACGCCGGCACGCTCGATCCCGCCGCCGACGGCGTGCTCGTGATCTGCCTGGGAAAGGCCACGAAGCTGGTCGAGGCCATGATGGACCAGCCCAAGGTCTACCGCACCGAGGCGCGGCTCGACGTAACCAGCGAAAGCTTCGACAGCGATCGTCCGCTGATTTCCGTTGCGGTCCAGACGCCGCCGAGCGAAGCCCGGCTGCGCGAGTCGCTCCGCGCCTTCCGCGGGGAGATTCAGCAGGCGCCGCCTGCGATCAGCGCCGTCAAGGTAGGCGGGCGACGGGCCTACGCGCTGACCCACGCCGGACGGCCCCCCGAGCTGCCGCCGCGCCCCGTGCGCGTCCACGAGCTGGAGCTGCTCAGCTATGAGTGGCCGCGGCTGACGCTGCGAATCACCTGCGGCCGGGGCTTCTATGTCCGGGCGCTGATTCGCGACATCGGGGCGGCCCTGTCCTGCGGCGGGTGCCTGACCGGGCTGACGCGGCTGGCCGTCGGCCCCTTCCGCTTTGAGCAGGCCTGGTCGCTCGCGGCCCTGGCCAAGGCAGCGCCCGCCGACTACTTGATCGAGTTGCCTCGCGTCCTGGAGCTGCTCGGGCATCCGCGGCCCTGATCGCACCCGCCGCGCGGCAGCGCGAAGGCGGAGCGTGAGAACCGGGCCGCGCCGACGGCGCGGATCGCGCCAGTCGCCGCGGCCCGGTACGTTTCGACGCTTCCTTTACGGGCAGCCGCAGCCCCAGTTACCCAGCAGGATACCCAGGTCAACCTGGCCAACGAAACCGTCGCCGTTCAGGTCGCCGTTGGTGTTCGGCGGAACGCTCTGGTTGAAGTTGGCAAGCAGGATACCCAGGTCAGCCTGTCCGACGCAGCCGT
>CAADGL010000017.1 GCA_900696525.1 uncultured Planctomycetota bacterium
CTCCCCGAGTAGGACTCGAACCTACAACAACCCGGTTAACAGCCGGGTGCTCTACCATTGAGCTATCGGGGATCCCGTGTCATCCAATCGTGCCCCCCGTGCCCCCCGTGCCGCCCCGGGGGCTCCGAGAGGCGAACGCGGTCCGGTTGGAGCCACCATGGGGGCCGCGGTCCGGTTGGAGCCACCATGGGGGCCGCGGGCCGGCTTGGGCGCCGGTTGGCCCGCCAAGGCCGCTCGACCCCGCAGTTCGGGTCACCCGGCGCCCGTATCGGCTCGCTGCCGTTCCGGGCCACCAGGCTTCGGCCGCCGTTCCGGGTTACCGGGCGTCCGTCTCGGCTGACCTGGGGCAGCCGCCTGTCTCGCATAACGTATCATATGCCCCGTTCAAGTCAACTTGCGCCAACCCGCGATGCGCCGGGATGCCTCCGGGCGACCGGCGCCAGCCTCAATCACCGCGGCAGGCTCGTGGGTCAGCATCTCAAGGGTCACCGCCGCCGACAGCCCGGCAGCCTGATGGGTCACCGCCGCCGACAGCCCGGCAGCCTGATGGGTCACCACCGCCGGCAGCCCGGCAGCCTGAAGGGGCACCTCTGGCAGCCCGGCAGCCTGAGGCGTCATCGCAGGCAGCCTCAGGGGTTACCGGCTGCGGGCGGATCGAGGGCGGCCACCTGGCCGATCAGCCGCTCGAGCCGCTGGCGCAGGTCGTCGCGTTCCGGCCCCAGCGCCGCGAGGCGCTCGGCGATGCGGTCGCGGGTCTGCTGAATGGTCAGAGTCGCGGCGGCCGGGTTCTCCAGCTTGCGCTGGGCCAGGACGAGCTGCTCACAGGCGCGCTGGATGCCGACAGGATTGTCCTCGTCCAGGAACCGGGTGAGCGCTTCGCGCAGGAAGGGCTCGGCTTCGGCGTAGCGGCCGAGGTCGTTGAGCACCAGGCCGAGGTTCACCTTGCTGACCGTGATGTGCCGGTGCGTGATCGGCAGCACGCCGATCCGCAGGTCGTGGGCCCGTTGCAGAAGCGACAGCGACTCGGCCAGACTGGCGAGCGCCCCTTGCTCGTCCTGGGCGGTGCGCAGCAGCAGGCCCAGCTCGCGATCGAGCAGGCCGAGCATGTTCATGCTGACGACCGTGCGGAAGTCGTTGTCGCCGAAGAGCGCTTGTCGTGTTTCGAGCGCCGACGCCAGCAACGGGCGCGCCTGGCGGAAGAGCAGGGCGGACTGGTCGACGTACTGGTTGCGGGCAGCGGCGTCGGAGGCAGCGGACGCCAGGCGGGCCGCCTCGCCGGCGCGCTCGCGCAGCAGCGACCCGAGGTTGGCTTCGCTGGTGGCGAGGTCCTCGCGCGGCGCGCCGAGCTCCCGGCGGAGCGTGAACGCTTCGCGCAGGAGGGGTTCGGCCTTGTCGTAGTCGCGCTGCTCGCGATAGAGCTGGCCCAGGTTGTTGAGCGTCGCGGCGACCGAGAGGCTGCGCGTCCCGAGGACCTGGCGCTTCTTTTCGAGCACGTCGAGGTACTCGCGCTCGGCGGCGGCGGGGTCGTTGTCCTGCTTGAGCGACCAGGCGTAGAAGTGCCGCGTTTCCAGCGTGGTCGGGTCGAGCGGGCCGAGCAGGTCGTGGTCGAGCGCGGCGGCCCGTGTGAGATGACGCCTGGCCTCGGCCGCCTTGTCCAGCGTAACCAGGGCGCGGCCGATGGTTCCGCGCACGTCGGCCTCGACTTCCGGGAAATCGGTGAGGGCGTCAAGCTGCTTGTCGGCCTCGACGAGGGTCTCGAAGAGCGCCTGGTGGAGGGGGGTCCATTCGCCGCCAGACGCGCGTTCCGGGTCGATGCCGTGAATGGTGTGCCGCAGCACGCCGGCGACGCGCTCGGCGTTGAGGCGAGCGCGGTTGGAGGATTGGTACATGAGCGTCATGCTGAAGGCGTAGACGATGATGAGCGCCGCGAGGCCGGCGATGCCCGCGGCGCGCGCCCGGTGGCGGCGGGCGAGCTTGGCGGCGAGGTACGACCAGCTCTGTCCCTTGGCGGCGATGGGCAGGCCGGCGGCGTAGCTGCGCAGGTCGCGCGCGAGCTCACCGGCGTTCTGGTAGAAGCGCTCGGCCGGGTCCTTGGCCAGGCAGCAGGTGATGATCGTGTCGAGGTCGGCGTCGATGTTGGGCCGGACGCGCCGCGGAGACGGCGGCGTGGTCTCGCGGATGGTGCGTTCGTTTTGATGCCGGTCGCGGAACTGGCCGGAGAGCTTGTAGGGCTCGGTTCCGGTGAACGCCTCGTACATCATGACGCCGACGGAGTAGACGTCGGAACGGGTGTCGGTCTGACCGGTGAAGTGCTCCGGGGCGGCCCACTTGATCGAGCCGACGAACTGGCCGTCCTCCGTGAGCTGGTGGCCGTCGCTGTCGGAGAGGTCGCGGGCCAGGCCGAAATCGACGACCAGCGGGCGCCCATCGCGATCGACGCGGACGTTCGACGGCTTGACATCGCGATGAATGATGCCTTTCACGTGCGCCGCCTGGAGTCCGTCGCAGATCTCCGCGAATATCCGCAGCAGCTCGCGCCGCGAGTGAATCGGGCGTTTCAGGTAGTCGCCGAGATCCTCGCCGGCGATGTACTCCATGGCGTAGTACAGCACGCCCTGCGATTCGCCACTGTCGTGGATCGTCACGACGTTGCGATGGTGAATCTGGCCGAGGACCTGCACCTCGCGCTGGAGGCGCGCCCGGGCGTGGGCGCCGGCCAGCACGCCGCCGAGCAGCACCTTCAGCGCCACGTCACGCCCGGTGCCGAGCTGCCGCGCGCGAAACACCGTGCCTTGCCCGCCTTTCTTCAGCTCTTCCAGGATTTCGTACCCGGCGATGCTCGGCCGCTGCGAAGATGAGGCGAACCGCCCGGCGCGCCGATCCGGGGCAATCGCCACCAGCGTCTCGTTCAGGTCGCTGCTGCGCAGCGCGAATTCCAGCTCGGGCATCAGGTCCGGATGCGAGCTGCACAGGTCCGACTCCGAGACTTCGCCCCCGGCGGACCGCTGCCGGCGCCACTCGTCGATGACGCGCTGGATCCGCTGCTGCTTGTCCATGGAGCTGATGGCGACGCCTTTGCTGTCCATGCGGCACCTCGCAACAAGAAGAAAACGCCCGTAACTGCAAGGGAGACGCCGCATTATAGCAGGACCGGGCGGCAACGGTCCGAGAGAAAGTGGGTCCGAGTGGAAATCCGCCGTAACCGCTGCCTAGAACTGGATGGAGGCGGGCGTCTGCGCCTCCACACTCTGAAAACGGGCCGATTGGATCGAGCGTTCCTTCAGCTCTCTCTGGGGAAGGGGCTGCGCCGTGACGAGGTTCCTGGTTGCCGCGGTATCGCTGTGCGCCGGCGCCGTTGGCGCACGGGCGCAGCTCGGCATCGTGGACGACATTCCGGGCGTATTCATCGATATATCCAAGGACCCGCGCGCCACGATCCTCGTGCTGGGGGACGATGACGAAGGCTCGTTCGTCACGACCATCGGCAACGCCGTCATTCCCGCCGGAACCGTCTGGGTGGGCAACAACGGGGGGCTGGGCGTTGCGCCGATCAACCAGGAGCTTGAGCCGGTGAATGCCCCGTTGCCGTCGGATGGCGCCTGGGGCGGGGCGCGCTCGCTGCTGCCGCTGTGGGACGACATCGGCAACGACATCGGCCAGGTCGCGGTGATGCAGCAGGACAACCGCGTCATCGTGCAGTGGACCGGCAAGCCGCTGAACGACTCCCTCATCACGTTCCAGGTGCAGATCTTCGACGCCTCGGAGGCCAGCAACCCGATAGCCCAGTTCCTGTACCTCGACATCGACGCCGCCAACGCTGCGGCCAGCGCGACGATCGGCTTCCAGGCGGGCCCCACGCTGAACGACGTGCAGTGGAGCTACAACAGGCCGGGGGCCGTCACCAACGGAACGGTTCTCACGCTCATTCCCGAGCCGAGTTGCCTGACCGGACTGGTGTTCCTGGTGCTCCCGCGACGCCGGCGATGAGCCGGTCGCCGCCGGACGCCGCCGCCCTCGGAGGCATGTCAATGAAGCGGAACATCACGTGGCAGGGTTTCCGGCGCAACCGCTTCCTTACGGGCGCGGCCCGGCTCATCGCCGCGGTTCAGATCATTCTTGCGGCGGTCGGCGCGGCGCTGGGCTCACCCACGGCCAGGGCGCAGGTGATCGAGCCCGACGACTTCACGCCCGGCGCCGACATCAGTCAGGCCTTTCCCGGCGTCACGCTGAGCACGGTGAGCTCGGACCATGGCGACCCGCGCGTGTTCGCGATCGAGCCGCAGGAGGCCGACTGGGCCTCGACCGGCGTGCTGGTGTTCGGGCACTTCGGCGACTACCCGGAGCACTGGGTGACGGACACGTTTACGCCGTTTCGCTACGGGGCGCTGCGGGTCGACCTCGATACCCCCACGACGTTCTTCAGCATCGACGTGATCGGCAATGATCTGAGCGACGCGGGAATCATGTGGGCGTTCGACGCCGGCGGCAACCTGCTCGGCGAATTCGAGACCGGGCCGCTGACGGCGGACCAGGTGTTCACGCTCGTGGCCGAGGGCGTCGGCCCCATCAGTTCGGTCGTTGTCGGCGGCAAGGAGCTGGACACGGTCGCGCTCGATCACATCGTGATTCCGGAGCCCGGGGCCGGGGTGCTGTTGCTGTTCGTGCTGCGGGGGCTGAGGCGCGGCGCCTCGAAGGCGGTCTGAAGCGGACGGTTAACCCGGATTTTGCACGATCGCGCCTTGCTGGTTCAGACCCGGCCGCGGATACTATCGGTCGCGGTCCATGGCGCAATTGCTTAACCCAGTAGCGGAGATCGAGTGCCGGTTCGACGAGGCCGGCGCGCCGTTGTTTCGCCGTCGCCAGGGCGCGCGGTTCGACCTGCACTGTCACTCGACCTTCTCCGACGAACGGCTGCGCTTTCTGCCCGGGCTGGTCTATCACCCCTTGCTGGAGCCCGAGCAGGTCTACGACCAGGCGAAGCGCCGCGGGATGGACTTCGTGACCCTCACGGATCACGACACGATCGACGGCTGCAAGGCCCTGATCGACCGCCGCGGGTCGCTGGCCGACTTCGTCTTCGGCGAGGAGGTCTCGGTCGCCTTTCCCGAGGACGGCACGATCATCCACGTGAACGTCTTCGAGATCGACGAGGCGCAGCACGCCGAGATGCAGCGGCTGCGCGGCAACCTGTACGACTTCGTGCACTACGTCCGGGCGATCGACCGGCTGCACGTGATCAATCATCTCACCTGGACCGCGCAGCGCCGCGTCCTGCGCACCTGGCAGATCGAGAAGCTGCTCGAGCTGTTCGACGTCTTCGAGGGCATCAACGGCACCCGCAGCTACGCCCACAACGCCTTCGCGTGGTCCGCCACCGAGGGCCGCGGAAAAACCCTCGTCGCCGGCAGCGACTCGCACTCCAACCGCGTCGGCACCACCTATACGCTCACGCGCGGCGACACCGTCCACGAGGCCATCCGCAGCATCCGCGCCGGCGATGCCGCCCCGTGCGGCGCCTTCGGCACACCCGAGAAGCTCGCCGAGGACGTCTGGCTCGTCCTGCACCAGGAGATCGAGCGCCGCCTGGCCGCCGCCGGCAGCTCGTGGGAGCGCCTGACCTGCCGCGGCGTGCGCCTGCTTGGCCGCCTCACCTATCCGCTGGTTTGCCGGCGGTATCACCGGCGGCAGAACGTGCTGATCAACGACTTCCTGCGCGCCCTGCCGGCCTGACGGCCCGTCAGCCCTGGGGCCGCTCGCCGCGCGACACGGCCATCCGCACCAGCGACGCGCTGGTTCCGTAGGCCGGGAAGCGGTGGAACTCGCGGCCGTCGTCGCGCATTCCCGCCGACCGGTAGCAGGCGATCGCGTTCTCGTTGTCCTCGAACACAACCAGCGAAATGCGGCTCGCGCCGAGCGCCTCGAGTCCGAATCGCACAAGCTCGCGCACCAGCCGAACGCCGTGACGCCGCCCGCGCTGCGCCGGATCGACGATCAGGTGCCCCAGCCAGTATTCGGCCCGCTCGCCGTTCAGAACATTGATCTCGCCGTACGCCACCGGCGCCCCGCCGACGCCGACCAGCTGAAACGGCCGGCGGCCCGGGGAGGTCCAGCCAAGGACGATCGCGGGGGTGATCGGCGCCGGGCTGTGCGGCGCCAGCCAATACGCCTCGCGCGCGTCACGCACCCATGAGGCCACCAGCGGCGCATAGCGCGGATGGAAGCGCTCCAGGCGCAAACGGAGTGCGGCGGGATGGACCTGAATCGGCTCGGCGGCCATGACGCGTAGACTCAACGGGCCGGTGGCGAAGCGGCGACCGGCGCTCCTGTATGCTAGCGTGCCGCGGTCATCCGGTCAGCCCGGCAATGGCGCCGCCGGTGGGGCGCCGCCGCGGGGCAGCGAGGGAGAATCGTGCAGGAGTTCAGAGGCTACCCCGTGCTCGTGCGGCGCGTGACCGTGCGCGGCCGGGCGTTCGAGCTGGTCGGCCCGGCCAATTACGAAGCGCTCGTTGACGACCCGCGCGTCATCCAGCGCTTCGAGCAGGACGAGTTCCTGCCATACTGGGCCGAGTTCTGGCCGGCGTGCGCGTTGCTGGCGGACCTGGTGGCCGCCTGGCCCGTCGCGGAACGCAGCCTGGCCCCCTGCGTGCTGGAAATCGGCTGCGGCCTGGGCCTCGCGAGCCTGGTTGCCGCCAGCCGCGGGTATCGTGCGATCGCATCCGACTACGACGCCGACGCGCTGGCGTTCGTGAGCGAGAGCGCCCGGCGGAGTGCCGTCGGCGGGCTCGAGACGCGGTGGATCGACTGGCGCAAGACCTACCCCGAGCTGCGCGCGGACCGCATCATTGCCGCCGAGGTGCTGTACGAGCCGCGGAACCTCGAGCCCGTCGCGCGCTTCGTGCACGCTCACCTGACACCCGGCGGCCAGGGCTTCCTGGTGGACGGCAACCGCCAGACGGCGGACGTATTCCCAGGGCTTGCCGAATCCCACGGCCTGGTCGTTGAGACACAACCGGTTTCGCTTCCGAGTCGCGAGATCGTGTTCGGTGGGCCAGGCGCGCCGGGTTTGAGCGGCGGAGCACCGATGAAGGGCCCGCTGAACCGGCAGAAGGGGGGCGCGCATGCAGTCAGCGGGCGGGTGTTCATCGTCCGCAGGCGGACGTAGGTGGGCACGCGTGTCCCCGGTCGAGACGGCCCGCCGTCAGATCGGCCAGAAAGCGATTCAACGGGAACAACTGTGACGGACCGGCGTCTGAAAATCCGGCGACGCGGGTTGACTTTATGCTGAACCCGTGGAAGATTACTGAAGGCTCAGGTGCCGTGAATGTTTACCGGGCCCGTGTGACCCAGGAGGCCGCCCACCGCGAACAGCCGCCCAGAAAACACGGTGAACGCCAGGCGACCAGGCTGGCTGGCCGCAAGCTTCGGATGCCGGAACTGTCCTAATCCATACCATCCATCCCACCGAAGCGTGGCGGAAATGAACGCCACCGCTGTGATCTGGCCCGCAAGAGCCGGTCACGTTTCCATCTGAATGACAAGCCGGGCCGACGTGCCCGACCTTGTGCAATAGTGTGGCGCGCGCCCGCGCAGGCCCGTGCGACGACCGCTCACCGGGCAGTAGCACGCGCGAAGCGCGGGCGCACGCGGCGTCGTGGCACACGCGTACGGAGCGGTGGCACACAGATGGGAGGCTCACCATGCCTGCTGCAAATGCTGTCTGGGGCATCGAGATCGGCCACGCGGCCCTGAAGGCCATGAAGTTGCGAAACGCCGAGGGCGGCCAGGTCGAGCTGCTGGCGTTTGACCTGATCGAGCACCCGAAGATCCTCTCGCAGCCCGACGCCAACCCGGACGAGCTGATCCGGGCGGCGCTTGAGAAATTCGCCTCGCGCAACGAGTGGCGCGGCGACCAGATCGTCATCGGCGTCCCGGGGCAGCAGACCTTCTCCCGGTTCACGAAGTTGCCGCCGGTGGATGAGAAGAAGATTCCGGACATCGTGCGTTTCGAGGCGGGGCAGCAGATTCCCTTCGACATGGATGACGTCGTCTGGGACTACGAGGTGTTCCGCGCGCCGGAGTCGCCGGACGTCGAGGTGGGCATCTTCGCGATGCGCAAGGACCTGGTGCGCAAGCAGATCGAGTACTTCAACGCCCATGGGATGCAGCCGGCGATCATCCAGACGATCCCCTCGGCGCTGTACAACTTCTACTCGTTCGACGCACCGCGGCCGGAGGGGTCGAAGTCGGCCGCGATCCTGGTCGACGTGGGCGCGGCCAAGACCGACCTGATCGTGGTCGAGGAGCACAGCTGCTGGTCGCGCAACATCCCGCTCGGCGGCAACAACTTCACCGAGGCGCTGGTGCGGGCCTTCAAGCTCAGCCCGGCGAAGGCTGAAAGCCTGAAGCGCGGCGCCGCGTCGAGCAAGTACGCGCGACAGGTCTTCCAGGCCATGCGCCCGGTCTTCGCCGAGCTCGTCGCGGAGATCCAGCGCTCGATCGGCTTCTACAGCTCGACCCACCGCGACGTCGAGCTGACCAACGTCGTCGCCTGCGGCAGTGCCTTCCGCCTGCCGGGCCTTCAGAAGTACCTCGAGAACAACCTGACCATCCAGGGCAGCGTCACCCGGCTCGAGAAGTTCAGCCGGCTCCTGGCCACGGAGACCGCCAACGCGCCCATCTTCACCGAGAACGTGATCACGTTCGGGCCGGCGTACGGCCTGGCGCTCCAGGGGCTGGGGCTGGCGCGCATCACGGCCAGTCTGCTGCCCGCCGACCTGGCGCGGGTCGCGATGTGGAAGCGCAAGCAGCCGCTGTTCATCGCGACGGCGGCGACGCTGCTCGTCGGGGCCGTGCTGCCCTGGTCGCGCAACTTCATCGATCAGCAGGCGCTGGCCTCCGGGGCGGACCAGAGCCGGCAGGCGTCCGCGGTCGTTAACAGCGCCCGCGACCTCGAGCGGCGCTTCCAGGCGGCGCAGACGGACACTTCTTCGAAGAAAGCCAACATCGACAAGGTCTTTGAGATCCAGAAGAACAAGGACCTGCTGCCGCGCATCTTCGCCCTGGTCTACGAGGCCACGCCGCGCGTCCCGGAGTTCGAGCGGGCGACCTCCCCCGAGGAGATCCGCAAGATCATCGCCGCCAACCCGGGGCGCCTGGCGCGCGCCGCGCGCAAACAGCTCATCATCGAGTCCATCAACGTCAAATTCAGCAAGAACATCGACGCCCAGGAGCGCGAGCGGCTCCAGACCGCGGCTTTCGCCGCTGCCGGCGGTTTTCTCGACGGCGGCGCCTCGGTCGTGGACGATGCCGGCCCGCGCTTCCGCGGCCACGGCGGGGGTGACGCCGTCTCGGCGTCGTTCGACGGCGGCGGCGGGGGCGAGGCGCCCGGCTTCCTCGTCCAGGTCTCGGGCCGCATGACCTACGCGGGCGGCGAGCCCGTGACGCGGGCGATCGCGCTGTTCGCCAACGAGTATTACGCCAACCTGCGCCAGCTCGGCCGGCGGCCGGGGCAGGGCTTCTACATCCCGGAGGTCGACGAGCGCGCTCCCTACAAGATGAACCTGACCACCGAGGACATTCTGAGTCCCTATGCGCCGCCCGCGGCCGCAGCGGGGCGCCCGTCGTTCGGCGGCACCGGCGCGCGATTCGGTGGAGACATGGTCGGCGGCGACGTCGTCGGAGGGACGCCCAGTTTTGGCGGCGGCGGTGGTGGGCAGGAGCGCGACCCGTTCATTGACCCGGTGACGGGCGAGGATGCGCGGAACGACTGGCGCTTCACCTTCAGCTTCAAGATCAAGCTGGGCGACATGCCCGCCGAGCAGCCGCGGTCGCCGCAGCAGTGACGCGCGGGGCGCGGCGAGGTGAGATCGAACCTCAGGGACAAAAGGGGTTGAGCCATGCAGGCAGCCATGAAATTCGTGATGACGCACCTGGTGTCACTGCTCTGCGGAGCAGCGGCGCTGGTGTTCATCGTCATCGGCGTGATGGGCATGTCGTCCAGAAGCGTCGTGCAGGAGATGAACAAGCGCATCCAGTCGACAGGCGCGGCGGACATCCAGCGCCTGCGCAGCAGCGCCAAGAACCAGGCGATGATCGAGGCCGAGGAGGAGCGCGGCCGGCGCTTCGACGCGGAGTTCGAAGAGACCAAGGCGATCCTCGAGCGCATCAACAAGCGCGAGCCGATCATGGAAGGGGTCTTTCCTCCACCGACGGTCATGACCCCCGAGGCGCAGGTCATGCCCTTCCGCTTCCGCGAGCGCTACAACGAGGCGCTCGCCAAGCTTCCCGTGCCGCTGGTCGGTGGGACGCTGCCGAACCAGGCCGACATCCAGGAAGAGATCGAGAACGTCAAGGACCTCAGGCAGCAGGAGGAGGAGGCTCAACTCGCGCAGGCCGGAAGCGGGCAACCCCCGCCGCCGGCGCCAGGCCCCGGCCCCTCGCGGCTCCAGGCGACGCCGCCGACGCGCGGCGGCCTGCCGACGATCCGGGGCGGCGAGCCGGCGGCCCGCGGCACGGAGCCGAAATACGACCCGATCATCCGGGCCAACGTGGCGAAGGCCAAGAGCATCCGCTGCTACTACGACCCGACGACGTTTCACCGCAGCCCCATCTCGCTCGAGGGGGCCAGCGCCCCGACGGCCGACGAGATGTGGAAGGCGCAGGTGTCGCTGTGGATTCAGCAGGACATCGTCTCGGCGATCGACAAGCTGAACTCCGCCGCCGCCGAGCAGGTCAAGGAGGGCGACGCCTGCGTCGAACACATGCCGGTGAAGCACCTGATGGCGATCAAGGTCGAAGGCTACGTGACCTCGGCCGGGTTGGTGCCGTTTGACTCGCTGACGGGCGCCCGGCCGGCGCAGCAGGTCGAGCCGACCTTTACGGGCCGCGTGAGCGACGACCAGTTCGACGTGCTGCGCGTCGAGGTCCAGGCGGTGGTTGACCAGCGCGACCTGCTGCGCGTCGTGGACGCCATCTCCAAGGAGAACTTCTACACCTGCGTGAAGCTCGGCTGCGCCGCGCCGCCGCCCGATCTGGCGGCCCGCGGCTACCTCTATGGCACCACCCCGGTCGTCATCGCCAACATGACGTTCGAGGCCTACATGGCCCGCTCGATCTACGACCCGATCATGCCCCCGACGATAAGGCAGCAAATATCCGGCGGCCAACCCTGAGCGGCGGTAAGCCGGAAAGGAGAACGAGTCATGAACAACGCTCTCAATCTGCTGGAGGCTCATGTCGAGAAAATCGTCCTCGGCGCCGCCGCGCTGTTCACCCTCTGGCTCGCGTGGGGCTACCTGCTCGGTTCGCCGAACCGCATCAGCTTCGAGGGCAAGCTCCTGGCGCCCGGGCAGCTGGACACGGCCATCCTCGCCAGCGCCCAGAGCCTGGAGTCGGCGGTCCGCACCGCGAAGCCCAACCAGGAGCCGATCCCCGACTTCAGCCGCCAGGTGGCCGACCTGCATCGCAGCGGCATCTTCGCCCCAGCCGCGCCCGACGCGCCGCGGCTGGCCGCTGAGCTGCCGCGAATGGCCCCGTTCTCCACGACCGCCATCCAGGTCGAGGGCCTGGTCGAGGAGGAGAAGGACAATGTGCGCCTCGTGACGCCCTTGCCGCCCACGCGCCCGCTGGCGCGCACCGGTCGCAGCAAGGCGAGCCACATCCCGATCCGCATCGGGGTGGATCAGCCGCTCAGCGCGGCCGCCGCCGGGCCTGCGGCGGATGCGAGCGAGGTGGCCTGGGTCTCCGTCGGCGCCTACTTCGACACGCTGGCCCAGCGCAACGCCATGATCGACGCCGACTACGCCGCCTCGCGCGCCCGGGCCTACGTGGCGACGGTGGACGTGCAGCGCCAGGAAGTCCTGGCGGACGGCTCCTACTCGGAATGGAAGGACGTGCGCTCGACCGCGATGCCCGAGCTGGACATCGTGCAGCCGATCTTCGAGGACGGCACCGGCGCCCTGACCAACAAGGAAGAGATCGACCGCATGTTCGCGGCGATCAAGGCCGAGCAGAAGACCACCATGCAGCCACCCTTCATGCGCGTGCAGGTCGGTGACTTCTGGGAGCCGCCGCTCGAGGGCCTCGATTTCGATGAGGGCGACGAGGTCGCCGAGGAACGGCCGAAGCCAAAGCCCGAGCCGACCAGGCCCGTGACCCCTCCACGCCCACCCCCGGGCGGTGGCGGCCGCATACCCGGCGGAGATGTCGTCGGCGGTGACACGGTGCGCGGCGGCGGCGGCGGCGGCGGCGGTGGTGGCGGCGGCGGCGGCGCGCGAGCCGCCGCAGAGGAGCAGAAACGCAAACAGGCGCTGCGCCTCCAGGCCAACCGCGATTTCGCCCAGGCGCGCCAGGCGTACCAGACCGACCCGCGCCAGGCCATCGCCATCGCCGAGCGCGTGCTCAGCAACGACGCGGCCCCGAGCTCGCTCAAGAGAAAGGCCGAGGCCCTGAAACGCAAGGCCACCCAGAGAATGGAGCGCAGTGCGGCGGTCGCAGCGGCGGGCACGCCCGCGGCGCCGGTCGCTCCGGCCGGCGGCATGCGCGGGGGCGACATCGTCGGCAGCGACATCGTCGGCGACGTGATGCCGGCCGGCGGGATGCGCGGCGGTGGGATGACGATGGCGCCGATGGACGCGACGCCTTCGCTGGCGTACACGGACGCGGAGCGCCAGGCGCCGCTCATCCGCCACCCGGAGAAGGAAGAGCTGATCGGCGTCTGGTACCACGACGACACCGTGGAGGCGGGCAAGACCTACCGCTACCGCATGCGCGTCGTCCTGTGGAACCGCTACGTCGGGCGCATCCGCGCCGTCAAAGACCCGGAAGACGCCAAGAAGCCGCTGGTTTACGGCGAGTGGTCGCTGCCCAGCGAGCCTGTCACCGTAACGCCGTCCGAGTACTTCTTCGTCTCCGGACCGTCGGCGGTCGGGGGCGGGGCCAACGTCGAGGTCTGGAAGTGGCGCGACGGCTTCTGGCTCTCGCAGCGTTTCGACGTCGCCGTCGGCGAGGTTATCGGCGAAGTGCGCACCGTCAAGACCGGCGAGTACGACGCGAATGATCGCGAAGTGCGCGCCGACGTCGACTTCACCACCGGCGCCGTCGTCCTCGGCCTGCGCACCGAGCGCGTCGTCCAGCGCCTGCCCGGCCGCGGCGGCGGCTTCACCCAGACTGCGGCCGATACGCTGGTCCTGACCTACCTCGACCCGGCCGACGGGCAGGTCAAGGAGCGCGTGGCGCTCTTCGACGCGCGCGACGCGATCCGGCAGCGCCTGCGCGAGGAGTCGTTCTAGCGGGCTCCGGCCCCGAACGGGGTCTCACACCGTTCGGGTCGACTCACAAACGGGGCGGCACGCCCCCGCGCGACAGCGGCGGCGTGCCGCTCGTGTCTTGTCCGCTTCTTGGCCACCACCGCCGCCCGCCTTTGACGCTTGCGCCGCGGCGCGGATACGATGCCCGGCTCGCGATCGGCCGATGAACGGTGTGGTCCGGTCGCGCGGAGGAGCCCTCGTGCCGCTGCCCTATAACCAACGCACGTGCTACTGCGGCCAGGTCGGCCCGCGCCTTATCGGTCAATCGGTCGTCCTCGTCGGCTGGGTCGCCGTCCGGCGCGACCACGGCGGCATGGTGTTCATCGACCTGCGCGACCGCGAAGGCGTTGTGCAGCTCAAGTTCAACCCCGAGAGCGACCCCAGGGCCCACGAGGCCGCCGGCCGGCTGCGGACCGAGTTCTGCATCGCGGTGCGCGGGGAGGTGGCCCGGCGGCCGGCCGAGATGGTGAATCCGAGCCTGTCCTCGGGCGAGGTGGAGGTCAACGTCCACGAGATCGACATTCTCAGCGCGTGCGAGACGCCGAAGTTCGAGATCGGCGAGACGCCGATCGCCAACGAAGAGCTGCGGCTGAAGTACCGCTACCTCGACCTGCGCCGGCCGCCGATGCAGCGGGCGCTCATCACGCGCCACCGCATCACCAAGCTGATGCGCGACTACTTCGACGAGCACGGCTTCGTGGAGATCGAGACGCCGTTCTTGACCAAGAGCACGCCGGAGGGGGCGCGCGATTTCCTGGTGCCCTCGCGCATCCACCCGGGGCAGTTCTATGCGCTGCCGCAGTCGCCGCAGCTCTTCAAGCAGCTCCTGATGATGAGCGGCTTCGACCGGTACGTGCAGATCGTGCGCTGCTTCCGCGACGAGGACGCCCGCGGCGACCGCCAGCCCGAGTTCACCCAGCTCGATCTGGAGATGTCGTTCATCCAGCCGCAGGACGTGATGAACATCGTCGAGGGGCTGCTGGCGCGGATCATGAAGCTCGTGCACAACGTCGACGTGCCGACGCCATTCCCGCGCATGAGCTACCAGCAGGCGATGCTCGATTACGGCATCGACCGGCCCGACACGCGCTACGATCTGCGCATCCGCGACGTCAGCGACGTCGTCCGGAAGACCGACTTCAAGGTCTTCCGGACGCCGCTCGAAGCCGGCGGCGTCTGCCGGGCCATCCGCGTGCCCGGCGGGGCCGAGATGTCGCAGCGCGAGATCGAAAAGGACCTCACCGAGTTCGTCAAGGGCAGCGGCGCCGGCGGCCTGCCGTACCTGAAGGTGGGGCAGGCGTCCCCGCCTGACGTCAAGTTCCAGACCGGCGTCGCGAAGTTCTTCTCGCCAGAACTGACGCGGGAGCTGGAGCGCGCCCTGCAATTGCAGCCCGGCGACGCCGTCTTCTTCGCCGCCGACACCGAGGACAACGTCTGCCGCTATCTCTCGCGCCTGCGCGAGGAGATCGCGCGGCGGCGCGGGCTGATCCCCGAGGGCCAGTGGAACTTCCTGTGGGTGGTCGATTTTCCCATGTTCCTGTTCAATCCCGAGGACAAGCGACACTACGCCGTTCACCACCCGTTCACGGCCCCGCTGGATGAAGACGTCCACTGGCTGGAGAAAGACCCGACCAGGTGCCGGGCGAAGGCCTACGACGTCGTGCTCAACGGCATCGAACTTGGCGGCGGCAGCGTGCGTATCCACCGCACCGAGGTGCAGCAGCAGGTCTTCCGCATTCTGAACATGAGCGAGGCCGAGCAGCAGGCCCGCTTCGGCTTCCTGCTCGACGCTCTGCGCCACGGCCCGCCGCCGCACGGCGGCATCGCGCTGGGCCTGGACCGGCTGGTGATGCTGATGATCGGAGCGGACAACATCCGCGAGGCGATCGCGTTCCCGAAGGTGACCAAGACGTTCATCTGCCCGCTGACGGAGGCGCCGAGCCCGGTGTCGCAGGAGCAGCTCGACGAGCTGTCGCTCCGGATCGCGCTGCCCCAGAAGAAGTAGCGGCCGCCGCGGCTAACTGGGGCTCGCCGTCACGGCGCCACCGGCAGGGGGCGAATCTTGATGTTGCGATACCAGACGCGATCACCGTGGTCCTGGAGCGCGAGGTGGCCGCGCGGCATGCGCCCGTAGGACTTCATCGCGGCGAACTTGCTGCCGGCCACGCGCTGCTCCCAGTCCGGACTGCCCAACTCGTAGGCGATCAGCTTCTCGCCGTTGAGCCAGTGCTCCACGTGCTGGCCGCGGACGATGATGCGCGCCTCGTTGAAGAGGCCGACCGGGCGCGTGACGTCCTTCGGCACGGCGTGCAACCCGTAGTTCGCTCCCGCGCTCGTCAGCGAACTGAGCCCGTCACGGTGCTCGGCGTTGTCCAGCACCTGCATCTCGGGTCCCGTTTGCCACACGTACTGGAACTCCGGCCCTTCCGCGACGCGGTAGAAGATGCCGCTGTTTCCACCCGCGGAGATGCGCCACTCTAGCGAAAGCTCGAAGTTGTCGAACTGGTCCTCGGTGACGATGTCGCCCCCAGGGCCCGTCCGCACCAGGCAGCCGTCGATGGCGTGCCAACCGGGCGCCCCGTCGGGCCCGACGGGGATGCTCGGCAGCTTGAAGCCGCGCCAGCCGTCGGTCGTACGTCCGTCGAACAACAGCCGCCAGCCTGCTTTTTCCTCCTCGGGGTTCAGGACGTTCTGCGGCGGCTGCGGCGGGCGCTGGCGCACCTGGCCGGTTGCCTGCGGCAGGGCATTCAGCGTGTACCAGGCTTCGGTCGCCCACGGCCGCTCGCCCTGCTCAGAGATGCACGGCGGCAGCAGCCGCAGGTAGACGATGTGCCCGGTCTTCAGGCCGTCGACCTCGAGAAACACGCGCCGGCGGTCTTCCGACACGCTGGCCGACTTCACCGGATAGACGACGCCGTCGCGCGCGGGAAGGTGCGGCCCGGCGGCGTCGAAGGGCCATTGCTCGACGTAATAGCTGTCGGGCTCCCAGCCGACGCGCGGGTCGAGCGGCAGCGTGAACTCGACTTCGAGCCCATTGCGCAAGGCACGCACGGTGCGCATCTCGAACACGGAATCGCGCGGCGTGACGCGCGGCAGATCCATGCCCTGGTAGCTGAAGCGCACGGCACAGCCCTGCAACTGGCCGTCCACCGTTTCGGGCATGAAGCGGAACACCTCCATCGGCCCGACCAGCAGGTACTGCCCGGCGTAGTTCTCGCTTTCGATCATGCTGATCGTCGGGTTCAGGCCGCCGGGCTTCTCCGGAAAGACCCAGCCGATCAGCGGCCGGGTGGTCTGGGCGCGGCGGTCGGTGGCCGAGCGGAAGCGGCCGAACTTCGTCCACTCGTATTCCTCACGGTCGCGGCCGAGGGCGCGCATGCTGATGAGGTTCTCCATGGGATGAAAGCCGGCCACGTGCCGCCCGTCGCCGGGCAGGCCGCGGCGCAGCGGCGCAATGAGGCGTTTCGGGCCGGGCGCGGTCGCCCGCGACGCGGTCGCGTCGTGCGAGAGGATCTCCGGCGGGATCGGGCGCAGCTCGGCGTCGCCCGGGCCGCGCCACAATAGCCTGAGCGTCTCGCCCCCGGTGTTCTCGAAGTACTCGACGCGCAGCGTGTGCACGCCCGAAGTCAGGTTGAGCCCGGCGCCCTTGGGCTCGGGGCCGTGGAGGCCGTCGTGGTCGATGATGAGCCGGTCGTCGATCCAGAGCCGCGCGCCGTCGTCGCTGACAAGCTGGAGGGTGACATCCGCGCGCTTCTCGATGGTCAGAATGCCCTCGATGTGCACCAGGAAATGGTCCTTGCGCCCGAAGAAGCCGCCTTCCGGGATGTCGATCGTGGGAATGATCTCAACCACGTTGGGAAGCTGGCCGGGGACCAGTTGCGGCAGCGCCTGCATGTCCTGGGCGATGTCGTAGAGCCTGAGCAGCAGCCCGGGCGCGCGTTTCTCGGGCGTAGCGGCGTCCTGGGCGCGCGCCGGTGTCATGGCCAGCAGGCAGGAGACCAAAACGGATGCGGTCAACGGGTGGCTCATTGCGGAGTCCTTTGGCGGTCGAAGCGGTCGGGGTCATTTCCGCGGGGCCAGTCTGCCGCAATCTCTCGCCGGGTGCAAGGGAGTTGGGCCCACCGCAGGCTCTGAAACCATCGCAACGCTGAAAGGTGCGCCGCAGGATATCAGCCTGTGCGCCATCCCCGCATAGATCAGCGGCGCCCCCGGTCCGCGGGGCCGTTTCGTCAACGCGCTCCATCGGCAGTGGCTTATTCGCCGGACCGCGTCTGGCGCTCGACGATCGAGCTCCAGAAGGCGCGCCTCGGCCGTGGCGCGCGGCGGTCGCGGCGAGATTTCGCGGCCGGTTCATGATAGGATTCCCGGTTTCGACGGAGACGGACCATGCCAGTGCCAGACAGCTTCGGGGCGCGCTCCACGTTGCGGGCGGCGTGGGGCGACTACGTGATTCACCGGCTGGCAGCGCTGGAGCGCGCCGGGCTGGGGACGATGGGGCGCCTGCCGTATTCCATCCGCGTGCTGCTGGAGTCGGTGCTGCGGAACGTGGACGGGTTCTCGGTGCTCGACGAGCACGTCCGGGCGCTGGCCGGCTGGACTCCGGCCTCGAGCGGCAGCCAGGAGATCCCGTTCAAGTGCGCGCGCGTGGTTCTCCAGGATTTCACGGGGGTGCCATGCGTCGTCGATCTCGCGGCGATGCGCGGCGCCATGGTGCGTCTCGGCCGCGACCCGAAGCGCATCAACCCGCAGATTCCGGTGGACCTGGTGATCGACCACTCCGTGCAGGTCGATCATTACGCCAGCGCCGGCGCGCTCGACCTGAACGCGCGCCTGGAGTTCGAGCGCAACCGCGAGCGCTACGAGTTTCTGCGCTGGGGGCAGAGGGCCTTCGACAACTTCCGCGTCGTGCCGCCGGCCACCGGCATCGTGCACCAGGTGAACCTCGAGTACCTGGCGAAGGTCGTGCTGCAGCGCGAGGTGAATGGCGAGGTGCACGCCATCCCGGACACGCTCGTCGGCACCGACAGCCACACGACGATGATCAACGGCCTGGGCGTGCTGGGGTGGGGCGTCGGCGGCATCGAGGCCGAGGCCGCCATGCTCGGCCAGCCGATGTACATGCTCATGCCGCAGGTCGTGGGCCTGCGGCTGACCGGGGCGCTGCCCGAGGGGGCGACCGCGACCGACCTGGTGCTGCGCGTCACGGAGATCCTGCGGGCGCACGGCGTGGTCGACAAGTTCGTCGAGTTCTTCGGCCCGGGGTTGAGCAACATGCGCCTGGCCGACCGGGCTACGATCGGCAACATGGCGCCGGAGTACGGCGCGACGGTCGGGTTCTTTCCGGTTGATTCGCAGACGCTCGACTACCTGCGCTTCACGGGCCGCAGCCCGGACGAAGTCGACCTGGTGGAGCGCTACTGCAAGGAGCAAGGGCTCTTCCGCACCGACGCTTCGCCCGACCCGGCCTATACCGAAGTGCTCACGCTCGACTTGGGCGGCATCGAGCCCAGCCTCGCCGGGCCGCGCCGGCCGCAGGACCGCATCGCGCTGTCGGCGATGAAGGCGCAATGGCGCGCCGATCTCAGCACGGTCTTCGGCAAGGCGGCCCGCGACGCCACCTCGACGGTCGACAGCTTCGTCGGCGAGGGCGGCCAGGCCGCCGTAACGGCCGTGCGGTCCTGCACCGACGCCGGCGGCGACGGGACGACCGTCGAGCTGAACGGACGGCGTTTCGTGCTGGACCACGGGGCGGTGGTGATCGCGGCGATCACGAGCTGCACGAACACCAGCAACCCGTCGGTGATGCTGGCCGCGGGGCTGGTGGCGCAGGCGGCGGTAGAGCGCGGCCTGGAAGTGAAGCCCTGGGTCAAGACGAGCCTGGCGCCCGGCTCGCGCGTGGTGACGGATTATCTCGAAAAGAGCGGGCTGAACCGGGCCCTCGACCAGCTCGGCTTCCAGACGGTCGGCTACGGCTGCACGACCTGCATCGGCAACAGCGGACCGCTGCCCGAGGCCATCGCCCGCGCCGTCCAGAGCGGCGACCTGGTCGTCAGCGCCGTGCTCAGCGGAAACCGCAACTTCGAGGCCCGCATACACCCGCTGATCCGCGCGAACTACCTGGCCTCGCCTCCGCTGGTCGTGGCCTACGCCCTGGCCGGCACGACCGACATCGATCTGACGCGCGATCCGCTCGGGACGGACCGCGACGGCCAGCTTGTCTACCTCAAGGACATCTGGCCGACCCAGCGCCAGATCGACGACGCCGTGCGGCGCTTCGTCACGCCCGAGATGTTCAAGCAGCGCTACGCCGACGTGTTCACCGGCCCGCCGGAATGGCGCCGCCTGGGCACGAGCGAAGGCGACGTGTACGCCTGGCGCGCGGACAGCACGTACATCCAGGAGCCGCCGTTCTTCGTCGGGCTCACGCCCAGGCCGGCGCCGATCGCGCCGCTGCGCGGGGCGCGCTGCCTGGTCATGGTCGGCGACAGCGTGACGACGGACCACATCAGCCCTGCCGGCAGCATCAAGCCTGATTCGCCAGCCGGCCGCTACCTTCAGGAGCGCGGCGTGAAGCCGGCGGACTTCAACAGCTACGGCAGCCGGCGGGGGAACGACCGCGTGATGACGCGTGGGACGTTCGCGAACGTGCGGATCCGCAACCTGCTGGCGCCGGGGACGGAGGGAGGCGTGACGTTGTACCTCGGCAAGGGCGGTGCCGCGCCGGCGCCGCAGCAGATGCCGGTGTATGACGCGGCGATGAAGTACAGGGACGAGGGCGTGCCGCTGATCGTGCTGGCTGGCAAGGACTACGGGATGGGCAGCTCGCGCGACTGGGCGGCGAAGGGGGCGCTGCTGCTGGGTGTGCGAGCAGTGATCGCCGTGAGCTTCGAGCGCATCCACCGCACGAACCTCGTGTGCATGGGCGTGCTGCCGTGCGTGTTCAAGAGAGGGCAGACGCGCGAGTCGCTCGGCCTCACCGGGCGCGAGGTCTTCGACTTCGTGGACCTTGGCGACGACCTGCGGCCGCAGCAGGAGCTGCGCGTCGTCGCCACGGACCCCGGCGGGCGCAAGGTCGAGTTCGCGGTCGATTGCCGCGTGGATACGCCGGTCGAGGTCGAGTACTACCGCAACGGGGGCGTGTTGCAGACGGTGTTGCGGAAGCTGTCGCAGTAGACCGCGGCGCGACCTTCAGTGGGTGATCGGCCTCCGGCCGCTCGTTCTGAGCGGGGCACGCTTCCGGCCGGTCCTTCCCGGTCGTTCATCCGGCGCGCTGATCGAGCACCTCGCGCACCTTGATCGCCAGTGACGCCGGCGTGTAGGGCTTGCTGAGCACCGGCGTATCCGCGGGCACGCCGTGATGCGCGACGACGTTCTCGGCGAACCCCGAGGTGAACAGGACGCGCGTCGTCGGGCTGGCATCGCGCACGCGCCGCGCCAGGTCGGGGCCCTTGATCTCCGGCAGCACGACGTCGCTGAGCAGCAGGTCGATCGCGGGTGACTCCTTCAGCCGCGCCAGGGCCTCCTCGCCGTCCGCCGCCTCCACGACGTTGTAGCCGCGCTCGCGAAGCGTTCGGGCCGCGATGCCGCGAACCAGCTCTTCGTCCTCGACCAGCAGGATCGTCTCTGACCCGCGCGCGGCGCTTGCCCGCGCGGGTGATTGCGGCGGCGGCGCAGGCATCGGGGCCCGCGACCTGATCGGCAAGAAGATGCGGAACGTCGTGCCGTGCCCGGGCTCGCTGTAGACCGACATGTGTCCGCCATGCTGGCTGACGATCCCGTGACACGTGGCCAGGCCGAGACCCCCGCCCCGTGTTCCGTCTCCAGCCGCGTAGAACGGCTCGAAGCAGTGCTCAAGCGCGACGGCGTCCATTCCCACGCCGGTGTCGCTCACGGCCAGCAGGCCGTAATGCCCCGGCTCGATGCCCGTGTAGAGCTCGGCGGCGTCGGCGTCGAGCGCAACGGCGGCCGTTTCGAGCACGAACTGTCCGCCGGTGGGCATCGCCCGCTGGGCCGCCAAGGTCAGATTGAGCAGCACCTGCTCGATAAGGCCGGGATCGACCCAGACGCGCGGCGGAACGGGCGCGGCGTGGAATTCGACGTTGATGGTGTCGCCGAGCAGTTGGGAGAGCGTCGGGAAGAGGTCGCGCACGAGCGCGTTGAGGTCAATCTCGCGGTACTCGGTGGTCTGCTGGCGACAGGTGGCCAGCATGTCCGCAGCCCGGTTGGCGATGTCCTGGGCCGCGTCGATGCAGTAACGCAGCGGGCCGTCGCGATCGGTGTACGTCGCCGCCAGGTCGAGCTGCCCCAGGATCGACAGCAGCGCGTGCGTGAACAACCCGGCGCAGAGCTGCCCCGTAGCCTGCTGCCGGGCCGCCCGCCGCGCCTCGCCCATGAGTTGCTGGCGACCGAGTGCGACCGAGACCAGGGCGGCGGTTGCCTCGGCGAAGGCGACCTGCTCCGGCGTGAAGGGGGCCGGGCCGCGCCGGTACAGCGCGAGTAGTCCGTGGCCCGCGGCGTCGCCGATCAACGGCGTCAGCAGGCCGCCGGCGATGCGGTGATTCGCGAGCAGCGCGTGAGCAGGTCCGCAGGCCGGTCCGCAGGCGATCGCGGTGGTTTCGGCCGGGAGCTCGGTCAGGCCGGGAGCGCCCAGCGGGTAGGTTTCGCCCAGCACATCCTGCCGCCAGCCGATGCCGTTCCGCAGGCGCAGGCGGTCGTCGCCGCGGCGCTCGAAGACGGCGCCAAGGTCGGCGGCGGTGCACTGGCAGGCCAGGTGCAGGGCGGAGTCGAGCGTGTCGTCGACGGTGTGGACGAGGGCGTCGGACAACAGCCTGACGAGCCGCTCGTAGTGACCCCGGGCTCGTGCGGAGGTCGAGGCCGGCGGCAGTTGCTGGTTCTCGGTGCCAAGCATGCGCATCACCGATCGTGTAATGGCGCCGGTTCCCCCGCCGACCGGCCGCCGCGGACCGGGCGTCGGGGCCCCTACAGGATATGCTGCTAATCGAACGGACCGGGTGAGAGACCGCACCCCGCACTTGGCGGGGCGGGGCTCGCTGCTGAGAATCGCGGCGCAAGGCGCAACGGATGCGCGGGGCGCCGCTCGGCGGACAGGTCCGGGCGCCGATAATGGAAAAGCGAATCGTCACGATTACCGGCTGTACAGCCTCGGGCAAGTCATCGGTCGCGCTGCGCCTGGCCGAACGGCTCGACGCCGAGATCGTCAGCGTCGACTCCATGAAAATCTACCGCGGCATGGATATCGGCACCGCCAAGCCGTCGCTCGCCGACCGGCAGCGCATCCCGCATCACCTGGTCGATGTCGCTGACCCCTGGGAGAACTTCAGCGCCGCCCGCTTCGTCGAGCTGGCCGACGCCGCCGTTGAGCAGATCCACCGCCGCCGCCGGCCGGTCGTGGCGGTCGGCGGCACGGTGATGTACCTGAAGTTCTTCTATGAGGGGATGTTCGCCGGGCCGCCGGCCGACGCGGCGGTGCGCGACGGCATTCGCCGCCGGGCGCGCGAGGAGGGCCTCGCCGCGCTGCACGCGGAGCTGGCCGGCGTCGATCCGCGGGCGGCCGAGCGGATTCACCGCAATGACCTGCGGCGGATCGAGCGGGCGCTCGAGGTGTACTACCTCACGGGCCGGCCGATCAGCGCGCTACAGGAGCAGTGGGACGGCGGGGGGCTTCGCCGGCCGGATTGGGCGTGGCGGCTGATCGGCCTGCGGCGTGAGCGCGACGCGGCGAGCCGGCGGATCAACGCACGGGTGCGCGAGATGGTGTCGGCCGGGCTGGTCGAAGAGGCGCGCCGCGTTTGGAGCGATCCAAGGGGGGTGAGCACGGCGGCGCGGCAGGCGGTGGGATACGCGGAGCTCTTCGAGCACTTCGAAGGCCGGATGAGCCTCGAAGCGGCGATCGAGCGGATCAAGATCAACTCGCGGCAACTGGCGAAGCACCAGCGCACCTGGCTGAAGCGCTTCGGCAGCATGACGTGGCTCGATGTCGCAGAGGACGATACAGCCGAGCAGGTCGCTGAGCGCGTCCTGGATCTGCTTGCGGCGCCGTAGCGCACCGCGGTCCACGGGCGCCCGGCGCCCTCACGGACCCGGCTCGAAACGCAGACCTTCCAGTCGCCCCCCGTCCGCTCCCCTGAGGCGCGCGCACGCCGCCCAGCCGCCGCCGGCGTTCACGACCTTGAGCATCAGCACGTTCCACCCCTGGTTGAGGCGGACGCTCACCTTGTCCTGCCCGCGCTGAAGCCCGCGCAGCGCGTTATTCGTGTGCACGACCTCGCCGTTGAGCCAGGCCCTCACGCCGTCGTCGCTGCCAAGCTCCAGCCGCGCCTCCTGGGCCGCCGGCGAAAAGACTCGCGCCGCAAGGTAGCCCGCGCGATGCGGGCCGCCGAAGCTCCGGTTCAGGTCGGCCAGCCAGTACTCGCCCGGGTCGTCGCTCCGCGGCTGCGGCTGCCACGAGACCGCCTGGCCGGGCCGCTCCGGCGGGAAGGGCACGTCCATGAGGTCTGGCCCGCTCTTTCCGGCCTGGGTGAACGGTCCGGCGCAACTCCAATGCGTGACGAACCCCTGGAAGTCGTCGACCCGCCGCGTCAGCTCCACCCAGCGCTCCCGCAGCGTCGCCGGAAGCTCGACGGACGCCAGCAGTTGCAGCCCGGCATCCGCCGCCGGCCAGCCGGCCGGCAGCAGGGCCTCTGCGACGCTCAGCACGGCGGCGGCAGCCTCGGCGCGCGTCTCGGCGTCCGCCAGCGAAGGCTTCAGCGCGTCGAAAGCGGCGGCATCAGCGATCTGTCCGAGCCGCGACAGCAGCAGCCGCTTCTCGTCGACGCGCCGCGCGGCGCGCAGCGCATCGGACAGCAGCCCGATGCGGCGGGCGGCGTCGCCGCGGTCGTCGCCGATCAGCCGCGCCGCGGCGCGCAGCAGGCCGACGTGCTCGCGCATGTCCTCGCGCTGCTGCGCCAGGGCGATGATGTCCGGGGCGGCGTCCGGCGACGGCCATACGGCCAGGGCGTCGAGTGCGGAGGCGCGGAGCTCGGCGCGCTTGTCGTCGAGCGCCGCGCGAACGCGCGCCCACGCCTCCGGTCCGCCCAACCGGCCCAGCACGCGCACGAGCGAGCCCTCGAAGCGGTCGTCAGGCGCCTGAGCCGAAAGCAGCGCCGCGACGCGCTCCGAGCGATCGGCTGATCGCCGGCACAGCGCCGAAAGGCTCTCCTCCAGCGCCGTGCGCTCGGCGTCGGACGTCGTTGCGGCAAGGAGCTCGAGCAGCGGCGGCACCTCGTTGTCGCCGCCCAGAACGCCCACGGCGCGGATGGCCGCGACGCGCACCGATGGGTCTGTCTGGCGCGCCGCATCCAGAATGACGGGGAGCTGCTCGCGCGCCCGCCGGTTGGCCAGGGCGTTGATGACCCGCACGCGCAGCGCCGGCGCCGCGGACTGCTGGGCCTCGGCCAGGCCGGCGGAGACGCCCGCGCCGGTCATGCGCGTGAAGCTCTCCTCCAACGCACGCAGTTCGGCGTCGCCGGCGCCTTCCAGGATCATCAGCATCGGCTGAAGCGTGCTGACATCGGCCAGCCGGGCGCATGCGGCGATGGCGGTCAGCCGGACGGACTCGTCCTCGTCCTTCAGCGCCGCGAGCGTGGGAGCAAGACCCGTGGCGTCGCCGCGATGCGCCAAGACGGAGATCAGCGCTGCCCGCGCGTGTGGGGCGGTCGCGCGCGCGACTTGCTGGGCCAGCTCGTAACTGATCGCCGCGCCTTCGAGCTGTTTGGCGATCTCCACGGCCGCGGCGCGCAGCTCGAGGTCGTCGCTGGCCATGGCCGCCGCCAGGTCCGGCGCCGCCGTGGCCCTCAGGGCGAACGCCAGCTCGCGGAGCCGCGCGGCCCGCTCATGCGCCGGACGATCCGCGCCGCCCAGCTCGCGCAACATGGCGTCAGCGGTCGCCAGTTGCCAATCGGCGATCAGCCGGCGCGCGAGGCTCAGCAGCCGCGCCGTCGCCCGGGCGCGTTCGGCGACCGACGCGTCCGCCAGGCCGCGCTCGATCGCCGGCAGGACCCGCTGGTCGCCGATCGCCGCCAGGCCGTCGAGGCTGGCGTTGCGCAGGTCGGCGCTTGGGTTCGTGCTGGCGGCGGCGAACAGGTCGGCGCTGGACTTGTCCCGCAGCGTGACCAGCGCGCCGACGGCCGCCAGCTTGGCGCGGCCTTCCGAGGTCGCCGCCGACTCTCGCAGCGCCCGTCGCGCCGCGTCCGTTCCCAGCAGCACCAGTGCGCCCGCCGCACGATCCGCCGTCTCGTCGCGCCGCAGCATGGCGGCCAGCAGGGGGACGGCGGCGTCGCCGGCGCAGAGCAGCTCGACCTGCTCGACGAGGAAGTCGCACACGCCGGCGGTGCGCTCTTGTTGGAGGAAGCGGCCGAGCGCGGCGATGTATCGCTCACGGAGCGGGACGCCCGCAGGGCACGCGGCGTGCAGAGCGGCGGCGTGAAGGACGAGCCTGGCGGATGTGTCATCGTCGCCGGGCTCGCGCAGCATTTCGCAAAGGCGCAGCAGGTCGTCGGCCGAAAGGGTGTCGAGCAGGGCCAACTGGGCGGCGCGCTGGTTCGCATCCTGGGCGTAGGGCCGCTCGAGCAACTGCGCGACGACGTCGGCAGTCGCGGGCGACGCTCGGCCAGCCGCGCCAAGCACGAGGCAGGCGACGAGCAGGGGGCCGGCGCTGCGCCGTGCCCGGGCTGTGCTCAGGGTCGGGCGAGCGGTCGAAGGCGAGGGGTGCATTGCAGCTCCATAGGGGTCGCTTCCGAGTCCATCGCGGCGGTTGATTCGATCATAGGTGGCGCCGCTTCAATACGACAAGCGCCAGGGCGCCCGCATCGGCGCTTCGAGCAGGGCGTCGGCTCCGTCGTCGTTGATGAACACCTGTGCCTGTGGATTCCAGCGCAACGGCCGCCCGGTGCGGATCGCGATGTTGGCCAGGTTCACCAGCGAGCACGAGCGATGCGCCACCGACTCGTTGCCGCCCGCCTTCTGCCGCGTACGCACCGCCGTCTCGAAATCCACGAGCGGCGGCGGCTCGGGGAGGCCGGCGAGCTGGTCGAAGAGGCCGGGCGGGTCGGTGCGGTAGTTGTCGAACACGCGGCCGTTGGGGCCCTCGATGAAGGGCAGCCCGGCCGGCGAGCTGGGGCCCCACTCGCCGCTTTCCAGCAGCAGCGTGTCGCCGTCGGCGTAGCGGAGGCGCACCGATCCCCAGAGCTGAACGGCGTCGGGGTGCGGAGGCCAAGGCGCCTCGGCGGAGATTTCGATGGGGCCAGTGTCGTCTTTGCCGAGGATGTACTGGATCGGGTCGAGATAGTGCTGGCCCATGTCGGCCAGGCCGCCGCCGTCGTAATCCCAGTAGCCGCGGAAGCTCTGATGGACGCGGTGCGGATGATAGGGCTTGACGGGCGCGGGTCCGAGCCACATGTCATAGTCGAGCTCGGAAGGCATCGCCTGGGGCTTGAGGTTCGTGCGGCCGCTCCAGAGCTTGATCTTCCAGTCGAAGCCGAGCGAGCGGAAGACGCGCACCGTGAGCGGCCTGCCCAGCAGGCCGCTGTCGACCAGCCGCTTCAGCACGCGCGACGCGCCGAACTGGTAGTAGCTCTCGAAGCGGAAGTGCGTGTTCACCTGGAGAATCCGCCCGTAGCGCTGCACGGCGGCGACGTACGCCTGTCCTTCGCGCACCGTGCGCGTGAAGGGCTTCTCCGCCATGATGTCGAAGCCGGCCTGGGCGGCGGCGATGCCCATCAGCGCGTGCCAGTGCGGTGGCGTGGCGATGTGGATCGTGTCGACGTCCGTGCGCTCCAGCACCCGCCGCCAGTCGGTGTAGGCTTCACACGAACGCGCGGCTTTCTTCATCGCGGCGGCGAGATGATCGCGGTCGACGTCGCACACGGCGAGCGTCACGGGCGGCTTGCCCTCTTCGTTGGTGGTGACGTGCCCGGCCAGGCCCATCCCGCCGACGCCGATCACCGCCCGCGTGATGACCTCGCTCGGCGGGGTGTATCCCGGTCCGCCGAGGACGTGTCGCGGCACGATGGTGAACGCCGCCGCCGCGCCCGCCGAGCCGGCGGCTTTCTTGAGGAACGTGCGCCGCGTGATGGCGCGGGTCTTTGGCATGGACTGCTCCCGAACTGGCGTCATCGTGGGTCGAGGGGGCGTCGCGGTCGCTCGCGCGGCCGCCCCTTCGTGCCGCGAGCATTCTACGCCGGGATCGAGGCCCGCGTAAGCGAAGCCTGCAAACGGGGCGCGCGGCAGCCGGCGGCCGGGTACGCCGCGCCGGTGGGGGTCGCGGCGCGCGATTTGCAGGCGGCGGCTTGTACCGCTAGGAATGCGGCTCATGAAGGCGCTGGGTCGTGATCTCCAGGCCGGCCTGACGGTGGCGCTCGTCGCCATCCCGCAGTGCATGGCCTTCGCCGTGATTGCCGGCCTGCCGCCGGTGCACGGCATCTACGCCGCCGTGGTGATGGGCGTCGTGGGGTCGCTGGTCTCGGTTTCGCCCAAGCTGAGCCTCGGGCCGACGGTGACGACCAGCACGATCATCTACGCGGTGCTGGCGACGGCGGCGCCGGGCGATCGGGAAAGCTGGGTGGGCCTGGCCGGCGTGCTGGCGGTGCTGGCCGGACTGGTCACGCTCGGCCTGGCGGCGCTGGGCGTCGGAAAGTTCGTCCGCTTCGTGTCGCGAACCGTGCTCATCGGCCTGGTCGTCGGGACGGCGGTGCTGATCCTTGGAGCCCAGCTCGCGCCGTCACTGGGTGTCGCGTCTTCCGGCAAGTCCACGCTGATCGGAATCCTCCTGGACACGCTGGGCCACGTGCCCGATGCGCGCTGGCCGGCCGTGCTCATGGCGTGCGGCGTGCTGGCCCTGGTGCTGCTGGGAGCGCGCTGGGCGCCGGGCTGGCCGGTGCCGTTCTTCGTGCTGGTCGGCAGCGTCCTGCTCGACTGGGTTCTCGAACGCTCCGGAATGCCACTCAACCTCCGCTCCGTTGGCGAGATTCCGCGCAGCCTGCCGAGCGGGCTGCCGCAGCTTCCCCTGCCGCCGTACAACACCGACCTGCTGGTCGGTGCGGCGGCGCTGGCGATCATCGGCATTATCCAGACGCTGACGCTGGCGCGGGCCTACGCGGACAAGGACGGGCTGCGCATCAACGTGAACCGCGAGCTTGTGGCGCTCGGCGCCGCGAACCTGGCCAGCGGCCTGACCTACGGGTTCGCGGGCGCCGCGAGCTTCGCGCGGACGGCGCTCAACGACCTGGCCGGGGCGGGCTCGCGGGCCGCGGGCATCGTCGCCGCCGTCGGGATTGGAGTCGTGGTGTTCGCCGCGGCGCCGCTGGTGAGCGCGATCAGCCAGGCGGCGACAGCGGGCCTGCTGATCGCGACAGCGAGCACGACGGTGAACTGGCGCGAGTTCCGGCAGGTGCTGTGGCATGACCGGCACGACCGTGCGGTGCTCGTGGTGACGCTCGCCGGCGTGCTCGTCCTGCCGATCCACTGGGCCACGCTGATCGGCCTGGCCGTCTCGGTCGCGATCTTCGTGCAGCGCGCCGGTGAGCTGCGGCTGGTCGAAATGCGCACCGGCGGCGAGGGCAAGTTTCACGAGCGGCCGATCGACGAGCAGACGGGGCAGAACCGGATCACGATGTTGCAGATTGAGGGTCCGCTCTTCTTTGCGCACGCCGACGAGCTCACGGACACGTTGCGGCTGGTCTTCGGGCGCAGGCCGCTGGTGACGATCATCCGCATGCGCCGCACGCAGCAGATCGACTACTCGGTGATCCGCGCGCTGGCGCGCGTGGCCGGCGAGTACGCCGCGCAAAACGGGCGGCTGATTCTGTGCGGCCTGCGCCCGGAGCTGCGGGCGCTGCTGCGGCGCAGCGAGCTGGGGCGCGTCGTACCCCATGACTGCATGCTGGAGATCACGGGGCAGGTCTTCGGCTCGGCCCACCAGGCGATCGCCCTGGCCGAGGGCGCCATCAGGGGCTCGCACGATTCGCGCCCCACGTTCCGCAGTGTCTGAGCGGGGTCTGCCTACGGCGTCGCGGGAGCGCTCGCCGCGGCTCGCTCGGCCGCCGGTTCGGCGAGGATCAGCCCTTCGAGCGTCTGCGGGCTCATCCAGTACTCCATCAGGCGACCATCGACGTAGAGCGCGGGAGAGCGATCGACGCCCAGCGACTCGGCCAGGTCGACGTCGGCCCGGATGCGCTGCGCCACGCGCTCGTCGGCCAGGGCGGCCTCGAAGGCCGCGCGATCCAGCCCGATTTCGACCGCCCAGTCCGCGAAGCGGCGCATCTGGAGCTGCGCCTGCCGCTGATACAGCAGCCGGCTCATTCGCCGCGCCGCCTCGGCGCCGCCGACGATCCGCGCGGCCTCGAGCGCCCGGGCCGCGGCGCAGGCGTTGGGATGAATCGTGCGCTTCACGTGCGGGTTGCATTCGGCGTCGATGGGGTAATGGAAATGCGCGACGCGCAGGCGCGTCGGGTGGCGTTCGAGCAGTCCGGCCAGCGTCTCGTACAGCGTCTTGCAGTGGGGACATTCGAAGTCGCTGAACAGCAGCAGCGTGTGCGGCGCGTGCTCGTCACCGACCCACTCCGGCCGCACGGCGGGCGGCAGCGCGACGGCCGGCCGCCGCTGCATCGCCCACAGCGCGAAGTTCGGATCCTGGATGATCTCCAGGTAGCTCTTCTCCACCGAGCGCGCCCGGGTCGAGAGCATCGCCGTGCTGGTGGCCAGCACGTGCGTCTGCATCACGAAGAACGCCGCGCAGAGTGTGGCCAGCGCCAGCGGCGTCGAGGGGTGCGCCGCGGCGGGCGACCGCTCCTGCCGCCAGGGAAACGCCAGCAGCGCCGTCAGGAAGAGCGCGGCGTTGACGGCATGCACGAACAGGCAGCCGGCGCACCAGCGCCGCAGCTCGCTGGCCATCGCGTTCGTCAGCGTCACGCTGACCAGCAGGCCCGCCCCGAGCACCACCAGCACGAGCAGGTGCCAGCCGAACCGGCTGCGCGTCGTCGGCCCCACGAACGTGAACCACATTCCGACCGCCGCGAAGTACGCCGCGCCCAGCGTGGCCCAGGGCAGGCCGCCGCCGCTCTCGCCTCGGCCCAGGTAGGCGCGGGGCGAGCGCAGGATCGAGAGGCAGTCGCCGTGCGGCCCGTCGGCGGCGTCGCTGCAAAAGGAGTGGAGGATCGGGTTGGTCGCGGCGCCGCCGCCAGTGAGGCTCAGCAGGTCGATGCTGAGCCACCAGCCGAGGGCCGCGAGGGCGACGGCGACGAGGCGCAGCAGGAGGCGGCCGCTTGGGCGGTCCGTAGGGCGCCGCGCCTCGAGAGGCGCGCTGGGTGCCTGCGGGGGTGGCATGCAGTCTCCGTGGGGCGGTCAAGCCGCGCCGGAGCGCATCGTATCCCGCGTGAGGCAAGTGATCGAGTGTCGCGGCAGCGGCCCGATTACCAGCGGAGCTCGCCGGTGACGGGGCAGACGTTGATCGCCGGGTCCTGGAGCGTGTCGAGCAGGTGCGTGTAATAGGCGGCCCAGCGCAGCGTGACGCCGACGTAGGCGCTGAAGACCAGCCAGGCGGCCATCTCGGCGACGTGCCGGCGGCGCAGCCAGAGCAGGATCACGGAGCCGATGAGCACGAGCCCGGCCTTGTAGCTGACCAGCACGTAGGCGGGCAGGTGCAGGATCGCCGACGCGACCGGATTGAGCTCTTCGAAGAAGTGCCGGCGGGATTCACTCAGAGTCGAGCCGAGATCAAAAAGGTTCAGCGCCCAGGTGAGCGCCAGCAGCAGCACGACGCGGCGGGCCCGGGTCGGCCAGCCGAAGAGGACGAGCGGCCGGATCGTGGAAGGCGCGGGCCGGACGACCGCCGCCGTCGGCGAACCCTCGGACGCGATGGCTGACGCACGGAGGCCCGCGATGAGCGCATCCAGGCGATCAGGCGCGATGCGTCGAGCGGCACGAAGCGACTGGATGGCGCACGGGCCTTCGGGGCGGATCACGAACCCCCTCCTGTCCGAACGACAACAGACGAACGGCGAGTGTTCTCATCGGGTGACGCTCCTCTTAACTTGAACTTTACCGTGTGCCCAGAAAGCCCCGGGGGCGGCGTGCCCGTGCACAACCGCCCCCGCGCGCCCAGGCGATGTTTGTTAAGGGACGGTTGAGCGTCCCGGCGTCAGCAGCCTGTCCCATAGCTGCTCAGCAGAACGCCCAGGTCGCTCTGGCCGGTGGCCCCGTCGCCGTCCGTGTCTCCGGGGCAGCCATCCGGGCTCGGCTGGCAGCCAAAGTCACTCAACAGGATCCCCAGGTCGCTCTGGCCAACCTGGCCGTCGCCGTCGAGGTCGGCCGGACACGGGTTCGCGGCCCGGGTGGCGAGCCGCAGGTCGATCTCGTACAGCCCCGGCTGCGTGAAGGCCCAGTTCAGGTGCGCGTGACCGCCGGCGAGCGTGTGAATCACGTCTGTCGCGTCCACGCCGTCGAGGTGCGTTGAGAAGTAGACGGTTGGCGGGCCGAGGCCGCTCTGCCAGAGCGAAACATCGCCGCCGGATGGCCCCCGCACGTCCACAAGCCGGGCGCGCAGCCACCTGGCCGGCACGTCCGCACCGCCGCGAGGGTCCTGCGGGTTCCAAACGCACAGTGCCTCCAGGTCCGATACCGACATTTCCTCCGAGCCGATGCCAAGAAAGAGGATGGCCGGGTTCGGGTTCTGCGGAAGCACCCAGAAGGGCTCGCCCGGCGTGGCGCCGATGAACTCGAAGCCCGGCGGGATCGACGGCAGCGTGACCCGGGCGGCCGAGTTGACGTACAGCAGAGCCTCGTCCGGCTCGGCGTGGATCTCGCCTTTCGGATGATCCTGGTGAACGCCGGGCGCCCATTGCCCGTCCAGCCGCGGGATTTCGAGGTCCGTGTGGAAGAGGTCGAGCACATAGGCGAAGCCCGGGTCGGTGGCCTCAACGCCGAAGTGAAACGTCACGACGGCGCTCTGGCTGAGCGTGCAGGGTTGCGCGGCGGCATGCTCGCCACTGGCCATGGCAAGGGGCGTCAGTAGTGCGGCGAGAACATGGCGCCGCATGCTTCGGTCGTAACGGTCGTACGGCATGGCTGTTCGTCTCCTTTATTCGGTGCGTCTCACGAAAGCTCCCAGGAACACCCTCGGGAGCGGCGGTGCGGCGCGTCCCCTCCGGCGCGCCGCACCACGACTACGGCGGCGCGATGCCCCGCTCCGGCGGCTGCGAAAAGTCGATCCCGCGCTCGGTCCGGCGTTTGAGGTCGGCGGCCTGTGCGGCGACGACATGAGCGTCGGCGTGCAGCAGGTTGGTGGAGCCGCGGGAGTTGTCGGAGGACGCCGGTCCCGTGCGGTAGCGATCGGGCTGGATGTCGGCCCGGATGGCGTTCCACGGCACGTTGGGGGGCGGGTAAAACCAGAGGCGCGAGTGCGTGTGGTCGGCGCTGACGTTGAGCGCCAGATCGTCGGCGCCGACGAAGGTCGTGATGGTGCGCGCCGGGGCGCGCAGCCGGTGCAGGTTCGTGAAGTCCTCGACCGGGCGGCCGAACGCGTCGTAGAGCGGAACGGTCACGTACTCGTTCATCACGTAGCTGGTCCCGCCGTTGGCCAGCCGCTCGCGCGCGTGCGGGTCGGACGGGCAGAGGCGCACGTCGTCCACGTCGGCCAGGTATGGCCGCAGCGTGTGAATCCAGGAGCGCGTCGGCGGAAGGCCGTGCGTGGTCTCAGGCATCCGGCCGCGGTGGTCGTTGGCGTACGCGGCGAGGGCCAGGCCGATCTGGCGCAGGTTGCTGGCGGAGACGGCGCGCTTGGCGCTCGCGCGGGCCGCGGTCAGCCCGGGCGCGAGCAGGGCGATCAACAGCGCAAGGATCGCCACGACGACCAGCAGCTCGATGAGCGTGAACGCGGCTTTGATCGAGACGTGCCCCGCGCCCCGCCGCGGGACGCCGGCGTTATTACTCAGTATTAACAACATAATACGGGGTATTACCAACCGGCCCGACGGCTGTCAAGCGCCGCGGCGCCCGCAGGCGCCGCGGCCGCCCCCGCCCCGCCCCTTCCCGCCCCGTTGACGTTGAATCACGCGGATCGTCTTGGTAGAGTGAGGCGCTTGGGCGTCCGATCCTGGTCCGATCATAAATCGCTTTCGGCCCGCCGTTTGCCAGTGGCCCGCCATCGGGGTGCAAACCCGCTCCCCGCCCGCGGCAGCGGTCGTGAGCCCCGGTCGGCGACCGGAATCGCCGCGGATCGGCGGAAGGGGAACGAATGTTGACGCGAGTCCGGCCCGAACGGCATCGGGCGATGGCGGTTCTTCTCGCGGCCGGCGCCGCCCTCGCGCTGGGGCCCGGCGCGGCGCCGTCGCCGGGCCAGCAGCGCGTCGAGCTGGCCATCGACTCCGGACTCGTCTCCGCCGGGCCGGCCGACCGCCGCGCCGAGCCGCGCGCCGTTTTCTCCACCGTCGTTCGGGCTCCTGACGCGCGCTGGATCCAGTTGCGCTTCGGCGAGGTCCAGCTCGGCGGGCGGACGGCGCGTGGCGACCAGGCCTACCTCGAGATCCGCTCCGCACTCGACGGCGGAACGCAGTTGCTGCGCGCCGAGCACCTCGACCAATGGCAATACGCCTCGGCGTACTTCAACGGCGAGGCCGTCGAAGTGCGCCTCTACGCTTATCCCGGCGCCGGCGATTGCCGCGTCGTCATCGCCCAGGCGCTCGTCGGCGTCGCCGGTGGCGGCCGGGGCGACGAGGGCGAGGGCGGCATCGCGTCGATCTGCGGCCCGGCTGACGACCGCGTGCTGTCGGCCGACCCACGTATTGGACGCGGCTGGACGAATACCGGGCTGCCGCGCTGCACGACGTGGATCTTCAACGACTGCAACCGTTGCCTGATGACGGCCGGACATTGCCGGGCCCAGCAGCTCGTGCAGGTCCACTTCAACATCCCGCTCTCCGACCCCAACGGCAACGAGAACCACCCGCCGCCGGAGTTCCAGTACGCGATCGACCCGGCCTCGTGGAACTTCCTGAACGCGGGCCTGGGCAACGACTGGGCGCACTTCGGCTGCTTTCCGAATCCGAACACCGGGCTGACGCCCTTCGAGGCGGCGGGCGCCTTCGTCGGCCTCACGCTGGAGCCCCCCGCGCCCACCGGCCAGCCGATCCGCGTTACCGGCTACGGCACCATCGAGCCGCCCGCGCCCCCGCCGCCGCTCACCTGGAATCGCGTGCTCTCCACCCACGTCGGGCCCTACACGTCGCTGGCCAACGGCGTCGTCGGCTACGCCGTGGACACGACCGGCGGCAACTCGGGCTCGCCGGTGCTGCTCGAGGGCAGCGGGACGGCGATCGGCATTCACACGCACGCGGCGTGCGATGCGCAGGGCGGCCAGAACCTGGGCACGGCGCTGAGCAACAGCTTTTTTCGCGAAAGCCTAGCGACGCCCAAGGGGGTGTGCGTGCCCGAGCTGACGGTCACGCAGCCGCGGGCCGGGCGCGTCTACTACGGCTCGGCGCCGCAGGCGATCGAGCGGCTATGGCCCGTGCCACTCGGGTTCGCGATCGTGGCGAACCGCGCCCAACTCGACCTCGAGGCCAGCGACGGCCGCTCGTACGTGTCGGCGGTGGACTTCGCCGTCGATGGGCTGACCTGCATCGACGCGACGCCGCTGGGCGACCTGTTCCGCTGCGCGCTGGCGCCGGCGGGCGGCTATCGCGCGATCGTGGCGCGGGCGTTCAATCCGTGGGGCGACCCGGTGCGGGAGGTCAACAGCGACGTCGCCTTCTACAAGACCGGCGACTCAAGCGAGGCCTGCTGGCTGGCGGGCACCATGATCCGCATGGCGGACCTCTCGGAGAGGCCGATCGAGAGCCTGGCGGTCGGTGACTTCGTCCAGGTCTACAGCCTGCTCAATGGCGACGTGACGCTGGCGCGCGTCACCAAGACCTACGCGCACACGCCACAGGAGATGGGCGATCATTTCCTCGTGATCAACCAGACCTGGCGCGTCACGCCGAACCACCTGCTGTGGGCGCGGCCGGGCGGCGTGGGCGTCGGGCGCCTGATGCGCGCCGGGCAGTTGAAGGCCGGCGACCGCCTGGTCGGTCCCGGTGGCGCCAACATCAACATCGTTCAGATCCAGCAGGTGTTTCAGCAGGTCGAGACCTACAACTTCGAGATCGGCGCGACGACGCGCGTCTGCACGCCGTACTACGGCTATGTCGCCCATGGCGCCGTCGCCTACCCGCTCAAGGAGCAGCTCGTCTCGATGGTCGCGCCGCTGCTCTACGGCTACGGCCTGCTTGACCTCGGAACCCTCGGCGCCAGTGACCACCTCGCGCATGCCATCAACAACACCGGATTGGTCGCCGGTACATCCGGCGGACGCGCCTTCCGCTGGACCTACGAGGGCGGCCTGGTCAACCTCGCCCCCGGCGCCGCCTACGCCGTCAACGCCGGAAACATCGTCGTCGGCGTGAGCAACAACCGCGCCACCGTCTGGCACCCGGTGGATGGCCAGCTCGACCTCGGCGCTGGCGCGGCTTACGGCATAAATGACGCCGGCGTCGTGGTCGGGACGAACGGCACGCAGGCGGTGAAGTGGCAGGGTGGCCAGCCGACCATTCTCGGCCCGGGCATCGCCTACGGCATCAACGCCGGCGGCGACGTCGTCGGCCAATCGAGCGGCCGCGCGACGGTCTGGCCGGCGGCGGGCGGGACCATCGACATCGGGCCGGGGTCCGCATTCGCGACCAACGACGCGGGGCAGGTCGTCGGGCAGGTCTCCGGACAGGCCTTCGTCTGGCAGGGCGGCAACACCACGCTCATCACCGCCGGGGCGGCGCGCGACATCAACGCCTCGGGCCTGGTCGTCGGCGAGACCGCCGGGCAGGCGTTTGTGTGGGAGCCGGCCGGCGGGCTGCGGCTTGTCAGCGCCGGTGTGTGGCCGTGGTCGCAGTGGACGCCGGCGGCGGCGCGCGCGATCAACGACACCGGGTACATCGTCGGCAACGGCACGCTGGCGGGTGTGCCGCGCGCGTTTCAGGCCGTGCCGACCGGGCTGGCCTTCGACGTCAACGGCAACGGCGTGCCGGACCTTTGCGAGGTCGGCGGCAGCGACTGCAACAACAACGGCATTCCGGATGAGCAGGACATCGCCCAGGGCTTCAGCCAGGACTGCAACGGCAACCTCATTCCCGACGAGTGCGACATCGCCTACGGCATCAGCGGAGACTGCAACAGCAACGGCATCCCCGACGATTGCGACATCGCCCAGGGCCTGGAGAGCGACTGCAACGGTAACGGTGTGCCCGATCAGTGCGACGTGGACCAGGGACTCGGGGCCGACTGCAACAACAACGGTCTGCTGGACGAATGCGACATCAAGAACGGCCTGGAGCAGGACTGCAACGCCAACAGCGTGCCCGATTCCTGCGACCTGGCCGCCGGCACCAGCAAGGACTGCAACGGCAACGGCGTACCCGACGAGTGCGACATCGACGGGGGATTTGCGCAGGACTGCAACGGCAACGGCATCCCCGATTCCTGCGACCTGGCCGCCGGCACCAGCAAGGACTGCAACGGCAACGGCATCCCCGACGAGTGCGACATCGCCGGTGGATTTGCGCAGGACTGCAACGCCAACGGCGTGCCCGATTCCTGCGACCTGGCCGCCGGCGCCAGCCAGGACTGCAACGGCAACGGCATCCCCGACGAATGCGACATCGCCGGTGGATTTGCGCAGGACTGCAACGGCAACGGCGTTCCCGATTCCTGCGACCTGGCCAACGGCACCAGCACCGATTGCAACACCAACGGCGTTCCCGACGAGTGCGATCTGCTCGGCGGCCAGGGCGCCGACTGCAACAACAACGGCATCCTCGACGAGTGCGACATCCTGAACGGCACCGCGCAGGACTGCAACGCCAACGGCGTGCCGGACTCGTGCGACATCGCCGACGGCACCGCCCAGGACTGCAACACCAACGGCGTGCCGGACTCATGCGACATCGCCAACGGCACCGCGCAGGATTGCAACGGCAACGGCGTGCCCGACTCGTGCGACATCGCCAACGGCACCGCGCAGGACTGCAACACCAACGGCATTCCCGACTCGTGCGACATCGCCAACGGCACGGCGCAGGACTGCAACGGCAACAACGTGCCCGACTCGTGCGACATCGCCAACGGCACCGCCCAGGACTGCAACGGCAACAACGTGCCGGACTCGTGCGACATCGCCAACGGCACGGCCCAGGACTGCAACGGCAACAACGTGCCCGACTCGTGCGACATCGCCAACGGCACGGCCCAGGACTGCAACGCCAACGGCGTGCCCGACTCGTGCGACATCGCCAACGGCACCGCCCAGGATTGCAACGCCAACGGCGTGCCCGACTCGTGCGACATCGCGAGCGGCTCGAGCACCGACCTGAACAACGACGGGGTCCCCGACGATTGCCAGGACTGCAACGGCAACGCGATTCCGGACGACATGGACATCGCCAACGGCACCAGCCAGGACGTCGACGGCAACGGCCTGCCGGATGAATGCCAGTTGCCGGACGCCCCCTCGAATCCGCTGCCGCCAGACGGCGCTACGAACGTCGGCCTCGATCCCGTCCTCTCGGTTCTGGTGACAAGCGACTACGACGGGCCCGTCGACGTGCGGATCTACGGCATCGGCTCCGAGCTCACGCACGCCGTGGACACCGAAAGCCAGTGGCAGCAGGGCGTCTTCGACGCCACCGTCACCGACGGCGCCGGCCGGCTCCTCCTGGGCGAGAACGTCTTCGAGTACGGCGACGGCAGCGACGGCGATCTGGTCGTCTCCCTCGGCACCTTCAACCTCCCGGCCGGAAAGCAGTACCAGAACGTCACCGTGCTGCCCGACGGCGTGCTGAACACCCAGGGCCACACGCTGCGCGTCAAGGGACTCCTGCTGAACTATGGCACCATCGCCGACCTGGCCAGCGGTGGCGCCGGCGGCGCGGGATACCTCGGCGGCCGCGGCCAGGACCCGAAGCAGAATGACAACCCGCCGGGGCCGCTCACGGCCCAGCCAGGCGCCTGCGGCGACGCCGGCCTGCCCGGCGCCCCCGGCGCCGGCCACGGCGGCGCCGCGGGCGGCAGCGGCGGCGGCGGCGGCGGCGCTCAACGCAACATCGGAACCAGCGACGCCGACGGCGGCTGGAACCACCTCGGCCCGGCTGAGCGGCGCGGCAGCGGCGGCGCCGGGGGCCGCGGCGGCGGCGTCGTCCGCATCTTTGCATTCAGCGTTCAGCACTACGGCTCGATCAACGCCAACGGCGCCAACGGACAGGATGGCCAGCGCGGCGGCGACGGGCAGTACTTCGCCGGCGGCGGCATCGACCTCGCCGGCGGCGGCGGCGGCGGCGGCGCGGGCGGCAACGGCGGCGGCGGCGGGCTCGTCGAGCTGCGCTACGCCCAGCTCGTCCAGAACACCGGGCTCATCGAGGCCAAGGGCGGCGCCGGCGGCGCCGGCGGACAGGGCGGCATTGGCAGAAACGTCATCACCGGCGTCGCCGACGGCGCTTTCTTCCAAGGCGCCGCCGGCGCCTGCGGCGGGGGCAACGGCGGTCGCGGCGAGTATCGCGGCGGCTTCGCCAGCACGCCCGGAACGGCCGGCGCGCCCGGCCAGCAAGGGCAGAACGGCTCGGTGTCCGTCCAGCAACTGATTCCGGGCTATTCGTCGATCGGCCGGTACTACTCCGCCTGGCTGTGCACGGGTGAGGGCGCCAACTGGGTCGCCGGGCAGGTTGTGGCCAGCACGCCTCCAGCGACGAGCGTGGCCATCGCGTACAGCGCCGACGGCCAGACCTGGTACAACGACATCCAGGCCGTGCCGATGTCATCCTGCTTGCGCTTCCGCCTCACGCTGACGACCAGCAATCCGCAGGCGACGCCGACGGTCGACCGCGTCGTCATCACCTACAAGCCGCACCTGCTGCTGGCGTCGCACGCCGACGTGCCCAGCGGCACGCGCGCTTCGGCGGCCTGGGCCGGCCTCCTGCCCGATCGCCCCTACTGCTGGTACGCCGTCGCCGATGACGTCGGCGGCAGCGCCGCGTCTGCGGTGTGGTGCTTCGAAACGGGCGACGGCAGCGCCTGTCCCGGCGACCTGAATCACGACGGGCTGCGCAACCAGAGCGATCTCGGCATCCTGCTGGCCGATTACGGCTGCAACGCCGGCCCGGGAGCCTGTCCGGGCGACATCGATGGCGACGGCCGCACCGACCAGTCCGACCTCGGCGTGCTGCTCGCGCTCCACGGCGTGAGCTGTCCGTGATTCTCAGCCGGTGCTGCGCCGCAGCATCGGCTGCGAGCGCCCGTAGGTGAGGCTGCGCCAGAGCCACTCCATCGGACCGAAGCGGAAGACGCGCAGCCACAGCACGCTGAGCGGCACCTGGCACACAAAGATCGCGACGGTCAGCGCCAGGCACGCCGCCGGACCCCAGTATCCGAACTGGCCCAGGCCGAGCTGGAACGAGCCGAAGTCGTAGCGATAGAAGATGAACGTGCAGACCAGCGACTGGAGCAGGTAGTTGCTCAGCGCCATGCGGCCCACGTAGCTGAGCGGATTGAGCCAGTGCCGCCAGCGCGGCTGCTGCGCCAGCAGCACGATCGCCGATGCGTACCCGAACGACAGCACCGGGCCGCCGATCGTCCCCAGCACCGACTGAGCCATCAGCAGCCCGGGCCGCGTGTAGTCCGTGTGGGGCGTCAGCCACGCCATCAGCCCGTTCGCCGCCAGGCCGACCGGCAGGAAAACGGTCAGTCCCATGCCGAATACCCCGCGGTATCGCCGCAGGTCTTCAAACAGCCCGATTCGCCCGGCGTAGATTCCGAGCAGAAACAGCGCCAGGATCTGCGGTGCGATCGTGACCAGGAAGAACCACACGAACGCCACGTCGGTCGCACGCTGCCGCATGATCGCGCCGAAACTCCCGCCGCGATAGGCCGCCAGCGACCGCTCCGTCATCCGCTTGAACTCGCCGCTGTCGTCCCATGCGAGCCCTTGCCGCGCCGGACGCGTCGCCGGAGCCGATGCGGGCGCCGAAAGCGTCACCACCGCCTCCCCGCTTACGGGTGACGGCGCGTCGAGCGCCTGCACGAACCAGAGCAACGCCGCGCCCGCGAGGGTCATCATCATCGGCACAGCCGCGAGCGCCCCGGCGACCACCAGCAGCCAGCGGTTCGGCAGCAGCCGCAGCACCAGCAGAAGGAACCCCAGCACGGCGTAGCAAGTGAGGATGTCGCCGGCCCAGATGAAGAACGCGTGCGCCAGGCCGATCACCAGCAGCACAAGCAGCCGGCGCACGAACCGCCCCGCGAACCCGTCGCCCCGTTGGACACTGCGGCGGTCCTGGATGAACATTCCCAGGCCGAACAGGAACGAGAACAGCACGTAGAACTTGCTCTGCCCCAGCGCCAGCACGCCGTAATGCGCCGCCAGGTCGAGCGCCCCGGTCCAGATCGGTCGCGGGTCGAGGAGCTGCGTGAGCGGCGTGCTGAAGAACGCCATGTTCACCGACAGGATGCCCAGCAGCGCCACGCCGCGCAGCACGTCGACCACGGCGATGCGCTCGCCCTCGCCGATCGGCGCGGCGGACGGCGGCGCCGGAGACTGCGGCTCGCTCGCGGCCGGCGATGCGGCCGGTACGCCGTGCGGCGGCGCTGCGTCGGGCGGCGACGGATCGTGCATGCGGGGATTGTGCGGGCGGACGGCGGTGGCGCACAAGCCCCGCCGGGCGCGCCGGCGCAACGCGCCCAAGCGGCGGACCACAAACTCTTCCCATGGGCCGAACTTCTCCAGTCCGCCCCGGGGCGCAATTCACCACCACCGGCGCTTCGGCTTGCCGCTCGACGCCTCCAGTTGCCCGCCACGCTCCTGCCGGATGCGCTCCAGCAGATCCGTGTCGCTCGCCTTCCCGCCCGTCAGCCGCCGCAGGACGCGCAGCCGCGCCAGCACTTCCGGCGACAGCGCCGATTCGTCGACCGCGCCCGCGTCGCCGTGCCCGCCCTGCGGAGCCGGGGGGCGCTGCGCCGCCGCGCCGGACGCCGTGGCGTCGGCGTCCGGCTGCACGGTGCGCGAATCGAGTGCGGAAGCATCGGCTTCGGTGGCCGCAAGCAGCTCCTCCAGCGCCGATTCGGGCGTCGCATGCGGCGCCGCCCCTTCGGCGGCGGGCGCAGTGACCGGTGTAGGCGCGGCGGCGGCCAAGCCGCCGGATTCGAACGGCTCATCCGCTGCGTTCGCGACGGCGTGCGACGCCGCGCCCGCGGGCGGCAAGGCGACGAGTGGATCCAGTGCACTGCCCGGCACACTGTTGAAGTCGGGCATTTTGGGCCCGGCGGCGCCCAGGCTGGCGGCCATTTCGGAGAAAGCGCGCTGGAAGCGGGCGACCGCTTCGTGGCGCTTGGTGAGCAGGGCCTGCGCGATCTCGATGTCCCTCAGGCGCTGCTCGACCTGGGCCTCGCGCGCCGCGACGCTCTGGGCCGCGGCATCGAGCGCGGCCCGCTCAGCCTCGACCGCCGCGCGCTCAGCCTCGATCGCCCGCCGCTGCTCCTGCTCTTCCTGCTCGCGGCGAGTTAGCTCCGCCGCGCGCTGCTCCAGCTCTGCCAGGCGCGCCTCGCGCGCCTGGACCTCGGCCAGCGCCTGCGCTGCGGCGCCGCGGGCCTGCTCGATCTGCGCCTGCTGCTCGGCGACGGCCGCCGCGGCGGCGGCGAGCTCTGCTTCGCGGGCCGTGAGCTGGCCGCGCTGCTCGTCGAGGGTGGCGATCAGTTGCTGAGCCTGTTCCGTCTGTGATTGAGCTTCGGAGCTGCGACGGGCCAGGTCCTGCTCGGCCTGTTCGAGCTGCGCCTGGCGCTGCTGCAACTGCTGCCAGGCGGCGCGCAGCGCCCCTTGCAGCTCCTCAAGCTGCATGAACGCCGTCGTCAGCCCATCGGACACGCCCGTTAGCGTGGCTCCGATCTGCTCGAACGACGTGATCCCGCCGCTCGGGTCGGCGTGGGCCGCGTTCGGTTCGGCGGACATGGCCGATCGTTCCCCCTCGGCTGGCAGCACCCGCCGGCGGGCTCGATGCCCGCCGTACGTGAGCGGTCGTGGCCCGCGCAGGCCCGAACGCGCTCATCATCGGCTCCGATCGCACCGGACCGATAAGCGACTGGCGTGTCCGACGGCACCGCGCGCGCTCCTTCCTGAACTATCCTCTATTGATGGATTCGTTCGCCGATGCTGCCAAGGAGACTGGCGCAGTTTCGCGCCGCGGCGAAGCGATTACGGCGGGGAGCGAGCCGCGGGTGCCACCCAGGGGCCTTATCGGCCGGCGTCCGAACGACCCGAGCCGCGTCCCGTAAGAGGCATTGGATGGTCCGTGCCGCGCCCGTAAGCGGCTGTTGCATGAACCATCAGAACCCGGGAGGATCGTTCGGCGCAACCGCTTCCTCACGGGCGCGGCCCGGATCGGGTTCCTGTTCTGTCGCAACCGCTTCTTTACGAGCCCGTCCCTGCGCGATTCCAGGAACGGATCGGGCTATCTGGGTTAGCCTCTACTGCTGGAGCCGAAGCAGCGGCGCGAGCGCCAGCTCAAGCGCCACGACGGGGTGCTTCAACCCGTAATTCTCGATCACCTGCGGATGCAGCTCGCCCATCACGCCCAGCGCGGCGCCCTGCGCGTCGTGCACGGACGCCGCCCGGCCCGCGATGAACCCCGGGTGCGCCGCCGGCCGCACGTCGATCGCGGCCGACAGCTCGTGCGCCAGCGCGTCGCAAACCGCGCGTATGTCGGCGTAGCCGACGTGCGTGCCGATCATCGCCGCCGAGACGCGCCGCTCCTCGCGCGCTCCCGTCTCGGCCGACGGGTCTACGCTGCTCACGTCGCCGACCTCGAACAGCCACTGCGGCAGGTCGTAGCGCTTGTTGATGGCGAAAGTCTCCAGCAGGCCGGGCAGCAGCCAGGCGCGGCAGATCGTCTGCTCGACGCTGATCGGGTTCTCGATCCGCACCGCCCGCTCCCGCAGCGGGTCATCCGCCGCCAGCAGCCAGCGGTCGAACGCGGCCGGCTCGCTGCTGAGCGTCAGCGTCATCACCTGGTGAAAGCCGAGGCCGGTCATGATGCGACGGACGACGGCGGAGCGCTCCTCGATCTCGCGCGCGGCGGCGATCGTGACCGTGGGCACGATCGCCGGCGAGAGATGGTCGTAGCCCAGCGCGATCGCGACGTCCTCGACCAGGTCGACCGCGTGCATCACGTCGTTGCGCCAGGCGGGCACGCGGACCTGTAGCGTCTCCTGCGACTCGCGACGCACGCCGTGGCCCATCCGCTCCAGCAGCCCGGCCGCCTGCTCCGAAGTCAGCCGCACGCCGATCGTCTCCGACGCCTCGCGGACGCTCAGTGACATGACGCCCGGGGCCAGGTCGGGCGTGTCGCGGCGGCCGTCGGGGGCGGCGATCGCGACCTGCTCGATCTCGACGCCGGGCAGCACCTCGCGCGCGCTCGTGACGACGATGGCCAGGGCGCGGTCCACCGTGCGCTGCGAAAGCCCCGTGACGTCGACGAAGCACTGCCGCGTCTGCTGCGTGACGCGCGTCGCCTCGCTGTTGATGATCGGGGGCATCGACAGCACCGTGCCGCGTTCGTCGCGCAGCAGCGGATACCGCGTGTATCCCCGCAGCAGGTGGGCGTACGCCTGCCCGGTCTTGTGCCGCTCCAGGATCTGCGCCGGCGTCAGCAGGCTGTCGGCCCGCCGGGCGTCGAAACCCAGCGGAACGAAACGCAGCTCGTCCGGCCGCACCGCGTCGTAACTGAACGACGCGCCCGACAGCTTGTCGAGGTCGTACATGCCGATCGACGCCAGCTTGCGGTCGCGCCCCAGCGCCCAGTGCAGGTCTTCCTGGAGATTCATCAGGAACTTGATCCGCTCGTGGTCCAGCCGCACTTTCCGCAGCACGGCGCAGGCGATGTACGGCCGCCGGCTGCTGTCCTCCGACAGCCGCGGATCGACCTTCACGGTGAGCGCCGGCGGCGCAACGGGGTAGTCGATCAGACCTGGCTGCACTCCGAGGAAGCCGCGGGCGTAGCGCGCCATCCCGCCCACGTCGAAAATATCCGGCCGCACGGCCAGCAGGTTCAGCCGCAGGACGCTCAGGCGGCCGGCGTCGTGCAGCGCGCCGGCGTCGGCGCGGAAGTCCGTCCCGCAGCTCGCGCAGTGCGCCGGCGGACCCTGGGCGTCGGTGCGCTCCAGCACCCGCCCGCACCCGCGACACACGAACTGGTGCGTCTCGGCGGTCTCTTCGACCTCCACGCCCATGTCGTGCAGCCGCTCAACGAGCGCTTCAGCGGAAAGGGGCGCCGCGACGCCGCGATTCACCAGCCGCAGCAGCCCCTCAACAGGCATGTTCACGATCGGCATAGGTCGCCTATCATCGGCCGCCGCGCGCCTCCGTCAACTCCGCGGGTCATGGAAAACGGCTGCGGTCCGGCGCGCCGCCCGGGCGACGGGCGCGTATCAGCCCCCGGCCGAGCGGGCCAGGGCTTTGACGCGGTCGATCTCGCGGCGGCGAGCGTCGTCGTCCGCGCTTGCCCAGAACTCGTCGGGCTGGGCGCGGGTGTTGCAGACGGCGGCGAGGGCCCGGTAGGCCCGGAGGAATCGCGGCGTGGGCTGGCCCTTCAGCTCGCCGGCCAGGTGGCTGGCGGCGCGCGGCTTGCACTTGCGCAGGGCGGCGTTGGCGCGCGGGTAGCGCTCCGCCTGGTCGAGCAGCGCCGCGACGGACGCCTGCGTCGAGAGCTCCGCCAGCACATCGAACGCCAGGTCGCGCACGCCGGTGTCCAGCTTGTCGTTGCGCAGCAGGCGCAGCACGTCGGCGTCGGCGCTCTCGAGTCCGAGCTGGCGGGTGCGCGTCAGCGCCTTGCGCAGGTCGGCGGGCCGGGCCGCCTCCGCGGTGAGCACCGGTCGCACTTCCCGCTGATAGACGCGCTCGACGTGCGCGGCCGCGGCGCCCCGCAGGTGCTCGACGATCTTCTCCGGCTGGGCCGTGTCCGCCGGCGGCAGCTTCAGGATCACGTCGCCGTCGGGCGTGGTGATGATCACGTCCAGAAGCTTCGCCCCGAGCTTGCGCTTCAGGTCCGTCTGGACCTCGGCGTCCGTCTGGCACATGACGAAGTGCCGCTGCGTCAGCGCGACGACCGACGGGTGTCGGAACGCCTGCGCGATCGCCTCGCGGCGGTTGTCGATCTTGTCGCTGCATTCGTTCTTGCGGAAGAAGAACACCAGCGGCTTGTTCGCCTTCCGGGCCTGCGCGACGGCGGCCTGCTCGTTCGCGATCCAGTTCTGCCCCGCGGCCGGCGCCGCCGACGAAACAAGCAGCGCCGCCGCGCAACCCGCCCACAACAACCCGCTCGCCCGCTCCATGATTCGCACCTCTCACCCGTGCCGGATTCGGCGGCGGGATTCTAGCGGGCGGCTCCGGCGGCATCCAGATGATTCTGCGATAGGGTCACTGCCGGTCAGTACGCGATCAGCTTCTCGCGGAGCGCGCCGTCCAGCCGCACGTCCGCCAGCACGCGGGCGATGCGCTCGCCTGCCCGTCCGTCGCCGTACACGCGCGCGGCGGGACGCCGGCGCCGCATGGACAGCGCCTGCCGCAGCGCGCAGCGGATGGCGGCGGGGCTCTCTGCGGCATGCAGCACGCTCGGACCGCCGGCGAGGCGCTGCGCTTGCCGCCGGCCGACGTTGACCGAGGGCGTTCCGGCGAAAGGGGCCTCGATCAGGCCGGCGGAGGAGTTGCCGATGAGCACGTCGGCGTCGATGAGCCGGCGCAGGAAGGCGCCGCGCGGCAGCGAGCGCTGGACTTCGACTTCGCCGGGGTCCGACTCGCGGAGGTGCCGCTCGATCGCCCGCAGAACGCCTTCGTGCCCGCGATCGCTGTTGGGGTAGAGCACGACGCGCCGCAGGCCCTGCCGCCGCACTTCCGCCAGCAGGGTTTGCATGAGCGCTTGCTCGACGGCCGCGGGCCGCCCGTAGGCGTGCTGCACGACGAGCGCGACGTTGGAGCGGCGCAAGGGGCGCGGATGCTGCTGGAGCACGGTGCGCAGGTCGTCGAGCCCGGGGGCGCCGACGAGATGGACGTTCTCGCGCCGCTCACCGAGCCGCAGCACGCGGCGCCGCGCATCGCGGGAGGCGACGAAGTGCAGGTGCGCCAGCTTCGTGATCGCGTGCCGCAGCGAATCGTCGAAATCGCCCAGGGCCACGTCGCCCCCGTGCACGTGCGCCAGCACGCGCCCGGTGGTGACGGCGGCCAACGCCCCGGCCAGCGCCTCGATGCGGTCGCCGAGCACCAGTACGACGTCGCTGGCGCCGCGCTCGAAGAAGCGCGCCAGCCCCGCGACGCCCCGAGCCAGCCCCGCCGCCTGGTCGCCGGCCGAGTCGTCTCCGCGCTGCATGGCGACGCGCGCGTCGACGGCGAAGCCGTCCCGGTGGATGTCGTCCAGCGTGTGGCCGAACCTGGAAAGCAGGTGCATGCCCGTGACGGCGAGCTGCAGCTCCAGCCGCGGCTGCGAGCGGATGCTGTGCAGCGTGGACCGCAGCAGGCCGTACTCGGCGCGCGTGCCGGTGACGACCGCGACGCGGCGGCGCTGACGGGCGCGCGGCGTGCTCATGCGAGCATGTCCCAGGTGATCGGCGCGTCGCGCGGAGCGGCCTGTCTCAGGGTGCGGCCGAGCAACCGGTCGAACTGGTCGGGGGCGATGCCGCCCGCCGGCCGCTTCACCGCCAGACCCTCGGCCGTGAGCTGCGCGCCCGCAGGCAGGTCGCGCGCCGCGACAATGCTCGTGCGGGCCACGCGGCGGACCGGCTCTTCCAGCGGCGTCATGCCCAGCCGGCCCGTACCGAGTGCCGCTTCGCAGGCGCGCACGCGCGCGACGTACTCGCGCAGCCCGGCGGCATCAAGCGACATCGAGTGGTCCGGCCCCGCGGCGGCAGGGTCGTATGTGAAGTGCTTCTCCAGCACGCAGGCGCCGGCCGCGGCCGCCCACGCGCCGCTCTCGACCAGCGTCGTGTGATCGCTGAAGCCGCACGGCACGCCGAACCGCCGGTGCAGCTCGCCTATCGCCCGCAGGTTGGCGGCGTCCGCGGGGGCCGGGTAGCAACTGACGCAGTGCAGCAGCACCAGGCGCTCGCGCAGGCCCAGGCGCTCGAAGCCCGCGACCGCGGCGGCGATCTCCTGTTCCGTCGCCGCTCCGGTCGAGACGATCAGCGGCTTGCCGAGCGCCGCGGCGGCGCGGATCAGCGGCAGGTTGTCGAGGTCGGTGGAGGCGATCTTCACCGCGGGAACGTCGAGGTCGCGCAGGCGCTCGGCGTCGTCCGGACCGAATGGCGTGACCAGGAAATCCACGCCGCGCGCCGCGCAATGTGCCCGCAGCCGCGCCCAGTCGCGCGGCCGCAGCTCGAGACGGCGCAGCATCTCGCGCTGGTCCGCCGGCCGGCGTGTCCCCGCCGGTTCCCCGTCGAACGCGCCGCGCTGATAATCGGCCAGCGGCGCGGCCGCGGTCGCCAGGGCGTCGGCCGAGAAGAGCTGGAACTTCACGGCGTCTGCGCCGGCGCCGGCGGCGATATCGATGAGCCGCAGGGCGGTGTCCGCGTCGCCGTCGTGGTTCACGCCGGCCTCGGCGACGATGTACGCCGGCTGGCCTGCGGCAATGGTTCTCGCACCGATTCGCAGCGCCGTGTCCGCGGTCCGGGGCTCGTGAAAGCGCAAGGCCGCCTCCGCCAGCACCAGGTCGAACGGCTCATCCACGTCGACGGCGTCCTCGGGACGCAGAACGATCGCGCGGCGGTCCGGGCCGAGGAAAGCCTGCCCATCGCCGGGCGTGCGCAGCGCGTCGAACAGCGCCCGCCGCGTCACCACCACGACCGCGCCGTCGTGGTAATAGAGCGGCTCGAGGTCCTGCCGGCGGGAGATGCTGTTCGGGCGGAACTGCGCCATGCGGTCGCCATCCAGCCGGTGCAGCCAGTCCGGATGATGCTTGCCGATCGGCGCCACCGAGCGCACCGAGCTCCCGCCGCTGCGCGCCAGGTGCTCGATGCCGTTGTCGAGTGCGCCCGCCACGCGGTGGGGAATGTTCCCATACAGCACGGCGACGGCGTCGACGCGCCGCTCGTGGCGCCGCTCCCACGCTTCGACGGCGTGGCGGGCGGCGGCGTCGACGGTGGCGGTGTCGGTGGCCAGATCGGCGGGGCGCTCGACGATCTCGATCCCGCGCCGCCTGGCAATGTCCTGCGCGGGCGCCGAGTCGCTGCTCAGCACGACGGCGGAGAGCCGGCGGGCGGCCAGGGCATGGTCGATGGTGTACTCGATCAACGGCCGCCCGCGCACCGGGCGCACGCACTTGCCGGGCAGGCCCTTGCTGCCGGCGCGCGCCAGGATGACGCCAAGCGTGAACATGGCTGCGCGCAGTATCGGTCGAAGCGCCTCCGCAACTGAACGTGGTCTACCCGGTCGGCGGCTCGTTTCGGCCTTGGCGGACCGCCCGGTGGATCACCCAAACCGGCAGCACGCGACCGGTCAGCATCGCCGCCATCAGCCAGACCATCCCGTACTGATACTGATCGATCCCGAGCCCAAGGCCGCGCGTCAGGTTCGGATCCGTTACTGTCCCCGTCACGCCGCTCGTGACGTGCGCCCCGCCGACCGCAGATGCCGCGTCGAGCAATGCGTCGGCGAACGTCGGCGGCGGTTGAAACGCCGAGGCCGTCAGCGCCTCGACCACCAGCAGGCCGAACGCCGTCGCCAGCGATGCCAGAATCAGAAGCGCCACGCACGAACGGCCGGCGGCGGCCAGCGCGGAAGGCGGAAGCCTCGCGACGGGCGGGCGCGCCGGCGTGCGGATCGCCGCCGCCAGCAGCAGCAGGCTCACGCCGCCGCTCGCCGAACCGCCGAGCCCGCCCAGCAGGATCAGCAGCGCCACGACGGCCTTGCTGCCGTCACGCAGATGCCGGCCGCGGATGTCTTCGGTGCTGACGCCGGCGGTCGCGGCGGCGATGCACTGGATCAGGCCGCGGGAGAGCCGCTCCATCACGGGCGCGTCGGACATCGGGCGCACGGCCTGGCGTTCCTCGGCCGCGCCGCGCGCGGCGTCCGGCGGCGGCCTCCCGCGCGGCGCCTCGATGGCGGCAATGAGCAGCGCCGCAAACACGAGAACGGCCCCATACGCCGCCGCGAGCACCAGCACTCGGCGGCGGTCGATCCAGCGGTACGCGAGCGCCGGCACGACGCAGAGCCACACCGGCCAGCCAAGCCCGCCGAGGAGCCCCGCGGCCGCCACCATCCAGGCGGTGCCGCTGTCGTCAACGGGGGGTATGACGCCGAGCGAGGCGAACGCCGCGCCCGCGAGGTAGCTCGACTCCGCGAACGTGCCGGTCGGACAAGCGAAGGTCGCCACCAGGCCGAACAGGCCAACCACGATCGCCTGCACGACGACAAACGCAAGGGCGGCCCACGCAGCGGGCGATCGCACGGCGCCGCCGGGGGGGCTCAGCCCCCGCAGCGCCTGCGCAAAGGCGACGACGAACAGCAGGGCGCCTCCCTGGCCCAGCCACCAGAGCGTCCAGCGTCCGACGGGCGTGTAATGCTGCTCGAGGTCGTGCGTGAGCAGTCCGGCGCCGCAGACGGCGCTCAGCGCGTCAAACGCGCACTGCCAGTAATGGCGCGCCCAGAACCAGCGGTATTGGTCGGGCTCGATGGGGACGCACTCGGGGCGGGCCAGGACGAACGTGCCGGCCGCCGCAAGCGCCGGCAGCGCCAGGCCGAGCCAGATGGGCGGTTTCAGAAGCGTGCGCAATCGTCTGCCCCCTGACCGCGGGCGCGCCTTCAACTCAGCAGCCCGCGCCAGCGCACCAGCAGTTCCCGGGCGGCGTCAAGCGACAGCACACCCGGCTCCAGCTCGCGCAGCTCGCGCACCACCTGCTCCTCCGGCTCCTCGAACAGCCGCAACTGCCGCTTGCGGCGGCGCTGGGCGGCGGCGAGCGCCGGGCGCTGCGACTCCCGCTGAAAGGTCTTCTCCAGCTCGAGCAGCACCTCGTGCGCCCGCTCGATCGCGCTTCTCGGCACGCCCGCCAGCTTCGCCACGTGCAGCCCGTAGCTCCGGTCCGCCGCGCCGGCGACGATCTTGTGCAGGAAGACGACCTGGTCCTCGAACTCGCGCACGGCGACGTTCAGATTGCTCACGCCGTCGAGCAGCTCGGCCAGCTCGGTCAGCTCGTGATAGTGCGTGGCGAACAGGGCCCGGCAGCCGCGCTGCGCCAGGTGCTCGGCGATGGCCCAGGCCAGCGACAGGCCGTCGAACGTGCTGGTTCCGCGGCCCACCTCGTCGAGGATGACCAGGCTGTCGCCCGTCGCGTTGTGCAGGATGTTGGCCGTCTCCAGCATCTCGACCATGAACGTCGACTGCCCGCGCGCCAGCTCGTCCGCCGCGCCCACGCGCGTGAAGATGCGATCGACCAGCCCGAGCGTCATCCGCCGCGCCGGCACCCAGCAGCCGCAATGGGCCAGCAGCGTCAGCAGGGCCACCTGGCGGATGTAGGTGCTCTTGCCCGCCATGTTCGGCCCGGTGATGAGCGCCAGGCAGGCGTCTCCGAACGCGGGCGGTTCCGCAGCCCCGGCTCCCGCGAATTCGCTGTCGGTGGCGGCCGGCGGCCGGCGCGCCTCGCCGGCGGCCGGGCCCGCCGAGAGGCGCGTGTCGTTGGGCACGAACTCGTCGCCCAGCACCTGCTCGATGACCGGGTGGCGGCCGGCGTCGATCTCGAGCGCCGGGTGATCGACGAACTCGGGCCGGCAGTAGCGCCGCTCGACGGCCAGCTCGGCCCAGCCGGCAAGCACGTCCAGCTCGGCCAGGGCGGCGGCTGCGGCCTGGAGCCTGGGGATGTGCGGCGACAGCTCGCGGCGCAGCTCGACGAACAGCTCGTGCTCGAGGTCCTTGACGCGCGCCTCGGCGGAGAGCACGTCGCTTTCGTGCTGCTTCAGCTCGTCGGTGATGTAGCGCTCCGCGTTCTTGAGCGTCTGTTTGCGGACGTAGTCGGGCGGGACGCGGTCGCGGTGAGGATGCGTGACCTCGATGTAGAAGCCGAAGACCCGGTTGTAGCCGACCTTGAGGCTGGCGATTCCGGTCCGCTCGACCTGCCGCGCCTGGAAGCGCGACAGCCACGCCTGCCCGTCGCTGCCGAGGCGGCGAAGCCGATCGATCTCCGGGTGGTAGCCGTCGTTGAAGATGCCGCCCTCGCGCACGGTGAGCGGCGCGTCGGCGCGCAGCGCCTCGCACAGGCGCTGCGCCAGCGGCTCGAGCCCGCTCAGCCGCTCGGCCAACGCTGCGGCCCAGGCTCCGCCCAACGCGCCCAGCCGCTCGGCGATCGGCCGCAGCGCCGCCAGCCCGTTGCCCAGGCTGCGCAGGTCGCGCGGGTGCGTGCGCTGCACGCCCAGCCGACCGACGATCCGCTCGATGTCGCCCATGTCGCGCAGCGCGGCCCGCAGTGCCGTCCGCGCCGCCTTGTCCGCGCGCAGCCTGCCGATCGCCTCGCCGCGCTCCCGGATCGCCGAGGCGCTGCGCAGCGGGTAGCACAACCACTCGCGCAGCCGCCGCGCCCCCATCGGGTTGCTCGTGCGGTCCACCGCCGCCAGCAGCGACCCCTCGCGCGCCTGCGTCCGCAGCGTGCGCTCGATCTCCAGCGAGCGCAGCGTCGTCGCGTCCAGCAGCACGTAGTCGTCCGGCGCCCGCCGCCGCGGCGGCTGAAGATGCTCGCTGGCCGCCTTCTGCGTTTCGTGCACGTAGGCCAGCAGCGCGCCGGCGGCCTGCAACGACGCGTCGAGTGCGTCGAAGCCCCAGCCTTCGAGGCCCGCGGTTTCGAATTGCTCACGCAGCCGGCGGGCGCTCTGCTGCGGGGCGAAGTCGCCCAGCGGCCGCATGGTGCAGGCGACCGCCAGCCGCTCGCGCAGCGCGGCGGCGACGGGATCATCGAGGCTGGTCTCCGGCAGCAGCACTTCGGCCGGCGCGATGCGCGTCAGCTCGTCGGCCAAGCGCGGCAGCGGGCAGTGCTCGACGACGAGCTCGCCGGTGGAGAGCTCGAGCGTCGCCAGGCCGGCCCGCTCGCCCTGCACAAGGACCGCGACCAGCCGGTTGCTGCGGCGCTGATCGAGCAGCGCCTCGTCGGTCAGCGTGCCCGGAGTGACGATCCGGACGACGGCCCGCCGGATGACGCCCTTGGCCTGGCTGGCGTCCTCGATCTGCTCGCTGATCGCCACCTTGACGCCGGCGGCCACCAGCCGGGACAGGTAGCTGTTGAGCGCGTGGTGCGGGATGCCCGCCAGAGGCGTGCGGCCGTTGTCGCGGCTGGTCAGGGCGATCCCGAGCAGCTTGGCCCCGCGCGCGGCGTCCTCGTAGAACAGCTCGTAGAAGTCCCCCATGCGGAACAGCAGCATCGCGTCGCCGACCTGCTGTTTCTGCTCTGCGTACTGCCGCATCGCGGGCGTGAGATCATCCGGCGCAGGCGCGGACGCGGCTGCGTCCGGCGGCGCGGCGGGCGCGGCGGGCGCGGCGGCGGGCGGCTCAGGGGCGGCGACGGTGGTCTGCGTGCGGGCCACACCGCGAATGTAGCCGACGGGCCCCGGCGGCTCAATTTCGGAGGCGCGCAACGCGGCGGAGCAGAGCCACGAGGATCGGCCGGCGAGGCTCCTAGTCGGAGCGCTCGACCAGGCGGTCGATGAGGAAATTGCTCTGCTCGAGCGCCTGGCGGGTGAATTCGCCGAAGTAGCGTTGGACCTGCTCGAACATCGCCGCGAAGCCGGCGGCGTCGCGCCGCTCGACCAGTGAGATCACCTCGGCGGCGGCGGCGCGGAAGGCGGCGGTCATCTGCGGCATGTCGGGGTTACCCATTTCGATCGCGGCGTAGAGGCCGGGCGATTGGGCGAAGTGCCGGCCCGTCATCGTCAGCTCCATCAGGTACGCCGGCGAGGCGAACGCCAGCGTGTCGGCCAGCGGCATGCCCGTCAATGACAGCGCGCGCCCCATCACCTGCGTGCTCAGGTGGTTGAGCACCTGCACCACCCCCATCGTGCGGTCGTGCCGTTCGGCGGTGGTTTCGATCGCGATCAGGCCGCGGGCGCGCAGCGCACGCCGCACCCAGGCGAGCCACTCGTCGCCGCGCCCCGGCGTCAGCGCGATGCGCTGCCCCTGGAGCGAGTGCACCGACGGCCCGAAGAGCGGGTGCGTGCCCAGCACCGATGCCGGGCAGTAATCGAGCATCGCGCGCAGCGGCTCGGCCTTGAGCGACGTGACGTCCATCAGCAGCCCGTGCGCCGGAACGTGCGGCCCGACGGCGCGGATGACCTCCACGGTCGCGGCGATCGGCACGCTGATGATCGTGACGTCCGCCGCCGCCGCCGCCTGCTCTGGGCGCAGGGCCGTGCTGACGTCGGCGACGAGCACGGCGTGGCCGAGGTCGGCGAAGAGCCCGGAGATGCAGCGGCCCATGGCGCCGAGGCCGCCGACCACGGCGATGGTCTTGCGCGGTTCGTCGTCCGCCAGCTCGGCCCGCAGCGACGCCTGGCGGTCGCGGCTGGCCCACAACACGTTGCGGTAGATGCTCTCGACGACGTCGGGGTTCAGCCCGAGCCGCTCGGCGACGGCGCGGCGATCGCTGATGATCTCGCTTTCTCGCGCGCGGTCGCGGATCGGCACGCCCTCGAGCCGCTTGGCCCGGGCGATCTCGGCGACGAGCCCGCCGCGCCGCGCCAACAGTTGCAGCAGCTCGTGGTCCAGGGCGTCGACGCGGGAGCGCAGCAGGGCCAGCGAGGGTGGGTCGTGCGGCTGTGGCTTCTGGGTTCCGGCATCCACGTCAGGGTCGCTTGCTGGTCAACGCCAGGGTAGCGGGTGGTCACGCGACCCGTTCGCTCCGGTGGCGTGGCCTCTTCGGCCTATCGGCCCAACGCCATGCCGGGGTTGACGGCCGGTTGACGGCCGCCGGGCCCGGAGCGCGTGCGCTGCCCGCAGGTCAGCGATAGGGCGCCGGATCGCGCATTCCCAGCCGCTCAAACGCCGCCAGCCGGAGCCGGCAGCTCTCGCAGGCGCCGCAGGCCCGGCCGGCGTCGTCGGGGTCGTAGCAACTGCGCGTCAGGGAGTAGTCGACGCCGAGCTCGAGACCGCGGCGGATGATCGCGTCCTTGCTGAGCGCGACCAGCGGCGCATGGATGCGCGTGGGGCGGCCCTCGACGGCGGCGCGCGTTGCCAGGGCCGCGACCCGCTCGAACGCCGCGATGTACTCCGGCCGGCAGTCCGGGTAGCCGCTGTAATCGACCGCGTTGACGCCGATGTAGAGGTCCTGCGCGCCGCGCACCTCGGCCAGGGCCAGCGCATACGCAAGGAAGATCGTGTTTCGCGCCGGGACGTATGTAATGGGAATCGCCGAGGACGCCCGCGGCGCTGGACGCCTCGCCCCCGGCGCGACGTCGGCTTTCGGGACCGCGATATCCGCCGTCAGCGCCGAGCCGCCGAAGACGCGCAGGTCGATCTCGATGATGACGTGCTCGGCGGCTCCGGCGGCGCGGGCGACGTTCCGGGCCGCCTCGGTTTCGATCGCGTGCCGCTGCCCGTAGCGGAAGCTCAGCGGCAGCGGCGCGAAGCCGTCGGCGACGGCGATCGCCAGCGCCGTCGCGCTGTCGAGGCCGCCGGAGAGCAGAACGATGGCGCGCGGACGTGTCGAGTCCATGGCGGTGCTCAGTCGTCGGTCGGCGGCAGGGGGGTGTCGTCCTTCTCCCAGACGCGTTCGATGGAGATGGCGCGGCCGGTGGTCGAGTCGGCCTCGATGATGACGCCGCTGAGGTGGACGTTGCCCGTAGCCACGTCGAACGGATGGGGCATGCCCGTGTAGAGCGCCTTGATGACGTTGTCGCGGTCGCGCCCGAGCACGGAGTCGTACGGCCCGGTCATGCCGACGTCGGTGATGTAGGCCGTCCCGCCCGGAAGCACGCGCGCATCGGCCGTCGGGACGTGCGTGTGGGTGCCGACGACGGCGGTGACGCGGCCGTTGAGGAACCAGCCGAGGGCGCACTTCTCGCTGGTGGTCTCGGCGTGAACGTCGACGACGATCACCTTGACTTCGCGCGAGATCTGTTCGAGGACGCGCTCGGCCGCGTGGAAGGGGCAGTCGGCCCGGACGTTCATGTACGTGCGCCCCAGCAGCGAGAACAGCGCCACCAGCCGCCCGTTGCGGTCCGGAACGACCGTCCACGCCCGCCCGATCGCCTCCGCCGGCTGGTTCGCCGAGCGCACCGCCCGGTCGGTCGACTCCAGCAGCTCGTACACCTCGCGCCGCCGATACACGTGGTCGCCCAGCGTGCACGCGTCGATCCCCTGGTGCCGGAGCTTCTTGAACAGTTGCGGCGTGATGCCGCTGCCGGCGGCGATGTTTTCGGCGTTGGCGAGGACCAGGTCGATGCTACGTTCGCGCACCAGCCGCGGCACGATGTGCGAGCAGGCGTGCTTGCCGGGACGCCCGACGATGTCGCCGACGAACAGGATCCGCATGCGCGGACCTTCCTAGCGCCGGCGAGCGCTCGCCGCCGGCGGTTCGGCGCCCAGTATACACGCCCCCGCGGCGGGGGGGGGCTGTGGCGGGGCTCGGCGCCTACGGACACGCGGCGCCGTACGCTTCGAGCACGATGCCCAGGTCGCTCTGGTCGGTCACGCCGTCGCAGTTCACGTCGCCGCCGGCGTCGACGCCCATGCAGGCGATGAGAATGCCGATGTCGCTCTGGCCCACCCAGCCGTCGCCGTCGATGTCGGCGGGGCATTTGCTGCGCGGCGGGTCGGCGCGGTAGACGCCGGAGCGGCCGTCGGCGAGCTGGGCGCGGAAGACAATCTGGCCGCGGTCGTTGAGGCCGCGGCTGCTCTCGAAGCTGACGTCGACGACGGTGGAGCCGTCGAGCGCGTCGCCGGTGCAGATGACCTTGTGCAGCACGGGGTCGTAACCGGTGAAGACGCCGGAGGTCGAGCCGTCGGCGAGGCGCGCCCAGAAGACGACATCGCCGAAGCGGTTGACGGAGACGGCGCGGCCGATTTCGGCGTAGGCGCCGCCGCTCTCGACAAGGGGGATGACGTTGCTGCCGGTGCCGCGGTAGACGCCGGTGAGCGGGCCGAAGCCGTAGTCGACGACGGCGCAGAACGCGACCTGGTTGTTGGCGTTCACCGCCGGGTAGGAGAGCTCGACGAAGGGGGGGAAGTCGGTGAAGGCGATGAGCTCGTCGGGCCCGGGGCGGCTGAGGTAAATGGCCACGGCGCCCGATGGATAATGGCAGCGATACGCCACGCGGCCGTGGACGTTGATCGAAGGATAGGAGTAGAACTTGCCTGGCGACATGGTCTCGGCGACGACTTCGATCTCCTCGCCGTCGCCGATGTACATTCCGCGCTTGACCGGTGAGCGCGCCGCGCCGAACGCGACACGCCCGGCCTGGTTCACGCTCGGATCGCCGTAAGGAGCCATCGTCTCAAAGTCGCCCTCAAGCGCGATCGCGGTCAGCCCCGGCTGGTGCACGCTGGCCAGGCGGATGGCCTCGCCCGAGCCATCGGCCGACCAGAACGTGACGTGGCCGGCGTCGCTGATGCCGACGCGACGGTTCAGGCTCTTGAGCGGCGATTGCAGATTGCTCACCAGGTTGAACGACGCGCCGTCCGAGTAGAACACGGCGCGTTGCGCGACGCCCGGCTGCCCCCCGAGCATGATCGAGCCGGCGACCATGCCGCAACGATTGATCGAGGCCGTGCCGAGCGTTTCGACGGCGCCGAAGGTGGTGACGATGCGGACGAAGGTGTAATCGCCCTGGGCCTGTCCCGAGACGGCGATGCACAGCGCCGAGGTCCAGAGTGTCGCCGTAACAACGCACGCCTGCATGCCACCCTCCTCGCCGCCGTGGCGGATGAACCCGCCATCGGCGAACGCTTCGACGGACCAGGGGCCGGACAACGCACGCGACGCGACGGCGAAGAAGTGTTGACCGCGGCCGCCGCCCGCGATTTGGCCCGTAGCCGCGACGACAGTCGTCCTCTACCGGGGCGGATTATACCACGCCGGACGCTGCACAGAAGCCGGAATAACGGACTTTCACGCAAACCAAACGAAAGGACGGGCGAACGCGCTCCCGGGCGTGAAGCGGGCGGGCGGGCCTGCTGGAGCGGGCGCGGGAACGTCAGACCTTCGTGGCGCGGACGACTTCCTCGGGCGTGGTGAGGCCGCGACGGACCAGCCGCCAGCCGTCTTCGCGCAGCAGGCGCAGCCCGTTCTTGCGCGCGACGGGGAGCATCTGCGCGGCGCTCTTGCGCTGCACGATGAGCTCGCGGAGCTCGTCGTCGAGCACCAGCAGCTCGAAGATGGCGCGCCGGCCGGCGTAGCCGCTGTTGCGGCACTCCCGGCAGCCGGCGCCGCGCCAGAGCTTCTCCCCGGACTTGTACTCGAAGTCCTTGGGGAAGTGCGTCACGCTCTCGGGCGTGTACTGGGTCTTGCACTTCTCGCAGATGGTGCGCACGAGCCGCTGAGCCATCACGGCCTCGACCGAGCTCGAGATCAGGAAAGGCTCAACGCCCATGTCGAGCAGGCGCGTCGTGGCGGAGACGGCGTCATTGGTGTGCAGCGTGCTGAACACGAGGTGGCCGGTGAGGGAGGCGTTGATCGCCACCTCGGCCGTCTCGCGGTCGCGAATCTCGCCGACGAGGATCACGTCCGGGTCGTGGCGCAGGAAGCTGCGCAGCGCCCGCGCGAAGTCAAGGCCGATCTTCGGCAGCACCTGCACCTGGTTGATGCCCTCGAGGTAGTACTCGATCGGGTCCTCCACGGTGAGGATCTTGATGTCCTCGCTGACGATCTCCGACAGCGCCGCGTACAGCGACGTCGTCTTGCCCGAGCCCGTCGGGCCGGTGACCAGCAGGATGCCGTGCGGACGGTTGATCAAGTCCTTGAAGCGCTCGTACGTGTCGCCTTCCATCCCCAGGTCGGGCAGCGAAAGCCGGATCGCCGTCCGGTCCAGGATACGCAGCACGACGCCCTCGCCGAAGGCCATCGGTATCACGCTGACACGCAGATCGACCTCGCGGCCATGCACCTTGATCTTGATGCCCCCGTCCTGCGGCAGGCGCTTCTCGGCGATGTTCAGGCCGGAGAGAATCTTGATGCGGCTGACGACGGCGTTCTGAAAGCGGCGGATCTCCGGCGGGACATTGGCGTGGTGCAGCAGGCCGTCGATGCGATAGCGCACGGAGAAGTCGTTCTCGTAGGGCTCGAAGTGGATGTCGCTGGCCCGCTGGTCGATGGCCTCGATCAGGATCTCGTTGACGAGCTTGACGACGCTGGCCTCCTGGGCCATCTGCACGTCGAGGTCGGCCGAGTCGAAGCGCGCCTCGTCGAGAATCTGCACCTCGTCGTCGGCCACCATCTCCGTCAGCACTTCGCCGCCGACGCCGTAGAACGCCTTGATGAGCTTGTGAATCTCGCCGCGGGTGGCCAGGACGGGCTCGACCGGCATGTCGATGCAGGTGCGCACTTCGTCGAGGGCGTACATGTTGTAGGGGTCGCTGGTGGCGACGCGGATTCCCTTGCCGTTCCGCGACACCGGGATCAGTCCGTACTTGTGCACCAGGCGGCTGGGCACCAGCCGCAGCAGCTCGGTGTCGATGTCGCGCTCGGTCAGCTCAACCACCGGGATCGCGAACTGCTCGCTGTAGACCGCGAGCATGTCGCGCTCGCTGACCAGGCCGCTGCGGATGAGCACCTGGTCGATCCGCTCCGACGAGCTCTTCTGCGCGCGCAGCGCCTCGGCGAGCTGGACATCGGTGATCAGCCCCCGAGCAACCAATGCCTCCCCGACCGGCATCTTCCAATCCCTTTCGCACCGCACCCAGCCCCGGTTGCAGGCACGGCCGGCACGCTAACCGTTTGCGCATCAAGCGGTTGCGCGTCGACGGCCACCGCCGGCGCAAACCCGCTCTACCCGTTATACCCGCGAAATCCAGAGCGGTTGCGGGCCGCTGGCCTACTGCCCGCGGCCGATGTAGATCGCCTGGTAGTCGTCGGCCGTGTTGCGCTGGAGGTCGATGCCGGGCGTGCCGACGCGAAAAACAAACGTCGCCGCATCGTTGATGGCGCTGGAGCGGCCCACCCGGTCGACCTCGGGACGATCCTTCAGCACGCCGCTGCGGTCTATGTTGTCCAGGCTGGGCAGCTCGCCCGACAGCAGCTCGTCGAACGTCGCCGCGGGCACGCCGAGCGAAGCATCCGCGACGACGACCAGCTTCTCCCCGGTCCACAGCGCCAACCCAGGCTTCCCGCCGCGCGTGTAACGCAGCAGCGCGTGGCCGGCGTTGTTGATCGAGCCGCCGAAGGTGCTCCAGGTGAGGCCCTGGCCCGCGAGCTGGGCGGGGAGGTTGGCGGCGAGGTCGACCGCGGTCGTGCCGTTCCACAGATACGGCTTCCCGCCCGCCAGGACGACCAGGTGCCCGTCCTCGTTGACGCCGGTGAGGAGGTCTGAGGCCGCCAGGCCGTTGGGCTTGATCTCGGTCCAGCGGTTGCGTCCGTAGAGGATGACGGCGTCGCGCTTGACGTTGTCGGCGCCGGTGATGGTCGTGTCGATGGCGACGTGGCGCAGCGGCCCGACGGCGACGCGTTCGAAACGCTTTCCGGCTTCGCCGACGACAGAGCCGGAGGGCAGGCCGGTCCACGTGCGCCCGGTTCCGTTGTCGATCAAGCGGAAGAGCTGACCGCCGGTGTAGCGGTAGACGCCATGATCGCCGCTGCCGGTCGGCGTGGAGAAGCTGGCCTGGAGGACGACGTCGATGCCGTAGTTCATGGCGGGGAGCAGTTCGATGTCGGTGAAGGTCGCGCTGGCGACGCCCGGGACGGCACGCGGGAACTCCGGCGCGAGCATGGCCTGGGTCTCGATGCCGTTCGAGAAGAACAGGCCCCGGTTGCGGAAGACAAACGTCTGGTCGGTTTTGAAATAGGTGTAGCGATTGGTGAAGATCGCGTAGCCGTCGTCGCTGACGACCGGGTTGAAGAACTCGCAGAGGAACGTGTCGCCCACGTTGCTGAACAGCGAGCGGAAATCGTCGCAGTCGAGAATCTGGAGCATGTGCCCATCGCTGAGCCGGTAGCGGAACAGGCCGTTCGGCAGCGGCGAGCCATTGGTCGCCGCGGTGAAGACCAGCCGGTCGGCGCTGGCCCAGGACAGGTTCGGCGAAAAGCCGTCGTAGCGCACCTGGATGTCGCCGAAGTACGAGCCGCTGTCGAGGCCCGGGGCGCTGCCGACGGCGTTGGGGTCGCCATCGATGACCCGTGAGAGCGCGCCGTTGCTCCAGACATAGAGGCCGGCCGAGCCGCTGCCGCCAGTGTACGCGCCCCAGAAGGCCACGCGGCCCTTGGAGTCGACCAGCGGGTTGCTCAGCCACGTGAACGTCGCTCCCGGCTGGCCAGGGACCGCGTCGCCGCTCTGAACGACCAGCTCGACCGTGGCGCCGGCGATCGGCGTGTTCGGAACGGTCGGCTCCTGCGGGTTTCCGGTGCTGTTGTTCGGATCGTTCCCGCCGCTGTTCGGGTCCGGGGTCGAGCTCGGGTCCGTGGAGCCGCCGGCGGGCGGGAAAGCCGGGCTGTCGCCCGGGGCGAGCAGGTTGATGCGGAGCGTGACGTCGATGGGCAGCTTGAAGTCGGCCAGTTCGGGATAGAACCAGCGGAGCGTTTCGGGCGCGGGCTGGCTCGCACCGAGGCCGCCGCTGAGGATGTATCCGGCCAGCAGCAGGTTTTCGAGGATGCTGGCGGTGCGCGCCGCCTCGCGGAGGGCGGCGAATTGCGCGGGGCGAGCCACGAGGGCGAACTTCCATCGGCCGCTGGTCGGCGATTGCCCGAGGAAGTGCAGGCCGACGCCCAGGTCGCCGAAGCCCCGGGCCTGGACCTGGAACGCGTCGTCCTTTGAGCGGGCGGTCGCGCCGGGCTGGGCCGAGAACGCCTGGCCGTCCGGCGACGAGATCGGGCCAATGCCCAGGGTTGCGCCACCGCTCGGCTCGGCGATGATCTCAAGCCGGCGGTCGATCGGCACATCGACCTCGAACTCGGTGGCGACGTTGGGCTGCAAGCGTTCGAGGCTGACGCCGGCGACGCGCTCGCCGGCCGGATCGCCGGCGCCGGGCTCAATCAGCGCGATCGGGTCGATGCAGCCGGCCAGCAGGAGGGCCGCGGCGACCGGGCAGGCACGAGCGAAGAATGACCACCGAACCAAGCGGCTCGGCATCGTGGTCGCGATGAAGATGGACATAGCCTGTAAGCCCCTCGTGAAGCCGGCGGCTTCAACAAGCAGACCCTGCGGAAACGGTGCACCACCCAAGTTTAGTCGGCAAACCTCAAGCCGAGCAATTGGAGGGAGCGGTTTGCGGGACGGTTGCCGGGCGCGGCGAAGGCAGCCGCCCGATAATCGCCGGGCGCTCTGGGGGGCCGTTGACCTGCCCGTCGGCGCCGTTATACTGCCTGATTCCCAATCGGGCCGCGGCCCCTGGGTGAAGGTGCGGGTGCAAGGCATGAAGATCGCGACGAATTCGTACATGGCCAAGGCCGAGAACGTCGACCGTCACTGGTTCGTCGTCGACGCGACGGACCAGGTGCTCGGACGCCTGGCCGCGCGCATTGCGACCGTCCTGATGGGCAAGCACAAGCCCACCTACACGCCGCACGTCGACTGCGGCGACTACGTGGTGGTGCTGAACGCCGGTCAGGTCAAGGTGACGGGCCGCAAGCAGGAAACGACGGTCTACCAGAACTACTCGCGCTACCCGAGCGGTCTGCACGAGTGGACGATGGCCGAGATGCTGAAGCGGCATCCAGAGCGCGTGCTGCACGCGGCGGTGCGGCGGATGCTGCCGAAGAACGCGCTGGCGCGTCAAATGCTGAAAAAGCTGAAGCTGTACGCGAACGACCAGCATCCGCATCAGGCGCAGCAGCCGACGCCGCTGCCCATGTGATACGCAGGAGGATTCCGTGAGCGACAGTCCGAGCCCGACGACCGGTGGGACGATGCAGGACGTGGGCAGCGCCGTGGCCGCGGCGCCCCAGGCGGTCGAGATGCCCCCCCCGCCGACGAGCGGCGTTTTCCTCGGAACCGGACGGCGAAAGAGCGCCGTCGCGCGGGTACGGCTGAGCCCCGGAGCCGGCAAGATCGTCATCAACGACCGCGAGCTCGACGTGTACTTTCACGAGCCCCAGGAGCGGGCCGCCGTGCGGGCGCCCTTCCAGGCGACCAACACCGCCGGCCGGTTCGACGCCGTGATCCACGCGAACGGCGGCGGCCACAGCGGTCAGGCCGGGGCCTGCCTGCTGGCGGTGGCCAGGGCCCTGATGCGCGCGGACCAGCGCTACGAGCCCGCGCTGCGCGCCAAGGGCTACCTGACGCGCGACAGCCGCATCGTCGAACGCAAGAAGTACGGTCGCCGCAAGGCCCGGCGCCGCTTCCAGTTCTCGAAGCGCTGATCCGCCAGCCCTCCGCGATTCCTCACGCCAGGCGCACAGCGCCGGCACACGCCGCGCCGCAAACCCTTGCGTTTCCGAGCGCGGATCGGCGCGCCCGGTGCGGATCGGACCAGCGCCCGGAATCGCCCAGCGCCCGGAATCGCCTCTATTCGTCGTCCGGCCGGTGCTGGATCGCCGGCGGCTCGGTCGTGCCCGGCGTCACCACCGTGACCGGTGCGATCGCCTCCAACTCCTTCTTCAGCTTCTCGGCCGGGCCAACGATCACGACGACGCTCTTGTCCGGATCAACCGTCGATTGCGCCAGCCGCACACAACCGTCCGCCGTCGCCGACGCCACCTCGCGCAGGTAGCGCTCGTAGTAGTCCGCCGGCAGGCCAAAGGACTCGATCTGCCAGAGCTGGCCCGCGACTGCCTGCGGCGTCTCCCGACCGGCGGCGAAGCTGCCGAGGGTGTAGGACTTGGTGTCGCCCAGCTCCTTGTCCGTGGGCGGCGCATTTCGCAGCCGGTCGATCTCCTCGAAGATGGCCTGCACGGCGGCGACGGTCGAGTCGGTCCTGCTGAATGTGCTGACCTGGAAGGTGCCGGCGAAGCGCTGCGCATCCCAGCCGCCGCGGGCGCCGTAGGTCAGGCCCTTCTTCACCCGGATGGTCTCGTTGACGCGGCTGTTGAACGCGCCGCCGAAGTAGCTGCTGGCGACGCGGCTGGTGAACCACTCGGGGTGGTCGCGGGTGATGCCGAGGTGTCCGACGCGGATCTGGCTCTGGACGCCGGGGCGATCGACGAGGTAGATGCGCCGCGGACCGGGATCGGGAATGGCCGGCAAGCTGAATTCGGGCCGGGCCCCCTCGGCCTTCCAGGCGCCGAGCGACTCTTCGGAGATGGCGAGGGCGTAATCGAGGGTGATGTCGCCGGCGAAGATCAGCACGGCCAGGTCGGGCCGGGCGTAGGTCGTCCACCAGGCTTTCAGGTCGGCGGGCTGGAGCGCTCGCACGTCGGTCGGCTCGCCGCTGACGGCGCGGGCGTAGGGGTGCGCGCCGAACAGCCGGCGGCCGAACTCGCGGTCGGCGATGTACGAGGGCTCGTTGGTGCTGACGGCCAGGCCGGTGAGCGTCTGCTTGCGGAGCTTCTCGAACTCGTCGGCCGGGAAGGTCGGGAACAGGACAACCTCGGCCAGGAGCTGCACGGCGCGCTCGATGTGCTCGGTCAGGGCGCTGGCCGAGACGCTGGCGCTGTCCATCCCCGCGCTGCCGCCAAGGTCGATCGCCAGGCGCTCGAGCTCCTCGGCGAGCTGCGCCTCGGTGTAGCGCCCCGTGCCGCGCGTCAGCATGCCGAGCGCCATCGACGCCGTTCCCGCCTTCGCTTCCGTCCACGCGCCCGGCAACAGGCCGAGCTGAACCGTCACGAACGGCAGCTCGTGGTTCTCGACGACCAGAACCTTCAGCCCGTTCGACAACACCCCCGACTTGTAGTCCAGCCGCGGGTCGAACTCGAGCAGTCCGGCGACAGGCGGCTCCTGCGGGAATTCGGCGGGCCGCGCGAGGCCGCGACGCCCCGGCGGCGGCGCCTCGGTCTCCGGCTTGGCGGTGATCGGGGCCTCATCCTCCGGGTGGCTCTTGCGGCCGAAGAGGCTGCCGAGCAGGTTGCTCTGCACCTTGGCTTTCATCGCCTTGTCCGGGTCGAGGTACTGATTCGCGACACGCTGGACGTCGGCGACCGTCACCGCGCGAATCGCCGCCAGGCGCTTGTTCACGTTCGCGACGTCGCCTTCGAGGACGGCGGCGCTGCCGAGCGCCGAGGCCTTGCTGACGACGGTGAGGTTCTCCATGACCAGGCTCTTGAGCGCCTGGTTGCGCGCCTTGGCGAGCTCCTCCTCGCCCACCGGCTCGGTGCGCAGCTTGTCGATGTGCCCGCTGATCGCGTCGAGCACGCGGTCGAGCCGCCCGCCCCAGGGCGTCATCGCCGCGCCCGCTGCGATGAAGCCGTCCTGCTCGACGGCGAAGGCGCCGGCCATCGCCGCGACCGCCAGCTCCTTTTCGGCGACCAGCTCGCGGTACAGCCGGCTGCTCTGGCCACCGCCAAGGATCGCCGTCATGAGCTGGATCGCGTAGTAATCCGGGTGTCCGAGCGGCACGCCGCGAAACACCATCCCGACCACGGGGGCGGGCGCGTTGTCTTCCTTGAACGAGACGTCGCGCGGGCCGTCCCAGGCCGGCTCGCGCACCGTGACGCGCGGCGGATCGGGATAACGCGGAATCCAGCCGAAATACTGCCTGGCGAGCCGCTGCGCGTCGTCGTGCTTCACGGCGCCGACGATGACGAGCGTGGCGTTGTTGGGCACGTAGTAGCGCGTCCAGAAGTCGCGCAGCTCCTGGACGGCGGCCGCCCGCAGGTGCGGGATCCTGCCGATCGGCGTCCACTGGTAGGGGTGCTTACGGAACATCTCGGCGAAGAGCTTCTCGAAGAGCGTGCCGTAGGGGCGGTTGAGGCCGAGCCGTCGCTCCTCCTCCACGACCTTGCGCTCCACGTCGAAGCTCTCCTGGTCGATCTTCAGGAACGCCATTCGCTCGGCCTCGAGCCACAACGCCAGCTCCAACTGGTTGGCCGGCAGCGTCTGCACGTACACCGTCTGGTCGAAGCTCGTGTAGGCGTTGCAGTTTCCCCCGGTGCGGCGGATGAAGTCGAAGTGGTCGGTGGGGCCGAGGCGGTCGGTGCCGCGGAACATCATGTGCTCGAACATGTGGGCGAAGCCCTGGCGCTCGGGGTTCTCGTCCTTGCTGCCGACGTGGTACCAGAGGTGCACGGCGACGATGGGGCATGAGAAATCTTCGAGCGTGATGACGCGCAGTCCGTTATCGAGCACAGCCTGCCGATAATCGAACCCTGCGTTGGGCGCGTCGGCCGGCCCATCGGCCGCGGGCGCCGCGGCCGGCGCCAGCAGGGCGATGGCGGCGAGAAGGGAACAGCAGAGGGCGTTCTGGAATGCGGTTCGGTACATCGCTGGGCTCCATGAGGTCGGTTGGTTCATGCGACAGCGTATCCCTGCGCGTCGCAAGCGGATAGGGCTATCCCCAAACGGGGCCCGGGCGGCGCCAGGCATGTATCCGCGCCGGATGCCGACCGCGCCGGGCCCGTCGGGCGGAGCGCATGCGGCCCAAACCTGCGATTTCCCGTTCGGGACCATGGCCTGTCTCTGACCGACCGCCGGCGCCAACGAGCAGGCTAGCGCCGCTTCACGGGTTCGGATAAACTCGGCGGGAGTTCCTGGACGTGGAGGCCCGCGTGGAAACGCCGCTGCAAACGGGCGAGATGGAGATTCGCGTGCGCTACGCGGAGGTCGACGCGATGGGCTACCTCCACCATGCGCGCTACGCCGTGTACTTCGAGATGGGGCGCACCGAGCTGCTGCGCGCCCGCGGGTTGCGCTATCGCGACCTCGAGGCCCAGGGGCTCTTCTACGTCGTCGCCCGGTTGGACTGCCGCTTTCGAGCGCCCGCGCGATACGACGACCTGCTGCGGCTCACGACCATGACCATGCGCGTGACGCCGGTGCGCGTCGACCACGCCTACCGTCTGCACCACGGCGACCGGCTGCTGGCCGAGGCCAGCTCTACGCTCGTGCTCGTCGGCCGCGACGGCCATCCGATGCGCATGCCCGAGGCGCTGTTTGACGTGCTCTCCGCGCCGCCGAGCGGACCGGCCGGCTGACGCCCGGAATGACGGCGGGAGATCGCCGGCGGGTCGGCGTACAATGGCCATGCGCCTGTCCGCCCCGGGGCCCGTAGCTCAGCAGGATAGAGCAGCGGTTTCCTAAACCGCAGGTCGGAGGTTCGAATCCTCTCGGGCCCGTCGATCGAGTCGCCACGCCCGACAGCCTCGCCCCGGCCGCGCGGCCAGCGACCCGCCGGCCTGCCAAGGCGGGGTGCATCGGTGAGGCTCAGCGCTGCGTGGACTCGGATCGCCGCTCTCGGGGCCCGCCACGGCTGGCGTGATCGGCGCTGCTCGCGTGATCGGCGCCGGCAGCCTGATCGGCGCTGGCAGCCCGGTCGGCGCTCGAAGTCCCGGCGGCGCGCTCGGCCTGGTCGGCGTACCACGCGACCTGGCGCGCGATGCCCAGCAGGATGTCGGCCTCGTTCGCGCTCAGGTCCAGCCGGCCCAGCATGTGCCGGATTCCCAGGCGCAGGTGATTCTCATATTGCTGGTTGCGGAAGAACCCGATGCGCTCCAGCGACGCGAAGAGCCGCTCAAACATCACGCGCTTCTGAGCGTCGACGGCGCGGGCGTCGGGCGCGGAAACAGGCCCCGAGCCGCCCGCCGCGGGGCCGCCCGCCAAGGATGTCGCGGTGCGACTGGCCACAAGCAACTCATAGGCGATGATCGTGACGGCGGCGGCGAGATTGAGGGCGGGGTATTGCGGCGCCGCCGGGATTTCGATCACGCGATCGAAGTGCAGCAGCTCTTCGAGTACCAGGCCGCGATCCTCCGGGCCGAAGGCTATGGCGACGCGGCCGGTGGAGGCGGCCCCGATCGCCAGGCGCGCGCCCGCGCGGGCGTCGATGGCGGCGTTTCGGCGATAAAAGCCGCCCTTGGCCGAGGTGGCGAACGAATGCACGCAATCGGCCAGGGCGTCGGGGATCGTCTCGACGATGCGGGCGGCCTCGAGGCGCGGCAGGGCCCGCGCGGCGAAGCCGACCCCCTGAGCGTCGAGATGATCGCAGCGCGGCGCGACGAGCACAAGATCGCTCAAGCCGAAGTTGGCCATGGCGCGGCAGACGGCGCCGACGTTGCCGGATCGGATCGGCCGCACGAGGACAATGCGCAGGCGCTCGAGCATGGACGCATTCTACCTGGACTTTCGCCCAGGGCCGCGGCCCCTCACTCGTTGGCGAGCAGGTGGACGTGCTCGCTGACGCAGCGCCGCAGCACTTCCAGGTTGTACCCGCCCTCCAGCACGCTCAGGACGCGCCCCTGGCTGTGCCGCTCCCCGAGCTCCAGCAGCCGGCGCAGCATCCACACGAAGGCCTCGTCGGTCAGGTCAATATTGGCCAGCGGGTCGGCGGCGTGCGCGTCGAAGCCGGCGGAGATGAGGATAGCCTCGGGCTGGAAGCGGTCGATCGCCGGGATGACGCGGTGCGTGAACGCCGCGTAGTAGTCCTCGTCGGTCGCGCCCGGCATCATCGGGATATTGATCGTGAAGCCCTCTCCCGCGCCCTTGCCGATCTCGTGCTCGTAGCCGGTTCCGGGATAGAGATGGTCCGGGTGGCCGTGAAGGCTGATGAACAGGACGGTCGGGTCGCTCTCCAGCAGGTGCTGCGTGCCGTTGCCGTGGTGCACGTCCCAATCGACGATCGCGACCCGCTGGAGCCCGCATTCGTGCCGCAGGACGTGCGCCGCGACGACGATGTTCCCGAACAGGCAGAAGCCCATCGAGAAGTCGTACTCGGCATGGTGCCCCGGCGGGCGCACGGCGCAGAACGCGCGTTGCAGCCGGCCGTCGCCGATCTGCCGCGCCGCCTCGGCCACGCCACCCGCGGCGAGCAGCGCGATCTCGTAGCTGCACGAGCAGACGCCGCTATCGGGCGTGTCGACGAAGGGCCGGCCGGCGGCACAGGTCTTCTGAACGCGCTCGATGTAGTGCGGCGCGTGCACGCGCGCGAGCACGTCGAGCGCGATCGGCCGCGGCTCGATGCGCGCCGCGGTCGCCAGCTCCCCGGACCATTCGAGCCCGGCCCTGATGGCATCGAGGCGCGCGGGACGCTCTGGATGGCCGAAGCCGGCGTCGTGCAGGCGGTAGCGCGGGTCGAGAAGGAGGCCGAAGCGCGTCATGGCGCTGATCTTCGCCGGAAGACGTTAAGGCATCCAGCCGGCGGGGCGGGTCGGGTCGCGCGGGCCGTGGCCGCCCGGCTGCCAGGCCGCACGCGGGCCGCTTCAGTCCAGCGGATGCTCGCGAAGAAGGGCTTCGAGGCGGGCGCGGTTCTCAGGGGCCAGCGGGCACATCGGCAGGCGGAACTCTTCGGCACAGAGGCCGCGCAACGCCAGGGCCGTCTTGATCGGGATCGGGTTGGTCTCGAGGCTGAGCACGCCCCGCATCAGCGGGTACAGCGCGTGGTGGGCGGCACGCGCCGCCGCCAGCTCGCCGCGCAGGGCGGCGTCGGTGAGGCGCTTCGCGGCGCGCGGGGCGAGGTTGCTGATGACGCTGACGACGCCGACGGCGCCCAGGCTCATCAGCGGCAGCGTGATCGGATCATCGCCGGAAAGCACGTCGATGTTGCAGGCGTTGATGAGGTCGGCGGCGTCGTCGACGCGCCCCGTGGCGTGCTTCAGCGCGACGATGTTGGGGCAGCCGGCCCGCAGCCGCGCAATCGTGGCGACCGAGAGCTCCACGGCGCAGCGGCCCGGGATGTTGTAGAGCATGATCGGAAGGTCGACGGCGCGGGCGATCGCGGCGAAGTGCTCGTACAGGCCGGGCTGCGTGGGGCGGTTGTAGTACGGGTTCACGAGCAGCAGCCCGTCGGCGCCGGCCCGCGCCGCCGCCTGCGAGCGCGCGATCGCGTCCGCGGTGTTGTTCGTGCCGGCGCCGGCGATGACGGGCGTGCGGCCGCGCGCAGCGCGCACGACGCGCTCGATCACGGCCTGCTGCTCCTCTCTCGACAACGTCGGAGATTCGCCGGTCGTGCCGCAGGGCACCAGGCCGTCGACGCCGGCGGCGAGCTGGAGCTCGACGAGGCGTTCGAGCGCGGTGAAATCGACCTGTCCAGCGCGGAAGGGGGTGATCAGCGCGGTGATGGTTCCCTTGAACGTCGGCATCGCGTCATTGTAGGGGGGATGCGCTGGCGCGCGAATTTCGGAATGACGGGCCGGAGGCCGGCCCCCGAGGAGTGCAAGGCGGGCCGGACGCCGGCCGCCAACAGCGATGAACGCGCATCACGGTGGCCCGCGTCGGTCAAGCGGGCCGGGGCCGTCGGGCGGCCCGGGGGCGTCCAGGATGCGGCGGAGACGCCGATCGACCTCCTCCGGGCCGGACTCGCGCAGACGGGCAGCGCGCGTGCGCAGGCCTTCGATGCGATCATCGATGCGCCGCTCGACCTGCCGGCGCAGCTCAGCCTCAAGCGCGGGGCGGGTCTCGTCGTCAGCCTCGTGCACCTGGGCAATGAGCTCGCGCATCGCCGGCGGCTGGGCGAGCGAGTCGAAGTCGGGCGCGAGCATGCGCTCGACCCAGCGATCCGCCTCGGCCGGCCGGTTTGCCGCCAGCATGCCGCCGAGCTCCTCGAAGACCTCGGCTTCGATGCGGAGCGAGGCGGCGACGCGCTCGCGCAGGAAGGCCACGGCCTCGCGGTGCTGCGGCGACTCGCGCGGCCAGCGCGGCAGCGCCTGCCGCGCGCGGCCGATCTCGCGCAGGCTGCGCGAGTGATCGACGATCAGGTCGCCCAGCCGCGGGTTCTGGTCGAAGATCCGCCTCAGGAAACGCAGGCGCGGGGCGCGCTCCGCCAGACGCTGCTCGAACTCCGCCGGATTGCGATCGCGCATCCGCTTCAGGAGCGGGTAAAGATCGGGCAGCGAGCGGCGCGCGAACTCGACCAGCTCGTCGGCCTCGCCCGGCCGCAGCGGCCCCTCGTCCTCAGGCGACGGCGGCAGCGGCAGCCCCAGCGGGAAGCCGGGCGGTCCGTGCTCGCCGGGGCGGCCCTCGTGCGGAGGTCGCGGCGGGCGGCGGTCGCGGCGTTCGCCGGGGGCGCGCTGGGGCGGCTCGCCGGGCGGTCGCTCCTGGGCGACGACAGCCGGCATTCCGACGAGCAGGATGGCCATCACCAGGGACAGGCCGCGGTGTGCGAGCCTGAGGCGTGATCGGGCGGCCGGCTTTCCGAGGGCGTGCATCAGATTCCCAGCTCCACAGCGGCCAGCGAGCGATCGAGGTTGATGAAGAACGCGTCGAAGGCGTCGCCCTCGGGAAGCGCATCGTCGAGGCCGAGCACGACGGCGTCGTCCAGCAGCCGCCCGCTGACGCTGATCGCCGTCGTCCAGGCCTCGAGCGTATCGCCCTGGTCGGCGAAGGGGTCGACCGGATCGGTGCTCGTCGGCAGCGTCAGCAGCGCTACCAGCAGGGCCGCGGCTGGCGCGAGCATCGCCGCGAGCCGCCGCGGCCAGAGCCGGCGGCGGCAGGCGGCGCGGCAGACCGCGTCCGTCAGGGCGCGCAGGCGCTGAGGCGAAGGCGGCGTCTCAGGCAGCGCCGCGAGCAGCCGCATCTCACGTTCGACATGGGCTTCGAGTTGTCGCAAGTCCTGGTTCATCGTCCACATCGCCGCTGAACAACCGTTGATTCTAGCCTCCGTCGCGCTCGGCGCCCGGCTCCGCAACGAGCCGGCGCAAATGCGCCAGGGCGCGGTGCGCCCGCGCCAGGGCCGTCCCGAGTGGCACGCCGAGCAGTCCCGCGATTTCCCGGAACGACAGGCCGGAGTAGTGTCTCAAAAGCAGCACCTCCCGGTCAGCCGGTGAGAGCCTCGCCAGGCCAGCCTCCAGCCGGCGTACGCTTTCCTCTCGCAGCAGCGCCTCGTGCGGCAGGTCGCGCTTGCGATCCGCCACGTCGGCCCCGGCATCGCCCGTGTTCCCGTGCGCGAGGCTGTGCGGGACGCCGCGTCGCCGGTTCTTCCGTGCCTCATCGCGGGCGAGGTTGGCCGCGATGCGAAAAAGCCAGGCTTCGAACCTGCCGCGGTCGTCATAGGCCCCCAAGCTGCTGATCGCACGCAGGAACGTCTCCTGCACCAGGTCCTCCGCCACTTCGCGCACGCCCGTCAGCCGCAGCAGCAGCCCCATGAGCCGTGGGGCGTATGCCTCTACCAGCTCGGCGAGCGCATCGGGGTCGGCCCGGCGAACCCTTCGGAGCATGTCGTCGAGGCGCGCTGGATCCAACCCTGGCCGTCTCCACGTAGCCTAACGGCGTGCGGCGGCGTAAATTGCCGCAGTCTCGGAGCTGCACCGGCGGTTCCGGGAGCGAGCACGAGACCGTGGGCCCCGACGTGCACTCTGCCGGCGATCCCGCCGTGCGGTACCTATAATCGCCGGAGCGATTTGCAGCCAACGGGCCTCGGCCCGTTTTTTGGCGGCCGCCGACGGAGACCGTCTGCAAGGCGAGGTTGGTGCGTGGTCGAACCAGTGCCCGAGCTCCGGATCACGCCGATCAACGATCTCGCGGCAAATCGTGCCGGGACGATGGTCCTGTACTGGATGACGGCGCAGCGCCGCACCACCTGGAATTTCGCCTTTCAGCGCGCGATCGAATGGGGCGTGCAACTCCGGCGTCCGGTCGTCGTGCTGGAGGCCCTGCGCTGCGACTACCGCTGGAGCAGCGTCCGGCTGCACCGGTTCTTCCTGGATGGGATGGCCGACAACGCCGGCCGGCTGCACGGAACGGGCGTGCTTTATTACCCATATGTCGAGCCCTCCCCCGGCGCGGGTAAGGGGTTGCTCGCGGCGCTGGCGCGGCACGCCTGCGTGGTCGTTACCGACGACTATCCCTGCACGTTCCTGCCGAGAATGACCACCGCCGCCGCGCGCCAGATCGACCTACGGCTGGAGGCCGTGGACTCGAACGGCCTGCTGCCGTTGCGGGCAGCGGACGCCGTGTTCACGACCGCGTATTCATTCCGGCGTTTCCTGCAACGGGTGCTGCCGCAGCACCTGGAGCGCCTGCCGGCGCCAGACCCGCTGGCGCGCGCCAAGCTCCCGGCGGCGTGGGACCCGCCGGCGGAGGTCTTGCGGCGATGGCCGGCAGTGAGCGAGCAGGAGCTGCATGCGCCGGCGGGGCTGCTGTCGCGGCTGCCGATCGACCGGCGTGTGCCTCCCTGCGCCACGCGGGGCGGGGCGCACGCGGGTCACAAGGCGTCGCAGTTGTTCCTGAAGAAGCGCCTGGCCGACTACGCCGAGCGCCGGAACGAGCCGGAGGCGGACGCGTCGAGCGGGCTTTCGCCGTACCTGCATTTCGGACACGTTTCGGTGCACCAGGTCCTGGTGGAGCTGGCCGAGCAGGAGCATTGGTCGCCGCGGGCGATCGCGCCGTGCGTCACCGGCAAGCGCGAGGGGTGGTGGGGGATGAGCCGGTCGGCGGAGGCGTTCCTCGACGAGCTGGTGACGTGGCGCGAGCTGGGCTTCAACATGACGTCGCTGCGTCGCGACTACGACCAGTACGAATCGCTGCCGGACTGGGCGCGGCGCACGCTCGATGCCCATGCGCGCGACGCGCGCGAGGCGCTGTACACGCGGGCGCAGTTCGAGTCGGCGGCGACGCACGATCGGCTGTGGAACGCGGCCCAGCGCGAGCTGCTGCGCGAGGGGCGCATCCACAACTACCTGCGCATGCTCTGGGGCAAGAAGATCCTGGAATGGACGCGGTCGCCGCGCGAGGCGCTCGAGGTGATGATCGAGCTGAACAACACGTACGCGCTCGACGGCCGCGATCCGAACTCCTACAGTGGCATCTTCTGGGTGCTGGGGCGCTACGACCGGCCGTGGGGGCCGGAGCGGCCGGTCTTCGGAACCGTGCGCTACATGAGCTCCGAGAGCACGGCGCGCAAGTACCGCCTCAACAACTACCTGGCCCGCCATGCCGAATGACCCGCAGACTCCCTCCCCGGCCGATACCTCCATTGGCGGACTGTCGCGCCGGGCGTGGATGGGCGTGCTCGCCGCCCTCGTCGCCGCCGCGCTCTGGAGCCTCAACGGGCCGCTGATCAAGCTGCTCAACCAGGCCGGCGACGGCGTCGATGGGCTGGCGATCGCGTTCTATCGCTCGCTCTTCGGCGGCCTGATCTTCGTGCCGCTGGCCGTCAGGCGACTGGCGACGCTGCGCGGGGCGGGCTGGGGCTGGCCGCTCGGCTCCGTCGCGTGCTTCACGCTGATGACGGCGGCGTTCGTGATCGCCAACACGATGACGGCGGCGGCCAACGCCATCGTGCTGCAATACACCGCGCCCATCTGGGTAGTGGCCTTGTCGCCCTTGCTGCTGCGCGAGCGGCCGCGCTGGCCGGAGGCGGCGGCGCTGGGGCTGGCGATGGCGGGCGTGGCCGCGATCCTGCTGCTGCAACCGCGCAGCGACCTGGCGGGACTGACGGTCGCCCTGGCCAGCGGCTGCGGCTACGGCGCGCTGACGGTGGCGCTGCGCGGCCTGCGCCAGGTGAGCCCGGTCGTGGTCGTGGCCATGAACTTCGCGGGCTCGGCGCTGCTGCTGGCGGCGCCGACGGCGATCTGGGGAAGCTTCGAGCTGACACTGGGCGAGGCGGGGCTGATCGTCACCATGAGCATCGTGCAGTTCGCGCTGCCCTACCTGCTGTTCTCGCTGGCCCTTCAGCGGATCGAGGCCCACCGCGCCAGCCTCATCACGCTCCTGGAAATGGTCCTCAACCCGATCTGGACCCTGCTGGCGGTCGGCGAGCGGCCGCCCGTCGCCACGCTCGCCGGCGGCCCGCTGGTGCTGCTGGGCGTGGGCGCCTGGATGCTCGCGGCGTCACGCCCTCCGAAAGACGAGGCCGCGCGTGGCGGCGGCGACGTGCGGGCGGATAACGCGTGAGGCGACTCGCCGGCGGCGCCGGGCGGCGCGGCTCAGGCGCTGTCGCGGGTGATGACCTGGAAGGCCTCGCGCTCGCCCTTGCCGCGCAGGGGATAGTCCTTCCGCAGCGGATGATCGACGAAGCCGTCGGGCATCAGGATGCGGCGCAGGTCCGGGTGGCCGCTGAAGCGCACGCCGAACATGTCGTAGACCTCGCGCTCGGTCCAGTCGGCGCCTTTCCAGATGCCGGTCACCGAGGGTACCGTCGGCTCGGGATCGTCGACGAAGACCTTGAGCCATAGGCGGTGGTTGTGCGTCAAGCTCAGCAAAGAGTACGTGACGCCGAACCGGCCTGCGATCCACTCCTGGTCGGGGTAGTTCAGATAATCGACGCAGGTCAGGTCTGAGAGCTGCTCGAAGCGGCAGCGCGGGTCGTCGCGCAGGAAGCGGCACACGTCGAGCAGCCGCCCACCCGGCACACTCACGCAGAGCTGGCCGCTGTCGCGTCCATCGGCGTACGTGACCAGCGGGCGCGGCGCCAGGCCCAACTCCGGAAACTGCTGCTGCAACGCGGCGATGACGTCGGCGACGGCCATACGAAACTCCAACGACCCCGCGGATTCCGAGAACGCAGCGGTCACTGAGTGAGAGTCTAGCGCCGCGTGGCGGGCGCTGCAATCATGGCTTGGTCCATCGGTCCGGCGCTCTGCCCCCGTCAAGCGCCGCACACATGCCCGCGCCGGCTTTACGGGCACTCCCGTCCGTAGTGGGCGAGCACGATGCCCAGGTCGCTCTGATCCGTCCGGCCGTCTCCGTCGATGTCGCCGGCGCCGTCGGTCTCGAAGGAAGCGATGAGAATGGCGAGGTCCTCCTGATCGACCTGCCGATCGCCGTTGAGATCACCCTTGAGACCGACCCAGCGCGCCCAGTAGGGTGACAAATGACCGTCGGCTTCGATGAATTCGCCGCCCGCGATGAGTTCGCCGTTGTGGACCGCGAAGGCACGCACGAAGTCGTCGACACCGGCCCCGAGGCTGCGCCACGTCTGGCCGTCCCACCTTGCGACGTTACGACACGGCTGGCCGCCGGCGGTGCCGAATCGGCCGCCGGCGAAGAGCTGCCCGTTGTAGATGGCGAGCGCCATGACATAGACCTGCTCACCTGGCTGGCCGATGCCGTCGCCCAGCGGCTGCCAACTCGTGCCGTCCCAACGCGCGATATTCCGTGCGCCGAAAGACGTCTCAAACGTCCGGCGGCAATCAGGTCGCCCCGATAGGTGCAAAGGGCATCGACCAACGCGAGCGCGTCGATGCCGTCACCCAGCACGGACCATTCGGCTCCGTCCCAGCGTGCGACGCCGCGGTATTTCTTCGCGCCGATCTGGGGAATCCAGCCGCCGCTGATCAGGTCGCCCTCGAACACTGCGGAGGCTGCGACATAGATATCGTCGCTGTGCCAGAACCCGCCGCCGATGGGGGCCCAATGGGTGCCGGTCCATCCGACCACGCGCGATCCGTCCGGCAGCAGCGTCAGCCCGGTTGCGACAAGCTGGCCGTCGAGCTCTGTGAACAAATGCGGATTTGTTGAGAGCCCGCCGGCCAGGGGCTGCCAGGCCGCGCCATCCCGCCGGGCGACGTTCTCGGCCGGTTGGCCGTCGGCGAAGGCGAACCAGCCACCGACGAGAATGGTGTTCTGGATGGCGACGAGCTCTGTGACGGCGGGGTCGTGGTAGTTTTCGAAGCCGGCGCCCAGCGCCTCCCAGGTGGTCTCGGTCCATTCCAGCACCTGGGCATTCGGCGAGTCCGCGACGGTCAAGTCGCCGCAGACGACCAAGCGACCATCATGGCGTGCGAACGACCACGCCGCGCCGCGTACGCGCTGCTCAGGAGGGCGATCACGCGGGCCAACGGGCGACGTGTCATGGCGTGGTCCCCCGCTTGTCAACGCGTCGGAGACCAACATTGTATGACTCGCGCCGCTACTGCACAATCCCCTTCGTCAGCCGCATGAAGGCGGTTTCGAGATTGACCTCTTCCTGCTTGATCTCGTGGATGCGCAGGTCGTTGGCGAGCATGGCCCGGGCGATGGGGCTGAAGTCGCGTGTCTCGGAGGCGAGGGTGAGGACGACCATCCCGTCGCGGACTTCGGCGCTCTGGACGCCGTCCAGCGCCCCGAGGACCGTGCAGGCGCGTTCCTGGCTGTCCGGGGTGATGACGTGGACGACGGTGCCGACGCGGGCCCGGCGCAGGGCCTCGGAGACGGAGCCCTGGTAGATGAGCTCGCCGCGTTCGAGGATGCCGATGGTGCTGCACAGGTCGGCGAGCTCGGGCAGGATGTGAGAGCTGATGACGATCGTCTTGCCCATGCGGTGCAGCTCCTTGAGCAAGGCGCGCATCTCGATGCGGGCGCGCGGGTCAAGGCCGCTGGCAGGCTCGTCGAGGAAGAGGATCTTCGGGTCGTGCAGCAGCACGCGGGCGATGCTGAGCCGCTGCTTCATGCCGCGGCTGAGCGAATCGACCAGCGCGTCGCGCTTGTAGCTCAGGTCGGTCAGCTCCAGCACGTCGCCGACGATCTGGGCCCGCTTCTTGCCGGTGATGTTGTAGGCGCTGGCGAAGAACTCGAGGTACTCCTGGACGACCATGTCCTCGTACGCCCCGAAGAAGTCGGGCACGTAGCCGATCAGCGGGCGGATCTTGCGGCTCTCGTAGCCCACGACCAGCCCGCAGACGCGCGCCTCGCCCCACGTCGGCTGGAGCAGCGTCGACAGGATGCGGATGGTCGTCGTCTTGCCGGCGCCGTTCGGCCCGATGTAGCCGAAGCACTCGCCCTCCTCGATCTTCAGGTGCAGGTTGTTCAGCGCCACCAGCTTGCCGTAGCGCTTCGTCAGGTTGATGGTCTCGACGATCAAGCCAGCCTCCGCGCTTCCACGGTCTCCCGCACGCCGCCGCAAATCCCGCCAACACCCACACGCGCCGGCGGCGCAGCGACCGCCCAGCCCCACGCCACTCAGCGTATCTCCGACTCCGGCGATTCGGAACCCGGGGACTCGGCCCGGCCCGGCGGCTGCCCGACGTAGGTGATCGGGATGCGCACGCGGTAGAGCGTCAGCCCGCCGCGGTTCTTCAATGGCGACCCGTCCCGCTGGAGCTGCGCCGGACCGGGCAGCCGCGCCCAGAGCAGCGCGACGGCCTGGCCGCGCGTCAGCCAGTGAGAGACATCGCGATCAACCAGGCCGACGGCGTTGAGCGGGTAGCCGATGGAGTCGAACCCGCCGCGGGCCGCGTTGTGCTGATACAGGTTGCGGGTCGAGAGCAGCAGGGCGGCGGCGATGTCGGCTTCGATGGCGTCGAGGGCGAGCAGGCCGGTGGTGCCGACGACGCCGGGGGCCCAGTGCGTGACCTGGACATCCCAGAGCGTGGGGGGCTCTGGGCGGTTGCGCTCGTCGGGCTCGTTGCGCGCCAGCCAGCGCTCCGTGGCCTCGTCGAGCGCGCGATACTCGCGCTCTCCGAGGCGGTCGGCGCGGGTGTTGGGCGGCAGGCTGCCGAGCGAGAGCGCGAGCACACCGGCCGCGGGCGGGACCGCGTTGACGTTTCTATAGAGCGGGCGATAGGGCCGGTTGAGCGTCGAGGCCCGCGCGGGCACGTCTCCGCCGACGTCGTCGCGCAGGCGCGGGTCGATGTAGAGCAGGTAGCCGCCGGCGAGATCAAGGCCCAGGTCGTGGACGAGGTAGCTCTCGGGTCGCAGTCGGCCGTCGTCGCGGCCGGCGACAAGCTGTCCGCGGATCGTGCCGTCGAGGGCGCCGGCCCAGTAGCCCTCGAACTGCTTGAGCGTGGCGCGCATCAGGACGTCCTCGAGCAGGCCGCGCTTCGGCCGCGCCGTGTAGCGGTCGGGCGTCTTGAAGTGCGACGGCTCCATGGGCCCGCGCGACAGGCCGCGCAGATAAGCCGCCGGCGCGTTCGGCTCCGACTCGAGCTGGAGGTTGTCGCGCTGCCGCCCGCTGCTGCGATAGCCGAAGAAGACGGCGCCGCGCGCCGCCGCCGCGCCCGCCTCGACGTCGAGCAGGCTGATCGTCTGTACGTTCTGCCAGCCGCGCGTCAGTTGCACGGTCCCGAGGCTCAGCACGCTGGCCGCGGCGGCGAACACGGCGAAGACGGTCCAGCTCAGGTGCCGGAGGTTCTTGCGATGCAGCCAGGCCCAGCTTGCCAGCGTCGAGACGGCGATGTAGCCGGCGACGAACAGCATGGCCAGAACGAGCAGCAGGCTGCCGAGCTGCTGGAACTCGATCGGCCGCACGACCCGGCTGTAGAGATCGCGCTCGTAGGTCTGCATCAGATACGCCTGCTCGGTCTCGCGCTGCACGAACGCCGGATCGAGCCGCCACACGTCGAGCATCTGCGCCAGCAGCGCCTCGCGCCGCAGTTGCGGAATTGCCCCGGTGAGGTCGCGCAGGCTCGTGGCGCAGACCGTGACGCGCCCGCTGCCGACCGCCTGCGTGAACAGCAGCGGCGCCGGACGGCCGCCGGGCAACTGGTCGGTGAACATCCGCGTCGCGCCGGCGTCGCGGACGACGGCGATGTTGATGGGCCGCTCGAACACGCGGGTCTCGACGGAGCCGTATCGTTGCAGAAAGAACGGCAGCGTCGCCACCTGCTCGGTCGGCGCATCGCCGCTGACCGGCAGGATGGCGCCGAGCGCCGTGCCGCGGATGCGCGGCCACGCGTCGCCGAGCCCGACGATGAGCTGGCCGCCGCAGCGCACCCAGTCGATCAGGGCGGTGAGCTGTGATTGGCTGAGCGAGCCCGGGTCGGGCGTGTCCCAGGCGATCACCTGGGCCGCTTCGAGGCCCCACCAGCGGTCGGGGAGGTTCGCCGCGGGTCTCCGCGAGACGACGACGCCGCGGTTGTGCGTGCGTGTGCCGAACTCGCCCGCCGCCGCTCCCTGGCTTTCGAGCACCTGCAAGGCGGTCCACTGCGGCTGGCTGATATCGAGGACCAGCAGGGAGTTCTCGGGCAGCAGGTCGAACAAGGGTGTGTCGGCGCGGCTGATGACGGCTCCGTCCTGGCTGAGCACGTTGATGCGGAGCACCCCGTCGGATCCACCGGCGCCGTAGAGCCAGGCTAGCCGTTCTACGCCGGGCGTGACCACGAGGGGGCCTTCGACGAAACGCACCCGATCGCCGTCGATGTCGATGCACTCGGTCCCCAGGAACACGTCGAGCGGGTCGCTGGTGTTGGCGCGCAGCGACACGACGATCGGTATCCACTGCCCGCTGCGGGCGACATAGCCCGTTGGCGAGACGGCCGGAAAGGCGGCTTGCCGCACGTCGAGGACGACCGGCTGGGCCACGAGCGGGACGGCGGCCAGAACGGCGGCCAGCAGCGACGCGGCGCCGGCGGCCCAATGCGTCCGGGTGCTGCCGGGGCGCGTCTCGATGTCGGAGCGCGGCGTCACGCGCGGCATTATACGGGAGCCTGTTCGGCCACGGCCAACAAGCGCCGCGCGGCGTTTTCATGCGGGCGGCGGGGCGGGTATAACCAGCGCCGCGCCGCCGGGCGAGGGGCCGGCGCCGCGAGTTGGAGAACACGTCATGTCGGCTCGCAGGATGCTCTGGAAGCCGGACGCCGAGCGGGTGCGGCGGTCGCAGATGCACGCGTTCATGCAGCGCATCGCCGCCCGGCATGGTGTCGCCACGGAGTGGGAGGCGCTGCGGCGCTGGTCGATCGAGCGGCGCGAGGTGTTCTGGCCCGAGCTGCTGGAGTTCGCGGAGATTGCGCCGAGCGCGCCGGCGGCGCGGGTTGTCAGCGGCGAAGGCATGCTCGGGACGCGCTGGTTCGAGGGCATGCGGCTGAACTACGCCCGGCACCTGCTGCGCTTCGACGACGACGAGCCGGCGATCATCGCCGAGACCGAGACGCGCCAGCAGCGCGCCCTGTCGCATCGCGAGCTACGCGCGCACGTGGCGCGCTGCGCCGCGGCTATGCGGGCCGACGGCGTGAAGGCCGGCGACCGCGTCGCCGCGTACATGCCGAACATACCCGAGACGATCGTGGCGATGCTCGCAACTGCCAGCATCGGGGCGATCTGGTCGTCGTGCTCGCCCGACTTCGGCGCGCAGGCGGTCGTCGATCGCTTCGGCCAGATCGAGCCGAAGGTGCTGTTTGCGACGGACGGGTACACCTACGGCGGAAAGGTGTTCAGTCTCGAACAGCGGCACGCCGAGATCATCGAGCGGATACCGTCGATTGAGCGGCTTGTGCTGGTGCCGTTCGTGAACGCGGAGCTTCTGGACGCGGATCAGAGAATGGCGGCGGATCAGACACCGCCCACGCGTCCGGCGGTCGGCTTCTCGGCGAACGCCGAGCTGGAGCTAGGCAGCGTTAAGCTCGTGCGCGATGGGCGGACTGTCCGCGAGTACCGGCCTGACCTCTGGGGGCACTACTTGCGAGTCGGGAAAGCGCCGCCGCCGCTCGCGTTCGAGGAAGTCCTCTTCGATCACCCGCTGTTCATCATGTACAGCTCGGGCACGACCGGCGTGCCGAAGTGCATCGTGCACGGCCACGGCGGCACGCTGCTCCAGCACATGAAGGAGCTGATGCTGCACACCGACCTGCGGGGCGGCGAGCGCATTTTCTATTTCACCACCTGCGGGTGGATGATGTGGAACTGGCTGGTCAGCGGGCTGGGCTGCGGCGCGGCGCTGGTGCTGTACGAGGGCAACCCGGCGTATCCGGACGCGCACCGGCTGTGGGAGCTGGCCGAACGCACGAAGCTGCACGTCTTCGGCACCAGCCCGAAGTTCCTCGGCGCTTGCCAGAAGGCCGGCATTCATCCCGGCCGCGACCACGACCTGAGCGCCCTGCGCTGCGTCTGCTCGACGGGTTCGCCGCTCAGCGAGGAGCTGTTCGCGTGGGTCTACCGCGAGGTGAAGGGCGACTTGCAGCTTTCGAGCATCTCCGGCGGGACCGACATCATCTCGTGCTTCATGCTCGGCAACCCGCTGCTGCCCGTCCATGCGGGCGAGATCCAGTGCCGTGGGCTGGGCATGGACGTGCGGGCCTGGGACGACGACGGCCGCGAGGTCATCAACCAGAAGGGCGAGCTGGTCTGCACCAGCCCGTTTCCATCCCAGCCCGTCTGCTTCTGGAACGACCCCGGCCAAAGCAAGTACCGCGGCGCCTATTTCGACCATTTCCCCGGTGTCTGGCGCCACGGCGACTACATCGAGATCACCGACACCGGCGGCGTGATTGTCTACGGCCGCTCCGACGCGACGCTGAACCCCGGCGGCGTCCGCATCGGCACGGCGGAAATCTACCGCTGCGTCGAGGCACTGCCGGAGGTGCTCGACAGCCTGGCCTGCGGCCGCGAGGCGGACGACGACGTGGAGATCTGCCTGTTCGTCGTGCTGCGGCCGGGGCTGACGCTCGACGCGGCGCTCAAGCAGCGCATCCGCGAGGCGATCGCCGCCGGCGCCAGCAAGCGGCACGTGCCGCGGCACATCGCGCAGGTCAGCGGCATTCCGGTCACGATCAGCGGCAAGAAGGTCGAGCTGGCCGTGCAGAAGATCCTGCACGGCGAGGCCGTCACCAACCGCGACGCGCTGGCGAATCCCGAAGTGCTCGACGAGTTCCGCTCGGCCATCCGCTGACGGCCCGGCTGCGGACGCTCAACGTCAGTCGCCCGCCCGCGGCCGGCCATTGCGCGAGCGCACCGGCGACAGGTTGAACGCCGCGCCGCAGCCCGGCCTCGAGCAACGCACCGTGAGCGTCGGCACGCTGGCAAACTCGTCCGCTGTGGTGTTCTGGACCGCGAGCAGCGTCGGCAGAATCGCGTGCGCCGCGTGCGTACACAATCCCGCGGGCAGCGCCGCGCTCACTTCGAACTCCGCCGCAACCCCGCCCGCCGGGCAGCCGCCATCCGCCGGAGGTACAGCGGCGGTGACCCGCACGCAGCGCGGCCCGCGCTCGGAGGCTCCCGGCGCGCTCCGGCTCGCCGGACTGCCGCGTCGGACCTGCGGCGGCGCTGCGCTGCTGCCGCCCAGGCTCGCCGGCGATGCCAGGCCGGTGGGCGGCGCTTCCTTCGGAAGAGGGGCCTTGCCGGGCGCCTCGTCCGCGTCGAAGACCACGACGTCCGCCATGCGGTCCATCGCGAGGTTCGCGAGCTCGTCGGCGCGGCGATTGTGCTCGCGTCGGACGTGCTTCATCGTCCAGCAGGAGACGCGCAGCAGCAGGACCTGGACTTCGTGAAAAAGCTGCTGCAACGTCGGGTTCTTCACGCGGTACTGTCCGGTCAGTTGCCGCACGAGCAGCTCGCTGTCGGAGCAGATGGCGATCGGCTGCGGATCGCAGCGGCTGGCGCGCTGCAAGGCGCGGATGAGCGCCAGGTACTCGGCGGCGTTGTTGGTCTGAGTGCCCAGGAAGTAGCCGGCCTCGTGGATCGGGTGACCGTCTTCGGCGCGGATGACGACTCCGGCGCCGGCTGGCCCGGGGTTGCCGCGCGCCCCGCCGTCGATGTGGATGACCAGGCTCACTTCTTGCCCAGGTAGAGAATGCGGCCGCAGGAGCGGCAACTGATCACGTCGTCGCGGACGGCGAGGGCGTTGGCGATCTCGGCGGTGAGGGATATGTGGCAGCCGTTGCAGATGTACTCGTCGCGACGGGGGCTGGGCCGCAGCACTTCGGCGAGGGCCTCGCCGTCGTAGCGGTCCGAGAGCCGCTGGAAATGGACCAACGTCGCGGGATCGAGGCCGGCGGCGGCGCGCTCGCGCTCGGCCGTGAGCTCGGCGAGGCGCTTCGAGTACGCATTGCGGGTGGATTCGAGCTGGCCGCGCAGCTCCTCGAGCCGCCGCCGCTCCCCGACGAGGGCGGTCTCGTGGGCGCCGAGGGAGGCGCGGGCTTCCTCGACGCGAGCCATGAGTTCGAGCGCTTTGCTTTCGAGCTTGGACAAATCGGCCTTCTCGTTGTTGAGCTGCTGGAGGACGCTGGCGTATTCCTTGTTGGTCTTGACGGAGTTGAGATGCTCGCGGAGCTTGGCGATGTGGCCGCTGCGGGCCTTGATCTCGACGTCCAGGGCGTCGAACTCACGCTGGGCGCGGTTGAGCTGCTCCCGCTCCGCACCGAGCGCGCCCTCGCCCCCCTGGAGCTTGCCCCCCTGGGCCGCGATCAGGCGCTCTTTCGCCTGCAACTGCCGGCGGATGTCCACGATCTGCAATTCGACATTCTGAAGTGCCCTCAGCGCGTCCAGCCTTGCCCCCATAAGCGCGGCCTCCGAAACCTGCGTATGACCATGTCAAGGAGTAAACCATACATTATGCCCCCTGGCCGCCAGTTCCGCAAGCCGCGGCACCTAGCCCGCGCGTGCTTGCCCGCCTTTCGCTGACGCGTCATCCCGGCGGGCACTCACGACAGCCGCGGAAACGAACACCAGGGTCGCCAGACCGTAGCCGACGGCGACAGGCCAGGCGCGCGAGGCGTATGTCCGCGGCGCCGGAAGCGCTTCGGGTACGAATGGCGCGCGGGCCGTGCCGGACGCCGCGGTCGAGGAGGCGGGCGGCCGTCCGCCGGCGGGCGCCAAGCTCGGCGTCCCGTCGCCGGCGGCGGTCTGCCAGACGAAGAACTCGCGGATGACCGTCTGGCCCGCCCGGTGCTCGACCCGGTAGGCGTGGATGGCCCCGACGAGCGTGAGCACCGTGGCGGCGCCGGTCCAGAGCGCCGCCGTCCGGTAGCGCCGCTCGATCAGCGCCACGCCGACAGCGCTCAGAATCAGCGTGACGACGAACCAGCTCGAGTTGGCGCCGGTGAGCGTGAGCAGCCCCGGCAGCCACTGCGTCGCGGGCGTCGGCGCGATCAGCACGTCGATGAGCGAGACGCCGACGCCGGGATAGTCGAAGTACAGGCCGAGATTGACGACGATGATGGCGGCCATGGCGGGGAAGAGGGCGATGGCGACGGCGGGCGCGTGCTCGCGGGGCGTCGCCTGGAAGGCCTGGGCGGTGATGATGAGGCCGATGTAGGCGACGATCGCCGCTCCCGCCTCGATGGGGATCAGCGCGCCGAGCAGCGGCCCGAGCCCGAGCAGGAAGATCGCGGTGAAGAACACGCCGTTAAGCACGGAGTATCCCGACCGCGCGCCGAGCGCCTTCCAGCCCGGGTGCCCGATGTAGATCGTCGTCGGAAAGCAGGAGCCGAACAGGGCGGCGGCGATGCTGCCGACGCCGTTGACGGCCAGCGAAGGGGCGGTGGCGAAGCGGTCGCCGCCGGCCTCGGCCGACTCGATGTTCTGGAGCGATCCGAGGACGTTGATCACGCCCATCGGCACGGAGACGGTCAGGTACAAAAGCACGAGCTGCGGATTCTCGGTGAGCAGCCGCCAGATGTGATCCGCGACGAAGACCGGCGCGATCCACTGCACGCGCGAGAAATCGCCGCTTCCGTCGGCGCCGCGGCCGAGCGCGTCGACGACCGCGGTGCCCGACATCGGCACGCCGCCGAACCAGTCCCCGCCGGCGAGCGTCGCCCCCCAGGCGATGATGGTCCCGGCGAGGACCGCGACGAGACCGCCGGGCAGTCGCCAAGGGAAGCGGAAGCGCGCGTAGTACGCCAGCAGGAGGATCGCGAGGGGCAGGATGCCGACGAGCGGCCGGGTGTAGATGCGAAAGGCAAAGTCGGCGGCGATGAAGGTGATGCCGACCGCGGCCAGAACTCCGAGCAGGGCGGCGCGTGGCGTGGCGCGCCGGAGGCGCTCGGCGGCGAATGCGCCGAGGAGCTCGACCAGGCCGCTGACGAGGCAGGCGACAAGCCCCGCCTGCCAGGCGAGCTCGGCGCTGCCGGTCGAGCGGTAGATCGGCCCCATGATGAAGAGGCAGTAGGCGATCACCGAGGGCGTGTTGATGCCGTAGGGCAGCGCCGTGCAGCCGGGGTTGCCGTCACGCCGCGCCACGTAGCGCGCCTGGATGCCGTAGAAGACGTTGCCGACCAGCAGGCTGATGGCGACCCCGGGGAGGATGCGCTGGAACACCAGCTCATCGGAGAGGCCGGCGACGTAGCGGCACAGGTCGACGATGAGCAGGACCTGCACGAGGTTGTCGACCATGAGGCCGAAGAACCCGTCGAGGTCGCCACGCGTCCAGAGCGGAAGGCGCAGAGGCTTTTCTGACATGCAACACCGCCGGGTCCATCTCGTGCGACTGGGCCGCCATGCATCGTAGTTCGCGCGTTGTTACCCATCAACGGAGGACGGCGGGTGACGGGCCGTGCCGTCCGTCTCGGTGATGAGCCGCGCCGAGCGGCCCCAGGTGAAGTAGTTCCACGCCCATTGCAGCATGACCAGCAGCCGGTTCTCGAACTGGATGAGGTTCAGGATGTGCACGAACAGCCATAGCAGCCACGCCCAGTAGCCGGAGAATCGCACCCAGCCGAAATCCACCACCGCCGCCGCACGCCCGATCGTCGCCATGCTGCCCGGGTCGACGTAGCTGAACGCGGGGAGGGCAGCGCCGTCGAGGCGCGCCCGGATGAGCTTCGCGACGTAGGCGCCTTGCTGCATGGCGACCGGCGCGACACCGGGCAGGGGCCTGCCGCTGGCGTCACGCGCGTGGGCCAGGTCGCCGATGACGAAGATTTGCGGATGGTCTGGAATGCTCAGGTCGGGCCGGACGACGACGCGTCCGGCGCGATCGAGCTCGGCCCCGCACGCCGTCGCCAGCGCCGCGCCAAGGGGCGACGCCTGCACGCCCGCCGCCCACAGCACGACGCGGCAGCCGACAGCCGTCGCCATGTCGCCGCTGCGAATGGTCACGCCGTCGGGGCGCACGTCGCTCACCAGGCTACGCGTGAGGACGGTGACGCCCAGGCGCTCGAGCGAGCGCTGCGCCTTGCGGGAAAGGTCGGGCGGGTACATGGGCAGCACCCGCTCCGACCCTTCCACGAGGAGGATTCGGGCCGACGCCGGATCGATCCGCCGAAAATCGCGCCTGAGCGTCCGGCGGGCGATCTCGGCCAATGCGCCGGCCAGCTCAACGCCTGTGGGTCCTGCCCCCACGACGACGAAGGTGAGCCACTCCCTGATACGCTCGGGAGACGTTTCGAGTTCGGCGTCCTCGAACGCGGAGAGGATCTTGGCTCGTATCCGCGTGGCGTCCTCTATTGTCTTGAGACCCGGCGCCCAGCTCTCCCAGGCGGGGTTGCCGAAGTAGTTGTGCCGCACGCCGGCCGCGACGACGAGCGTGTCGTACGTGAACGCGCAGTCGCGGCCGCCGTCGTGCGCGAGGACGCGCCGGCCGGGGACGTCGAAACCGGTGACATCCGCCATCACGACGCGGCAGTTGCGCTGCCGCGCCAGCACGCCGCGCAGCGGGGCGGCGATGTTCGCCGGCGACAGTCCCCCGGTCGCGACCTGGTACAGCAGCGGCTGAAACAGGTGGTAGTTCCGGCGGTCGATCAGCGTGACGCTGATATCGGCGCCGGCGAGGGACCGGGCACAGTAGAGGCCGGCAAAGCCGCCGCCGACGATGACGACCCGCGGTCGCGGGGAGATGGCGCCAGGCTGGCTCATCGGAAGTCCGCCACCCGGTTATCGAAGGGGGACCAGCGCGGCATCGGCTGCCAGCGGCTTGAGGCGGATGTTGCGGTATGAGACGGCCGTGCCATGGTCCTGGAAGCCGACGTGGCCGATGCGCGGCATCTCGCGGTAGGCCGTCCTGAACTTGTTCTCGCTGCCGTCGGGGTTGCGGCGCGGCTGCGTCCAGTCGTTCAGGTCGAGCGAGATGATGCGCTCGCCGTTCATCGCGGCGGCGATGAAGCTGCCGTGGCAGACGAGGACGACGTGGTTCCATTCGCCGGGTTTGCGCACGGCGTTGACGCGCGGGGCCATGATATCGTAGATGGCGCCGCAGTCGTGCTTTCCGGGCTGGGTCTTGCCGTGGGAATCCAGCACCTGGAGCTCGATGCCGGTCTGCACGGGGTCGGCCAGGTCGCCGGTGCGGAAGAAGATGCCGCTGTTGGCCTGGGGGGCGAACTTGAATTCGAGTTCGAGGACGAAGTCGCCGTAGAGGTCCTCGGTCCAGATGTCACCGCCGCCCTTCCGGAGGAGGGCGCCGTCTTCGACGAGCCAGCTTCCGGGGCTGCATTTCCAGCCGGCCAGGTCGCGGCCGTTGAAGAGTTGGCGCCAGGCGGACCCCGGCGCCCGCGCTTGGGGCCGCGAGCGGGGCTCGGATGGAGCCGGGCGGCGCACGAGGATGTTGCGGAACGCCAGGGGCGAGCCGTGCGACTGGAGCTCGATCGGCCCGGCCGGAAAGATCGGGCGCTGGCGATCCCAGTAGTTCTCCAGCGGCGCGTCGAGCACGACGAGCTGGTCGTTGAGCCAGACGGTGACCCGCTCGCCCAGCATGAGAATGCGAAACTCGTTCCATTCGCCGACGGGCCGGTCGGCGCGCAGGAACGGCTTGCTCGGGTTCTGCTGGTTGTTGTACAGCCCGCCGGAACCCTCCGGCCACTGCGCCGGGTCCCAGATCTGCACCTGCGGCGAGCCGCGCAAGTAGACACCGCTGTCACCGGCCGGTTGTATCTTCCACTCGACGCGCAGCTCGACGTCGTCGAAGTCTTCAGCCGTGCACAGGTGGCTGCCGCCGCCGTCGAAGCGCAGCTCGCCATCGACGACCGACCAGTGCTGGCGCATGAGGTCGTCCGCGTCGGCCTGGGCCGTGGCGAGCTCGTCGGGTCGCATCGCGGCGCGTTTCAGCGGGTCGCCGACGAGACCCTTCCAGCCGGTCAGGTCGCGGCCGTTGAAGAGCGGGCGCCAGGGGGAGGACCCCGGCGCTGGCGCTTGGGGCTCGGATCGGGGCTCGGTCGGGGCCGTCAGGTCGCCGAGCGCGAACTGGAGGCCCGCCAGGTAGTGCTTGAGCACGTCCGCGTGCCAGTACATGTGCTCGTTGTGACCCAGCGAGCAGTAGAACACGCGGCCACGGCCCTCGCTGCGCACCCAGCTTACGGCGAAATCGTTGTCAGCGCGGCGGACGCCGGGCTTGCTCATGTCGGTGCGGTAGTGATCGAGGACCATCAGGATGCGCTGCCGCTGGCGCGAGTACGGGTCGCGGAGCTGGTAGATCTCCTCCTTGAGCTCGAGCGAGCGCCCGCCGAGCGGCGCCGTCAGCGGGTGCTGCGGATCGTCGATGCGGATTACAACCTCGTCGCCGGCGTTCCACGGGTGGCCGTCGAAGTAGCCGCCGATCATCCGCCCGTAGTCCGGCCACTCGTAGAACGTGTCGGTGGCCGAGTGGATACCGGCGAGGCCCTTGCCGCCGCGAACGAACTCCAGCAGGTTCTGCTTGAGGCGCGCGTCGCGTTGCCGCGCGGCGTCGGCCTCGGGCTGCGGCATCGCGGCGAGATTCGGCGGCGTGAACAGTTCGCCGGTCGTGTTCAGCATGCACACGGCGTCGAAGGCCGAGAGCGGCTCGCGCTCGAAGACGGCCGGGTCTTCGGAGTGCGTGACCTCGAAGGCGCCGGTGCGGCGGCCTAGCTGCGCTAGCGCCTCGACCCCGACGGGGATCGAGGCGTGGCGGAAGCCGCGCGTGAGCGTGAAGACAAGGAGGCGCCGGGGTTTGGCCGGCTCGGCGAAGGGCTTTTCCGGCAGCGCGGCGGCGATCTTCTCGCGCGCTTCGGGCGGGGCGGGCTGGTCCTGCGCCGCGCCAGGGCTCGAGGCACCGAGCAGCACGGCGCCGGCGGCGCACGTGAGCGCCATGCTGAAGCATCCGGTCAGGCGTTTATTGAGCCAAGAGGGTTTGGTCATGATGTTCGAGCCTGTCGTAGTGGGAGTGGAAGACCCCGCGCGCCGCCCCCGACACGAGCCGCGAGGGGCACACGAGCCGCGAGCGCATACGAGCGGCGAGCGCATACGAGCGGCGAGCGCATACGAGCCGCGAGCGCAAGCGAGTGGAGTGACGACCGCGCGAACACGCGCGCCGCAGGCGCAAGCAAGCCGCGAGCAAGCACGAGCCGCGAGCGCAAGCGAGTGGAGTAACCCGAGGTCGAACCGCCTCACCGATAGCGCTCGCTCGACTGCCCCTCGAGCACATACGCCACGGCCGCGCTGAGGCTTTTCGCATCGTTGATCCAACGTGTGCTGCCATGCCGCGTCCACACGACCGCGCGCTCGTCGACAAGCCCCGCCTCCCGCAGGCGGCGCGTGCACCACGACTTGAGCTGCGACATCGCCTGCTCAGGCCGAACCTCCTGCGGACACGAGAGTACGACGTGCACGTGGTTGCTGCGGACATTGTACGCGAGGAGCTCCCACGTGCGGAGCCCGCAATGATCGACGATCGTTTGTCGCACGACCTCGCGCTGGGCCGCATCAAGCATCATCGCAGGCGTCACCAGAGACCGCTGTTCGGTGTACGCTCGCTCCGGGTCCGGCGGCAGCAAATTCGTCCCGGGGACGTTATGCCACCGGTCGACCGAGCCGCGTTCGTCTCCGTGAAGCCACGCGCCGTGACAGGTCCATGTCAGGAAGTACGCCAGGGGCGCTCGCACGATCGATCTCCAATGGCACTTGGCAAAGGCGCGCAATCGCGCTCGTGTTTGCGCGATTGTCACTCCACTCGCTTGCGCTCGCGGCTCGTTCTCCCTTGCGGTGTGCGCGTCTGCGCGCGGTCGTTATTCCACTTCCTTGCCGGCGCGCGTGTTCGCGCGGTCGTCACTCCACTCGCTTGCGCTCGCGGCTCGTACGCGCTTGCCGCTCGTATGCGCTCGCGGCTCGTTTGCGCTTGCCGCTCGTTTAGCGCAGGGCGCCGGCCACTGTTTCGCCCAGCGTTGCCGGGCTTTCGCTCACGGCGATCCCCGCCGCGCGCAGCGCCGCGATCTTGCTGTCCGCGGTCCCCTCGCCGCCGGAGATGATCGCGCCCGCGTGGCCCATGCGCCGGCCGGGCGGCGCCGTGCGGCCGGCAATGAAGGCGACGACCGGCTTGCGGACGTGCTGGCGGACGTGGGCGGCGGCGGCTTCCTCGTCGGTTCCGCCGATCTCGCCGATCATGAGGATCGCGTGTGTTTCCGCGTCCTTTTCGAACAGGTCGAGCAGCTCGATGAAATTGAGGCCCTTGACGGGGTCGCCGCCGATGCCCACGCAGGTGGACTGGGCGAAGCCCTTCTGAGTTGTCTGCCAGACGGCCTCGTAGGTGAGCGTGCCGCTGCGCGAGATGATGCCGACGTTCTTCGTGCCGGCGGCGGGCGGCTTGTGGATGTAGCCGGGCATGATGCCGATCTTGGCCTGCCCAGGCGTGATGATCCCCGGGCAATTCGGACCGATGAGACGCGTGCCCTTGTCGTCGAGGAACTTGCGTGCCTTCACCATGTCCAGCGTCGGGATGCCCTCGGTGATCAGCACGACCAGCGCGATGCCGGCGTCGGCGGCCTCCATGGCGGCGGCCGCGGCGGCGGACGCCGGCACGAAGATCAGCGAGCAGTTCGCGCCCGTCTTCTCGACCGCCTCGTGGACGGTGTCGAACACGGGCAGGCCGTGCTCGGACTTCGTTCCGCCCTTGCCCGGCGTGACGCCGCCGACGAAGTTCGTGCCGTACTCGATGCACTGCCGGGTGTGGAAGGCGCCGGCTTTGCCGGTGATGCCCTGGCAGATGACGCGCGTGGATCGATCGACGAGGATGCTCATTTCGTCCCGCCCTGGTTCACTTTCCTTTGCCGCCGGTCTCATGCGGACGCTTCCGCCGAGGATCCGCGGGTTATAGCTCCGCGGTGGGTTATTCTCAAATCATGCGCCGGCGCCGCTCCGGCCGCGTGAAGCCCAAACCCGCGGCCGCAGCCGCGCTGGCCGCGACAATGGCCAGAAAATACGCCGCTGCGCCGGCGGCGCTCATCCAGACGACGGCCAGGCCGAGCGCCCCATAGAGCGCGGCGACCGCGTAACAGATGAGCGCCGTGGCGCGCACGCTGAAGCCGCGCTGCACGAGCTGATCGTAGAAATGGCTGCGATCGCCGGCGAAGATCGGTTTCCTGCTGCGCCAGCGGCGATACAGGGCCAACGCCGTGTCGAAGATCGGCAGCCCGAATACGATCACGCCGCCGACGACCCAGCGCAGCTCTCCGGTTTGCGCGAGCAGCAGGATGCACGCGCCGCAGACGTAGCCAATGAGCAGGCTGCCGGCGTCCCCCATGAAAATGCGGGCCGGGTTGAAGTTGTGATACAGGAAACCGAACGCGGCGCCCGCGAGGCCAAGGGCCAGCGGCAGCACCGCCAGCGTCTCCAGGCGGCCGATGTACGACGCGGGCGCTTCGGCGGCGCCGTCGCCCGCCAGCGCCAGAGCCGCCAGCAGGGCGTAGGCCACACCCATGACGCCCGCTACGCCCGCACAGAGCCCGTCGAGGCCGTCAATGAGGTTCGACGAGTTGCACGCCCCGAGCACGATGAACACGCCGAGCGGCAGCGCCACCGCCGGGCCAAGCCACGCCGGCCACCCGCCGGTACCCAACACCGCGGCAATGGCTTGCGGAAGGTGCAGGCCCGCACCGGTCCCCAGTATCATCAGCACCACGACGAGGCCGCTGATGGCCAGGCGAATCCGCGGCAGCAGGTCGCCGGCGTCGTCGAGCATCCCGAGCAGCACCATCGCCAGCCCGCCGCCGAGGATCGGCAGCATGACGGCGGCCAGGTGCCGAGTCGGCAGGCCGGCGACGCCCGGGGGCAGCAGCAGGGCCAGCGAGGCGGCGGCCATCCACGCCAGTGCGATCGCCAGGCCGCCGAGGTAGGGCGTGGGCCGCGCGTGCGGTTTGAGGAGCTGGTCGGGATGGTCCATGATGCCGAGCCGCCGCGCGAGCGTGCCGGCAAGCGGCGTGGCGCCGAGCGCGACCGCGAGCGCGACGAGCGCGAACGGGGCGTAGGCACTGAGCGGGGCGAGGCTGCTCGGCATATGCGTGGGGACTATAGTCGCTCGGCGGCGGCAAGCCGAGCGCAGCGCGGCTTGCGGCCGCACGCGTCGGTGCGCATGGGGAGCGACCGCTGACCGGAGTTCTCGTCGCATTGGCGGTGCCGACCGGCCGGCATTGGTACAGGTTGCTTACTGAGCCGAGCCGCGCCCGCGAGGAAGCGGTTGAAATGAGGACGCCTGCTGGCGCAACCGCTTCCTCCGGGGGCGCGGCCGGGTTCAAACGGTACCAGCGCCGACCGGCCGGAGGCCGGTTCCCAGAACTCCCGCAGCGCTGTCTGGCCGGCTATACTGCGCGGTTTCCGTGTCGCCAAGGCGGCGAAGCGCGGGGTCTCACTCTGTGGATAGCAAGCCCATGCTGCAAACACCGTTGATTGAATATCACCGCTCCGCGGGCGGCCGGCTGGTGGATTTCGCCGGCTGGGAGATGCCGGTGGTCTACACCAGCATCATCGAAGAGCACAACTACACGCGCCGCCACGCGACGTTCTTCGACGTCTCCCACATGGGGCGGGTCGAGTTCAGCGGGCCGGGGGCGGCGGCGCTGCTGGAGCGGCTGAACACGCGGCGCATCGGCGACATGGCGGTGGGCCAGTGCCGCTACAGCCACATGTGCCGTGAGGACGGCGGCATCCTGGACGACGTGATCGTGTCGCGGCTGGAGGACGGCTACCTGGTGGTGTGCAACGCGTCGAATCGCGAGAAGCTGCTGGCGTGGTGGCAGCAGCAGAGCGCGGGCCAGGACGTCGTCATCACGGACCGGACCTTCGAGACCGGCATGGTGGCGATCCAGGGGCCCGAGGCGCTCGAGACGCTCGACCAGTTGCTGCCGTTCCGCGTCAGCGAGCTGAAGCGCTATCATTTCAAGACCGGCGAAGTGCTCGGAGCCACGTATTACGCGGCCCGCAGCGGCTATACGGGCGAGGACGGCATCGAGATCATCCTGCCCGCGCCGGTCGCGCTGACGGCGGTCAGCCTGATGCTGGAGCGCTCCGCCGAACTGGGCCGGCCGGTGCGCGCGGCCGGCCTGGGGGCGCGAGACACGCTGCGGATGGAAGCGGGCATGCCGCTGTATGGCCACGAGCTGAGCGAGGAGTGGGACTCGATCACCGCGGGGCAGGCGTGGTGCGTCGACCTGAGCAAGGACTTCGTCGGCCGCGCGGCGCTGCAACGCGTCAAGGAGCACGGGCCGGCGCGCGTGATGGTCGGGCTGGAGCTCGATGGCCGCCGCGCCGCGCGGCAGGGCGCGGCCGTGCAGCTCGACGGCCGCACGGTCGGCGTCGTGACAAGCGGTTCTCACAGCCCGACCTTCGACAGGCCCCTGGCGATGGGCTTCGTCGAGCCGCGCCTGGCGCAGCCGGGCACCGCGGTGCAGGTGGACCTGCGCGGTACGCCGGTGGCGGCCCGCGTCGCGAAGCTGCCCTTCTACAAGCGCGGCAAGTAGCGTGCGGCGGGGGCTCTGCTACGGTTTCGGAAGCGAGAGGCCGGAGGCGACGGCGCGGAAGCGCTCGTAGACGTCCTGAAGCGCCTCTGGAATGACGCGCACGTCGCCGACGGATGACATGAAGTTGGTATCGCCGGCCCAGCGGGGCACGACGTGCCAGTGCACGTGGTCGGGCAGGCCGGCGCCCGCGCAGCGCCCCAGGTTCAGCCCGACGTTGAAGCCTTCGGCCTTCACCGCCTCGCACAGCACGCGCAGCGCATCGCGGATGCGCTGCGCGAGCTCGAAAAGCACCGCTTCCGGCAGCGCCCCCATGTCCGGCTGGTGGTCCACGGGCGCGATCATGACGTGGCCGTTCGTGTACGGATAGCGGTTCAGCAGCACCAGCGTGCGCGGGCTCCGCCACAGCACCAGGTTCGCCGCGTCCCGGTCCGGCTGCGCAGCGTAGCGGCAAAGAAAGCAGCCCGGCGTTTCAGTGTCCGGCTGCGCGCCAGGTGTCATCCCGCGGATGTACGCCATGCGCCACGGCGCCCAGATGTTCCCGGAGAACTCCGCCATGGCCTAGCCTCCGCTCCGAGGCGCCAGCCGCATCAGCCGCCGGACGCGCCGCCCGAAGTCAGCCGCGGAATGACGCGGATCGTCTGATAGGCGCGGTGCTCTTCGCCTCGCGCCGTCACGACCAGCAGCCCCAGCGTGTGATCGCCGGGCTCGGTCAGCGTCTTCTGGCCATTCAGCCCGCCGCCAATCGCCTGACCGTTCAGCGTCCAGCGGAACGCGGCCGAGCGCTGCCAGTCCGCCGGACACTCCGCGGAGTAGTGCATGTACAGGGGCTCGATGCCGGTGCGGGGCGTGACGCGGATGGCCACGGTGCCATCGGCGGCGGGCTCGCGGATCGACGCCGGACCGCGGACTCGCTCCGGCAGCGCGGTAACGCCGGGCCGTGCGGCGTAGGCGACCGGGTCGTCGCGTCGCGGCACGTCGGCGTCAGGGACGGCGCGCGCCGTCACGCCGGGCGGCGCGGCGAACGGCTTGAGCTTGCCGGAGAGCAGCGCGATGCCGTCGGCGTTCCCGTCGATGGCCTGGCGCCTGGCGAGCACGGCGGGCGGGCGGTTCGGCTGCACGCCGCTGACGCGGCCGAAGAAGTCGGCGGCGAGGTCCGGCGTGCGCTCATGGCCGAGGTGCCGGATATAGATCCAGGCGACGTTCTTGTAGCCGTTGTGGCCGTACCACTCGACCGCGCGTTGCGACTCCTTCTTGCAGATGGCGAAGTCGTTCTCGGTGTTGATGATGAAGAGCGGGTGATACGCGGAGCGCGGCGCGGCCGACGCGTCCATGACGGACTCGGAGAAGTTCGACTGCCGCACGGCCAGGCAGGTGAAGCGGTCCGGATGGCGGTTCAGCATGTAATGGGCCATGTAGCCGCCGGAGGACCAGCTCGTGGCCAGCACGTTTCCGCGGTCGGCACAGGTGGTCGCGAAGACGTGGTCGAGAATCCTGAGCGTGGCCTGCTCGTCACCCTTGAAGGCCGGGTGCACGGTGCGCAGCGGGAATTGGGCGAACATGTCCGGGGCGCGCAGCTCCGGTGCGACCACCACGAAGCCGAAGCGGTCGGCCTCCTGCTGCCATTCCAGCGCCTGCGGTCGGGCGTTGTCAAAGGGCTTCATGCCGTGGAAGGTCACGACCAGCGGCCAACGCCGGGCGCGCAGGCCGGCCTGGTCCTTTGCCTGCTCGAGGCGCACGTAGTCTTCGGGCAGATACAGGTAGTACCCGCGGCGCGACTCGGGCTCGACCACCCGCGTCAGCCGGCCGTTGCCGCGCGGCTGTGGGACCGCGCAGCCGGCGAGAACGCACAGCAGGCAGAATGGCGCAATCCAGCGCACCCGCATCCACCCGGGACCCATCAACTTGTCCAAGCCAGCCTCCTGAACCCAGTACGACCCGCGACTTCTTCCGCGCCTCGCGTCATCATGCAGGTCGCCGAATCTACCCTAGTTTCTGAACCGCAGCGCGGCCGCGCCCAAAATCTGCCCGGGACTTCGCAACCCTAGGCGTCGCTCTACGTTTATCGGACACCTTCGCCGGAATCCTGCTCGGTGTCGGCGCCGACGCCAAGGTGATCCGCCAGGCGCTGCACGAGATAGGGCGTGGCTCCTGTGAAAAGGCCGTTGATAACAGAGCGCTCCGCAATGTCGACGCACGTGCCCTGCAACAGGGGGAACGTCGCCGCCGTCAGGGCCGCGCGCGCCGCGCGCCTTCGCCAACGCGGCCCTGAAAACGTATTGTAGACGCACGTTCGGTTGTGGGGTGATCTGGACACAGGATCATCTCCGATACCGCGCACGACTGGGCCCAGCTGGATTCGAACCAGCGACCAACGGATTATGCGAGCACCTCCCGCGGTTTCCCGCGGGCTCGGACTGTCCCTTCACCCCATGCGCCGATGGGGTGGGCCGCCGTCCAGTCTCTACACACGCCCGCCGAACGCGCGGTCGCGACCGGCGTCCGGCTGCTTGGCTCGGGATCGGCATAAGTCTTTCGACTCGTAGCGTTCCCCGACTTTGACGGCCTGCTAACCCGACGTTGCCGCCGGGAAGACCCTTGCCTGATCGGCGTATCCACGTTGACAACTCCCCGCAGACTTAGCCGCGACCAGGCCCCAAGTCCGCCGCTCTAACCGACTGAGCTATGGGCCCGCCGGGCCGGCGCGCTGACGGCCCGTGGCTCCGCCGATTGTACCGCCGAATCCCCGGCTGCGCAGACGCGTTCCAATCCGGCAGGCGAAACAGGCAGGGCAGGACAGGGCAGGAGGAAAAGGAAGACCGGGGCAGGCGTGCCGACCCCGGTCCTTTGCGAAGCGCTCGTCACGCGCGTCGGCGGCGGCTCAGCGGCGGCGCAGCAGCAGCGCACCGCCAATCGCCAGCAGGCCAAGCGACGCCGGCTCCGGGATGTACTGTCCGGGGTTGCCGATGTCGAGGTTGGTCGACATCCACGAGCCGTAGATGTCGCCCTCGAGGGCCAGCACCCACTGGTACGGGTCGTTGGCGCCGAGCGCGGCCGGCGAAGCCGGATTCCCACTGTTGAAGCGCGCCCGGATGCTGCCGGGGAAGTCCTGGTCGCCGTATCGCAGGCGGTCGACCTGCACCGCGAGGTCGTCATACAGGTTGATCGCGTCGTTGCGCCCGAGGTTGTGCGTGTTTCCGCCGATGATCTTGACCAGCGGCGAGAGGCCCCAGGTCGTGCGGAAGTCCTCGGCGTCGGAGTCCGTGAGGATGACCGACTCGCCCGCGGCGACCGTGCCAAAGGCGCTCAGGTCGACGGAGAAGGGCGTATCGCTGTTGTCATCAAAGCTCCAGCCGGACATGTCCACCGCCGCATCGCCGACGTTGGTGAACTCGATGAACTCGTACAGATCGCCGTTGCCCTGGTACATGTACTCCGTGATGCGCATCTGGCCGCCGGCCAACGCGGCGGTCGCGGTCGCGCCAAGCAGGCAGAAGCCTCCGAATCCGTGCTTCACAGTGCTCCTCCTCTACGATTGAAACGAGTGAGAACCAACAGCCAACACCGCCCGGGAATGTCGCGGGACGATGTGTGGTCCATGCGAGCCGGGCGCTAGAAAAGCGTAAAGCCCGGCTTTTCTGGCGACTTCGGCCATGCCGGCCGGGAGGTGGCCGGCTGAACCGCCGGATGCCGGCCGTCCGCGGCGCTGGGGGGCGTTGCGCACATTTGGCGCAGCGGCGTATAATGCGGGCGAACGTGCGAGACGTGAACAGAAAGATGCAGGCGCGCCATGAAAGTACTGATCGCGGACAAGTTCGAAACCGTCGGCGTCGAGAAACTGCGGGCGATCCCGACCGAGGTGTACGCCGAGGCCGGGTTGAAGGGCGAGGCGCTCGCCGCCCGGCTGCGCGAGCTGGACCCTGACGTCCTCATCGTGCGCTCGTGCAAGGTCCCGCGCGACGTGCTGGCCGCCGGCAGCCGCCTCAAGCTCATCGTCCGCGCCGGCTCCGGCTATGACACCATCGACGTCGCGGCGGCTTCGCAGCGCGGCATCATGGTGACGAACTGCCCGGGGCAGAACGCCGTCGCCGTCGCCGAGCTCACCTGGGGGCTGATCATCGCGCTCGACCGGCGGATTCCGGAGAACGTGATCGACCTGAACGCCGGCCGCTGGAACAAGAGCGCCTTCGCCAAGACGGCCCGCGGGCTGAAAGGCCGCACGATCGGCATCGTCGGCTCCGGGCAGATCGGCTCGGAGGTGGCGCGGCGGGCCGTGGCGTTCGAGATGTCGGTGCTGTATTTCAACCTGGGCCGCACGCGACGGCTGGTGGACATTCCGACGGCGCGACGGGTGGAGCTGGACGACCTGCTGCGGGCCAGCGACGTGGTGAGCATCCACGTGCCGGGCGGGCCGAGCACGAACAACCTGATCGACGAGCGGCGGCTGGGGCTGATGAAGCGCGAGGCGCTGCTGATCAACACCGCCCGGGCGAACGTGCTGGACGAGGCGGCGCTGCTGCGGGCGCTGAAGGAAGGGCGGCTGCGCGGAGCGGCGATCGACGTCTTCAACGACGAGCCGGCGGCCGACGCCAAGGAGTATCACGGCCCGGTGGCCAACGTGCCGAACCTGTACGTGACGCACCACATCGGCGCGAGCACCGAGCAGGCGCAGCTCGCCGTCGCCGACGAGACCGTGCGCATCGTCGAGACGTTCAAGCACACGGGCAAGGCGCCCAACTGCGTGAACATGCGCGAGCCGCTCAGCATGCCGATGCTGGTCGTCCGCCTGCACAACAAGCCGGGCGGCCTGGCGCGCGTCTTCTCCGCCATCGCCGAGGAGCAGATCAACGTCGAGGAGATGGACCACGTGATCTACGACGGCGGCAAGGCGGCTTGCGCGCATATCCGCGTGAACAAGGCGCCGTCGAGCGACCTGCTGGGCCGCCTGCGCGGCGCGCAGGAGAACATCCTCGCGGTCGAGGTCATCCAGGCCGAATAGGACCGTGGCCCGGGCGCCCGGTGCCGGCACGAAGCGCCTGCCCGCGCCGTTCGGCGGCGCTCCTGGCCGCCGCGTGCGGGCGCTATCCCTGGCGTGGAGCGGCCCGGAATCCGGAAAGCCGGTGAAGCTGCGCGACTTATCGGACACATCGCCGGCGATGCAGTTTTTGCTTCCGTCTTCCGCCGGCGCGCGTTAACATGAACTCGATCGGTCAGCATGTCTGTGCCGGCCAGTGCCGGTGTGCCCTGTAGGAGGAGGACATCATGAGACTCGTTTCTTTCTTTCATCATGCGCTGATGTTGTCTATGCTGACGGCCAGCGCCATGGCTCAGGGACGGCTGATCGCCGTCGACAGCAGCCGGGCGCTCTACGAGATCGACATGGCGACCGGCGCCAAGACGTCGATCGGCACCGTCAGCGCCAACGCCGGCACGACCGGCGGACTGGCGTACGACCGCAACAACGACATCATCTACGTCACGTCGACCAGCAATGACTCGGTCTACACGCTTGACCTGGCCACCGGGACGGCCACGCTGATCGGCGCCTACGGCGACTCGGCGATCGTCATGCACGGCCTAGAGTGGGACGAAACGACCAACACGCTGTACGGCGAGTCGTCGCACAACAACGGCCTTTACAACATCAGCATCGCAACCGGCGCGGCGACGCTGATTGGCACGTCGGGGCTCACGTCGTTCTCCAACCTCGTGCATCACTCGGGCGCCGACGTCATGTACCTCACTAACAGTGGGACCGACAGCTTCTATACCGTCAACCGCGCCACCGGCGCGACCACGCTGATCGGCCCGCTGAGCGGCCCGAGCAACCCCAACGGGCTGGCCTACAACTGGGACAACGGCCTCATCTACCTGGTCGACAACACCACCGACAACCTCTACACGATCGATACCGCGACCGGAGCGGCGACGCTCATCGGCTCGACGGGCTCCGGCAACCTGCTGGGGCTGATGTATATCCCCGAGCCCGGCACCTTCGTGCTGGTCGCGCTTGGCCTGGCGCTCGCGATGCGGCGGCGCGCCTGATTGGGTGGGGCCGGCATCCTGCCGGCCGAGCCTGATTGGGTGGGGCCGGCATCCTGCCGGCCGAGCCTGATTGGGTGGGGCCGGCATCCTGCCGGCCGAGCCGTGGCGGATCGCGGGCTGGAAGCCCGCGCCACCCATGTCCTCGCGGGCTGGAAGCCCGCGCCACGCATGTCCTCAGATTGGGTGGGGCGGGCAGCTACCGGCTCACCCCCGCGGGCAGTATCGTCCTGCCTGATGAACATCGTCGTCCTCACCGCCGATGAGCCGCTTTACCTGCCGGCGTTCTTCGCCCGGCTGCTGGCGGCGCGGCGCGACTTCCGGGCGGTGTTCTGCGTACGCCCGCGATACGGTCGGGACTCGGCCCTGACCATGCTGCGGAAGTACGCCGGCGCCTTCGGGCTCTGGAACACGCTGGTCCTCGCGCGCCGCACGCTGGCGGCGAAGATCTGCGACCGGCTGGGCGTTGGCCGGGCGCCGGGGCGTTATTACTCGGTGGAGTCGGCGGCGCGGGCCGCGGGCGTACCGTGCGAACTGATCGAGGACGTGAACGACGCCGGCTTCCTGGAGCGCCTGCGCGCGATGAAGACGGACCTGGTCGTAAGCGTCTCGTGCCCGCAGATCTTCAGGCAGCCGCTGATCGCCCTGCCCCGGCTGGGCTGCCTGAACGTCCACGGCGCGCTGCTGCCGCAGTATCGCGGCATCGCGCCCAGCTTCTGGATGATGGCCAACGGCGAGACGCGCGCCGGCGTGACGGTCTTCCTGGTGAACGAGAAGATCGACGCCGGCGACGTGGTCGTCGTCGAGGAGTTCGACATCCTGCCCCACGAGACGCTCGACGAATTCATCGTCCGCAGCAAGCGCGTTCACTGCGACGCGCTGCTGCGGGCCATCGAGCGGCTGGAGCGCGGCGACCGGGCCACGACGCCGCTGCGAACCGAGGCCGGCAGCTACTTCAGTTTTCCGACGCGGGCGGCGTATCGCGAGTTCCGGGGGCGCGGCCGGCGGCTGTGGTAGCGTTATGGGCCTGGCGCTTGCAAGGCGGCGGGCGGCCCCGCTAGAATCTGGTAGGGTCGCGGAAAACAGCCGATAACGCGACGTCGAAGGCGATCTCGTCTGCGGGACACATACAAGGCAGCCGTGAAGGGCAGTTCGGCCGCAGGGTGCGCACCTGGATATTCGGCGCGCGCCGCGGTCCTCGAACCGGAAGGGAGAAAGGCACCAATGCTTCCACGTGCATGGGCGGGCGTCGTATTCACCTTGCTGGCCGGCGCCGCGGCGCTCGCCGGCGACATCGAGCCGAACCTGGAGAACCTGCTGGTCAACACGCCGCAGGACGAGCACGTCTCGGTGCTGGTCTACCTGCGCGATCGCGTAGACATCGCGGCGCTGGATCGGCAACTGAGCGTGGCGAAGGCCGACCGCGCGACGCGCAACCACACGGTCATCACGGCGCTCCAGTCCCGCGCCGCCCTGACGCAGCGCGACCTCGTCGGCGCGCTTTCCGCCATGCAGCGCGACGGCCGCGTGGCCAGCTTCCAGCCCTTCTGGATCGTCAACGCCTTCCGCGTTGACGCCCGGCCTGAGGCCGTCAGGGCCCTCGCCGTGCGCGCCGACGTCGAGATGGTCTACATCAACTACCCGATCGACCTGATCGAAATGCCCGACAGCGACGCCGTCGCACCGCCCGCGCGGCCGGGCAGCAACGGGCTGTTTGCCGCGCCCGAGATCGGGCTGGTTGTGATCCGCGCGCCGGAGGCCTGGGCCGCCGGCTACACCGGCCAGGGCGTCGTCGTCGCCAATATCGATACCGGCGTCGCCGGCGGCCACGAGTCGCTCGCCAGCCGCTGGCGCGGGCTCCAGTCGGAATACGCCGGGCACCCGGAGTGGGCCTGGCTCGATCCCTACCTCGGGGACAACTCCTTCCCGTATGACCAGAACGGACACGGTACGCACACCATGGGCACGATCTGCGGCGGGGCGCCGGGAGACGAGATCGGCGTCGCGCCTGGCTCGACCTGGATCGCCGCCGCACCGATCGACCGCAGCTTCAGCATTCAGCAGACGGTGACCGACGCCATCGAGTCGTTCCAATGGATGGTCAATCCCGACGGCAACCCCGACACGGTCTGGGACGTCCCCCACGCCTGCGGCAACTCCTGGGGGCTGACCACCTTCCACGGCTACCCGCCCTGCGACCAGCTTTTCTGGAGCTACATCGACGCCAGCGAAGCCGCCGGCACCGCCCAGGTCTTCGCCGCCGGGAACGAAGGCGCCAGCGGCCTGCGCCGCCCGGGCGACCGGGCGATGGACCCGTATCGCAGCACGGCGGTCGCGGCGGTGGACGCGGGGGCGGCGGGCTGGCCGATCGCGAATTTCTCGTCGCGCGGGCCGACGTACTGCACACCGGACGGCAGCGCCGCCATCAAGCCCGACGTGGCCGCGCCGGGTGTGAACGTGCGTTCGGCGGCTCCGGGCGGGGGCTATACGCAAAAGAACGGCACGTCGATGGCGACGCCGCACGTGGTTGGGGCGCTGGCGCTCGTGCTCCAGGCCTGTCCAGACCTCGGCGTCGACGCCGCCAAGCAGATTCTGTACGACACGTGTCTCGACCGCGGGACGCCGGGCAAGGACAACCTGTACGGCTACGGCATCATCGACGTGTACGCGGCGGTGCAGCTCGCGCTGGTTCACTGCAACCCGTGCAGCGGCGACCTGGACGGGGACAAGCTCGTCGGGCAGAGCGACCTGGGAATCCTGCTGGCGAACTTCGGCTGCACCGGCGGAGAATGCACGGGCGACATCGACGGCGACGGCGACGTCGACCAGAGCGACCTGGGAATCCTGGTCTCGCACTACGGCAGCCCGTGCCAGTAGCGGCCTCGGAGGGCGCAAGGAGCGCCGCGGCGGCGCGACTGGCGGACTGCGAAGGACAAAGGAGTTGTTCATGAGCCGATCGATGGCCGCGTTGGCCTCGGCGCTGGCGGCGGTCTGCGTCGCGCACGCCGGCACGCTCGACGGTGACCTGGAGCGGACGATGCGGGAAGCCGGCGAGAACGAAGCGGTTTCGACGCTCGTTTTCCTGGCGGACCGGGTGGATCTCGGCGCGTTGAAGACGGAGCTGCGCGCGGCGCGCGTGTCGTTGGCGGAGCGGCACCGGCGCGTGCTGACCGAGCTCCAGCAGCGGTCCGCGATCGCGCAGCCGGCGCTGCTGGCGCACCTGGCGCAGCTCAAGCAGCAGGGACTCGCCGAGTATGAGGCTTTCTGGCTCGCCAACTGCGTGCGCGTCGACGCCCGGCCCGAGGTGATCCGCGCGATCGCCGCCCGCGCCGACGTCGAGCACGTCTTCCTCAACTACCGCATCGAGCTCATCGAGCCGGTCGCCGCGCCGCCGACTCCCGCCGCACAGAAAACGCCGGCCTACCAGCAACTCAGCATTCCTGAGCCCGGGCTGCTGGCGATCCGCGCTCCGCTCGTCTGGAGCGAGCTGGGCTTCAGCGGCGAGGGCGTGCTGGTCGCTTCGCTCGACTCCGGCGTCGACGGCAGTCATCCGGCCCTGGCCAGCCGCTGGGCAGGCGTCGCCGACCCGCGCTACGCCGGCCACCCGGAGTGGGCCTGGTGGGACGGCATCGGCCAGAACCCCAACTTCCCCTACGACGCGCTCGGCCACGGCACGCACACCATGGGCACGATCACCGGCGGGCCGCCGGGCGACAGCGTCGGCGTGGCGCCGAAGGCGCTGTGGATTTCGTCCACGCCGAACTGGCAGGGCCAGATCGGCGAGTTCGTGTCCGACGCGATCCTGATCTACCAGTGGATGGTCAATCCCGACGGCGACCTTGACACGCACTGGGACGTGCCGGCGTGCTGCTGCAACTCCTGGGGCCTCGTCACGGGCCACGGCTATCCTCCGTGCGACCAGTTGTTGTGGGAGTACCTCGACGCGTGCGAGACGGCGGGCGTCGCGATCCTGTTTGCCGCGGGCAACGAGGGCGCGCAAGGCCTGCGCCGTCCGTCCGACCGCGCGACGACCGACTACGACACCTGCGCCGTCGCCGCCGTTGACGCCAACACGCCCGGTTGGCCGATCGCGAGCTTCTCCTCGCGCGGGCCGACCAACTGCACGCCGACCGGCGATCCGTTCATCAAGCCCAACATCGCCGCTCCGGGCGTGCAGGTGCGATCATCCATTCCTGGCGGCGGCTACGGCCCCAACAGCGGAACTTCCATGGCCACGCCGCACATCACCGGCGTTGTGGCGCTGATGCGGCAGGCGTGCCCGAACATGGAAATCGACGTGATCAAGCAGATCATGTACGAGACGGCCGTCGACCTGGGCGACCCGGGCAAGGACAACAGCTACGGCTGGGGCATGGTCGACGCCTACGCCGCCGTCAAGCGGGCGCTGGAGCTGTGCGCTGCTCCGTGTCCCGGCGACCTCGACGGCGACGGCGACGTCGATCAGAGCGACCTGGGCATCCTGCTGGCGGATTTCGGCTGCGCGGCGGACTGCGCCGGCGACCTCGACGGCGACGGCGACGTGGACCAGGGCGACCTGGGCATCCTGCTGGCGAACTACGGGCAGAGCTGCGACTGATTGCGGCGGAGCCCGATCCGGGCAGCCCCAAGCGCAAGCGCGCTCCGAGCGCCAAGCGCTAAGCGCCGGGGTCGCCTCGGGTGCGTAGGACCGGTTTATGCGCTGGCGCCTGGCGGCTGGCCGGCCGGCACAAATGGCGTTCCGGCGCGCAGGCATTCGCTGAGCCGCCGGTAGATCATGCGCAGGTGCTCGCGCGCGGGCGCTGCGCCAGCCGCGGCCGACAGGCGCGCCGACAGCGTCCCGTGCGTCAGGATCGTGAGCAGCGGCGCACCCCACGCGTCCTCGCCGCCGACCACGGACTCGGCCAGGCGGCGCCAGACCTCCGCGGCGCGCATCGGCCCCCGGCAGCCAAACTGCAACAGGTAGTCCTCGTCTTCGATCAGCCATTCCCCGCCGGCGCGGCTCGTGCCGAGCAGCACGCGCTCCAGCGTCTCGACGGGCCAGGCCCGCTGGGCCGCGGCCCCGGCCCAGCGCTCATGCACCATCGCGCGCAGCACCGCGACGAGCAACTCGACGACGGCCAGGTCGGCCTGCGGACACTCCTGGACGTCGAGCACGCGAATCTCAATCGTGCTGCGGTCGAAGCGCGCGATGGCGCCGCGCGCGTTCAGCCACTCGTGCTGCAACACGCCCTCCGGGTCGTGCGGCGCGATCGCCGCGTACATCGGCCGCAGGATTCCGCGCTCGTACTGCTCGCGCGTGAACACCGGCTCAGGGATGACCCGCCCGGTCACGAGCGGGACCCGCGCGCAATTCCTCCGGTAGACCTCCAGCCGCGTATCCGCCAGCCCGCTCGGCCGGCCATCGACGATCGGCGAGCTGGCCGCCAGCGCGGGCATCAGCGGCAGCAACAGCCGGATGGCGGCGTGCAGCCGGCCGAACTCCTCGTCGCCGGCGAACGGCAGGTTCAGGTGCACGCTTTGCAGGTTCGACCAGCCGTGGCCGCGGCAGTCGAAGACGCGGTTGAAGGCGGCGTAGACCTCGCTGTTGTCGTGCGGCCAGAGCCGCGTCTGGGTGTGCGGGTCCATCCACGGGTGCATGGCGGACGGCAGGAGCACCGCGCCATGAACCGCGGCCAGGGCGTTGACCTGGTGGACGCCGCGCTGGAACGTCTCGGCCAGCCCGGCGAGCACGGGGGCGGGCCGGGCGGTCTTGAGCTCGAGGACGTGCAGGGCCAGCTCGTTGCTCCAGCACAGGCCGTCGCGCTCGACGTCCGAGACGGTTTCGCCCGCCGCGTCACGCAGCACGACGTCGGCGAGCGGGGCGACATCCAGCGTGTCGCGCTGCACAAGCATGTACTCGAGCTCGACGCCGTAGCGCTCGAAGAGGTGGAAGCTGGGCGTGTTCATAAGGCTGCCGGACATCTCCGCGCCCGCGTGGCCGGCCCGTCCTGGCCGGCGGGCGATGGCGGCCCGGTGGTTCAGTAGCCGCCTTCGTTGATGACCTCGTCGGCCACCATGCGGTAGATGCTCATCACCAGTCCGTCGCTGAGGCTCTCCCCCACCGACAGCCGGCCCATCACCGTCACGGCGATGTCCTTGGCGTACTCGGCCGTCTTGTTCCCGTCCATCTTGACGTAGACCCACTCATTCACGCCGGTCGGAATGCCGAAGCAGCACATCATCCGATTGCGAACCAGCAGGAACGACCGGGCCTTGTTCCGCACCACGTCGATCGGCACCATGAACCCACGCAGTGCCACCGGCTTGTCGTTCAACGCCCGAATCTGCGGCGGGATCAGGTCAAGCGTCACCCTGTCGCCATCCACGGAGGACTCCACCGCGTACACGTCGTAGTCGAAACCCGCCAGCAGCGAGAAACCCGCAGGCTTGTACTCGCCCAGCTCCTCGTCCGCGGCAAACTCCGGCGTGTCGGTCATCCCGTACAGCCCGATGCGCATCTCCGCCGGCTGGCCGCCGGCGCCGGCCTCACCGTTTCCGGCGGCGATGGGCGTGCCCGCCGGCGGGGCGTAGGTCCAGCCGTCCGCGGGCGGCAAGGGCGGGCCGTAGGGAATCTCCGCCGGCACCGGGCCAGCCGAGCCGTTCGTCTCCGCCGGGGACGCCTCGGCCGGTTTCAGATCCACGGGCTCGGGTGCGCGAAAGGGCTTGCCGGCGGCCGGGGCCGGCGTCGTCGTCGGCGCGGGCCGATCACAGGCGGCGGCGAGCAACCCGCCGAGGGTCGCGGCCGCGGCGAGGATCGCGAGCCTGGTTGTGCGTGTCCGCTGGTTCATCGTCAACCTTGTCTCGATTTCATTCGAGCCTTGTCGGAGCGGGGGCGGCCGGAGTCGCGCTGCCCCGCTGCAATCGCGATCTGAGTATACCCCGACGGGCAGGCCGATGCGCGCCCGCGGCCGGCCGGTGCGGGTCGCGGGAAGCACCGTGCCGATCTAGAATGGAGCCGTGATCGAGGCGGACGTTGCCGCCCCGGAGCCCTGTCGCATTAGCAGGAGCGGTGTCGCCATGGGGTTCGATAAGTTTGGCAAGGATCCGCAGCTCGACGATTGGTCGCAGAAAATCCGCGACATCATGGACGAGATGCTCAACCGGAGCTTCGTGGATTTTCGCAACGAGGGCGCCTGGCAGCCCGCGACGAACGTCTACGAGACCGCGACGCACCTGCACATCTGCGTCGAGCTGGCCGGCGTCGAGGAGCACGAGATCGACCTGAAGTGCACCGGGCAGCAGGTGGAGCTGCGCGGCCTGCGCCGCTCCCCTGCGCCGCCGGGCGTCGACGGACCGCGCAGCGTCTATGTCCTCGAGATCAACGACGGAGAGTTCCGCCGGGTCATCGGCCTGCCCGAGCCGGTCGAGGTCGAGCAGGTCGAGGCGACTTACTCAAGAGGCTATCTATGGATCCGACTTCCCCGGAAGAAACGCGGCTAGAGCAGCGCCACGGCGAGACCGACGGCGTTGACGAGGCCCAGGCGGAGGAGACCGGGGCGGCCGGCGAGCGCGGCGGCCCGGCGGACGACAACCGCGCGCCGCGCATTCCGCGCGAGCTGCCCATCCTGCCGGTGCGCAACGTGGTCGTGTTTCCCGGGACGGTCATGCCGCTGAGCATCGGGCGCGAGAAGTCCAAGCGGCTGATCGACGCCGTCCTGGCCGGCGACAAGATGCTCGCCGTCTTCACCCAGCGCCACGAGGAGACCGAGGACCCGGGCATCGACGACATCTACCGGGTCGGGACGGCGGCCCAGGTGCTGAAGCTGCTGCGCCTGCCCGACGGGTCCAGCAGCCTGCTGGTTCACGGGTTGCAGCGCGTCGGCGTGGAGCGCTACGTGGCCACGGAGCCCTATTGGCGCGCGATCATCAACGCCCATCACGACCGCGTGCCCAGCTCGCTCGAGCTCGAAGCCCTCGCCTACACGGCCCGGCGCACCGCCGAGCAGGTGATCGAGCTGAGCCCGAACGTGCCCGACGAGGCCAAGCAGATCCTCGCGAGCATCGAGAAGCCCGGGGCGCTGGCGGACTTCCTGGCCGCCAACCTGTCGCTGGGCGTCGTGCAGAAGCAGGAACTGCTCGAGACCTTCGACATCATGGACCGCCTGCGGAAGATCAACGCCACGCTCCAGAACCAGCTCGAGGTGCTCGAGCTCTCGCGCAAGATCCAGGACGACGTGCGCGAGCAGATCGACAAGACCCAGCGCGAGTACTTCCTCAACGAGCAGCTCAAGGCCATCCAGCGCGAGCTCGGCGAGGGCGACGCGCGCACCAGCGAGCTCGCCGACCTGCGCCAACGCATCGACGCCGCCGCCATGCCCGAGCCCGTCCTCAAGGAGGCCAATCGCGAGCTCGAGCGCCTCGGCCGCATTCCGCAGGTATCGCCCGAGAGCGGCGTCATCCGCGACTACCTCGAGTGGCTAATCGACATGCCCTGGAACAAGGCCACTACCGACAACCTCGACCTCAACCGCGCCCAGGAGGTCCTCGACAACGACCACTACGGCCTCGAAAAGGTCAAACGCCGCATCGTCGAAGCCCTGGCCGTGCGCAAGCTGCGTCCCACCGGCCGCAGCCCGATCCTGTGCTTTGCCGGTCCGCCCGGCGTGGGTAAGACCTCCCTCGGCCAGAGCATCGCCCGCGCCCTCGGCCGCAAGTTCATCCGCATCGCCCTCGGCGGCGTCCGCGACGAGGCCGACATCCGCGGACACCGCCGCACCTACATCGGCGCCATCCCCGGCCGCCTCGTGCAGGAGATCCGCAAGGCCGGCGTGAACAACCCGGTCATCATGCTCGACGAGCTCGACAAGCTGGGGGCGGACTTCCGCGGCGACCCGGCGGCGGCCCTGCTCGAGGTGCTCGACCCGGAGCAGAACCACAGCTTCACCGACCACTACCTCGGCGTGCCGTTCGACCTGTCGCACGCGATGTTCATCGGGACGGCGAACTACATGGAGCCCGTCGCGCCGGCGCTGAAGGACCGCATGGAGGTCATCGACCTGCCCGGCTACACCACGCAGGAGAAGCTGGAGATCGCCAAGCGCTACCTCGTCCCGCGGCAGCGCGAGCACAACGGCCTTGGCGACCGGTCCATCACGATAGACGACGCGGCGTTGCTGACGCTCATCGAGGGCCACACGCGCGAGGCCGGCGTCCGAAACCTGGAGCGCCACATCGGCAGCATCTTCCGCGGCCTGGCCGCGAAGGTGGCGCGCGACCTGCCCGCGCCCGACATGATTCGCGTCAAGGACCTGGCCGAGTATCTCGGCCCGCCGCGCTTCGAACGCGAGCAGGCCATGCGCGTCGGCATGCCCGGCGTCGTCACCGGGCTGGCCTACACCCCCGTCGGAGGCGAGATCATCTTCGTCGAGGCGACGCTGATGCCGGGCCGGGGCGTCCTGACCGTCACCGGGCAGATGGGCGAGGTCATGCGCGAGTCCACGCAGGCGGCCCTCGCCATCGTGCGGGCCCGCGCGGATCATTGGGGCATTCCACGCAAGACGCTCGCCGAGAGCGACATTCATGTCCACGTGCCCGCGGCCGCCGTTCCGAAGGATGGGCCGTCGGCTGGCGTGGCGATGCTCGCGGCCCTGTACTCGCTGCTGAAGAACGTCACGGCCGACCCGACCGTCGCGCTCACCGGCGAGATCACGCTGCGGGGGCTGGTGCTCCCGGTCGGCGGCATTAAGGAAAAGGTGCTCGCGGCGCACCGGGCCGGCATCCGCAGCGTGATTCTCCCGGCGCGCAACGAGGCCGACCTGCACGAGGTTCCGCCCGAGGTGCGCCAGGCGCTGCACTTCGTGCCGGTGACCAACATTGAGGAGGTGCTGTCGACGGCGATCCCGGGTTATCGAGCGCCGGACGCCCCTCGTGGCAAGACCGCGGCAGGCCGCCGCGCCGCGCGAGCGCGCGCGCCGGCGTCGCAGCGTGCCGCGGGTGGCAAGCGTCGTGTGAGCCGCGCCCGTTGAGGGCGTGCGCTCAGGAGCACAAGGCCGGGTCGCTGTCAAGGCCAAATCACCTGGCAAATGGCGGATAATCACGATATAACTCGTTGCAGGCGCTGGGATTCCGCTTGCTTGAGGCAGGGGCTTGTCGTACACTAGGGCCTGAAAGCTGCGGAATCACGTCGGCTGAAGAAGGAAGCTGTCCGGCCCGGCGGGTTTGGGCGGCTTAACGGTTGGGTCTGCCCCCTCTCGTGGGGCGGCTTTCTGGGGAACGCGATGACAACGGCTTCCAGCGATGAGAAGACCATCACGAAGAAGGACCTGGTCGATCGAATTGCCGACGCCACCGGGCAGAAACGCGTGCTGGTCAAGCGGATCGTGCAGAACTTCCTGGAGGAGATCGTCGACGAGTTGGGCAAGGGCAATCGCCTGGAGTTCCGGGATTTCGGCGTCTTCGAGCTGCGCGAGCGCGCCGCGCGCATCGCGCAGAATCCCAAGACCATGGAGAAAGTCCGCGTCCCAAGCAAGCGCACCGTCAAGTTCAAGGTCGGCCGCCTCATGAAGGAGCGGCTCCTGGGCGATGCGCACCCCGGCCTGCGGCTCGGCGCCTCCGCCGCCGTCGGAAACAGCCAGGAGACGCTTGCCGCAAAGTCGTCGCCGCAGGTCTTTGGCGCGCAGCACGCCGCCCACTGATGGCGGCCGGCCGCACGGCGCGGCAGCTCCGCCATCGGACCGGGCCGGGTGCAGCAGGACCGGGAAGCTCAGCGCTTCGCCAGCGGCCGTTTGCTCGCAGGCGCGGTCCGGTTCGGGTTGTCGCATAGCTCATGTCCACCCGCTCGCACGGTCTTGACGCCCGGCTGCACGCCTACGTCGTCGAGCAGACCGTCAACGAAACCGACCTGATGCGCCGCCTCCGAGCCGAGACGGCCCGCCTGCCCCAGGGTGAGATGCAGATCGCGCCGGAGCAGGGACAGTTCCTCCGCTGGCTCGTCGAGCTCATCCAGGCCCGCGCGGGCATCGAGATCGGCGTGTTCACGGGCTATAGCGCCCTCTGCGTGGCGCAAGGCCTGCCGCCGGGCGGGCGGCTCATCTGCTGCGACCTCAGCGACGAGTGGACCAGCATCGCCCGCCGCTACTGGCGCGAAGCCGGCGTCGCCGACCGCATCGACCTGCGGCTCGCACCGGCCCTCGACACGCTCGACCATCTCCTGGCCGACCCGGCCAACCACGGGGCGTTCGACTACGCCTTCATCGACGCCGACAAGCGCAACGTTGACGCCTATTACGAGCGCGTCCTGCGGCTGCTGCGCCCGGGCGGCGTGCTGACGCTGGACAACGCCTTCAAGGGCGGACGCGTGGCCGACGCGACGGCGGATGACGCCGACACGCTGGCCTTGCGGGCGCTGAACGCGAAGGCGGCGCGCGATCCGCGCGTCAGTGCGAGCCTGGTTCCGATCGGCGATGGGCTGTTGCTGGCTCGAAAGCGGACGGCCGGCGGCGCGTGAATGGCAATGGCGCGCGCACCGGGAATGTGTGCGCGATCTGGGGATTAGGGATTCGAACCCCAACTAACTGGTCCAGAGCCAGTCGTGCTACCGTTACACTAATCCCCATTCAGCGGCGCCGGGGGCCATCCGCGGCGCCGAGCACAGTAGTCTACGAGCGCACCGGGTTCGGATCAACCGCCGGTGTTCGCAGGGTAGTGTCTCAACTGAATCAAACTGAGACACTACCGTCCGCCGGGCGCGTCGCGCCATCTGGCACACCGCTGGCCGGCGGGAAACGGCGGTTTTTCCGGGAACCGCGCGTTTCCCCGCTTGGCCAAAAACGGGCCACCGCCGGCTACAACCGGCCGTGGCGGATGATCGCGATGAAGAGGGTGACCGCCATCACGCCGGCCACGATGTAGCCGGCCAGGCCGATGATCGGGATTTCGAACCAGAGCGGCGGTATCTGCGAGTGGACGATCAGTGACGAGCCGACGATCAGCGCGGCTACGACGATCGCGAACGAGACGCGGTTGGCGATGCGCTCGTTGGAATCGATCAGGCGGTCGAGGCCGCGGTGCTCGAAGCCGATGCGCAGTTCGCCGCGCTTGGCCAGCCCGAGCAGGTCGCGGACCGAGCCGGGGATCTCGCGCGCCCACCGTGCGAACTCGCCCGTGGTCTCGAGCAGGTCGCGGACCAGCCGCCGCGGGCGCAGGCGCTCGAGCCGCACGCGCCGCACGTAGGGATGGGCTTCGGCCAGCATGTTGAGCGACGGGTCGAGCTGGCCGGCGATGCGCTCGACCGTCGCCGCCGCCTTGATCATCGTGATCAGGTCGGTCGGGATGCGCAGCGCGTGCCGGTTCAGCAGGTCGAGCATCGCGTACAGCAGCCGTCCCAGGTCGAGCTCTTTCAGTTCGTCCACTACCTGGGTGTCCACGAACTCCGCGATGTCGTGCTCCAGTTGCCGCCGGTCCGGCTCCCGCGCGGGCTCGTACTCGGCCAGCCGCAGCAACGCCGCCGCCACGTGCGGCACGTCGCGTTCGGCGACGGCGTAGATCAGCTCGGCGAAGTCCTCGCGGAGCCGGCGGTCAAGCCGGCCCATCAGGCCGAAATCCAGCAGGCAGATCACGTTGCCCGGCAGGGCGAAGACGTTGCCGGGATGCGGATCGGCGTGGAAGAAGCCGTGAACGAAGATCTGCGCGAGCGTGACGCGGGCCCCGCGCTGGGCCAGGACGCGCGGGTTCAGCCCGCGGCGCAGCAGCTCGTCCCGATCCATGATCGGCGCCACGTCCATGCGCTCCATTGTCAGGACGCGCCGCGCCGTTGCCGCCCGCTCGACGCGCGGCACGCGGATCGCTCCGTCGCCGCGGAACTGCCGGCGGAAGCGCTCGAGGTGCCCGGCCTCGCGCAGGAAGTCCAACTCGTGCTCCAGGAGCCGGCTGAATTCCTGCACGACGGCGGTCGGCCGCTGCACGCGCAGCCCGTCGAAGTGCCGCTCGGCCAGCGTCGCCAGGTGCAGGAGGATTTCGAGGTCGGCGGCGATCGTCTCCCGAATGTTCGGCCGCTGCACCTTCACAACCACCGGTCCACCGCCGCGGAGCACGGCGCCGTGCACCTGAGCGATCGAGCCGGCCGCCAGCGGCTGCGGGTCGAAATGCTCGAAGACCTCGGGCAAGGGACGCTGCAACTCTGCTTCGACGATCTCGCGCGCCAGGCTGAATTCGAAGGGGGGCACGTGCTGCTGGAGCTTGCTCAGCTCGTCGATGAACTCCGCGGGCAGGACGTCCGGCCGGGTCGAAAGGACCTGCCCAAGCTTGATGAACGTCGGGCCGAGCTCTTCGAGCACCATGCGCACGCGCTGCGGCGTGCTCAGGGACTCGACGTGCTCATGCCGCGCCCCGCCGATAAGCTGCAAACCCAGCTCGACGTACTGGGCGATGTGCAGGCGATCGAGCAGGTCGGCGAACCCGTAGCGGATCAGCACCGTCAGGATCTGTCGGTAGCGGTTGATGTGCCGGTAGGTCCGCAGCACAACGCCGATCGGGTGTATCTGCATGGCCGGCGAGATTGTAGCGGGTGTTCCCAACGGCCGGGGACGGGGCGGCCCGTGGCGCGTCGCAGCCTCGGCGCGGCTGACGAAGCAAGCACCCCGTCAGAGCTGGCTATCCCGAGCCCGGCCTCAAGCCGGACACATGAGGCTATCCGAAGTCCGGTCAGAGTCGCGAAGGCAAACGAGGGCGGGAGGCCGTGTTCCGCCGCGTCTGGCGGGGGCGAATCTGTCAGAATGGCAGGCGCAAGTTGGGAGGCTGGTGGGTCGGTTTGACGCAACCGTCTTTTTTTAATGGGTTTATGGAATAGGTACGACTTTTGGTTTGCTGGTACCTCGCTTGCATGGAACGCCCTTGGAGTCCGCCGCGCCCGCGCAGGCGCGAGGGCTCAACACCGATTGGAGTCCCGGATGTCCTCGAAAATCATCGGCATTGACCTCGGCACGACGAACTCGGTGGTGGCAGTCATGGAGGCGGGCCAACCGAAGGTTCTCGTGAACGATTCCGGCTCGCGGCTGACCCCCTCGGTCGTCGCCTTCACCGACAAGGGCGAGCGCCTCGTCGGCCAGCGCGCCAAGAACCAGCAGGTCACCAACCCGACCCGCACGGTCTACTCGATCAAGCGCTTCATGGGCCGCCGGCACAGCGAAGTCGCCCAGGAAGAGAAGATCGTCCCATACAAGATCGTCGGCGGCGCCGAGGAGCTGGTGCGCGTCAAGATCGACAGCAAGGAGTACGCCCCCCCCGAGATCTCCGCCATGATCCTGCGCGACCTGAAGGCCACGGCGGAGCGTTATCTCGGCGAGACGGTGGAGCGGGCGGTCATCACTGTGCCGGCTTACTTCAACGACTCGCAGCGTCAGGCCACCAAGGAGGCGGGGCAGATCGCGGGTCTGAAGGTGGAGCGCATCATCAATGAGCCCACCGCTGCCGCGCTGGCCTACGGCCTGGAAAAGAAAGTCAACGCCAAGATTGCGGTCTTCGACCTCGGCGGCGGCACGTTCGACATCAGCATTCTGGACGTGGGCGACAACGTCTTCGAGGTGCTGAGCACGAACGGCGACACGCACCTGGGCGGCGATGACTTCGACCACGAGCTGATCAACTACGTTGCCGACGAGTTCCGCAAGAAGGAGGGCGTCGACCTGCGCAAGGATCCGATGGCCCTCCAGCGCCTGAAGGAGGCCTGCGAGCGGGCCAAGTGCGAGCTGTCGGGCAGCATGGAGACCACGATCAACCTGCCCTATATCACGGCCGACGCCAGCGGGCCCAAGCACCTGCAAATGACCGTCACGCGGGCGAAGTTCGAGCAGCTCATCGAGAAGCTCGTCGAGCGCTGCCGCGGACCCGTCATGCAGGCCATCAAGGACGCCAAGCTCAGCGCCCGGGACGTCGACGAAGTCGTCCTGGTCGGCGGCAGCACGCGCGTTCCCGTGGTCAAGCGCCTGGTGAAAGAGATCTTCGGCAAGGACCCGGACGAGAGCATCAACCCCGACGAGGTCGTCGCCGTCGGCGCCGCGGTCCAGGGCGCCGTGCTCACCGGCGAGAAGAGCGACATCGTCCTGCTCGACGTGACGCCGCTCAGCCTCGGCGTCGAGACGCTCGGCGGCGTGATGACCACGCTGATCCCGCGGAACACGACGATTCCCACGAGCAAGAAAGAGACTTTCAGCACCGCCAGCGACAACCAGCCGGCCGTCGACATCCACGTGCTCCAGGACGAGCGCAAGATGGCGATCGACAACCGCACGCTCGGCCGCTTCCAGCTCACGGGCATCGCCCCGGCGCCGCGCGGCGTGCCGCAGATCGAGGTGACGTTTGACATCGACGCCAACGGCATCCTGAATGTGAGCGCCAAGGACCTCGGCACCGGAAAGGAGCAGTCGATCAAGATCCAGGCGTCGAGCGGCCTGTCTGATGACGAGGTCAAGCGCATGGTTCGCGACGCCGAGATGCACGCGTCCGAAGATGAGCAGAAACGCAAGCTCATCGACGCCCGCAACCACGCCGACCAGCTTGTCTACCAGACCGAGAAGACGCTCAGGGAGCACGGCGACAAGGTCGATTCGGCGACGCGCGGCGACATCGAGCAGGCGCTCAACCGCCTGCGGGATGCGGCCAAGGCCGACGACGCCGCGGCGATCCAGAGCGCGATCGACAACCTCAACCAGGCGGCGATGAAGCTGGGCGAAGCCGTCTACAAGGCCACCGCGGCCCAGGCGGGCGGAGCAGGCGCGGGCGCCCACGGCGCCGCCGGCGGCGCGGAGCAGCACGCGGGCGCGGGCGTCGGGGCAAAGGGGGAGGACGTGATCGACGCGGAGTACGAGGTCAAGAAAGACTGACCGGCTCTTGCTTGTGGTATCGGCTTCCGGTCGATCCGTAGCGGCACGCGTCGCGCGTTGAGGCCTGACGGCCTTTGCCTGCTGGCGCCACGCCATGGGTGGTATCGGTGGCTTTGCTGGCACAAGGGGCCATGCCAGGCGGCGTGGACGCAAGGGGCAGCTCACGCCTGCTACGCATCCCAGCTCGGATACGCACCCGCCGCGTGCGCACGCCCCAACCGGCGGTAGTTCTCCACCACGTAGCGGATGTACGCGCGTTCCTCATCGCTCACGTCGCGCACCACGCGCGCCGGCGTGCCGAGCGCCAGCGTTCCGTCGGGGATCACCGTGCCCGGCGTGACCACCGCGCCCGCCGCTACGATGCACCAGCTTCCGACGCGGACGTTGTCGAGCAGGGTGCTTTTGATCCCGATCAGCGAGAAGGGGCCGACGCTGCGGCAGTGCACGCAGGCCAGGTGGCCGATGCTGACGTCGTCGGCGATCTCCAGCGGCACCCCGCCGCGCGTGTGAATCACCGTTCCGTCCTGCACGTTCACGCGGGCGCCGATCGTGATCTCGGAGACGTCGCCGCGGATGACGACCTGGTGCATGACGGTGCATTCGTCGCCGAGCGTGACGCGGCCGCCGACGTAGGCCGTCGGGGCGATGTAGACGTTGCGGCCGATCGCCGGGCGGACGGGCTCGGAAGGGCGGCTCGCGTGCGGGTCGGCGGGTGCGGGGGTCATGTCGGACATGGTAGCGGAGGAAGAAGGGACGGGAGCGACCAGCGGCCCGAGGGAGCGGTGGATCGAGGGATCATGGCGCGCGGCGCTTGACGGCGAGCTGGTGCATGCGGCGGCCTTCGCGCAGGTACTTGATCTCGTAGTTGGTCGCGACGCGGGCCGCCTCCACGCCGAACTCCGGGTCGTCGAAGGGCGTCTCGACCAGCAGCGGATGGGTGCGCAGCAGGGCGGAGATCACCTCGAAATACTCGTCGTGGTCGGTCTGCACCGCCCAGTGTCCGCCGGGGATCAGGCACCGCGCCGCCGCCTCGACGAAAACGGGCTTGAAGAGGCGGCGCTTGTGATGCCGCTTCTTCGGCCACGGGTCTGGGTGGTAGACATGCAGGGCGCTGAGGCTGTCGCGCGGGCAGACGACTCGGATGAAGTGGTCGGCGTCCGTGCGCAGCAGGCGCACGTTCGGCACGCCCCAGCACTGCATGCGATCGACCGCGTAGCGGTAGACCTGGTTGGCCCACTCGATGCCCAGGAAATTGCGCTGCGGGTTGGCCCGTGCCCGGCGAAGCAGGAACGCCCCCTTGCCCGTGCCGATCTCCAGCTCGACCGGCCGCGTGTTGCCGAACAGGCGCTCCCAGGCCATGTCGCGCAGCTCGTCAAGGCCGACGGCGACCGGCCGCGGCGTCGGCGCGGATTCGCCGGGTTCGACTTGACACGGAGCCGGTTCGGTCATGGCCTTCATGATAGCCGCCCACCGGTGACATGCCCTCGTGTACACACCCAGGGCGTGCAGACGCCGGGGGGGGCCGCCGACGGCGGATGCTCAAGCGAGCGCGGCGGATCGCGGCGGCGTGCGGCCGAGCGCCGTTGTGGTAGGATGATACGCGATCGGGCGTCATCACCAGGGACTTATTCGGAGAAAGCCGCCATGCCCCGCCTCTACGATTCGATCACCAGCGCCATCGGCAACACGCCGCTGGTGCGCATCAACCGCATCATCCAGTCGTCGGCAAGCGTGTACGCCAAGCTCGAGTTCCTGAACCCGCTGCTGAGCGTAAAGGACCGCATCGGCGTGAGCATGATCGAGGACGGCATGCGCCGCGGGCTGGTCAAGCCCGACACGCACATCATCGAGCCGACCTCGGGCAACACCGGCATCGCGCTGGCGTTCGTCTGCGCGGCCAAGGGCCTGCGGCTGACGCTCGTCATGCCCGACAGCATGAGCCTGGAGCGCCGCGCCGTGCTCAAGCACATGGGCGCCGATCTCGTCCTGACGCCCGCCGCCGAGGGCATGCGCGGCGCCCTCCGCAAGGCCGAAGAGCTCGTCGCCCAGACGCCGAACGCCTGGATGCCGCAGCAGTTCCGCAACCCGGCCAACGTCGAGATCCACCGCCGCACGACCGCCGAGGAAATCTGGCGCGACACCGACGGCAAGGCCGACATCCTGGTGTCGGGGATCGGCACCGGCGGCACGCTGACGGGCGTCGGCGAGGTCATCAAGTCCCGCAAGCCCTCCTTCCGGTGCATCGCCGTGGAGCCGGCGGACTCGCCCGTGATCACGCAGACGCGCAACAACGAGCCGCCGAAGCCGGGCCCGCACAAGATTCAGGGGATCGGGGCGGGATTCGTGCCGGAGATTCTGCGACTGGACCTCATCGACGACGTGGTGCGCGTCAGCAACGAGGACGCGTTCGCCTGGTCAAGGCGGGCGGCCCGCGAGGAAGGCATCGTGTGCGGCATCAGCTCCGGCGCGGCCCTGTGCGCCGCGGACCAGGTGGCGCGGCGCGCAGACAGCGCGGGCAAGCTGATCGTCGTGGTGCTGCCCTCGGCGGGCGAGCGCTATCTGTCGACGGCGCTGTTCCAGCAGGCGTGACCTTCTCCAGCAGATTCCGGCGGTCATCGTGCTGCTGACGATCGAGAACCTGCGGACCGTCATCGCGGCGACCGGCGTCGACGGCGACGGCCCCGCGGCCGTCGTCGACGGCGTGAGTCTGTCCCTGGCCGCCGGCGGGACCGCGGCGCTCGTCGGCGAGTCGGGCTCGGGCAAGACGCTGACGGCGCTGTCGATCATGCGGCTGCTGCCGGAATCTGCACGCCTGGCGTCGGGCCGGGTTATTTTCGAAGGCCGCGACCTGGTCACGGCCACGGAAGCTGAGCTGCGGCGCATCCGCGGGGTGCGCGCGGCGATGATCTTTCAGGAGCCGATGACCAGCCTGAACCCCGTGCTGACGGTTGGTTTTCAGATCGCCGAGCCGCTGCGCGTGCATCGCGGGATGTCGCGGCCGGCGGCGCGGCGCGAGGCGATCGAGCTGTTGCGGCGCGTGGGCATTCCCGCGCCGCAGCGCCGCGTGGACGCGCATCCGCACGAGCTCTCGGGCGGCATGCGGCAGCGGGCGATGATCGCGATGGCCCTCGCCTGCCGCCCGGCGCTGCTGGTGGCCGACGAGCCGACGACGGCGCTCGACGCGACCGTTCAGGCACAGATCATGGCGCTGCTGGGCGAGCTGCGGCGCCAGACGGGCCTCGCGCTGCTGCTCATTACGCACGACCTGCGCCTCGTGGCGCGCGTCGCCGACGACGTGCACATCATGTACGCGGGGCGGATTGTCGAGTCCGGGCCCGTCGCCGAAGTGCTGGGCGCGCCGCGGCATCCTTACACCGCGGCGCTCCTGCGGACGCTTCCGGGCTGGGGCGGCGATGCGGCGCGCGGGAACGCGCCCCTCGGCGAACCACGGCGGGCGCGCCTGCCGGTGATTCCCGGCGAGCCGGCGCACGCGCATCGGCGTCCAGGGGGCTGCGCGTTTCATCCACGCTGCGAAGTGGGGAAAGACGACGCGCGCTGCCGGGCCGAGGTGCCGCCGGTGGAGCGGCGTGGGGCGCGGAGCTGCGCGTGCTTCAAGGAGCTGTCTTCCGAACGGGTGGGTGCGCTGGTCTGAGCCGAGGGGCATGCAAACAGGCTGGGAGAACGCAGGCGGATCGGCGCAACCGCTTCCTTACGGGCGCGGCTCGGAACGTGGGGCCGGTCGCGAAACGCATCGAAACCCTGCTGACCTGCTGCGCGTCGAGGGACTCAGCGTCCGCCTTCGCGCGCCGGGCCGGGGCGGCGTGGTCCGCGCGGTCGAGGACGTGAGCTTTCGCGTCGAGCGCGGCGGCCGCTTCGGCATCGTCGGCGAGAGCGGCTGCGGCAAGAGCACGCTCGTGCGGGCGCTGCTGCGACTCGTGCCGGCGACCGGCGGGCGCGTGGAGCTCGACGGCGTCGACGTGCTGAGCGCACCGGCGGCGACCCTGCGGACGTTACGGCGGCGGGCGCAGATCGTCTTTCAGGATCCGCAGGCGAGTCTCAACCCGCGCCTGACGGTGGACCTGATCGTCGGCGAGGCGCTGCACGCCCACCGGCTGGTGCGGTCGGCGACGGAGCGGCGCGAACGCGTCGCGCAGCTACTGAGGGACGTCGGATTGCCGGCGGAAGCGCTCGATCGCCATCCGCACGAGTTCTCCGGCGGCCAGCGGCAGCGGATCGGCATTGCGCGGGCGCTGGCGCTCGCGCCCGAGCTGCTGATCTGCGACGAAGCGGTCTCGGCGCTGGACGTGTCCGTGCGGGCCCAGATTCTCAACCTGCTGGCCGACCTGCGAGATCAGCGCGGCATCGCCTACCTGTTTGTCTCGCACGACCTCCACGTCGTGCACGCCTTCTGCGACCAACTGGCCGTCATGTATCTCGGCCGCTTTGTCGAGCAGGGTCCCGCCGCGCAATTGCTGCACGACCCGCGGCATCCTTACACCTCGGCCCTCCTCGAAGCCGCCGGCGTCGGCGCCGGACCGCCCCTGGACCCCGGTGAGCCGCCCTCGCCGTTGTCGCCCCCGGCCGGCTGCGCCCTGCACCCGCGCTGCCCGCTGGCGGAGGATCGCTGCCGGCGGGAGACGCCGGAGTTGCGGTCGATCGGCGAGCGGCTCGTGGCCTGCCACGTGGCCCGCGAGACTGGCGCAGAACGAGGCCCGGGCGTCGCCTGATTGCATTCCAGTTTGCATGGCTGAGCGCCCGATAACTTCAGAGGCGTCTGCGCGCCTTATTGGAATCGGTCCATCGACGGCCCGATACCCCGAAGTGTCGTTTGCCTGAATCCTGGCCCGCAGACACGGGGATGCCCATGCGCCGCTTCATCGCCTTGCACCAGATGTTCGCGCTCGCCGCCGCCATGCTCGCCGGTTGTGCTGCGCCGGACTCCGGCCGACAGTCCGGGCACGTCGGCGCGCAGGGCGAGGCAGCGACGCCGCCCGAAGCGTCCGGACCGGCGGGCCCCGGCGGGCGCGCGGGGCTGATGCGCTTCGGCGCCGGTGGCGGCTCAGATGGCGCGTTCGAGAATCGGCTCATTACGAACGTGCTGCAACATTCGTTCACGGCGCACGGCGCCGATTTCGACCCGCATATCGACGCCGCGGGCCAGTTCGTCGTGTTCGCTTCGACACGCAACTCCGAGCGGCCCGACATCTTCATGAAAGGCGTGGACGGCTACGCGATCACCCAGCTCTCAAGCGACCCGGCGGACGACATCCAGCCGCGCTTCTCGCCAGACGGAACGCGAATCGCCTTCGCGTCGAACCGCAGTGGGAACTGGGACGTCTGGGTGATCGGCCGCGACGGAACCGAACTGACCCAGCTCACGCGCGACCAGGCCGACGAGGTCGCACCCTGCTGGTCGCCCGATGGCCAGCGGATCGCCTTCTGCACCTGGGGCCGACGCTCGCAGCAGTGGGAAATCTGGGAGATCGGGCTGAGCGAGCCGGGAGTGCGGCGTTTCCTCGCGTTCGGCATGTTCCCCGACTGGTCCCCCGACGGGCGGTTCATCGCCTTCCAGCGTGCCCGTCAGCGCGACAGCCGTTGGTTCAGCATCTGGACGATCGAACTGGTGGGCGGCGAAGTCCGGCACCCGACCGAGGTGGTGTACAGCGACGAAGCAGCGTGCGTGGCGCCGCATTGGTCGCCAGACGGCAAGCGCCTCGTCTACTGTGCGATCACGGGAGGGCGCGAGGGATCGGGAGCCGGCACGACGGCGGACCTCTGGGCGGTCGAGACGATCAGCGGCCAGCGCTGGAAGCTGACGGACGGCTCGTCACCTGCGTTCAATCCCGTCTGGGCGTCAAACGAGCGGGTTTTCTTTGTGTCGCCGCGGGCCGGGAGCGACAACATCTGGTCCGTATCCGCTCCCGGACGGGTGGCGGCAGAGCGAGCGGAGCCTGGCCCGGCACACGGGACCCACGAATCCGGAACGGCACACGAGATGGCGTCCGGTGGGTAGTCAGTTGATGCTTGGCTCGCAATAGACGGGATTGCGTCACCAGGGATTGCCCAGGGTTATCGGGGCTAATAGAATCATGGGTTGTCCGACCATACGATCGGCCTATCGGTCCTGGCTAGCCGCTCCGGCCGGTGCGCGAGGTGTCCATGTTGCGGTGACGGCCGCGGTGCTGGCGGGACTGGTTCCGAGCGGCGGCTGCGCGAGTCACAACACAACGCCAGACAGCCCCCGAATCAACGAGCCGACCGTCGTCGTTGTCGCGCCTGTGCTCAACATGAGCAACAGCACCGACTTCGACGCCCTCAAGCTCTCTGACATCGTCGCCGCGGAACTGACGACGTTTCAGGGCGTGGCGGTCATCCCGGTGAATCGTGTGCTCGCGGCTCTGGTCCGGCAGGGACGCGACGCGGTCTTGACGCCGGAGGACGCCCTGGCGATCGCCGACGAGTTCGGCGCCGATGCGACGGTCGTGACGGCGGTGACAGCCTACGACGGCTACACGCCGGCGGTAGGCGTCGTGATGCAGTGGTACTGGCGCAGGAGGGTGATCGCGACGGAGTTTGACCCGGTGGCGGCGTCGCGGCTGGCGAGCGAAAGCACGCCCGGTCCGGAAGCGGTTGCGCATGGGCCCGCTGTGCAGGTGCAGCGCTACTACAACGGCACGGACGGGGCGTTGCAGGGGGAGATCCGGGAGTATGGCGCCAAGCGAGATGGCGCCTTAAGCCCTTATGGGTGGAGACGTTACGTTGTGTCTCAGGAACTCTTCGTCCGGTACTGCATCTGGGACTCGATCCGGACGATGTTATCGCAGGGAGCGTGCCGACGGAGCGTTGGAGGCAACCCGGGATGACGGCAGAGCCCCGACAATTGAGCCTCGTCAAGGGCCGGGAGCGCTACCTGTTTTCGTATCACCGCGGGCAGGAAGCCGAACTTATCGCGTCGTTCGTGCGGCTGGCCGAGGACGCCCGGTGCGGGTTCACCTGGCTGGACGCGGCGATCCTGAGCTTCCAGGTGGAACGTCAGGACGAGTCGGCCGAGGGACCAGCCGATGTGGCGCGGCGCGGCGGCGTGTTTCTTTGACCGGGAATCGAAGTCCGGGATGCGAGCGCAAGACAGAAATCAACGGTAGCCAAGCATGAGCGCCCAACAGTCCATCGTCGAACAGTTCATCACGTACCTGCGTGCGGAGCGGCATTTCTCGGCGCACACGGCCCGGTGCTACGCGGCCGACCTGGACCAGTTCCGGGCGTACTTCGCGCAGCCGAACGGCTCGACGAACGGCGACAATGGCCGCGGCGAGCCGGGGGCGCGGGCGCCGGACCAGCGGCTGTTGAGCGTGGACACGGAGGCGGTGCGCACCTTCATGGCGCACCTGCGGGACAAGAACTACTGCAAGAGCACGGTGGCGCGGAAGCTGGCGACGCTGCGGAGCTTCTACAAGTTCCTGATGCGCCGCAACTACGTCCAGAACAACCCCGTCGCCCCGATCCGCACGCCCAAGCAGGACAAGAAGCTGCCCAAGTTCCTCGAGGTCGAGCAGATCGAGCGGCTCTTCGCCAACTGCGAGACCAACACGCTGCTCGGCTCGCGCGACCGCGCCATCCTCGAAACGCTCTACTCGACCGGCATGCGCGTCAGCGAGCTCATCATGCTCAACGTCGCCGACGTCGACCTCGGCGCCAGCATCGTCCGCGTCCACGGCAAGGGCAAGAAGGAGCGCGTCATTCCGCTCGGCCCGGGCGCCGTCCGCGCCATCATCCACTACCTCGACCTGCGCCGCGCCGCCAACCTCTCGCGCATGGACGCCGACGCCCTGTTCATCAACAAGCACGGCCAGCGCCTCAGCACCCGCAGCGTCCGCCGCAAGCTCGACAAGTACCTCCTCGAGGCCGGGCTCGACCTGTCCGTCAGCCCGCACACGTTGCGGCACAGCTTCGCCACGCACATGCTTCAGCGCGGCGCCGACCTGCGCAGCGTGCAGGAGCTGCTCGGTCACCAGAGCCTCAGCACCACGCAGATCTACACGCAGATCGCCGGCGAGAAGACGCGCGAGGACTACGCCAAGGCCCACCCGCGCGCCTGACCCGGTCCTTCACGACCTCTCCGCCGAGGCGCCCACGGCGCGCCCCGGCTTGACTCGCCTGCGCAGCGCTCGCACAATCGCCCGGCGATGAGCTTTGAAACCCTGAGTTTTCCGCGCGCCGAGGCGGTCTGGAGCGCCCTCGCCCAGCACGTCCGCCCCGGACGCCTGCGCGACCTCGCCATTGAGCAGGCCATCGGCACCGTCCTCGGCGCCGACGCGCCCGCCGCAATCGATTACCCACCCTATGACCGCGCCGCGATGGACGGCTACGCCGTGCGGACCTCGGACGCCGGCGGCGCTCCGGCGCGGCTGAGACTCGCCGGCCTCGTCCCGGCCGGGGCGGCGGCCAGCGCGGCGCTCGAATCTGGCACGTGCATCCAGGTCAACACCGGGGCCGTTGTGCCGGGCGGGGCCGACGCGGTCGTTCCCGTCGAGGACGCCGCGCCGGGCGACAACGGACTCGTGGTCATCAACGAAGCGCCTCGACCCGGACAGCACATCGAACGCCGCGGAGCGATCTGCGCGCGCGGTGACATCCTCGCGCCGGTGGGGACGCGCGTGACGTGCGTGACGGCGGCGGCGCTCGCCGCGGGGGGAGTCGCGCGCGTGCAGGCGTTCGCCCGGCCGCAAGTGGCGCTGGTGACCACGGGCAGCGAGCTGGTGGAGCACGGGTCGCGTCTTCAGCACGGGCAGATTCACGAGACCAACAGCCTGGCGCTGAGCGAGCAGATCACGCGCGCGGGTGGCGAAGTGCTGTACCAGGGCCGCTGCGCCGATGAGCCCGCGGCCCTGCACGCGGCGCTCGAACTCGGCCTGGCGCACGACGTACTGGTCGTCACGGGCGGGATGTCGAAGGGAACGCACGACCTGGCGCCGGCGCAGCTCGAAAGCTTGGGCGTGCAGTGGCTCGTCAGCGGCCTCGACCTCAAGCCCGGGAAGCCCACGCGCATCGGCCGCGGTCCGTCGGGCTGCTGGGTGCTCGGGCTTCCCGGAAACCCGGTGAGCTGCGCCGTCTGCTTCACGCTGTTCGCTGCGCCGCTCCTGGCCGGACTCCAGGGGCTGGCCGTGCGCCCGCCGGCGATGCTCTCGGGCTGGCTCGAGGAGCCGATGAAGTCAAACGGGCTGCGGCCCATGTTTCAGCCCGGCGTATGGCGCACGAACGGCCTCCGCGAGGCGTGCGTCCGGCCGCTGCCCTGGCGCGGCTCGGGCGATCCCTTCGGCCTGGCGCGCGCCAACGCGCTCATCTACCGGCCGTCGAACGCGCCGGCCGCGGTCGAGGGCGAACAGGTCAGTTTCGTGGTGCTGGACACGCCGGCCCTCTGACGGAGCGAGCCCGGTTGCGCGACACGGCGAGACATCCTGCACCGGCAGCGCCCGCGGCAACCAGCGAGGTGCTGCTGAACGTCCTGGGCGCGGGGCTCACGGCGGTGCTGCTGTCACTGGCGCTGCCGCCCTGGTCGCGCTACACGTGGCCGCTGGCGCTGGTCGGGCTGGCGCCGTGGGCGTACGCGGTCTGCCGGACGCAGCGCGCCTGGGCCGTGTACTGGAGCAGCCACCTGCTGGGTTTCGCGTTCTTTCTGGTGAACCTGGCCTGGCTGATGCCTGTAACCGGGCTCGGATTCGTGGCCCTGGCGGCGTACCTGGCGATCTACTGGCCGGCGGCGGCCTGGGGCATCCGCACGGCGCAGCGGTTCGGCGTGTCGGTGGTGTGGTCGCTGCCCGTGGTGTGGGTCGCGTGCGAGTACCTGCGCGCCTGGGTGATGAGCGGCTTTCCCTGGCTGTTCATCTCGCACTCGTTCTATCTGCAACCGGCGCTGATCCAGATCAGCGACCTGGTGGGGGCGTACGGCGTCACGTTCCTGGCGGCGATGGTCAGCGGCGTCGTCGCACAGCAGTTGCTGCTCTTGCGCACGGGCGCGCGGCGCTTCCGCACGCAGTGGCGGCTTGGCGTGCTGGTGACATGCCTGTCGTGGGTCGGCACCGTGCTGTACGGCTACTTTCGGATGACCCAGGTGCGCGCTCTGGAGGACGGGCCGCGCGTCGCCGTCATCCAGCACGACTTCGTCCAGCGCACCGAGCCGCCGATCGTGCCGTCGGAGGCCGTCTTCGCCGCCTACGTCGCGCTCGGGGCGCAGGCGGCCGCCGAGCGTCCGGACCTGATCGTCTTTCCAGAGACCGCCTCGGGCGGCATCCAGAACCTCGAGTTCATCAACACGCCGCTGCACGCCGTCGACGAGTCGGACGCCGGCGCGTACGCGCGCGGGCTCCGCATGCACAGGGCGACCTCGGCGCTGGCCCGCGGAGACTACGCCCCGATCAACGAAGTCCTCTCGGAGTGGGAGGCGCTCTTCCGGCGGATCGCCCCGCACAACCCGGACTACGAGCTGCCGGAGCGCCTGCCGCGCCTGCCGGCGGAGGGCGGGCCGCCGGCGACGGTCGTGATCGGCGCGCTGGCGCTGGAGACGTCGGCGGGGGAAGCGTATCCTAAGAGCAAGCGCTTCAACTCGGCGCTGGTGTATGACCCGAACGGCAGTCAACGGCCGGTGCGCTATGACAAGAACCACCTGGTGCCGTTCGGCGAGTTCGTGCCGTTCCGGCAGCAGCGGTTCCTGGGGCTCGATCTGCACCCGCTGTATCGCTGGCTCAACAGCCTGAGCCCGTTCAGCCAGGGCGGGAAGATCGAGTACTCGCTCTGGCCGGGAAGCGAGCTGACCGTCTTCGACGTCGAGTGCGGCGGCGGGCGGTACCGCTTCGGCACGCCGATCTGCTACGAGGGCGCGATGCCCTACGTGATTCGCGACTACGTGTGGGGCGGCGGGGAGCGGCGCGTAGACTTCCTGCTGAACATCAGCAACGACGGCTGGTTCCTGCACAGCTCGGAGCTGCCCCAGCACCTGGCCGCGTACGTGTTCCGGGCCGTCGAGAACCGCGTCGCCATCGCGCGTTCGGTCAACACGGGCATCAGCGGCTTTGTCACGCCCAACGGCGAAATTCACGACCTGGTGGCGGACAACGGGCGCACGATCGGCCCCGGCGTCGTGGGTTACCGCATCGCCCGGGTGAAGCTGGATCATCGGTCCAGCCTCTATGGCCGGACGGGCGATTGGTTCGCCGGGGCGTGCCTGACGCTGGCCGGGGTCGCTTGGGCGGGGGCCGTGGTCTCGCGCTGGGTGCTGGGGATCAGGAATCGCATGGCGCGCTGGAGGCGCGCGACGAGGAACGACCATGAGACGACTCCCTGACGCCGCTGTGCGCGCGGCCCTGGCCGTCGCGGCGGCCCTGGCCGCTGCCGGCTGCACCGAGCCCAGGAAGATGACGCTGACGCCCGTCGAGCGCGAGCAGCTCTCCGTGCGGGCGCTCGATCTGCTGCTGCGCGCGGCGCGCAGCGACATCGACATCGTGCGCTGCAACGCGATGGAGGCGCTGGTCGAGCTGGCGCCGCGGCCGGCGCTGGCCGAGTTCCGCGCCGCCGCCCAGGCCCAGGAGCCCCCGGTGCGCTTCGCGGCCTTCGTCGCGCTCGGAAAAGTGCGCGACGCCGGGGCCGCGGCCCTGATCGACCTCGGCCTGCGCGACCCCGAGCCGCGCGTGCGCCTGGCGGCGGCGTTCGCGGCGGCGCGGCTGGGAGGGCAGAACGCGGCGGGCGTGCTGGTGAGCGCGCTGAACGAAGACCGGAACGTGTATCACCGGGCGGACGCGGCATTCCTGCTCGGGGAGCTGGGCGAGCCCAAGGCCATTCCGTGGCTGGAGCGCGCCGCGCGCCTCGAAGACAGCCATCGCGTGAAGGTGCACATCTACGCGGCGCTCGCGGCGCTGGGCGATCGCTCGGCCGTGGGCGCGCTGCTGGCGTTCCTGCGCGTCGACACCGAGTCGCGGCTGATCGCCTTGCAGAGCCTGGCGCGCCTCGGCCACCCGGACGCGCGGGACACGCTGCTCTACGAGCTCATGGACGCCAACGAGTTCCTCGAATCGCGCCTCATCGCCGCGCGCGGGCTCGGTGTGCTCGGGTCCCGCGCCGGCTACGCCCTGGCGGCGGGCAACGTCCACGCCACCTTCAAGGACCAACAGGACGTCAACCGCACGTTCCGGATCCGCTCGCTGTCGGCCCTGGCGCTGGGAGACATCGGCGACGGCGAGGCCCTGCCGCTGCTGCACTGGCTCGCCGCGAACGACACCGACGAGCGCACCCAGGTCGCCGCGGCCTACGCGATCTGCAAGATCACGCGCGGCGGCGGCGAGGTGAGCGCCGGAAGCTACTGACCCGAGCGCCACCGAGCGCCGTACGAGCCGCGAGCGCCGTACGAGCCGCGAGCGCCGTACGAGCCGCGAGCGCCGTACGAGCCGCGAGCGCCGTACGAGCCGCGAGCGCAAGCGAGTGGAGTGACGCAAACTTCCGAGCGATCCGCCTTGCGGGCAAGACTCAACGTCTTGCCCGAGTTGACCACTCGCGAAGCTTGAGTGTGGGCGCTCGTTACTCCACTCGCTCGCGCTCGCGGCTCGTGGTTCGCTCGCTGGCGCTCGCGGCTCGGAGGGCGCCTCGCGGCGCGTGGGCGTTTGCGCCGGTGGTTCGTTACGCCACTCGCTTGCGCTCGCGGCTCGTGGTTCACTCGCTGGCGCTCGCGGCTCGTGGTTCACTCGCTGGCGCTCGCGGCTCGTTATCGCTACCATGTCCGCCGTGGCACGTCGCCGCAAATCTCGCTCAGCCCGTTTTCACCGGCGGACGCCGCCCGGCGCGCCGCCGGGGCTGGTGCTGCCCGATCCGGCGGCGCCGGCGGCGCGGCTGCACGTGATGGCGTTCGGGCCGGAGGGGCACAGCGAGCAGGAGCTGACCGACGTAGCGCAGTTGCAGCCGCTGCGCGCGGCGCATCCGCTGATCTGGGTCAACGCGGACGGCGTTGGCGACGCGGTGGTGGTGCAGGAGCTGGGCGCGGCGTTCGGCCTGCACCGGCTGGCGCTCGAAGACGTGGTGAACGTGCACCAACGGGCGAAGGCGGAGCGGTACGGCGGGCACATCTTCTTCGTGGTGCGCATGCCGCTGCCGGAGGGCGGCTTCGCGGCGGAGCAGGTGAGCTTCTTCGTCGGCGACAGCTTCGTCTTGACGTTCCAGGAGCGGCCGGGGGGCGACCTCTTCGAGCCGGTGCGCATCCGCATCCGCAGCAAGGGCAGCCGCGCCCGCTGCGCCCGGGCCGACCTGCTGTTCCACGCGCTGCTCGACGTGATCGTCGACCACTACTTTCCGCTGATCGAAAACTGCGGCGAGCGGCTCGACGCGCTGGAGGACGTGGTGCTTGTGCGGCGGACGCCCGGGGTGATGGGCCGGCTGCACGAGGTGCGCCGCGACCTGCTGAGCGTAAGGCGGGCGGTTTGGCCGCTGCGCGACGCGCTGAACGCGGTGCTGCGCGAGCCCGGGCCGCCGATCGGCGACGAAGCCCGGGTGTACCTGCGCGACGTTCAGGATCACACGGTGCAGATCATCGACCTGGTGGAGAACTACCGCGACATCGCCGCCGGCCTGACGGAGGTCCACCTGTCGGTGCAGGCGCAGCGCACGAACGAAGTGATGAAGGTGCTGACGGTGATCGCGACGATCTTCATTCCGCTGACGTTCATTGCCGGCGTGTACGGCATGAACTTCCAGCATATGCCCGAGCTGCACTGGCCCTGGGCGTACCCGGCGCTGCTGGCCGCCATGCTCACCATCGCCGTCGCGCAGCTCGTGTACTTTCGCCGGCGGGGCTGGCTTGGCGAGGACCGTCCGGGCGATCCGGACTCACCGGGCGGGTGAGGCCGCGGCGGCGGCGCATCACTTCGCGTCGATCAGGGCCTTGACGGGCGGGGGCGGGTCGAAGCGCTCCTTCGGTATGTCGGCGTTGACTTCGACGCGTTCGATGGTCACGACCTGCTCCCGGCCCAACACGCGCTGCCGGACCTTGTGCGCCAGCTTCACGCCCGCCACCTCGCGATAGTCGGAGAAATCGACTTCGATGGTTGTGTCTGTGCCATTAAGGTTGGCGGTGAGGACCAGGCGCGACTGGAGCCCGGTCTGCTTGTCGAACCAGACGGTCAGGTCGTTGCCCGTCTCGGGCGTCAGGCGCACCTTGTAGTGATCGCGGCCGTCGAGCTGCTCGAGCGCCAGCGTCTCGACCTTGCGGTTGAGCTTGCGCCAGTGCAGCGGTGCGTTGAAGGTCGCCATCCGCAGCGACAGCGACTTCTGGTCGCCTTCCTTCAGCCGCGCGCCGTTCATCGCGTCCAGGCCCCAGGCGTGCCGCCCGTCCACGCCTTCCTCGAAACGACCGATGCCCTCGAACTCGATCAGCGTGTAGCTCAGGTTCGGCGCCGCGTGGTAGGCCTTCAACGTCCCCTTCACCTCGCCCACCGCGATCGTCCCCGTCGTCACCGTGTTGCGGATCTTCTCGTACGCCTCCTTGCCGCCCGACGCCTTCACGTAGCCGTCGAGCAGCGCCTCGGCCTTCGGCAGCTCGTCCTGCCCACCATACGCCGCACTGCCAAGCGCCAGCGCCGCCGCCGCAAGCGGCCGCAGGAAATGCCGTTTCGCGATCATGGCGTGTCCTCCGATCATGGCCGTGCAGTGTAACGCAACCCGGGCCGCGCGGCGCAGACAATCCGCCAGGCGAGCCCGTTCAGATCGCCCGCGCTCGGCGCTGCCGCGCGCCCTGGCCAGCGAAGCGCTCGCAGGCGCAACCGCTTCCTCACGGGCGCGGCTCGGATCGGGCTCAGGACAGCGCGGCGGAGGTCTGCCGCGCGGCGCGGACAAGCCCGGCGATGTGCCCGGCGGCCTGCGCGGGTGGCAGCGTGTGCTTGACCTGGTCGCGGCGATGCGACCATTCCACGACGCCCTCGGCCAGCGACTTCTTGCCGACGACCACGCGCAGGGGAATGCCGACGAGGTCGGCATCCTTGAACTTGAAGCCGGCGCGCTCGTCGCGATCGTCGAACAGCACATCCACACCCATTGCCGCGAGCTCGTTGTAGATGCCGGCGGCGACCTCCATGGCGTGGTCGTCGCGCGGGTCGAGGGCGATGACGACGGCCTCGAAGGGCGCGATGCTCATCGGCCAGATGATCCCGTTGTCGTCGTGGTTGGCCTCGATGGCGGCGGCGACGATGCGGTTCAGCCCGATGCCGTAGCAGCCCATGATGAACCGGGCCGGTTTGCCCTCGCGCGTCAGGAAGGTCGCGTTCATCGCGTCGCTGTACTTCGTCCCCAGCTTGAAGACGTGGCCGACCTCGATGGCGGTCTTCAGGCGGATGGGCGAGCCGCTGCCGCGCGGCGACAGATCGCCCTCGACGACCATGCGAATGTCGGCAACCAGCACGTACGGCCGCCTGTCGTCCGGCGCCAGCGGAAAATCGCGGCCCGGGTTCACGCCCGTCACGTGATAGTCGGTCTTGTTGGCTCCGCTGGCGGCGTTGCGCAGCGCGGTGACGTCGCGGTCGATGACGAGCATGTCGCCGGCGCGGAAGCGCTCGACGATCCCCTGCGGGCCCGCGAAGCCGACCTTGGCGCCGGTGAGCTCTTCGATCGTCCTGGCGTCGGCCATGTCGATGCTGGCGTTCGCCGATCCGCAGAGTTGCCGGGCCGCCTTGCGCAGCTTGATCTCGTTCACGTCGTGGTCGCCGCGCACCAGCGCGACGAGGCGCGAAACCGGAGCGGAGGGACCCCGCGCTGGCGCTTGGGGCTCGGACGCGGACCCCCGCGCCGACGCTTGGGGCTCGGGTTGGGTGACGGTGTAGATCAGCGTCTTGATCATCTGCGCCGGCGTCGTGCCCAGCACCTTGCAGACGTCCTCGACGCGCCCGGCGCCCGGCGTGTGCACCTCGCGCAACGGCTCGGCGGCCGCCTGGCCACTCTCAGCGCTTCGTCCGGGGGTCTCTCCGTCCCGGTGCCCCTCGAAGAACGCCGTCGCACGTTCCGTGTTCGCCGCGTAGTCGCCGTTCTCGCTGATGGCGACGGTGTCCTCGCCGGCGTCGGTCAGAACCATGAACTCGTGCGACGAATCGCCGCCGATCGGTCCGCTGTCGGCCTCGACGGCGATGTACGGCAGGCCGCAGCGGCCGAAGATGCGGCAGTAGGCGTCGTACATCTTCTGGTAGCCTTCGTCGAGGCTGGCCTTGTCGGCGTGGAACGAGTAGGCGTCCTTCATGAGGAACTCGCGCGTGCGCAGGACGCCGCTCTTGGGGCGCGCCTCGCCGCGGAACTTGGTCTGAATCTGGTAGAGGTTGATCGGGAGCTGCTTGTAGCTGCCGAGGAAGGCGCGGGCGATGTCCACGACCTGCTCTTCGTGGGTCGGGCCGAGCACGGTCTGGCTGCGCCAGTCGCCGGGGGGGCCGCCCAGGCGCAGCAGCGTGTCGCCCATCGCCTCGGTGCGGCCCGTCTGCTGCCACCAGTCGAGCGGCATCAGCACCGACATGTGCAGCTCGATCGCGCCCGCGCGGTTCATCTCCTCGCGCACGATCGCCTCGACCTTCCGCAGCGTCCGATAGCCCAGCGGCAGGTAGCAGTACACCCCGGCCGCCACCTGCCGGATCAGCCCCGCCCGCAGCATCAGCACGTGGGAGGCCGCGGTGGCGTCCTTGGGCGTCTCCTTGCTCGTCGGAATGAAGAACTGGGACCAGTGCATCGCGTCTCGCTCATGTGCCGGCCGCGGGGATTCAGCCTGCGCCCGCGGCGCCCGTGTCACCTGCACCCGCCTCAACGTCCGCCCGCCCGGCCCTGCCTCGGGGGTCCGCGGCGCGACGGCCGGTCGAACCCGCCATTGTCCGCCGGGCGGCGTGGTCGTGCAAGAAAGGGGTGCAAGGTAACATAGCGCGGCAAGTCTCGCCGGCGTGGAGACCCGCCGGCGCCAAGAGGCCACGCATGAACCCGCAGAAACAGGTGAGTCTGAACCTGAACGTCCGCGGACTCGGGCAGTCCGCGACGCTGGCAATCAAGGATCGCTGCCGGGCGCTGCGCCGCTCGGGACGCGAGGTCTACGACTTCGGCCTCGGGCAGTCGCCGTTCCCAGTGCCGGAGCCGGTGGTCGAGGCGCTGCGCGCCGCGGCGGGCCAGAAGGACTACCTGCCCGTGATGGGGCTGCCGGAGCTGCGCGAGGCGGTGGCAGCGCACCATCGGCGGACCGACGGGCTGAACGTCAGCGCCGACAACGTGCTGGTGGGGCCGGGCTCGAAGGAGCTGATGTTCCTGGTCCAGCTCGTGTACTACGGCGAGATCATGCTCACGCCGCCGTGCTGGGTGAGCTACTGGCCGCAGGCGCGAATCCTGGGCCGGCGCTTCAGCCTGCTGCACTCGGATTTCGTGCGCCACTGGAAGATCGACGCGGCGCAGCTCGCTCAGTCGATCGAGCTGGTGGGCGACGACCATCGCCCGCGGTTGCTGGTGCTGAACTACCCGAGCAACCCGACGGGTTCGACCTACGACGAGCACGAGCTCAAGGCGCTGGCGGAGGTGGCGCGGCGTTTCGGGCTGATCGTGCTGTCGGACGAAATCTACGGCCAGCTTCACTATCACGGCCGGCACGTATCGATCGCCCGCTTCTACCCGGAGGGGACCATTGTCAGCTCCGGACTGTCGAAGTGGTGCGGCGCAGGCGGCTGGCGCCTGGGCACGTTCACCTTTCCCAACGAGCTCGACTGGCTCGCCAACGCCCTCGCCACCGTCGCCAGCGAAACCTACACGTCCGTCTCCGCCCCGATCCAGCATGCCGCCATTCGCGCCTTCAGCGGCTGCCCGCTCATCGAAGACTACCTGGCCCACACACGCCGCATTCTGGCCGCCGTCGCGCAGCGCATCTGCCCGATCCTGAACGAAGCCGGAGTGCGCGTGCATGAGCCTGACGGTGCGTTCTATCTCTTTCTCGACTTCAACTCGTTCGCCGCCGCCCTCGCCGGTCGCAGCATCGCCGACGGCCGCACGCTCTGCGAACGGCTGCTGGCCGAGACCGGAGTGGCCATGCTGCCGGGCGCGGCGTTCGGTCGCGGGCGGCGCGACCTGACGGCCCGGCTCGCGTTCGTGGATTTCGACGGCGCGGCGGCGCTGGAGGCCAGCCGCGGCGTCGGGCTGGAGCGTCCACTGCCCGCCGGCGTGGTCGAGCGCTGCTGCGCCCGCGTGGTGGACGGCGTGCGGCGCATCGCGGAGTGGGCGGCATCGTGAGTCCCTTCGGGCCGAAGACTCCCGATGGGCGTCGCGCGGCAGATTTCTCTTGCACTGCGCGGGACGGGCGCTTAAAGGTATGGATACGTCAGGTCCGGCCGGTTGGGGCCGGAAATGTCTCATCTGCACGTCCTTTGGAGGATTGAGAATGCGTCACACATCGCTTGCCGTTCTGTTCGTTGTCGCCAGCGCCTGGCTCTGCCAGGCCGGAAACGACGTCGCCTACGTCTCCATAGCCAACCAGGAGCCGTGGGGAATGCCGGGAAACATCAATGCCATGAACGACGTCTTCGGCGTCGGGAACTGGGATCGCATGAACTTCGCAACCGCCGTCCAGAACGGTCTCTTCGACCGCCGGGCGATTTTCCTGTGCGGGGGCGACGGGGCGGACGCCGAGTTCAACGCGTTCGTTGAGGCCAACCGCGCGGCGCTGGAGGCGTGGGTGGCGTCGGGTGGCCGTCTGCTGATCAACGCGGCCCGCTGGGGCTCGAACCCGGTCGTGCTGGACATCGGCTTCGGGATTACGCTCGATAACAACTTCCCCCACGACACCGGCAACGCCGCCGATCCGAACCACGTCATCTACCACAGCCCGTTCGGTCCCACCGGGACGTTCTTCGATGGCGACTACCTGTCGCACGACATTGTGTACGGCGGCGGGCTGGCGCCGCTGATGTGGGGATCGAACAACCCCGGCCAGGTGATCCTGGGTGAAAAGGCCCATGGGGCGGGGTGGGTGATCGCGGGTGGCCTGACGCTGCCGTTCTTCGGCGAGCATCCGCTGTGGAACGATCCCTGCAAGGTTTTCCATCGCAACCTGCTGGATTACTGGGGCCGGGGTGGCAGCGCACCCTGTCCGGGAGACCTCGACGGTGACGGCGACGTCGACCAGAGCGACCTGGGCATCATGCTGGCGGATTACGGCTGCACCGACGGGGTCGGCAACTGCCCGGGCGACATCGACGGCGACGGCGACACCGACCAGAGTGACCTGGGTGTTCTGCTGGCGAACTACGGTCAGTCCTGTAACTGACGCTGGGGCAAGACGTTGTAAGCTCTTTGGCGGCCGCCCGGCCACCACCCGAAGGTTGGCGGCCGGGTGGTCGTCGTTCAGCGCTAACCGGTTGGAGGTGAAACGAGAAAAGCGCCGGTTCGACGAGGAAAACTCACAAAGCCATTGCAACGTCACCACATTCGAAGTAGCATGGTGTTCTGGAGGTTGCCGGGTCTAGGAGGAGCCGGCGGAAGGAAAACCCAATTCTCTCGTAGAGGAGGAAATAAGAATGCGGAAGGTTCTCGCTTTAGGTCTCGCTCTTTGCTTGGGCACTGCGGCATTCGCGAACGACGTCGCGTATGTCAGCGGCTCAAGCGGCGAACCCTGGGGCATGCCCGGAAACGTCAACGCGATGAATGACGTCTTCGGCGCCGGCAACTGGGATCGCCTCAGCTTCCCGTCGGCCGTTCAGCAGGGTGTGTTCAACTACAAGTGCCTGTTCCTGGACGGCGGCGACGGCGCCGACTCCGAGTTCAACGCCTTTATCGACACCAACCGGGCCACGCTCGAGGCCTGGGTCGCCGGCGGCGGCAAGCTGCTGGTCAACGCGGCGCGCTGGGGCAGCTCGCCGACCGTGCTCGACCTCGGTTTCGGCATCACGCTGGACAACAACTTCCCGCACGACACCAGCACCGCCCCGAACCTGGCGCACCCCATCTTCAACGGCCCCTGGGGCGCGACCGGCAACTTCTTCGACGGCGACTTCCTGTCGCACGACATCGTCTACGGCGGTGGCCTGACGCCGCTGCTGTATGGCAGCAACGATCCCAGCCAGGTCACCCTGGGCGAGAAGGCCTACGGGGCCGGCTGGGTGATCGCGGGCGGCCTGACGCTGCCGTTCTTCGGCGAGCACCCGCTGTGGAACCCCGATACCAGGATCATGCACCGCAACCTGCTCGAGTACATGTGCGTGGTGCCTGAGCCGGCTTCGCTCAGCCTGCTGCTGATCGGCGCCGCGGGCCTGCTGCGCCGTCGCTAAGGACGGACGCCGCTCCGGCTCGATTGAGATCAACGTCGCAACGCGGAGAGACCGGCCCAGGCCGGTCTCTCTTCTTTTGTTCGCACGGCGCGGTGCGATGCAACGCGATACCTGCGGCGCCGGCCGCTTCTGCGGACGTCTCGTCCGCTCGCCGGCGTTCGCAGCCCGGGGCGGATGGTGCAAACCGACCGCCATGCCGGGCCTGAGACTCGAGCGCCTGATCATTCACGCGCCGCGCGCCACGGAGCTGCAACTGCGATTGTGGCGCGAGTGGTGCTTCGCCAAGGCGGTCGCCCGGCGCTTCGGCGCGTCGCAGAGGGAGAACGCCGCGACAAAAAGCCCGGCGAGCGCGGGCGACTGCATGCTTCCGCTCACGTCGTACCAGGTGCTCGCAGAGCGGCCGGGGACCGAACGCCTTAGCAGGCGCGCGTCTCGCGGCGCCTTGCCCTTCGGCGGTCGGCGGCACCCGCCATCCCAGCGATCGGCACGGGGAATCCTTCCGCCGGCGTGACCGTCACGCGCACCGACTTGAACGCCGGCGTGCGCGACTCCGGGTCGGCGACGCGCGGAATCAGCACGTTGGCCTCGGGGTAATACATCGCGGCGTTGCCCGGCGGAACATCGAACTCACGAACCAGCACGCCGCGCAGCTCGCCCGCCGGCCCACGGACGGCCACCGGCTGGTTCTCGCGCAGGCCGAGCCTGGCGATGTCGGCGGCGCTCATCAGGATGACGTCGCGGCGCTCCTGGCCGCGGTAGATGTCTTCCTCCTCGTACACGACCGTGTTGAACTGCCCCTCGCTGCGGATCGTCATCAGCCGCAGCTCGCCATGCTCCAGCGGCAGTCGCGGGATGCGCGTCACGTGGAAGCGCGCCTTGCCGCTGGCCGTGCCGAACCGCGGCGCGTGCAGCGTGCGCCCGTCGATGTGGAATTCCCGCCGCGTCTCGTCGATCCGCCCGATCGCCTCGAAGCCCGGAATCACCGCCGCGATCGCCGCGCGCACGTTGCGATGCTGCTCCATCGCCCGCCAGTCAATCGGGCCCGCCTCGCCCAGCACCCGCCGCGCAAGCTCCGCGACGATTTCGACTTCGCCGCGCGCTTCGCGGATGCGCGGCGGTCCGCCGTCGCTGAGACGGACGTAGTTGAACATCGACTCCTGCGTCGTCGGCTGCGACTCTTCGTCGCGGGCCTTGACGGGCAGGATCAGGGTGTGCCGCGCCCGGCCCCAGGCATGGCCGGTGTTGAGCGTCGTGCTCAGGTAGACGACGGAGTCCATGCGGCCGAATGCGGCGGCCGTCGCCTGCGCGTCCGGGTTTGAGCCGAAGAGGTTGCCGCCGAGGCACCAGGCGTGCCGGACCGTGCCGGCCTGCATCGCCTCGACGCACGAGAGCGTGTCGAGCCCCGGCGTCTCCGGCAGCCTCACGCCGAAGCGCGTTTGCAGCCGCTCGAAGACCACGTCGCGCAGCTTCGGCGTGACGCCCATCGAGCCGACGCCCTGCACGTTGCTGTGGCCGCGAATCGGCAGCAGGCCAGCGTGCGGACGGCCGACCATGCCGCGCAGCAGCGCCAGGTTCGCGATCGCCCGCACGTTGTCGACGCCGTGCTCGTGATGCGTGATGCCCATCGTCCAGGCGAAGACAGTGGCGCGCGAGGCCGCGTAGAGCGCGGCGACGCGGTCGATGACGGCGCCGTCGACGCCGGAGGCGCGCTGGATCTCGTCCCAGGACGTCCGCTCGACGTACTCGCGGAACGGCCAGTAACCCTCGCACAAGGTGCCGAGAACGTCGAAGCCGTGCGGTGCGAGCCCGGGCGGCCGCTGGCGATCGCTGGCCTCGACGTCCGCCGGCGAAGGCCGCTCCAAGTGCTCGTACGCGCGGGGGTCGCACGCGTTGACTTCAAACAGCCGCTTCGCCACGCCCGTCAGCAGCGCGATGTCGCCGCCGATGTTCGGCTGCACGTACAGGCTGGCGATCTTCGAGCCCAGGAGCAGGCTCAGCGGCCGTGACGGAATGCGGAAGTTCACCAGCCCCGGCTCGCGCAGCGGGTTGACGACGACGACGTTTCCGCCGCGGCGGCGCAGGTCGGCCAGGGTCGCCATCAGCCGCGGGTGGTTCGAGGCCGGGTTGCCGCCGATGAGGATCACCAGATCGCAGTGCTCGAGGTCGTCGAGCGTAACGGTGGCGGTGCCGCTGCCGACGGCGCTGCTGAGACCGACGCCGCTGGCCTGGTGGCAGTAGTAGCTACAGTTGTTGACGTTGTTCGTGCCGTACAGCCGGGCGAAGAGCTGCCACAGGAACGCCGCCTCGTTGCTGCTGCGCCCGCTGAAGTAAAAGTAGTTCTCGTCGGGCCGGGGTCTGGCGGCCTCGAGCTGGGCGACGCAGAACTCCAGCGCCCGCTCCCACGGGATCGCGCGGTAGCGGTCGTCGTCCGGCCCGGCATAGAGCGGCCCGGCCAGGCGGCCCATGTGCTCGAGCTCGCGCGGCGTCAGCGCGCGCAGCGCGTCGAAGCCGAACTGCTCGAAGAAGCGCGGGTCGATCGGCGCCTGCATGTCGGCGGCCATCGCCTGCATCGACTTCTTGCAGACCTCCGGAAAGCGGCCGGCCTCGTTGACCATCCCGCCGCGCTGCCCGCCCATGCCCAGCGCGCAGGTCTTGCAGGCGTTGGGCCGGCGCAGCGCGCGGTAGAGCCTCAGCAGGCCGCCGCCGCGACGCGCCATGCGCAGCGTGTAGAGGATCGCCGGCCACCCGCCGCCGGAACGGGGACGTTTCATGCGAGGCACCAGGCAAGCACGCGGCGCCGAGGGCGTTTCATGCCAAGCAGGATAGTGGGGGGGGCGGCCTGGGCCATAGGGCCATTCCCGGCGGCATCGTGGTCGAGCCTCAACCGGGCGGCGGCGGCATGGTCATGCCGGAGCGACCCGAAGCACCTGCCGCCGGATCGCAGCCGGTCCAGCGAGGGCGCGGCGGTTCGCGGCCGCGCGATCGGCCGGTGTATACTCACGTCGCGAGGTCGCATTCGAGAACGGGCGCCTGATAAACACTAACGTGGAGGTTTCAGCCATGTCGCGCGCGGCGCTGCTCGCTTCGTTCGTGCTGCTGGTGGTCGTCCTGGTCCGCCCGGTGAACACGAGCGGGCAGGAATCGGAGGACAAGCGCACGGAGTTGGACCCGCACGCCATGGGCCGGCGGCTCGCCGAGGGACTGCGGGCGACAAAGGGCTGCCTGGGCGTCGAATCCGCCCGGATGGACGGCGGAAAGAACGTGATCTTCGCCTGGTTCGAGGACAAGGCCGCCGTCCGCCGCTGGTACTTCCACCCGACGCACAAGGGCTTCCTGGCGATGATGGGCGGCCCGGGCGGCGATGGCGAAGCCCGGCCGCTGGAGCACGTGCCCGACAACACGCCGCTGCTCGTGGTGGCGTCGCTCACCCTGGCCGATGCTCCCCGGATCGATGGCGTGCGCCTGCCGATATCGAGCATCGCCATCGAGCTCTTCACGCCGGCGCCGGGCGGGGCGTACGTGAATGAGCGCTGGTCGCCGAAGGCCTTTCCGGCGCCGCCGCACATGCGCCGCTACGACTCGCCGCCGGGGGGCGAATCTCGGCCGTAGCGGGCGCGAGCCGCGAGCGCAAGCGAGCGGAGTAACGCAATCTCCGAGCGATACGCCTTGCGGGCAAGACTCAAACTCTTGTCCGAATTCACACTACTCGTGGGGCTTGAGTGTGGGAGCTCGTTACTCCACTCGCTCGCGCTCGCGGCTCGTTACTCCACATTACTCCACTCGCTCGCGCTCGCGGCTCGTTACTCCACGTTACTCCACTCGCTCGCGCTCGCGGCTCGTTACTCCACGTTACTCCACTCGCTTGCGCTCGCGGCTCGTTACTCCACGTTACTCCACTCGCTTGCGCTCGCGGCTCGTGGTTGGCTCGCTCACTCCGTCAGCGAGTAGCACGCGATGCGGTCGAGATTGCGCACGTACAGCCGGCCGCGGTAGATCGTCGGCAGGGTCCAGCACAGCCCGTTCAGCACGCTGACGTTCGTCTGCGGGGAAAAGCCCTCTGGCGTCGCCCGGGCGATGAGTAGCTGGCCCTGCTCGCTGAGGTAGTACAGGTACCCTTCGGCGGCGGCCATGGTTCCATCCTTGGCCGTGAGGTCGCTGCCGGAGACGCGCCGTTCGATCCACGCCGGCTCGCCCGTCCGGAAGTTGATGCAGCGCAGGCCGTTCTGATCGCTGGCGTACAAGTGGCCGCCGATCAGCAGCGATGACTGAAACTTGTTCATCATCTTGTTGTTGCGCCAGACCTCGCGGGCTTCCAGCTTGTCGCCGGCCGCCTTGAGCTCGAACAGCGCGCTGCCCGTTCGATAGCCGGAGCTCAGGAACAGGTGGCCGTCGTGGTAAATGGGCGCCGCGGCGTTCACGTTCCAGTCGGTCTTCCAGGGCACGCTCAGCACCTGTCGGCCGCTGGCCGCCTCGACGACGATCGCGTCGCGCCCCATGAAGCCGCAGATGTAGCGCTTGCCTTCGAACGTGAACGGGTAGGGCGTCGAGTAACCCGCCGGCCCGCTGCCCGCGGTCCAGACCGACTCGCCGGTCTTGCGATTGAGCGCCGTCAGCCCGTTGACGTTCAGCACGGCCAGGTCGCCCTCGATCAGCACCGAGCCCGAGAATCCCCACGTTGGCGGCTTCTCGAACTCGCGCCGCCAGATCTCGCGCCCGTCGGCCGCGTCGAAGCAGACGGCGGCGCCGAGCGCCCCGAGAACGTAGACGCGGTTGTCGGCAATGGTGGGCGTCGCGCGCGTGCCGTTGCCGCCCTGAGACTCGACGTACTCGGCCTCGAACGGGCGCTGCCAGATCAACTCGCCGGTGTCGGCGTTCAGGCATATAAGCGTCTGCTTGCGGTCGACGGTGCCGCAGGTGTACACGCGGTCGCCCACGCAGGAGATGCCGCTGAAGGCGGAGCCGATCTGGCGTTCCCAGCGCTTGGGCGGGGCGGTGGACCAGTTCGTTTTCAGGCCGCTCTCCCGGCTGAGGCCGTCGTGTCGTGGGCCGAGAAAGTTCGGCCAGTCCTCGGCGGCGGAGGCACTCACCAGGATTGCGGTCGCGAGTAGTGCGGCGAGGCGCAGGGGCATCAGCATCGCAGGGTCTCCACGGGGCGCTTGTCATGAACAACGGGCGGGAGCGCGCTCAGCTTCAGCGAGGTCGCCCAAAACCAGTCGCTGATCATACAACGCGACGACGGTGAAGTCCCGGGCATACTTTTCCGGACGCGTCGCGGCATGCCGCGTGCGCGGTTCTGGCCGCGCATCCACGAAGGCGAAAGCGGCTGTTTCTGCCGCATCGGAAGCGGTTGCTTTGACCTCCGGCGAGTCCCTACCATTAGGTGTAAGCACCGAACGCGGTTCCGGAGGCCGACTCCAGCATCTCCTGAGGAGGAAAGTGCGATGGACGAAGCGTCCTTCCAGAAGCGATTAGGCGAGTTGATCTCGCAGATCGACACGCTGCCGCCAGATGAGCGCGATCGCCTCCGTGCGCTGGCTGCGGAGACCAAGCAGCGCCACGAGGATCTCAAGCGCAGCGTCAGCTCGATGCAGGAGAGCCTCGACTTTCTGCGGCTGTGGATCAAGTACATGCTCTTCGACCTGGAGGCCACGCGCCGCGAGAACGCGTATCTGCGGAAGATGCTCGAACAGGATCCGGGGAACTCCAACAACAGCGACAACAGCGATCAGGCCTGATGGGCCGCGGCAACGTCGGGGCCTGACGACAAGCCTTCATCTCTCGCGCCGCGCGACGTGCAACCCAGACGCGTCGTGCGGCGCCCTTTTTTGCGCCGCCCGCCGAGCCGATCGCTGATTCGCTGCGCCGGGCTGGCCGCGCCGCCGGTCGCCGCGGTATAATCGGGTGCAGTGCATCGGACAACCCCTGCGTTGCTCGACACGGAAGAACCAAGTTTGCGGGGCCGATACGCTGGGACAGGGGAGGCCCAAGAGTCGATCGCCCGGCGTCAGCGCCAGGAGCGCCAGGCCGGGCCCGCCGGGGCCGCCCACGTTGCATGACGGGTTCCAGCAAACGTCTTCCACCGGCAATGGCGGAGGTTGCTGATTCAGGGACGGGCGCGCCGCGGGCACACGTGTGCCGGGTGCGCCCGCTTTGCTGAATACTCCACCGACACGCGGCGCAGCCGGGAGTGAGCATTGCGGGGCAGCCGGCCGGAGCAACGTCAACGGGCCCGGGAGGCGGCGGCCCCACCGGCTTCCCGCGCCCATTTGCGGCCGCTGCTCTGGACCGCCGTCATCGTGGCCGGCGTCGCCGTTCGTCTGATCGCCCTGTCTTGTGCGCCGCAGTACTCCTATCTGCCGGATCACATCAGTTTCCTCGACTGGTCGGCGTACGCGTACGATCACGGACCGTGGCGAATCTACGAGCTGGACGCCGGGCGGCCCGTGATCGTCAGACTCTACGACGCCCAGGGGCGGGCCGAGGACGTCGTTCGCGTCAACCGTCATGCCTGCAACTACCCGCCGCTCAGTGCCTACGGGCTCTGGCTCAAGGGCGCCTTATGGAGCGGTCTGGACAGCCGCGTTGCGACATTCGACCTGGGCCGGCGCCCGTCCGGAACAAGTACGATCATCCGCGGTCGAATCGCGAACACATTCCAGGCACGCCTGGCCAACGCGCTGCCGGCGATGGCGTGCGACTTCGCGCTGGCTGCGGGAGTGGCGGCGCTCGTGTCCGCGGTGTGCCGTGAATCAGGCGCGTGGCGGCGCCTGGGTGTGTTCACGGTCACCCTGCTGGCCCCGCCGATCTTTCTGGACTCGGCGTTCTGGAACCAGGTGGACGCGTGGGTGACGGCCGAGCTGGTGTGGTGCCTGGTGCTGCTGCTGAGAGGTCGCTGGTGGCGGGCGGGGGTCGTTCTCGGGCTGGCCGCCGTCACAAAGCCGCAGGCGGTCCTGTTCGCGCCGGTGCTGGCCTATGCCGTGCTGGGGCTGCGCTTCGCGCCGGGCGGAACGTGGCGCGACAGCGCGAAGCTGCTGCGGACGGCAGGCTCCGCGCTGGCAGCCATCGCGATCGTCGCCGCTCCATTCATGCTGAATGACGCCCGTGCCCCGGGCAATCCGCACGGCGCGTGGCGCTGGGTGCAGCGCAGCTACGTCGAGACGATCGGCAGCCCGTTGTACGAGCGCACGACGCTCAGCGCATTCAACCTCTGGTGGGTCGATCTGCTCGCGCAGGGGCGGCCCGGCGCCGCTGGCTGGGAGCCCCTTTGGGACCCGTCGGCAACCGTCGCGGGGCTGTCGAAATCGGCCTGGGGCAAGGTCCTGCTGGCCGCCGCGCTGCTCGTCGCGGGCGGCTTGTGCGCCTGGCGCTGGCGATGGGGTCGCGCGAGCTGGGTGGCGATGGCGGCGGTGACGATGCTGGCCGCGTTCGCGCTCCCGACGCGCGTGCACGAGCGCTATGTCTATTTCTGCATTCCTTTTCTCGTGGCCATGGGCGCGTTGCGGCCTTGGTGGATGGCGCCGGCGGCAGCCATGCTGATCGTGGGTACGTTCGAGATGACGTCGTTTCGCTGGGCGGGCCTCGGCGCGCTGTATCGGCCGGACAGCCTGGCGTGGGCGGGATCGCTGCTGCTGGCGCTTCTGACGCTCGCCAGCCTCGGCGCGACGGTCCTGCTGTTGGGCGCGGAGAGAGAAACCCGCGCTGGAACAAGCCCGCGCCCGCGTTAGAATAACCAACGGTTCGAGCTGAGACCCGCTTGCTCATCAGGAGAACGCCCATGTCCACCGCCACGCTTTCGTCTCCGCCCAAGGTCAAGATCGGCCCCACCAAGCTGCTCATCAATGGAGAGTGGCAGGCCGCCGCCAGCGGCAAGACCTTCCCCACGATCAACCCGGCGACCGAGGAGGTCATCGCCCAGGTCGCGGAGGGTGACGCCGCCGACGTCGAGTCGGCCGTGAAGGCGGCCCGGCGGGCGTTCGACGAAGGGCCGTGGTCGAAGATGTCGGCGACGGAGCGCGGCAAGCTGCTGTTGAAGCTGGCCGACCTGATCGAGGCCAACCGCAAGGAGCTGGCCGAGCTGGAGACGCTCGACAACGGCAAGCCGCTGGGCGAGTCGATCAAGGCCGACCTGCCGCTGACGATCATGTGCTATCGCTACTTTGCCGGCTGGGCCGACAAGATTCACGGCAAGACGATCCCGATCAACGGCCCGTATTTCTGCTACACGCGGCACGAGCCGGTCGGCGTCGCGGGCCAGATCATCCCATGGAACTTCCCGATGCTGATGCAGGCGTGGAAGCTCGGCCCGGCGCTGGCCGCCGGCTGCACGGTCGTGCTCAAGCCCGCCGAGCAGACGCCGCTCTCGGCGCTGCGGATCGGCGAGCTCATCATGGAGGCGGGCTTTCCGCCGGGCGTCGTCAATATCGTCCCCGGCTACGGGCCGACGGCGGGCGCGGCGATCGCGCGGCACATGGACGTCGACAAGGTGGCCTTCACGGGCAGCACCGAGGTCGGCCACATCATCATGAAGCACGCGGCGGAGACGAACCTGAAGCGCGTGACGCTGGAGCTGGGCGGCAAGAGCCCGAACGTGGTCTTTGCCGACACCGACCTCGACGCGGCGGTTGAGGGGGCGTACTTCGGGCTGTTCTTCAACCAGGGCCAATGCTGCGTGGCGGGCTCGCGGCTGTTCGTCGAGGAGAAGATCCACGATCAGTTCGTCGAGAAGATGGTCGCCAAGGCCAAGGCGCGCAAGGTCGGCGACCCGTTCGCCCGCGAGACGATGCAGGGCCCGCAGGTCGACCGCGACCAGTTCGAGAAGGTCATGGGCTACATCGACAGCGGCAAGAAGGAGGGCGCCAAGCTGCTTGCGGGCGGCGGCCGCGTCGGCCAGAAGGGCTTCTTCGTCGAGCCGACGGTCTTCGGCGACGTGAAGGACGACATGAAGATCGCCCGCGAGGAGATCTTCGGCCCGGTCATGAGCATCATCCGCTTCAAAGACCTCGACGAGGTCGTGCAGCGCGCCAACCGCACGATGTACGGCCTTGCCGCCGCCGTCTGGACCAAGGACATCACCAAGGCGCACGCCATCGCCAACCGGGTCCGCGCGGGGACCGTCTGGGTGAACTGCTACGACGTCTTCGACGCCGCGGCGCCGTTCGGCGGCTTCAAGCAGAGCGGCGTGGGCCGCGAGCTTGGCGAGTACGGCTTGCAAGCCTACACCGAGGTCAAGACGGTCGTCGTGAAGCTGTAACGCCGCCGCCCATCGAGGGCAGCAGCGATCTCTGCTGCGTGTGGCGCCGGCTGGCTCGCCTGCCGCCGGGCCATTGGCTTTGTCACGGGCTGATAGCCTGCGCCGCGCCTCTGCTTGCCGCCTTCAGCGGATCAGCCCGCGCTGCCGCAGGTAGCCGAGCACCAGCGTGTCGAACGGCACGCGCGTGCTGGTGAACAGGTACGTGATGCCGCGCTGCGTGCAGTAGTCCTTGAGCTCCGTGCAATACGCCTGGAGCATCGCCTTGTACTTGGTCAGCAGCGGCCGGCTGATCGTCACTTCCGCCACGTCCTCGTCCTCCACGTCAACCAGCTTCAGGTCGCCCGTAAGCGGCGGGTCGATCTCGTCCGGGCTGAGGACCTGGACGGCGTAGAGATCGAGATTGAGCCCCAGGAGATAACGCAGTCCGGCGGCGAAGCCGCCCTTGTCCATGAAGTCGCTGAGCACGACGACGACGCCCTTGCCCTTGTGCCGGGTGGCGAAGCGCCGCGCGACCTCGCCGAAGTTGGACTGGCCCTCCATCGGGATCGCTTCGAGAAAGCGGATCACCTGCGATACCAGCCGCCGGCCGCGCACGCCGCGCATCTCGTGCGACAGCCGGTCGGAGTAGCCGTAGAGGCTGACGCGGTCGTAGTTCACCAGGCCGATGTAGGCGAGGGCGGCGGCGACGCGTTTGACGTAGAGGCCCTTGTGCGGGTCGCCCCAGTCCATGCTGCGCGAGCAGTCGAACAGGACGGTGACGTTGAGGTCCTCCTCCTCCATGAAGAGCTTGATGAGCAGGCGCTCCAGCCGGGCGTAGATGTTCCAGTCGAGGAAGCGCAGGTCGTCGCCGACGACGTAGTTGCGATAGTCGGCGAACTCGACGCTCTCGCCCTTGCGCTTGCTGCGGCGCTCGCCCTTCATGCGGCCGGCGAAGATCTTGCGGCTGAGCAGCTCGAGCCGGTCGAGCCGCGTCATGAACTCGGCGCTGAGCAACTCCTCCTGTGCCGTGGCCGGCTTGCGCGTCGCGGTCGCCATGGGCGCATCTTAGGCCGGCGCACGCCGCCCGGCGACGGGTGGCGTGCGCGGGTCGAAGCGCGAGCCGTGGAGACGGGCGCCGCGCGGATTCCGCCGCCGCCGCGACCTTACGCGCCGGCCGAGAGTCCGACGGCTGCCACGTCGGCCGCGGCGGTCGCCGTCGCCGGCTGCGGCCGGCGCTCGTCGACGCGGATCGGCTTGTGGAGCACGCGGGCAAAGACGCGGCAGAACTGCCGCGCGGCGCGCGTCCACGAGAACTGCCGCGAGCGGGCGTGTCCGCGCGCTACCAGCCGCTCGCGGAAATCGCCGTCGGTGCAGATTTGGTGCACGGCCCGGGCGATCTCCTGCGGCGAGCGCGGCGGGACGAGGACCGCGGCATCGCCGGCGGCCTCGGGAATGGCGGTGCTGTTGACGGCGACGACGGGGCAGCCGCTGGCCATCGCTTCGATAAGCGGGATGCCGAAGCCCTCGAACACGCTGGGGTATACGAGGACGGCGCAGCGGCGCAGCATGTCAGCGATCTGCTGCGGGTTCTGATAGCCCAGCCAGCGGACGCGGTCGGAGATGCCGAGCTCGGCGGCCAGGCGCTTGAAGGCGTCGAAGTCGCCCCAGCCGGCGAGATCAAGCGACCAGTCGTGCTGCGGGTGCTCGGTCACGAGCTGCGCCAACGCCCGGAGCAGTGAGCCGGTGTCCTTGTAGTCGTCGGGCGACTGGATGGCGCACAGGCGGAACGGGTCGCGCCCGTCGCTGGTGGGCTGGGCGTCGCGGTAGCGCTGGCTCAGGCCGTAGTAGATGGTGTCGTTGCGCGGCCGCGACGAAGGAACGAGGCGCTCGGAGCGCTCGCGCACGTGGTTGGAGATGAAGACGTTGGCGTCGGCCCGGCGCAGCGCCCAGCGGGCCCCCAGCGAGATCAGCAGGAACCGCACGCCGAGCTTCAGGTACGCCGAGAATCCGTCGGCAAAGCAGGTGAACAGGTTCTGATGGTGGACGACCTGCGGGCAGGGGGCGCCGCCGACGAAGAACGTGTTGGTCAGAAGCAGATCGGCGCCCAGACGCCTGAGCAGCCGCGGCAGGCCATAGCGGATCCACAGTTGGCGCCTGGCGGTCCCCATCATCGGTACGCGCAGCGTATTCGGACCCCAGCCGGAGGCCTCGAGCTCGCGGATTGTCTCGGGCCGGCTCGCGAGGATGGTGATGTCGAGGTCCGCGTCGATGTTCCGCCAGCCTTCGAGCAGCCCCAGGAGATTCGTGAGTCCGCCGCCAGGAGCGGTCGGAACGGAGTTGATGACGAGCTTGACCATGTCGTCCGGGCTCCGGTTGCCGCAGTACGCCGGCGCTGCGACGGGCGCTGAGGACGGGCGGGAGAGGCTGAATTCCGCGAGCATGCAGGCGCAATCAGAGCTCGGCCCGAATTCTGCGCGGACGCTGCCCTCTCCTAGTGGTCGTAAGCGCGGAACGCCTTTCCTCTAATCAAGCATAGGTGTGGCGGCCTCTGCCAAGTCAATCGTGGCGGCCTGAAAAAAATCCGCCGGCACGGTCCGGGAGCGGTTGCGGGCTCTCTCGCCAGACGTTCCACCCGAAAATATCGGACGACCGCATTTCAACAGCCCTCGCGCGAATACGCGCGGCACCCGCCCCGTCAACACCATCGGTTCGAATGCGGACAACCTCGGCTCGGGGCCGGGACGCACGACACGTACTCGAAAGGAGCACGACCATGAAACGCCTCATGACCTGCCTTGCTTCGCTGGCCCTCATCGCCGCTCCCCTGGCCCTCGCCGGGGAGGCCACCGCGATTTCTACGGCCACCAACGGCGGCCGTGCCACCGCCAGCGCGACGGCGCGCGGAAACGCGTCCTCGACGGCCATCGCCGGCGCCACCAACGGCGGCCGGGCGATCGCCAACAGCGACGCCGTGGCCCGCGGCCGCGCCGCCGCAAACAGCCGAGCCGTGGCCGTGGCGGATCATGGCCTGGCGATCAGCAACTCGCGGGCCGACGCGCGCAGCCGCTTCGGCGGGTCGGCGCTGGCTGACAGCGAGAGCATTGCGGCGACGGTCGGCGGCGTGTCGATCTCGAACAGCGAAGCGATCGCGCGTGGCCAGTTGTTCGGCCGAGCCGAGAGCTTCTCGACCTCGACGGCCCTGAGCAATCACGGCGTCGCGCTCAGTGACAGCCGGGCCGTGAGCCGTGGCCTGCTGGGCGGCCGGGCCGTGAGCGTCAGCGACTCAATCGCGGACACCTTTGGCGGGGTGGCGATCAGTGGCGTCGAGGCGGACAGCGCCGCGGGTTTCCGGGCGCACTCGTTCTCCAACGGCGTGGGCGTCAGCGTCAGCGGCCCGCTCCGGACCGCAACGGCGAAGGTCTATGCCGGCAGCCGCGCCGGGGCCCTCGGCGTGAGCCGGTCGAACGCGGCGGTGATCGAGATTCGCCGCTGATTAGACAGCCCGGGCGCCGGCGGAGATCGCCGGCCCATTGCAGGAGACCGTCGGAGGCGGGCCGGTTGTCGAGATGATCGACGCCGGCCCGCCTCCGGCTCAATGCGCGGGCCGCTGCCCTGGCTTTGATCAGCCGCCGAAGTTGCTCAGGAGCAGACCGAGGTCGCCCTGGCCGATGCAGCCGCTGTCGTCGAGGTCGGCGGAGGGGTTGTACCCCGGATCGCCGGCGCACGTGCCCCAGGCCGTAAGCAGCAGGCCAAGGTCGCTCTGGTCGACGTCGCCGTCGCCGTCGATGTCGCCAACGACGCCGCCGAGCACTTCGCCCACGAGCGAGATCACCCACTGCGGGTTCTCGGGCGCGTCAGAGACGATGGTGAGCGTGCCGCTCTTCGGCCCGGGCGTGGAGGTGTCCATGCTGACGACGTGCAGGTTGCCGGCGCCGCCCGGGGGCTCGACGAACGCCCCGCCCGGGACGGCGAAGCCGGCGGAGGCGCTGAGCGTGTAATCGAGCGCGTCGATTCCGGCGGCGTTCCACAGGGCGACGTCGCCCGCGTTGGTAACGGTGAACGTCTGCTCCGCCAGATCATCGAGCGCGACCTGCCCGAAGTCGATCAGCACCGGGGCGTCGATCTTGGCCGGGACGCGGAAGTCTGCGAAGACCGGCAGGTGTCCGCCGTTGGCCGCGGCGGTGACCAGGGCCTGGGCGATGACCGGACCGACCATGGTGTTTCCGTTGATGCGCAGCGAGCTGTTGCAGCTCGTGCCGTCGTTGCCCCAGGCGCGATAGGAATGATTGGCGTCGTTCCACGTCGTCGTGCTGTAGGGGATTCCGGGCTGGCCGATGTACGCGAGCCCCTGACCGTCCAGCAGCGAAAGCTCCATCAGGATCTGGTCGTGACGGTCGTCCATGCCCCCGGCGCCGGCGGGGTCCTGCGTGTGCACGAACTGGAACGCGCAGTTGTTGTTCCAGTGGCCCGGCGTGCTGATCGGGTCGAAGAAGCGGCCGGTGTCGTTGGTCTGCGAGGACACCAGGACCTGGTAGGCCTCTTCCTGCGACGTCTGGACGTTGAGGTCGCCGCACAGCATGAAGTGGTACGCCGGGTTCAGCGTTTCGGCATTCGCGCGGATGCGCGTCGCCTCGAGGGCGCGGCGGGCCTGGTCTTCGGATGTCGCGCCGGCCTTCATGTGCGAGCTGTAGATCGCCAGGATCGCCGCGTTCGCGTTGTAGTCCTTCGGCCGGACAAGGTAGCGCATGGTGTTGCGCGGCTGGTTCGGCGGCGGCCCGCCGACGGCGATGGTCGCAACCTGGAGCAGGTCGACGCGTGTGGTGCGATAGAACAGCGCGCTGTCGGTGTCGTTGCCGTTGACGAACTGTCCAGCGGCCCAGTCGCCGGGGCTGCCGGGTGCGTTGTTCAGCAGGCTGAGAAAGGCGTTGACGCTGGCCTGGCTGATGAACTCCTGGCAGACGAGCACGTCGGGCGCCAGCGCGCGGCCCTCGAACTGCCCGTAGATGGCCGCTCTGAATGCGGCGTCGCGCGAATCGGGCAGGTTGTTGCTGTAGTTCGTGACGTTCCACTCGCAGATGCGCAGTTGCGCAACCGCGACGGACGCAGTCCCGCACGTCATCACGGTGGTCAGACACAGAATCGCTCGTTGAATCCTCAAACCCGTCCTCCTTGGCGTCGCGCTGACGGCGTGCCCCATGGCGAACCCTTGTAGCCCGGCATCATTAGGTTTCTGTTAACAGGACGGCACTTGCGCCGCTGGGACGCCAATCCGCGACGGGCGACAGTATAGCCGACAGGCGTGGAGGATACACGCGAGCAGGCTTCCGGAACCGCTTGCGGAACTCTGTTGCGCCGCTGAGATGCCGAACTACTCGTTGGCGCACGGACAACGGGGACGCCGATGGAAGCTCGCGGCGCCGTCCGCGGTTCGGTGGCGTGCTGATAAGACGGAAGCTAGAATGTCGGATTCTGCCGCGGCGACGAGACCGACCGGCGCGCAAGGAATACACCAAGGAGACAAAGGGATGCGTATCACGGAATCGAAACGCTGGATGCTGGGCCTGGTGCTGGCCTGCGCCGCGACCCCCACGCTGCTGGCCGGTGGCCTCTCGGACTTCACGTTCACGAAAGCGGTGCCGGCGGACGCGTACATGGCGGTCCACGCCCGGCAGCACGCGGGGATGGAGTTTCTCAACAAGCAGAACGCGCGGGTGTGGAAGGCGATTGAGGACGCGAGGTTCGAGAACGACGTCCGCCGGCTCGTCAAGGAGCTGTCGAAGAACGACCTGGACGAGGCGGAGTTCGAGAAGCGCTGGCAGCAGATGACGGACCTGGCGGCGGGGGTGAAGTGGGGGTCGCTGTGCGAGCGGGAATTCGCGTTCGCGATGAAGCAGGGCTTTCCGAACGCGGAGTTCATCTTTCTGTTCAAGCCACCGGCCGAGAACGTGACCAAGGACTTCGAGGGCCTGGCGGCGATCCTCAAGACGCTTCAAAGCCTGGAGCCGGGCGAGCTGGCCCTGACGACTGACGGCTCCGGCGAGCGCCAGGTTCACAAGGTGTCGGTCTCGAACTCGCCGTTCCCCATTTCGATGACGCTGGCGCGCGAGAAAGACGTGATCCTGTGCGGCTTCGGCGCGGGTTTCGTCGAGCAGAGCCTGGCGCTGCTGCGCGGCGAGAGCGGGCCGACGCTGGCGGCCAGCGAGCGCTTCCAGGAGGCCTTCAAGGCGCTGCCTCCGCCCACCGACGGGGCGGTCTTCGTGGACGTCGCCAAGATCATGGGCCAGATCCGCGGGATGATCTCCCAGGGCATCGGCATGGGCAAGCAGTATTCCGGCGACGACCCTGAGCAGAGCAAGGAGCTGGAGCGGATCGAGAAAATCGCGAACAAGGCGATCGACGCGATTGACCTCTGGGAGTACGTCGCGGAGGTCTCGACGACCGACGGCCTGCGCACGACGTCCGACGGCGTGACGGTCCTGCGGGCTGACGCGAAGAGCCGGCTGATGTACCAGCCGTTCTACGGCACGGGCACGCTGAGCGATCCGCTCAAGTACGTCCCGAAGGAAGCCGGCAGCGTCACGATCACGAGCGGCGCCGACCTGGCGGCGCTGTATCGCAACCTGATCGGGTTCGTGAAGGCCGAGATTCCCGAGGCCGCGCAGCCGCTGTCCGAGTGGGACGCCATGCAGGAGATGATGGAGCTGAACATCGAGCGCGATGTGCTCGGATGGATGCAGGGTCACTACATGCAGTTCAGCATCCCCGGCCCCACGCCCTTCAGCCCCGCCAGCACCGTCATGATGATGCGCGTCAGCAACGAGGCCAAGGCTCAGGAGATGCTCGACATGCTCTTCGAGAAGATCGAGCCCCTCCTCAAGCAGCAGCAGGGCGCGATCGAAGTCGCCGACATCGAAGGCGCCGAGGGCTTCCGCTCCGTCATGCATCCCATGGTCGCCCTGGTCGGGATGAAGTCCCCCACCCTGGGCGTCAAGGACGGCTGGGTCTTCTTCGGCAGCAGCACCGACGTGCTCCAGACCGTCTTCGCGACCGCCGCCGGCAAGCACGAGAGCTTCGCCGTCAACGAGCGCTTCAAGAAAGAGGCGGTGCCGCCCGCTGCCAACCTGGTCGGCCTGTCGTTCACCGACCAGACCAAGCTCGGCGAGGAACTCGGCCAGATGTTGCAGATGGTGCCGATGGTCGTCGGCTTCATGCCGCCGGAGATCCGCGACAACCCTGCCGTGCAGTTCGCCCGCAACGCCATCGGCAAGTTCGGCCGCGTCGCGCGTACCTTCGACTACTTCCAGTCGAACGCCTCGATGAGCACCTTCGACGGCAAGCGCGTCGTGACCCGAACGATCCAGAACTACCGCGAGCCCAAGGCGGCCGCCGCCGGCAACGGCGGAACCCGCTGAGTCCTGCGGTCCGTTCCACGCCCGTCTCAACCGAGCCGCGAGCGCCCGGCCCCACGGGCGAGCGCGGCTCTTTGACGGCCCGGCCGCCGGTCGTACAATCGGTGTTTTGGGCGCGGCATGTCGCCGGCGGGTCGCCGACAATGCCCCGCTCCCGGAGCGGCCCATGACCCAGCTTGTTCGCCGTCGCTTGCCGACCGCCGGCCCGCTGCTGGCCTCGGTGGTCGCCGTCGTCGCCGCCGGCTGCACGAGCCAGTCCGGCGGCATCAGCCCGTCGTCCGCGTCGCGCGAGCCGGCGTCGGCGGGACCGGCGATGCAGCACCCGACCCTGGAGGGGATACCGCTGCCGGCGGGTTTCCGGCTGGTGGACGACCGCAGCTTCGGGGTGTCGACGGGGCCGATGCGCGTGGGGCGTTTCGAGTTCCGCGGAAACGTCGAGCGCACGACCGTGGCGTCGTTCTTCAAGCAGTACATGCCCAGCGGGGGCTGGACGCTGCGGAAAGAAGACTTCGACCGCGGCGTGTATGAGCTGCGGTTTGAAAGCAGCAGCGAGGAATGCACGATTCGCCTGCGCGCCGAGGGGCGGGCGACGATCATCGGCGTTCAGGTAAGCCCGATTCCGGGCTCGACAATGGCCGGTGACGTGGCGCCGCCGCTCGGCGTTCGCAACGGCGCCTCGGGACGGCGTTGACGCCTGTCCGATGGTGATTCTCCGGCCGGCACGGACGCCGGCCGTTCCGCGCGGCCGAGGCCCGCGATTCAGGAGCAGACATGGACGCCGAGACACGGCACAAGCTGAAGACCAACGAGTTCGGCGAGGCGATCGAGCGGCTCATGACGTTCAGCGACCCGCGGCTGAAGTACTGGCTGGCGGGCATCATCGTCGTGGCGCTGGCTCTGGTCGGCTACCGCGTGTGGTCGTGGAACCAGCAGAGCACGCGCGCCCTGGCGTGGGCCGAGCTCGCGCGCGTCAGCACCGACGCACCGGGGTCCGCCGTCGCCCAGCTCGAAACGCTCATCTCCGGAAGCTCCGATGCGCGCTTTCTCGCCGCGGCGCGGCTGCGCCTGGCGAACGAGCTGGTCCAGGAAGCCAACATCGCGCCGGAGGCCGATCGCAACCAGCGCCTGCATCAGGCCGCCGGCGTGCTCAAGGCGATCATCTCCGACGCGTCGGCGCCGGCGCCGCTGGTCGCGGCGGCCCTGCTGCTGAACGGGACCGTGCAGGAGTCGCTGCGCGACCTGGCGGCGGCCCGGGCGGCGTACGAGGCGCTGAAGGAGCCGCGTTTCGACGGCATCCCGACGCGCAGCCTGGGGCTCCAGCGGCTCGATTCGCTCGCGCGAATCGAGCGGCCCGTGGAGTTCGTGCCCGGCTTGCCGCCCCCGCCCGTCGTCGGTCCGCCGGAGCCCGAACCCGCGGGACGGCCTGCTGCGGCGCCGCCCGTCGAGCCTCCAGCCAGCCAGCCCGCCGAGCCGCCTGCGCCGTGAGTCACGCGCCGGAAGACGACATACTCGACCGTCCTCTTCCGATCGACGACGAAAGCGCCGAGCACGTGCGGCTGCGCGTGCGGCGGAAGCTGCCGGGCCGCCGGCTGGACAAGTATCTGCACGGGCGTTTTCCGCACCTGTCGCGGACCACGATCCAGCGGCTGATCCGCCAGGGTGCGGTCACGGTCAACGGGCGCTCGACCAAGGCCAGCTACGAGATGTGCGGCGGCGACCTGATCGACGTGGTCGTGCCGCCGCCCGAGACGCTCGAGATCGTCCCCGAGAACATTCCGATCGACATCCTCTACGAGGATGAGCACGTGCTCGCGATCAACAAGGCCGCGGGGATCATCTGCCACCCGGCGCGCTCCGAGCAGACGGGCACGCTGGTTCACGCCCTGGCCTACCACGCTTCACGGCTCAGCACCGGCGGGCACCCGTTCCGGCCCGGCATCGTCCACCGGCTCGACAAGAACACGACCGGCGTGATGCTGGTGGCGAAGACCGACGAGGCCCATTGGCGCCTGGCGCTCCAGTTCGAGCGGCGCACCGTGCAGAAGGTCTACCTGGCGCTGGTGGAGGGCCGGGTGCACCTCGACGGCGACATGATCGACGCGCCGATCGGCGTGCATCCGACGGTGCGCGAGAAATTCGCCGTCCTGATCCGCGAGAATAAGATCGACGTGGCCAAGGAGGCCATCACGTTCTACGAGGTCCTCGAACGCTTCCGCGGCTATACGCTCGTCAAGCTCCTGCCAAAGACCGGCCGCACCCACCAGCTCCGCGTGCACATGTCCTGGATCAGGCACCCGATCGTCGGAGACAAGATGTACGGCGGTAAGCCCGTCAGCGAGCTGTCGCTCACCGGGCAGGGCAGCCCTGAGGCGATCATCGAGCACCAGGCGCTGCACGCCTGGCAGATCACGTTCCGGCATCCGATCAGCGAACAGCGCATGCTCATCGAGGCCCCGTTTCCGGAGCCGCTGAGAAGGCTGGTGGCGCTGCTTCGCGCCGCGCGGCGCGAGCCGGGGGAGAGGGCGCCGTGAGGCGCGGAATCGTCATCGCGCTGGTCGCGCTTGCGCTTTGCGGGCTTTCGCGCGCCCAGGCGCCCGACTCGCTCGCATCGCGCATCGAATCGGTCCTCGGCAAGGCGTCCGGCGCGCAGGTCGGACTGCTGGTCGTGGAGCTCTCCTCCGGCCGGACGCGGTTCGAGCGCAATCCAGACCTGCCGCTCAAGCCCGCCAGCGTGCTCAAGCTGCTTACCACTGCCGCCGCGATCCGGCACCTCGGCGCCGATTTCACCTACCAGACCGAGCTCTACCTCGCAGGCGACGAGCTCTGGGTGCGCGGCGCGGGCGACCCCGGCCTGGGCGATCCGCGGCTGGAGGAGCGCGGCGGCCGCCCCCTCGACCGCCTGTTCGATGAGTGGGCGCAGGCGATCGCCGGCCGCGGCGCTACCTCCATCAGCCGCATCGTCATCGACGATTCGATCTTCGACGCGGTTCACCGGCATCCCGACTGGCCCGCCGCCCAGGCCGACCGCTGGTACCAGGCGCCCGTGGGCGGCGTGAACATCAACGACAACTGTCTCGACGCCGCCTGGAGCCTGCGCGGCGAGCACGTGGCGCTGCGCCTCCGGCCGCCGACGCCCGACGACTTTTATCGCAACCGCCTGCGCCCCGGCGCCAAGACAGCCGCGCGTGTCCAGCGGCCCGCCGACGGCGATGTCTTCGAGTTCATCGGCACGGTGGCGGGCGGCGGGTCGTTCCAGCCGACGGCGGTCGGCGACCCCACCGTGTTCTTCGGCCATGTGCTGCGCTACGCGCTCCAGCAACGCGGCATCGACGCCGGCGGGCCCGTCGTACGCCGCAGGCTCACGGCGGAGGCCATCGCCGGCGCGACGCTCATCGCCATTCACCGGACGGCGCTCGAAGACGTGCTGTGGCGCTGCAACGCCTTCAGCCAGAACCTCTTTGCCGAGTGCCTGATCAAGTCGCTGGCCGCCTACGAGGCGGGCGGCCGGCGCGGCGATGCGCCGGGGAGCTGGGATGCCGGCGTACGCGTGGTCGCTCGCGAGATGGAGCGCCTGGGGGTTGATCTGCGGGGCGCCAGCGTCCGCGACGGCAGCGGCCTCAGTCACGAGAACCGCGTGACGGCGCGGCAGGTGGTGGCGGTGCTGGCTGCGATGCACCGCGGGCCGAGCGCTCAGCCGTTCCTTGATTCGCTGGCACAACCCGGGCAACCGGGTACGATGCGATCTCAGTTCGCCGACCGGCGCCTGCTCGGGCGTCTGCGCGGCAAGACGGGCACGATCCAGGGCGTGAAAGCCCTGGCGGGCCTTATCGACGCGACCGACGGCGGCACGCTGGGCTTCGCACTGCTGGTCAACGGCGCAGCGCCGGATGCGCTTCCGCTCGAATTGTGCCGCGTGCTGGCCGGCGCCGGCCCGTCGCCGTGAAAAGGCAACGGCGGCCGGTGGACGCAGGCCCCTGAACATCAGACCCTGGGAGAAACCAGAATGAACGCGAAATGGCTGAACGGCGCCGTGGCAGGCGTGGTTGTCGGGTTGGCGCTGCTGATCGCGACCGGCGCCCTTCGAGCGCAAGGCACGTCGGCGCGGAGCTCGTGCTGCGTGGCGAGCATCGACGTGGTCAAGGTCTTCAACGAGTTCCAGCGGCAGAAGGATCTCCAGGAGGACCTGCGCCAGACGCAGCAGGCGCTCCAGGCCGAGAACGACGCGCGACGCCAGCGCATCGACTCGCTCCAGGCCACGCTCGCCGCGCTCGACCCGACCGATCCGACCGCCAAGGGCCGCTGGGGCGAGCTGCTGCGCATGCAGATCGACTACAAGAACTGGGCCGATTTCAGCCAGGCCGAGGTCGAGCGCGAGGTCGGCGTCTGGACCGCGCGCATGTACCAGGAGATCCTCGCCGCCACGCAGGAAGTCGCCGAGGCCCAGGCGCTTCAGATCGTCGTCTATCGTGACGAGTTCGAGCCCGTCGCCAACGTGCAGCAGGTCCGCGAGCAGATCCGCGCCCGGCGCGTCGTCTACGCCAGCCCCACGACCGATCTGACCCAGACCGTGCTCGACCGGCTCAACTCGGCCTACCGCGGCCAACCACGCACCCGCATGCTCGGCACCACCCTTCAAAACCCCGCGGGCGCCGCCGGCAACCCGCCCGCGGGCGGCGGCCGCAACCCGTGAGCCGCGAGCTGACTGTCGCTGACCTGGCCGCCGCGCTCGGCGGGCGCGTCGAGGGCAACCCCGCCCGCGTGCTGCGCCGCGTCGCCGCGCTCGATAACGCGGGCCCAGACGCGCTCGCCTGGTTCCTGGGCGGCCGGCACCAGGCCGCCCTCGAGGCCAGCGCGGCGGGCGCCGTGCTCGTCCAGTTGGACACGCCGCACCTGCCCGGGCGCACGTTCGTCTACGTTGCCGACCCGGAGCTCGCGCTCTGCGAGGCGCTGCGACTGCTCGCTCCGCCGCCGGAGCGCGTCCCGGCCGGCGTTCATGCGACGGCGGTGGTGGCGGGGGACGCGGTGGTTGAGGGAGCGGCGATCGGCCCGCACGTGGTGATCGGCCCCGGGTCGCGTGTGGGGCCGGGCACGGAGCTGCACGCGGGCGTGTTCATCGGCGGGGACGTGACGATCGGCCGCGATTGTGTGATCTGGCCGAACGTGGTGATCCGCGAGCGCGTGACGATCGGCGATCGCGTGGTCATCCACGCGAACGCCACGATCGGTGCGGACGGATTCGGTTACATCAACCGGCGGGGGCGGCAGATCAAGGTCCCACAGGTCGGGACCGTGCACATCGAAGACGACGTCGAGATCGGGGCGAACACCGCCGTCGACCGGGCCAAGACCGGCGTGACGCGCATCGGCCGCGGGACCAAGATTGATAACCTTGTGCAGATCGGTCACAATTGCACAATTGGTGAAGACTGCATCATCGTTGCGCAGTGCGGCGTGTCGGGTTCCACGAGCCTGGGGCGCGGCGTCGTGCTGGCCGGCCAGGTTGGGCTGATCGAGCACCTGCGGCTCGGTGACGGAGTGATGGTCATGGCCCAATCGGGTGTCACGCGCGACGTTCCGTCGGGCGTCGTGATGCGTGGTTCGCCGGCGGTGGAGGCGCGCGCCTACGCCCGGCACGAGGCGGCGGCGCGGCGCCTGCCGGAGTTCATCAAGCAGATGCGCGAGTTGACCAAGCGGGTGGCGCGCCTTGAGTCGTCAGCAGACCATCGAGAATGAGGCCCGGCTCAGCGGCCGGGGCCTGTTCACCGGCGCCGCGGTGAATGTGCGCTTCCTGCCCGCGCCGCCCGGCAGCGGCGTGTTGTTCGTTCGCAGTGATCAGGCCAAGCCGGTGCGCATCCCCGCGCGCCTGGACAACCTGACGAAGCGCGCCCGCCGGACGTCGCTGCGAAACGGGACCGTGGCGATCGAGACGGTCGAGCACTGCCTGGCGGCCATCCGCGGCTTGTCCATCGACAACCTCGTCGTCGAGCTGGACAACACGGAGCTTCCGGCGACGGACGGCAGCTCACTGCCGTTCGTCGAGGCGTTGCGCAGCGCGGGCATCGCGCCGCAGGAGGCCGAGCGCGACACACTGGTGATTCGCGAGACGCTGCGCGTCTGCGAAGGCGACGCCGAGCTCGTGGCGTGGCCGGGCGACGAGTCGCGCCTGGAGATCATCTACGAGCTGGACTACGGGGCCGACAGCCCCGTCGGCCGGCAGATTCAGCGCTTCACGCTCGATGACGACGACTTCGCCGCGCAGCTCGCGCCGGCGCGCACGTTTGTGACCGAGGAGGAGGCCGCGCAGTTGCGGGCCGCCGGGCTCGGCCAGCACCTGACCTACCGTGACATCCTGGTCATCGGCCGCGACGGGCCGATCGACAACGCCCTGCGCTTCCCGGACGAGTGCGTGCGTCACAAGATTCTCGACCTCGTCGGCGACCTGATGCTGGTCGGCTCCTTCGTTGCCGGCCGCGTCTACGCCCGCAAGAGCGGGCACAACCTCAATCATGAGCTCGTGCGTAAGCTGCTCGAGCAGCGCCAGGCCGAGCACCTGGGCCGGCTCCTGACCTCCAGGTCCAAGCTCGACATCCGCCAGATTCAGCGCATCCTCCCGCATCGATACCCCATGCTCCTGGTCGACCGCGTCATCGAGATGCAGGCCGACCGCCGCGCCGTCGGCGTCAAGAACGTCACCATCAACGAGGCCTTCTTCCAGGGGCACTACCCGCGCACGCCGATCATGCCCGGCGTGCTGCTGATCGAGGCCATGGCGCAGCTCGGGGGGGTGCTGCTCTCGCAGAAACTCGAGCATACGGGTAAGGTGGCCGTGTTGCTGAGCCTCGACAAGGTCAAGTTCCGCCGCGCGGTCGTCCCGGGCGACCAGGTTCTGATCGAGGCGACGGCCCGCCGGGTCAAGTCACGCACCGGCGAGGTCTTTTGCCGCGCGACCGTCGGCGAGGAGCTGGCCGCGGAGGCGATGATCCGTTTCATGATGGTCGACGCCGATCCGCTGGATGGGTGAGCACGCGAGATGAGCGAGATACACCCGAAGGCATACGTCGATCCCGCGGCCGAGCTCGGCCGCAACGTGCGCATCGGCCCGTTCTGTCACGTCGGCCCGGGCGTGCGGCTGGGAGACGGCTGCGAGCTGATCTCGCACGTCACGCTGCTCGGGCCGTCGGTCTTCGGGGCCGGGAACGTCATCTACCCCCACGCCACGCTCGGCGCCGCCCCCCAGGACCTGAAGTACAAGGGCGGCCCGACGCAGCTCCTCGTCGGCGAAGGCAACGTCTTCCGAGAGAACGTCACCGTCCACCGCGGCACCGAAGTCGACCGCCGCAGCAACGGCGTCACCCGCATCGGCGACCGGAACCTGCTCATGGTCGGCGTGCACGTCGCGCATGACTGCGACATCGGCGACCACGTCGTGCTCGCCAACCAGGTCCAGATCGCCGGCCACGTCCGCATCGAGGATTGCGTCAACGTCGGCGGCGTCGCCGCCATGCACCATTTCGTGACCGTCGGGCGCAACGCCTTCGTCGGCGGCATGACGCGCGTCAGCCACGACGTGCCTCCCTACATGAAGGTCGTCGGCTACGAGCAGGAGGTCCGGGGCGTGAACGCCGAAGGCCTGCGCCGCTGGCACATCGGCGAAGACTCGATCGTCGCGCTCAAGCGGGCGGCCCGGCTGCTGTATGCGCGGCGCGGCGGGCGCTCGCCCGGGCGCACGCTGGAGGCGCTGCGCGAGATCGAGAGCAACGGGCTGATCCACGACGAGCACGTCCGCTACCTGACGTCGTTTCTGAAACGGAAACTGGAAGTCGGCGTCTTCGGGCGCGTGCGCGAGCACGACCGCAGCGACTGCGACGCCGACCGGGCGGGCTTCTATGAGCGCGCCTGACGGCGAGGCCGTGCCGGTCGCCGTCGTTGGCGCGGGGCACATGGGCCGCCACCACGTGCGCATCTACTCGCGCATGCCCGGTGTGCGTCTGACCGCGGTCATCGACCGCGACCTCGAGCGCGCCCGCGCCCTGTGCACCTCGCTCGACGGCGTCACCTGCGCCGCGACGATCGACGACTACCTGCGCGGCGCCGGGCAGGGGCCGCCGCCGGTCGCCGCCGTCAGCATCGCCGTGCCCACCGTGCATCACCTGGCCGTCGCGCGGCCGCTGATCGAGCGCGGCGTCGGGGTGCTGATCGAGAAACCCCTGGCGCCGAACCTGGTGGAGGCGGAGCAGATCGCGGCGCTGGCTCGACGGCACGGAGCCATCGTGCAGGTCGGGCACACGGAGCGCTTCAACCCGGCCGTGCGGGCCGTGCAGCGGCTCGACGTGCAGCCCAAGTTCGTCGAGACGCACCGCATCAGCCCGTTCACCTTCCGCTCGGCCGACGTCGGCGTCGTGCTCGACATGATGATCCACGACATCGACATCCTGCTGCACCTGGTGCGCGACGACGTCGAGCGCGTCGACGCCGCCGGCGTCGCCGTCCTCGGCCCGCACGAGGACATCGCCAGCGCGCGGATCACCTTCCGCGGCGGGGCGGTCGCCAACCTCACGGCCAGCCGGCTGGCGCTGAAGACCGAGCGCAAGCTGCGCGTCTTCGCGCCGACGGCGTACATCTCGCTCGACTACCAGAAGAAGGTCGGCATCGCCATCACGCGCGACAAGAACCTCGACATCCTCAAGCTGGCGCGCGAGCGCCACGTCGAGGACCTCGCCCAGCTCGCCGGAACCGACTTCGGCAAGCTCGTCAAGGTCGAGCCGCTCCAGATCGACGATCGCGACGCCCTCGAGACCGAGCTGGAGGCCTTCGTCGATTGCGTCCGCACCCGCCGCCCGCCGCCCGTCAGTGTCGATGACGGCGTCGCGGCCATCCGCCTGGCCGAGGATATCGTCCGGGCGCTCAAGTCCCGCGGCTGGGACGTGTGAGCGCCGTCCGCGGGGCCCCGCCCGCCATCCCGGATTGTTCCGCCGTCGTGCTGAGCGCGGCCAGGCGCCATCGGGCTGACTGCCGTCCGGCGGCTGACTCGCGCGAAGAAGCCTCGGCTGCGGCCGCGCCTCACGCTGACGCGCGCGATGCGCCCGCGATCGCCGCCACGTCGGCCCGCTCGGGCGCCTGTGCCGTCGTTGCCCGCTGCTGAGCCGTCCCTGTGACGCCGGAGCGATCGTCACCTGGTTCGAGCGGCGCGCGGTGGCAGAGATAGCGTCCCAGCGAGCGAATCGCCTGGTCGCACGTGCGAAAGACCGGAACTCCGGCGGTACGCACGGCGCGCGCCAGCGCGTCGTAGGGCGGCCCGCAGTCCACAACGAGAATGAGCGGCTTGGCGATCGCCGCGAACAGCCGCGGGATTCGCGCCGCCAGTGATTCCGGCGACTCGATCTCCGCCGCGGTCGTCAGCAACTGCCCGGCCAGCGGGACGATCGACACCACCAGCGCATCGACCTCCTCCGCCTCGGCCAGCACGCGCACCGCCGCCTCGTACGCGGCCTCGTTCGACATGGGGGTCAGGTCGAGGGGGTTCTGCGCGTTGACGAGGTGCTCGACACGCTGCCGCTGGAGCACGTCGCGCAGCCGCGCCTGCGTCTCCGCCGACAGCGCGGCCATGCTGAGCTCGTAGCGCGCTCCGCGGATGGTGTCGGCCATGCCGACGGTCTCGAAGCCGGCATTGCTGATGGCGGCGATGCGGCGGCCGCGCACGGGCTTGGCGTGCAGCGCCACGCCCAGCTCCATGATCTGCTCGAATTCCTTGAACGTGTCGACCACCAGCGCGCCGGCCTGCGACGCCGCCGACTGGCACACGTCATAGTCGCCCGCGACCGCGGCGGTGTGGCCAGCGGCGGCCGAGCGGCCGCTTTCGGTGCGGCCCGCCTTGTAGAACACGATCAGCTTGCCGGCGGCCCGCGCCGCGCGCACCGTCCGGAGGAACGCCGCTCCATCGAGGTCGTTGAACCCCTCGGTGTAGACGCCGATCACGTCGATGTCGCCGCGACGGGACACGGCGCCAAGCGCGTCGGCGATCGTGAGGTCGAGCTGGTTGCCGACGGAGATGGCCATCGCCGGGTCGAGCGTCTCGAGGTTGCTGAGCCGGGTGATGATGAACGCGCCGCTCTGGGAGATCAGCGCGGCGCGGCGGGCCGGGGCCTCGAGCCGCAGGTCGAGCTTCTCCGGCGGAATGAAGAAGGTGTTGAAGCGTCCCGGGCGCGACAGCACGCCCAGCGAGTTCGGCCCGAGGTACACTGGTCCGCCGCCGGGCCGCCGGCGCCCCTTGGCGATGGTCTGCTGCACCTGCTCGCGCAAGGCGTCCGTGCCGTGCGTCTCACCGACGCCGCCGGAGATCAGGATCACCGATTGCACGTCGCTGCGGTTGATGTCCTCGATGATGGCCGGCAACTGCGCCGCCGGCGCCGCGACCACGAGCAGGTCGAGCGGCCGGGGCAGCGAGGCGATGTTCACAGCGGCGCGGGCGCCATCTACCGGCTGCCCGTCGTTCTTGATGACGTACAGGTGCTCAGCCGGGAACCCGCAGCGCTGCACGTTGTTCAGGATGATGCGCCCGACGTTCATCGTCGTGCTCGACGCGCCCAGCACGGCGATCGACCGCGGCGTCAGCAGCCGCTCGACGCGCTCCAGCGGCCGCGGCAGGGGGGCCTCGACGCACACGCCGAGCCGCGCCCGGCCGTCGAGCGGCACCAGCCGCTGCCGCCGGAAGGCGAACGGGTTCACCTCCAGCTCGACCAGGCTCGGGAAGCCGGGGCCGCGCGGCACGCAGAACGTCCGCGCAATCGCCAGGAACGCCCGGAAGCAGCGCAGCAGCTCGCCGTCGCTGACGACGCGCCGATGCCCGCGCACCCGGCCGCTCAGAACCTCGTACGCGGCCGTCTGGCGGAACAGCTCCAGGAATTCCTCCGCGTCAACGTCGGCGGCCACGGCCTTGGCCACCGCCACCCCCGGGCGCATGCGGGCCGCGAGGTACTCGGTGTCGACGCCGCCCAGGCCGGCGGCGATGACCGGACCGAACTCGCGCGTGGCGCGAATTCCCACGAACAGCTCGTGACCGAAACCCGGCTCGTCCGGCTCGACGTACTCGACGATCAGCACGCCGGCGACCTCGCCGCGCGGCGTTTGGGCCTCGACGAGCCGGTGCAGCTCGCGCTCCACGACCTCCAGCGCCTTCGGCACAAAGAGCACCGCCGCCGCGTCGCTCTTGTGAACGATGTCGGGCGACACGATCTTCAGCACGACGCGCTCGCCGGGAAACAGCGACAGCGTCCGGGCATCGATCGCGCCGCCGCGCGGCACGAAGACGTAGCGCGGCGGCAGGATCGCGCCTACGAGCTCGAGCAGGGTGTAGACCTCGTGCTCGTACAACTGCTCGCGGCCGGTGTCGTGGACGTGTTGCAGCGCCGCGGCCAGCGCCCGCGATTCGGCCGCGCTCAGCGCGTCGTCGTCGGGCGCCGCCGCGCCGGCGGGCGCTGCGGGAATCGTGCCGGCCTCCAGTTGCTCGACGGTGAGCTGCTCGACCCAGCGCCGGGCGGCCGCGGGTGGCGCCCCGCGCGCCAGCCCCTCGCGGTATGCGGCGCACGCCGCCCGCCCCAGCCGGAAGGCCCTCCGGTTCACGTCGGCGAGTTGCGGGCCCTTGGCGGCGAACATGCGTCCGACCGCGTCCTCGATCAGTTCTGGCGCCAGCGGCACAAACCACGACGCCGCCCCCAGCAGCACCATGTTCGCGGCGCGCACCGTGCCCGCGAGCTGCGCGAGGTGCTCGGCGTCCAGCAGCACGTGCTGCGGCAGGCCGGCAATCCGGTCGAGCACCTGTTCGAGCGGCGGATAGTTGCTCATGTTCACGACCGGGCGCGTGTTGGCGATCACCACGCCCTCGACGCCCAGGTACTGCACGTAGCGCAGCGCCTCCAGCGGCTCGACGGCGAGCACCACGTCCGCCCGCCCCAGCGGGATCAGGTCGCTCGCCGGCGCGCGGTCCGAAAGCCGCAAGTGCGACTGCACTTCGCCGCCGCGCTGCGACATCCCGTGCACTTCGGCCTGCTTGACCTGGAGGCCGAGGGTCATGGCGGCGTCGGACAGGGCGCGGGCGATCGAGAGGATTCCCTGTCCGCCCACGCCCGCCAGAACGAGGTTGGTTTCCATGATTTGGCCTCGCATTCGGCGCCGGGTCACGGCTGGCCCGTGGAGACGGCCGTCGGCCGCTGACGTCCGGGCTTGATCTGGATGCACGGCCGGCGGGCGACGATGACCGAGAGCCCGCGGTGGGCGATCTCGCGGCTGATCAGCTCGACGAACCGGCCGTGGTGCTTGGGCAGCGGCTCGACCATGTGCAGGTGCTCGCCGCGGACCCCCAGCCCGCGCAGCAGCACCATCAGCTCGTCGCCGGTCGCCAGCGTCTCCTGACCGCCGGTCATGCCCACCGTCGCGTTGTCGAGAATCAGCACCGTCATGTCGGCGTCGGCGCGGGCCGCGCCGAGCAGCGGCGTCATGCCCGAGTGCGTGAAGGTCGAGTCGCCGATCGTGCACAGGACCGGAAACGCTCCGGCCTGCGCCGCCCCGTGCGCCATGGCGATCGACGACCCCATGTCCACGCAACTGTGAACCGCCTCGAACGGCGGCAGGCAGCCCAGCGTGTAGCACCCGATGTCGCTGAACAGCAGCGCCCGCGGATACGCCCGCGTCGCGTCCAGCATCGCCCGGAACGTGTCCGAATGCGGACAGCCCTTGCACAGCGAGGGCGGCCGCGGCGGCAGATCGCCCAGCGCCGTCGTCACGCCCGCCGGCAGCCGCCCGAACGCCGCCGACACAACGTCGGGCGAGAGCTCTCCGCATTCCGGCAAAAATCCGCTGAGCTTCCCATGGAGCGGCTTGCCGGCCAGTCCGAGCAGTCCGCCGAGGCGTGATTCGACCAGCGGATAGCCTTCCTCGATAACGACGATCTCGCTGCAATGCTCGACGAGCCGGCGAATCAGCGTGACGGGCGGCGGATAGCTCGTGATCTTCAGCACGGTGTCGGCGGCGGCGTCTCCCAAGGCCTCGCGCACGTAGTTGATCGCCAGCCCGCAGGCGATGATGCCGCGCTGGCCCCTCAGCGACAGCTCATTGCCGTGCCACTCGTTCGAGAACCCGGCCAGCGCGCCCTGCATGCTCAGCAGGCGACGGAAGCGCCGGCGGGCGTTCAGGGGCACGAGCGTCCAGTCGCGCGGGTCCGGGAAGGGCCGCGGCGCGGAGGCCTGTCCATCCACGGGCTCGGCCATTCGCACGTTCGCCCGGCTGTGCGCCAGCCGCGTGACCAGGCGCACCATCACCGGCAGTCCGAAGCGCTCCGAAACGTCGAACGCCGCCCGCGTGAAGTCGTACGCCTCCTGCTGGTTCGACGGCTCCAGGGCCAGGATCTTGCCGAAGTCGGCGTAGAAGCGGCTGTCCTGCTCGTTCTGCGACGAGTGCATCCCCGGGTCGTCCGCCACGGCCAGCACCAGCCCGCCGTTCACGCCCGTCAGCGCCGAGTTGATGAACGGGTCCGCCGCCACGTTCAGCCCCACGTGCTTCATGCACACGAGGGCCCGGCGGCCGGCATAGGACATGCCCAGGGCTTCTTCGTACGCGACCTTCTCGTTGGCCGACCACTGGGCCCAGACGGTCCCGCAGCCCCGTGTCCTTTCCTGGATGCACTCGAGAATCTCAGTCGCGGGCGTTCCGGGGTAGGAGAAGCCGCCCCTGATCCCCGCGTCGATCGCGGCCACCGCGACCGCTTCGTCGCCCAGCAACAGCTCCGTGCGCATGGGTGTTTCTCCGCCGTGGAAGCCCGTGGCGTCCAATTCTGTGGCCTAGCACGCCCCGTGCCTTCGTCGCGGCGCAGCAGTGCCCGGCGTAGTCGCGCCAGGGCGGGCCGACATGGGCCGGCGCCGGCGCGCCGCGTGTCTCCGCGCGCCGCCTGCGCAAAAACCCCCAGCGCCGACCAAATCGGACCACCCGAGCCCATATCCGAGCCCCAAGCGCAAGCGAGGGGGCCGTCCCTGAAGTGTGCGATGGACCAGCGCGCGGGTCATTCTTGAGGTGTGCGATCGGCCAGCGCAGGCCGAAGGCCCGCGCGTTAACGGGGGCTCGGTTTCCATGACGGGCTTCGGTTTCGGTGATCCCGGCGCTGGCGCTTGGGGCTCGGATCGGCGCGAGACGCCGCCGCTTCCGCGCGGGGCTCGTCAGCGCTTCGCCGCCGCGAAGTACTCGGCCACCTTGTCCCAGTTCACCACGTTCCACCAGGCCGCGATGTAGTCCGGCCGGCGGTTCTGGTAGTGCAGGTAGTACGCGTGCTCCCAGACGTCGAGCCCCAGGATCGGCTTGTGCCCCTCCATCAGCGGCGAGTCCTGGTTCGGCGTGCTCTGGATCGCCAGCTTGCCGCCGCCGTCGATCACCAGCCACGCCCAGCCGCTGCCGAAACGCGTGGTGGCGGCGGCGGCGAACTTCTCCTTGAAGCCGGCGAAGCCGCCGAAGCTGGCGTTGATGGCGCCGGCCAGCTCGCCGGCGGGCTCGCCGCCCTTGCCGGGGCCCATGACCTGCCAGAAGAGCGAGTGGTTGGCGTGGCCGCCGGCGTTGTTGATCAACGCCTGGCGGATGTTGTCGGGCACGCTGCTGATCTCACGCAGGAGCTTCTCGACCGGCTTGGCGGCCAGCTCGGCGTGTCCCTCCAGCGCCTTGTTGGCGTTGTTGATGTACGCCTGGTGGTGCTTCGTGTGGTGAATCTCCATGGTGCGCGCGTCGATGTGCGGCTCGAGCGCGTCGTACGCGTAGGGCAGTTTCGGAAGCTCGTAGGCCATGGGGGCTCTCCTTCAGTTAACGGACGACGATGGCCGATCCTGACAGGCTACCCGCCCGTCACGAGGCTCTCTCAGAATCCGGACGACGCCTGGCCGGCGCTGATCGCTGCTCGCCGACCCTCCAGCGACCCGTGTCACGTTCGCGCCCGTTCAACCCGGTAAGAGTATAGGAGACCGCGCCGCGCGGCGGAATGGCCCACCGCCGGGCTCCGATTGCCGCTCCATTTGTCCGCCGTCGGCGGGGGGGACGGTGGATGATGCCTCGAGGGCAGCCGATCGCCCGACCGAGTCGCTAGAGCCCGGGAAAGAGTCGCTAGAGCCCGGGAAAGAGTCGCTAGTGTAGTGCCTCGCAGAGATGTGACGGTATCACGGATGGGTGGAGCGGGCATCTTGCCCGCTCGGGCGGGCTGGAAGCCCGCCCCACCCCGCATAGGGACAGGCAGTTATTTGCGAGGCACTACACTAGAGCCCGGGAAATCTGTCGCGGTCTGGCGGGTAGATGTAGCCTTCCTCGCCACGTCGGACTGGGAATGCGAGAAGAGCAAGGGTGGCGAGGCTGGCGGAGGGCGCACCCACAGTTCGGTGTGAAAGCAGGCCGCGAAGAAGCCGGGGAAAAGGCGCCGAGTCCGAGACGGGAGGGCGGGTTCGTGGGGGCTGAGCGGCCAGGTCGGAGCCCAGGGGCAGCGACGATCAGAGCGGGAACAATGCGCCTTCGGGCCCGGATGCGACCTTCAGAAGCCCAACCCGGTACATACCGGGTTCTTCCAGGCTTCGGGCCGCACTCGCCCCACGCGGGCAGGTTCGCTACAACCCAAGCGATCGGCAAAACTTACGTGAAAAGCGGGTGATGGGACTTGAACCCACGACATTCACGTTGGCAA
>CAADGL010000018.1 GCA_900696525.1 uncultured Planctomycetota bacterium
CGAAGAACGCACCGGCCACGATCGACAGGCTGCCGCAGTTGCCGGCGGCATCCAGAACGATCAGGGGCTGGTTCGGGAAGTCAGCCTGACCTTCCCAGGTGTACAGGGTTTCCACGGCCACGCCGCCGTAATCGAACCAGTCGGTATCACGCGTCGCCCCGTCGGAGAAGGCGCTGCCGCAGATCGTCTGGCCGCACAGCGCGTCGATGAACGTGTTAGGCACGCTGTTGCAGCCGCCGTTGGTCGTGTCGACCGGCAGACCGCAATCGGGCTCTTCCAGGTTCTCCTTGATGTCCTCGTTGCCGGTGCAGACCGGGCCGAGGGCGGGCAGGCACTGGAGCTCCATGGTGATGTCGCCGCGAGCGCTGTAGCCGTCATTGGTAGCGAGCTGGATCAGGTAAAACTCGCCCGGCACGACATTAACATAGTAGTCGTGGTGATAGACGCCGCAGCCGTCCTCACCGCAGCCGATCTCGACCAGAGAATCGCAGCATCCGCTGTACACGGCAGACAAGGTGTCGTCAACAGGTGACGCCGTCGAACAGGTTCTGATCCGCACGCGCGCATCGGTTGCCTGAAACCGGAACCAGAGGGTTCCGTTGCCGCGCGCGCCAGTGCCGTCCCAAAAGCACGAAAAGCCCGGATCGGTAATGCTGTCTGTCGCGATGCTGTTGTTGACAACGTACGTCCCATTGCAGTCAATTGTTTCGTGCGACAGACACTCATCGGGACTCATACCCGCAATTCCGCCCGGCGCATCGGCACGCACTGGCGACCAACTGTACCGATGCACTTTCCTACCACGAGGCGCCTCTTCTGAGAACGTAAGCACGGTCTCCGGCTCACGCCCACACAACGGTGGGACATCGGGTGAGTGCGCATGCGGCGGACTGTCCACGCCAGGCCCAATTGGGTTCATGGGCATGAGCGCGCCCTGCGTCGGCCCTGCGGCTCCGCATTTGATCGTATTGAATCCCCACAATTGTCTGCCATTCGCTCCTGGGAAGTAGAAGTACCCATCATCGCAAGGATTCTCGCCTGTAAAGCCAGACGGACCGAACACTTCCGGCGAACACCAGTACGTCCCGGTAGTACATCCACACCGCAGTAGTCCAACTACGTTTACCGTCCACGGGGTCCCAGGCTGCGCATTCACGGGAACTGCGACGGTAAAGGACATGCTCGCGTGAATCACATCGTCGAACAGGACATCGCCGTCCCAATACTCCACGGGTACCGTTATGGTCCCGCCAGGGGTGAGATCATCCCAGATGTCAAACTCGCCAGATACCTGGATATCGAACCGATAGTGCGTGTTATCGTTCGGTCTGTTGATGACCATCGGCGCCATTACATTAGTGATCACATACGCCACCAGCGGAGTACAAGCGAACACTCCAACAACCACCACGCACAGCGCTCTTCGCATTGCTTTGCTCCTTTCTAAACTTGGCCTCTTCAATCACAAGCTACAATAAACGTTCGGCCAGTCGCGACATGACCGTGAAGGCACAAGGAGCCCGGCTGTTGGGCCTCGACCCTGCGACGGACGGTGCTACCCCAGTGAACCAACGCCGGGCATGTCCTATTCCCAGCAAAGCGCAGCGACGATTCGCGCCCGGGCTGTAGGCCGGCAGAACGGACAGGCGGCTGCGGGCGTGGTTCTGGTCGAGCCAGTCGCGCACCGTCGCAGCGCGCTGTGCAGCCGTGCCCATCGACGATCAGGAAGGGCAGCCGGCCGACCTGCCGAACCAGCCGCGACATCCGGCCGCGCCGCGTCAACCGTCGCGCGCGATATCACACGGGGCCCGCGCTCGACGAAAGGCGCCCGACGAGGTGCGCCCCGAAGTCGCGGTGGGCCCGGAAACTCTACAACTGGTACTACGTGAACTGCGTAGCCCGAACGGCTTGAAGGCGCAGTATAGCCGCGCCGCGGGCGCTTGCAAGCCCATTTCTCGCCGCCGCCAGCGCCGCCGATCCCGGCCGTTTGCCGCCGGGGCGTGCATGACGCTACGATCACGCGACTTCGAACGTCCGGGAAGACCCGAAACGGGGGGAGCCGCGCCACCGACATGCCCAAGGATGCCTCGATCCGCCGCGTACTGATCATCGGCAGCGGCCCGATCGTGATCGGCCAGGCCTGCGAGTTCGATTATTCCGGCACGCAGGCCGTCCGCGCCCTGCGCGAGGAGGGTGTGGGCGTCGTTCTGCTCAACAGCAACCCCGCCACCATCATGACCGACCCGGAGCTCGCCGAACGCACCTACATCGAGCCGATCACGGTCGAGGTGCTCGACGAAATCCTGCGGCTGGAGCGCGAGCGCGGCTCGCCCGTCGACGCCATCCTGCCCACGCTCGGCGGACAGACGGGGCTGAACACGGCCATGGCGGCCGCGGACGGCGGGGTGCTCGAGGCGCACAGCGTCCGCATGCTGGGGGCCGACCGTGAGACGATCCGCCGGGCCGAGGACCGCGAGCTCTTCAAAGTGACGGCGGTTGGGGCCGGCGTGGCGGTGGCGCGGTCGGAGGTGGCGCACTCGTACGAAGAAGCGCTGGACGTGCTGGAGCGCATCCCGCTGCCGGTGGTGCTGCGGCCCGCGTTCACGCTGGGGGGCAGCGGCGGCGGCCGGGCACGGACGCTCGCGGAGTTCGAGACGATCATCCGTGACGGGCTCGACGCGTCGCCGGTGCGTCAGGTGCTGATCGAGGAAGACCTGACGGGCTGGAAAGAGTTCGAGCTGGAGATGATGCGTGACCGCCGCGACAACGTGGTGGTGGTGTGTTCGATCGAGAACGTCGACCCGATGGGGGTGCACACGGGCGACTCGATCACCGTCGCGCCGGCACTGACGCTTTCGGACAAGGAATATCAGCGGATGCGCGACGCGGCGATCGCGATCATGCGCGCGGTCGGGGTCGAGACGGGGGGGGCGAACATCCAGTTCGCGGTGAACCCGCGCGACGGGCGCATGATCGTGATCGAGATGAACCCGCGCGTGTCGCGCAGCAGCGCGCTGGCGAGCAAGGCGACGGGCTTCCCGATCGCGAAGATCGCGACCAAGCTCGCGCTGGGCTACACGCTCGACGAGCTGCGCAACGACATCACCCGCCAGACGCCTGCCTGCTTCGAGCCGGCGATCGACTACTGCGTCGTCAAGATGCCGCGCTTCACCTTCGAGAAGTTCCCCGACGCCGACGAGACGCTGACGACCGCAATGAAGAGCGTCGGCGAAGCGATGGCGATCGGGCGCACCTTCAAGGAAGCCCTTCAGAAGTGCATTCGCAGCATGGAGATCAAGCGCCCCGGCTACGGCCTGCACCCGAACGACCGCTGGCTCGAATCGCTCCAGCCCGCGCAGCCGGTCGCCGTCGCCGCCCCCGATGAGGACCAGTGGCTCGATCCGTTCGGCCAGCAGATGCTCGGGAGCGGCGCGGCGCTGGTGGGCGGCTCGACCATGGCCGAGCCGCCCGGCGACTGGCAGGAGGGCTCGTCGAGCGAGTGGCCAATCTCGGAAGCGGTGCTGACGAACAAGATCGGCACGCCCTGCCAGGGCCGGCTGTACTACATCCGCTACGCCCTCAAGCAGGGCTGGCCGGTCGAGCGGATTCACCAGCTCTCGGGCATCGACCCCTGGTTCCTCGATCAACTGGCCGAGCTGGTGGAGTTCGAGCAGACGCTGCTGCGCACGCGCATCAGCCCCAACGGCAATCTGCGCGTCACGCCCGAAATCGCCGAGACGTTCCAGCAGGCTCGCGCGCTGGGCTACAGCGACGCGCAGCTCCGCAGCATCTGGCGCATCGACGCCGCGATGATGAACCGCCTCAAGGCCCAGCTCGACCGCCCGAAGTTCAAGCTCGTGGACACCTGCGCCGGAGAGTTCGAAGCCTACACCCCCTATTACTACAGCACCCACGAGCGCCCGCTGGCCCGCATCTTCCGCGACCCGGTCGCGGTGCAGCATCTCCGCAGGAGCCGTCCGGACCCGCAGCAGAGCCGGGCTGTCCCCAGCCCGCAGCGCGAGGCGCGGACGCTCTCCATCATGGAGCCGCCGGCCGGCTCCTTTATGGAGCCGCCGGCCGGCGCCCAACGGTCCCCAGCGAAGCCCGGACTGGGGACAGCCCGGCTCTGCTCCGCGGAACGCCGACCCGCCGAGCTGGGCCCCGCGGAGCTCGCCCGGCCGGTCGAAGAACCCGCGAGTGTCCTTCGCCGCCTCGGCGTCCAATCACCGTACCGCTACCGTGTACTCGACGATGAGCACGTCCTGGTCGAGTCGCACGACGATGAGCTGCGCGCGCCGCAAAAGCCGGTGGTCGTCATTCTCGGCGGCGGCCCGAACCGCATCGGCCAGGGGATCGAGTTCGACTACTGCTGCGTGCACGCGGCGATGGCGGCGCGCCAGATGGGCTGCGAAGCGGTGATGATCAACTCGAACCCCGAGACGGTCAGCACCGACTACGACATCAGCGACAAGCTGTTCTTCGAGCCCCTGACCCACGAGCACGTGCTGAACATCTGCGAGCGGCTGAATGGGCGGGCTTTCGGCCCAGACCGTGACGAAGTCACGAAGAAGCGAAGTGACGAAGCGAAGACCCAGGATGACGCCACCGGGGCCCACGCCGCCTCCTCGCTGCGCTCCTACGCCGCTCCGCCCGCGGTCGCCGGCGTCATCGTCCAGTTCGGCGGCCAGACGCCGCTGAACCTGGCCAAGGGACTGAAAGAGGCCGGCGTGCCGATCCTGGGCACGTCGCCGGAGAGCATCCACCTCTCGGAAGACCGCGAGCGCTTCTCGCAGATCATCCGCGAGCTGGGTCTGCGCCAGCCGCCGAGCGAGATCGCCTATTCGCGGCTCGAAGCCGCCCGGCTGGCCGAGCAGATCGGCTATCCGATCCTGGTGCGGCCGAGCTACGTGCTGGGCGGCCGGGGCATGCAGGTGTGCAATAACGCCAATGACCTGCTGCGCTACATCGACGAGGCGCTGACGGCGACCGACCGCGAGGCCGTCGACGAGCGCCATCCGATCCTGATCGACAAGTTCCTGCTGGATGCGATCGAGGTCGACGTGGACGCCATTGCGGACTATGGGCTCAGGAATGGAGTCACGAGCGAAGGGCCAGGAGCCCAGCGCGGAAGGGGCGCGGGCGGCGCGGGGCTGCATTCGCCTGCTCCCGCCCGGCGCTCTTCTGAGTTCGCGCTGCGCTCCACCGAAGGCCGCTGCGACATCTGCGGCATCATGGAGCACATCGAGGAGGCCGGCATTCACAGCGGCGACTCCTGCTGCGTCCTGCCGCCCTATTCGCTCTCGCCCTCGCTCGTGGACGAGATCAAGCACCAGGTCAAACTGCTCGCCCGCCGGCTCGGCGTGTGCGGGCTGATGAACGTGCAGTTCGCGATCCAGGGCCGCACGGTCTACGTCATCGAGGTGAACCCGCGCGCCAGCCGCACCATCCCCTTCGTCAGCAAGGCCACCGGCATCCCCTGGGCGAACATCGCCACCAAGGTCATGCTCGGCATGAGCCTCGACGAGGCGCTGACGGGCATCCCGACGGCGCGGCAGCAGCTCCCGCGGCACACGTCGGTCAAGGCGCCGGTCTTCCCGTTCAAGAAGTTCCGCGGCGTCGACTACGTCCTCGGCCCGGAGATGCGCAGCACCGGCGAGGTCATGGGCATCGACGATTCGTATCCGCTGGCCTTCGCCAAGGCGATGCTGGCGGCCGGCGTCCGGCTGCCGACGCGCGGCCGCGTGCTCGTAAGCGTCAACGACCCCGACAAGCCGCGCGTGGTCAGCATCGCCCGCGAGCTGCACGAGCTCGGCTTCGAGATCTTCTCGACCATCAAGACGCACCTGATCCTGGCCGAGCACGGCGTTCCCAGCCGCATCGTCAGCAAGCACGCCGGCACCGAGCACCCGTTCCTGCTCGAGCTCATCCGCCGCCGCGAGCTGGACCTGCTGATCAACACGCCGATCCACACCGGCAGCGCCAGCGAGGAGGGCCGCTGGCGCGCGGCATCGGTGGAGCTGGGCATTCCGCTGATCACGACGCTGGCCGGCGCGCGGGCCGCGGTCGGAGCCATCCGCGCCATGCGCAACGGGGGCAGGCTGCACGCCAAGGCGCTCCAGGACTACCTGGCGTAGCTCCGGACCGCGGCCTTGGCCTCCCCCGGGGCCGTGCCCTCTGTCTCGCGCCTGCGGGCGCTACTTGATGTCGATCACGAAATTGCCGTAATAGGTCTGGTCGAGCCGCTCGCGGCCCGGCTGCGGGATCGAGTCGTACTCGAACAGTGCGCCGAGCTTGAACTTGAGCATCTCGGTGCTGCCGATCGGGAACACCAGCGCCGAGTCGAACAGCAGGCGATAATCGCGCACTTCCTCGAACGTCGGGTAGTACCGCGCCATGTGCGTGAACTTCATCCACGGGGTGAGCTCGAGCAGGTAGTCGAGTCCGATCTCCAGGATCAGGTCGTTCTTCGACTCCCGGCCCTCCGTCAGGTAGGTCTCGTGCTGATAGCCGACGCCCAGCCGCGTCGAAAGCTCGTGGCCCGGGTCTTTGATCCAGTAATACCCCGGGCCGGCAGTGGCCGTCAGGCGCAGCTCGAGATCCTCGAACTCGTCGTATTCGAGCTCGATCCTGGCGAAGGCGAACAGCCGCTCGCTAATCAGCCGCTCATACTCCGCGCCGCCCTTCACCTCGGCCCGCGTGCGCCGCTTCTGGTCCTCGGCGTAGTCCGCCGCGATGTAGAAGCGCAGCTTGTCGACCGGTGTACGGTGGATGAGCTGCACGCCGCCGAGGACGGTGAAGGTCTCGGTGTTGCCGTCGGTGTAGCGCAGGCCGATCTCGGCGATGAGGTTCCAGCGCCCCCGGGCGGCCTCCAGCTCCTTGGCGAGCCGCTCCGACTCCGCCTGCATCGCCAACACCTCCGGGCTCTTGCCGTCACGCTCCCAGATGGCGTCGATCTGCGAGACAGCCACCGGAATGTCGCCCAGCTCCGAGCGCACCAGCGTCACGCCGGCGGCGGTCGAATACGCGAGCTGGCCCATCAGCCGGTCGCCGCTCTCCATCGCCACGGCCACCGCGTCGTCGGTCTCGATGCGCTCCAGCCGCGACGCGTCGATCGTCAGCGTGCCGGCGTACTCGGTCTCCAGCGTGATCTTGCCCTCGTGCAGCCGGACGACCTTTCCGACCAGGCGGCTGCCGTCCGACAGCACGACCACGTCCGCCGCCGCAATGGCGGCTAACCCGCCCAGCACCGCGGCCGCCAGGCCCGGCGCCAGCGCGCGAACCGAGGTTGTCATGACGCTCAGTCTCCGTTTTCGAGGCGGTCGAAGAGGTAGTCGATGCCGCCGTCGATCGCCGTCTGGATCGGCGTCAGGATCGCGCTGCGAACCAGGTAAGTAACCACCTGCCGGCCGTCGAGCGTGACCGTCGACGTAAACTCGCCGAAGTTGCAGCCGCTGAAGGGAAACGCCGCGGCGAGAGCACTGATCGAAAGCGCGGCGCAGCGGCGCCAGCGCCCAACGCGGACAGCCGGCTTCGAGGTGTTCTGCGACATCTGCGTTCTCCTTTTCTGTCCGTTTCCGGGCGCGCTGGCTACGAAAAGGCGGAGTGTCACCGGGCCCCCCGCCGAGCTTCCGCCGCCCGATGCGCCAATGGCCGACGAAAGCCGCGTACCGCCCCGCCCCGGGAACGAGTCGCGCCACTGTCGGAACCCAAGGCCCCCTAATATAACGCCTGGCTCGAATCTCAACAGCGGGAGCGCCGCGGCAGCGGATTCCGGCGCCGCGTGCCGATGAACGGGACAGACGAACAGTCGGCGGCAGGCGCAAAGGACCGGCGGCCGGCGGCGACGGGGCGACGTGCACGGGCACGGCGGACGACAGCCGTCGTGTGTCGCGAGCGTATGATCCCGTGGCCCGGGAGACGATGGATGCTGGCTTTTCTTCTTGGAGCGGTGCTGTCGGCGGCCGCGACGCTCGCGTGGGCGCCGCCCGCGAAGTCCGCTCTTCCCGTTTCCGCGGCGCAAGACGCGGACCCCGATCTGGCAAAGCTCGTCGCGCAGCTCGGCGACGCGCGTTTCGAGCAGCGCGAGGCCGCGACGCGGCGGCTGATCCTGCTCGGCCCGCGCATCGCCGGTCCGCTGAACGAGCTGGCGCGGGGGCAGAAGGACATGGAGGTGCTTCATCGCATCCGGCACGTGCTGGAGAGCGTGACGCCTCCGGCCCAGGCGGCGCTGCTGATCCGGGTGCGGGAGGGGTGCGGACTGCGGAGCGGGGACGTCGTGACGCACGCGAACGGCTGGCGCATCCGCGGGCTGGAGGAGCTGCGGCGCATTCTGGCGGACGCACCGGCCGGGACGGTCGTGCGCGTGCTGGGCGCCGACGGGCCCCGCGACGTGCCGGCGATCACCAATCACGACGTGCTGGAGGTGCTGGACTACGTCTCGCCGCAGGGCGAGACCGCGATGCAGGTGGTGCGGCGCTACGCGGAAGGGTACGTGGAGGAGGCGTGCGAGCTGCTGACGTCGTTGGATCAACCGCTGCCTGAGCGCGAACTGACGCACCGGCTGCGCGCCCGCATTCTGTACACGGCCGGAGAGAGCGCCGCGGCCCGACAGCTCCTGGCCAGCGACGGCGAGGCGGTTCGCAGCGACGGGTCCGGCGACCTGTGGACCGCGCCGTCGGAGCTCGACATGGCCGGACCGGGCAAGGCGCCGTTTCACCTCGAGCGGATTCTGTTCGAGGGCAGCGACTACATCAGCGCGCCGGTAGACCCGGACCTGCGCGTGCAGCGCGTGCTCGTGCCCGCCGGACGCTACGTCGACGCCGCCGTCCGCTGCGCCGAACTGTGGTGGCGGCACTATCGCGACGCGCCTGCCGATGCTGACCGCAGCATCACCGCGGGAAACATGCTGGCGGTGACGGCCTGGATGTGCGCCGAGCTCGACCTGCAATCGGAGTGCTGCCGGCTCATCGGTCCGCGCAGCCGGCTGCTGCGCCACACGTGGATCCGCGTGCAGACGGCCGCCTGGCTCGACTTTCTGGCGGGCGAACCGGGCCGGGCGCTGGATGGCTTCTTCGAGAGCGCCCGAGACGTCCTCGTGCGGCTGCCGCGGGCCCACGAGGGCGACAGCCGCACGCGCAACCCGCGCGTGGCGGCGACGGTCGCGTTCTTCCTGTACCAGTTTCCGGAGGACCGGCGCGTCGAGGAACTGCTGGGCAGCGTCAACGCACCGGGCCACCCGGGCTTGACAAGTTACCTCGACTGGATGCTGTATGCGCTGCGGGCCGAGAACGAAACCCTGATCCGCAGGCACCTGGCGGCGGCGCTGCCCACGCTGAGCGACGCGGAAGTCGCTCCCTATGCGCGAGCCTTGGCGCTGCTCGAATACGTCGCCGAACGCCCGAACCGCGAGGTGTTCGCCGAGGCCCGCCTGCGCGTCGAGCAGTCGTCCCACGCCGAGCGCGCCCGCATGCTCGCGGAGATCGACACCCTCGCGGCGCTGGCCGCCGGAGCAACCGCGCAAGCCGCGGCCGCTGTCGATGCGCTCGGCGACTCGCCGGGCGCCGCAACGCTCCGCAGCACGATCGATTTCGCGCACAACCCGCCGCCGGGCGGCCCCGGCCGCACCGCACTCGACCGGCCGTTGCTGGCCATACCCCTTGTCGGACCGGGCCAATGGCTTGTGCTCGCGCGTGATCGCCGCTTGCTGGTGTATTCGGCCGCGACGGGTGCGCTGGACGCGATCAGCACGCCGTCGCCCTCGTGGTTCCCGGCGCCGGCCCTGTGGCCCTGGATCGGTCGCGAGCCGGCCACCGGCCGGGCGTGGGCATACGATCGCCGCCGCGTTGTCGAACTCACGCCACGGCAACCCGCGCCGTTGCGGCTGAACCTGCGGACGGCGGATATCCCCGCCTTCGATCGGCACGCTGCGGCATATTTCAGCGTGCTCGGTGAATTGGTGAACGCCGACCCGCCGCGCGGCGAGGAAGGCGACTTCCTGCGCGCCGAACTGCTCGCGAACACCGAGTACGCCGTTGATCCTGATCTGCCCGAGATCGGCTGCATCGAAGCCGTGCCCGGCGCCGACAGCATCATCAACGTCGCGCTCCGCGGCGGCCCGCAACTGCTGATCCACAAGCCGTCCGGACGCGTGTTCACGTCGCCGTGGGTCGCGGCGGCGGCGGGCCTCGCGCGTCCGCCGCGGTTCTTTGCCCAGGCCGCGCCGGGCCAGTACGAAGCGGGCGCACCGGTGCTGATGCTGATGAGTGACCAGGGACTGCTTCGGCTCGACGTCGATTCCGAGAACGTGACGCGGATCGCAGTGCCGGGCGAGGAGCCGTATCCGGCCCTGACGCCGGAGAGCGCGCCGTACGAGCGGCGCGATCCGCGCTTCGTGTACGTGGCCCGGCTGCCGGAAGAGGGCGGCCAGGTGTTTCGCTACGTCGTCGAGAGCGGCCAGGTCGAGGCGCTGGCGATGGTGAACGAAGCCCTGCCGGCCCGCTACTATGACGTCCAGGCCCGCAGCGCCCTGCGGGCGCTGATCGACCGGCGGCTGCTGGCGATCGGCGTGCTGCCGTTGCAGGAGTTCATCGAGGACGCGAACCAGATCGTGAGCCACTGGAAGGAAGGAGCCGAGCCCCCTTGACCGCGCTGACGCTTGGTGAGGCGCCGCTTGATCTGGACGTGCTGGACGGGCTGCTCGCCGCTCCGTTGCGTGTCGAGCTGGCACCCGCGGGACTCAGGCGCGTGAGCGAATGCCGGCGGCGGCTGGAGACGCTCGCCGGCGGACGGCAGGCGATCTACGGCGTCAACACGGGCTTCGGCCACCTGAAGAACAAGCGCATTCCGCCGGACCAGCTCGACCAGTTGCAGGAGAACCTCCTCGTTTCGCACGCCGTGGGCGTCGGCGCCCCGGCGCCGCCCGAGATCGTCCGCTGGATGCTCCTGTTCAAGCTGCACATGCTGCTGGCGGGCAGCAGCGGTGTGCGGGCGGACGTGTGCGAGCGGCTGGCGGCGTGGCTGAACGCCGACCTGCTGCCGCTCGTGCCGACGCGCGGGTCGCTCGGCGCCAGCGGCGATCTGGCCCCCCTGGCGCACCTCTTCCTGCCGCTTATCGGCCGTGGCGAGATGCTCGACGCAAGCGGCACGCGCCTGCCCGCGTTGCCGGCGCAGGCCGCGCTCGGCCTCGCTCCGCTGCGGCTCGCGCCCAAGGAAGGCCTGGCGCTCATCAACGGCACCCAGTTCATGTCCGCCTACGCGGCGAACATCGGCGTGCGGGCGCGGCGGCTCGCGGACCTGGCCGACCTGGTCCTGTGCATGTCGCTCGAAGGGCTGCGCGGCAGCGTGCGCCCGATGGACGAGCGGCTGATGGCGCTGCGGCCGCATCCCGGAGCGGCGGCCGTCGCAGCGAACGTCCGCCGGCACATGCGCGACAGCGAGATTCTCAAGTCGCACGCCGGCTGCGACCGGGTGCAGGACCCGTACTCCCTGCGCTGCGCGCCGCAGGTGCACGGCGCGTTCCGCGATGCGCTCGAGCACTTCCGCGTGGTCGTGACGCGCGAGATCAACAGCGTGACGGACAATCCGGCGGTGCTGGAGGCCGCCGACGGGACCGGCGAGGTCGTGTCGGGCGGACTGTTTCACGGCGCGCCGCTGGCGCTGGTGCTCGATTACCTGGCGATCGCGCTCACCGACCTGGGCAGCATCTCGGAGCGCCGGGTCTACCTGCTGCTGTCGGGCGAGGACGGCCTGCCGAAGCTGCTCATGCCCGACACCGGGCTCAACAGCGGCTTCATGCTGCCGCAGTACACCGCCGCCGCCCTGGTCAACGAGTGCAAGGTGCTCTCGACGCCCGCGTCGGTCGACAGCATCCCCACCTCGCTGGGGCAGGAAGACCACGTGAGCATGGGCGCGACGGCCGCGCTGAAGTGCTTCGAGGTGCTCGACCGCATCGAGACCGTGCTGGCGATCGAGATGATGTGCGCGGCGCAGGCCCTCGACCTGCGCGCGCCCCTCAGGCCCGGCGCCGGGCCGCGAAACGCGCACGCCATCGTGCGCGAGGCCATCGCCTTTGCCGACGCCGACCGCGAGTTCGGCCGCGACATTCACACCGCCGTCACGCTCCTGCGCCGCAGCGAGCCGCTGCGCCGCCTGGCGCGCCATGCGGCCGGCGGCGCCTAGCGCATACGCATCCCGGAGCCCGTGCGAGAATCCGGGCTCGGATTCCGCCGCCGTCAGGCCCGTCGCCGTTGACGACGCAAGCGCCACTTCAGCGCCGGGCTGTCCCCAGCCCGGTCTCAAGACGGAGACATCAGGCTATCCCAGAACCCGATCCGAGCCGCGCCCGCTTCCGGGCTGGGGACAGCCCGGCTCTACTGACGCTTTGCCCGATCCGCCGCGCCTGGCGACGCGCTACGCACCGGGCCACGCATCCAGCAGCCCGCGGGCCGCCGCGGCCGGGTCCGGCGCGGAGATCACCGCCGAGCATACGCACAGGCAACTGGCGCCGGCCGCGATGACCTCGCCCGCGACCTGCGCCATCAGCCCCCCTATCGCCACCACCGGCAGCTCCGTTCGTCCTGCGGCGTAGCGCACGAGCGCCGTGCCGGCAACGTGGTCCTGCGGCTTCGTCGGGCTTTGGAAGACCGGGCCCACCGCGATGTAGTCCGGCTGCTCATCGAGGGCGGCGGCCACCTGCGCGGACGTGTGAGTGCTCTTGCCGATCAGCAGCCGGCCGCCCACCACGCGCCGCGCCTGGGCGACCGGCAGGTCATCCTGGCCAAGGTGAACGCCGTCGGCGGCGGCCAGCGCCGCGATGTCCGGCCGGTCGTTGATGACCAGCAGCGCGCCGTGCCGGTCGCAGGCCGCGCGCAGCGCCTTCGCGCGGCGCAGCAGTTCGGCGTCGGGCAGCGCCTTCTCGCGCAACTGTAGGCACCCGGCGCCCCCACGCAGCGCCCCCTCCGCCGTCACCAGCCAGTCGTCGCGGCAGAGCTCGGCGGTGATGATCACGTACAGGCGCACGCGGCGGAACCTGCCCCGGAGCGCGCCGCGGGAGCGCAGCCGTTGCTCCAGCTCATAGGCGCGATAGCGCAGGTCCTCGGCGAGCGCGGCGAGCGGCGGGGCAACCTCCGCCAGGGCGCCGTCGGGCCGGGAAGCGTCTGGCGGCGCGGCGAGCTTTCCGAACTCCCCGAGGACGCGCAGCGACTCGCCCAGCCGCGCGAAACTCGCCGCCAGCACCGCCTCGGACGAATCACGCCGCAGCTCGCCCGCGGTCTTCGCGGTGCGGCCGACGTCGCCCGCGGCGTCGCGGGCGGCGAGCGCGTCGCCGGCGGGCAGCGCGCCCTGCGCGGCGGCGCGACCGAGCGCGTGGCGCATGTCCTTCGCGGCGGCGGCGGCGGCGCGGTCATCGAGCGCGAAGCGCGCGTAGTCTTCGACGACGCGCAGGGCCTCGCGCGCCCGGTTCATGTTTGCGTCGAGGATGCGGAGCGCAGCGGCGTCCAATGGCGTCTCCCGAGCGCCTTATGATAGCGTTGTTTCGGCGCTCGCTTGCGCTCGCGGCTCGTTGCGCTTTGCGACGCCCGGCTACGGCGCTCGCTTGCGCTCGCGGCTCGTTGCGCTCGCGGCGCGGGGGTGTGCGACGCGTGGGCGCGCGGTGCGTGGGCGCGCGGTGCGTGGGCGCGCGGTGCGTGGGCGTGCGGCGCGTGGGCGTGCGGCGCGTCGGCTTTGGATAGCCGGTAGGAGGGAATGGCGGCGATGGTCGCGGGTCAGCCCAGCTTCACGCCCACCTCGTAGGTCCCCGTCAGCACACGGCGGCTGCTGACGACATGTCCGCAGAGGTTGACGGCGTCGCACGCCTGCGGCCAGATGCTGGTTTCGATGCGCGTGCCCGGCTGCGGATTCTCCGGCAGCAGCAGCACGATCTGATCCGCAGACACGACGACCGCGACGCCGCTGAGCTCGCTCCCGGGCGACTGGCAATCGCCGACGCGGACCGTGCAGGGCAGGCGATGTGCGGCGCGGCGCGTCGCCTGGCATCGTCTTCCGCGACGGGGGCGTTCGGCCTGATCCGCGGTGATGACCATGGCTGCTCACCTCGCGGGGCCGACACGGCCCCGCCGAGAGGAGTTATCGACCGTTCGGCGGCCGTGCTTTTGGAGCACGGCGCGGCGGAGCCCCGCGGGTGGCGCTGCAATGAAAAACGTTGGGACGGGTCGAGCGACCCGCCCCAACGCGCCTTCATCCCCGCCTATGAGAAATCACAGCCCGCCGGCAACCGCCCGCGGGCATCAGCCTTCGAGCTTGGCCATCTCCTGCTCGGCGGTGCGCGCCTGGGCCGAATTGGCGTAGGCGTCGATGACTTTCTGATAATACTTGCGGGCCATGTCCTTGTTGTCCTGCTTGGCGAAGGAGCGCGCCAGCGTCAGCCAGCGGTCGGCCTTCTTGGCGTCCTCGCCCTCCAGCGTCACGGCGGCGCCCTTCGCCGTTTTCAGCTCCGTCATCTGCTTGGCGATCTTGTCGGCGAGCGACTTGTCATCGCGCAGCGCCTTGGCGCGCTTGTTCGCCTCGTGCGCCACGTTGCGCCCGAGATACTCCGTACCGATCTCGTCGTACTTCAGCAGGGCCTCGGCGTACTTGCCGTTGTCGCGCAGCTTGTCCGCCTCGGCCAGCTCGGCCTGGGCGTCGCGCTCGATGTCGTCAGCGGCCGCCTTCGGCTTCGGCGTGGCGCCGATCGGAACCGCGAGCGCCTCCTCGATCGCCGCCTCGAGCCGCGAGCCGCGAGCCTTGGCGGAGTGAACCACGCCGTTGCGGTCCAGCACGTACATGGCGGGGATGGCGCGGATGCCGAACTTCTGCGCCAGCTCGGCCTTCCATCCGCCGCCGTCCGCGATGTGCAGCCACGGCATCTGGTTGTTCTGAACGTAGTCGCGACACTTCTCGGCGTCGCTGTCGAGCGAGATGCTGATGATCTCGAAGCCCTTGTCGTGATACTTCTCGTAGGCGGCGCGGACGTTGGGCAACTCCTGGATGCACGGTACACACCACGTGGCCCAGAAGTCGATCAGGACGACCTTGCCGCGAAAATCCTCGATCTTGATAGTCTTGCCCGTCAGCAGATCCGTGCCGCTGAAACTCGGCATGACCTCGTCGACGACGACCTTCTGGCCCAGGGCCGGCGTCGCCATCGCCGCGAGCGTGAGAACCAGACCGACCTGTGCCGAAGTGCCAATCCGCGTCATACGCGCTCCTTCCGATTTGGATCCACTGCGAGCCGAAACGCCCGGTAACGTGGACGCACGGACGCATTCAGTCTACCCGGCGACCCGCCCCCGCGCCCACGCCATTTTTCCACCGATTCTCCTCGTCCCACGCAGACGGCGCCCCGCGGCCGGTCCTGTCACCGTCTCGGCGCCTCCGCCCCTCCATCCACGGCGCCATCCGTGGCCGGTGAACCGCGCTCGGCGGCCGCGTGGCGGGCCATCCACGTCCGCAGCACGGCCTCGGCGGGCTTGTGACGCGGGGTGTAGCCGAAATCCGCCGGGCCGCCCGCGGAGGGGGGCCATTCCCACCAGATGACCCCCGTAAGCCCGGGAGCGCGGTCCCAGGCGCGTACGAACGCCTCGTAGAGCCGCCGCTGCTCCTCGTGACCGTTGGGGCTGGCCTTCTGGTTCTGGTAGTAGTTCCACGGGGCCGAGGCGGCGCCCTCCTGGCTGCACCAGCCCACCTCAGTCAGCATCAGCGGCTTGTTGATCTGCGCGATCCACCCGAGGATGTCGTCGCGGATCGGCTCCCAGTTGCGCACGAGCTGCTCGACCGGGGGGCTTTTCTTGTCCGCGAGCGTGTAGTAGCTCGTCATGCCGACCAGATCGAGCCGGTCCCAGAACTTGATCGGCTTGTAGTGGTCCCAGTTCGCCGAGTAACCCAGCTTCCCCGGAAATCGCCGCCGCGCCGCCTCGATCACCTTGATCCACTCGGCCGTGTTCTTCTCCGTGCTCACCAGCTCCGACCCGACCATCAGCACGTCGGCCCCACCCTCGCGGGTGATGTCGGCGTAGTGCTCGACCAGCCGCCGATACTCGCGCCACCACGTCGGCCAGTCCGGCGGCTCGATGCGGCCGCGCCACTCGCTCCCGCGCGGGTGCTTCAGCAGCACCATCGGCATGACGATCACGCGCAGGTTGCGCCCCTTCGCGACGCGGATGAGCTCGACAAAGTCGGCGGGCGCGGGCGTGTCGCGGGCCTCGATGAAGATCGCCTGCGAACGCGCATGCTCCATGTATGCCGGGGTCGCCAGGAGCACCGTGTTCGCGCCCAGCTCCGCGATCTCCTCGATCGCCGGACCGTAGGTCTCGACCGCGCGGTGTCCGCTTGTGAGCTGAATGGCCACGCCGCGATATTCGAGGGCGGCGGGCGGTGCGGCGGCGGGCTGGTCAGCGGCGCCGCCGGCGGGCCAGGGCTGCGCAGCGCGCAGCAGCCAGGCGGCGGCCAGCGCGCCGACCAATCCGCCGATTCCCGCCAGTTTCAGCAGCATGCGAATTCGCGCTCCTCCGGAGCGGCGCGCCGGCGGGCGTGCCGGGGCGCGTGAGCCGGGGATTATAGATGCCTGGACGGGCGGCGCGGAGCGGGCTCAGCGCCCGGGCCCCCCAGCGCCCGGAACGCCTCTCAGACGGCGGGCGGCGTCGGCGCGCAGGCGGTCGAGCCAGGGACGCAGGTCGATGGGGGACTCCGGCTCGCCGACGATGCCCAGGTCGCGGCCGAAGAGGCGCACCGTCAGGATCGTCTTGTCCTGCGGGCCGTGGGAGCCGAACAGCTCCAGGATCTCGTCCCGCACCACGACCGTGAAGCCAAGCCGCGTGTACTCGATGCGCTCGGGCAGCACCGGCGGCAGGTTCAGCTTCAGGGCGCTGCTGAGCGCGCGGCGCAGCAGCTCGCCCTCGACCCAGTTGGGCGTCGGCCCGGGATCGTCGACGCGCACCGTGGCGCTCAGGGCGCGCAACTCGTTGTTCTCGATCACCAGGTCGTCGATGGTCACTTGAAGCGTGCCGGAAATGAGGCCCCAGCCGGCGGCGCGCGAGAGTCGCTCGAGCGAGACGTCGCGCGCCTGACCCGAGGCGACGAGCTGATCCAGCCCGGCCTGCGACAGCTCCGCCGTACCGACGCTGAGCGTGACGCGGCCGTCTGCGCCCGCGAGGCCGAGGTTCGCCAGCAGGTCGCCGAGCTCGACGTCGCGCAGCGCACCGCGGAAACGGAGCCGCTGCGGAGCGCCGTCGAGCACGGTCAGCTCCTGGACCTCGATCTCCGGGCAGCGGCCGCGCACCGGCGTCGCCAGCAGCCCCTGGGTGCACTCCGTCAGATCGAGCCCGTAGCAGCGGCCGCTGAGCTCGAGCTGGTTGCCCGCGTCCAGCTCGCGGTAGCTGAGCTCGCCGGCGAACTCGCCGTGACGAATGTCCACCGGGGAGAGCTCGTGCAGGCGCGCCAGGGCGATCGGCAGGCGCGGAACCTTCAGCACCAGCTCGTCGATGCGTACGCCGGCGGAGCGCGGCGAGAAGACCGTGCGCAGGAAGACGGGCTCGGCGCAGGCGTGCCCGTTCAGGCTGGTGCAGATCGCCGTCGCCCGGCCTTGCCCGGCTTCCTCGAAGGAAACCTCGCCGGCGGCGTCGGTGAGCTCGAGGCGGAAGGGGTCGCGCTCGAACGCCAGGTTCATGCGGCTGAAACGGACCCGCTGCGGGCCGTCCGGGATGAAGCCGGTGCGCAGGCCGGACTCCACCACCGAGCGGTAGTCGCTGCGCAGCCAGGTTCGCGTCGATATCTCGGTGAAGCCGTCGCGCAGCTCGAGCTCGTAGGCGTCCGCGTCGGCGGCGGTCGGGGCGTAGCGCAGCAGCGCGCTGCGACAGGTGAACGCCCGGTCGCGCCGGTCGGGCAGCCAGACCACCACGTCGGTGAACTCGCGCGACGTCCACGAGCGCGGCACCACGCCGCCGATGTCCGAGGGCAGCGACAGGTTGGCGCTCAGCCGCCCCGCGCAGTAGTCGCGGTAATACGCGCTGCGCAGGTACCACGCGTAGCCGCCGGAGCCCGCCAGCGACGCGACGATGAGCGTGGAGAGCGCCAGGGCGCTGGCCTGGCGCCAGGCGGAGCGGCCGGCCGGAATCGTGCGGTCGGCGGCCACGCGTCAACCGCCCTCGGGCCGCGACGACGGCTTGTCGGCGCACACGGGGATGGGCCGGCCGTGGGCGTCGACGGCGACGTAGACCAGCACGGCTTCGGTGACGGGGACGACGCGGCTGGGGTCCTCGAAGCGCTCGGCCTCGACGCGCACGCGAATGGTCATCGACGTGCGGCCGCGCTTCACCAGCTCGGTGTTGAAGCTCAGCACGTCGCCGACGAAGACCGGCTGCTTGAATTCGACCTCGTTCATCGCCACCGTGACGAACTTGTGCGGCGTGTGCTTGCGGGCCTCGACCGCCCCGGCCTGGTCGATGTAGCTCAGCAGCACGCCCCCGAAGATCGTCCCGTGCGCATTCGTGTCACGCGGCATCATCATGACGCGGATCGCGGGACAGTTGTGGACGCGCTCGCTCATGCACGGCTCCCGGCCAACGGCATGCGCCGTCCGGCCGGCACGATTCTCAGTCGTGCGCCGGCGAATGGCAACCGCGCCGCCTGTGCGCAATCGCGCCGAGCCGGTAGCCTGAACGCCCGCAAGGCCGGGCTGGGGACAGCCCGGCTCGGGAGGCCGCCCGCTCTGGAGGCCGCCCGGCTCTGAGGGGAATAGCGCCGAACGACGGCGCGCTGGCGGAGGTGCAATGTCACGCGATGGAACAACGTTCGAGTTCGCCCCCTGCGGAAAGACGCCTTCGGGCGAGGCGCTGATCATCCCGCTCGCCGCAAAGCCGCGCCCGGCGCTGCAACGACTCGCGCAGCTCGACCGCTTCTGCGACGGCGCCGCCTCGGCGCTCGTCGAGTGCGGCGAGCCCGGTGAAGAGGCCGGCAAGATCGGCGTGACGACGCGCGGCGGGCGCTTCAGGCGCGTCTGCGTCGTCAGCCTGGGCGACGCCGGAAAGCTCGACCTCGCCAAGCTGCGCAAGGCCGCGGCGGCGACGGCCGGCTGGCTGGCCGGAGAGCGCGTCGCCGGCGCCACGCTGTGGATCGACGGGCTGCTGAGCTGCGACGTGCCGAAAGCCGTGGCGGAGTGGTGCGGCGCGATGGTCGTGGCCGGGTTCCGCTTCGCGTCGATGAAGCGCGAGGACCCGAAGGCCGTCGGGCGCGTGCGCGTCGAGCTGCTCGCGGGCGAGAAAGAGCACGTTTCCGCCCGGCTGCCGGAGGTCGCCGACGCCACCACCATCGCCGGCGCCGTCAACTACGCGCGGCGTCTGGCGCACCAGCCGCCGAACGTCATCAATCCCGCAACGCTGGCGCAGGAAGCGCGCAAGCTCGCGCAGCAACACAAGCTCAAGTGCACGGTGCTCGACGCCGCCCAGCTTCGCAAGCTGGGCATGAACGGGCTGCTCGCGGTGGGCGGCGGGGCGTCGCCGGGGCCGTGCCTGGTCCGCCTCGACTACAACGGCGCGCCGCGCGCCCGCACGCGCACCGTGCTCGTCGGCAAGTCGATCACCTTCGACACCGGCGGATACTCGATCAAGACCAGCGGCATGGAGACGATGAAGTTCGACAAGTGCGGCGGCATGACGGTGCTCGGCGTCCTGAAGGCCGTCTGCGACCTGCGCCTGCGCTGCAACGTCACGGCGCTGCTGGCGGCGGCGGAGAACGCCATCTCGGCCCAGGCGTACCGCCCCAGCGACATCCTGCGGATGGCGAGCGGCAAGACCGTCGAGGTCACCAACACCGACGCCGAAGGGCGGCTCGTGCTGGCCGACGCGCTGTGGTACGCCCAGAAGCACTGCAAGCCGAGCGCGATGATCAACCTGGCCACGCTCACGGGCGGCGTGGTGACGGCCCTGGGCACCTGCTGCGCCGGCTTGATGAGCAACAACGACACGCTGGCCGCCGACCTGGGCGAGTGCGGCCGCCGGACGCACGAGCGGCTCTGGCGGCTGCCGCTGTGGGACGACTACCGCGATCTGATCAAGGGAACGGACTCGGACATCCGCAACTCGTCGGGGACGCGCAGCGCGCATGCGATCGTGGGCGGCATGTTCCTGAAGGAGTTCGTCGAGGACGACGTGCCCTGGGCGCACCTCGACATCGCCGGCGCCGCCACCACCGACGACAGCAAGGCGGCGACGGGCTTCGGCGTGCGGCTGCTGGTGGAGTACCTGCGGCGCTGAGCGGGAGCCGCCCGGGCCGCGCGCTTCCGGCCGGGCCTAGGCGATTCCGACGTCCAGGTGAATGCGGAACGACTCGCGGATCTTGTTGAAGCGCGGTGACGGCGCCGGCGCGAAGCCGAAACGCCGCGCGTCGTGCGGCGCCTGGACCTTGGCCATGCGCTTCCAGCCGCGGTTCATGCCGAGGACGAACATCGCCGTCGTCAGCGAGCGCGTGCGGATAAGCGTGCGCAGGGCGCGCTTCACCACCCAGTTCTCCCGCGCCGCCGCGTGGCGCAGCTCGTAGATCGCCTCGTCCAGCTCGCGGGCGCTCATGTTCTTCGGGTTGTAGACCGTCTCGACGAAGGTGTAGCGCTCCCAGTCCTCCGGGTAGTTCGTCGCGATCAGCCGCCCCTCGGCCTTGTAGCGGTCGTACATCTTCGTGCCCGGCAGCGGCGTCAGGTTCGTGACCTGGATAATGTCGATTCCCATCCTCACTGCCTGGAGCGCCGTCTCCGCCACGGTCTCGGGCGTGTCCTGGTCGGCGCCGATGATGAAGCCGCCGAAGACGGCGATGCCCGCGCGGTGGAAGCCGTTGACCAGCTCCTGGTAGCGCTGGAGGTTGTTGCGATTGATGCCCTTGTGGTATTCCTGGAGCGACGCCTGGTTGAACGTCTCGAAGCCCACCAGCATCCCCCGGCAGCCGGCGCGGTACGCCAGCCGCAACCCTTCCTCGTCTTCGCCCATGTTGATCGTCGTCTGGCTGAACCACAGCCGCCGCTTGCCGTGGCGGATGATCGCCCGCAGCAGCTCCTTGGCCCATTCGGCGTGCCGCGGCCCGACGCCGAAGAAGTTGTCATCCACGACGAACGTGAACGGCCGCGTCGTCTCGTTCCACTCGCGGACGATGTCGGCGATGCGCCGCCGGCGGATGGGCGCGCCGTTGAACTCCGTGACCGAGCAGTATTCGCAGCCGACCGGGCAACCGCGCGACGTCTGAATCGCCGAGACGTCGTAGCGGCCGTTCACGGGCCGCAGCGACTGCCTGGCCCGCCCGAGACCCGTCTGCTCCAGGTCCGAAAGCTGCCCCTTGTACAGCGGCCTCAGCTTCCCCGCCGCCGCGTCGCGCACGATCTGCGGCCAGATCTCGTCACACTCCCCGACCGCGACCGAGTCGAACCAGCGGGCCGTCTCCTGCGGGACGGCGGAGGCGTGCGGGCCGCCGATGATCGTGGGGATGCCCTGGGCTCGGCAGGCGGCGGCGATCTCGTAGGCGCGCGTGGCGCCGCTGGTGTAGGCGGTGACGCCGACGAGGTCGTAGCGCTCGCGCGTGACCATCGTGTCGGTGTACTGCGAACCAAAGCACTCGTCGATGATGTCAACCTGGTGCCCGTCGGGCACGAGCTCGGCCAGCACCTGCAACCCGAGCTGCGGGATATAGCTGCCGACCGTGTGGTAGCCCTGCGTCCGACGCGTGATGGGATTGATGAGCGCAATCCGCACGGCGAATCCTTTCTTCGTGGCGAATTCGAGCCGCGGCGTCGGGCCGCGCCCTCCGCGCGCCAGCCGCGCCAAACGCCGTTGCCGCTCGGCCGAACGGCGATGCAGGCCGCCATTGTACGCGCTGGGAGTCACGGCGACGAGTCGGCGCCGCAAAGCGGCCCCTGATGGCGCCCCTTCAGTGCCTGAAATGCCTGGCCCCGGTGAAAATCATCGCTACCCCGTGCGAATCGCACAGGTCGATCGTCTCCTGGTCGCGCTTGCTCCCGCCGGGCTGGATCAGCGCCGTCACGCCCGCCTCGATCAGCACCCGCGGCCCATCTGCAAAGGGGAAGAAAGCGTCCGAAGCCGCCACGGCCCCGCCGCCGTCTTCCCCTTGTTCCATCGTCCCGTGGTCGCTGGGCGCCGTGGCCCCGCGCTCCGCCAGGTGTCCGTTCTCCTGCGCCAGCCAGACCGCCACGCGGCAGCTCATCACGCGGCTCATCTGTCCCGCGCCGTTGCCGATCAGCATCCCGTCCTTGCAGATCGTGATCGCGTTGCTCTTCGTGTGCTTGCAGATCAGCCACGCCAGCCGCAGGTCGGCCAGCTCGCGCGGGCCCGGCGTACGCTTGGTCACGACCTTCCACTGTTCCTCGTTGAGCCCCAGCACATCCGGCGACTGCACCAGCATCCCGCCGGCGATGCTGCGGTATTGCAGCTCGCTCGCGTGCGGCTCGACGCCCATATCCCCGACCGCCAGCAACCGCACGCGCTTTCCCCATTCTCTTTTCGAGCCGCGGATCAGCGCGACTGCCTCGTCGCTGAACGAGGGCGCGATCCAGACTTCCACAAAAAATGCCCCCGCGCCGGCGGCCTTGCCCCAGCGCGGCAACGAATCCAGGACCACCTCAGCGAATTCCGGCCTCACGTCGAAATTGACCGCCAAGACACCGCCCATCGCGGCATTCGGATCGCCCACGTAGGCCCGTCGGTAGGCTTCGATTCGATCATGATCCGAACACCCGCCCGAAACGCCGACGCCACAGGCGTTGGTGTGCTTGATGAAGCACACCGCTGTGGCACCGGCCTCCGGCCGGTGTCCTGTGTCACGGGTCTCCGCTGTGGCACCGGCCTCCGGCCGGTGTCCTGTGTCACGGGTCTCCGCTGTGGCACCGGCCTCCGGCCGGTGTCCTGTGTCACGGGTCTCCGCTGTGGCACCGGCCTCCGGCCGGTGTCCTGTGGCACGGGTCTCCGACCCGTGCATTGTCCCCGCGCTCTGCCCCTCCTCCGAGGCGACACGCTCCCCAAACCCCGCCTCCGAGCTCCAGAACCACTTATAGGGCAGCGCCTTGACCACCCCCGCGGTCAGCGGATTGGCCTCGATGTACTCCCACTTTTCGATGAACTCCTTCTCGCTCCGCATGACTCGGTCGAAGCTCTCATCCTGCCACAAGGGCCCGCTCGCGCCTCGCGCCCGCTGGACTCGCAAGCCTGAGAAGCTCTTCAGACTGTGCAGGATTTCGCCCAACGAGCGCCACTCGTCCGGCCGAGCCTCGTGTGGAGTCATCAACAAATGAACGTGGTCGGGCATGACCGTCGCGCAGTGCAGCGTCATGCGCTTGCCATGCCAGTAGGTGCAGGCTGCCAGAACAATATCCCGCTCAGCCGGGCTCAGTTGTCCCGCAATCAGGCGAAACGTCACAAAATACGTGGCGCCCGGGACCTGAAGATGGGGCAGGTTCCTGCGCGTCCATTGTTCTTCGGTGACGCGCCGCGCAACGTGCCGCGCACGGGTCGGAGACCCGTGAGGCGGTTCACCGGCCGGAGGCCGGTGCCACAGGCCTGACGCTGCATCGAGGCCTGA
>CAADGL010000019.1 GCA_900696525.1 uncultured Planctomycetota bacterium
CTCGCTCACGCCACTCGCTGGCGCTCGCGGCTCGTAATGGCGCGGCCTCGCTCACGCCACTCGCTGGCGCTCGCGGCTCGTAATGGCGCGGCCTCGCTCACGCCACTCGCTGGCGCTCGCGGCTCGTGATGGCGCGGACGCCGCTCGTTACACGCGTGTTGCGCCCGGGCCGCGTCGGCGGGTTACATTTCATAGGGGACCGGCGTGTTGTGCTCAGGCGGGCCCAGCCCGCCGTGTTCAACGGCGGCGACGCGCCGGTTTCAACGGCCCGCGGCGGCCGGCGCGCCATGGTGGTCTTTCGAGCGAAGGGAGCGGCTCATGAGAACGGGGCGAGTTTCGAGTGGCAGCGATGGGCGGCTCGCGGCTTTGATCGCGGTGCTGGCCGTACTGATTGGCGCCCCAGGCGCCGCCATGGCGCAGCGCAAGTCAGGAGCGGTCGCGCCGCCCGCGCCGCTGCCGCAATCCGCGCTGGTCGACATTCCGGTGCGGGAAGTGACAGTCTTCAAGGACGGGCACGCATTCGTGCTGCACGAGGGGTCGCTGCCGACGGTCGAGGGTGGCCAGGTCGTGCTGAATTCGCTGCCGACGCCGATCCTGGGCACGTTCTGGGCCTATTCCGCTGACCCGGAGGTCCGGCTCACGGGCGTCGTCGCGGGGACGCGCAGCGTCTCGGGCACGCGGCCGGTGCGCGACCTGCGCGACGTGCTGCGTGCGAACATCGGCCGCCGTGCCAGCATCCGCGAGCACAACGGCGACGCCTACACGGCGACCATCGTCGAGATGATCGATCCGAACGCGGCGCCAACAATGGGGGCCGCCGGTGGTCAGGCGCTGTCGGCGGCGACGCCGGCGGGCGGCCCGCTGGTGATGCTGCGGCGGTTCGAAGGGGTGCGGATCATCGGCGTGGAGCAGATTCGCGACGTGCTGTTCAGCGACGACCCGAGCACGGAGGTGGCGACGGTCGGCGAGCGCGACGTAATGACGCTGCGGCTGGACTGGGGCCAGGCGCCGCGCGGAGAGAGCGCCGCGGTAGGCATGGTCTACCTTCAGAAGGGCATCCGCTGGATTCCGAACTACCGGATCACGATCGACGGGGCAGGAACGGCACGGGTCGAGTTGCAGGCCACGCTCATCAACGAGATGGTCGACCTGGAGGACGTGCTGGTGAACCTGGTGATCGGGGTGCCGAGCTTTCGTTTCGCCGACACGATTGACCCGATCGCGCTCCAGCGCGCCGTGGCGCAGCTCTCGCAGTACTTTGCGGGGCCGCAGCAGCGCGGCGGATTCGCGTTCAGCAACGCGATCCAGACGCAGACGATGCGCATGGGCGAATACCGCCAGGTGGAGCAGGTCGCCGAGGGCGGCGGCGACGACGAGTTTTCGGCCTTCTCGCGGCACGAGGACCTGTTCATCTTCCCGGTGCCGGGCGTGACGCTGCGCAAGGGTGAGCGCATGGTCGTGCCGGTGGTCGAGTTCACGCTGGCGTACGAGGACGTCTTCACGCTGGACGTGCCGGCGCTGCCGCCCGCCGACGTGCGCACCAACCTGCCCGCCCGGCAGCAGCAGGACCTTGTGGCGCTGCTCAATCAGCCGAAAGTCATGCACAAGCTGCGGCTGAAGAACGCCAGCCAGTTTCCAATGACGACCGCGCCGGCGCTGGTCGTTCGCGACGGCCGCCTGCTGGCCCAGGGAATGATGACGTACACCGCCGTCGGCGCCCGCACCGACCTCGAAGTCACCGCCGCCGTCGACATCGCCGTGAGCAAGGACGAGCGCGAGGAAGAGCGCACGCCCAGCGCGGCCAGGTGGCGCAACGAAGAGCTGACGCGCGTCCGGCTGGCAGGGTCGCTGGGGCTGACCAACCGGCGCGGCACGGCGGTGACCATAGAGGTGACGCGCTTCGTGCTGGGCAACGTGGACTCGGCGGGCCAGGACGGCGCGATCACCAAAGCCAACATGCTGGAGGAGACCGGCTACGTCGATCAGGCGCGGCTGAGCACCTGGTGGGGCATGTACAACTGGCCGACCTGGTGGAACCGCTTCAATGGCCTGGGCCGCATTACCTGGAACGTCCGCCTCGAGCCCGGGCAGAAGGCCGAGCTGACCTACGGCTGGCACTACTACTGGAACTGACGCGGCGAGGTTCGCCCGGCCGGGCGGCGCGCACGCGATCTACGCCGCGTCGATCAGCGACAGCTTCTCGCCCATGAGGCGCTCGATGGCGGGGGGCAGCGCGGCGTGCTCCGGGGCGGCCAGTTCCGGATCGTTGCGGACGATCTCGAAGGCGTCATCCCGCGCCTGCTCCAGCAACGCAAAGTCGGCCACCAGGTCGCCGAAACGCAGCACGGGCAGCCCGTGCTGCCGCGTGCCCAGCAGCTCGCCCGGGCCGCGCTGCCGCAGGTCGGCCTCCGCGATGCGGAAGCCGTCGGTGGTCCTGGCCAGGACGGCGAGGCGCTCAGCGGCCCGGGTGTCGCTGCCCAGCCCGGGCCCGCGCGCGACGAGCACGCAGAGGCTGTCGCGCGGGCCGCGCCCGACGCGTCCACGGAGCTGGTGAAGCTGCGATAGCCCGAAGCGCTCGGCGTGCTCGACGACCATGATCGTCGCATTCGGAATGTCCACACCGACCTCGATCACCGTGGTCGAAACGACCGCGTGGAGCGCGCCGGCCGCGAGCGCCGAGACGACCGCCTGTCTTTCCTCGGCCGGCATGCCGCCGTGGAGCAGCGCCAGCTTCAGGCCGCGCCATGGCCCGCCGCTCAGCCGCTCGAGCGCCTGGCGCACCGAGGTCAGCTCGTGTTGCGGCGCGGGGCCGGGCTCGTCAGCGGGCTCGGCGCGGGCGGGGTCGTCGCCGATCCGCGGGCAAACGACGTAGGCCTGTTCGCCGGCCTCCAATCGGCCGCGCACGTGCTGCATGACGGCCTCCCACTGGCGGCCCGCGACGACGCGCGTGATGACTTGGCCGCGGCCGGGCGGGGGCTGCGCGATCACGGACACATCCAGGTCGCCGAAGACGGTCATGGCGAGCGTGCGCGGGATGGGCGTGGCGGTCATGACGAGATAGTGCGGCATCGGCCCCTTGGTGCGGAAGCGGGCGCGCTGCACCACGCCGAACTTGTGCTGCTCGTCGACCACGATCATCGCCAGCGAAGCGAAGCTCACGTCGTGCTCGAGCAGCGCCTGCGTGCCGACGACCAAGTCCACCTCGCCGCGCTCGATCCCTCGCAGCAGCGCCTCGCGCTCGCGCCGCGGCAGGGCCCCCGTCAGCAGCGCCCGGCGCACGCGGCTGCCGCGCAGGTAGCGCTCGATGCCGGCGAAGTGCTGCTGCGCGAGGATCTCCGTCGGCGCCATGATCGCGGCCTGGTGGCGATGGGCCACCGCCAGCAGGCAGGCGTACAGCGCGACGGCCGTCTTGCCGCTGCCCACGTCGCCCTGGAGCAGCCGCGTCATCGGCCGCCCGCTGCCCACGTCCGCGACAAGCTCGCGAATGACGGCGTCCTGCGAAGCGGTCAGCGCGAACGGGAAGCGCACGCGGATGCGCCGGTCGATCTCCGGCGAGATCGGCAGAACGCATCCAACCTCGCCCGACAGCAGCCTGCGCCGCCGCAGCGCCAGCGCCAGCTCAAGCAGCAGGAACTCCTCGTAGGCCAGCCGCCTGCGAGCCAGGTCGGCGTCGGCCTCGGTCCGCGGCGCGTGCGCCAGCCGCAGCGCCGCGTCGCGCTTCGGCAGCCCGCGGCGCGCGAGCAACGCCGTCGGAACGAACTCCTCCGTCGTTGGAGCGCCCTGTTGATACACCTGCTCGATCGCCTGGCGGATGGTCCTCGACGTGAGCTCCGCCGTGGCGCGGTAGACCCCGACCAGTCGCGCGCCCGCGGCCGGCTCGGGCGTGGCGTCGGGCCGGTACACGCGCAGTGCCGGCTGAACCATCTCCAGACGCTCGCTGTACACCTTCACCCGGCCGGTCGCGACCGCCGTGGCGCCGATGTACAGGGCGTCGCGGCCCTGGGGGCGCTGGAACCAGCGCAATGTGCAGCGCCCCGTGCCGTCGTCGATCTGCGCCGTCTGCCCCGGGTAGCGCCCGCCGATCCGCACCACGCGCCCGCGGATGGTCGCGTTCATCTCCGGGCGCAGGTCGGCGATCTCGACGAAGCCCTGGTCGTGCTCGTAGCGGAAGGGGAGGTGCTCCAGCAGGTCGCGCACCGAACGCAGACCGAGCGCGGCGAACTGCTCGGCGCGGCGCGGCCCCACGCCGCGGACGAACTGGATGGCGTCATCAGCCGTCAGAGCGGACACGGTTGGCTCTTGAGCCGCCGCACGGCCGCGGCAGATTCAGGGGATGATGAGCTTCGTGCCGACAGGCAGCTTGTTCGGATTGGTCAACTGCTTGTTGGCCTGGTAGATGTCCTTCCAGCGTTTCTGGTCGCCGTAGAACTTCCGCGCAAGGCTCGACAACGTGTCGCCCTTCTGAACCACGTACGTGCGCGCCCCGGAGGGCGCGAGCACCTCGTCGCCGGAGGTGTCCGGCGGCGGCGGCGCGGGCTTGATGGCGGCGGACTCAGGCGCTCCGGCGCCGCTTCGTGGTGAGCCGCTGGGCGCGTAGTCAACGTAGCCCGGCGCCGGTTCATACCTGGACTCCGGCTCGTGCGGCGCCGCGTCGGCCTGCGTCTTGCCGTTGTTGTCGCCGCAGCCCGCGCACAGCGCCATCGCCATCGCCATCGCCGCGCCCAACGTCCGCATTCGCATGAGAGGCTCCTCGTGTGAATTTATCCGCAGAGCGGCTGCTCCCTGGCGACGGAGCAGGCGCAGCCTCCAGGGCAACGAACCGCGGGACCGATCATAAGGCCGGTCCCCCACAGTGTGCCAGTCTCGGCCGAGGTGAACGCGGTCAGGTGTGCTTGCGACGCCAGGAGCGCGGGGCGAACAGCAGTAGCCCCAGCGCCGGGAACGTCAGCCCGCTCGCGACGCCCGTGCAGATGTCAGCCGCCAGGTTCGGCAGCGGCTGTCCGCACGGAAACTGCGCCGGGTCGTAGAGCACCGCGCCCCGGATGCAGCCGTCGGCGTCGGCGCAGATCGTGATGCAGTCGGGGTCGATCTCGCCGACGACCCGCACCGCGTCGCCGACCCGATAGCCGTAGAAGTCCGTCAGCACGTACCGCCCGCCGCCGACCTCCACCAGAACGCATGTCGCGCCTTGCACGAGCTGGCCGCAGTCGTCGATCGGCCCGGCGGCGGTTTGCGCGGCGGCGGCGGCGATCGGGCCGAGGGTGAGCAGCGCGGTCGCAAGCGCGCGCGGGCGCGACGACGGAATCGAGCAGTGGACTTGCGGGCTGAGCATACGCCGTTCCCTCGGTGGAGCCCTGGCGGGCATACGGTTCTGACCCGGACCAACCCATGATACCCGCGCGTGGCGCCGAGGATGCACGGGATCGGACCTACAAGTCGTTGATGGTGCTGGGACTTGCGCCACAATTCGTGGATGCGGTTGAATCGGCGGCTGCATCGCGGTATCGTGCCGCGAACTATCGGTCCTTGGGTCCACATCGACAATCACCCGGGGCCGACGAGGAGGAGGTCGTCAAAGAGGAGGGCGACTCCCCCGCAAGCTGTACCTGTGAGGAGGAGGTCTCAATGAGAGCTGCGCTGTTCCTGGCGCCGTCGCTGTTGCTGTGCGCCGCAACAACCCACGCCGGCGGTTACAACCCGGAGCTGGACCAGGAGGTTTTTCTCGGCGACCACGTGCTGGGGCCGTTGCAGGAAGTGACGATCCCGATCTACCTCGAGGAGAACGACAACCCGGTCGTCGGCTTCAGTGTTTCGCTGACGTTCCTCGACCAGGGCGAGGGGACGTTCTCGTACGCGTCGGACCTGAGGATGTTCATGGACGCGCCGTTCGGGAGCCTCAGCATCGGCGGATATGACAGCCGCGACGAATCGGACCTGCTTTGGGACTTCCAGGGCGAGGAATCGGACGAATCCGGCCCGTATGCCAGCGGGCCGCACCTGGTCTGGGCGCCGGAGGGTGTGCCGAAGGGCGGCGAATGGGTCTTCACGCTGCGCAATGACTGGAGCGGCTCGATGGACAACATCGAGTGGAACAACGTCGTCGTGACGCTGCACAAAATCCCGGAACCGGCGACGGCGGCGGCCCTGCTTGTGCTCGGCGGGCTGGCGCTGAGGCGGCGCGACGGTTGAGTGCCGGTTGGCGAGTTCAGCGTAACCAGTGAGGATGCCCGAGTCGCGCGTGTGATCGCGAGCGCATGAGGTGCTTGCGGGCTGCCGGGTCCGCGGGTCAGCGCTCGCAGGCCTCGCAATGCGCGGCCAGGCGCTGCGCGAGCTCGGGTGAGAGCTGCTCCGCCGTGACGCGCCAGGTCCAGTTCCCGCTCGGCGTCGACGGCACGTTCATCCGCGCGGCCGAACCCAGGCCGAGCAGGTCCTGCACCGGGACGATGGCCAGCGCGGCGGGTGAGGCGTACGCCGCCCGCAGCATGCTCCAGTGTATCTCGTCCGCGGCGCCGCCGACGTACGCGAGTACGCGCCGGGCTTCCGGGGCGCGCCGCTTCGCGAACCAGCCGGCGGTCGTGTCGTTGTCGTGCGTGCCGGTGTAGACCACCGCGCGCCGCGGGTGATTGTGCGGCTGGTGATAGCGGGCGCCTTCTGAGCCGGCGAAGGCGAACTGCAACACGCGCATGCCGGGCAGCCCGAAGTCGTCCCGCAGCTTCCAGACACCGGGCGTGACCGCGCCGAGGTCTTCCGCGATGATCGGGAGCCGACCCAGCGCCGCGCGAGCGCGCCCGAGCAACTGCCGTCCCGGCGTGCGGACGTACCGTCCGCGGCGCGCGTCGCGGGCGCCGCCCGGAACCTGCCACACGCGGTGCAGGCCGATGAAGTGATCGATGCGCACGGCGTCGAACAGCTCGAGGGCTCGGCGGAAACGGGCGATCCACCAGCGGAAGCCGTCGGCTGCGTGGCGCTTCCAGGCGTAGTGCGGATGGCCCCAGAGCTGGCCGGTTCGCGAGAAGTAATCCGGCGGGCAGCCGGAGACGACCGTCGGGCGGCCGGCGCGATCGAGCTGGAAGAGCTCCTGGCGGGCCCAGACGTCGCTGCTCTCGTGATCGACGAAGATGGGAATGTCGCCGATCAGCCCGACGCCGCGCGCGTGGCACGCCGTTCGGAACCGCCGCCACTGCCGGTCGAATTGACACTGCACGAACCGCTCGAAGTCGATCTCGGCGCGCAGCTCGCGCTGGGCCTGGGCGATGGCCGCCCGCTGGCGCCGGCGCAGGGGCGCGGGCCAGCCCGTCCACGGGGCGGCGTGAACGGATGACACGGCGCGGAAGAGGGCGTAGTCGTCGAGCCACAGCCGGCCGCAGCGGCGCCGGAACTCCGCCAGCCGGTCGCGCCAGCGGCGCGGCCGGGCCGTTGCGGCGGCGTACGCCTTGCGCAGCAGCTTCCGGCGGAGGCGCGTCGCGCGGTCGTAGTTCACGCGGCTTGGCGACCCGCCGGCGGCCTCTTCCAGGTCATGGCGTTCGAGCAAGCCGTCGCGCCAGAGCAGCTCCGGACTGACGAACAATTCGTTGCCCGCGAAGGCGGAAGGCGAGGCATAAGGCGAGTGGCCCGGACCGATCGGGCCGATCGGAAGCATCTGCCACCACTGCTGCCGCGCCGATCGGAGAAAGTCGGCAAAGCTCAGCGCCGCCGGGCCGAGGTCGCCGACGCCCAGCGGCCCGGGCAGCGAGGTCAGGTGCAGCAGCACGCCGGCCGCGCGGCGCTCGAGCGGATGCGCGGCACTGTCGGCGTGCGGCTTCATGTGTACGTGGTGGGGGCGAGGATGATGGCGGCGAGCGGCGGGAGGTCGAGCACGATCGACTGCTCGTACCAATGCCACGGCACGGGCTCGGTGCGGGCGCTCTTGACGGTGGGGAAGTCGCTGCCGGCGTAGCGGGCGGCGTCGGACGAGAGCCACTCGACGTACTCGCCGGGCAGGGGCACGCCGATGCGGTAGCCGTTGCGCGGGACGGGGGTGAAGTTGAGGACGACGACGATGGTTTTCTGGCCGTCGCGGCGGGCGTAGGCGATGACGGAGTTTTCGGCGTCGTCGTAGGAGATCCAGTTGAAGCCCTGGGGCTCGTGGTCGAAGCGCCAGAAGGGGGAGTTTTGGTGGTAGATTCGGCCGAGATCGGCCATGAAGGCCCAGAGGCCCTTGCGCCAGTGGTCTTCGGCGAGGCGCCAGTCGAGGCTGTTGTCGTAGTGCCACTCGTACCAGGGCGCGAGCTCGAAGCCCATGAATTGCAGCTTCTTGCCCGGGCGGGTGAACTGGTAGGCCAGGAGCAGTCGCAGGTTGGCGAACTTGCGCCAGAGGTCGCCAGGCATTTTCTCGAGCAGGGCGCCCTTGCCGTGCACGACCTCGTCGTGCGAGATCGGCATGATGAAGCGCTCGTGATACTCGTAGACCATGGCGAAGCTGAGCTGCCAGTGGTGATACTTGCGGTGGATGGGCTCTTTCGAGAAGTAGAGCAGCGTGTCGTGCATCCAGCCCATGTTCCACTTGAAGGTGAAGCCCAGCCCGCCTTCGCTCACGGGCCGGGACACCCCCGGGTAGGCCGTGGACTCCTCGGCGATCATGAGCGCACCCGGGCACTCCACGCGCACCGTCTCGTTGAGCGCCCTGAGGAAGTCGATCGCCTCCAGGTTCTCGTTGCCCCCGTACTTGTTCGGAACCCACTCGCCCGGCTTGCGGCTGTAGTCGAGATACAGCATCGACGCGACCGCATCGACCCGCAGGCCATCGACGTGGAACTCGCGCAGCCAGTACAGGGCGTTGGCGATCAGGAAGTTCCGCACCTCGTGCCGGCCGTAGTTGAAGATCAGCGTGCCCCAGTCCGGGTGCTCGCCCAGCCGCGGGTCCGAGTGCTCGTACAGCGCCGAGCCGTCGAACCGGGCCAGCGCGAACTCGTCCCTCGGAAAATGCGCCGGCACCCAGTCGATGATCACGCCCACGTCGTGCCGGTGGCAGTAGTCGACGAAATACCGGAAGTCGTCCGGCGCGCCAAAGCGCGCCGTTGGCGCGTAGTAGCCCGAGACCTGGTAGCCCCATGACCCGCCAAACGGGTGCTCCGCGACCGGCAGCAGCTCAATGTAGTTGAACCCCAGCCGCTTCACGTGCTCGACCAGCTTCGGCGCCGCCTCGCGGTAGGTCAGCACCCGGCAGGCCTCTTCCGGCACGCGCGCCCACGACCCCAAGTGAACCTCGTAGATCGCCAGCGGGCTGCGCAGCGCGTCGCGCTGCTCGCGCTGCCGCATCCACTCCGCGTCGTTCCAGTCGAAGGACGAGACGTACACCCGCGACGCCGTCCCCGGCGGAATCTCCATCGCCGCGCCCATCGGATCGGCCTTCAGCCGCAGGTGGCCGTCGCGCGTCTTGATCTCGTACTTGTAGTGCGCCCCCGGGTGAACGCCGGGCACGAACAGCTCGAACACGCCCGAGTTGCCCAGCCCGCGCATCGGCAGCAGGCGCCCGTCCCACTGGCAGAAGTCGCCCACGACGCTGACGCGGCGGGCGTTCGGCGCCCAGACGCTGAACGATACGCCCTGCACGCCGTCCACGGTGCGCTCGTGCGCGCCGAGCGCTTCCCACAGCCGCCGGTGCGTGCCTTCGTTGAACAGGTAAAGGTCCTGCTCGCCGACGGTCGGCAGGAAGCGGTACGGATCGTCGCGCTCCCAGGTGTGGCCGTCGGGAAAGCGGAAGCGCTGGCGATAGCGCAAAGGCAGCCGGGCGCCAGGCACAAAGGCGGAGAACAGCCCCGGAGCGGTTCGCTCGCAGGGCACCACCGGCCCGTCGTCTGCCAGGATGACCTCGACGGCCTCGGCATCCGGATGCAGCGCGCGGATCACCACGCCGCTGTGGCCCTCGACCTCCAGGGGGTGCGCGCCGAGCACGCTGTGCGGGTTCCAGTGCTCGATCGCCAGCAGCGCAGCGAGGTCGTCTCGGCCGGGCGCCAGCGGCGAGCGGCGCGGGGCCGGGGCGGGACGGCGCGCGGCGCCGCGCTGGCGAGCCGTCATGGCCGCCCCCTGCCGTGCGGCGTCGCGGATCGCACCGGGCCAGCCTTCAGGGGAAGCGGCTGCCGCATCAGTCCACCTCGTACTCGAGCAGGATCAACGTGTGCGCCGGCACGCTCATCTCGGCGATCTCGACGAAGCGCTTCCCCGGCCGGCTCGTGTTCACCACCTCGCGCCACAGCCCCGGCCGTCGCAGGATCGGCAGGCGGAACGAGCACGGATGCTCGCCGCCGTTGACGACCAGAAGCAGCGTGTTGCCGGTGATGGCGCGGCCGCGCTCGTCAACCTCGTCGGCGGCTTCGCCGGGGATGAGCATGCCGAGGACGTGGCGGCCGGGGTCTTGCCAATCGCCTTGCGTCAGCTCCCCGCCGTCGGGGCGCAGCCAGGTGATGTCCTTTTCCTGGTCATCGGCGCCCTCGCCGTTCAGCCGCACCCCGTGAAAGAACCCGCGGCGGCGAAGGACGGGGTTGTCGCGGCGGATCTCGAAGACGCGGCGGGTGAACTCGAGCAGGGCGGCCTTGCGCTCGTCGAGGGTCCAGTCGACCCAACTGATCTCGTTGTCCTGGCAATAGGCGTTGTTGTTGCCGCGCTGCGTGCGGCCGATCTCGTCACCGGCGGCGAGCATGGGCACGCCCTGCGAGAAGGCGAGCGTGGCCATGAGGGCGCGCTTGATCTGGTCGCGGCGGGCGTTGACGGCGGGGTCGTCGGTCTCGCCTTCGTGCCCCCAGTTGCGGCTGAGGTTGTCGTTGGTGCCGTCGTGGTTGTTCTCGCCGTTGGCGTCGTTGTGCTTCTGCTCGTAGGTGACCAGGTCGTGCAGCGTGAAGCCGTCGTGGCAGGTGACGAAGTTGATGCTGCCGAACATGTGCCGCCGCCCGCGCCCGAAGACATCGCTGCTGCCGCTCAGACGGCAGGCCAGCTCGGGCACCTGGCCGGCATCGCCGCGCCAGAAGCGCCGCAGGGCGTCGCGGTACTTTCCGTTCCACTCGGCCCAGCCGGCGGGGAAGTTCCCGACCTGGTAGCCGTCGGCGCCGAGGTCCCAGGGCTCGGCGATGAGCTTGGCCTGGGTGATGACGGGGTCCTGCTGGCAGATGGCGAAGAAGCGCGCCAGGCGGTTGACCTCGTGCAGCTCGCGGGCCAGCACCGGCGCCAGGTCGAAGCGGAAGCCGTCGACGTGCATCTCCTGGATCCAGTAGCGCAGGCTGTCGGTGATGAGCTGGAGCGTGCGCGGGTGCTGCACGTTCAGCGAGTTGCCGCAGCCGGTGAAGTCGGTGTAGTAGCGCGGCTGCTGCGGATCGAGCCGGTAATACGAGGCGTTGTCGATGCCGCGCAGGCTCAGCGTCGGACCGCGGTGGTCGCCCTCGCCCGTGTGGTTGTACACCACGTCGAGAATGACCTCGATGCCCGCCTTGTGGAAGCGCTTGACCATCGTCTTGAACTCGGTCACCTGCGCCCCAGGGGCCGAGCCCGACGCGTAGCGCGCCTCCGGCGCGAAGAACCCCAGCGAGTGATAGCCCCAGTAGTTCGTCAGCCCGCGCTCCAGAAGGTGCCGCTCCACCACGAACTGGTGCACCGGCATCAGCTCCACCGCCGTCACCCCAAGGCTCAGCAGGTGGTCGATGATCGGCTCGCTCGCCAGCCCCAGGTACGTCCCCCGCAGCGCCGGCGAAACCTCCGGATGCCGCATCGTCATCCCGCGCACGTGACATTCGTAGATCAGCGTCTGGTTCCACGGCGTGCGCGGCGGGCGGTCGTCGCCCCAGGTGAACGCCGACTCGATCACCACCGCCTTCGGCACGAACGGCGCCGAGTCGCGCCCGTCGAGCGACAGGTCGCCCTGCGGATCGCCCAGCGTGTAGCCGAACAGCGCATCGTCCCAGCGCATCGGCCCGGCGATGGCCCGGGCGTACGGATCGATCACCAGCTTGGCGGGGTTGAAGCGCTGGCCCGCAAGCGGCTCATAGGGCCCGTGCACGCGATAGCCGTAGAGCTGCCCGGGACGCAGGTCGGGCAGGTATCCATGCCAGATTCCGTGCGTGCGCTCGCGCAGACGGATGCGGGACGTCTCGCGCGCCTTGCCCGCCGACGCCGGCTCCGCCCCGGGCGCCTCGAACAGGCACAGCTCGACGGCTGTCGCGTGTTCGCTGAAGAGTGCGAAATTGACGCCTTCGCCGTCCCACGTCGCCCCGAGCGGGTAGGGCTTGCCCGGCCACAAGCGCAGGTCCCCGACCCCGCCCGTTGCCACGCCTGCCGACAGGCCGGTCGATGGACGCAACGGCTTCCGCCGCGACGCCGCTCGGCCCGAGCCCGGCGTCGAGAGGGCGTGCTCATCCCTGGCAACCGGGTCAGCCATCCGTGGCGCTCCTGGTCAGTTGGATCGGCAGATACGGCCGGACCCCGCGAGCATTCATCACGCGCCGGATGATACCGGACATCGTCGCGCTCGACATAGGGCGGCGGCGATTCGGGCGGGTCCGTCGCTGACCGGCCTGGATGGGCGGCGAGTGAGCCGGAGGCGCGGCGCGTTCCCCGCGCAGTCGCCCTGCCGGGCGACGCAACCAGCCTTCGCAGGGCCTCTTCACTCGTTGCCGGGCACTCGCCGCCGCTCAGTCATCGCGCCGGGCGTTGTAGAACGCCGCGCGGCGCTGCGAGATCACCGTCGGCAGGCCGTCGCGCTGCACCGTCGTGACGGCGTCCGTCCCGAGTGGCGGCGGATCGATGAAGCCGTTGTTGTTGTCGTCTTTCCAGATGAACCGCGGCAGCAGGTTGCTGCGGTCGACCGTCACCTGCGAGCGGATGCTGGCCTCCGGGTTCTCGCGGTCCATCACCGACAGATAGATCGTGAAGGTGTTGCTGCGCGTCGTCAGGTAGTGCGAATCCAGCAGCGCCAGCAGGCTCACCGCCTTCATGTAGTCCCCGTGCCGCGGCGACGTGCCGTCGCCCAGCGTGCTGTAGTAGTCGTTCGGCGTCGCCGCCGCACGCATGTATGGCGGGTCGGCGGGGTCGCCGGGCGTCGAGTCGAAGCCGACGACGTTGGCCAGTTCGCCGATGGTGAGGAAGCCGTATTGCAGCGGCGCGCCGAGGGCCAGCACACTGTTCGGGTCGTTGCCGCGCGGCTGGCCGTAGGTCGTGCTTCGATACGGGCGCTTCTGCGGGTCCGGGTCGCCGACGTTGCCCGAGTTGCGCGCGAACGCGCGGTGATACAGGAACGCCGGGTTCTGCGCCGAGGGCGTCGCCTTTACATACGGCACGCCGTCGCGATAGGCGGCGGCGGCCTGCGCCAGCCAGGGTCCGAGCGTCCACCAGCCGGTGTCGGCGCGGCGCTGCGGCAGGCTCTTGGGGCTCGGGGCCATAGCGCCGGTGCGCTCGGCGACGAAGCGGCGCTGCGGGCCGGTCGGGTCGCTGTCCAGGCCCGCCAGCACGCCCGAGAGCGGACTCCAGAACGCGGGCGATGGCAGGTTCTCCGCCGGGACGTTCGTCGCCTTGAGTTGCTGGATCTCCGCCGCGTTCGGGTCGCCGTTCGGCCCGATCAGCGGGAGCTGCGCCAGCGTGTACCAGTCGGCGGTGTTGATGTTGATGCGGCCGCCGATGCGTAGCGGGTCGATGTCGTCGGCGGTGCCGAGCTGTCCGTCGGGCCCGGCGGGGTCGATGGTCGTGAAATAGTCGAAGACGAGCTGTCCCCAGGGGACGCGCCCGGCGACGTTCATGTAGGAGTTGCCTTCCGCGTCCTGGCGATTGTCGAAGAAGGGCATGTGGCCGAAGTCGGCCGGATAGCCGGTGAGCGTGTACGGCCCGCTGCCGCCGTTCTCGAACCAGAACTCGCGCAGCAGCTTCGGCATGGGCCAGCGATTGGTCGGCGGGGCGCCGGCAACCTGGGCCTGCACGTGCGAGAAGCGCGGCACGAACGCCAGGAAGCCCACCGTCGGGAACGACTCCGGCCGGCGCGAGCCGTGAACCACGAGCTGGTTGCGCAGCGCCGGGTTGATCGGCGTGGCGTTCATGGTGTGCAGCGGCACCGTCGGGCTGCTGCGCGGCGCGCCGAAGCCCACGTCGTCGACGTCGGGCTCGGGGCGGCTGACGGTGTTGCGGAACGCGACCGCCGGGGCGCCGATGCCCTGATCCGGGTTGAAGCCGGCGAACGACACGACGTTGCCCGTGTATGGGTTCGCCGGATCGTTCAGGTCGTTCGGATCGGGCTCCCACGCCGCCGCCATGCGCCAGCGGCCGGCGAGCGGGGGGAAGTTCGAGCCGGCGGGGTTGGGGGCGGAGCGGAAGTAGCGTTCGGCGTTCATGTCGCGCCAGGCGACGATCGTCCACTCGTCGTTGGGGTCGCGTCCGTAGTAGCGGACAGGATTCAGCACCTGGAACTCGTCGACCTGGAACCATTCGAGGCCGGCGTTGCGTTTCCAGAGCTTGACGGTGACCCAGTCGTCGCCTTTGGGGCCCGTGAGCTGCACGGGGTAGTTGCGCACGACGCTGTGCGTCACGTTCTGGCCGAAGGAGTCGGTCAGGTTGTCGAAGACGCTGGTGTTGCCCGTGCCGTTGATGGCGATGCTGGTGAACGTCCGCCCGGGGAAGCGGTTGGCCGCGCCGAGGTTCGCCGGGCGCTGCGCGTTGATCTGGCGCTGGGCGTCGGCGATGGTCTGGTCGAGCACGATCATCTGCTTGACCTGCGGGAAGCCGACGAGGCCCTGGAACTGGTCGTTGACGCTGATGCCGAACTGCGGCATGAACAGGGCGTGCGCGTCGTTGTTCAGGTTGCCGTAATCGGTCGGGTCGTTGGGGTTGTACAGCTCGACCAGCAGCGACAGGTTCTCCGTGTTCGGGTCGTTGTCCGAGTCGTGCAGTGCGACCTGCGTGATGAAGGGCTGCGGGCCGTAGCCGATGTAGCGCCGGTCGTTGCCTGGGTTCAGCGGGTCGCTGACCTGGAGCGTGACGACGTCGATGAAGCCCGCGGCCAGGCCGGCGCCCGTGCCGCGCGGGGCGGCGGCCTGCACCGTGTTCACCGCCAGCATGTGCGCCTGCTCGAAGGCGCTGTCGAACTCGTCCGGCAGGTTCGGCTCGTCCTTGTGGCCGCTCAGCATGTCGTAGTAATACGCCGCCAGCCGGCGCGTGATCGCCACGCCGTTCGGGTCGGCGGGCGAGCCGCGATACACGCCGTTCGGGTGAAACGCGTTGGCGCACTCTCCCAGGTAGAACTTCGTCTGGCCGTGGTAGAGGCCGAGCTTGTCGACGTTGCTGAGGGCGTTGGGGTCGGCGTCGCGGGTCTGCCGGCGGGCCAGGTCGTCGCTGTTGTTCAGCGTCGTGAGCAGTTGACGCCGGTCGTACTTGTTGACGTTGTCGTCCAGGTGGACCTGGGCGCCGTTGAACCACTCGGGGTTGACGCGCTTCGCGGCCAGCGCCCGCCAGAAGTCGCGGTCGCTGGGGCTGCCGCTGTTGCGCGTCAGGTTGAAGCGCTGCCAGCTATGCGCCCGGTTCACGCCGAAGTTCGCCCCGTCCGAGCCGAGGTCGAACGTCGCCCGGAAGCGGCCCTCCAGGATGCGCAGCGGCTCCGGAACCGCCGCCAGTTGCCGGTCGCTCTGCCCGTCCGGCATCCACGAAGGCAGCGCCCCGCCGCGCCGCCGCAGCAGCGCGTCGATGGCCGCGGCCTGGCCATGGATGGCGTCGAAGAGCGCATCCTCGTTCTCGCCCAGGGTGCCGCCGTCGCGCTCGATGCAGTTGAAAAGCCGGGCGGCGAACAGGCGGTTCCAGCTCTTGGAGTTGCCGGCGGACGGGGCGCTCAGCGAGAGCATGCCGCCGTGGGAGACGACGCGGGCCGCGAGTTCGTAGCGGGCGAAACGGTCGTAGAGCGCCCACTGCTCGTCGATGGTCGTCTCGCCGGCCTCGCCCGGCGCGACGTTGTTCGGATCGACCAGCCGGTACGGCCGAAACGGCCGCATTGCGAGTTGGCCGACGACGGGCGGAATGATCTCGAGCGCCTGGCGCGGGGCCGGCGCCGGCGCGCCGGCGATGGCGTTGGCCAGGTCGGTGAGCGCGGCCATCGCGGCGAAGTCGCTGTCGGGGATGCCGTCGCCGTCGGCGTCCATGAAGGCGGCGCGGGCGTTGCCCGCCAGGTCGGCGAAGCGGAAATAGAGATCGCTTGCGTCGCCGTCGAGCAGCAGCTCCGCCAGCCGCGACTGGATCGGCAATTCGGGGGCGTTGTTGTTGGCCGCATACGCCCGCTTCATTGACGAGATCGCGGCGTAGCGATTCAGCAGCAACTGGTTGTATGGCGCCGGAAGGTTGACGTAGAGCTGCGCGAGCGCCGGCGGGGGATTGCCGGCGTCGACGATCAACGGGCCCGCCAGCCAGTTCGACCCGCCGTAGCCGGGGATGTCCTCGCGCGCGACCAGGTCCTGTCCGCTGCGGGGTCCGGCGAGGAGCTTGCCGGTGCGCGGGTCGAGCCACTGCTCGCGCATGCGCGAGCGGATGAGCTCGTTGGCGGAGGCGACGACGCGGTCGACGTCGCTGCCGCGGTGCAGCGTGCCGAATGTCTGCCGCTCGAACCGCGCCAGGCTGAGGTAGCCGGTGACGATGACGAACAGCAGCGCCAGCAGGCTGACGACCATCAGGAGGATGGTGGCTCGACGGCGGCTCTTGTCCCCGATATTCAGCATGCTACGCATCCAAGGTTGGGCCCGGGAGGGCCGCTCACGAGGTTCCGAAACGCTTCACGAGCGCGGGCGCCCTGACGGCTCTCTCGGCCACCCGCAGGCATTGTGAAGGAGCGGTCAACCCTCCCACGCGTCCGGCGACGGCCGCAACTCTTTCTTGTGTCATGTGTTACGGCGCTGTTCTGCCGCGAGCGCCGCTTCATTCCCGCATTCTGGAACAGGCGTTGCCGCGAGCGGGCCCGGAGGTGAAAAAAATTGGGGAATCCGTTGGTCGCCGGATTCCCCCAATTAGGCATCGGACGGTGGTCAATCGTCCCTCGGGTCAATTGATGCTAGGCCCCGTCAAGGGTCAGAATTCAAGTGCTCGCATTGATTTTCGGTCGGAATCCTGGTCCGCAGGCAGGCTGGCGGGTCCATCTCGTCCGGGTGGTTCCAAAAAAAAGAACCCGCCATGCGTCGGCGGGTTCTCGTAGAGGAGGAGGAGGAGATTCGGTCAATATCGTCTCATCGCCAGATTTTAGGTCCTGGGGCGGAGCACATTTCCACTCTCGACTCGCGGTTTTTTTCGGCCCGGTTGATTGTGCGCGGTTCCGGTTTGCCTCAGACGATATGCAAAACCATTCTCTGAAGGCTGTTACGACGGATTCAAACTATTGTTCTTCGGCCGCGGTTTTTCTTCCCAGGAGGGCACGCCGCTCTCGTCTATTTCGGCCGGGGTCAGCAATTGTACTCGGACGTAGACCCTCTGGCCGTCCTCCTCGAAGTACGCGGAAGGGTACGGCGGGTAAGTGCGGGCGCGCAGCAGCGCCAGCAGCTCGCGGGCGGTGTACCTCCGGTCGAGGTCGATGACGTCATGGGCGGCGATGTCGGCCTTGCGGTGCGTCGTCGCCGCGGAGTGGTCCTGCGGGGTTCTCGGCGCGGTGCCGGACCGGATGGCCGGCCAGGCTTCGCGGAAAAGGTCAACCAGCTCGCGCGTCAGACGCTGGTGCAGCGTCCCGCCGGTGTCCGTTGGACGGATCGCCACCCGGCGCTGAATGATGATGTCGCCGGAGTCGACGCCGGCGTCGATATGGTGAATCGAGACGCCGGCGGGCGAGCCGTCGAGAAACGGCCAGACGTTGGGATGCCAGCCGCGGTTGCGCGGCAGCAGCGCCGGGTGCGTGTTGATGCACCCGAGCCGGGGAATCTGGAACACCTCCGGCCGAAGGATGTATCCGAAGAACGCGCTGACGCCGATATCCGGCTCCAGCGCTCGCAGTCGCTCCAGAGTGTCGGCTTCGCGGAGTTGCCCGGCGTGCAGGACGCGCTCGGCTGGCAGGCTGGCGGCGGTCACGATCTCGTCGGCGAACTTGCGATTGCCGGGCGGGTGAGTCACGAGGGCGACGATGTTCTCGTGCCGTTCGCGCAGCCAGCGGGTGATCTGCCAGCCTCCCCAGTTATTGGCCAGTAGCAGGATACGCATACGTCACCGCCAGTCCGCGCCAACCGCCGATGCTCGGGCGCGGCAGTCCGCGCAGGGAAGATTCAGGCGCGAGCACCGAACGCGGCGAAACACGCCGGCGGCCGGGCGGCCCAGCCGCTGCACTCCCGGACGGCCTCGGCGACCTCCGCAACGGTCTCCGGGGGCATGAACGAGTGCAGCGGGAGGGTGAGCAGCTCATCGGCGACGCGGTCGATGGTGCTCAGGTCGCCGCGCCGGCAGTCGCGGAAGTAGCTGAAGCGGTGGCCGGGAATCCAGTGGATGCCGCTGTCGATGCCGCGCTCGCGCAGGCCGGCGATCAGCCGCTCGCGCTGTCCGCCGAGGACGCGGACGTAGTACGCGAAGGCGGCGACATCATCGAAATCGGTCTGGGGCGTGACGATGCCCGGGCAGCCGGCCAGGAGGCGGTTGTAGAGCCGGCAGGCCTTGCGGCGGGTGACGACGAACTCGCTGAGGCGGCGAAGCTGCGAGAGGCCGATGGCGGCGTGCAGGTTGGCGAGGTGATAGCGGAAGCCGCAGCCGGCCACGTCATAGGTCCAGGCGCGGGCGTTGGCGTACATGCGTTCGGCCTTCTGGTCCATGCCGAGCAGGCGATAGCGACGCAGGCGCTCGACGTCGTCGCCGGCATTGACGACCAGCGCCCCGCCGTCGATGCAGGTGAGCGTTTTCACCGGGTCGAAGCTGAAGACGACGATGTCGCCGAATGCGCCGATGGGTCGGCCTTCGTGGCGCGAGCCGAAGGAGTGGGCGGCGTCGTGGATGACGCGCAGGCCGCGGCGCCGGGCCAGGTCGTGGACGGCGTCCCAGTCGCAGGGCACGCCGTCGTAGTCCACCGCGATGATGGCCTTGGTGCGCGGCGAGACCAGCTCGACGGCCTTGTTCACGTCGATGCCGAGCGTGGATTCCTCGATGTCGCAGAAGACCGGGTCGCCCCCGGCCATGCGGATGGCCTGGAAGTCACCGATGTTGTTGAGCGACGGCGTGATGACTTCGTCGCCCTCGCCCACGCCGGCGATCAGCAGGGCCAGGTGCAGGGCTGAGGTTCCGGTGTTGACGGCGACGACCTGGCGCTCGCGCTGGTCGAGGCCGAGCTGGGTGGCGACGGCCTGCTCGAAGTCCCTGACGTATGAGCCCATGCCGAGCCAGCCGAGGCGCAGCGCGTCGAAGGCGGCCTCCATGGTTTCGGCGGCGATGTAGGGCTTGAAGACCGGGATGCGGATGTCGCTCATCGGGCGGCTCCGTTCTCGCCGACGCGCAGCAGGTAGCCCTTCGGATTGTGCGTCACGATGTACTTCTCGCGCGAGCGGTCGACGACGAACTGGCCGCGGCGGGCGGCGACGAACTCGTCAACGGCTTTCATCGGGCCGGGGAAGGGCGGCATCTGGATGTAGTCGACGATCGTGTCCTCGACGATGAAGTAGCAGTCGGGCGCGACGAAACGCTCATAGAGCGTCAGGAGCTCCCGCGTCACCGTGTACTTGTGGTCGCTGTCCTCGATCACCATGCCGCGGCGGCCGGCGCAGATCTCCGCGACCCGCGCCACGGTCTGCGAGTCGGTCGCGTCGCCGATCACCCAAGAGATGCGCGGGTGCTCGATGCTGAGCGGCGTCGGGCTGAGGTCGATGCCGATGATCTGGCAGGGGTAGTCGAGCCGGTCGAGCAGGTGCGCCATCCAGAGCGTGTCGCCCCCCTCGTAGCAGCCGATCGCGATGACGACCTCGGGCCGCGTGTCTTGAAGGATGTCGCCGAGCACGATCCAGTCGAAGGGCGTCTTGAGAACCTTCAACCCAAGGTACTTCGTGAAGTGCCGGTGCATCGTCCAGTGATACACCAGCCACTCGCGCACCGTCATCGTCAGCCGGTCCTCGATGTGCGGAAACACGTCGTAGCGATCGAGCACCCGGGCCGGGGCTTCGCGCCGCGGAGCCGCGCGCGGAGCCGGCGCCGCCGTCGCGCTTCCCGCGCCGTCGCCGACCGTGGCCGCGAAGCCGGGGGGCGCGGCGGCGGACTGGAAGCCGGACAGGCGCGGGTTCGTCGGCAGCGCGTGCGTCGTCGTGCTAGGCATGGCGGACTTCCCAGTTGTAAGGAATGGATGGATGGAACGGACTGAGGCGCGTCGTCAGCGATGGGTCATGAACGTGTGTGCAGCAGTTCGCCAGCAGCGCCAGCCGGCTCATGCCCTTGAAGCCGTTCCACAGCCCGGGCGGAATCTGCACCAGGCTGTAGTTGTCCGGCCCCAGGAACACCTCCTGGATGATCCCGTGCGTCGGCGACTGCGGGCGGTCGTCGTAGATCACCAGCTTCAGGCGGCCCACCGGGACGGCGTAGTTGAGCGTCATCTCGCGGTGCTTGTGCCAGCCCTTGATGACGCCCGCGTAGATCGTCGAGAAGTAGACCTCGCCGAAGCCCAGGAAGTGACCATCGCTGCGGCGAAGCATGTGCAGGATCGTGCCCCGCTCATCGGGAATGCGCTTCAGCGGCACGACGCGCACGCCGTCGATCTCGCCGCGCGGGGCGCTGCTTCCGGCCTCGTGGCTGATGAAGCGCGAGGACGGGGCGCGATCCATCGCCGGTGCTCCGCTCTGGGTGATGGCCCGGGCGCTCATGCCGTGACCCCCGTCAGCGGCGTGACGCGCGTGACCGCTCCGGGCGCCACGACGCGCGCCGAATCGCATTGGAAACGCGACGGCGCCGGCAGCCACGGCGCCCGCCCCGTCTGCCAGAGGCTCTCGAGGTAGGCGAGCTCGCGCGGCGTGTCGACGCACTGCCAGAAGCCTTCGTGCCGCAGAACGCCGAGCTGCCCGCGCCGCGCCAGCGCCTGCATCGGTTCGATCTCCCACGCCGTCTGGTCGTCAGCGATCAGCTCCAGCGCCGCCGGCTCCAACACGAAGTAGCCGCCGTTGATCCAGCCTTCGGCCACCTGCGGCTTCTCGTTGAAGCCGACGGCCTGCGTACCGTCGATCGACAAGTGACCGAACCGCGCCGGCGGACGAACGGCGGTGACGGTCGCGAGGCGGCCGTGCTGCCGGTGAAATCGGAGCAGCGCGGCGATATCGACGTCGGCCAGACCGTCGCCGTACGTCATGAAGAACGTCGTATCCAGCCGGGGGGCGAGGCGCTTCAGCCGGCCACCGGTCTGTGGCTCGTTGCCGGTGTCGACGAGGTGGACGATCCAGTCTTCGACGACCGGCGCGTGAAAACGGGCCTGGCCCGTGGCGAGGGTGACGGTGACGTCGCCGGTCTCGGCGCGGTAGTTGAGGAAGTAGTCCTTGATGATCTGGCCGCGGTAGCCCAGGGCGATGGTGAACTCTCGAAAACCGAACTGCGCGTAGGAGCGCATGATGTGCCAGAGCAGCGGGCGCCCGCCGACCTCGAGCATCGGCTTGGGTCTTTCGTCGGTGAGCGGCCCGAGCCGCGTGCCGCGGCCTCCGGCCAGGATGACCACCTTCATCTTTGCCCCGCTCAGACGCCTCGCTCCGTCCCTGCGCCGCGCCGAGTGGACCGGATGCGCGGCAAAGGCCGAAAGTGTTATCGGCGCGACCGCGGCGCGGCGTTAGGCGGTTCCAGCGGTCGACGCCGGGCCGCCGCGAAAGCGCCCGCGGACGGGAGGCCGGACGATGGAGATCGAGATCGGCGGGCACGCGCAATCGCGGCGCGTGGGCGAGCCGGCTGACGCCTCGGCGTCCACACGCCTCTCATCGGGCGCCGCGCGGCTTGTTCCGTGGAGCTCGCGCCGCCGGCGATTCGAGGCCAACCTGGCCGTGGTGGCGCAGCGCTGGCCCGAAGCCGTGTCAGAACTTGCGCGACAGTGGTCCGAGTCGGCGGCGCGCCACGAATTGCACGTCAGCGACGACGGCGCCGCACAAGTCCTTGTGCGGACCGTGGACGGGAATGCGTCATGGCTCGGCGGACGCAAGGATCATCGAGCCGCGGCCCGGCAGGAAGTCCGTCTGCGATCCGAGGGCGTGCTGCCGCCTTCGGTGCTGATCGACGGCGTCGGGATGGGCTGGCACCTGGTGGAGGTATACCGCCAGACCGACCGCACGTTCCTCGACGCGAGCGGCGCGCTCTACGTGGTGGAGCGCGAGCCGGAAGTCCTGGCCATCGTGCTGCACATTCACGACTGGCGCGGGCTGCTGGTCGATCCGCGCGTCTGCCTGTTCGTCGGACCGCAGGCCCTGGCGGCGCTCGAAGCCCACCTGGATGACTCGCGCTGGCCGCTGCCGACGATCGTCTGCCGCTCGCCGGGCCTGAAGCCGCAGCCGCCGGCGCTGGACGCGATTCATCGCCTGGCCGACCGACGGATCGCGGAGGTCGAGCGGCTCAGCGCCGAGGTCCGCCGGCGATACGCGGGGCGCGACGCGGCGTGGTGGGCGCGGCGCTTCGGCGCGGCGGTGCCTCGGGCCGGCGAGTCGGCGTCCGGCGCGGAGCCGCTGCGCGTGCTGTGCGTGACCTCCCGGCACACGACGTTCCTGCAATACAGCATGCGCGACTGTGCGGCGGCGCTGGAAGGGCTGGGTTGCGAGGCGCGGGTGCTGATGGAGGCGTCGAACTACCAGCGCCTGGACCCGACGCTGCTGCTGCGTGAGCAGCGGGACTTCGAGCCCGACCTGATCCTGCTGCTGTCGCGCATGCGCTACGAGGTGTCGGAGCAGTTGCTCGACGTGATCCCGTCGGTGACCTGGGACCAGGACAGCCTGCCCTGGGTCTTTCGCGAGGAGTTCCGCGACCGCTTCGGACCAAACGACTTCCTGTTCGGTATCAAGGCGCTCGACGCGCCGCACCTGTACGGCTGGCCCGCGGCCCGCTGCCGATACTGCGACCTGGCCGCATCTGAACGCACGTACTCGGCCGAGCCGCTGCCGGAAGCGGACTTGGCGCCCTATCGCTGCGACGCGAGCTACGTCAGCCACGCCTCGCGATCGCCGGAAGAAGAGCACCGCCATGTGCTGACCTGGCTCGAACGCGAGCATCTTCGCGAGGTGTACGAAGCGGTGGTTGAGCGCCTGCTGCCGTCGTGGCGCGCCGGTCCGGACTTCCCCGGCCCGCTGCACAGCGCGATCTACGATGCGTTCGAGCAGCGCCTCCGTCGCCCGCCGGCCGCCGACGAGTTCGCCGCCGTGCACCAGGCGGCCATGCGTCTCGCCGACCGCGCCCTCCGCCATTCGGCGCTCGAATGGGCCGCCGATTGGGCCGAGCGCCGCGGCCGCAGGCTGCACCTCTACGGCAACGGCTGGGAGCGGCACCCGCGGTTTGGCGCCTTCGCGCGCGGGCCGGCGGCCAACGGAGCCGAGCTGCGCCGCGTGTACCAGGCCAGCGCGATCAACCTGCAACTGATGGGCTGGGGCTTCCTGCATCAGCGGGCGCTCGACGGGCTGTGCGCCGGCGGTTTCTTCCTCTCGCGGCGCTCGCTGTGGGACGAGTGGACGGGCCTGCTTCGCCGGCTCGACGATCGCCTGCGCAGCGCCGGCGCCGCTGACCCGTCCGGCTTCGAGCGCTTGCCCGAGTCGGACCGCAAGTCCGCCGTCCGCGCGGCGCTGGCCGATCTGGGCGCCGACGCGCGCTGGCTGGCCAATCCGTACGCCGCCGCGGCCCTGCGCGAGGCGCGCCAGCGGAGCTGCACGGCCGACGTGTTCGCGGCGTATTCGCGGATCAGCTTCGACTCGCCCCAGTCGTTCGAGGCGCTCGCCGAGCGCTTCCTCGCCGCGCCCGTCGAGCGGGCCGCTACGGCGCGCGCGCTGCGCGCCGCCGTCATCGAGCGCTACACCTACGAGCGGCGCATGCGGCAGATGCTCGAGCTCGTGCGCGACGGCTACACCGCGGCGGCGCCGAGCGGCGCGACGCCGCGCCCGTAGCGCGGCGCGATGCGCGCGCCCCCCAGCGCGTCGAGACCCTCCAGCACGTCTTCCACCAGGTCCTCGGCCGCCTCGATCCCCGGCGAGAGCCGCACCAGCGAATCCGACAGCCCGAGCCGGGCCCGCGTTTCCGCCGGGATCGACGCGTGCGTCATCGCCGCCGGCTGGCAGATCAGCGACTTCACGCCGCCGAGGCTCTCGCCCAGTGCGAAGTAGCGGCGCTGCGTGACGAATCGCCGCACGTCGTCGAGCGGCGCATCGAGCTCGATCGACAGCATGCCGCCGAACCCGGTCATCTGCCGCGCCGCGATCTCGTGTCCGGCGTGCTCGCGCAATCCCGGGTAGTACACCCGCGCGACGCGCGCGTGTCCGGCCGCGGCCCGCGCCAGCGCCGCGGCGTTCTCGGCGTGACGCCGCACCCGCAGCTCCAGCGTCTTGAGCCCGCGCAGCGTCAGCCAGCAATCAAAGGGCGACGGCACGCCGCCGCACGCGTTCTGGAGGAACTTCACCGGCGCGAAGCGCTCGGCTTCGCGCGCCAGGACGGCGCCCTGGATCACGTCCGAGTGGCCGGCGAGGTACTTGGTGACGCTGTGAACGACCAGGTCGGCGCCGAGCGAGAACGGCTGCTGGAAGACCGGCGTCGCGAACGTGTTGTCGACGACGACCAGTGCCCCCGCCGCGTGCGCGGCGCGGCAGATCGCGGCGATGTCGTAGATCATCAGCCGCGGGTTGGTCGGCGACTCGACCCAGACGAGCCGCGTGCGCGGCGACAGCGCGCGCTCCAGCGCGCCGGGCTGGGCATAGTCGACGACGGTCGTCGTGACGCCCTGCCGCGCGAAGACCTGGTGCAGCAGCCGGTGCGTCCCGCCGTACACGTCGGGCGGAATCACGACTTCGTCGCCCGGGGAGGTCAGCCCCTGTAGGACGGCGTGCTCGGCGGCCAGGCCGGAGGCGAACAGGGCGGCGTGCTCGACGCCCTCGAGTGCCGCGAGCACCGCTTCGAGCCGCTGGCGGGTCGGGTTGTTCGTGCGCGAGTAATCGAAGCCGCGGTGCTGGCCGGGCAGCTCCTGCTCGAAGGTCGAGGTCTGGAAGATCGGTGCGACCAGCGCCCCGGTCTGCGGCTCCGAGGGCTGGGCCAGGTGAATCGTCCGCGTCGCGAATTGCACGAGTGCGCTCCTTGCATTGGTGTTGAATCTGCCTCAGACCCGAGTCGAGAACCGAGCCGCGCCCGATCCGAGCCGCGCCCGAACCGAGCCGCGCCCGATCCGAGCCGCGCCCGAACCGAGCCGCGCCCGTAAGGAAGCGGTTGCGCCAGAGCGCCCACCGGTTCCGGCTAGTCTTTGATTCACATCTGCGCGACATCAATCGTCAGTCCTGTTCAGTGTTTCCAGCGTCGCCGTCAATCCGCGTGCCGCCGCCGTCGCGCGACAGCGCTCGCACGAGCAGCGGCGTCCGCGTGTCGCGCTCGTGGCGCAGCGCCTGGGTGCGCGCCGGGCCTGGTGAGGCCGTCAGGCGGCGTCATCGGACGCTTCCAGGGCGCGCAGCGCCCACGCTTCGTATCCAAGCGCCTCGAGGTGCGCCCCGGCTGCCTCGATATTCGCGCGACGGCAGGGCGTGGTCAGCATGTAGCGCCGCGCCTGGACCGTGCCGTTCAGCACGTGCGTGCGCAGCGGCCGGACCCCGTAAGCCGCCAGCAGGTCGCAGAGGTCCGGCCAGGACGGTCCATCCTGTGGCAGGCCGACGCGCAGCAGCCACCCGGTGCGCGGCGCGCCGTTCGGTGGCGAGGGAGCCGCGGCCGCGGCCCCGCCGTCGTCCGGTGCGCGCAGCAGGTCGAGCGCGTCGTCGATCAGCGTTGCCGCTGTCGCCTCCGGCCCAGCGCCGGGCCCGGCGAACAGCCGCCGCCCGCCGGGACTGTCGAGCAGCAGCCCGTTGTCGACGTTGCGCACACGGGCCAGCGCGTGCTCCTCCGGCAGCCAGCCCGGCCCGACGAAGGTCTCGAGGCCGCCGCTGGTCGCCGCGGCGAAGGCGAGTGGCCGGATGGCGCCGCCGACAGCCCGTGCCGCGAGGAAATCCGCCGGATCAAGGCGATCGAGGCCGCCGCGCTCGATGCCGGCGGCGTCCAGCTCGCCCATTCCGAGCAGGCGGGCCAGGATGACGAGCTTGTCGGCGGCGTCCGCGCCAGACAGGTCGCGGGCGGCGTCGGGCTCGGCATAGCCGAGACGAACGGCGCTCTTCAGCGCCTCATCGAATCCGCTGCCGCGCTCGACTTCGCTCAGCACGTAGTTCGACGTGCCGTTCAGCACGCCGCACAGGCGCGTGACGCGCCGCGCCAGCGCTCGCCGCCGCAGCGTTTCGACGAAAGGGACGCCGGCGATGACCGCGGCTTCGTATTGCAGGGCGGCGCGGTGGCGGCGGGCGAGCTCGTGCAGCGCCGGGCCGTGCGCGGCGATGAGCGCCTTGTTCGCGCTGACGACGCCGATGCCGCGACGCAGTGCGTCGGCGACGATGGGCGCAGCAGACTCGGCGTCGGGCAGGACGTCGATGACGACGTCGGGCCGCTGGTCGAGCAGGGCGCGCGGGTCGGTCGTGCTGACGCAGCCGTCGGGCAGGCGGCAGGCGCGCGGCCGCTGCGGGTCGCGCAGCAGCGCCGCGGCCAGCCGCGGGAGCACGCCGGTCGCGCGCAGCCGCTCGCCTTCGTCGGCGAGCAGCCGCACGACCGCCTGGCCGACGTTTCCCAGTCCGAGCAGGGCGAGGCGCACGGGGCGGACGCCCGGCGATGCGCCGATGATCGCGCCGACGTCCGTCGCGTGCCGGCGCGCGGCGCAGGCGGGTGGTTCGCGAAGCTCGATCACTTGGACACTCCTCGCGCGGCTGAGGGCGCGCAGCCTCTCCGCGGCACGCGCGCGTGCCGTTGAGCAACACGTCAGGGCGATCGGAGTGCCGTATCCGGCGGCGGGCAGCGCAGCCGCGGCGTGACCCGAGTCGGGCTCACGGCGACGAGCGTGCGCCGTCCAGAGGCCGCAGCTTCAAGATTCAGGAGGGAGAAACACTTTCCTCCGTTATCTTCCCCCGCCGGCGCGCGGCGGGGCAGGAAGTAGCACCTTGGCTCCACGGGGCGGAGCCGGGTTGCTGTAGCGTCAAAGGGCCTGATCCCTCGGCTACTCTGGATAAAGAGGCACTTCGATTGTCAATGGTGCGAGACGATAGTATCCGGCTACGAGCTTGTCAACAGCGTTTCGTGCGGAACATGGTGGCCGCGCCGGCGGCGCTGCGGAACAGGCGAGCCTCCTCCCAGGGGGAGCTCCGGCCGAAGACGGCCAGCAATGCGCCGAGGTCAGCCTGGCCGGACGCGTCGTCGCGGGCGCGCCCGACAACCCGGCAATCGCCGATCGGGAACGGCGAACCGGGGTCGAACAGGTTGACTCCGGCGTGCGGCAGGGGGATTATGCGACCCTCGCGTTTCTCGCGGCCGCCCGGCGGGCACAAGGAGAAGCAGGCATGTCGCAGGCGGCGTTGCCGCTCAAGCAGCGTGGTTGGGGTCAGACGATGCGGCGCGACGCCTGGTGGGTCCAGCCGCTGGCGGTCTTCCTGGGGCTGGCGGCCTTCCTTGTGTATGCGAACTTCCGCGTCTTCGAGGGGGCGCACTACTACAGCGGCCACAGCGAGCGCAACGCGGCCACGAACTACCTCACGCCGTTTTATTCGCCGCTGCTGTTCGACGTCCCGGGCGTGCGGCCCAGTGGGCACGCCTGGTGGAGCGAGAAGCCGGCGCTGCTGGCGTGGCTGCCGGGATGGGTGTCGCCGGCGGCGCTGATCCTGATCTTTCCGGCGGGATTTCGATTCACGTGCTATTACTACCGCGGGGCCTACTACAAGGCGTTCTGGGCCGACCCGCCGAGCTGCGCGGTCGGCGAGCCGCGCAAGGGCTACCGGGGCGAGAATTCGCTGCCGCTGATCCTTCAGAACGTGCATCGCTATTTCCTGCTGTTCGCGGTCCTTTTCCTGTTCATCCTGTCGTACGACGTCTGGCACGCGCTGTGGTTCAAGGACGGCGCCGGCGGCTACCGCTTCGGCGTCGGGCTGGGCACACTGATCCTGGCGACCAACGTCGTGCTGCTGACCGGCTACACGTTCGGCTGCCACTCGATGCGGCACCTGATGGGCGGCGGGCGCGACTGCGTGACCAAGGCGCCGCTTGGACACGGGTTCTACGAGTGCGTGAGCTGCCTGAACCGCCGGCACATGCTCTGGGCGTGGCTGAGCCTGTTCTCGGTGGCGTTCAGCGACGTGTACGTGCGCATGCTGGCGGCAGGCGTGTGGGCGGACTGGAGGATCTTCTGAAGTGCAGTGCAACGTGCAGAACGCAGAAACGCGAACGACGAGGGGGGCCCCGCCTTTTTCACTTTGCATACGGCGCTTTGCACTTTGCGTCTCATGAGCACCATCAACCGGAATTAACGGATGTCCGACTACCAGTCCTTTGAATGCGACGTGCTCGTCATCGGCGCCGGCGGGGCCGGGCTGCGGGCGGCGATCGAGGCCTCCGCCGGCGGCGTGCGCGTGATCTGCCTCTCCAAGTCGCTGCTCGGCAAGGCCCACACCGTCATGGCCGAGGGCGGCGTCGCCGCCGCCATGGCCAACGTCGACGAGCGCGACAGTTGGAAGGTGCATTTCGCCGACACGATGCGCGGCGGGCAGTACGTCAACAACCCGCGCATGGCCGAGTTGCACGCCAGGGAGTCGCCGGCGCGCGTGCTGGAGCTGGAAAAATGGGGGGCGCTCTTCGACCGCACGAAGGACGGCCGCATCCTCCAGCGCAACTTCGGCGGGCACGCCTATCCGCGGCTGGCGCACGTCGGCGACCGCACCGGGCTGGAGATGATCCGCACGCTCCAGGACCACGGCGTGCATCAGGGCATCGACTTTCACATGGAGACGACCGTCGTCACGCTGCTGAAGGACGGCGAGCGCGTCTGCGGGGCCCTCGCGTACGACCGCGACCGCGGCTACTTCAAGCTCTACCGCGCCAACGCGGTCGTCCTGGCCACCGGCGGCATCGGCCGCAGCTTCCAGGTCACCAGCAACAGCTGGGAAGGCACCGGCGACGGCCACGCGCTCGCCTATCACGCCGGCGCCGATCTGCTCGACATGGAGTTCGTGCAGTTTCACCCCACCGGCATGGTTTGGCCGCCGAGCGTGCGCGGCATCCTCGTCACGGAGGGCGTCCGTGGCGAGGGCGGCGTGCTGCGCAACAACCAGGGCCGCCGCTTCATGTTCGACGACATCCCGGAGCTGTACCGCAACCAGACCGCGGACAACGAGGAGGAGGGCTGGCGCTACACGCAGGGCGACAAGAGCGCCCGTCGCCCTCCCGAGCTGCTCACGCGCGACCACGTGGCCCGCTGCATCAACCGCGAGGTGAAGGCCGGCCGCGGCAGCCCGCACGGCGGCGTGTACCTGGACATCGCCTGGATCAAGCAGAAGCTGCCGAACGCCGCCGAGCACATCCGCAAGAAGCTGCCGAGCATGTACCACCAGTTCAAGCATCTGGCGGACCTGGACATCACGAAGGAGCCGATGGAGGTCGGCCCGACGACGCACTACATGATGGGCGGCGTGCGGGTCGATGCGGACACGCAGATGTCGAGCGTGCCAGGGCTGTTTGCGGCGGGGGAGGTAGCGGCGGGACTGCACGGGGCGAACCGGCTGGGCGGCAACTCGCTGAGCGACTTGATCGTCTTCGGCAAGCGCGCCGGCGAGTACGCCGCGCGGTTCGCGCGGGAGCACGGCGCAGCGAAGCTGGACGCGGCGAAGGTGGACGCGGCGGCGAAGGCGGCGCTGGCGCCGTTTGAGCGCGGTCCGGCGCACAACCCGTTCACGCTCCAGCACGAGTTGCAGGAGATGATGCAGCGGCTGGTGGGCATCGTGCGGCAGCAGGAGGAGATGGAGCAGGCGATCGAGGAGTTGCAGCACATGAAGCGCAGGGTCCAGCAGGTGGGCTGCGCGGGCCACCGGCAGTACAACCCGGCCTGGCACACGTGCCTGGACCTCGAGCACATGCTCACCGTCTCCGAGGCGATCGCCCGCGCCGCCGCCGAGCGCAAGGAGAGCCGCGGGGCGCACTTCCGCGAGGATTACCCGGAGAAGAGCAAGGAATGGGGCCGGTATAATCTGGTGGTCCGGAAGGCCGCGGACGGGTCGATGGCGGTGGAGCGCGTGCCGGTGATCGAGCCGAGCGCGGAGCTGAAGCAGGTGATCGAAGAGAACAGGTAGGGAACGGGCGGCTGACGCCCGGCACCGGCGCTGTGTCTGTAAACATCGCGTTTCGCGACGTGCTGGTTCACGGCTATCCGGTGATCGGACCGGCCGTCGCGTGCGGCGTAGTCGAGAAGGGCCTTCCGAAGCTCCCCGATGCGGTCGGCGAGCTTCTTGAGACGGAGCGTGCCTAGTGGCCACTGCGACCTTTCAGGTTTGGCGCGGCGACGAAGCCGGCGGCAGCCTGCGCGAGTACAAGGCCGAGGTCGGCGAGGGCATGGTCGTCCTCGACGTCATCCACCAGATTCAGGCCACCCAGGCCCCGGACATGGCCGTCCGCTGGAACTGCAAGGCCGGCAAGTGCGGCTCGTGCTCGGCGGAGATCAACGGCCGGCCGCGGCTGATGTGCATGACCCGGCTCAGCACGCTGGACCTGACGCAGCCGGTGACCGTCGAGCCGATGCAGGCCTTCCCGAAGGTCAAGGACCTGGTCACCGACGTCTCGTGGAACTTCCGCGTCAAGCGGCAGATCAAGCCCTTCCGCCCGCGCACCCCCGACGCCCCCGACGGCACCTGGCGCATCGACCAGAAGGACGTCGAGCGGGTCCAGGAATTCCGCAAGTGCATCGAGTGCTTCCTCTGCCAGGACGTCTGCCACGTGCTCCGCGAGCACCACAAGCACGACCAGTTCATCGGCCCGCGCTTCCTCGTCTATGCCGCCGCCCTCGAAATGCACCCGCTCGACACCGAGAACCGCGTCGAGGAGCTCCGGAAAGCCCACGGCGTCGGCTTCTGCAACATCACCAAGTGCTGTACCGCCGTCTGCCCGGAGGAGATCAAGATCACCGACAACGCCATCATCCCGCTCAAGGAGCGCGTCGTCGACGAATACTATGACCCGATCAAGATGTTCTTCCGCTTCCTCGGCGGGCGGAAGTGAACCCGGGGGTGCCCATGCTCGAACTGAAGCCAATCCACCTCGATGCCGTCCCCGCCGCGCTCGAGAAGGCGGAGCGCTACCGCCTGCTGAACCAGCCCGCCGAGGCCGAGAGCATCTGTCGCGACGTGCTGGCCGTCGATCCGCGGAACGCCGAGGCCCAGGCCATGCTGGTGCTGGCGCTGACGGACCAGTTCGGCGATCGCCACGGCGCGTCGCTCGATGCCGCGCTGGCGGAGGTGCGGCAGCTCGGTGACGGCTATGAGCGCGCCTATCACACGGGACTCGTCTACGAGCGCTGGGCCAAGGCGCAGGCCGGGCGCGCCGCGCCGCATCATGCCCCGCTCGGCTGGCTGCGCGAGGCGCTGCGGCACTATGAGCAGGCCCAGGGCGCGGCGCCCAAGGGCAACGACGAAGCCATCCTGCGCTGGAACGCCTGCGTCCGGCTGATGCGGCGCATCGAGCAGGCCTCGGGCCACGACGCCGCTCACGTCACCGCCGGCCGGCGAGAGCCCCCCCTCGACTGAGCCGGCGTCAGGCGAACGGCTCGCCGCACTCTGGACAGCGCGCCACAACCTGCCCGCGCAGGTCATATCCGCAGCCAACGCAGGTCGGCAGCCCCAGCTCGCTCAGTCGTCGCCGAAGAAACCGGCGGTACGGCCGGCGAAAGAGCAGGTTGAAGATCAGCATGAAGGTGGCGACCTGGAGGACGCCGATCACGCCGCCGATGAGCACGGCGCTCCAGAGCGTCGTGCCGAGGCCGAGCTGGCGCACGCCCAGGTTGACGGCAAAGGGCGCGGCGGGGCCGAAGAGGAGCGCCAGAAGGGCGATGGCGATCCACGTTGGCCAGCGGCGCACGAGCTGCGAGCCGTAGTCCATCTCGGCCCGGGCGCGGTCCGGGTAGTGCTCGAAGCGTTTCAGCTCCGGGTAGAACCATTCCTGGATCGCCGACATGGGGCGGCGCTCAGGCCTTTGAGCTCGCGGCCCAGCTCGGCGGGCGTTTCTCGAGAAACGCCTGCATGCCCTCGCGCGCCTCGGAGCAGTTGAAGCACAAGCCGAACTGGTTGGCCTCGTCGTCGTTGAGCACGGCGCGCTTGATGCGCTGCGTCGTGTGCCGGCCCGCGGGCGCCAGCAGGGCGAACCAGCGCGCCAGGGCCGCGTCGAGAGCGGCCGCGTCAGGCACGACCTCGTCCACCAGGCCGATCTGCTCGGCCTTCTCCGCCGAAACCGCCTCGCCGGTGTACAGCATGCGCAGCGCCCAGTTCAGCGGCACGATCCGCGGCAGGCGCTTCGTCCCGCCCCAGCCGGGGATGAGCCCGAGGCGGACTTCGGGCTGACCGATCTTCGCGCCGGCGACCATCAGTCGGAAGCTGCACGCCAGCGCCAGCTCGCAGCCGCCTCCCAGGGCGTGGCCGTTGATCGCCGCGAACGTGACCTGCGGCAGGCTCTCGATGGCGTCGAAGACGCGCTGGCCGTGGACGCTGAGCGCGTGGGCGTGGTCTTCGTCGAAGTTGGCCATCTCGGCGATGTCCGCCCCGGCGACGAAGACCTTGCCCTCGCCGCGGAAGACCACGTAGCGCACGGCCGGGTCCTCAGCCAGGGCGTCGGTGATCGCCGTCAACTGGCCGAGCACCGGCGACGACAGGATGGCCGGCCCCCGCTCGGAGACCAAGCGAATCGTGGCGACGTTTCCCTCGCGCACCAGCTCGGCGCGCGTTCCGGCGGTGGTCTCAACGCTCATGGCATTCCCCTAGCGCTCGTACGTGTAGAACCCGGCCCCGGTTTTGCGCCCCAGCCGTCCGGCCCGCACCAGCGTGCGCAGCGCCGGGTGCGGCCGGTAGCGGTCCTCGCCCAGGTCGCGATGCAGCACTTCCATGATCATCAGGCACACGTCCAGCCCGATCAGGTCTGCCGTCGCCAGCGGGCCCATCGTGTGTGCACACCCCAGCGTCATCACCTGGTCGATCGTTTCGGCGTCGGCGACGCCCTCGGCGTGGACCGCGATCGCCTCGTTGATCAGCGGCATCAGCACGCGGTTGCTCACGAACCCGGGGTGGTCCTTGACGCGCAGCGGCGTCTTGCCCAGCTCCCTCGACAGGGCCATGATCGCCGCCACGACCGGCTCGGCGGTTTGCAGGCCGACGACGACCTCGACCAGGGGCATCAGCGGCACGGGGTTGAAGAAGTGCATGCCGATGAAACGGTCGGGGCGGCGGCTGGCCGCGGCCAGCTCGGTGATCGAGATGCTGCTGGTGTTGCTGGCGAAGATCACGTCGGGCGCGGCGAGCGCGTCCAGCTCGATGTAGAGATTGCGCTTCGCCGGCACGTCCTCGATGATCGCCTCGACGACCAGGTCGACGTGGCCGGCGTCGCTCATGGCGCCCTCGCCCAGCAGGCCGCGCGCCGCCTGCGCCTGCTCGGACGTGATCTTGCCCTTGCCCGCGAGCTTATCGAGCGACTTGGCGATTCCCGCCAGCGCCTGTTCGACTGCGCCGCCGCGGATGTCGTGCATGAGCACCTTGCGGCCGGCCTGCGCGAAGGTCTGCGCGATGCCGGCTCCCATCGTCCCCGCGCCGAACACCAACACGGTCTTCACGTTGGATCGAATGCTCATCACCGTCGTCCTGTCCTCGGTCGCGCCCCTGCCCCACTTGCACGCCCGGCCGACAGTATAGTCGCTGCCGAACTGGCCTTCACCCGCTGCCCTCCGGGATCGACGGCGGGATTCCCCGGCCGGAGGCGCGACCACGCAACGGTCGCGGTGCCGCGGCCGGCCGGTGCGCGCCTATTGACCGCCTGCGCCCCTGCCGCCATGGTAACGGGCTGAAAGGCGGGCACCCCAATGGCGAAAGTCGCAGTCATCATCCCCGCGGCCGGCGCCGGCAAGCGTTTCGGCGGCGCCGTCAAGAAGCCCTTCGCGCTGCTCGACGGCCGCCCGCTGTTCATCCGGGCCATCGAGCTGTTCGTCAACCGACCCGACGTCTGCCAGACCATCCTCACCGTCGCGCCCGACGACATGGACGTCGTGCGCGAAAAATACGCCGCGAATCTCATGTTCATGGGGATCAAGCTGGTCCGGGGCGGAACGGAGCGCTACCTGTCGGTCCGGGCGGCGCTGGACGAGGTCGATCCGCAGGCCGAGCTCGTCTGCGTCCATGACGCCGTGCGGCCCTGCGTGCTGGAGTCGTGGATCAACACGGTCTTCGAGCGCGCCGCCCAGACCGGCGCGGCCATCCTGGCCGCCCCCCTCACCGGAACGATCAAGCGCGTGGCCGGCGACAGGATCGAGCAGACCGTCTCGCGCGCCGGGCTCTTCGAGGCCCAGACGCCGCAGGTCTTCCGCAAGGAGATCCTGGCCGCCGCCTACGCCGCCCTGCCCGCCGACGTGCGCCCCACCGACGACGCCGAAGCCGTCGAGCGGCACGGGGTGGCCGTGACGATCGTTCCGGCGGATCGGCGGAACATCAAGATCACCGGCCCCGGCGACATGAGCCTGGCCGAGTCGATCAGCAAGGACTTCGCCCGGCAGAAGCGCGCCGCCGGCGGTCCGCGCGGCCCCTTCGAAGAGGCGCAATGGTGACCCGCCTCACGGGCTGCCGATGGCGCCGCCGCGACGCCGCTGGGCGTCGAGCGCCTTGCCGAGGTTGTTGCGCAGCTCCGGGCTGTCCGGCCGCAGGCGGACGGCCTCGCTGAAGTGCCGCACGGCCCCATCCAGGTCGCCCAGCGCCGCCAGCGCGGCCGCCAGGTTGTTGTGCGCGTCGGCGTCGTCGGGCTCGATGGCGAGCGACGCGCGCAGGTGCTCGGCGGACTCGGCGAACTCGCGCATCAGGTAAAGCCCGCGGCCGAGGTGGTGTCGCGCCCGGGCGCTGCCGGAGTCGAGCGCCACCGCCATGCGGTAGCTGGCGACGGCCTCGGCGGTTCGGCCGCCCAGCAGCAGCGCGTCTCCGAGGACGCGGTTGAGCTGCACGCTAAGCGGGTTCCAGGCGATGGCCGTTTCCAGCAGCTCGATCTGCCTGGCCGTCTGCCCGGGCGCCAGCTCCAGCGCGCTGCGCTCGTACGCCGCCGCGATCACATTGCGGAGGTTCAGGTCGCGGACGCTGGCCGCAGCGGAGGCCAGGGCTTCGTCCGGCGGCGGCGCGATCATGTCAGGCAGCGGTTGCAGCTCGCCGCGCAGCAGCTCGACGATGGCGACCTCGCCCCGTTCGAGACAGCGGCAGGTGGTGTATTCGAGGAAGGGGCGCTCGTCGCGATAGGCTGGGGCGTCGCGCGCGAGGCGCCGCAGGCCTTCCGGCCCGCAGAGCAATCCGCCCAGCAGCACTTCCGGCCGATCCAGCGAGAAGCCCGGACCGCCCCAATGCGCGAAGCGGATGTCGGCGAGCACGGCCTGCGGCGCGCCCAGCGGCGGCGGCGGTTCGAGTCGCAAGGGGCCGCCTGGGCCGCGGCGGCCGACGAGCAGCAGCTCGGACGTGTTGTACCAGAGCGTGCTGTCCGGAAAGGCCTCGATGAACGTGCGCAGCACCGTGCGGAACTCTTCGGGGGTGAACGCGGCCAGCGGCACGAACTGGCAGACGGCGCCGCCGGGCCGCAGGCGCCGGGCGGCCTGCTCGTAGAAATCGAGCGTGTAGAACGAGGCGAGCCCGGGGCGGAAGATCTGGCCGACCTCGATCGACACCAGGTCGTACTCGTTGCGCGTGTGCGCGAGGTAGCTTCGCCCGTCCTCGATGATCAGATGCACGCGCGGGTCGTTCAGCCACTCGGAATCGAAGTTGCGGCGGACCAGATCGACGAGGCGGGCCTCGATATCGACGCAGTCGAGCCGCTCGATGGGGTGCAGGAGGAAGCGGCTGCCCGTCTGGCCGGTGCCGAGGCCGATGACGGCGACGCGCCGCGCCCCGGGGTCGATCAGCATCGGGATGTGCGCGGCCATCACCTGGTGACACTTGCGGTCCTGCCCCTGCCAGAGCAGGTCGATCTCGAGCCGCAGCACGCTGTTGCGCCGCACGACCGCCAGGTGTGAGCCGAGCCCCTCGCGAAAATCCACCAGCGCCCCGCGCTCGGCCAGGAAATCCTGCGGCAGGCGCGTGCCCGCGGTCAGGGGCGTCGCCAGCCACGCGAGTGACGCGAGGCCGACGAGCGATCCGCGCAGGCGCCACGACAGCTCGCGCTCCAGCAGCGCCCAGGCCGCGAACCCGATCAGCAGCGCCAGACCCGTCAGCAGCAGCAGCGTGAAGTGCATCCCCAGCAGCGGCAGCAGGACGAAGCCCGCCGCCAATGACCCGAGGATGCCGCCCAGCGTGTTGAGCGCGGTCATCTTCCCCACGCTCATCCCAGCCAGCGCCGGCTCGCTCAGCACCATGCGGATCGCCAGCGGAAACGACGCCCCGGAGAGCACGGCCGGCGGCAGAAGCACGGCCACGAACGCCCACAGGCTGGCCGACACGCTGGTCGGATCGACGGCGCCGCGCCACAGCGACGGCGGCGCGAGCAGCAACCCCAGCACGAGCAGTCCGCCGGCCACGTTCAGCAAGCCGAACAGCAGGGCGCGGCGCGTGAGACGATCGAGCAGGCCCGCGACCAGCACGCTGCCCAGCACGATGCCCGCCAGCACGATCGTCAGGCTCAGCGTGTACGTGTACACCGTGTTGCGCACCAGCAGCGACAGGTAGCGCGTCCACAGGATCTCGTTGCCCAGCGCCACGAAGCCCGACAGGAAGAACAGCACCGGCGTCACAGTCGCCGCGGCGCCCAGGCTCCCGAGCGCCCGCGGCGATTGCGACGGGCGGGCGCGCCTGGGCGTCGGCGTCAGCGCCCGCTCGGGCGCCGCGGGGCTGCCGCCTCCTTTCGCGGCCGCCGGGTGAAACCAGATGGCCAGGCCAATAGCGACGTTCGCGGCCGCCCCGAGCCAGATCGAGGTGTTCACGCCAATGTGCGGAATCAGCCAGAGCCCGGTGACGGCGCAGCCGATCGCCGCACCGAGCGTGTTGCACGCGTACAGCAGGCCGACGCCCCGGCCGATCTTCCCGGCGGAGCGCACGAACTCCTGACAGAACAGCGGCAGGGTCCCGCCGATGAGAATCGTCGGCGGCAGCAGCACGAGCGAGATCAGCACGGCCCGCCACGCGGCCAGCAGCGCCGGGTGGCTTTCGATACTGGGATAGAGCCCGCCATAGGCCCGGTCGGCGGCGACCAGCGCCGCCGGCGTCAGGGCCGCGAGCACGCCCAGCGAGATCTCGATCTGCGCATAGACCCGCAGCGGGCGCGCCGCCCGGCCGCAGTAGCGGCCGAACAGGTAGCTGCCCAGCGCCATTCCGCCGAAGAACACCGCGACCACGGTGCTGACGGCCAGCCCGGTGGCGCCGAAGGCGAGGCTGGCCTTGCGGATCCAGCAGATTTCGTACAGCAGCGAAACGAAACCCGAGGCGAAGAAGCAGGCGAGCGGCAGCGGGGCGGCGGCAACCCGCGGTGTCGCGGCGCGGGCGCGTGGCATGCCAGGGGCTCCCATGCGAGAAGGCGGCTCAGCGCGGCGATTGTACCCCCGGCGGCAGCCAGCGCGGGGCGTCGCGGCGCTCGAAGCGCCACGCGGCCGGCGGAACACCGGCGGCGTGGAAGAAGCGCTCCCAGCGCTGCTGGTCCGAGCGCAGCGTGCCACTCAGCACGATCGGCGCCGCGCGCTCGGGGCTCAGCCGGTGCAGCAGCGTGACTAGGTCGGCCACATCGTCATCGCGCTCAACGCGGCCATCGACCCGCGCGACACCGCGAAAGTCAAGCTCGATCACATGCTCGACCGGCGCGGCTTTCTGCACGACGACGAGCACGGGCGTGCCGCCCGGGGGCATGACGCTGAGGTTGGCGTCCAGCCACAGTTCCTCGTTGCTGCTCGATCGGCTGATCGACAGGCACACCAGGCTATCCGGAAAGTCCACCAGCGCGAACCCCGAACCCGTGACGTCCGCGGCCAGGCGGCCGTCCGCCCGCCGCTGCGAACCCGCGAAAACCCACGGACGGGCGCGCGGCGGACGCGCGTATTGCAGCTCGGTCATCCACGCGAACGGCGACGCGCAGTGCTCGCGCGCGCCCTCGCGCCAGACGAACCGCACATCCAGCAGGTCGCCGGCGGCCGGCGTGAAGCGCCGCGCCTGCTCGTCCCAGCGAGGCGGATGGCCGGGGTTGAGCCCGGCGAGTCCGAGGCCATTGAAGACGTCCAGCGCCGTCGCGTCGAGCGCCACCAGGCTTTCGTGGTGCTTGCCGGCGAACGACGCGGCGAACTCCAGCACGGAATCGCGCCGCAGCACCCGCCCGGAGAGCAGCACGCGCCCCGCGGCCCATTCGATCCATACACCGGCGGACAAGGGCGCGGCTTCACCAGGCAGGGCCGGCGGCGGAGCCGGCGAGGCGGTCGGCGCGCTGGCCGCGGCTGGCGGCGACGGCGGAAGCTGCCCGTGAACCGCCAGGGCGCCGCCCAGCGCGAGCGCCGCGGTCGCCATGCACGTCCGCCCGCGGAAGAGAAAGCAACGAGGCCCGCCGCTGGGCGACGGGCCTCGGAAGGTGCCAGATGCAAGCGTCATGACGCCTTGACCGCGGGGCTCGCTCACCCGCCGGCGGCGGTGAGGCCCGGGAACACGTCTTCCTCGGCCTCCTTCTGGATCAGGATCTTGGCCTTGAGCAGGATCAGCAGCGTCTGCGTGTCCTTGACGGTGGTGACGTTGGTGAAGGCGCGCTTGAGGATCGGAATCTTGCTGAGGATGGGCACGCCGGCCTCGACCTCGACCTCGCCGCTCTGCTTCAGGCCGCCGAGCAGCACCGTGCCGCCGTCGGGCACCGAGACGGTCGTGCGGATCAGGCGCGTCTGCTGGTCGGGGAGCTGAATGAACTGGCCCGGCGAGTTGCCGCTGCCGGACTGGATCTGGAAGCGCTCGAAGCTCGGCTCCTCCGCCAGCGACGTCTGCACGGTGAGCGTCACGTAGCGGCGGTCGGCGCTGATGGTCCCTTCGACGTCGAGCACCGTGCCGCTCGCCACCTGGGCCTGGACCGGGGTCACGCCGACGGCGCCTTCGGCGACCGCGGGGGTGAGGCTGGAGACGTAGCTGCGCGTGCGCTGGATGGCCACGAAGGCTCGCTGGCCGTTGAACATCATCAGGCGCGGGGCCTGAACGATGCTGGAGCGGCGGTTGGCCTGCGTGGCGCGGATCAGGAAATCGACCTGGAGATTATCGAGGAACGAGCCGGCGATCAGCAGCCCGGGGGCGAACTCCCGTCCGCCGAACGAGCCCGGGACCTGCGTCGTGATCTCGCCGGGGTCGACGAGGTTGATGCTGCCGGCCTGGACGGGCACGGGGGTGAACTGGCTGCCGGTCGGACCGACGCCGCTGTTCACCGGGATAAAGCCCGGGTGCGTGTAGGGTGAGGCGGTGGTGGTCGAGGTCGTGAAGGGCGTGCCGCCGACGCCGGGGATGGCCGGCGCGGCGCCCACGCGGCTGACCTGGCGCGGGATGAGGACCGGGGCGCCGGTGAAGTTGTCAAAGACGGCGCCCTGGTTGTTGAAGGCGCGGTCGTAGCCGGAGCTGCCGGAGTTGAAGACGAAGTCGAGATCGACGCCGATCTCCTCGAGGAAGTTCGAGGTGACGATCAGGAAACGGCCCTCGACGGCAATTTGGAGGGCGCGGGTGGCCCGAAGCTGTTCGAGCAGGTTCGAGACCTGGCGCTGCGCCTCGGAGGTGTTGTAGACGATGAGCTGGCCGTTCAGCTCGCGCAGGGCGCCGTCGCCCCCGCCGGTGCGCCACGAGTCGGGCTCGACGGTCTTCTCGATGATGTCGAGCACCTGCGCGACCAGGCCGTGATTGCGGGGCTCCACAGGCGTCGGGCCCTCGTACGGACCAACGGGCTCCTTGAAGAGGCTGTTCGCGCTGGCGGCGCTCATCTGCGTGATGGTGACGCCGTCCTCGTTGGTGCTGAGCTTGGGCCCGGCGAAGTACGGGATCTCAGTGAGCAGGTCGCGGATGTCGTAGACCAGGATGAACTTGTCGCGGTTGAGCTTCTCGCGGGTGGCGACCCGCAGCACGTTGCCGTCGACAGCCATGCCGAGCGCGATGTCGCCGCCGGCCTGCGTCAGCAGCTCGCGCAGGGCCGTGCGATAGCTGACCTCGCGCAGGCGCAGCGTGATGGGGCGGTTGCGCTCGATCCCGCGGCCCTCGAGGTCGTTCCAGTCGACGTGCAGGTTCAGGTCAGAGGTCTCGGCCAGGTAGCCCATCACCTGCTCGAGCGGGGCATCCTGAAAGTTGAACTCCGCCAGCCCCTTGGGCTTGTCGAGCAGGCGGTTGAGTCCGTCGTCGCCGCCCGCGCCGTAGGGCCGCAGCTCCGAGCGCCGCACCGTCAGCTCGACCCAGTTCTTCGGGTACAGCACGTGCTGCTTCCAGGGAATCAGCGCCTCCTTCACCTCGCTCAGCGACTCGCGTTCCTGGAAGCGCCGCGTGTCGTCGATCTCCCGCTGGTACTCCAGCGAGCGCAGGTCTTCGTACACGTCCAGCAGGTACTTGGCCCGCGCGTTCGACGGGTCGATGTAGCGAATCTGACGGATCGTCTCCGCCGCCTCGCCGAAACGCCGCTCGCGCCGAAGCTGGTCGGCCGTGCTGAAGAGCTGCTCGACCTTCTCGCGCTTCAGCCGCTCCTGGGCCTCGCGCCGCCGCTGGATCGCGTCCAGCGTGTCGCGCCGCGTCTGCTCGCTCATCAGGCTCGCGGCCCGCTCGGCCGCCGCGTCCACCTCGTCTCGCAACGCCGCCGCACGCGCCTTGGCCTGCATGTAGCTCTCGGGCGGATCGGCGTACGCCCGGGCGGCCTCGATCACCTGCACGGCCTGCTCGGCGAACTGGCGGGCCACGTCGAAGCGCTCGTCGGCGACGGCCTGGCGCGCCAGCCGGGCCGCCTCGTCCATCTGCGCCACCGCCCGCTGCCAGAAGAGCCGATCGCGCGCCCGCAGCTCCTCGACGATCGTCATGCGCTGCGGCTGCGGCGCATCCACCTCCGTCTCGCGAACAGTCATCACCACCGACTCGCTGCGCGTCTCGGCCGGCGCCGCCGAAGGGGGCTCCGGCCGCATCGCCGGGCCGCTGTCGGCCGGCTCGCTCTTCGGCGCCCCAGGCCGCGCCGCCTCAGCCAACTGCTTTTTCTCGTTCACGCGCTGCCGCTGCGTGCGGGCATGCGCGAGCTGCGCTTCCGTCGCGTATGGGTTCTGCGCCACCGCCGCGTACAACTGCTCCGCCTCGTCCCAGCGGCCCTGCTCGTAGGCGGCGTCCGCGTCGGTGGCGTTCTGCCGCGCCTTCTCGCTGGCGGGGACGGCCTCGGCCAGCAACTCGGCCAGGCGATCGAACTCCGCCTTCTCGTCGTCGCTCAGCTCGTCGCGGTTCACCGCCAGCAGGGCCTTCTGCGCCGCCGCGTAGTCCTGCCGCTCGATCAACTCACGGGCGGTGCTCAAGTCCTGCTTGGCCAACGCCGCCGCTGCCGCCGCCAGGGCCAGCACGACCGCCGCCACAAACCGCTGCGAACCTGTCATGAGCAACTCCTGGGTTCCCGAATCGCGCCCGCCGGCGCGAGGTTATGCGGATGAATCCGTCGAAACGGGACCAAGTCTAGCCAAGCCCCCGCACCGTCGCAACACGTCCGCCGAACAAAACCGTCGCGTTTTCGTCACTTGCGCCTGGCCGGGGCCCGGGCAGCCCACCGGTGGCGGAAAGCCGTCGCCGGGTCTTGGCGATTCGCCCGCGCTACGGGCTCTCAACCACCAGCACGACCGACTCGGCCGCCACCTCCAGCGGAACTCCGTCGGCGACGACCGTCGGCGCCGCCAAGGTGCACGCGCCGGGACGCATCATGGCCAGGACGTACTCGTTACGGTAGGCGCCGACGGGCAGCTCGCGCGCCGTCCACTCCGCGCGATCGGCGCGCGGCGGGCCCAGGCGGCCGATGTCCTGACGGTCGCGCTGGTCCGAGCGCGACACGTGGCTGTGGGCCGGGACGGCCTGCTCCCAGCGCACGTGCTTCAGCCCCCCGAGCACCTCGATCTCCTCGCGCACCAGCACCAGGTCTCCCGGCCGCAACCGCGTGTGCTCGTGCACCGGCGTCTGGGGCCACGTCGTCGAGGGCATCCCCGCAGCCGGCTCGCTCGGCCCCAGCGGATCATCCGGCGCCGTCAAACGCGGCCGCTCCAGCACCGTCAGCACCCGGCGAATCCGCACGGGCGCTCCCGCCGACAGGCCACCGTCTCTTAGACCCCCGGCCGTCGCCGGCGGCGGGACGCTGCGGACCACGTAGTCTGAAACCTCGGCCTGGCGGCCATCGGGTCCTTCGAAGGCCCACGCGCATTGCCCATGCGCCGCGGCCACCGCCTCGACCGTCGCGACCAGGGAGACGGGTGCATCGGCGGGCAAAGCGAGTTCGAAGCTGCCGTTCGAGGCCGGCCTGAGACTGATTGCCTCGGGCCGCGCACGGAGCGATTCCACCCGCAGACCCGGTCCCGGATCGAGCCGCAGCCGCACGTTCGCAGCCCGAGCGCTCACAACGCGCGCCGAGACGACCGTACGATCGCCGACGAGGAGCTCCGGCGGACTGTCGGTCACGATGCTCAAGCCCGCATCGAGCGCCAGCGGAATGATGCGCGTGACAAGCTCGTCCGCGCGTGTTTGCGCCGCCACGACCAGGATGGCCCGCCGCGCGTCGCCGGGAAGCGGCACCTCGAATCGCGCCCGGCCGTCGCGGGCGGCGCGGCTGTCGACCCAGAACGTCGGTCCGGCCAGATAGGCTGCGACCAGCGCGTCGGATAGGGGCGCAAAGCGCTCCAGCGCGCCGCCGCGCGCCCCGCCGTCGCCATCGAACATCGCGGCGGATTCGAACGAGGTCCGGACATCCCCCGCCAGTGCGGCCACGGCCGGTCGCGGTTCGCCGCCCGCCCAGGGTAGCCCGAAATCCGGCTCTGGCAGCACGAGCCGCGCCGTCACGATCGCGTCCGGCGGCGCGTCTTGACCTGGCTGGAATGTGCATCCGATCTCGACGCCGATGGAGGACGCGGGCCGCAGCGGCTCGGCGTCGAATCGGACATCGAGCGAGGGCTGTTCCTCGTCTGGCGCCGTTGGCGGCGCGACGACGACGCAGTGCGCCCCACCTCGCGGAACGATCACGACGACGCGGGCGTGCCGCGCAGCGCGCGGCGCGGGCAGGAGCGCCTCATGGACCTCGGCCGTCATGCTGATGGCCCTGGCCGCCAGCGGCTCTCCGCCCAGCACGGCGGCCAGCAGCGGTCCGCGATACGTGCCGCGCAGCACAGCGCGCACACCCTCCGCCCGCCGCCCGGCGGTGCACGTCAGCCACCCGCCGCCCTCGTCTGCGGCCACGTCGAACGGAAACCGGCGGACTGTCTCCGTGTCGCCTTGACTCATGCGGACGACGGCCTCGTGCGCACCGGGGCTGGTCGGCGTCCAGCTCTCGCTGCGCCAGCCGTCGAGCGCCAGCGTCACGCCGGGGCTGGCCACCGGCGTATCTCCGTGCCGGATCTCAAGCGCCGGCGGACCCGAAACGATGCCCTGCGCGTCGTGAAAGCCCACGGAAAGGGCCATGGGCTCGCCGACGCGCGGCGGAGCGCCGACGGGCAGCGCCCACAGCAGCGGCCCGGGCTCCGAGAGCACGGTCAGCGAGGCCGTGGCGATCCGGGTGTCCCAGCCGGTCGCGGTCAGCCACACGCCGTAGACGGTCGCCGACTCGGAGACCGCCAGGTCGCCGAAGGGCGGCAGCAGGCGTGCACGCCCGCGGCCGTCGAGCATGGCGCGCGTGGGGATCGGCCCGGCGCGCGCCCATCGGTCATTCAGGTCGTCGGCCGGCGCCGCGCCGGGCGCCAGCGCGCGGCAGATGGCCCTGACCCGCATGTCCGCGCGCGGCAATCCCCACGGATACGTCGCGAGCACGTCGAGCACGGGCGGCTGGTCGGGGCGCATGTGGCGCGGGCCGCGGACAGCCAGCTCCAGGCGCGCGTCGTCGCCCGACGCCACCTGCACGACGAAGCGCCCGCGCGCGTTCTCGATCACCCGCCCCCCGCGACGCACGATCGCGCCCAGCAGCTCGCCGCCTGCGTCCACCGGCAGGCGCAGCGTCGCCAGGAACGTACCGGCGTGCGTCACGTGCGCCGGTTGGCTGGCGCGGATGCGCTCGCCGCCGTCGACCAGGTCGATGGTGAGCAGGGCGTTCGGTTCGGCGTCGGCGCTCGGCTCGTGCACGAAACCGAACAGGGTGTACTCGTCGCCGGCGCGGGCCCGGGGGGCGCCTGCGAGCAGCACGCGCGCCGTCTCATCCCGTTCCGGCTGCTTCGGGGGCAACTGGCCCCGGCACAGCGCCAGGTGCTCGCCCGATACCAGCAGCGCGACCCAGCGCCGGTCGCGCAGCGCCAACCGCTCGTCCGGCAACGAAAAGGCGGCGACACCGTCGCGCATCTCCGGCCGCGCGGGCACGTACGTGCCGGCCATCCAGAACGCCGCCGTCGCCCGCGCGCCCAGGTCTGGAGGGCCGCCCGCGTCCGCATAGGCCCACAAGACTCCCCGGTCGCGGCCCGCCAGCCCGACCCCGCGCAGGTGACTTGCCAGCAGCAGCCGTCGTGCCTGCTGCTCCGCACCGCCCGATTCCCGCCCAGAGACCAGCACCACGTAGGCACCCGGCGGCAGCGGCGAAGCGGTCGTCACCCCGCCGCGCCACCAGTCGAACGGCGTGTCGACGGAGGTGTCGAGCGTCTGCGTGAAGACGACGGCGCCGCTGGCGGGCAGCGCCGCTTCGGCGAAGAAGCCGCGGCGTTCCTCCAGCCACGCGACCAGGTCGACGTGGCGCAGCTCGACCCGAACGTCGTGCAGATTGCGCGTCCGCAGCCGCAACTCCACTGGTTCGCCAGGTGCGATCACCTCGGCGAATTCCGGGTGGATCGCCGGCCGGCGGATCTCGTCCCGGGCCGCCGCGGCGCGCCGGGCGCGCAGCGGATCAGGCGCTCGGGCGGCGGCATCATACAGATCGAGCGCCAGCGACCAGCGCCGCTGCTGTTCGTGCCGCGCGGCGAGCGCCAAGGCTGCGTCGGCCGCGGAGGCGTCCATCGGCCGGGCTGCTGCGAGCCGGGCCAGCAGCGCCTCGCCCTCTTCGGCGCCGTCCGGCTGGTCGAGCAGCCAGCGCGCCAGCACCAGGTCGATCGCCGCCGCCGTCGGCGCCAGCGCCGGCTGCTGAGCGGCGGCGGCGCGCAAGCGCTCGATCTGCGCGCGGCGGATGCGTCGGGCATCGGCGGCGGTCTGCGGCGCGCCGATGCCCAGGCGCTTCGGCAGCGATTCCCACTCGCCGAACTTCGTCCATGTTTCGGCCAATGCCAGGTAGGCGGCGCCGAGCCGCGGCCATTCGCGCTGGACCTCGAAACGCCGCGCCGCCTCGATCAGCATCGACAGCGCGTCCGCGGTCTCGTCCAGAGCCAGGTGCGCGACGCCCCCGGCCAGCAGCACGTCCGGGCGCTCCAGGAGCGTCGGGTCCTGCTGCGCGAGCCGCGCGATCTGCGACCGGCCGGCCAGCCGCTGGCTGCGCGACGGATCGCGCAGCATCGCCAACCCTTCGAGCGCCTCGGCGTCGAAGCGCACGGCCGGGCTTCGCGCGCGGGCGCCGATCGCGCGGCCGCGCTCCTGCGCGGCGGCGTACTGTCCGGCGTCATACAATGCGAACGCATCAGCCAGCTCCGGCGACCAGCCGGCGGGCACGTCCGCCGCCGTCGCGCACGCCAGCGTGACCGTCAGCGTGGCGAGCCATGAGGCGCGGACGGCCTGGTGGCCGACGAACGGACGCGTCGATTCGCGTGTACGGGTGCTCATGGTGTCATTATGCCGCCACCGGCAAGTGGTGCGCGGGATGGCGGCGGCGGTCAGCGCTGCCGGACGAAGCTCTCCAGCGAGATTCCCGTCCGCGGGCGCACGGCTTCGATGTCTTCGAGGAAGCGGCGAGCATCCTGGTGATAGCCCGCCGTGGGCCGCAGGCCCGGAACGAGGCGCCGCCAGTAGGCGTTGAAATGCTCCATCAGGACCTCGCGCAGGTACTTGGCCAGCATGCTGGCCAGGGCCACCGGCAGAAACGCCTGGTCGGCCTCGACGACGAACGTGATGCGCCACAGCGCCGCCCGGACGCGCAGCTCGTAGGCGCTGCGGTTGGGCGAGATATCCAGCTCGCGCAGCCCCGCGCCGGGAAACAAGGCCAGCAGCAGGTCGCGGTAGTTCGTGCGCCCGCCCAGGTGGTCGACGACCACGTGCAGCTCGTCGTCGCCCGCGGCGTTGGCCGACGCCGCCAGCAGGTCCAACACGTGCTCCAGCAGCACGGACGCCTTGTTGTCGGTCTGGGCGACGCGCTGGTTGAAGCGCCGCGGCGACACGGTTCGCGCCATGAGCCCGGCGCAGGCCACGCCCGCGCGCCGGCACTCGGCGGCAAGCCGGCCGGCGATCGCCTGGTACGCACCATGAACCGGATCGAGCGGCAGCGCCGGGTCGGCGGCCGCCTCCCAGGGTAGCGCCGTGTCCGCGTCAGACGGGCAGCCGAGCGCCGCGCGCAGCTCGCCCAGCGTTCGGCAGGGCAGCCCCGCCGCCTGGGCGCACGCCAGCACCGGGCGCTCCAGCGAGCCGAGGCCGCGCTTGCGGTCGAAGACGCGCTTGGAGTCGTCGATGCGGAGCAGCGCGTCGCCGCGGCTGTCCGCGCGCCCCACGCAGCTCCGGAGCAGCTTCCAGAGGTCGGCTTGTGCGTGCTGCGGTGGGACGCGCCAGAGGCTGGCCGCGACGACCAGCGGTCCGAGCGTCGGCCCGTAGCCGGCTTCGTCGATGCCCGCGACCAACGGCATGTCACCAGCCCAGCACGTAGAAGACCGCGGTGAAGACCGTGTCGGCGCCGATCAGCGCCACGATGCTCTTGACGACGGTCGTCGTCGTCGCGCGGCCCACGCCCTCGGCGCCGCCGCGCACGTTGAGCCCCTCGTAACAGGCGAGCGTGGCGACAATGGCGCCGAAGACGACGGACTTCGACAGGCCCGTCAGGTAGTCCGTGAGGTCGACGGCGCTGCGCGTCAGGTCGATGTACACCTGCGGGCTCACGTCGAGGATCAGCGTCGCCGTCAGGAATCCACCGAACACGCCCACCAGGTCGGCGACGATCGTCAGGCCGATCATCATCAGGGCGGTCGCGAGCACGCGCGGCACGACCAGGAAGCCGATCGGGTCGAGCGCGTGCGCCCGCAGCGCCTTGATCTCCTCGCCCTCGACCATGGCGCCCAGCTCGGCCGCGATCGACGCGCCGGCAAAGCCGCTCAGCAGGATGGCGGTGATCAGCGGGCCAAGCTCGCGGAAGATCGCGATCGCCACGATGTCGGCCACGCGCTCGAGCTGCCCGTACGAATCCAGGGTCGGCGCCATGTTCAACGCCAGGATCACGCCGATGAACACCTGCACCAGCGCCACGATCGGCAGGCTGCGCACGCCGACGCGAACGCTCTGGGCCGCCAGCGACTCCAGCCGCAGGTAGCCGAACGCCGACAGCCGCCGCGGCACCGCTCGCCGCAGCGTCGCGGCCAGCAGCCGCACGAGTCCGCCGAAGTACGCCAGGGCCCGGGCGCTGCTCTCGCCGGCGGCGCGCAGCCGCCCGCCGAGGGCGACGAGCGGGCGGGCCCAGGCGGGCGGCGGCGCGTGCGGCGCGGCACTCATGACGCCTGGGCCTCGTCGACGCTGTCGGCGATGGTGAAGAAGCGGTCGAGCCGCGTGATCTCAAAGACGCTGCGCACCTTGGGCTGAAGCCCGGCGAGCACGATGCGCGCCCGGGCGCGCTCGATCTCGCGCTTCAGCACCACCAGCGTGCCGACGCCCGACGAGTCGATGTAGGTGACCCCCGACATGTCCAGCACGATCCGCTCCAACGGGCCGCGCGCCAGCCCCAGCAGGCTCGCCTGCAACTCCGGCACGCTCCGGAGGTCGATCTCGCCCGAGAGGTGCACGACGGCCCGCGGCGGCGGCTGCGAAGTCCTGATCTGGACCGGCGCCTGATCCTTGCTCATGAACGCTCCGTCTCTGGCGGCTGGTCGGCGCGGCGCTGGTACTTTCGCATCACCAGCCGCATGCCGCAGTCCCCCGCTTTCGTGTATTCCACCGAGTCCATGACGCTGCGAATGATGTGTACGCCCAGCCCCCCGGGACGCACGTCGTCGAGGTCGCGGCCGGCGATCTGCGACGGCTCGACCTGCTTGCCGAAATCGCGCACCTCGATCTCGACGCCGGGGCCGCGCCGCGGGTCGTCGATCGCGCACACGTTCAGCACGATCTTCTCCCCGGCGCACCCGGAGTAGCCGTGCCGAATGACGTTCGTCAGCGCCTCGTCCACCGCCAGCGCCAGGTGCGCGATGTCGTCCGACGCCCAGCCGTGCGCCTCGGCCCAATCGGCGATCGCGTGCCGCGCGCCGGCCAGTTCGCACGGATCGCTCATCAGCTCGAGGTGCAGGTCGCCCGGGCCGCTCATCGCCCGCTCCCGCCCTGCGCCAGCCCGCCGCCGTCCGCGGAGACGTTGCCCCACGTCCCGGGGGCGGAAGCCTCGGGCCGGGCCGCGCCGGGGCGAACCTGCCCTTCCCGAAGCGCCGTGCGCCAGCGCTGCACCGCCGGCGCGCGCCGCGCCTCGCTGTCGTAATAGCGGTACCCGCGCGTTTCCCCGGTCAGCCGCTCCAGCGCCAGGATCGCGTACATCCGCACCGCCGGGTCGTCGTCCTCCAGCAGGTCAACCAGCGCGTGAATCGCCTCGCGGTCGCCGCGCTCCGCCAAGCGGACGATCGCGCCCGCCCGGTCCGGCGCGTAGCGCGACGAGAGCTGGGCGCGCGGGTCGGCGGCGGTGCAACCGAGCGCCCCGGCCAGCAAGGCCGCAGGGCACGCCAGCATCGCGGCGCGCCGCCGCGCCGCCGGCCGGTGCATTGGATACGCGGACATGCGCGGATTATAAGTGGGTTTGCGCGGGGCGAAAGGGTCGCCCCGGCGCGGTCGTGGCTCAGTCTGAGTTCGGGGGACCGGCCTCAGGGCCGCTCTTTCTGGAGGAAAGAGCGGCTGTCTGACCCGGAAAAGGCCGGCCGGAGGTCGGTCCCCCAGTAAAACGGCCCCCGGCAGGGGTGCGGCATGGCGACGCGGGGCGGACCAAAGGCCGAGGACCGGCCGATCGAGCTCCCGGAGTACGTGCGGCCGATGCTGGCGCGCAGCACGTCGGAGCCGTTCGATTCCGAGCGCCACCTGTTCGAGATCAAGTGGGACGGCACACGGGCCGTGGTGTTGGTTGACGGTCGGGGCATGCGGCTGTTCAACCGCCGGCAGGCGGACCTGCGTGGGCGATACCCGGAGCTCGAGGCGCTGCACGGGTTGCCGGCGGGCACGGCCCTGGACGGGGAGATCGTTGTGCTGTCGGGCGGCAAGCCGTCGTTCGCCAAGCTGGCGCAGCGCGAGCAGGTCTCCGAGCCGCAGCGGGTGGCGTTGCTGAGTCGCCGGCTGCCGGCGACGCTGGTGGTGTTCGATGTGCTGTATGCGAGCGGAAAAAGCGTGATGGCGCGGCCGCTGTCGGAGCGCAAGCCGCTGCTGGCGGAGCTCGTGCGCGGGCTGGGCAGCCCGCACGTGATCGCCTGCGACTACGTCACCGAGCGCGGGCGACGGTACTTCGAGGAAGTGGAGCGCATCGGCCTGGAGGGCGTCATGGCCAAGCGGCTCGACAGCGCCTACCAGCCGGGCAAGCGCACCGACGACTGGCTCAAGATCAAGGTCGCGCGTCTCGCCGAGCTCGACGTGATCGGCTTCACGCTCCAGGAGGGCACGCGCGACACGGTCGGGGCCCTGCTGCTCGGCGAAAAGCAGGGCCGGGGCTGGCAGTTCCGCGGCAAGGTCGGCACCGGGTTCACCGAGCGCCAGCGGCTCGACCTGTATCGCGAACTCAGCGGGCTGCCCGCGCTCGCCGCGCCGCCGCCCGGCGGTCCGCGCGACGGTGTCTGGCGCCGCTGTGGAAAACGCTGTCGCGTCCGCTACTTCGAAATGACCGAGCACGGTATGCTCAGGGGCCCCGTGTTCCAGGGATGGACCGGCGATGAAAAGGACCCGTGAGCCGCGCGAGCGCCCGCCCGTGACGCCGCCGAGTGACGCGGTTGAGCCGCGCCGCACCGAGTCTGCCGCCGTCGCGGCCGAGGCCTTCGATGCCGGCACGCGTCGCGCCGTGGCCTTTACCGGCCGCCTGGCCTCGATGAGCCGCCGGGCGCTCGCCGACGCGCTGCGCCGGCTCGACATCATCCCCGTCGAAGACGTGACCCGCCGAACCGCGCTGCTCGTGGTTGGCCAGCTTGGCTGGCCGCTGCGCGCCGATGGCACGCTCAATCACAAGGTGCAGCAGGCGCTGCGGCTTCAGGGCAGCGGCGGCGGCGTGCGCATCGTGGGCGAGCGCGATTGGCTCTGTGCCGCCGGACTCGCCGAGGCCGCCGCCGCGCTCGACGAGCGCCAGCGGGCGGAGTCGCTGGCGCCGCGGCTGGGATTGCCGGCGGCGTCTCTGCGGCAGTGGTTGCGGTTGGGGCTGCTGCCGGGTGATGCGCGCGGGTTTGTTCTGCGCGAGGTAGTGTCGCTGCGGGTGCTGATGGGGCTGGTGGCGCGCGGCGTCGATCGGCGCGTGCTGCGCGGCAGCCTCCAGCGTCTGCGGCCGGCGCTGCCGGAGGCGGAGGTGGCGTTGCGGCAGCTCGATCGTCTGACGCAGCACGACGACGACGTGTTGGCCGAGCTGGACGTGTGCCGCGCCACGCCCGACGGGCAGATGATGCTGGGCTTCGCGGAGCACTCGTCGCTCGAAGACGCGCCGGTGGTGATCTCGTTCGCCGCGGGCGCCGCGCAGTCGCTGTCGGCGTCGGTGGAGCGGCTGACGTCGGACCAGTGGTTCGAGCGCGGGCGCCGGCTGGAGGAGCTGGAGCAGTACGAGGCCGCGGCCCGGGCGTATCGGGAGGCGCTCGCGGGCGAGTCGCGATTCCCGGAAGCGTATTTCAACCTTGGCAACACGCTGCGGGCGCTGGGACGAGCGGAGGCGGCGAGCGAGATGTACCTGCTGGCGCTGGCGCAGGATGCGACGCTGGCCTGCGCCTGGTACAACCTGGCGGACATCGCCGAGGAGGCGGGCCGCCTGGACGAGGCCGTCGCGTACCTCGAGAAGGCCCTCGAAGCCTGCCCCACCTATGCCGACGCGCACTTCAACCTGGCCCACTGCCTCGAAGCCGCCGGCCGCAAGTCCGATGCGGAGCGCCACTGGGCCGGGTATCTGCGCTACGACCAGCAGAGCGAGTGGGCGACGCTGGCCCGCCGGCGGCTCGGACGCTCGTAGCCCAGGGGCTACGGCCGCGCGCGTCCGCGACGCCACCGCCAACCAAGCCACCCATGCCGCCGCGCACCCCACTCAGGGCTGGCCATACACTTCGACCTGAACCGGGGCCGAAATGGCGCGCCCCAGCGTGAACAGCAGCGAGCCGTCGGCGTCGCGGTCGTCCGCCTCGCGCACGCGCCCTTCGACATACACCCACGCGCGGTTAACTGAGATGCCGCGCACCCGGAAAAGCGGCGCGTGCCGCACACGGCTCTTGGGGTCGAAGACGAAACGCACGCGATGCTGCACGGCCTCGAGCTCGTACAGCCCCTCCGATTCGTTGAAGCCGTCGCCGTCCAAGTCGCCGGAAGCGTCTCGCACCAGGCGGCCCGACTGGAGCGACAGCTCCGCCGGAAACTGGTAGTCCGCCGCGTGGCTCTCGGCCTCGGGTGGGCCGTCGATGTCGGGCGGCCAGACGCGGAGCATGAAAGCGGCATCGACCGTTCCCTCGGCGGGCGCGTCGCCGATCAGCAGGGCGGTGCGATCGTCGTCGCGCGTGACGGCGAAGAGCTGGCGCCGCGCCAACTCGCCCCTGGATGGCGCGCAGAGCAGGTCGGCACGCCCCTCGGCCGAGCGGGCCAGCAGCGCCCAGGCCGGCGCCGCCTCGCTCGCGGCCCTCAGCGGCATGACTCGCGCGAAGCCGCGACGGCCGTCGACCGCCAGGGCGTAGCCGACGTGCGGCGCCGTCCAGCGCGCCCCCGCGGGATCGGACGTGACGCGCACGTACACACGGCCGTCCGCGTAGATCGTGTAGCGCCAGGTGTGCCTGGGCGCTGGCCGCGCATTGACCGGACCGAAGCGCCATTCTCCGACGACGACGGCCCGGAACGCGCTCAGCTCCGCCACGTCCGTCGTGGCCTCAACGACGGCGCCCCAGTCGGCATAGTGGGCCGGGTCGTCATACGCCGGCGGAAACGCCGCCGCATCCCACCGCTCCGGCAGGGGCGTCGGCCAGGGTCCCAGGCCGGTGCGTAGGGCCAGGTTGCCGGGCGCCGCGCCGTCAGACCAGTACGAGATGCCGCCCCCGCTGAACGCCAGCTCGAAGCGCGCCGCGGCGCCGATGTGTGTTCGGCGTCCCTGGCGGAAGGCGTAGAGCGCATCGGGCGCATCGCCGCGCTTGAGCAGCTCGGCGGTGTTGTCGGCGAGCACCAGGTCATCGAGGACAAGGTCCGCGGTGTCGGCGTCGATGGCGCTCCAGGTGACGGCACGGACGTTGGCCAGGTCGATCGCGTCGCCCACCTCGGCAAGATCCTGGCGCACGAGGTTCCATCCGGCAGCCAGGCGCAACGTGCGTTGCCAGCGCGCCGGGCGGTCGCCGCCGCTCTCGATCCCGAACTCGAGCGCCTGGCCGTTCGGAGGCGCGTAGTAGCTGGCCAGCATGAGGGCGTAGGGCCGCCAGTCGGCGGGGATGGCGAGTGACCTGGAGAAGCGGGCGTTGAGCGTCAGCCGGTCGCCTGGCTGCGCCAGGCGTGCTGCCAGGCTGCCGGCGCCGGTCTGATCCCGGGCGCGCAGCAGGTTGAGCGCCGGCTGGGCGCGGCCGGTTGTCTCGCCGGTGGGGCTTTCCACGCGGAAGAGCTCGAGTTCTTTCGGTGATTCGAACGTGGCCAGCGCTACGAACGTCCCGTGCTGAAGATCGGGATAGGCTTTGCGCAGGCGCTCGAGCACCGGCGGGAGCTTCTCATCCGCGGCCGACGCCCGCAGCCCGCTGGTCGGCGCTGCGCAGCCGGACAGCAACCCCAGCACGCCGAACCCGACGGCGCGCCAGCCGCGGCCGGCGCGGGCCGGGCCCGCGCGCGCCACGCGACCGCCGCACGTCGACGCGCTACTTGGCCGCATGGATCGCCTTGCCGAATACGCTCTCGGCGGCCTCCATGATCGTCTCCGAGGTCGCCGGGTGCGGGTGGATCGTCATCGCCAGGTCGTCGGCCTCGGCGCCCATCTCGATGGCCAGCACGGCCTCGGCGATAAGGTCGCCGGCGTGCTCACCGCAGATGCCCACGCCGAGGACGCGTCGCGTCTTGGCGTCGGCGATGACCTTGGTGACGCCCTCGGGCTTGCCCATGGCGATGGCCCGGCCGCTGGCGCCCCACTGGAACTTGCCGACCTTGACGTCGAGGTTCTTGGCCTTCGCCTCGGCTTCGGTGACACCGCACCAGGCCAGCTCCGGGCTGGTGTACACGACCGCCGGAATGGCCCGCGGGTCGAACGCGACATTGTGGCCGGCGATGGCCTCGGCGGCGACGATCGCCTCGCGCGAGGCCTTGTGCGCGAGCATCGGCTCGCCGGCGACGTCGCCGATGGCCCAGATTCGCTTGTCGGCGGTCTGGCGCTGCTCGTTGACCTCGATGAATCCCTTGTCGTTGACGCGGGCCTTGGTGTTCTCGAGGCCGATGTTGTCGGTGTTGGGCGCGCGGCCGACGGATTGCAGCACGCGGTCAAAGACCAGCTTGTGTTTCTCGCCGCCCTTCGTGAACAGCACCTCGACGCCGCGGCTGGTGGGCTGGGCGCCCTCGATGCTGGCCGACGTGTGGATGGCGTCGAACTGCTTCTTAAGCTTCGCCGCCAGCGGCCGCACGAGGTCCTCGTCGGCGCCCGGGAGGATGCGGTCGAGCATCTCGATCACCGTCACCTTCGAGCCCAGCCCGGCGTACACCTGGCCCAGCTCCAGGCCGATGTAGCCGCCGCCGATCACCAGCAGCGACTTGGGGATGTCCTCCAGCTCGAGCGCGCCGCTGGAGTCGAGGCAGGCGTCGGGGGGGATCAGCCGCGCGGGCAGGCGCTTCGGCCGCGAGCCGGTAGCGATGATGCAGTTCTTGAACTTGATCCGCGCCACTTCGCTGTTCTCGACCCGCACCGTCTTGGAGTCCTCGAAGCGCGCGCGGCCCTGCACGACGCGCACGCTGCGCTTGGTCGCGAGCGTGTTGATCCCGCCGCACAGCCGCTCCACCACGCCCTGCTTGAACGCGCGCAGCTTGTCGAGGTCGATCCTGGGCTCGGCGAAGGTGACGCCGAACTTGCCGCCGGCCTCGCGGGCCGCGTCGACCAGGTGCGCGACGTGCAGCAGGGCCTTGGAGGGGATGCACCCGACGCGCAGGCAGACGCCGCCCAGCATCGGGTTCTCGTCGACGAGCGTCGTCTGAATGCCCAGGTCCGCGGCCTTCAGCGCCGCCACGTAGCCGCCCGGCCCGCCGCCGAGCACCAGCAGGTCCGTCGCTTCGGTCAGTTCGCCCACTACCACGGCTTCCCCCTTGGCGTTCGGCGCGGGCTCGCCGGTGTTCCGCGAGTCCGAGCGTCCGGCCAATGTATCACCCGGCGCGCCCCAGGAAAAGCGCGCGACCGCATCACGTCGATGGCAGAGCCGGGCTGTCCTCAGCCCGGAGCAGAGCAGAGCAGAGCCGGGCTGTCCTCAGCCCGGCTCTGACGTGGCGCTTGGGGCCGGGCTGGCCGTCGGCCGTCGGCCGCCGTCAGTCGTGGTCGGTCTCCGGCAGTGGCGCGTCGTGCTCGTCTTCCCAATCGCCTTCGTAGAGCGCCAGCTCCTCGGCCGTCAGCTCCCACGGGCGGTAGTCGGGGAACTCCGGGTCGGTCGTCACGTCGAACCGTTGCGTGTAGGTCGCGTTCCCCACGCTCAGCGCCACGACGTACGTGCCCGACGGTACCGGCCGCCCGCCGCGACGGAATCGCCCGCCGCCGGCGCGCGCCGCGCGGGCCGCCCCGGGCGGCGCACCGGCCGCCGCTCCCGCCGGCGGATCGCGCCGCAGGTCCCACTCCACGCGGTGGAGGCCGGCCTGCGCCGGGGCCTCGAGCGTGCGCAGCACCTCGCCGGCCAGGTCGGTGACCTTCAGGCTGACGCTCTCGGCGCTCTGCCGCAGGGCGTACAGGATCTCCACGCCGCCGTTGCTGTTGCGCCCGACGAACTCGCGCGTGCCGTTGCCGCGCGACGGCTCCGGCCGCCAGTAGGTGCCGGTGTTCGGCTTGAAGAGCGTCACGTCGCCGCGCAACGTCGCCGCCGACATCTGCCGCAGCGGGGTGACGTCGAGCACCCACAGGCTGCGGCCGTGGGTGGCGACGACGACCTCGCCGGCGGTGGGGTGGATGGCGAAGTCGTGGACGGCGACGGTGGGCAGGTTGCTGTTGAGGCGCGTCCAGTTCTGCCCGCGGTCAATGCTGACCCACGCGCCGAACTCGGCGCCCACGTAGAGCAGGTTCTCATTGACGACGTCCTCGCGCAGACAGCGCGTCGAACCGGCGGAGGCCGGCATGTTCCCGCGAATGGAGCGCCATGTCCGCCCGTAGTCCTCCGAGACGTACAGGTGCGGCTCGTCGTCGTCGCTGCGGTGGCCGTCGAACGCCACGTACACCCGGCCCGCGCGGAAACGCGACGCCTCCACCGAGCTCACCCAGCGCGGCCCAGGCAACAGCTCGCCCAGCGGTCTTCCGGCCCCCAGCGCCCGGCCCACCGCCTGCCCGATCTGTTCCGCCGCGGCCGCCGCCGGCGGCGCCGGCGCAGCGGGCGTCCCGGCGGTCGCAGGCCCGGCCAGGTCGGCCTCGAAGGCCATCGAGAAGCCGCCATCGCCCTCGAGCGTGCCGGCCAGGTGCTTTCCGGCAAGCTGCGCGGTGAACTCGGCGGAACCCATCTCGCTGGTGTAGCTGAAGGTCAGCTTGTTCGTGGCGGCGTCGAACTTGCCGTCGGCGATCGGGCCGGCGCTCATCTGCGACGACAGGTCGCCGCTGACCTGTCCGTCCGCGGCGAGCCTCAGGTCCAGCGTGAAGCGGCCGAGCTCCGGCGGCATGCCCTCCATCGAGAAGCGCCCCGACCATTGGCCGGAGAGCGGGTCATCGCCTGCGGGAGGCGGCGGAGCCGAGGTTGCCCCCGGCGCCCCCGACGCCGGCGCTGAGGTTGCCGCCGGCGTCTCCGACGCCGGCGCAGGCGCGGGCGGTGATGCGGCTTGGGCCGGAGGTTCGGCGCCGGCCTCGCGCTGTTCGCGACGCGCAGCGCCGAACTGCTGCATGCGCTCGCGCATGGTTTCGAGCTCAGCGGCGTCGATGACGCCGTCCTGGTTGGAGTCGGCGCGATCGAACAGGCGCTGCATGTTCTCAGGCACTTCGTCGCGCTGGATCATGCCGTCCTTGTTCGCGTCGAGCTCCGCCAGGCGTTCGAGCATGCGTCCGGCGCCGCCGCGGCCGGGCCCGCGCTGTCCCGCGGGGGGTTCGCGGCGCTCGGCCCGCGTCGGCCGTTCGGGGGCTTCTTCGCGGGGCGGCGCGGCGGGAGTGGCGGCGGGGGGCGCGTCGGCATCGGGGCTGGTTTCGGCGGCGGCGTCAGGGGCGGCCTGATCCGGCGCGGCGTCGATGGCCGGCATCTTGTCCGGGCTGAACTCGTTGAGCAGCGTCCAGGTCTTGCCGCCGTCGCGCGTGCCGTGCAGGGCGCCGTCGTCGGAGCCGACGTAGAGCACGTCGGAATCGAGCGGCGATTCGGACAGGTCCGTGGCGCTTCCGCGGCGCGTGAAGGTGATCTCGGGGGAGATGCGCTTCAGGTCACGGCCGCGGTTCAGTGAACGGAAGACGTAGTTGGCCGCGGTGTAGAAGATGCGCGAGTTGTGATGCGACAGGATGAAAGGGGTCTCCCAGTTCCAGCGCAGCCGTGTGCCACCGGTGCGCTCCGGGCGGATGCTGGCGCGCTCGCCGGTGCGCAGGTTGATGCGTCCGAGGCCGCCGTTCTGCGACGTGAAGTAGACCTGATCGGGGTCTTCGGCGTCGACGCGGCAGACGAACCCGTCGCCGCCGCCGACGCGGAACCAGTCGAAGTTGAGCGGTCCGCGGTTGTGGCGCACGCGGCTGGGGCCGCCCCAGCTCCCGTTGTCCTGCAAGCCGCCGTAGACGTTGTAGTTCGGCCGCGGATCAACGGTGACGTGGTAGAACTGGCCGATGGCGGTGTGATTGAGGTGGTCCCAGCGCTCGCCGCGGTCGTAGGTGACGTAGCCGCCGCCGTCGTTTCCGAGGATGGCGTGGCGGCCGTCGCGGGGGTCGATCCAGAGGGCGTGGTGGTCCGGGTGGGCGTCGCGGGCGCCGTCGCCGCTGAAGGTTTCTCCGCCGTTGCTGGAGCGGTGCAGGTCGACGCCGAGCACCCAGAGGTAGCTGTTGTCGGCGGGGTCGACGCGGACCTTGCTGAAGTACATGGGGCGCGGGTTGACGCTGTTGATGCGCCGCCACGTGTCTCCGGCGTCGTCGGAGCGGTAGACGCCGCCGTACTCGTGCCCGTCGGGGCCCTGCTGGTCGTGGACGTTGGGCTGCTGTCCGCCGAGCATGGCGCCGAAGGGGCGGTTGTCGCTGACGGCCTCGCTGGGTCCGCGGCGCGCGGGCTGCGAGGTGGCGTTGGGTTTGCGCGAGGGCGTGGCGTTGATCAGCACGCTTGTGCGCTCGCGCGAGACGGTGAGGTCGAGCGAGTCGCCGGCGACGCGCTTGCGCAGCTCGCGCTGTAGTTCGTTGTATGAGAGAATCGCGCTGCCGTTCGCCGAGATCACGATGTCACCGGTCTTCAGCCCCGCGGCATCCGCGGGCGAGTCCTTCGTCACGTCGGTGATCCGCGCGCCGACGTCGGCGTCCTCTCCGCGCACGCCCAGGTAGGCCGCGTTCTCGGGCTCAAGCCCGCTGCGCTCAGACTCCAGCACCATGTAGACGACGTTGGGATCCTTGCGATAGAAGTCGACGCCGATCCGGCCGATGTGGCTCTCCTGCGGCAGGCCGGCGGTGATCCTGCGCCAGGTCTTGCCGGCGTCGGTGGACTTGTACAGGCCGCTGCCCGGCCCCCAGGGCTTGATCGGCGTGTTCGTGTCGAAGCCGTCGCGCTGCCGCTCCCACATCGCGGCCAGCAGCGTGTCGGGATCGTCGGGCTTGAAAGCCAGCGTGATGGCGCCGGTCTTGCTGTCGACGTACAGCACCTTCTCCCACGTCGCGCCGCCGTCCGTCGTCTTGAACACGCCGCGCTCCTCGTTCTCGCCCCAGAGGCGGCCCATGCCGGCGACGTAGACGATGTTGGGATCGGTGGGGTGGATGAGCACGCGCCCGGTCTGGAAGATGCCGCGCAGGCCCATGTTCTTCCAGGTCTTCCCGCCGTCGGTCGATTTGTAGACGCCGTCGCCCCAGGAGACGCTGTTGCGCGGGTTGGATTCTCCGGTGCCGACCCAGACGACGTTGGGGTCGCCCTGAAAGACGGCGACATCGCCCAGCGAGACGGTCGCTTCGTGCTCGAACTGGTGCTCGAAGCTCACGCCGTTGTTGGTGGTCTTCAGCAGCCCGCCCGAGGCCGTCGCGACCCACCAGATGCTCGGATCCGCCTCGTAGACCGCCAGCGCCGTGATGCGCCCGCCCATCGCCGCCGGGCCGATCGAGCGCCAGCGAAGCTGCGCCACCCAGGCATCGGGCAGGGCCGTGGACGCCACGGGCGCGTCCGCATCGGCGCCGCGCGCGGCGCGCTGCGGCGGCGCCTGCGCCCATGCCGTTTGAGCCAGGACCAAGCCCAGGCATATCGCGATGTGCAACCGAGGACGACGAAGGCAAGTGCGAAGCTGGCGACTCATGACGGCAGCCCTCATCTGATTGTCGTGCCCGCGCAGCCGTTGAACACGCGGCATGACTCGCGCCGGGCGGAGTTTCGATCGGGTTTGACGCCCAGCCTCAGTATAACGCGCCCGCCGCCCCTCACAATCCGCCGGCGGCCCGCCAACGACTATTGATCCGAACCGCGCCCGTGATCCGAGCCGCGCCCGCGATCCGAGCCGCGCCCGTGATCCGAGCCGCGCCCGTGAGGAAGCGGATGCGCCGGGCCCTGTCGCGGGATCGCAACCCGCGCCCGCTCACGCCCGCCGTTTGCGTCAGGCTCGGCGTGGAGCGCTTCGAGAATCCCGCGAGCCTTCGCCCGCGTCTCCTCGAACTCGGCCCGCGGGTCCGATTCAGCGACGATTCCGCCGCCGACGTGCAGGTCGGCCGTGCCATCCGCGATCTGCAACGTGCGGATTGCCACGCTCATCGTCAGCCCCCCGTCGAGGCCCAGCGCGCCGATCGCGCCGGTGAACACGCCGCGCGGCGCCGGCTCCAGCTCGCGAATCACCTGGCAGGCGCGGATCTTCGGTACGCCGCTGATCGACCCGGCCGGGAAGCAGGCGGCCAGTGCCGCGAGGGCGTCGGCCCCGCTGGCCAGCCGCCCGCGCACGTCTGCGAGCGTATGAAAGACGCGCGCATGGGCTTCGACGCGCCGCGCGTTCGTGACTTCGACCGAGCCCGGCCGGCAGACGCGTCCGAGGTCGTTGCGGTGCAGATCGACGATCATGGCCAGCTCGGCCGCGTCCTTGGCCGAGCCGAGCAGGTCGCTCAGTTCCCCGCGGTCCAGCGCCGGGTCCAGGTGTCGCGGCCGCGTGCCCTTGATCGGGCGCGTGAGCACCTCCGCGCCGCGGACCTGGAGGAACAGCTCGGGCGAGACGGATGCCACCGCCCGCACCCGCTCAGGCGGCACGCGATCGACAAGCGACGCGCCAGCCGCGGGCGACTCGGCCCAGGTGAGCAGGGCCCCGTAGGGCGCCGGGTTCGCGCGGCGCACCCGCACGTACGTCTCCCACGGACAGCCGACGCCGCTCAGCCGCAGCCGGCGCGAGAGATTCACCTGGTAAACGTCGCCCGCCGAGATGTAATCGAGCGCCCGCCGCACCATGCGCTCGTGCTCGCCGGCATCGTGGCCGGCGCTGACCGTGATGCGGCGCGGGCCGCGCAATGGCAACGGCGGCGCGGCGCAGGCCGCGTTCCACTGCTCCGCGTCCGGTTCGAACGGTCGCGGCGTCAGCCCGAGGCGCTCGCACGGGCCGTCGGCGGCGAGCAGCCGGGCGCGGCGCGTAGACGCGTCGAACACGATCACGCGATCGAACAGGGCCAGGCGCATCAGCGGCAGGCCGAGTCCGTCGGCGGGGCACGCGCGCTGGGCGGATCGACTCCCCGCGGCCATGCGCGGCTCGAGCAGCTCAGCCGCGCCGAATCCGACGAAGCCAATCCAGCCCGGGCCCAGGCCGTCGAGCGCGGCGCAGCGCGGCAGTCGGTCGTGCGCGCGCCGCCATAGCTGCCAGCCGTCCGGGTCCGTGTCGACGATGCGCCCGCCGATGCGCAGAAGGGCCGGTCCGCCGGGCCGGCCGTCGGGCGCGGCGGGCTGCTCAAGGACGGCGAGCGGGTCGAATGCGAGCAGGCTGGCGCCCGCGGGCCGGCCGAGGTGGTCCTGCGCATCGAGCCAGGCCAGCTCCGCCGCGGGACGGGCGCGGCGGATGGCCTCGATGGCGGCGGGCGGGTCGTCGGGGCATTGAAGGTCGCGAATCACGCACACGTCGATGCTCCGCCGCCGGGTGGGGGGCATCCGGGTCGCTCGCGCCGCGTGCCCCACGTGAGAGCATACGAGAGGCGGCCGTTTATGGGAGCGCGGCGCGATTCGCGCGGCGTGTGGTGATGAGCGGGGCGGCAAGTGGAGGGGGGCGTTGAATCGGTCGATGCCCAATGGCGCGGTGTCGTCGCTCCGTCGCGAGCAGGCGTGTTTTCGGACTGGGGCAGAGAGGGAGTTATGGACGTTGCGAGTCTGATCGGGCTTCTGATCTGCGGTTCGTGCCTGGGGTTCGTGCTGTTCGAGGCGTCGCACGGGCACCTGGCGATGTTTTATTCGCAGGAAGGCGTGCTGATGGTGATCGGGGGCAGCATCAGCGTGGTGTTCATGGCGATGCCGCTGGACAAGCTGAAGGCGGTGCCGGGCTACGTGAAGCGGTTCATGTTCCACAAGGGTCTGAGCAGCGTAGAGGTGATCAGGCAGGTGGCGAAGCTGAGCGAGAAGGCGCGGTGCGAGGGCATTCTGGCGCTGGAGAACGACATCAAGAGCATCAACGACCGTTTTCTGAGCGCGGGGCTGCGGATGGCGGTGGACGGCCAGACGCCGGAGTCGATCGAGGCGACGCTGCGCATGGAGATCATGGCCATGCAGGAGCGGCACAAGGCCGGCAAGAAGTTCTTCGACCTGATCAAGCTCTATGGTCCGGGCTACGGCCTGGTCGGGACGCTCGTGGGGCAGGTGGGCATGTTCGGAAACCTGGCCAGCGGCGACATCGGCAAGATGGGCCACATGCTGGCGATCGCGGTGGTGGCGACCATGTACGGCGCCATCGTGGCCAACGCCATCGCCGGCCCGATCGGTGACAAGCTGGCCCTGCGCTCGAGCGAGGAGATCGTCACGCGCGAGATGATGTTGCAGGGCATCCTGTCGATCCAGGCCGGCGACAACCCGCGCCTGACCCTCGACAAGATGGCCGCTTTCATCCCCTTCCCGAGCCGCGAGAAGCTGAAGGCGGCGGCGTGAAGCCTCGGCCGGCGCAAGAGCGCCGGAATCGCTGAGTCAGGAGTCGGCGCAATGCGGAGCCGCGTGTCATGAGCTCGCACGGCAAGGGCCACGGCGCGAAGATCGAGGAAGAGCATCACGAGGGCGCGCCCGAGTGGCTGATCTCCTTCGCCGACAACGTCGCGCTGATGATGGGCTTCTTCGTCATCCTGCTGGCGATGAACATGAAGCCGGTCAACGATTCGATCGGCGGCAGTCCGTACGAGCACGACAACCCGCCCACCACGACGCCCTCGGCCCAGATGCTCGACTGGGCGATCGCGCTGCGCGAGGCCTTCAATAACCCCATCGATCCCGAGTCGCCCTCCGATGCGCTGCTGGCGGCGCGGCTGGTGGAGCGCGAGCGCGAAGGCAAGGCCGTGCAGCGCGGCCCGCGCGGCCAGCACGAAGCCGTGAACACGCTGCGGCCGACCGACTACTACGGCCTGGCCGGGCTCGTGCACTTCCGCGCCCGCAGCAACGCGCTCGACGAGGCCGGCCGCACGCAGGTGCGCCAGATCGCCGAGCACGTGCGCGGCCTGCGCTCCATTGTCGAGGTGCGCGGCCATTGCAGCGCCGCCGAGGCGGCCGACTCGAACGATCGCGGCATGCGGTTCTCGGGCGAGCGGGCCTTCGCGGTGGCGCAGGAGCTGGTGGCGCAGGGCGTCGGTTGGGAGCTGCTGCACGTGATCGCCTGCGGGCGGAACGACCGGGCCAGCGAGCGCGACTACGACCGCTTCGCCTCCGAGGCCAACCAGCGCGTCGAGGTCGTCGTGACCAGCAACACGCTCGAGGAGCCATAGACGCGCAGTCGAGAAGCCGTTGCTCGCCCCACTGATTGCGAGCCGCGAGCGCCAGCGAGCGTACGCGTCGCATGAGCGTCGGGCGCTCGGTCATCGGGCCACGCCAGCGCCGAGCGTTCGAGCCAAGACGCCCGGCGCAATGCTCGCAGTACGATCCTGCAAGCGACCCCCGATCCTGACGTTTCGGCACTCGCTTGCGCTCGCGGCTCGTACGCCCGGCGTTCACCAGCGCCTCGTTCCCGGCCGATAGCCAGTGACATGCCCCCGTCGCCCGATTCGAGCGTCGATTGTCACGACGGCGACCCCACTGCGCAGGCTCGGCCTTTCATCGGCATCCTGTTCGAGTGCTGCGGGCACTATGTCCGCGTCTACCGCCGGCCCAGCGAACGCCAGTACGTCGCGCGCTGTCCCGGATGCCTGCGCGTCGTGCGCGTCGCGGTCGGTCCGGAGGGCACGAGCGCGCGGATCTTCCGCGCCCGGTGAGCTCAGATCGGCTCGGAGACCTGCGCCGCCGCGCCGGCTCTGACCGTCGCGGGCATGCCGTCGGCGCTGGCGCGGTCGGGGATATCGCGGATCACGACGGCGCCCGGCGCGACGCGCGCCCGCCGGCCGATCCGCCTTCCGGGAATGACGCAGGTGCCGATGCCCAGAGTCGCGAACGCGCCGACGCGCACGCCGCCTGCCAGGCGCACGGCCGGGTGCAGGAAGGCGGCGGTTCCGACGACGTTGTCGTGCTCGACGATGGCGCCGGTGGAGATGATCGCGTGATCGCCGATGCGCGCGTGCACGCAGATGATCGCCCGGGCGCCGATGATGAGGTGGCGGCCCAGGCGGGCCGACGGCGAGACGCTCGCCAGCGGGTGAATGGCGCTGATGAGCTCCGCCCCGGCGTCGCGCAGCCGGCGCGCCAGGCGGACGCGCGCCAGGCTATCGCCGACGGCGACGATCATGGCGCGGACGCCCTTGCGGATGAGCAGCCGGGCGGCGGCGACTCCACCGAGGATGGGGAGGTTGTCGATGTTCTGGTGATGCCGGGCCGGGTCGGAGTCGAGGTAGCCGTGGATGCGCCAGGCCCCGGACTGGGCGAGGGTATCGCGGACCATGCGACCGAGGGCCGAAGCCCCGTAGATAACGACGTCGCGCACGGGCGCCTCCGCGCATGTCATCGGCAGGGGCGGGCGGCGGCGCTCCTGCGGGCAGGCCAAATATGCCGGGAGTTCGGCTACGATTCCCGGAAGCGAGGCGCCGCTGGTGTCGGCCTGGTCTTGCGGTCGAGACGACTTGGTGGCGCAGGGCGCGGCCTTGCAAGGAGACTCAGGATGACGCTGACGGCGTGTACGCTGCTGTGGGTGGGGCTGTTGCCGCGGCCGATCGACGCGCAGGAGCGGCCGGAACCACCGGCCGCGGCTTCGCAGCCGGCGCAGCCTTCGCGCGAGGAGTCGGGTTTCCGCAAGCCGGCGCAGGCCGCCGGGATGGATGCGTTGCTGCGCCGGCAGGAGGCGCGGCCGATCATGCCGACGCGGTCGGCCGCTCCGGCGGGACGCGAGGAAGGCTCGGAAGGGGGCTTGTGGCCGGACGGAGCCCTGCTGATCGACCGGTCGGGCCGGGCGGTTCGCACCGGGGACCGGTTCGAGTTCGAGTTCTCCGTCGAGGGCGAGGCGACGCCGCGGCGGCTGCTGCTGTTGCCGAACCAGTTGCTGGAGCTGCTGGAAGACGAGCATGACCGTGGAGCAGTCGAGTTCGTGATCTCGGCGCAGGTGACGCGGCACCGGGGCGTGAACTATCTGCTGCTACAGAAGGTGCTGCGGCGCGTGAACAACGGCAACCTCGGGCCGTGAGCCCCGGGGCAGCCCGGCCGGCACCGTCAGCCGTTCTTGGCCTCCAGCTCCGCCCAGCGCGCGTAAAGATGGTCCACTCGTTGCTGAGCCGCGTGCAGTGCCTCGTAGCGCTGCGTCAGCGCTACGTGGTCGGTCATCACCAACCGGTCCTCCGCCGCCCGCCGCGCGGCCTCGGCCGCGGCCTCGGCCTCGAGCACGGCCTGCTCCATGCGCTCAAGCTCAAGGCGTTCCTTGTATGAAAGGCGTGTCCGGGCCGGCGCCGGCGCTTCAGGCGCCGGCGGCGCGGCCGCTTTTCTCGCCGGCGCTGCGGCCGCTTTTCTCGCCGGCGCCGCGGCCGGCGAGGCGGCCTGGAGGCGTTCCTGGGCGGCGTTCCACTGCGACAGGTCGCCGAAGTACGCCGCACCCCCGCGGCCGTCGAGCGCCAGGATTTGAGTGCAGAGCCGATCGAGCAGGTAGCGGTCGTGGGTGACGAGCACCAGCGCGCCCGGAAAGCCGTCGAGGCTCTCTTCCAGCACGTCGAGCGACGAAATGTCCAGGTCGTTGGTCGGTTCGTCCAGCAGGAGCACGTCCGCCGGTTGCTGCATCAACCGGGCGATCAGGATTCGCGCCTGCTCTCCGCCGGAGAGATCGGCGACGGGGGAGTTGAACTGCTCGGGGTTGAAAAGGAAGCGCTGCGCCCACGAGGTCACGTGAACCGGTTGGCCGCGGTAGGTCACGACGTCGCCGGCGCCGCTGAGCGCCTGCCGCAGCGTCACGTCCTGCGGCACCTGTTCGCGTTGCTGGTCGAAGTGCACGATGCGGAGGTCATCGGCGTATCGCACGCTTCCGTCCTGCGGCGCGGCCTGACCGGCGAGCACGCGGATGAGCGTCGACTTCCCGCAACCGTTCGGCCCGAGCAGCCCGAGCTTGTCGCCCGGAGAAAGCCGCACCGTCAGGCCGGAGAACAGCAGCCGTCTGCCGACGCGCATCGCGATTCCGTCCGCCCGCAGCAGCATGCGCGTCTTCCGGTTGGTGGCGTCGAAGTCGATGCGAGCGGCGGCCTCCGCCGCGCGGTTTCGCTGCACGAGGTCGTCGAGCTCACCGATCTTCCGCCGCGCCTCGTCCTTTCGGGCCTGGTCCTTCTTGCGCTGGGCCTTGCGTCCCTCGGTCATCCACTCGATCTCGCGCCGCACCTTCTGGCGCAGGACGTGCGTCGCGGTCCGCTGCCCTTCCAGGAACTCGGCCCGCCGGACCAGGAAGGTGGCGTAGCCGGCGTCGACGCTGAAGCAGCCGTTTGGATAGGCCCGGTTCAGCTCGATCACGCGGCTGGTGACGGCGCTGAGCAGGTAGCGGTCGTGACTGACCAGCACGAACGCGAACGGCGCCGCGGCCAGCAGCCGCTCCAGCCAGCGAATGCCCTCGAGGTCCAGGTGATTCGTCGGCTCGTCGAGCAGCAGCAGCTCCGGCCGGCGGATGAGCTGGCGGGCGATCGACAGCCGTTTGCGCCAGCCGCCCGAAAGCCGCTCGACGGGCTGATCGGCGCCGGCGAAGTCCAGCCGCGTCAGCAGCGCCGCGGCTTCGACTTCGCGCTCATGCGGCTCGTGCACGAGGTCGTGCAGCGCCTCGCACAGGAGCCGTCGCGGCGTGTGACCGGCCGGGAAGGTCTCGTCCTGGGGCACGTACGCGACGGACAGCCCGCGGCGGATGTTGAGCTCGCCGTCGTCCGGCTGCTCCTGTCGCGCGAGGACGCGCAGGAGGGTCGTTTTGCCGCTGCCGTTCGGGCCGATGAGCCCGGTGCGCTCGCATTCCTGGAAACCGAGCGTGAGGTTCTCGAACAGCGTCCGGCCGTGGTAGGCCTTGCTGATCGAATGGCATGAAATCAGCGAAGCCATGCGGACCCGCCCGGTGTGTTGATTCTGGAAAGAGCGGCGGGCGCGCCGCGAACGGCGCGCCCGCCGTGTCTGACCCGCTGCCCGTTCCGGAGCACCGGGGACGGGCCGGCGCGCGAGCTACAGGCAGCTCTGCCCGAAGTTGGCGAGCAGGGCTCCGAGGTCGCTCTGGTCGACGTCGCCGTCGCCGTCGACGTCGCCGGCGCAGTCGCCGGTGCAGCCGTAGTTGGCGAGCAGGATGCCGAGGTCGACCTGGGTGACGGCGCCGTCGTCGTTGAAGTCGCCGGCGCACTCGTTGACCAGGACCGTGACCTGCACGTGGTCGTGGACGGAGTTGTTGGCGCTGCGCTGGCCATACAGCAGGAGCGTCAGCTTGCCGTCGTTCGTGAGGTAGCGGCCGATGTCCACGTTCAGGTTGCCGCTGAGAATCGCGTCGCGCTGGTAATAGGCGGCGCTGTCCATGTACCGGTTCTGGCCGGTCAGGCCGGTGCGCGCGTCCGTCCAGTTGCCGAGCGCGTCGTCCCAGACGTGCAGCGACATCTGGTTGCACGCCGCCGACTGCCCTTCCCAGCGGATGCCGATGTCGCGGACGCGGTGCAGCGGCTCGGCGATCGTGAACTCGAAGACGTGCGTCGTCTCGTTGGCGGCGGTCGGGGTCTGCGACGTGTAGTACTGGTTGTCCGATGCCGCGATGCCGGCGTAGTTCGCCCCGGTGAGCTGGGTGGCGACGGGCGTGCGGTTGGCGTTGATGTTCGCCCACGACCCGGTCTGGTTGCCCCAGCCCCAGCGGTCGACGCCGGCGTTGACACTGAAGTCGTACACGACCTCCGTCACCTTGACGATGCGCGAGTCGGAAGGGCTGACCCCGACGCCCACGTTGCCGTCCGCGTCGTGGGCCTCCACGCGGATGCGCACCGCGCCGCTGGGCGTGTCGGGCACGGTCCAGGTGTAGCGGCTGTCGTTCGCCTCTCCCAGGGCGATCACGTGCGGGTAGGTCGCGCCGCCGTCCGTCGAGTAGTACAGATCGACCGCCGTCACGGCCTTGTTGTCGAACGCGCCCCAGATGATCTCGTACGTCGAGCCGACGTTGAGCACGTCGTCGCCGTCGGGCCAGACCACCTGCACCGCCGGCGTCTCTGTGACCCGGCGCGGCACCTGCTTGACGATGCAGTGAATCGCGCCGGCGGCGGGGATGATCGCGTTGCACTGGATCGGGACCAGCGTGAGCTCGGGGGCGGCGGCCTGCCAGGCGGCGTAGGCCTCGGCGTCGCGGTCGTTGTAGGCCGCGTTGCCGCCGGGCGCGAGCAGCGTGCCGTACACGCACAGGAAGATGCGATTGTTGATGCGGAAGGCGTTGGTGTAGGTGTAGTGCGTGCTGCCGACGTTCCACGCCGGCGTGCGCGTCACGGTGTAGCCGAGCGTGTTCTGAAGGTACGCGGCGCCGGCGTTGGTGATGTTGATCGCCGTCTGGTTGGAGCCGGGGATGAACTCGGAGACGATGGCGCGGTTGTCGTCGATCAGGTACATCCACATGTCGATGTGGCCGGTGCCGTCGACCGAGCCGGGCAACTGGCCGAAGACGTGCAGCGTGTCGATGCCCTGGAACTTCTTGTAGAACTCGGCGATCAGGTTGACGTCGAAGCCCTGGCTGGCCGGGTTGTCCACGCTGACGAGCTGCGTGACGTACCCGTTGCGCAGGCTGTCAGCCTGGAAATTGCCGCCCGAGTAGTACAGCCCCGTGTCGTACAGCGGAATCTGCCAGAAATCCTGCGCCAGCCGCACCGGCCCGAAGTTGTCCAGCGGCCGCGTCGGATAGTAATGACTGTCCACGATCACCAGTGCGTCACCATGGGTCGTGTAGTGCGGCCCCCAGTCGCGGCACCACAGCGCGTTCATGTTCATGATCATGAACTGAACCTTGCTCATGTCCGCGCCGGCGGATTGAAACGCCGTCGTCGCCGCGCTCTGCTCCGCCGCGCTGCGCACCATCACGTACGCGATCTCGTCATAACCGGGCTTGGTCAGCTCCGCCACCATCGCCGTCACCACCTGGGTCCACTGCCCGGTGATGTATGAAAAGAGCACGCCTTGCATCGGGGCGAACTCCGGCGGGCTGGCGACCACGCCCGAGGTGGGGATGTCCAGCGTCGTATCCAGTCGGATCGAGTAGGGTTCGATAATGCGGTGCTCGGGCTGCGGCGTGCCGCCCTCGCGCACGCGGGAGGGCCCGCGCTCGTGGGTGGCGGCGGTCTGCGCCAGGGCCGTGGCGGTCAGGAGCCCGGCGATGAGAGCGTGTCCAACGGCGGATAGAGCGTGTCCAACGGCGGATGTGGGTCGTCGCATGAGAGTGCCTCCGAGGATTTCGGTTCGCGCTCCGCAAGGTCGGTGAACAACGTCCGCGACCGAGTCGGATGCACACCCGATAGGGGTGAACGCGGAGTCCAAACCGAGTGATGATTCAGTATAGCACGAACGTCGGAATGGATTCAACGGTCCCTGTCGCCGCAGGGCCCTTGGGCCGCGAGCATTTTCCTGTCCTCTAACAGGCACAAAGAGGCCAGCCGGGAGCGGGTTCGCTTTCGCGTCCCGCTCCCGGCTGTTGTCGGCCTCACGCATCGGCGGCGGATTGCTCCGCAGCCGTTACGTCAGTCTGTCAGTCCTAGCGACGGAAGGCGCCGAGGGAGTTGACACCCTTCGGGGCATCCGGAACCTGCTCTTCGGGCGGCTCGGGGATGTCATACAGGATGAACCCGGCCTCAGAGCCCTGGCCGCTCAGCGTCTCGCCGGCGGTCGTCACGTCGCCGTTGTCGAAGGTCAGGACCTTGACGGCCAGACCGAGCAGCGGCGCCGCAGTGTTGATGATCTGCGGATCAGGCGGAACGACGGCGCACACGGTGCTGAACTCGCCGTCGATCTGAGCGCGGCCGTTGGCGGTCTGGAGGTTCTCCACCAGGAAGATGCCGCCGACGTTGCTCAGCAGGCGCTGGCTCCAGCACTGGATGCAGTACTCGGCCGCGTAGCTGAGCTCTTCGGCGTTCCAGATGAAGTACTTGGCCTTGGTGCGGTAGTAGTAGCGATCCTGACGCAGGTCGAGGAACGCCAGCACCAGCGTGACGTCGGTGTCGTGCGTCACGATGCGGCCGCCGCCCGAGAAGCCGGTCGAGCCGCTGGCCTGGAAGTCAAGCTGGAGACGGTTGAACGGGATCGAGTACTCGACGCCGTCGAGCTTGATCTGGCCGGCGGTGCCGACCGGGTCGCCGTTGTTGCCCTGGAGCGCCTGGAACGAATACGGAGCGTACTCGTAGGCGTGGCCCTGGGCGTAGTTGACGGCGGTCAGCAGGCCGGTCAGGTGGTTCCAGCGGATCTGCTGGTTCTGCTGGTTGGCCGCGAACGCGACGTAGAAGCCGCGCAGGACCAGGTCGCCCGAGCCCTCAGGATCGGGATACGGGGCGCGGATGACGGTCAACGGGGCGACGCCGTAGGGCTGACCCGTCGCGACCGACCAGAACACGGGCTGGTTCTTGGTGAGGTCGATGTCGATGTAGAACCGGGTGCAGTCCTCGAGAACGTAGAACGTCACGAGGTGCACGTCGGTGGGGAAGTCGTTGCTCAACTGGATGAAGGCGTCCTGCTTGAGGTTGCCGCCTGCGTCGAAGCGGAGCTCGATCTTCGGAAACCAGAGCAGCGAGCCCTTGGTGCTCGTGCTCACGCGATCCTGGGCGAACGCACTGGTCGCCAGGACTGTGGCCGCAGCCACGGCAAAAACAGCCAGCTTCTTAGACATTCTCAGTCCCCTTTCGTGGAGCGTTGGCAAAAACTTTTCCACTTTGCCGAACAAAACAAAACAAGAGCATCTCTGCCCGAAGCGAAAGAACCGTGCTTCTTCCTTTCCCACCTCCTTTCGCGGTCACTTGCCGCGACAACGACGGGCGGAAATGAACTCCTGGTTTCCGACGTCGCACCTGCATCAACTCGCGCCGCGGGCGGCATCGAGACAGAACTCGACCAACTCGGCCTTAGCGCCCGGGCCCGTCAGCTACGACGGCACACGCATCCTTGAAGTTTCTCGGTTCAGAACTGAACGCGATGTACGCCGTTGCGACCTCGCGTCAGATACCCAGTTCTCCCGCAGTGTAACCGATTTCGAAACAAAAGCAAGCCAAAATTGAAACCGGTTCCGGAGATATCTCGCACGCACCCGCCGCAAACGCACTTTCGACCGGCCGTCGAGACTCCCATGGCCACGCGCGCCCGCCGAACTAGGATAAAAAACTACCTGATCCTACTCGCGAACGCCGCTCGTCCTGGCCGCCCGGCCCCGTGTGGCCCCTCCGTGGACCGGCCAACCAACGTTCCTCATCTTAGCGCGCCGTAACGCTTTCCGCAACGGTTTCGGCGCCTGTTTTTCGCGGAACTGCCGGCTCCCAGGCCGATAATCTCGGTTCAACCGGCGTGGCGTCAACCCGGTCTATCCCCGGTTCGGCGGACGCGATCTGCGCGCCCGTTCGCCTCCCTCCCAGATTCTGAAATCGCTCCCGGGGCCTGCCCGCGCCATACTTTCTCGTTGACCTCCTCTGCCTCGTATCTGTACCATCAGCAGGGGGTTGGGAAGCCGCACCTGTCTGATTGTCCAAGTGTCGGTTGCCCGTCCTTGCGCGCCGTGGCGGTTCGCGCCTTGATTTCTACGACAACGCCGCCCCTCGCATCCCCGCGCGGGTGTGCGGTCGGCGTGCCGCCTGCGAGCCGCCAGCGCCGGCCGGCTCCGGGCTTTATAGACAGGAGTTGCTTCCATGCGTCGCAACAGGCTCCCGAGTCGTCGGACGGCCCTGGTCTCGGCGGCGGTGCTCGTGCTGGGCCTGACGGCTGGCCCCGCCCCGGGCAGCATAAACCTCGAGCTCAAGGGACAGTGGGGCGGCGCCTGCCGCGCCGTAGCCGTAAGCGGCAGCAACGCCTTCGTCGGATTCGGCGGCGTGTTCACCGTCCTGAACGTCGCGCAGCCCGCAAACCCGACCATCGTCAGCCAGTTGGCCCTGGGCAGCGACATCCAGGGCATCGTCGTCAGCGGCACGCTGGCGTACGTTGCGCTCGGTAACGGCGGGCTTCAGATCGTCGATATTGCGAACGTCGCCTCGCCGACGAAGCGCGGCCATTTCGCGTCGCCCGGGTTTGTGCGCGGCGTGGCCGTGTCGGGCACCACCGCGTACCTCGCCGCAGGGACCAGCGGCCTTCGCTCGGTCAACGTCAGCAACGCCGACAGTCCGACGGCACTCGGCTCGCTGGTGACGAGCAATGCTTACGGCGTGACGGTCGCGGGTACGCGGGCCTACGTGGCGGACTACGAAGCCGGGATCAAGATCGTCAACGTTCAGAACCCGGCCTCCATGGTGCAGCTCGGCCTCTACGACACGCTCGGCCTCTCGTACGGCATCGCCGTCAGCGGCGAGCTGGCCTATGTCGCCGACTGGGACCGCGGCCTCGAGATCATTGACGTGGATCCGCCGGGCAACCCGATTCGCCGCGGCGGCGTGAACACGACCGGTTTCGCATACGCGGTGAAACAGGCCGGCACCATCGCGTACCTCGCCGACGGTCCGTCGGGCCTGCGGTCGATCGACGTTGCCGACCCCACGGCGCCGTTTCAGCGCGGCGTGCTGGGCGTCGGTGGCGACGCGGTCGACGTGGCGCTCGCGGGGAACGTCGCGTACGTCGCGGGCGACGCCGCCGGCCTCGTGCTCATCAGCATCTCCAACCCGTCGAACCTGACGAAGCTCGGGCAGTTCGACCTGTCCGGACAGGCGTCCGGGGTGCTCGTCCTCAACCAATACGCGCTGCTGGCCGACTTCGACCGCGGCTTGCAGGTTCTGAACGTCAGCTCGCCGCAGACGCCCGCGCTCGTCGCCAACCGCGACACGCCGGGCTTCGCGCGCGAGGTTGCCCTGACGGGGCAGTACGCGGTGATCGCCGATTTTGACCAGGGGCTGCGCGTCTATAACGTCTCGAACCCGGCGAATCCGACCTTCGCCGGCGTCTTCGCGATGGTTGGCTCCTTCGCGGTCGACCTCGCGATCTCGGGGCAGTACGTCTTCTGCGCCAACAACTCCGGCCTCCAGATCTGCAACGTGCTCGCCAACCCGGCCGAGCCGCTCAACGTCGGCTTCCGCGCCACCCCCGGCGGCGCCACCGGCGTCGCGGTGGCCGGAAACTATGCCTACGTCGGCGACGGCAGCGCCGGTCTCCAGGTGATCGAAGTCACCAATCCGGCCTCGCCGGTGATTCGCGGCACGTACAACTCGCCCGGCATCGCGCGGGGCGTGGCGATCCGCTCGAACCTGGCCTACGTGTGCGACGGGACGTTCGGGCTCCAGATCGTCAACGTCTCGAACCCCATCAATCCGACGCTCGTCAAGACCGTCGACACGCCCGGCTCGGCCACCAACATCACGCTCGACGGCGACTTCGCCTTTATCGCCGACGCCGGCGGCGGCCTACAGGTCGTCAACATCCAAAACCCGGCGGCGGCCTCGATCGTCGCTTCGTATGCGACCTCGACGTCTACCGAGAACGTCTGGGTGCACAACGACCTCGTTCTCCTTTGCACCGGACCGGGCGGCCTGATCATCCTCTCGAAGGGGGGCGGCGGGGGCGGCGTGCCTGGCGATCTCGACGGCAACGGCTGTGTCGGCCAGGCCGATCTCGGCATCCTGCTGTCCAACTACGGCTGTGTGCCGCCGGCGAATTGCTACGGCGACGTCGACGGCGACGGCAGCACGGGCCAGACCGATCTTGGAATCCTGATCGCCTTCTATGACGGCAGTTGCCTGTAACGCCCGCGCTGCGCCGTTCGGCGGGCACGGTTCCGGCGTTCGCCGCCAGATCGGGTCGAAATCTGTTGGCATCCGCGTCGCGCTGAGGGTAGCATGCGCCCGCACGTCGGGCCGGCGGGCCGCGACCGTTCTGGCGGAGCGACACAATGCAATCCACGCGTTTCGCGCTCCTGACGTTCGTGACGTCGAGCACGCTGCTTCCCATGGCCGCCGCGCAGGAGCCATGCGCCACCGTCATCCACGAGCCTGGCGCGCCGATCCCGCCTCCGCTGATCGTGCCGGAGGGCGTCATCGTCGCGGGTCCTGGCGAGACGCTCTACATCCCGATGTACCTGCACGTGTGCCGGACGTCGGCGGGGCTGTACGGGATCGACGAAGTGGCGCTGGCCGAGGCGGTTGACCAGGCGAACCTGGCGCTGTCACAGCTCGGCATACAGGTTTGCCCGGTCGGGGAGATCGACTACATCGACGACGACCGCTTCTGTCCCCTGACGATTCCCTTCATGACCACCGTGCTGCGGCAGACCAACGACGTTCCGGGCGTGATGAACGTCTACTTCACGCTCACCTACCTCTACTGCGGCGTCTCGTCGTTCACGTTCAGCCTGATCCAGGGCATCGTGATGTCGAACGTGTGCGTCGGTCCGGGCGACCCTTCGACCTTCGCGCATGAGATCGGCCACTATTTCGACCTCTTCCACACGCACGAGACCAACTACGGCAAGGAATGCGTCAGCGGCGTGAACTGCTCGTACGCGGGCGACCTGATCTGCGATACGCCCGCCGACCCGCAGCTGACCGGCCAGACCGTCGATCTGATGTGCAACTACACCGGCAACACGCCCGGCCCCTGTCCGGGTGACCCGCCCTATGCGCCCGACACCGACAATTACATGTCCTATTCGCGCCCCCTCTGCCGCGATCGCTTCACACCCTTGCAGGCCCAGCGCGCCAGGTTCATCGCCACCACGCTCCGGGCCGGCTTGCTGCGTACAACCTGCCCCCGCTCGTGCACGGGCGACCTGAACTTCGATGATGTCGTCGACGTCGCCGACCTCGGACTGCTGATCGCCAGCTACGGCCACGCCACCGGCTCGCTGGACTTCAACGCCGCCGCCGACATCGACCGCGACGGCGTCGTCGACCAGGCCGACCTGGGTATCCTGCTGGCGGCGCTGGGCCGGCCCTGCAAATGAGTCCGGTGCGGCGCTCGACCGGCGCCGCCGCTTTCACACGGAGTCTCCGCCATGCCGCGCCTGTCTGACATGCAGTGCCAGCCCTGCGCCGCGGGCACGCCGCCGTTGACAGGACCGGCGATCGCGCGCCTGCTCGGGCAGCTCGACGACTGGCAGGTGGTCAACGAGCATCATCTGACGAAAGAGTTCCGCTTCGCGGACTTCGCCGGCGCGCTGGCGTTCGTCAACCGCGTGGGTCAGCTCGCCGAGCGGCAGGGGCATCACCCCGACATTCACCTGGGCTGGGGCAGAGCGCGGATCGAGACCTGGACGCACAGCATCGGCGGCCTGTCGGAGGCGGATTTCATCCTGGCGGCTCACATCGACGCCCTGCCGCACGACGGACCTTGAGCTTCCGCGAGCCGGCTAGTGTAGTGCCTCGCAAATAACTGCCTGTCCCAATGCAGGGTGGGGCGGGCTTCCAGCCCGCCCGAGCGGGCAAGATGCCCGCTCCACCCATCCGTGATACCGTCACATTTCTGCGACGCACTGCACTAGCCGCCCTCGCCGGGGCGCGGCGCCGGGCGCGGCTCCTGCCCGCGCGACGCGCCAGCGGCGAGGCGCTCGCGGAGCAGTTGCTGCGCCGCGGCGCGGGCCTCTTCGTCCGCGAAGCCGGCGAACGCCGGGTCACCCGCGGGGGAGAGCATGTTCAGGGCGCTCGGCGGGATGTCGTTCAGCCGGGCGGCCGCCAGCATGGCGACATCTCCGACCGTTTGCGTCACCGACTTGCCCTCGATGTCGCGCCGCTGAATCATCTGTGGCCGCGCGACCAGCTTCAGCAGCACCGGCGTCGCCCGGCGGTCGCCGATCCTGTCCAGGGCCTGGATCGCATCGACGAGGGACGAGCGCTCGTTCCACAGGTTGGCCTCGGTGAAGAACTCCACGGCTTCGGCGATGGTCGAGACGCTGCCCGCATCGCGTGCCTCTCCGAGCACCTTGATGGACTCGCTCACGAGCCGGCCGAGCGCTTCGAGTAGCTCGCGCTCCATGTTGGGGAGCTGCCGCGTGCGCACGGCGTCGGTCGCGTCGTGGACGTAGCGCCGCAGGCCGCGCGCCACAACGGGGTCCGCCAGTTTCAGCGCCGCCTCCAGGGCCGTGATCGCCACGTCCTCGTCCTCGTCGTTGACCTTGGCGGCCAGCACGACGCCCGCGCCGCTGTTGCGCGCCAGCGGCACCTGCTGCACCGCCGCCTGCCGCACCCGGTAGTTGTCGTCGAAGAGCCGCAGCACAAGCTCCTCGTTGTCGGCCACGAAGGCGTCGAGCAGTGCCCGGTCCTCGGCGGGAACATTCAAGCGCAACAGCCTGACGCGCAGCTCCGCCGACAGCCGCCCCAGCGCCGCGCGCAGCCGCAACTGCTCGCCGGCCGGGCGTCCGTCGAGCGCGCCGATCGCCTCGGCCACCGGCCCGACGACCAGCTCCGCCAGCCGCCGCGCGGCTTCCGCCGACTCGACCTCGTCGCCCTTGGCGATGCGCTCGACGAGCGCGTCGATGCGGTCACGCGGGGCGGGCCCGGCGCGCGCGTCCTGCGGAGCCGCCAGTGCGCGGCCGGCGGCGAAAGCGCCGAGGATGAGGAGGATGACGCGCTGCGAATCGAGCCGGGGCATGAATCACTCCTCCCGGGGGCGCCGCCGTGTTCAGGATGTCGAGGGCTTCGGCGGTCCGAGTTTCTCAGCCAGCTTCCGGGTGACGTTCTCCGGCACAAGCCGCTGAAGCCTGGCCGCGTCGGCGCCGCCCATCTCGTAGATCTGCTTTACGTACGTGCTGCTGGTCAGCACGTGCTGGTCGCTCGTCAGCAGAAACACCGTCTCCACGCCGCCGATCGCCAGGTTCAGGTTCGCGATCTGCAACTCGCTCGACAGGTCGCCCATGTCGCGGATGCCGCGCACCAGGACCTTCGCCGAGCACGCATGCGCAAAGTCGATCGTCAGCCCCTGGTACGCCGCCACGCGCACGTTCCGCAGCTCCTTCAGGTGCGGCGTCAGCATCTCGATGCGTTCCTGCGGGGTGAAGGTCGGGGGCTTCTCGGGGTTGGTGCCGACGCCGACGACGAGCTCGTTGAACAGCCGCGACGCCCGCCGGATGACATCCAGGTGGCCGTGCGTGACAGGGTCGAACGAACCGGCGTAGAGCGCGATGATGCGAGCGTTTGGCATGGCGGTAGTGTAGCCGAGACATGGAGGTCGCAGCGAAGGCCGGCGACGGCGCCGGGAGGTCGTCGCGCCGCTGGCCTAAGTCCCTCCGTCCCGGCGCTCCTCCGTTGCCGCGTCCTCGCGGCTCGCGATCCGTAGCCGGCCGAGCACGAGCGCCTCGCCCTCGGGCAGCTTGCGGCGAGGAGGCTCGACGCGCGCGACGTCCATCGCCAGGCCGGCCGCGGCGCCGGCGTCGACGTTCGCCCGCGTGGTGAGCACCCAGACCGGGCCGTCGGCCCGCTCCGCGGCGCGGGCCAGCTCCTCGGGCGTGTCGGCGTAGGCGCACGGCCGTGGCACGTAGACATAAACGGCGGACTGTGCGAGCCCGACAAGGTAAAGCGGCTCCCCGGACGGGACGGCGGCCACGGCGTCGCGCACGAACGCGACGGTCTCGCGGCGGTGATCGCGCGCCGGCATCGTCCAGCCGCTGACCGCGGTGAAGGCGGCCAGGGCGACGGCGAAAGCGACGAATTGAAGCCGCTGGGCCACCCGGCCCAGCCGCTCCACGTGCTCGGCCAGCAGCCGGCCGCACAGGATCGAGAGCGGCGGGAGGATGGGAATGCAGTAGTGCTTGTGCTTGAACGCCGTCAGTGTCAGCACGACCAGTCCGCCGAGCAGCCACGCCCACAGCACCCGCTCGCGCCAGGCGGAGCGCGGCCAGGCATCCCGGGCGAGGGTGCGGGCCCCGGCCAGCAGCACAATGCTCCACGGCAGCACCAGCCAGGGAATGGTGTAGAAGTACAGCAGCGGATTCTGCGAACCGAGGTGATGCAGGCCCGCGGCCCGGGCGAAATAGGTGTACCACAGCCGCTCGAAGCCGAACCACCCCAGCCGCGTCACAACCGCCACGTGCCATGACAGCCCGATCGCGACGGACGCGAACAGCGCCGGCGTGAGGAGCGCGGCCCGCAGCGGCCAGAGCGCCCGTTGAAAGACGCAAAAGCACAGCACGGTCGCAACCGGCAGGATCGCGCCCAGCGGCCCCTTGGCCAACACTGCCAGCCCGACCATCACATGGAACGTCCAGGCTCCCAGGGCGGACAGACGCTGCTCGCCCTTGCCCCAATGCCAGAGCAGGGGGGCGTGCGCGCCGGCGACCAGCACCGCGAAGGGCATGTCGATCTCGCCGAGCCGCCCCTGCATGTACATGTAGACGCAGCTCGCCTGCACCAGGCCGGCCAGCAGGCCCGCGCGATTCCCATAGAATCGCGCCGTCAGCGCCGCGATCAGTACGCACAACGCGACGGCGCTCAACGCCGCCGGCAACCGCGCCGCCACTTCGTTACACCCGCCGGTCAGCGCGAAGAGGCCCGCCGTGACCCAGGTGATGAGCGGCGGCTTGTCGACCCAGGGCCGGCCGGTGTAGTGCGGGATCAGCCAGTCGCCGTTCTCCAGCACCTGCAACGCCGGGTGCGAGATCAGCACCTCGTGCCGCGTCAGGGTGCGCGAGCCGCCGCCGAGGAACGGGAGGTAGATCGCGGCCGCATAAAGCAGGACGACGGCGAGCGCGGCGGGCAGGGAGAGTTCGCCTTGCGGACTCGGAAGCTGTGTCGCGGCGCCGTGGTCGTGGCTCATCGCAGGTGGTTATAAGGCCGGGAGGCGGTGCTCGCCATTGCGCCGGCGCTGGCCCGCGCGGGCTCGTGGAAAAGCGCTGTTGCGGTCCGATGAAGATCGTCTATACTGCGGCAAATCAAAGACGACAACGCTGCACGACACGACAAGCATTCAGAAGGCGAGCGAGCAGTCCGCAGCGGTCTGCGGACGGTTCGGTCTCGTGCGTGCCGGATGGGAAACGAACCTGGCCGACCCTGGGAGGTCCGCGATGAGTCCGTCTCTGGCCTGCATTGGCGGTACGGCGGCGTATGACCTGCTTCGCGCGGGGGCGCTGGTCGCACGGAGGCTCGGCCCGCAGGAGACGCCCTTCGGCGCTTCGCAGCCGATCTTCCATTGCGAGTCGGCGGCGGGGGAGTTCCTGTTTCTCTCCCGGCATGGGGAGTCGGGCTACGACCTGGCGCCGACGTTCGTCAACTACCGGGCGAACATCTACGCGCTCAAGGAGCTGGGCGTGCAGGCGGTCGTCTCGTGGAGCGAGACGCGGGCCATCAGCCACAACTTCAAGATCGGCCAGTACGTGATCGTTGACGACCTGGTCGACGAGACCACCTGCCGTCCCAACACCTTCTTCGAGAACCAGGGCCTCGGCGTCGTGCGCCAATGGCCCGTCTTCTGCCCGACGCTGCGCGACGCCTTTGCCGCCACGCTCCGCGAGGAGAACTGCGCGCATTCCTGCGGCGGCGTCTATGTCTGCGTCGAGGGCCCGCGGCGCGAGACCCCGGCCGAGGCGAGGAAGTTCGCGTCTTACGGCGGCGAGCTGGTCGGCATGACGCTGGCGCCGGAGGTGTTCCTGGCCAAGGAGTTGCAGATGTGCTACGCCAGCATCTGCTACGTGGCCAGCTACGTCGAGAACGGCAGCGAGTTCCGCCCCTTCGAGAACGGCCGCATCCTCGACAAGGCCGTCGAAGTCCGCCGGGCCGCGACCGCGGTCGAGCGCCTGCCGATGCTGCTGGAGCGGCTGTGCGCGGTGCTGTCGCGCGGCCAGCGCGCCTGCCAGTGCGAACAGTCGATGGCGCATCACATCACGCACGGCCAGATCGGCCCCGATTGGCGCTCCTGGTTCGAGGAAGCCGCCCTGCGGCCGTCGCCAGCGGCCCCGCTCGAAACCTGAGCCACGGACGTGATCCTCCGCGCCGCGTGGGTCGTGCCCGTCTCCAGCCCGCCGATCCGCGGCGGATTCGTGCGCATCGCAGGCTCGCGCGTCGTTGAGGTGGGCGAGGGTCGGCCGCCCGCCGGCAAGGACGAAGCGATCGACCTCGGCGCCGCCGCGCTGCTGCCCGGCCTGGTCAACCCGCACACGCACCTCGAGCTGACGGGCTACGCCGGCCAGGCCCCGGCCGGGCCGTTCTGGCCGTGGATCAGCCAGCTCATTCGCCTGCGGGCTGCACCGGGGCAAGTCCAGCGCGAGCAGCAGGGCGTGCGCGATGGCGCGTGGTTGTCGCTGCGCGCCGGCGTGACCTGCGTCGGCGACATCTCGCGCCGCAACCTCGCCTGGCGCGTGCTGAAGGGCATTCCCATCCGCAAGGTCTGCTTCGTCGAGCTCCTCTCGCTCGCCGACGATCCGCCGCGCAATTCCGGCGAGCTCCGCTCCGAACTCGACGCCGTCGAGGAGGATGCCCTCCTCACCGCGGGCGTCTCGCCCCACGCGCCGTATACCGTCCCCGCGGGAGAGATTCGCGCCGCGGTCGAGCTGGCGCACACGCGCCATCGCCCCTGGACCACGCACTGGGCCGAGACGCGCGAGGAGGTCGCGTTCCTGGCCGGGCAGCCCGCGGACCTTCCGCCGCTGCTCACCGCGCTCATGGCGCAGTGCGGCGTCATGTCGCCGCGCCTGGCGCCGATGGAGTGCTTGTCCTTGTGCACCGCGGGCCTCGCTCCGGGGCTGCTGGCTCACGTGAATTACGTCGCGCAGGAGGAAATCGCGGTGCTCGCTTCGACGGGCCACAGCGTCGTGTACTGCCCGCGGGCGCACCGCTTCTTCGGTCACGAGCCGCACCCGTTCATGAGCCTGCGCCGCGCCGGCGTGCCGCTGGCGATCGGCACCGACAGCCTGGCCAGCAACCACAGCCTCTCGCTGCTCGATGAACTGGCCGTCCTCGACGCGGCCACGGGCGGCGCCCTGGGCTCCGCCGAGCTGCTGCGGCTCGTCACGATCGACGCGGCCCGGGCCCTGGGCCTCGGCGACCGCATCGGCACCATCGAACCCGGGAAGCAGGCCGACCTCGCCGCGTTCCCCTGCGACGCCCGGGGCGACCCCGTCGCGGCCCTGATCGCCCAGGCGCCCGCGGCCAGCGCCGTGTGGGTCGCGGGCGAGCGCGTCGTCTGACGGCCGTCGCGAGCGGCCCGGCTCGGGGCGCGGGTTCGCGGGGCGTGGCGGCGCTATTCGAGCGTGCGCAGCGCCGCCACGACTTTCAGCCGCAGGGCCAGCCAGGCGGGCCAGGCGCCGGCCAGCAGCCCGATCGCCAGGGCGATCAGCAGCGACTGGGCACACACATCGGGCCGCACTTGCAGGTATTGAATCAGCGGGACGGTGACGTCGCGCAGGGGCGTGTGCGTGAAGAGCACGTAGGGCGTCGCCGCGCCGAGCAGGCCGCCGACGCCGCAGAGCAGCAGGCTCTCGATCAGGATCAGGGCGCAGACGGCGCGGGCCGGGAAGCCCATGGCCTTGAGCGTGGCGAATTCGCCGAGGCGGTCGCGGAAGTTCATGCTCATGGTGTTGGTGGCCGCCATGACGGCGACGAAGACGGTGACGATGGCGAGGATGGAGAGGTTTCGCGGCAGGTCGAACTGCTGGGTGATGAAATGGGCCATGAAGGCCTTTTCGTCCTGGGTGAAGGTCTCCTCGGGCGTGCCGGCGAAGAGCTCGTCGATGCGCGCGCGGAACTCGGCCATGTCGGCGGCGCCGGCGCACTTGACGAAGAAGAAGCTGACCCAGCTCCCGGGGTAGCTGGCGGCCGAGCGCGTCTCGGCCAGGTAATCGCGCCGCGCCCAGTTCGTGACCTTGTCCACGGCGTTGCGGCTGTCGGCGACGACGTGGAACTGCATGGGGGTGTAGGGAGGGACAGAGGGCTGGATGGTGATGCGGTCGCCGACTTTCCAGCCGAACTGCCGGGCCGTTCCTTCGCCGACGATGATGGCCTGGCGGTCGCGGTTCCAGGCGTCGAGCTGCTCGGGAGTCAGGTCGAACTCGGGGAAGGCCACGGGAAACGTGTCGTGGTCGATGCAGAGGGTCGAGAGCGGGCGCTGGTCGCCCTTGATGCGGCCGCCGATCCAGGTGATGCCGCAGACGGCGAGAATGCGTCGGCGGGTGGGGTCGAGCGATTCGATCTTGGCGCGGTAGCCGACGGGCAGGGGGTTGACCATGGAGATCTTGCTGCCGACGGCGAGCCGGAGCTGCCGGGCGGAGTTGTCGAGGAAGCGTTCGAGCTCGTCGATGACGGAGATGCTGAGGACGAAGATCATGACGGGCAGGCCGACGGCGGCGCAGGTGAGCAGGCCGCGCAGCGGGTTGCGCAGGAGGTTTCGCGTGAGGTAGGCGGCGCGCAGACCCATGGGGGGCTCAGCGCCTGGAGATGGGCACGTACTCGCGCGCGGTGGGGCCGACATAGATCTGCCGCGGGCGGTAGATGCGGGCCTTGGGGTTGAGCCGCACCTCGCGCCAGTTGGCGATCCAGCCAGGGACGCGGCCGATGGCGAACATGACCGTGAACATGTTCAGCGGGATGCCGATGGCGCGCATGATGATGCCGCTGTAGAAATCGACGTTGGGGTAGAGCTTGCGCGAGATGAAGTACTCATCGCGCAGGGCGGCCTCCTCGAGCTGCTTGGCGATGTCGAGCAGCGGGTCGTGGATGCCCAGCTTGGCCAGCACCTTGTCGCACGAGGCCTTGATGATCTTGGCCCGCGGGTCGAAGTTGCGGTAGACCCGGTGGCCGAAGCCCATCAGCAGCGACTTGGAGTCCTTGGACTTCACGCGCTCGATGAACTTGCTCACCGGCTCGCCGCTGGCCTGGATCTGCGTGAGCATCTCGATCACCGCCTGGTTCGCCCCCCCGTGCAGCGGCCCCCACAGGGCGCACACGCCCGCGGCCACCGACGCGAACAGGTTGGCCTGGCTCGAGCCCACCATGCGCACCGTCGAGGTCGAGCAGTTCTGCTCGTGGTCGGCGTGCAGCACCCAGATCTGGTCGAGCGCCCGCACGATGTCGTTGTCAGGCTCGAAGGGCTCGTAGGGCTTGCTGAACATCATGTGCAGGAAGTTCGCCGTGTAGCGCAGGTCCGCCCGCGGATAGATCACCGGCTCGCCCCGCGACTTCTTGTAGCTGTACGCCGCGATCGTCCGCACCTTGCTCATCACCCGCGCCGCGGCCTCCAGGAAGTTCGCGTCGTCGTCGACCACGGTCACTTCGGGCTGGAAGCAGCCGACCGCGTTGATCATCGCCGACAGGATCGCCATCGGCGGGGCGTTGGGCGGGAAGCCCTCGAAGTGATGGCGCATGTCCTCGTGGATGAACGAATGCACGCGCAGCAGCCGGCGGAACTCGTCGAGCTGGCCCCGGTTGGGCAGCTCGCCGAACATCACGAGGTGGGCGCACTCGGCGAAGGAGCATTGCTCGGCCAGCTCCTCGATGGCGTAGCCGCGGTAGCGCAGGATGCCCTTGTCGCCGTCGATGTAGGTGATGGCGCTGAGGCACGACCCCGTGTTGCCGTAGCCGTCGTCCAGCGTGATCAGCCCGCTCTCGGCCCGCAGGTTGCTGATGTCCACCGCGGTTTCGTTCTCTGTCCCGTGGACTACCGGCAGCGTGTAGCTCTTGCCGCCATACTCCAGCCTCGCCGTCTCTGACATGACGCCACCTTGCGTAAAGCCGAGTGAAACACCGGCCGAAGCGCCCGCGGCCTCCGGCCCCGCCCCCGCTGAGTCTATCGGCAATGCCGATCCGTGAGTTCCCGTCGCCCCAAGCCGCCCGGCCTGGAAGCGCCGAAAGCCGTCAAGGCCGTCCGCAAGGTCCGGCAGGAAGAGCCGCTACTGGGGCTCGAACTCCAGCAGCGGGCTGATATCCGCGGCCTTGTCAAGCTCCATGCAGCGGCTGACGATCTGGTCGGCTGTCGCGTCACTGACCACGCCCGCCGCCAGCCCCTTAAACTTGCGGATGACCTCCTCGTCGGTCATCGGGTTGCCCGCGTGACCGCGAGGGTACGTGACGAACTCCTCGTGCCGGCTGCCGTCGCCGGCGGTGACGATCAGCCTGTTGGGAATTCCATCCGGGTAGCCGGCGTTGCACTCCGGAGTCTCGACGATCCTGATCTTGTCGAGCAGCGCCAGCACGTCCTTGTCGCGGATCTTCTCGTCGCGGAAGGACTCGCGCGTCACGTCGCCGTCCAGCAGCGCGCACGCCACGCAGTAGCCCATGCTGTGATCGGCCGTCTCGCGGCTGGTCGGCCGCCACTTCTCAGGCTCGCTGCCGATGATGCTGACGGCGGCCTCGAAGCTTTCGATCAGGATGCTGCGGATGGCCCGCGGGTCGCCGACGCGCGGCCGCAAGCGCAGGGCGGCGTCGATGGCGGACTGCGAGTGGTACTCGGCGGGCCAGAACTTGATGTAGGTGCGGTTGATCATCCAGTCGCCGGGCTCGCGGGCCCACTTCAGCTCGAAGGGCCCGGTCACCATCTTGAACAGCCCCTTGGGCCCCTCGAAGATCTCGTTCGGCCCCGTCATGCCCAGCCGCGCCAGGTTCGCCGCGAAGACGCCGTTGCGGGCGGCGTTGGAGAAGGCGCAGGCCTTCCAGTCGGAGATCTGCCCGGTGCGCGTCTGGCGCGTGGCGAAGTTCGCGACGCCGGCCAGGCCGAGCGCGTGCACCGTCTGCTCGGCGCTCAGGCCGTAGAGCCTGCCGGCCAGCAAGGCCGACGATAGCGCCCCGTAGTAAACGTGGTCCCAGCCGTGCTTGCGCAGCGACGCCGCGTCGCACGCGCGGCATTGCAGCTCGTACCCGACGGCGATGGCGGTGATGATGTCGCGGCCGGTCGCCTGGCACACCTGGCCGACCGCCCACGCCGCCGGAATGTTGTCCGACGGATGCGCCGGTTCGAGGCTCAGGTAGGTGTCGTTGAAGTCGAGGTAGCGGACGAGCGCCCCGTTGCTGAAGGTGGCCAGGTCGGGAGTGGTGCGGAACCTCGACCCCAGCAGGCTCGCGCCCGGACCGAAGGCCCCGCCGGCGGCGACCGGCACGGCCTGGGCCAAGGCCCGTGTGACCTTCGCGGGGCGGCTGTGCCAGGCGCCCAGCGCGGTGCCGATCGAATCGAGCACGCGGCGCTTGATCTCGTGGACCGTCCGGCTATCCAGCGACTCGTAGCGGGTCGCCAGCGACCACTCGGCGATCTGGTGGGCCACGGTGCGTTTCGATGCGGTACCCGATGCGGCTGCCATGCGCAAGTCTCCCTCCTGGGGCCCGTCGTCGATCACCCGCACGCCGGCCCTTGGGCCGGGTGCGGGCGCGCCACCGGGGTCGCGGATTTTCCGCGAAAGCGCCAAATGTCGCAACTGAGCGGCGCGGGACGCCATGCGCTCGACCCTGCACCCGCTGGCACCCGCGGCTCGGCCGCCCGCAGGCTTTTGCCGCGCGCGGTCAACGCTCCCCGCCGGCGCCTGGGGGGGGCGGCTCGGCGTGGAGCGCGTGAATCTCTATCAGCATTTCGCTCGACCCCGCGCCTGGCGACATCCCGCTCGACGGGGCTCCGCCCGGCATCTCGCCCGGCGGCACCGACAGGCCGCGGGGATCGACATCCGCCGGCCAGCGGCCCAGCACCGCCCGCAGGTGCAAGCGCCCATCGCCCGTCGGCCTGGCCCCGCTGCGGCGGGTGGCGATCAGGTATGACGGGGGCGGGGGGCGCGCCAGGATCGCGCGGCGCAGCGGCTCGGGCACGCCGTAGAACGCCAGCGATTCCTCGTCGTATGGGCGCTCAAGGCGGAACTGGCCGGAGGCGGTGTTCGCCGCAAACTGCCGGATGAGCGTTTCACCTGCCGCGTTGCGCTCGATCCATCGAACGTCGCCGCCGCCGATTTCGAGCGTCAATCGGCGATCCTCGCTGGTCCAGCGGCCGTCGATGCTTGTGTGCCGGCCGGACTTCGGCCAGAGGGCCCGGGCCAGCTCGCCAACGTGCTGCCGGCTGGGGAAGACGACCGGCTTTCCATCCGGCGGCGACCAGCCGCGGAGGTCGTCGGGGTCCGTGCTCTCAATGAGCTGCATGACGCCGCCGCGGGCGGTGAACGCCAGGGCGGCCACAGGCGGGTCCACCGTTACGGTCCCGCCGGTCCGCCGCACGAACGACAACCTCAGTCGCTGCGCGCCGGCCAGGTTCGGGTCGGGCTCCCAGACGGCGCTGAGCCAGCGGCGACTCGTGCCTGGCGAGGCGAAAGCGCAGATGGCCAACAGCTCGCTGGTTCCGCCGCGCAGGCGCACGACGGCGATCCGGGACTGCTCGTGGTCCTCTGCGTCTGGGTCATGAGCTCCCACGATCATCTCAAGGCGCCCGTCCCGGTCGTAATCGGCCGCATCGAGCCACTGTGCAGCGTCGGACGCGACGAACCCGCGCACCTTCAGGCCGCCGTCCGCGACGACCGCTACGGTGGGGTCCGAGCCCCACACGCCGGCGGACTCGTGGAGGCTCCACACCACCCCCGCCGCGCCGCGCGACGGATCGTCATAGGAGTACAGGGCGTCGGGCCGCCACGAGCGGAGCGAACGCGCGAAATCGTAGACTTCTGCCGCATAGCGCGCCCGCAGCGCCTCCCAAACGAGTTGGCCTCGAATCGACCAGCCCAGGCTCTCGCGCGCCACGCGGTCCACCACGACCGGCCGCACGACGCGCCACGCGCCCGCCGCCAGCGCCAGGCACAGCGCCACCGCCAGCGCCCGCCGCGCGGCTCGATGCCAGCTCAGCGCTCGCGAGCGCCGCGCCGTCGCACTCACAGCAGCACCTCCAGCGCGCCGGCCGGGAACAGCAGCACCACGCCGCGCCATGCCAGCACGTACGCGACGAAGAACAGGCCCGCCGCGGGCATGCCGCGCCACTCCTGGCGCGGTCCGGCCGCGGCGCCGCGGCTCCACCACGCCGCCGCCAGCAGCGCCACCACCGTCGGATCGGCCGACGCCGCGCCCACTACCCAGAGGCGCCGCGACCACGCGTTCGGCGGCAGTCCGCCATTGGCGATCAGCCAGGCGAGCGCCACCGCCGGAACGAGCGTCGACGTCGAGTAGAGCGTCCATTTCACCATGGCGGCGGAGGCGCGGGGATGCCGCGCGGGGGTGATCCACGCGAGCGCCAGGCCCGTCGCGAGGATGCCGAGCAGCACGCAGAGCCAAGCGCCCAGCGAGTGGGCGGCGCGCAGGGCGGACTGACTAACGACGGCGGCGGAGGGCGGTTCGCCGTGCCACGAGTTCCGCGCGAAGGTCACGATCGCGTCCAGGTGCCAGCCGCGCGAGCCCAGCAGAGTTGCGAGCAGTGCCGCCAGCAGTAGGTGCGCCGCCGCCCAGCGCAGCGCCCGCCCGAAGCGGTCGGGGCTTCCGAGCCGCCAAGCCGCCCGGCACGGGCATAGTCCGTTCATAACGGCGCTCTTGAGATACGCCGCCACCACGAACTCGCGCGGCCGCCTGTCCCACGGGTGGCGGTGGATGGCCCAGCGGCGATTGTGGCGCAGCAGTGAGGGGTATGGCGCACCGCACTCCGGGCAGCGTCCGGCCGTTACGCGGAAGACGCTGTAGCCGCACTCCGGGCACTGGGGGCGCCAGCGCAGCGGCGAAAGGCGCGCGTCCCGGCGGCCGAAGACAACCGGCCCGGTCAGGAGTCCGAACACGATCGTCAAGGCGCAGAGCTCGTATCCCGGAGCGCGCGAAGCGTTGAAGTCCGAGGGGAAGATCAGCGCCCACATCGACGCGACGGCGCTCGTCCACATGCACGTGCGCCACCAGGCCCGCGCATACAGCCGCGACTCCGACAGGCCGCGCCGCCTGGCGCCGCGCCGCACGCCGATCGAGAACACGATCCAGCCCACGACGCTCAGCGCGACCATCCCGAGCGTGGGGCCGATCGCGGCGAGCGGCTCCTCGGCCGCAACGCCATGCAAGCCGAACACGGCCAGCGGCCAGAAGTGCCAGAGCGCCGCAAGCGCATACTGCGCCCCCGCCGCGGCCCAGTCATCCGCCGCCGGCCGCGCCAGCACCACGTCCAGCACGCGCATCATGGAGCGCGCAGTGTATCCGCCCTGGCGTCGGACTATCATGGACGGCGAAGACGGGTCGCACGGGCGGGTTGTCCGTCCGTGCCACGTGGCTTGCGCGGACAGCCGCCGCGCCGCGGGGGCGCCGCACGCGCCGCGTGGAAAGCTGGTACGAGCAATGGCCGGTTGGGCCTTCCGAATTGTGCTGATTGCGGCGGTCGGCCTGAGCGCGTGCTGCGCCGCGCGCAACGCCGCGCCGGCCGTTGCCGGCAAGGACGCTTCAATCAAGACCTCGCCGGATCACGAAATCGCGAGATCATCAGTCGCCCTGCCGCCGCCCGACCCGGCAGGCGGTACGCCCGCCGAGTACCCGGGCGTGCACAACGTCGTCGCGTTCGGCGAGGGGCTCTACAGCGGCTCGGTGCCCGAGGGAGACGCGGGCTTCGACACGCTCGTCGCGCTGGGCGTCCGCACGATCATCTCGGTGGACGGCGCGCGGCCGGACGTCGAGCGCGCCGAGCGTCGCGGCCTGCGATACGTCCACCTGCCGATCGGCTACAGCGGCATGGACGAGCGGCGGACGCTGGAGCTGGCCCGCGCGGTCCACGACCTGCCGGGGCCGATCTACCTGCATTGCCACCACGGCAAGCACCGCAGCGCCGGGGCCGCCGGCGCGGTCGCCGTCACGCTTGGCCGCCTGACGGCTGACGAGGCGTTGTTGCGGATGAAGGTGTCGGGCACGTCTCCGGCGTACAAGGGGCTGTACCAGTGCGTGTCGGCCGCGACGGTGGCGGACGGCGCGCGGCTGCTGAGCGCCGATGACAGCTTTCCGCGCGTCTGGAGGACCAGCGGCCTGGTTCGCAGCATGGTCGAGATCGAGCACGCCCACGAGCACCTGCGGCTCATCGAGAAGGCCGCCTGGACTACGCCGCGCGACCACCCCGACCTCGTCCCGGCGGCCGAGGCCGGCCGGCTGGCGGACCTGCTGCGGAACCTCATCGAGCACGAGAGCAGCCGCTCGCGGCCGGCCGAGTACGTGGAGTGGATGCGCGAGTCGGCGCGGCTCGCGGCGGGACTGGAGGACGCCCTGGTGCGGACGCAGGCGCGGGACGCGCCCGGCGCCGATCGTGCAGCGATCTCCCACGCGGACCTGAGCGGGCGGCTCGCGCTCATCGCGCAGACGTGCAAGGACTGCCACGCCCGGTACCGGGACTGATGCTGTGACGGTGGCGAGCCCGACCGCCCGTCGTTCTTTTTTTGTGCGGGCGAGCGGGCTATGCCTCCTCGGCGGAGGCCGGTACGCGGCGAGGCGCTGGCCCTTGTTCCTCGGCTCGGGCGCGCGTTATCGTCTCGCCCTTGCTTGTTGTCTGGCAGGCTCGCGGTCCGGGAAGCGCCGATGCACGTCGCGTACATTCACCAGCACTTCTCGACCCAGCAGGGCGCGACCGGCACACGCTCGTACGAGATGGCCCGGCGGCTCATCGCCCGCGGTCATCGCGTGACCATGATCTGCGGCGTGAACGACGCGACCGCGCGCGTGTTCAAGGTCAGCGGCCGTGTCAACGAGATGACCATCGACAACATCGACGTCAAGTGCATCGCCGAGCCCTACTCCAACAAGATGGGCGCCGCGCGGCGCATCATGGCGTTCCTGAGCTTCGCCCGCACCGCCACCGCGCTCGTCGCCGACAGCCGGGCCGACCTGGTCTTCGCCACGTCGACGCCGTTGACGGTCGGCATCCCCGGGCGCAAAGGGGCCCGGCGGCTCGGGGCGCCGTTCGTTTTCGAGGTGCGCGACCTGTGGCCGGAGATCGTCATCGCCCTCAAGGTGCTGACCAACCCGATCGCCGTCTGGTACATGCGCCGGATGGAGCGCATCACCTATCACGCCGCCCGGCGGATCGTCGCGCTGGCCCCGGGCATCAAGGACGGCATCGTGCGGACGGGCTACCCGGCGGAGCGCGTGGCGATGATCCCCAACGGCTGCGATCTCGAACTGTTCCGCCCGACCGACGCGCCGCTGGACGACCCGCGCTTCGGCAGGCCGGGCGACTTCCGCCTGGTCTTCAGCGGCGCCCACGGGCTGGCCAACGGGCTCGACGCGGTGCTCGATGCGGCGGTGGAGCTGAAGAAGCGCGGCGAGCAGGGCATCCGCTTCGTGTTCATCGGCGAGGGTGGGCAGAAGCAGCGGCTGATGGAGCGCAGCCGGCAGGAGGGGCTCGGCGACCTGGTCATCTGGCACGGGCTGCTGCCGAAGGACCAGCTCTCGCGCCTCCTGCCGCGGATGGACGTCGGCATGCAGATCCTCAAGAACATTCCGGCGTTCTATTACGGCACGTCGCCCAACAAGTTCTTTGATTACCTGTCCGCGGGCCTGCCCGTGCTGAACAACTACCCCGGCTGGCTGGCGGAGCTGATCGAGCATCACCGCTGCGGGCTGGCCATTCCGCCGGACGACCCGGCGGCGTTCGCCGACGCGGTGGTGTGGATGCGCGATCATCGGGCGGAGCTTAGGGACATGGGGCGGCGCGCCCGCGAACTGGGCGAGCGTGAGTTCGCGCGCGACACGCTGGCCGCCCAGTTCGTCGATTTCCTGGAGTCCGCCGCCGCCCGCGCCTGAACCACCGCCGCCGGAAGTCGGTCCGCGCGAACCGCGTGCAGCCTCGGCGCCTGGTTGCCGAAAGGGCGCCGGGGGACTGTTGCCGGGCTGCGCGCTCAGCCCCCTTCGAGCTGGCGCTGTGCGCGGGTCGGGATGCGGTCCAGCCGCTGCTTGAGCTGCGCGAACAGGCGATCGACCGGCACGGGTCCACAGCCGGCTGGGTTGACGCCCTCAGCACCAGCAGCGCCGCGGACCCACACGGCGCTGGCCGCCGGCGGGTGGGCGATGAGGGCGGCGACGGGATGTCGCAGGGGAACGCGGTTAGGTCGGCCTGCTTGGCGGGTTCGATTGAGCCGACGCGGTCGCCGAGTCCCAGGGCCCGGGCCGCGTCAATCGTAACGACGCGCAGCAGCTCGGCGGTACTCAGCCCGCCGGGTGCCACCGGTGCCACCCGGCCCCCGGTCCATGGATAACGATGCGCGGGTGCCACTGCCCTGCGAGCAGTGTCTTCGGCGCTCGACGACGCGCTCATGTATCAGAGGTGTGAAGCTCAGCGGAAGACCTGCACCTCGCGCTGTCCGCTGACTTGCGTCCACGTCGAAGACGTGCCGGCCGAGGAAGACACTGTGCGCACGGCAGTGGCACACCGCCCACTCGGCGCGACAGGGGCGCCAATGGAACGGGGCCGGAAACGCGGGTTCCGGGCCGTGAAACCGTGAAACGCGCCTGCCCGGGGCAAGTGTGGAAAGGTCACCGGTCAGGGTGGGTGCGGCGAGGACGCTCTGCCGAACCGTCGGGACTTGCAAGCACGATCGTGTATCCCTCAGGATCGCGCAGCCATATCTCCCAATGGTTCGGCCCGCCACCGCCATCGGGCGGATTGCGGTGCTTCGGTCGGACGACCTCGGCATTCAACTCCACCGCGCGGGTGACGGCGGCGTCAAAATCGTCCACCTCGAACCACAGCAGCACGCCGTTGCCGTAGGGCTTCGCCGCGCGGTCGCCGATCGGCCCGTGGTGGTGTTCGACATCCCAGTGATGAAGTTGCAGGACCAGCCGCCCGTCGCGGACCAGGCGCTCGTAGTGCGGCCCGCCGTGGGCGCTCCGCACGTTGAGCAGCCGCTGGTACCACCGGCTGGCGGCCTCTACGTCGCTGACGCAGATCAGCGGCTGCGGAGCGGGATGGGTCGGGGTCGGGGGCATTCACGTTCCTCCGCCGACCGATTTTTGCACGAGGGCGGCGATCTTCGCCTCGTCGTCGGCGGTCAGCCCCTTCACGGCGAAGCCCGTCGGCCACATCACGCCGTCGTCGAGGTGGGCCGCGTCCATGAAGGCGAACGACGCGTATCGCGTCTTGAACTTCGTCGCCGCCTGGAAGAAGCAAACCACCTTGCCGTCGGCATTCGCGTACGCGGGCATGCCGTACCAGAGCTTCGGCGTCAGCGACGGTGCGTTGGCGCGGACGATCGCATGAAGCTTCTCCCCCAGCGTGCGATCCGGGGGCGGCATCTCGGCGATCGTCGCGAGCACCGCGCGTTCCCCATCCGCCCTGTTCCTGCCGGCGCGCGCCTCGGCCCTCAGTTCCCGGGCGCGCTCCTTCATCGCGGCCTTCTCCGGGTCCGTGAAGCCCTTGGCGCCGCCGCGCCCGCCAGCGGTTGTTCCTGCGGGCTTCACCGACTTGCTTATTGTCCTACGAGCCATTGCGTTCACTCCAGACAGTTCGAGCTATTCTGTGCCGCGTCGCGCGCCGCGCCACCTCGCGAAATACGGCTGCACGAACAAATACGTGCCGCTGAACCAGAGCAGCGCAAGCGGAAGCAGCGGCGAGTAAGTCACCCATGCCGGGGCCATCTCGCCCCGTCTCGCGGCCATCACAACGATGTTGGCGACCACCGTCAGCGTGAAGATGACGCCCAGCCAGCGGTGGACCTGCCGAACCCATTTGCTCCAGCTCATCGGAACCTCCTCCGAAGACGGGCCTGAGGCACATCGGTGCCGCGTGCGACGGAGACCGGCTTCCGCTTCACGCGAGACTTGCCCGGTGTTCGCGCCCGATTCCGCATGGCGCTGATCTCATCGATTCTGGATTTCACCAGGATGCGGACCAGCGCCGCGGGAATCGGCTTGCCGGGCTGGAAACGGATGGTCCCCTTGCTCGTCTCGAACGCACCGAGTCTGTCCTTGTGATCCGCGATGGTCGTGTCGCTCATCGGGTAGAACGCGCAGTGCGAGGGTCGCGCGCCGAAGGCGACCAATGCTCTCCCGTGCAGCCGGAAGCCTGGAAGCCCGTAGGTGATGCACTCGTCGGCGTCAGGCGCGGCGGCACGAATTGCCCTTCGAAGCCTGCTCAGCGCCGCGCGCTGGTCAGGGCGCACGGTTGCCAGGTATTCGTCGATCGTCGTGGGTTTCGCAGTCACATCATTTGCTCCATATCCCTGGGTCGCAGCGCGGAAGCTGTGCGCATCTTGCCGGGCTGTTCGCGGGAGCTGCCGAAAGCCGACGCGACCACCAGGCAACGGGGATGAGCCAGGCACAGTGGGCCAGAATAAAGACCCGGCTCGGCCAGCCGATCAGCACGTCCGGGCTGGGCGGCCTGTCCTTGCTCGGCTGCATGACCACCATCGCCCAGATGAACACTGCCGCGCCCGCCCAGAGCACCAGCAGCGCCCAGGCGAGCGTCCATCGGACCGAGCGCCAAGCTGGATTGCGCCACAAACTGATGGAAAGGAACAGCCCGGCGAAGGGGAGCTGGTCAAGCATGGCGCCGGTCTCGTGAAGCGTGCTGGTCGCGCTTGGGGCGAAAAGTCCCGCCAGCAGAAGACCGCCGGCGGACACGAGCAGGAGCAGTAGGCCCAGACGCCCGACGATCCCGGGCGCGTGCGGGAAGACCGCGACGACCACCCCGAGGCAACTCGCCCCCAGCGAGTAAAACGCCAGTCGCATGACCCAACCCCAGGGGCCCGCTTCGTAGTCGCTGATGAAGTGCCACGAGGGGTCGAGCTCCGGCCGGAGGACGTGCAGCAGCCCCAGCAGGACAATGAACGCCACGCTCGCGGCGATGGAGGCGCCGGCGATCGTCGGGCGCCACGCGAGCAGACGTGCGGCCGTTCCGTTTGCGCTCATGATGAGTCCTTCAATCGTCGGTCCTGCGTCTACGGCCCGGCATCGAGAAAGTCGTTCACCATCGGCACGATGATGCTCTTACGCTCCAACAGCGTGACGTGGGTGGAGTCGGGCAGAATGACCAGGCGTGAGGCGGTGCGCGGCCCCAGGTCGCCATGAGTCCCGCCGCCCTTCAGCCGGAACATCTCCGCGACGTGCTCGAGCCGGATGCCGTCGGCGTCGCCGAAGATAAAAAACATGGGCGCTGGGGTGGCCTTCAGCTTGTCGGCGTCCAGATCGCGCTCTTGAGACATCGCGGCGACCATGTGCCTGACGAACTTCGGGAAACCGTCCGGCGTCGGGCTGAGCTTCCTGTACTCGGCTTCGAGCGGCGAGCCAACGAAGAGTTCCGGCGAGAGATTCTTGAGCGCCTCGGCCCCTTCCTGGACCACGCCGTCACGACGCATGTAGGACGACAGGACGACGACTTTCCGTACCTTGTCCGGGTGACGGACGGCACACTGCATCGCGACGCCGCCGCCCATGCTGTACCCGATGAGGTCCGCCCGCGGAATCCTGAGGTGGTCGAGCAGGGCCGCCACATCATCAGCGAGGTTTTCAGAGGTCATGTCGCGCGCGATGTCCGCCGTGCGGCCGTGGCCCTGCATTTCGATGGCAATCACCTTCCGCGTTTTGGCGAGTTCTTCGATCCACCCGTTCCAGATGTTGGTGATCGTCATGAACGCGCCGTGGAGCAGCACCACGGGCTCGCCGCTGCCGTGGACCTCGTAGTACATTTTGAGCCCGTTGACCGGCGCATAGCCTGTCGCTGGGTTCTGCTGCGCCGACGCAACAGTCATCATGAGCATCATGGAAGCGAAAGCTGCCGTCCACGCTGCGAAGCGTCTCCCGGAGTGGTTCGTGTGATGGATGCGCTGCGTCATCGTGTCACCGTGCCGGATACCAGGCCGGCGAGAAGCGTGGCGAGCTGGTCGAGCGAGTCGGGCAGCGCGTCGGTCGAACCGTCGGCCTCGAGCGCCTCTTTCGATGGATAGCGATTGCGCACGACCAGCCGCGTCCTGCCGGCGGTTTCCTCGAAGGTCACCGTGGTGACGGTTTGACCGCCACCCTCCTCGTTGGTCCAGACGAGGCGGGAGTGCGGCACCACCTCGAGGTACGTGCCGAAGAACTCCATCGTCGAACCCTCGTGGAGAAACACCAGCCGATACCGTCCGCCGACGCGAACATCCATTTCGCAGGCGCGCAGGTTCAGCCGGAACGACTCCGGCGCCCACCACGTCCTGAAGAGTTCCGCCCTGGTCCATGCCTCCCACATAAGGCGCGCGGGCGCGTCAAAGGCGCGGCTGACGACGAGGTCGCAGTCGGATACGCGCTCCACCCGTGTGCGGGGCTGGTTGACGTCATTGTCTCTGCTGATGCCCATTTGCGTTCCCTTGCCGTTGCAATCCTTGTTTGTGGTTGTTTGAAGCGCTCCTCGCGTGCAGTTCTTTCAACGGCCATAGCTGAGTGCACGTGGCCTCATGTACAGCGCATGGGTCGGGCAATTTCCCAATGGTGTCCCGCGGGGTCGAGAACGCGTCCGATGCACCAGCCGTGCGCTTCAGCGACCGGCGAGATTGCCTTCGCGCCGGCGGCGATGGCCTGGCGCCAGACCGCGGCCGGATCGTTGGTGATGAGCAACATTCGCACCGAGCAGCCGCCGAGCGACATGGGGCTGAAGTTCTGGTTCGCGGCTGACTCTTCGGCGACCCAGAACTCGGCAGCGCCCACGCACAGCTGCGCGACACCGCCGCCGGGAACACAATGCAGCTCGACAGCGCCGTACGCACGCTTATAGAAATCGACTGCTGCCGCCCAGTCACGCACCGAAAGCGTCGCAGTGATGCGAGTCGGAAGCGGTGTGGACATAGCATCTCGTCTCCTTAAGGATGACAGTCAGCCTGCGAAGCTACCCTTCACGCCTCCGCGTGGGCTCGCTCCAGCTCGGCGACGTCCAGTTTCTGCATCTTCAGCATCGCGTCGATCACGGCCTTGACTTTCCTGGGGTTCGTGTCGCCGATCAGTTCCGTGAAACGGCGCGGCACGATCTGCCATGAGACTCCGAACGGGTCGGTCAGCCAGCCGCACTGCGTCGGCTTGCTCCCCGCACGCATGAACCTGTCCCAGTAGTCGTCGACCTCGCGCTGGTCCTTGCAGTCGACAAAGATGGAGAACCCCTCGGAGAAACCGAAATGCGGGCCGCCGTTGAACCCCATGAACCGCTGCCCGCCGACGATGAACTCGGCCGACTGGAGCGGTCCGTCTTCCCCCCGGCGCGCGACCCGCTCGATCCTGGAACCCGGGATCGTCGAGGTATAGAACTCGACGGCTTTTTCAAGCTGATCGTTGAACATCAGGAACGGCGTGACCTTCTGCATTGGCGTCTCTCTGCTCATGCGTCCTGCTCGGCGAGCATCTCCACGAGCTTGTCGCTCATGACCTTCCACCCGTAGCGGGCGCCGCCGAGGGCCTGCTTCTGATCCGGCTTGAATCCCGAGTGCACAACGGAGAGTCGCGTACCGGTCGCCGTGGGCGTCAGCGTGAAGGTCACGACTGTGTCGAGGTCGCCGGTGACCCACGTGTAACTGAGCCTTGCCTGCGGCTCGATGCTGCGGATCCGGCAGGAGACGATCCCGTCCCAGCCGGGCTGCGGGGGTGCCTGGAGCTTGAACGCCGCCCCCATCTCGAGCCTGAAGCCGATTGCCGGCAGCAGCCATCGGGCCAGCAGTGCGGGGTCCGTGAGCGCGCGCCAGACCCGCTCCGGCGGATGCTCCAGGTCACGCACAATCGAGAGGGATTCCGTCGAGGGCTTCGTGCCCCCCTCGGACAGGATCGCGTCCAGCGTCTGGTAGCCGGCCTCCATGCCCTGCTCCATGCCGGAGGCGAGCATGGCGTCACGGACTTCCTTCGTGGGGCAGGCGATCGTCATCTTCATCCGGGTCTTGCCGCCCCGCTCGTCGAGTTCAAGCGTCGTCAGAACCGGAGGGTGCTCACCGCCGTCGCCGTGCGCGGCGCAGCCGCCGGCGCCCGGGCCCATCTCCATCCGCTCGGTGTGCACGATCTTGGCGGGCGGGGTCACTTCGCGGTGCTCTCCCGAGATCGTCATGGCGAGGTTCCCGTCGGGGCCGTTCCATGCCCAGCGGAACCTGCCGCCGACGCGCACGTCCATCTCGCACGCCGCCCAGGTCCACCCCGGCGGGCAGAACATCCAGCGTCGCAGCAGGTCGGGCCTTGTCATCGCCTCCCAGACCAGCTTCTGCGGCGCATCAAACGTGCGCGTGATGACGATCGTCGTGTCGGTGGGCGTCGAGACCTGAAGGGCGCCAGCGCGTTGCATCGTGTGTTTCCTCACTCACGGCGGTGATCGGGCTTCTTTTCCCGCTCCTCGGCCTTCATCTGGTCCAGCAGGGCGTCCAGCCTCAGGAAGTTCCGCTCCCAGTGACGCCGATACTCTTCCAGCCAGCGCTCGGCCTCCTCGAGCGGTTTGCCCTCGACCCGGCAGATGTGCGTTCTGCCGACGACGCGGCGGCGCACCAGCCTGGCCCGCTCCAGGACGCGCACGTGCTTGGAGGCCGCCGGGAAGGACATCCGCAGCGGAGCGGCCAGTTCGCTGAGGTTGTGTTCCCCGCCTGCCAACCGCTGGAGAATCGCGCGGCGGGCCGGGTGTGCCAAGGCGTGAAAGACGCGGTCCAGTCTCGGCGAGCGATTTACAACCATGTGGTTTAGTATAACGGCGGCGCACGGTTTGTCAACCATTTGGTTTAAGTTTTCGTGCCTATTCTCGCCGGGGGGCCGGCCCCCGGCGGGCCACCTGCGTCCGCCGCTTCGGTGCCGGTCACCAACCAGCGGGCAGAATCGCTCGCTTCCTGCGGAATCTGGCGCCGACGGGACCGCAGGGTTTGCCAGGACGTGAGCGAACCTTCTTGCAACTGGCGGCAGGAGCGGCACTTGCCACGATCAGCCATCGGACTGGATCAGGGTGACGGGATTCGAGCCTGCGAAGGCCGACTTGGCGGCGGCCGGGCGGCTGTCCGCCGGAGTTGACAGGCACGGCACGGCCGCTTATATTTAGGACTCCTATGCATATGGACGAACGGCTTGTTCCTGGCGATTTGAACCGGCGAATCTCGGCCGGGCTGGCCAAGCTCGCCCTGGTCCTTCGGCATCAGGCGTGGAGCCGAGGTCGGCCGTCGGGCCTGACCCCGACCCAGGGACAGGTGCTGGCGCTTCTGGATGGCCAAGCGCGCGGGGGCCTCTCAATGAAGCGTATCGCCGCCGAGTTGGCCGTCTCTCAGCCGACGGTCAGTGACGCGGTTGCAGCCTTGGAACGCAAGGGGCTGGTGAGCCGGGAGAGGTCGGACGCGGATGCTCGAGTCGTCCGAGTCAGCCTGACGCGGAAGGGCGCGCGAGCGGCAGCGCGGCAGGTCGAGTGGCCCGATGCCGTCGGCCGCACGCTTCATGCCCTTGATGCAACGGAGCAGGAGTCACTCCTGCGAATCCTGGTCAAGATGATCCACGCGTTGCAGGTGGACGGTCAGATTCCGGTCGCGCGGATGTGCCCCACCTGCAACTACTTCCGTCCAAATGTTCACGCAAGTGCGGATAAGCCGCATCATTGCGCGTTCGTCGATGCGCCGCTGGCTGATGCCGATCTGCGGCTTGATTGCGCGGACCATGAAATGCTCACTCCGCCGGAACGACGGCGGCTGTGGTCGTTGTTCGTCGGCGAGAAGCCCCTGGCCGGAGGGTTTCCGGCGTCGTCAGCAATGAAAGGAAACGAACCATGAAGAAGGCCACGTTCTATCACGCGGGTTGTCCTGTCTGCGTCACGGCCGAGCAGCAGTTCGCATCGGCGCTCAACCCCAAGGAGTTCCGGGTTGAGGTCGTGCACCTCGGGCAGCAGAAGCAACGGCTCTCGGAAGCGGAGCGTGCCGGCGTGAAGTCAGTCCCGGCACTGGTCATCGACCAACAGGTCTTCCACATCAACTTCGGCGCCGCGTTGAACGACCTGAAGTAGCAAGTGGCATGCGCGTGCGTCAGCACGCTTTGCGGGACGGCCGCTCAATGCGGCGACGACCATGTTAGAAGCGTCGCAGTTCACTCGTCGGACTGCGACGCTTTGTGCTTGGATCTTGTTGCCTGCTTGCGCACCGCCTGCCAGAAGCAGCCACGATCTGCAACCGACGCCTGGCGCCTGGTGCGGCCATCTGCCCGATCGTCGTGAAACTCGTGAAAGAAATCGGGGTGACACGCGCGAACAGCAAACCGCGACCGGCTGGGCCGCAACGCCGCCCGGGCGCGTGCCTGGTCGAGGTCGTCCAGTCGGCCCGCTGTCTTCTCCGCGGCTTCGATGAGCAATTCAAGTGGGGAAACGTACTCGTCGGCGCGCTCGTCGAGGACCGGCGTCAGCCCACCCGTGTCGAATCGTCGCGCGTTTTCTCGCAGGACGGCCATCGCATCATCGACTTCCGCCGCGTCGGCGTCGCGGGCGTGCAGCTCCAACCAGACGATGATCGCTTTGGCGGGCGCTCGAAACTGCTCCGACTCGTCGGACGCCCGGACATCCCGGTCGGGATCGTCCGGCGCTTCGCCCCGGCGGCGCAAAGCGAAGCGCCGAAGGACTGCAAGCCACTCAGCGAGATCGCGCACGAGCTGTGTAAGCGGCTCATGACAAGCGGCTCGGCTGACTGCGCTCATCGTGTCCTCAGTTGGCGTTCGCTGCGTCATCGTGCTTCGCGCGTCTGCCGAGGCGAGCCGCAGACGCGCGCACCACATTCGGGACAACGAGCGCTCACGTTCCCCACAAGCGAGTAGCCGCATTCTGCACACACACCGGGGCCAGCGCGCCTTCGGTAGCGCCGTGCGATTAGCATGCCCACAGCAGCCACCTGCGCAAAGAGCAGCATCCAGAGCGGTAGCGAGACCCTGTAGTCTTGTCCGAACAGCCCCCGGCCGACGTACGGTAATGTGCCAAAGGGCCGAAGCGACTCGACGCGCTCCGACACCAATAGGATGCCGGGAAGCGTAACCTCAACTCGACTAGGGCTTGCGGGTGTAGCGCAGAATCCCTGGTTCGCGATTCCGCGCCCCCAGCGGATCATGCAATCGCCCCCCGCCAGCGCGACCTCGACAACAGCCGCTCTCGCTTCCAGAACATAGAAGCAACTTGCGATCCAGAGCACGAGCGTTGGACAAAGAAACACCAGTATGGGCCACCAACGGACGGCTCTCTGCGCTCTGCCTGGCCCTTGAGTATTCTGCTTTACCACCATGGGCACCAAACTGGCGTCAGAACGTGTCGGCATGCGGACACCGCTATCTCTTGGGTGGCGGCGGCACGGCGTCGCCGCCGGTGCACTTGTTCTTGACAGACGCCGCATGCAGCTGACGCCATGCTTCTTTCATAGCGCTGACGCAGTCATACTTCTTGCCCCCGAGACCCTTACAGTTGGCCTCGCAACCGGAGTTCACTTGATTCTTCAAGAACTCGAACAGTTGCTTCAGACACTTGCATGCCTTCGGGCCATTCCCGCAGGAACCCGCTTTTCCTCCAACGCATTGGGCGGTTACCGTGTATGCATTGCATTCGTTGTTCCTGCCTGCCGGCAGCTGGCCACAGTTGGCGAGGTGCTGATCCTCGTGTGCGCGAACACAATCGACGACTTGCTGACCGGCGTCGGGATATGGTCCAGAGGCTGTTTCGGTGCAAACGCACTTACAGCCAGGCTTTCCCGCCTCCGGACAGCACGCTATGCCCCATGCATCGGGGTACTTCTCTGCGCTCTTGGGGCACGGAGGAGTCCCATCTTTGCAGAAGCGCTCACAGCTTCCCTCTCCGTACACCTTGTCACAGGACTTGTCCGCTGGTCCCGGTGGGATCGGCCCGGGTTGCTGGGGCGCTGGATCCTGCGCAGAGGGGCATGCCTCTGGCCCCATCGGAACCGGCGCCGGCGACGAACAGTAGGATTCCGCACATGCGAGGCCAAGCGGATCAATACGGTCCAGTGGCGCATTTGCCACAAATCCGTAGAGATTCAGGCCGCCCAGTTCTCCGATCGGATCGTGGTTGATCCATCGCCCCAGCCGCGGGTCGTAGTATCGCTCACCCCAGTATCCCAGGCCGTTTCGTCGTCCCAGGGCTTGGTGCTGAAGCGGTAGGGGTTAGCGGCGGCGTAGGAGCCGGACTGGACGAGGACCTTGCCGTAGGCATCGTACTCGTAATGGGCCTTGATGCAGGCGGACGCGCTGGAAGCGGCCAGGTCGATCACCTGGCCGACGTTGCCGTTGGCGTCATACAAGTAGACGTAGCGCAGGTCATCGGTATCCGACGACGGCGTGCCATTGGTATCCTGGATGGACAGCAGGCCCCCGATGCCGCCGGCCCGCCCAGCGAGCCGCTCAGGTCGCGACCCCAGGTGAGCTTTCGCAGGACGTTGCCGTCGCCATCGAGCTCCAGCAGGAGCAGCCAGTCGTTCCAGATGAAGCGCCGCGTCTCGCTGAGGTCCCAGGACGAGCCGTTGTAGGTGTAGACCTTTTTCTCAATGCGCCGGCCGAGGTAGTCGTACTTGAACTCGACCTTCTTCGCGCCGCTGACGAACGCCAGCGGTTCCCAGCCGACCAGCCGGTTCTCAGCATCCCAGGTGAACTTGGCCCGGATCGCGCCCGTCGCCTGGAGGCCGTAGAGGCTCAGCAACAGGCCCAGATCAGCCGAGTCCACACATTGCGGCCCGGGGTTATTCGGCGAGATGTTGGCATTGGGGTTGTAGCCCTGCTGACCTTCGCACGTGCCGTACGCCGCCAGCAGCGCGCCGAGATCGGACGCGTCTACGTTCCCGTCACCGTTGATGTCGCCGGTGACGTAGGCTTCGCTGAGGTTGCCGTCCAGGTCGTACTTGAGCCGCTGCCCGGTTTGTGGCGTCGTGGCGGTGACGACCGGGTCGTACTGGTTCAGGTTGTTGGACGTGTACGTCGTCAGCGGGGCGCTGTTCGGGTCGCCCGCCTTCGAGGTCGTCCGGTTGCCGATCGGGTCATAGGCGTACACGCGCCGCAGGCTGGTGTCCTCGGTGCCCGGGCTGTTGGGGTCGGTGCCGGCGTGGCGCTCGCTGCGCGTCAGCTCATTGCGGTCGTTGTACTGCCACAAGTCCATGTGGTCTCCCGGGCCGCCGGCCAGCGTGGCGGGTCAGGCCTGTCTAGTCATCTCCCGCCCACACTCGGAACAGCGATTGCTGGCACTTCCTCGCAGATCATATCCACAGCCGACGCAGCATCCCGGCCGCACGAACCGGCCCAGCAGCAGCCAGAGAATGCCGGTGGAAGCGCCCGCAATCAGCGCCAGCAGCCAGAACGGAATAACGAACGCAAATTCGAACATGGACCCTTTTCCCCACCAATGCGGCGCGCATAGTCCGAAACGCTGTGCCCACTTCTGCGTGATATGTGGACGCATACCGCACTGAAAATCCCACATGTCCCGAAGTCCGGAGCGCCCAAGCCGATGCTTCCAGATCAACTCGTGCTCGATGCCACAGAACACCCGGCCCTGCTCAATCGTGATCGAAACCCTCGGAACAGTCGCCGCGACCTGCATCCACGCGCTCGCAACCCAAATCGCCATGAGCAGAACGAGAACCACAATCCCAGAAAGCGCCAGTGCATGCGGTCTGCCGTAGCGTCTTGTTCTCTGCAATCCTGATCGTCGCCCTAGCGAGGGTTGCGGAATCAACTGTCGCCGTGGAATCACGGGCCACATGCGCTGCACTCACACTTGTTGTACTCCATCAAGGTGCAGAAAAACTGGATGACCTGCTTGACCGCTACCGGAACAACACTGGAACCACCCCCACAAGCCTTCATCTCCTGCACAAGTTTACAATCGCATGCGCAGTGCTTGGGCGTGTAGCCAACCCACGGCCCCGGACCCGGCGCGGCGGAAATCTCATTGTAGTGATAGCACTGATCGTGGTTGCCGCAGGCGGCGTCCCAGCAGTCGCCTGAATCCGGAGCGCTACAGCCGGTAGGCGAACAATCCCGGTTCCCTCCGCAACAGTTGCCGTATACGTCACCGGCGAACGGATCTGCTTCTACGCACTGACCCGTCTTGCAGTCCCAGTAATGCCCCCAACTGCAACTCTTTGAGTCTCCCGATGCGCCGCCGGGCCACGGCACACAGACGCAGCGACCGTTCCGAATGATATAAGTCCCGCCGTAGCATGGTCCAAACTGCGCGAAACAGCTCAACGGCGTGGGAGGCGGTATGGCGCACAACGCCATGGCGCCCAAGAGTCCGCCGGTTCCCTCCAAAGGGGTAGCGGACGCATGGCCAATGGCGTCAAACGCATGCAGCGGGGTATTGTACACATAATTGTACAGGTGCGTTCCGCCCATTTCCCCAATCGGATCCCGATTGATCCATCGTCCCACCCGTGAATCGTAGTATCGGTAGCCCCAGTAGCCCAACCCCGTCTCGTCGTCCCAGGGCTTGGTGCTGAAGCGGTAGGGGTTCGCGGCGGCGTAGGGGCCGGATTGGTTGGGGTCGCTTACGTCGAGCAGCATGTTCCCGTACGGGTCGTACTCGTAGTGGGCCTTGATCGCGCCGGCGGGGTCGTTCGGGTCGTGGGCCAGGTCGATGAGCTGGCCCACGTTGCCGTTGGCGTCGTAGCAGAACACGAAATCGCCGAAGAGGTCGTTGGGGTCCTGCGGGTCATTCGGGTCGCTGGTGGCCAGCAGCCCACCGATGCCGCCGGCGCCGTCGAGGTCGGCGGGCAGGATGCCCGCGCCATCCCTCTGACCGAGGTCGGCGGGCAGGATGCCCGCGCCACCCCTCTGACCGAGGTCGGCGGGCAGGATGCCCGCCCCACCCCTCTGACCGCTCAGGTCCAGGCCCCAGGTCAGCTTCCTGGCAGGCTGGAAGCCCGCACCACCCGAATCGTCGAGCTCGAGCAGCAGCAGCCAGCCGCTGGAATTACCCGCAGTGGTATTCCACACGTACCGCCGGGTCTGGCTCAGACTCCAGGTTGAGCCGTCGTACGTGTACACTTTCTTCTCGATTCGTCGCCCCAGGTAATCATACGCGAATTCGCATTTCCGGGCCCCGCTGGTGAAGAAAAGCGGCTCCCAGCCGACCAGGCGGTTCTCGGGGGGGTGGAACACCGTCTGGCCGTCACAGCGACGGGGCGAAATGCTGCTGAACCGGGCTGCCGCGCCGCTCTGGAAACGCAACGACCGCCCCGAAGGACGGTCGCGGGCAAACAAAATCGGGGCGACAGGATTCGAACCTGCGACCTTCTGCACCCCATGCAGACGCGCTAGCCAAGCTGCGCCACGCCCCGCGGCCGACGGCTCGAACCCGCCGGATCGTATCGGCTGCTTGTGACCTTATGACCGCGGCGCCCGGGCGTCAAGGCAATCGTAGGGCCACGCCCCGCGCCCGCGCCTCACGCCGATCGGTCCGGTGAGGCGTCGAGGCCGGCCGCCGGATGACGCACGGAGCGGCGTTCGCGGAGCAGGTAGATCATGACGATGCCGATGCCGCCGACGAGCAGCATGTCGGCCACGTTGAACACCCACGGCCAGAGGTCCTGGTTGTTCCACAGCTTGGTGGGGATCTTGATGAAGTCGCGGACGAAGCCGACCTCGCGCGGCGTCTCGCCGGCCGGGAGCTCGGCGGTGAAGCGTCCGCTGCCCGGCGGATAGGCCTCGACGAGCACGCGTCCCTGCTCGCCCTGGCCGACGACGGCCACGTAGAAGAGCCGGCCGCGGCTGTCGGCGAGCGCGTCGTCAAGCAGCCGGACGGTGGCGCGGTCGTACATGTTGCCGAGAGCTCCGGCGACAAGTCCGCCGAGCGCGACGTGCAGCCCCCAGGAGCGGGCCGAGCTGTGGGCGAACATCCACGCAACCAGGAACAGCGCCGCCACCGAGGCGATCAGGAAGACGTTGGTGAGACCCTGGCCGATGCCGAACAGCGCCCCCTTGTTCAGCATGATCTGAAGCTCGAGCACGTTCGGAATCAGCTCGCGGTGGCCGTGCTGCCCCAGCGTGCTGAAGGCCCAGTGCTTCGACCACAGGTCGAGCGTCAGTCCGAGCGCAACCACCAGCCAGAACCGCGCGTGCGAGCCCGCGTCGCGCAACGCACTGCGGGCCGCGTCGCCCGCCGCCGCGGAGGACGACGCGCCCGCGGAATCAACGCCGACGGCACCGTGCGGCGCCGCCGCGGGAGGCAGGCTGCCCGGGTTGTCGCTCTCGATCGGCGCGCTCATGAATCCCTCTGGGGCCGGCCCCGGCGGCTCCGGCGTCGGACCGCACCGCTCCCCCGGAATCGCCCTGAACGTTCGCTAGTGTAGTGCCTCGCAAATAACTGCCTGTCCCTATGCAGGGTGGGGGGCTTCCAGCCCGCCCGAGCGGGCAAGATGCCCGCTCCACCCATCCGTGACACCGTCACATTTCTGCGAGGCACTACACTAGTGACGGGGGCGCTGCCGGTTTTCCTGCGCCAGCATGTACTCGTAGCAGTACTTGGTCCAGGGCGTGGCGTTCAGGCGGGCCTTGCTGATCGGCTGGCCGGTGGCTAGGCAGACGCCATAGGTGCCCTTGTCGATGCGTTCCAGCGCCTCGACGATTTCGCCGAGCAGCGCCCGCTCGCCCTCGATCAGCCCGAGCGTCAGTTCCTGCTCGTAATTGTCGCTGCCGACGTCCGCCATGTGCAGCGGCATGTTCGACAGATCGCCGCTGGCCTCGCGACGGTTGTTTTTCAGCGCCTCGTTCTGGAGGCCGCCGACGTCGCCCGCAAGCTGACGGCGCTTCTCCAGCAGCATGTCGCGGAAATGCTCGATGTCCTTTCGCGTGAGATGCGTCGCAACCGGGCGACCGTCGGACGCGGGGCGCGGCGTTCTGACGCCAACGACCGGACGGGCAACGCGCTTGGCGCTAGCGGTCCGGCGCGTCGCCTGGGCTTTCGGCCGAGGTGACGCGTTGGCGCGGACGGCGGTCCGGCGCACACCGGAAGCGGACCGGGTTGCTGCGGACTTTCGCTTGGGGCGAGCCACCGGGGCTGTCCGGGAGCTTCGCGAAGACGCCTTCTTCGGACGCGCTTTCTTGGCCACGGTGATCCTCGTAGTGCCGCTCTTGGCCCACCCGGAGGCGGCGCAGTGCCTCGAAACCGACGGATGGTACCCGCCCAGCCCCGAGCGTCAACCCGCGAACCGCCGATAGCCCGTCGGTCGTGAGCGCACCCGAACCTTCGGCCCCTCCGGGCACAAATCCGCGGGGATGCAGTATGCTGCGGAGCCGCGTGCCCGATGCGAGGCGCAAGTTGTGATGCAGCCGACGTTACCCGCCGGCCCCACGACGATGCCATCCATGGACTTGCGTGTCCCGAATGCGGATCATGACCTGCGCGGGCTGCCAACGACGAGCGAGCGCTGTCCGGAGTATGGCGAGCCGCTCGCCACGCCTGCGCGACCGTAAGCCGCAGTTGACGGCGTCGCAGCCCACCCCCTCTCAGGCGCGCGCGCCCCGCATGCGACTCAGCAGGAACGTCCGCGCGTACACCCACTCGCGGTCCACCTGCCGTGGTGACAGCCCAAGGACCTCCGCCGTCTGCTCGCCCGTCAGACCGGCGTAGAAACGCAGCCGCACGACCGCCGCCGCCGCCGCATCCTCGGCCTCCAGCTCGCCGATCGCCGCATCCAGTGCCAGCGTGACCTCGGGCTGCTCGTCGCGCGCCAGGTCGGCCACGTTCTCGATCTCCTCCAATCGCCGGCGCCCTCCGCCCCGCTTGGCCGCGCCGCGCCGCCGCGCGTGGTCGATCAGGATTCGGCGCATGGCCTCGGCGGCGGCGTGAAAGAAACGCGGGCGATCCTCCGGGCGCAGGCCCGCGGGCGCGAGTCGCAGGTACGCCTCGTGGACCAGGGCGGTGGCCGTCAGCGTGTGCCCGGCGCGCTCGCGCTGCATTTGCTGCCGCGCGATCGCCCGAAGATGGTCGTAAACCGTTTTGGCGAATGCGTCTCCGCCTGGCGTCCCGGCGGGCGGGGCGGCGGGGGCTGGTGCCTCATCAGGCGGCCCGGTGCGATCTTGCGGTGAAATGGAGCCCGACATATCCGCGTGCATTGTACCCCGGCGCGGGCGGCGACGGGGAACACGGCTCACAGCTCGCAGTAGTGACTCACCGCCACGAGAATGTCTGTCGAGCGCGCCATCTCCGGCCGCAACACCCAGGCCGCTCCCGGTACTTGCAGGTGGATGTACCGCAGGGCCGCCGACCCTGGCGCCGCCAGCACGCGACGCAGCAACGCGCGCACGTCGTGCAGCCTCCCTGCCGCCGGCTGGAGCACGTAGGCCTGCTGCTGGTGCACGGCCCATGACTCCGGCGTTCGGGACAGGCCCGCGGCCAGGCCGGCCTGCGACAGGAGGTTCCACGCCTCGATCATCGGGGAGCCTGCGCCAATCGGCGAGCCCGCCCCCGCGTATCGGACCGCCGGCCCGCATTCGCCGCCTCCGCGGGCCAGTGCCGCCGCCTCGCCGACCGGCAGCCGCACCCAGGCCGGCCCCCCGGGCGGCCTGGTGAGCAGGCGCGCCGGCAGGTAACGGCTGAGGTGAATCTCGCGCACGCCGCGCCGCTGCGCGAGCGTGCGCAAACGATCCCAGAGCGCGGCCCGTACGTCGGCATCGCGAGGCGGCTCCGTCTCATCCAGGAGCAGGCCGGCGGCTGGCGCTGCGGGCAAGCTCTCGAACACCGGCTCGGCCCCAGGGGCGCGCGTCTCGAAGACCGGCAGGATGCCCACGAACCTGGCCCCGCGCATCACGGCAATGTAATACGGCTCGCCGGCGCGCATCTCGACCAGCGCCCTGCGCCAGGCCATCGAGTGGAAGATTGTGCCCTGGGTGTGGCGCAGCGCCAGGTCGTCCCAGGCGCGACATTCCGCTTCGTCAATCCGCCAAACGCTCAGCGGTCCGTCGGCCTCACCGCCATGGTGCGGCGCCCGGTCCGACCGCCCGTCGGCCGCCGCCAGGCGCGCCGCGCGGCCCGTGCGGCCGGCGCGCAGGAAGCTGGCGATTCGCGTCGTGAGCACGGGTCTGGCTCCGCGGTGGCGTCGGCGCCCGGGCGAGGCGCCGCGCCGCCGCCCGCTGGTTTCACGGCCGAAAGTCAGCGCGCTCCGCCACGCTGGATATCGGAGCGCAGCGAACTTAGAATTCAGGCAATCGCGGTTGCCCGTCCGGGCCCGACCGAGCCGCTGGAGCACCATGCGCATCGGCATCATCTCCGACACGCACGACCGGCTGCCCACGTTGCGAGCCGCGCTCGAACGCTTCGGGCAGCTCGGCGTCGACACCCTCCTGCATCCGGGCGACGTCGTTGCCCCGTTCGCGGCCCACGTGCTCGCGGGCTTCCCGGGGACTCTCCACATCACCTACGGCAACAACGACGGCGAGCGAGGCGGCCTCAAGACGGTCCTGCCCCAGATTCGGGATGGCCCCCTTTGGGTGGAGCTCGGCGGTAAGCGGCTGCTGCTGCACCACTTCGTCGACTGGTGCACCCCGGAGGACATTGCCAGGGCCGACGTTATCGTCACCGGCCACACGCACGAGCTGCTGGTCGAGCGGCGGGCCGGGCAACTGTTCCTCAACCCTGGGGAGTGTTGCGGCTGGGTCACCGGTCGGGCGACGGTCGCCACCCTCGACCTCGAAACCCTCGACGTTGGGGTCATCGAGGTGCCCACATGACGCGCCCGTCCGTCCGCCGTGTGTCAACCGCCACGCTCGCCCCCGCCGCGAGTCTGCTGGCGGCGCTCCTGGTGGTCAGCGGCTGCGTGGAGCGCAAACTGCGCATCCGCACCGACCCGCCCGGGGCGCTGGTCACCATCAACGACGAGCAGGTGGGCGTTACCCCGCTGGAAGTGACCTTCCTCTGGTATGGCGACTACGAGCTGGTCCTGCGAAAGAGCGGATACGAGATGCTTCGGACGCATTACCGCGCCGACGCGCCGTGGTGGCAGTATCCGCCCTTCGATCTCGTCGCCGAGACGCTCGTGCCCACCACCATCCGCGACGTGCACGACCTGCCGCTGTACACGCTCACCCCGGAGGAGGAGCCGCCGGTCGCGGAAGTGCTGCGACGGGCCACCGACCTGCGCAGCGAGGCGCTCTCGCCGCCACCGTGATCCTGCCTCGTGGCAGCGACCGCCTGAGACGCGCGAACGGTGCAGCGGTCAGAGTTGTCGCTTGGCGATCTGGTCCGAGCTGCGCGGCAGGCTGTTTCGCAGCCGCGCCCCTTTTCGATACACCGCCAGCGCCCGCGGGCCGTGCTCGCCGGGCAGCGAATAGGTGCGCACACCCTCGAAGACCATGGCGCAGGCATGGGCGGCGCCGCGGGCCGCCTCGACCTCGACCTCGACCGCCTGGCACGACTTGTAGAACAGGCCGTAGCCGTGCGGCCGCACGAAGCCGCTGGCTAGCTCCAGCACCAGCGGCAGCGCTCCGACCGCCCGCGCGGCCACCAGGTCGAACTCCTCGCGCAGGGCCTCGTCGTGGGCCAGCCGCTCCGCCCGTCCCCAGTGAAACTCCACGTTGCCCAGCCCCAGCCCCGTGCAGATCTCCCGCACGGCCGACAGCTTCTTGCGCGTCGCATCGAGCAACGCCACGCGCAGGTCGGGCCGTACACAGGCGATCGGCAGGCCCGGCAGGCCGCCGCCGCTTCCCAGGTCGAGCAGGCTGCGCGCCTGGCTCTCGTCGATCGGCGTCAGCAGCGCCAGCGCATCGCACACGTGAACGGCCCATACCTGCTCTGGCGTGCGCAGCGAGGTGAGGTTGATGTGCCGGTTGATCTCGAGCAGGCGTTCGACGAAACCGGCCAGCCGCGCGTGGGCTTCGTCGGATACCTCGAAACCAGCCTGCGCCAACTGGTCGCGCGTCATACGCTCGCCGCCGTGCTTCTCAATGACTGACGGGACGCGCGGTCAGGGTGTCGAGCGTCTTGAGATGTTCTTCGTGATCGCGGCGGATGCGCGTCAGCAGGTCGCGGCACGCGCCCTGGCAGCCCGCCTCCAGCGCCCGGTACTCATCGATCAGCCGGCGCTTGTCGGCGCGCAGCGCCCCGAGCATGTAGCGCATCTCCAGGTAGTGCATCCCCGCGGCGCGCGCGTTGCGCCGCACCGGGGAGGGGGTGACGCCGCGCTGGAGCAGGGCCGCCGAGAGGTCGCGCTGATGGGACGCCTCTTCCTGGTGCATGCGCTGGAAATCGGCCAGCGCCGCCGCGTCGCGCCAGTTCAGAAACGGATGCGCGTCGCCCAGGCTCGAAAGCAGGCTTCCGCTCTCCAGGGCGATGGCCCGGTGCAAGAGGTCCACGGCGTCGTCGTCATGCGTGCGCATGCCTTTCGGCATCTGATCCTCCAACATCGAAAGCGATTATACGTCCGTTCGCAAACGCGGCCCACGATGGGAGTAACGATCCTGATCCAGCGGGAACAAATACGTACGCGTCCCGGTCGCGCCGCGACACACGCCGCGCGTCGGCTCGCGCCCTCGCGCCGCCCCACGCGCGCGGCTGGTGCCGCGATATCGTGCGACCGCATCAAGGGCGCCGCCGATCGACACATGAATCATAACACTTTTCGAATAAAGACTGTTAACGGGATCTCTGCATGGACGTCTGCGCAATCTCTCGCAGTCGTTTATGCAAATGCGTAAATTCACGCCCCAACGCGCGCGGGGCGCGTCCCGGATGGCGATGCCGGGCGTCTTCCTCCATTACGCCGCGGCACAATGTTTGCATATCCATCCCCGGCCGCTGCCAGAGACAGCGCCGCGACGCCGTCCGGCAGTCCGCCGGGAGCCTGTCGATGCAAACCATCGCTCTTCCCGCCGACCGGGCGCCGGCTATCGCCACCGGCCCGCTGACCCGCTGGCAAGTCCTGGCCGGCGCGCTGCTCATTCAGCTCATCCTCGGGACGCTCTACGGCTACAGCGTGTTTTGGAAGCCCCTCGAATCCCTCTGGTATCCCCCCGTTCTGACGACTGCGGAGGCCGCCGGCCTGGGCGTGACAACCGGCGCAGCGGCAGTCATCGTTCCCGATTCCGACGCCGCGCGCCAACTGCATGCCCAGCGGCAAGGCCGCCTGAAGTACGCCTTCGGTATCTGCCTGCTGAGCTTCGCCGTCTCCATGATCTTTGCCGGAAGGATGCAGGACATCTTCGGCCCCCGTCTGCCCGCGATGGTCGGCGGCGCACTGCTGGCGATCGCCTTTGTGCTGGCGGGCGCGCTGACCAGCGGCGGACTGGCCGGCAGCGAAACGGGCCGGCTGCTGTGGCTCTGGCTGACGATCGGGCTCATCGCCGGCGTGGGCATCGGCTTCGCATATGTCTCGCCGATCGCCGCGCTCGTGAAGTGGTTCCCGCGGCACAAAGGCCTCGTCGCCGGCCTGGCGGTCGCGGGCTTCGGCCTCGGCGCCTGGATCTTCAGCAACAAGATGCCGGTCGGCGCCGTCGGGTTCATCGAGCGCTTCAGCATCGAGCGGTTCTTCTTCGTGCACGCCCTCGTGTGCCTGGCCGCCGTCTGCGGCGGCGCGGCGCTCCTGCGTAATCCACCGACAGCGGCGGCGGCGCCCGCGGCGCAGCCGGGCGCCGCGGGCGCGCCAGAGCACGAGTCAGGCTGGCGCCAGACGCTGCTGAACGCGCGTTTCTACATCGTGTGGCTGATGTTCTTCAGCGGCGCGCTGGCCGGTCTGATGGTCATCGGCATCCTGACCCCTTTCGCCGGCTGGCAACTGCTCGGGGCCGCGACCGCCTCCGGCGCTGTGCTCAGCCCCGCCGCGCAGGATGCGTTGCTGCTGAAGGGCGCCGCGGCGGTGGGGTGGCTGGCGATCTTCAACGCCCTCGGCCGCGTCTTCTGGGGCCTCGTCTCGGATCGCTTCGGGCGCTGCAACACCCTGACCGTCATGTTCGCGCTGCAGGCGCTTACCCTGCTCACGCTGGTTACGCTGCGCTCCGAGGTGTCGCTCGCCTTCGGCGCCGCCTGCGTCGGTTTCAACTTCGGCGGCAACTTCGCCCTCTTCCCGTCGATCACCGCCGACCTCTTCGGCGCCAGGCATCTCGGCGCCAACTACGGTTGGGTGTTCACCTCGTACGGCCTGGCCGGAGTCAGCGGCGTGGCCCTCGGAAACGCCGCCATGCGGGCCACCGGCAGCTACTTCGCCGCATTCGCCATTGCCGCCGCCATGTGCCTGCTCTCCGCGGGCCTGGCGCTGTGGCTGGGGCGCGTGCTGCGGCACAGGGCGGCGGCAGGTGGTCCCGGAGGGGGGACGTGATGCAGCGCGTGGCCTCGGCGTATCACGATCGTTTGTGGCGCTGGTTCGCCGTCGCGCTGTTGATCCTGCTCGGGGCCGTCGCGCGCACCGCGGCACAGCCTCCGACATCCGCACCTGCCGAGCCGGCGCCCGCCGGGACTCGACCCGCTCAGCCCCCGCCCTCGCCGGCGGCCGAGGGGCCTTCGACCGCGTCGCAGCCAGCCGCAAAGGCATTGTTCGCGGCTGACTCGGTCTCCATGACCGGCGATTGGGGCGGGCTGCGGCCGGCGCTCGACGAGCGCGGCCTCCGCACGCGCCTCTACTACAACAACACGTACCAGTGGAACGTCCGCGGCGGCCGCGACACGACCGGGCGCAACGGCGCCACCATCGACTGGTTCGTCGAGCTGGATTTCGAACGTCTCGGGCTGATCCCGGGCGGGAGGATGTGCGCCCACGCCCGGGCGCAATGGGGTGCCGGCGTCAACCCCGCCGTCGGCTCGCTCTGGCAGGTGGCGGACGATCTCGACGGCCGGCTCGAGCTGCACCTCGATCAGCTCTGGTACGAGCAGGATCTCTTCACCAGGCGCCTGACGCTGCGGATCGGCTACCTCGATTACCAGACCATCGTCGATCAGAACGCCTACGCCAACAGCGAGGATCGCCAGTTCCTCAACCAGGCCCTCGACAACAACCCGCTGCTGCCGCTCCAGATCGGCCTCGGCGCCGCTGCCACCGTCCGGCCGGTCGAGTGGCTTTACTTCACCGCTGCCGCGGTCGACGCCGACGGCCGCCTCACCCGCACCGGCTTCGACACCGCTTTTCACGGATCGCCGCGCTACGTGTCATTCTTCGAGGCCGGCGTGCGCCCGGCGCTGCCGAACTGGACGGGCGGCGGCACGCTGCCCGGCGCCTACCGCGTCGGCACCGTCTACGACCCGCGCAGCCGCCCCATCTTCGAAGACCCGGCGGTGCGGCCGCCCAGGCGGCCGGCGCGCGGCGACGAGTGGGGCTGGTACCTGAGCTTCGACCAGCTTGTGTGTCGCGAGAACGAGCACGACGTGCAGGGGCTGGGGCTGTTCGCGCGCTACGGCTGGCGGCGGGACGACGTGAACCGCGTACAGCACTTCTGGTCGGCGGGGGCGCAGTACCAGGGGCTGATTCCGCGCCGCGACGCTGACGTGCTGGGGTTTGCCGTGGCACAGGGTGTCCCGTCGGACCAGTTCGAGGCGTTTATCGACCCGCGGGCGCGCGGCGAAACGGTGTACGAGCTGTACTACGCGATCGAGGTGTTCCGCTGGCTGAGAATCACGCCGGATGTCCAGTACGTATCGCACCCCGGCGGATCGGACCGGCTGCGCGACGCGCTGGTGCTGGGCCTGCGGGCGCAGGTCAGTTTCTGAGGCAAGCAAGGGAGCCATGCATGAACGCGACACGAAGACGAATGGCGCTGCTGCTGGCCATGCTGGCGCCGCTGGTGATGGCCGGGTCGTGCACGACGGACGTGCTCAACGCCGTGCGCACCGGCGCGCTGAGCTTTACGACGGCGACGGTCGTCACCGTGCTGAATGACATGCTGCCAGTGGCTGACTGGCTTCGCGACGGCAGCGAGGGGGGCGGCTGAACCGCCCGAAGGACCTTGTGCTGATCCCGCCCCGGCGGCGCCTCCAGGGGCGCCGGTCGGGCCAACCGCCAACGAGGAGACGCAATCATGGCCGCCTTGACCAAAACCAAGCCCGCACCGCCCGCCGAGCCGCTCTTTCATCCGCCGGCGAACATCCGTCAGCGCGCCAAGGTGCGCTCGATGGAGGAGTACCGCGCCCTCTACCGGCGCTCCATCGACGAGCCTGACGCCTTCTGGGCCCAGATGGCCGACCAGTTCTATTGGAGACAGCGCTGGTCGAAAGTCCGCGAGTACGACTTCCGGGACAAGATCGCCATCCGCTACTTCATCGGGGGTCGGACGAACATCTGCTACAACGCCCTCGACCGGCACCTGCCGAAGCGCGCCGGCCAGGTCGCCTACTACTGGGAGGGCAACGAGCCCGGCGAGCAACGCACCATCACCTACGCCGAGCTGCACCGCGAGGTCTGCCAGTTCGCCAACGTGCTGAAGACCTACGGCGTGAAGAAGGGCGACCGCGTCAGCATCTACCTGCCGATGATCCTCGAGCTGCCCATTGCCATGCTCGCCTGCGCGCGCATCGGCGCGATCCACTCGATCGTCTTCGGCGGCTTCAGCCCGGACTCGCTGGCCGACCGCATCGTCGACGCCGCGTGCAGCTTCCTCATCACCGCCGACGGAGTGATGCGGGGCAACAAGGTCGTCCCGCTGAAGGCCAACGCCGACCAGGCGATGAAGCTGGCGGCGGCCGAGGGGCAGCGTGTGCGGACCTGCATCGTGTATCAGCGGCTGGGCCAGGCGAAGGCGCCGATCGAGATGCAGCCGGCGCGGGACCACTGGTGGCACGAGGTGATGCGTGACGCAAAGGCCGAGTGCGAGCCGGAATGGCTCGACAGCGAAGACCCGCTTTTCATCCTCTACACCAGCGGTTCGACCGGCAAGCCCAAGGGCGTGCTGCACACCATCGGGGGATACATGGTGTACACCACGCTGTCGTTTGAGTATCTCTTCGACTACCACGAAGGCGACATCTGGTGGTGCACCGCCGACATCGGCTGGGTCACCGGCCACTCCTACATCACCTACGGCCCGCTCTGCGCCGGCGCCACCAGCGTGATGTTCGAGGGCATTCCCACCTACCCGGACGTCGGCCGTTTCTGGGACGTCTGCGACAAGTACCGCGTCACGCACTTCTACACCGCGCCGACCGCCATCCGCGCGATCATGCGCGAGGGCGACGAGCCCGTTCTCAAGCGCGACCTGTCGAGCCTGAAGATCCTCGGCACGGTCGGCGAACCCATCAATCCCGAGGTCTGGCTCTGGTATCACCGCGTCGTCGGAAAGGGCCGCTGCCCGATCGTCGACACCTGGTGGCAGACCGAGACCGGCGGCGCCCTGATCGCTCCGTTCCCCGGCGCTTTTCCGCTCAAACCCGGCTCGGCCACGCTGCCCTTCTTCGGCGTGCGCCCCGTGATCTTCGACGACAACGGCCGCGAGCTGGAAGGCGAATGCTCCGGCGCCCTCTTCCTCGCCGAGCCCTGGCCCGGGATCATGCGAACCGTCTACGGCCGGCACCAGCAGTTCAAGGACACCTACTTCAGCCGCATCCCCGGTTACTACTTCACCGGCGACGGCTGCCGCCGGGACGCCGACGGCTACTACTGGATCACCGGGCGCATCGACGACGTGATCAACGTCTCGGGGCACCGGCTCGGCACGGCGGAAGTCGAAAGCGCGCTGGTCTCGCATCCGGCGGTTGTGGAGTCCGCGGTCGTGTCGTATCCGCACGAGATCAAGGGCGAGGGCATCTACGCCTACGTGACGCTGAAGGCCGACGTCGAGCCGAGCAATGACCTGAAGGCCGAACTGATCAAGCACGTTCGGCAGCACATCGGCCCATTCGCCGCGCCCGACGTGATTCACTGGGCGCCGGCGCTGCCGAAGACGCGCTCGGGCAAGATCATGCGCCGGCTGCTGCGGAAGATCGCCGCCAACCAGACGGAGGACATCGGCGACACGAGCACGCTGGCCGACCCGACGGTCGTTGAGAAGCTGCTCGAGAACCGCTAGCCCGTGCAGGAGACCGATGGCGGAGCCGCGCCGCGCTGGTCCGTGCGCCGCGCGGCTTCCGCCTTCCCCGGGTTCGCCGCCAGCCAGGCGTTGATCTCCGCGATGTATCGGCGGCGCTCAGCCGAGAAAGGCGCGGCCAGGTTGTAGTACAGGATGTACCAGATCGCGTGCGCCCCATCCTTCCAACTGATCTTCTTGCCCTCTTCGTAGGTGCGCCCGTAGTAGCTGATTGGCGTCTCATACGTCCGGGCCCGCGTCTTCGACACCATCGCCGTGATCTCGACTTCCATCCCGAACCCGCTGCTCGTGAGCTGCATCTTCTGGATCAGCGGCGTGCGAAAGGCCTTGTAGCACGTCTCGATGTCGGTCATGTTCCGGTTGGTCAGCAGGTTCGACAGGAACGTCAGAAACTTGTTGGCCAGGTAGTGATAGAAGTACAGCACGCGGGCCGCCCGCCGAACCAGGAACCGGCTCCCGTACACCACGTCGGCCTTGCCTTCCAGGATCGGCGCGATCACGTGCGGAATCTCCGCCGGATCGTACTCCAGGTCCGCGTCCTGAATGATCGTGATCGGGCTGCTGACCTCGCGCAGCCCGCGCCGCACGGCCGCCGTCTTGCCCGCGTTACGCGGCTGGCGTATCAGCCGGATGCGCTCCGAGGCCAGCCGCTCGACCGCGGCGGCCGTCCCATCGGTCGAGCAGTCATCCACGACAATGATCTCGCGGACCATCGGCAGCTCGTCCACCTGTCGCAGGATGGTCGCGATCGTCGCCTCTTCGTTGAAGGCCGGGACGACCACCGCCAGCACGCGCTCGGACATGGAATCCCCCGTCGGCCCTCAGGTCATCGACAGCCTCGCGATCGCGACGCGCGGATTGTTAAGGGACGCGGCGTCGCGTGGCAAGCAACCCGGGCCGGCGTCCTCCCCGAGGCTCGGCCGAATCACTCGGGACTCCGGCGCGAGCGCACGATTCTGCTTGATGTTCGTGCGCGCGCACGGTATGATACGGCTGTAGAGCAGTAACTACAGCTCAACCAAAGAGTTGTAGGACAACAGACAGACCGAGAAAATCGCTCTAGGGGAGGGCCTGGCCGCCATGAAATCGTTCCGATGCCGGTGCATTGCCACACTTATCGGCGCTGCGTTTGCCGCTTCCGCCGCAAACGCCGCAACCATCGCCACCTTCGCCGACCCGGCCCCGGACGGCAGCACGCCGCTCTTCGCCTACGACGGCAGCGCTCTGACGGGTGGCTGGTCCCTCGGCGGGCTCACGCTCCTGACGCCGGGGCTGCCCCTCGTGCCCGATATCGCCAATGCCACCTTCACCATGAGCCCTCTCACCGTCAACAGCGTCAACGGCTCGGTCGTCCTGCTCAGCGGCGGACAGATCGACTTCTTTGACGGCGTCGACCTGGTCTTCCAGATCACCTTCGACGGCGCCAGCCTCACGACGCCGTTCGGCTTCGGCGCCAGCGAGTTCGCGGGATACAACGTCCAGTTCTCGGGCCCGAATGTCCCTGGCGATCTCAGTGCCGAGGCCTTCGCCTTTGCGTTCGCGAACCCGCAGGGCACTCCCAACGACTTCACCGTCACCGCCTCCTTCACGTCGTCGGCGATTCCCGAGCCCGCCTCCCTCGCAGCGTTGGCGCTGCTGGCGTGTGCCGGACTGCGGCGGCGCTGATCGCACAATCGAGCTCACGATCCCCTTATCGGGCGACGTGCGGACCACTGGCGGGGGACGCACGTCGCCCTGCCGTGCGCAGCCGGACCCTGGTTCGATCCGCGGCCGTCGGTCCCGGCCTCACACCAGCCGCCGGCCGCCGTCCACGGGCAGAATCGCCCCCGTGATGTAGTCGCCGCTCTCCAGCAGGAAGTGCACGGCTGCCGCGACTTCTTCGGGCGTTCCGGCGCGGCGCAGCGGGATGCGGTTGGTCAGTCCGCGGCGCTTCTCATCGTCGTAGTGGTCCGGCCAGGCGGCCACGCCGGGCGCGACGCCGCAGACGTTGACCTCGGGCGCGAAGGCGACGGCCAGCGCTCGTGTGAGCGTATCGAGCGCGCCTTTCGAGACGATGTACCCGAGGTGACCCGCCCAGGGCCGCTCGACGGCGACATCGCACAGGTTCACGACGCGGCCGCGCGCGGCGCGCAGAGCCCCGGCGGCGGCATGCGCCAGCAGGAGCGGCGCGGTGAGGTTCACGCGCAGGGTGCGCTCCCAGCGCGCGACGTCGAGCTCCTCCAGCGTCATGGGCTCGAAGATCGACGCGTTGTTGACCAGCACGTCGAGCCGGCCGAAACGCGCCAGCACGTCCCGCGCCAGCGCCGCGCAAGCCTCCGCCTCGGCCAGGTCGGCCCGCACGGCGACGGCCCGCACGCCCAGCGCGGCGCATTCATCGGCGGTGCGCTCCGCGCCGGCGCGCGAGGTCGCATAGTGAACCGCCACGTCGCAGCCCGCCGCGGCGAGGCGCAGCGCGATCGCGCGCCCGACGCGTCGAGCGGCGCCCGTCACCAGCGCGGCCCGGCCGCGGAGCTGCATTCCGTCCTCCAGAGCGGCGTCAACGGGCGGGCGCCCCGGCCGCGCGCAGTTGCTCCAGCAGGTCGCGCACCTCGCGATGCACCCACGCGTGGTTGCGCACGACGATCGCCTTGCGGAACGCCCGGATCGTCCCCATGCCCCCGTTGTTCTCCCACGTGTCCGGATACACCGTGTCCGTCACCAGGCCCAGCAGCCGCCGCACTTCAGGCGTGTCCGATTCGAGCGCCTGGTCCTGCTCGTCGGGGCGTTCGGCCGGGGCCGCGGCTTGCGGCGCGGGGCCGCTGTCGTCGAGCAGGTCGCGGACATCATACGCCCGGACCACCAGCCGCGTCCGCTCCGCCGGCCCGATCACCAGCACGTTGTCGATGTAGTCGAAGTGCAGCCGCGGGCGAATGTCGGCCAGAACGACCTGGAGCAGCGTGTCGATCGACACGTCGCGCAGCGTCACCGTGATCGGCCGGTCGCGATCGATGCCGCATTCCTCGAGCGCGCTCCACAGGATCACCACGTTGCTCTGCGTCATCTCCGCCACCCACGCCCGCACCGAATCCAGGGGCGCCTCCTGAAAGCTGATCTCCGGCACGCGCCGTTGCAGTGCCGCATTCAGCGCCGCCTCCGACGCCGGCACGGCCGCCTGCGGCGCCCGCGCCACGGCCACCGCACCGTCCTGCGCCCGCAGCGGCGGGGCGCCCGCCGGAAGCAGCAGGCTCACGCCGATCGCCAACACGCCCACACACGCAGCCGCCAGAGTCCCTTGCATGATCCATCTCCTTGCTCGATTTCCGCCGCCGAACCGGTGCGCCAGCTCCGCCGGATCCCCAAAGTCCTCAAGCAAGCGCAGCACCGCCTGCTCGCGCGTCAGCCCCTTTGCCATCTCCGCCTCGAGCGCGTCATCGAGGTGCGCCTGGAACTCGCGGCGGATGTCATCGCGCTGCGCGGCGGTCAGTCGCAGAAACCGCGACAGCAGCGCCAGGTAGGCTTCGAATTCGACGTTGTGCATGACGCTCTCGTCCGGCGGGCCGCCCGCGTGGGCACAGGGCCGCCCGCGTGGGCACAGGGCCGCCGAGCGCGTTTGACCCCGTTTTGGTCGAGCGGCGGGCCGCCTGTCACTTTCCGACGGCGTCCAGCGGCGGCGATGGCGGCGCCAGCCGCTCGGCCAGCGGACCCAGCAGGCCGCGCACGCACGCCGCGTAGTCCAGCCATTCGCGCGCCCGGCTCTCCATGCGTTTGCGCCCGCGCTCCGTCAAGGCGTACCACTTGCGGTCGCGGCCGGTAGCATCGTCCCACCATGTGCGCACGCACTTGTCCCGCTCCAGTTTGTGCAGGATCGGGTAAAGCGTCCCGGCCTTCAGGATGATCCGCCCGCCGCTGCGCTCCCGCAGCGACGCCAGGATCTGGTAGCCGTACCGCGGTCCCCCGGCCAGGTTCGAGAGCACCAGCAGGTCCAGGCTGCCGTGCAGCCGGTCGCGTCCGAACGTCATGGCGCTTCACGCTCCGTCGCCGCCGGGGGCGAGATATATCGCTGAACTAAGTATAGCACAACTACACAAAGAGCAAGCCGTCGCCGCCGACGTGCGCTTGCAAGTCGGGCCCGGATCGGCGTGAATGCGTTTGGCCGGGCGAATGGAGCCCTCGTGAGTCAGCCCCCGCAGCGCCTCCGGATCGCCGTCGCCCAGACCCCGGGTGTGCCTCTGCACGCCTGGCGCGCCACCATGGCCGGGGTCGGCGAACTCGCCGAACGCGCCGCCGAGAGCGCCGATCTCGTGCTCCTTCCCGAATGCGCCTGGCCCGCCTACTGGCTCGGGTCCTGGGACGACTATCGCGAGTGCCGCGCCTCCGGCATGCCCTCCGCCGACGACTTCCTCGACCTCCTGGCCGCGATTGCCTCGCGCCGGCGCGTGCACATTTGCGCCGGGTACGTCGCCGAAGAGGAGGGCGAGCTCTTCAACCGCGCCGCGATCCTGGATCCGCACGGCGAAATCCTCGGCACCTACGACAAGACTTTCCTCTGGAGCTTCGACCGTAACTGGTTCACTCCCGGCCGCGAGATTCGCCCGATCCAGACCGCCTTCGGCCCCGTCGGCCTCCTCATCTGTGCCGACGCGCGCATTCCCGAGATCGCCGCCACGCTCGTCGCCCGCGGCGCCCGGCTGCTGCTGCAACCCACCGCCTGGGTCAACGGCGGCCGCCCGGACCATCTCTGGAACCCCCAGCCCGATTTCCTCGTGCCCACGCGGGCGCGCGAGTGCGGCGTGCCGATGGCCTCGGCCAGCAAGTGCGGGTCGGAGGGCGACACGACGTTCGTCGGCTCCAGCCTTGTCTGCGACGCCCACGGCCGCAAGCTCGCCGTGTGCGACACGAGCCGCCCGGACGTCGCGGTCGCCGAAGTCACGCTTGCCGATCCGCGCCCGCGCCGCCGCATCCTCCGCCGCTGGCGGCTCGGGCCCGACTTCACCCGCCCGCCGCACTTCGAGCAGGCGGCGCGGCTGTCCGTTGCGCGATCACGTCCGGCCGTCGAAGGGACGCCGGCGGCTGAGCACGCGAGCCGCGGGACGCTGCTGTGCCGCGTGGCGATGCGATCGGCGCACGGCCCTCCGGCGGGCGATATCTCGCACGACATCGAGTTGTACGGCCCGACGGAATCCGTGGTCGGCTGCGGCCGCCTGCGGCTGGCGGCCATCGCCGCGCGCCAGGCGCACCATTTCGCGCTGGCCCGCTCGCTGGCCCTACAGGGAATCCACCTGCTCATCGTCTTCGGCCGCGCCCGCGCCGAGTCGCTCCGCGCCCGCGCCGCCGAAAACCGCATCTTCGTCGTCGCCGTCTCCGACGCGCCCCAGGCCTACGACCCGCGCGGCCTGCCCATCGACGGACACGCGGCTCTCGGCGACGACGAACTGCTCGGCCTGACCTTCGACCCCGGCCAGGCCGTCTCGAAGGAGGTCGCGCCCGGCACCGACGTCTTCGCCGGCCGCCGCGTCGATCTCTACGAGTTCTGACGGATCTCTACGAAGTCCGTCGCGTCGCAGCGCGACTTCACGGCCGCAGCTCGAAGGAAGGGCCGGCCCGGGCCGCATTCCGGAACTGCCCCTTCGCGACCGGGCCACGCCCGCGCCCGGTCACTTCCGGGCGCCGTCACGTTGCCGCGATTTCCCGCCGTGCGGTAGCCTGCCCGCCATGAAGACCATCATCGAGCCGTTCCGCATCAAGGTCGTCGAGCCCATCCGCATGACCACGGGCGGCGAGCGCGAGCGTATTCTCCGCGACGCCGGCTTCAACCCTTTTCTCATCCACGCCGACGACGTGCTCATCGACCTGCTGACCGACAGCGGCACCGGCGCCATGAGCAGCCTGCAATGGTCGGGGGTGATGCGCGGCGACGAGTCCTACGCCGGCGCGCGGAGCTGGTTCGCGCTCGAAGCCAAGGTGCGCGAGCTCACCGGCTTCGAGCACATCCTGCCCACGCACCAGGGCCGCGCCAGCGAGCGCATCCTCTTCGAGCTGCTCGGCGGGCCGGGCAAGGTCGTGCCGAACAACAACCACTTCGACACGACGCGGGCGAACGTCGAGCACAGCGGCGCCCAGGCCGTCGACCTTGTGATCGAAGAGGGTCGCCACCCCCGCTCGCGACACCCCTTCAAGGGCAACATGGACCTCGCGCGGCTCGAGGCGCTGCTGGAGGCAGAAGGCACGAAGGCAGGAAGCCGCGAGGGCGCGGAGCGAGGCGCGAGACGAAGCGACGAAGGGACGAAGACGCGAAATGACGAACACAACGCCGCCGCCGCACCGCGACTGCGTGCCCGCGTGCCTCTGGTCATGTGCACCATCACCAACAACAGCGGCGGCGGACAGCCCGTCAGCCTCGAAAACCTCCGCGGAGTCCGGGCCCTCTGCGACCGGTACGGCGTGCCGTTCTTCCTCGACGCCTGCCGCTTCGCCGAGAACGCCTACTTCATCAAGCTGCGCGAGCCCGGCCAGCAGAACCGCTCCGTCCGCGAGATCGTGCGCGAGATCTTCGACCTGGCCGACGGGGCCACCATCTCCGCCAAGAAAGACGGCCTCGTGAACATCGGCGGACTGCTGCTCATCCGCGACAAGGAGCTCATGCGCCGCGCCGACGAGCTGCTCATCCTCACCGAGGGCTACGTCACCTACGGCGGGCTGGCCGGCCGCGACCTCGAGGCCATGGCGCAAGGCTTCGAGGAGGTCGTCCACGAGGACTACCTGCAATACCGCATTCGCAGCACCGCCTACCTCGGCGAGAAACTCCTCGCCGCCGGCATCCAGATCGTCGAGCCGCCCGGCGGACACGCGATCTACATCGACGCCGCCGCGTTCTGCCCGCACATTCCGCCGGCGCAGTTCCCCGGCCAGGCGCTGGTCTGCGGGCTTTATCGGCACGCGGGCATCCGCGCGGTGGAGATCGGCAGCGTGATGTTCGGCGGCCCGGGGCGCCCGCCACCGGCGATGGAGCTGGTGCGTCTGGCGATCCCGCGGCGGGTGTACACGCAGAGCCACATCGACTACGTGGTTGAGGCGATCATCGAGCTGTACGGGCAGCGCGACCGCTTGCGCGGCCTGGAGATCATCGAGCAGCCGCCGACGCTGCGGCACTTCACGGCGCGTTTCCGGGAGCTGTAGCGCCGTGCTCCGATCCCGAGTCGCGCGATCCGAGCTGCGTCCGATCCGCGCTGCGTCCGATCCGAGCCGCGCCCGATCCGAGCCGCGCCCGTAAGCAAGCGGTTGCGACGGAAGACCCGTGATTCTCATTCCGTTCGCACGCGCAGCTGCTCTGATTGGTGTCAGTACCCGGTTTTGCCGGTTCCGGCGACCCCTTGACACGTGCGGCCCGCGCGCTACCCTTTCCTGCGGACCAGCGGACACTCTGCGTCACTTCGTGTGACTGTCACCCCGCCACGACTCGTGGAGGAATCTCGCGTGGCCCTGCATCTTGTCCGAGCCATATCCGCCTTCGCCATCATTCTCGGCTCGTCCGCCTCGGCCCAGGACGCGCCGAAACCGCAGAAACCCGTCACTATCGCCTTCTCTCAATGCAACAGCGCCGAGCCCTGGCGTGCCCAGATGGATGCCGACATCAAGTCCGAGGCCGCGAAGCACTCGAACATCAGGCTCATCGCCAAGGATGCTCAGAACGACCGTGCCCGGCAGATGGCCCACGTCCGCGAGTTCATCACCGCCCGCGTCGACGCCCTCATCATCTCTCCCCTCGACACCAGCCTCACACCCGCCGTCGCCGAGGCCTTCGACGCCGGAATCCCCGTCATCGTGCTCGACCGCAAGGTTCTCGGCGACAAGTACACCGTCTTCATCGGCGCCGACAACCGCGTCATCGGCGCCGAGGTCGGCAAATGGGTCGTCAAGACGCTCGGCGGCAAGGGCGCCGTCGTCGAGCTGCGCGGCCTGTCTTCGAGCGTGCCCGCCATCGACCGCTCCGAGCCGTTTCGCGAGGCGCTCAAAGGCACGCAGATCAAGGTCGTCTACGACGCGGACATGGAGTGGCTCAAGGCCAGGGCCCGCGAGAAGATGCAGGCTGCCCTTGCCCGCAGCCCGGCGAAAGGCTCTATCCAGCTCGTCTACGGCGCCAACGACCCCGCCGCCATCGCCGCCTACGAGGTCGCCCGCGACGCCGGCCGCGAGAAGGAGATGAAGTTCGTCGGCGTCGACGCCCTGCCGCACGAGGGCATCGAAGCTGTGCGCAACGGCATCCTCGACGCGACGTTCGAATACCCCAACGGCGCAAAGGAGGGTATCGCCGTCGCCCTCGACATCCTGGCCGGCAAGAAGCCGCCCCGCAATATCACGCTCGGCACGCGGCTCTACACTCGCGACAACCTCGACAAGGGCGGCGAGAGAATCGAAGCGGAGCCGGCCCCATAGCAATCCGACCCCCCAGCCGCCAGCGCGGGGGGGCGCAATCCGAGCCCTATGCTGCCCGGCGGTCAGGATGCGGCGCTCGCTTGCGCTCGCCGCTCTTCATCGGCGGCTCGGGCGCCCCAGGATGGGCACAGGCCGCGGACCCCGGCGCTTGCGCTTGGGGCGCGGATCGCTGACGCCCCGCAGAGCGCCTCAACCCGCCGCCATCTCCACTCCTCACCCGGTCGCCAGCCGCAGAATGTTCTCCTGAGTCATGCGCTCACCCGCCAACTCCCCGGCCACGCGCCCGCCACGCATCACCAGCACGCGATCCGACAGCGCCAGCAGCTCGGGCATTTCGCTCGACACCAGCAGCACCGCCGCGCCCCCGTCCGCCGCCGCGCGAATCTGGCGGTGAATCTCCCATTTCGTCCCGACGTCGATGCCCCGCGTCGGCTCATCCAGCAGCAGCACGCGCACGCCCGCGTCCATCCAGCGCGCCAGCAGCGCCTTCTGCTGGTTCCCGCCCGACAGCTCGCCCGGCGCAGACGACGGCCCCGCGGTCTTGATCTGAAACTCGGCGAGCTTCTGCGCCACGCACGCCCGCTCCGCCGAGAAGCGCCGCAAGCCCACCGCCGCAAGCCGCGACAGCGCCGGCATCAGCACGTTCAGCCCGACTCCGATCTGAAAGAACAGCCCCTGCCGGCGGCGATCCTCGGGCACGTAGCCGATCCCCGCGCGCCTCGCCGCCCGGGGATGCCGGCGCATGATCGTCCGCCCGCCGCAGCGAATCTCCCCGCGCATGCGCCGATCGAGCCCGAAGATCGCGTCCAGCAGCTCCGATCGCCCGCAGCCAACGAGCCCGCCCAGCCCGACGATCTCGCCCGCCCGCACCGACAGCGTCACATCGTGAAGCCCGCGCGGCGACGACACGCCCCGCGCTTCGAGCGCCGCGCCCGTCTCACCGCGGGCGGCGCCCGGCGCGCCCGCCGCCGCTCGGGGCGCGGCGGGCCCGATCGGTCGCCCGATCATCAGCTCGATCAGCCGCGCCTCGTCGATCTCGGCGACACGGCTCGTCCCCACCAGCCGGCCGTCGCGCAGCACGCTCACCCGGTCGCACACGGCGAACACCTCGGCCAGCCGGTGGCTCACGTACACGACCGTCAGCCCGTCGCGCCGCAGCTCGCGCACGATCTCCAGCAGGCGCAGCGTCTCGACCATCGACAGCGAGCTGGTCGGCTCGTCCAGCACGATCACGCGTGCCGCCGACCCGTGTGCCCGCCGCCCGTCCGGCTGGTCGTTCAGGCTGCCGGCGATCTGCACGATCTGACGCCGCCCGGGCGGCAGCGACCCCAGCGGCGCGCGCACGTCGATCCCGGGATCAAGCCGGTGAACCAGCCGCGCGGCACGCTCGATCATCCGCGGGCGGTCAACGACGCCCCAGCGCGTCGGCAGCTCGTGCAGGCTCAGGTTCTCCGCGACCGTCAGGCCCGGACACTGCGCCAGCTCCTGGTGAACGATCCGCACGCCGGCGGCGAACGCATCCTCGATCGACCCCGGCCGCAGCGCCCGCCCGGCCACGCTCACGTGACCCGCGTCCTGGGCGTGCAGGCCGGCGATCACTTTTCCCAGCGTGCTCTTGCCCGCGCCGTTCTCGCCGATGAGCGCGTGCACCTCTCCCGCAAGGAACGAAACCGATACGTCGCGCAGCGCCTGCGTGTTGCCGAATCGCTTGGAAACGCCCGCGGCGACCAGGAGCGGAGCAGCACGGCTCATCGCCGCATTGTAGCCCGCGAGCCGTAGAACTTTCGGCCGCGAGCCGCGGTCTCGCGAGCCTACCAGCCGCGAGCGCCAGCGAGTGCCGTGGCCGAGTTCGCGTATCAACGCGGCCGCGCCGCGCGCTCACCCGAGGCCGCATCGAGAAACAACACGAGCCGTCGCGCCGTCGCCCGCCGAGCCGAGTCTTCCTTTTCCGCCGCGCTGCGCTGAATCCACTGTTTCAGCGGCACCGACACCCGGGAATGCCCAAGCGCCCGGACCGCGCCTTCCCAAAGCCGCCAGTGCAACTCGCTCTTTACGCGCTCATCACGCACGACTTCGATCAGCGCTCGATCCACAAACGCCGCGATCTCCGCCGGAGCCTCGGGAGCTTCGGCAACGGCGCGAAGCAGTAGCAGGAAGCGCGCGGCCAAGTCACTCTCCAGCAACTCCGACCCCAGCTCCACGCGCACAAGCCGATCCGCATCCCTCAGCCGCCTCGGCCATTCGCCCCGCGACGCAGTTGCCTTCATCTCCGGCGGCATCGCCCGGTTAATCGCCTCGACCGCCTCCGCGTACGCCCGCGGCAGCTTGTCCGGAACGTCGGGCAGCGCCGGCATCCGGTTCGCGAGCGCGTACGCCCACAGCCGATAATCGCTGCCCCACTCGCGCTCAGCCACCGTGTACGTACGCATCGTCGTCGGCGTCGCGTCGCCCCACTCGTCCGCCCAAAGCACGGCGTCCGAAAGCACTTCGTCAGCCTTCGCCGCCAAGTCGCGATCGTCACCCGCAAGCCGGCGCATCACTGCGGCCGTGTCCGCCCGTGCGAATGGCACCCAACTCGCCCCGCCGGCCCCCACGTACTCCGCCAGCCCCTCCGCCAGCCGCCGCCGTAACCGGTCCGGCAAACGCTCAGCCGGCCAGCGGCTCGCCGGGGCCAGGACGACCTGAACGAATGAGTGTTGAAACGCGGCGTTCAGGCTGGGATCGCCGCAGTCGAAATACAGTTCGTCAATCATTCCCTCGACCGTTGCCGCGTCGGCGATGTCGCCGCCCAGGAAGCGAGCCTCCCACAGACCCATCCGCTCCTGCGTCATGCGAAGCAACTCGGGCGCCAGCCCATCTCCATGCGACACCAGCTCGCCTTTTCCCTGGCCATATGCCGCCGCCCCCTCGCGCGTACGCGGGTAGGACTCGGTAAACGGAAGCCGACGCTCCGAGGCGGTCTGGCCCAACGCAACGGCGCTAGCCAATCCCGCAAGCACGACTCCCCTGACCACGTCAACCACCGCCGCCGGTCCAGACATCATCGCAATAACTCCTGCATGCGTTATACGCGTTCGGATCGGGCGCAAAGCCAACGCAGCACTGGTAGCATGACTGAAGCGACGGACACTTCGCCGCACATGCGTTGACGCACTGCCCCGGATTATTGCAGTCCTTTCCAGACAACCCATGGTGATCGCAGATCACCCAAGCCAGCGCAGCAGCCATGGGACCAACAACCACCAACGCCATCAGTACGAGCAACATTCCCTTCATTGGTCTTCCTCCATCGCCGTTCGGAGTGGACCGGCTGTTCGGAGTGGACCGGCTGTTCGGAGTGGACCGGCTGTTCGGAGTGGACCGGCTGTTCGGAGTGGAGCGGTCATCCGCCAGCCTCTTAGCATAAGATACATCAAAACAGGGCAATGTCAAGCGCTCGCTTTCCTCGAGCGCCGGTTCTCTGTCCGTTTGCGTCTGAACCTGATCTACGCCGTGGCCCGCCGCTTCGCCCAGCCGCAGCTCGCACAGCGCAAAGAGGCCGGGCCGGCCCCCCTGGGCCACCCGCGCCGCCGGTGAGCCCATCAGCCCTGAGCAGGTTGCGCGCTGGGCCGAGCTCGCCACGCCGGTCATTGAGGACGCGCAGCGCGCCATGAACCGGGCCGCCGCCGACTTCGCCGAGCAGC
>CAADGL010000020.1 GCA_900696525.1 uncultured Planctomycetota bacterium
ACTCGCAGTTGTCATCGACCTGGCCGCCGGTCGCGCTGCACGTGGTGAAGACCGGCGGAGTGACGTCGACGATATTGCCGGAAGCGCAGACCAGGTTGGCGACGTTGTCGCAGCAGTCGGTGGCGGTCACGCTGATGGTCACGACCGCCGGACACGAAGTCAGGGCTGAGACGGTCACCTGGCCCTGGATCAGCACCTCGGTGGCGCTGACCTGGGTGATGGTCGGCGGCGGGGCCGAGAGTGTGCCGCCGCCCGAGCTGAACGCCGCGCTGGTCGAGACGTTCACGGCCTCGATGCAGCGGTTGTCGGTGACGAGGATGGTATACGGGCGAGTCAGCGAGCACGTCGCCGGATCAACGGTCCCACCCTGGAACGAGCACTCAGGGAGAATGGGCGCGGTGAAATCGGTGCTGCAGTCGGCGACGGCGCGGAGGATGTTGAGCAACCCGAAGCCGCTGTTGTTGTCCTGACCGGGTGCGTCGATGTCGATGGCGTTGGCATTCAGGCGGTCTGCCACCTGCGTCGGCGTCATGGCCGGGTTGGCCTGAAGCAGCAACGCGGCCAGGCCGGCGACGTGCGGCGTGGCGGCGGAGGTGCCGAAGAAGCTGCACCCGGTGGGCGGGACCGGCGGGCAGCCCATGCCGCAGCCGAAGCAGCCGGCGCCGGTGACGGTGACGCCGTCGACGGCAGTGCCGTCCGGCTTCATGCGCGTAAGCTGAGCGGGGAAGAACTGGCGGATAGGCCCACGGCTGCTGAAGGCTTCAACGACCGTGGGGTTGTTCCAGAAGGACGCCGCCGCGGCGTAGACCTGAGTCTGGCGGCTGGCGCCGTTGACGCTGCCCTGGGGCATGTTAAAGGCGCCGCCGAAGTTGGTGCCGAAGGCGCGCAGGTCGAAGAATACGCCGGTCTCGCCGATGTTGCCGTCGAAGTGGTCGATGACGATCCAGCCGGTGGTGCCGTTGGCGGCGCTGAAGGTGCAGATTTCGATCGGGTCGTCGCCGCCGCTCTGGCCGTCGGTGGACGAGGCGAGGATGTTGTTCTGGGCGCCGTCGAGGATGTAGAGGTCGAGGTCGATCCCGGCGCCGCCGAAGGGCTCGGCCCATTGCAGGGCGAAGGTGGCGTTGCCGCCGTTGAAGGTGAAGGGCAGGGCGACGCTGGTGCCGTTGAAGACGTGCGGGCAGTCGAAGGTGCCCGCGCCGCCGATGGTGACGTCGTCGTCGGTGCAACTGAAGTTGGCCTCGTGATGCTCGCGGGCGCGGTTGCCGGCGGACGCGGTGTAAAAGATGCCGGCGTTGAAGGCGTTGATCTTGGCCTGGGCGATGGGGCCGGTCTCGAAGAGCGGCTCCTGCACGTTGGGCAGATCGTCGGTGATGACGGTGCAGCCGTTGCCGGCGAGCGTATTGATGGCGTTGACCATGTTGGCGGTGCCGCCGCCGCCGCCCGCGAAGCGCAGCGCGGCGCCGGGAGCGAGGTCGGCGACGATCTCGAGCATGGCGGTGCCCTCGTCGCCGGAGCCGGCGATGTCGACGGCGACGGCGCCGAGATCCCCCAGTCCCTGCGAGAAGGCCAGGTTGTCGACGCCGTCCGAGATCACTCCGACGGTCTGACCGGTGCCGTCAAAGCCGAAGATGTTGCGGACGATGTCGGCGGCGTGGACGGCGTCACCCTCGGTCGTTTGTGAGCCGAGGTCGGTCCAGGTGGGCGTGATCTGCATGATGCGAAGCACGTCGGGGCGCTGGGCGAAGGCGGAGAACTGCTCAGCGGGAATCCAGGCGATGACGTAGCCGAAGCCTTCGGTGCGCGCGACGAGGGTGCCGCCAAAGGATGCGAGCAGGGCGGCGTCGAAGACGCTGTCGTCGACGACCTTGCACTCGACCTTCAGCCGGGCGTCGCCGTCGATGGCGACGGCGGCCGTGGACCACAGGGCGGCCAGGGGGCGACGGTCCGGCGCGAGCAGCTTCTCCTCGTTGAGAATGTCGAGCCGGTCGAGTACGGCGGAATCGACCTTCCGCTCCCAGGGCTGGCGGTTGTGCTTGCGCTGCTTGATCTGGTGCAGCGTGCGCCGCGGAAGCTCCGGCTCGGCCAGGCCGGCGGCCCGGGCGTCCTCGCGCGCCGACTGCACGGTGGGCGGAAAGCGCTTCTCGTCGGTTTCGGGGGCCGACTGCTGCGCCAGGGATACTGCGGCGCCGAACACCGCCAGCAGCGCCGCGGAAATCAGGCCGCCAGCGACGCGGGCACGGCAGACCAAGGGGTTCGAGAACATCGCGCTGTGCTCCTTTCGGTCCGTATCCGATGGCGGTCAGCGAACGCTGCCCTCGGATCAGTACGTCAGGGTGCGGTAGCGGCCGCAAGCGCCTGACGAGATCAAGCGAGTACATCACGGGGGTCGTGGAAGCATGAAGCAGTGAGGCAGCGCTTCCGCCGGGGCCACCCACAGGACTGCGCATCGCCGCGTGGCGCACAGGCGCCGCCGACGACGCACCCCAGATTCCCTCCGACAAAGTTGATCTTAACGGATCAAATGGGAGGCGTAACGATCAACCCGTCTATCGCCAGTGTATCGTTATGTGCGCCGCTTTCGCAACCCCAAAAAAACAGCCCCAGGACGCCCTTGGGGCGGGCCAGCCCCCCGTCAGACCAGATATTCTGGGTCTGTTAGGGTTGCCGGCCAGCTCCTGGCTTGACACGTATGGCTCCCCCGCGGAAGCTACAGGCCCTGGTGCCGGGCCGCCGGACGCCGCACGTTTGGCATTCGGGCCGGCCTGTCAGCCGATCGAGGAGGTGCTGGGCCATGGCGGTGAGAGTTGCCATCAACGGATTTGGCCGAATCGGGCGGCTGGTGTGCCGGTCGGGCCTGGCCGACCCCCAGATCCAGTACGTGGCGGTGAATGACCTCGTGCCGGCGGATGCGTTGGCGTATCTCCTGAAGTACGACACGGTGCACGGCCGGCTGGACCAGCCGGTGGGGCACAAGGAGGGGGGCATCGTCGTTGCCGGTCAGGAAATTCGCTGCCTGAGCGAGAAAGACCCGGCGGCGTTGCCGTGGCGTGATCTGAAGGTGGACTACGTTGTGGAGTCGACGGGGTTGTTCACGGCGCGCGAGGGTGCGGGCAAGCACCTTTCCGCAGGGGCGCGCCGCGTAGTGATTTCCGCACCGGCCAAGGACGCGGACATTCCGACGTTCGTGCTCGGGGTCAACGAGGAAACGTATAACAAAGGCAAGGATACGATCGTCTCCAACGCGAGCTGCACCACGAATTGCCTGGCGCCGCTGGCCAAGGTGGTCCACGATGCGTTCGGCATCGAAGAGGGGCTCATGACGACGGTGCACAGCGTGACGGCGACGCAGCCGACGGTCGATGGCCCTTCTCGGAAGGACTGGCGTGGCGGGCGCAGCGCCGGGCAGAACATCATTCCGTCGAGCACTGGTGCGGCCAAGGCCGTCGCGCTGTGCATACCGGCGCTGAAGGGGAAACTGACCGGGATGGCGTTCCGCGTGCCGACGGTCAATGTCTCGGCCGTCGACCTGACCGTGCGGACGTCGAAGGAGACCTCGCTGGAGCAGATCGGCGCCGCGGTGAAGGCGGCCGGCGAGGGCCGGATGAAGGGAATCCTGGGGTACACCGACGAGGAAGTCGTCAGTTCGGATTTCATAACATGCCCGCTGTCATCGATTTATGACGCCGGGGCCTCGATCCAGCTCAATTCCCGCTTCTTCAAGCTCGTGAGCTGGTACGATAACGAGTGGGGCTATTCCAACCGGATCAACGACCTCATCAAGTACATGGCGCGACAGGACGGCTTGATTTAGGTCGGTTGATGCGAATCGGACAGTCCAGGAGCGCGCCTCCCCGCAACGCCGGGCCCGCGCGAGGTCCGTGAGCACGCGATGAAACGCACCGTCAGGCAACTGGATCTCGCCGGCCGCCGGGTTCTCATCCGGGCGGACTTCAACGTCCCCCTTGACGAACAGTTGCGCATCACCGACGACCGCCGCATCCGCCAGTTCCTGCCGACGCTGGACCACGTCGTGCGCGGTGGAGGGCGGGCGATCCTGATGAGCCACCTGGGCCGCCCGAGCGGCGACCGGGAGAAGGACCAGCGCTTCTCGCTGCGGCCGGTTGCGCGGCAGATCGAGACGTTGACAGGGCGTCCCTGCGCGTTCGCGAGCGACTGCGCCGGGCCGTCGGCGGAGGAGGCGGTCGCGGCGCTGCGCGACGGACAGGTGCTGCTCCTGGAGAACCTGCGCTTCCACAAGGAAGAGACGCTGATCGACAAGGCGGCCAAGAACCCGGGCGGAGCGCTCACGCCGGAGCAGGACGAGAAGCGCGACCGTTTTGCGCGAGCCCTGGCGGCGCTGGGCGACGCGTACGTAAATGACGCCTTCGGGACGTGCCACCGCAACCACGTCAGCATGTACGACGTTCCGCGGCTGATGCCTGCGGGGCGCCGCGCCATGGGCTTCCTGGTGGAGCGCGAGCTGCGATACCTGGGGGAGGCGCTGCAATCGCCCAGGCGTCCCTTCGTGGCGGTGCTCGGCGGCGCGAAAGTCAGCGACAAGATCGCGGTCATCCGCAGCCTCGCGGCGCGCGTCGATTTCATCCTGATCGGCGGGGCGATGACCTACACATTCTGGGAGGCCTCCGGCATCGGCGTCGGGAAAAGCCTGTGTGAGCGCGACAAGCTCGACCTGGCGCGCGAGCTGATCGCGCTGGCCGGTCCGAAACTGCGTCTGCCGACGGACTCGGTCGCGGCAGCGGAATTGCGGGCGGGGATCGAGCCGCGCGTGGTGAAGGGCGGGTTGCCGACGGAGCTGATGGGCCTGGATATCGGGCCGGAGACGGTGGCAGCCTACTCGGCGATACTGCGCGGGGCGCGGACGATCGTGTGGAACGGGCCGGTCGGCGCGTTCGAGACGCCGCCGTTCGAGGCGGGGACGTTCGCGCTGGCCCGGGCGATCGCAGAGGCGACGGAGGGCGGGGCGACGTCGGTGATCGGCGGGGGCGACAGCGCGGCGGCGGTGGAGCGGGCGGGTTTGTCGGAGCGGGTGACGCACGTGAGCACCGGGGGCGGCGCGTCGCTTCAGTTCCTTGAGGGCGAACGATTCGGGCCGATCGAGGTTCTGGACGACGTATAGCGAGGCACAGGCACATGCCCGAACCACAGAACGTACGCATTGCCCCCTCGCTGCTGAGCGCGGACTTCGCCCGGCTGGGCGACCAGATCGCGCTGGTGGAGCGCGCGGGGGCCGAGCTGCTGCACCTGGACGTGATGGACGGGCACTTTGTGCCGAACCTGTCGTTCGGTGTGCCGGTGGTCGAGGGCGTGTCGCGCTGCACGGACCTGGCGCTGGATACGCACCTGATGATCGCCGAGCCGATGCGCTACGCGGCGCCGTTCATCGAGGCCGGCTCGACGGTGATCAACTTCCACATCGAGACCGCCCCGCGGCCGCAGGAAGTCGTGGACCATATTCGCGAGCTGGGGGCCAAGGTCGGCGTGGCGCTCAACCCCGGCACACCCGCCGAGGCGATCCTCGAGATCATCAAGACCGTCGACCAGGTGCTCGTGATGACGGTCTGGCCGGGTTTCGGCGGGCAGGCGTTCATCGCCGATTGCCTGGAGAAGCTCACGATCGTGTCGCGCCAGTTGCGTCCGGAGCAGAGACTCGTGGTCGACGGCGGCATCGACCGCGTCACCGCCCCGCTGGCCGTCCGCGCCGGGGCCGACGTGCTCGTGGCCGGGTCGGCGATCTTCGGATCGGCCGATCCGGCGGCGGCGTACCGGGCGCTGGCTGACCTGGCGCGGCAGGCGGCGCGCGAGATGGAGGTCGCGGAGGGCGCATGAAGCTCGTTCTTGTCCCCTGCGGGCTGAGCTCGTGGCTGGAGCTTGGGCGCCTGCTCGGCCGGCTGGACCTGCCCGCCGACCCGGACGCGGCGCGGCTGGCGGCGTGGGCGTCGCGCCTGCGGTCGGCCGGCGTGGCGCGCATCCTGCATTCGCCGGACGGTCTGGCCCGCGGCGTCAGCAAGGCGCTGGCGGCGGCGCTGGGCGTGCCGACGCGCGCGGTCGCGGCGCTGGCCGCCGTCGACATGGGGTTGTGGACCGGCCTGACTGCGGATCAGATTCGCACGCGTTTCGCGACGGCGCACCGCCAGTTGCTCGAGGCGCCGCTGTCGGTCACGCCGCCCGGCGGGGAGGCGCTTTCGGCGGCGGCGGAGCGGATCGGCGCGGCGGTGCAGCGCATCGTGCGCCGTTCGAGCCGGGAGAACGTCGCGCTGGTGCTGCGGCCGCTGGCGCTGGCGTTGGCGCGCTGCGCGCTCGAGCCGGGCAACGAGGCGCGGATCTGGGAAGACGCGTGGCTGGATCAGCCGCTGCTGATCAACGTGGACACGCCGTCGGCGATGGCGACGGCCGCGCCGCCGGCGGAGCGGCGCGCGGGGAGTTGAGCGAAATGGAGAGTCCGGCCAGTCCGCGGCGGAACGTCGAGGTTCCCGAGGGGTTGTGGATCCGCTGCACGAAGTGCGCGCAGATGATCTACCGCGGGATTCTCGAGGAAGAGCTGAATGTCTGCCCGGAGTGCGGGCACCACTATCGCATCAGCGCCCGCACGCGCATCGGCCAGCTCAACGACCCTGGCACGTTCGAGGAGTTCCTCCCCGACCTGGAGTCCTCCGACCCGCTCGAGTTCACCGACCGCATCAGCTACAAGCAGCGGCTCGAAGAGGTGAAGGCGGCCAGCGGCGAGAAGGAAGCCATCGTCGTCGGCAAGGGCTTCATCAAGGGCCGCCCGGTCATCATGGGCGTCATGAACCCGATGTTCATCATGGGCTCCATGGGTGCGGTGGTCGGCGAGAAGGTTGCCGCCGCCGCCGAACGCGCCATCGCCGACAGCCTGCCGCTGGTGATGGTCACGTGCAGCGGCGGAGCGCGCATGATGGAGGGCATGGTCTCGCTGGTTCAGATGGCCAAGACGGCGGCGGCGATCGCCAGGCTGGACGAGGCGGGCGGGCTGTACATCGTGGTGATGACGGACCCGACGACGGCGGGCGTGGCGGCCAGCTTCGCGTTCCTGGGTGACGTGACGCTGGCCGAGCCCGGAGCGCTGATCGGCTTCGCCGGACCGCGCGTGATCGAGAACACGATCAAGACCAGGCTGCCGGAGGGCTTCCAGACGGCCGAGTTCATGCTGGAGCACGGCTACGTCGATCGCATTGTGCATCGCAAGAACCTGCGAAGCGAGCTGGCGAAGATCATCGACTACTGCGGAAAGTAGCGTTGTGATCTGGGGACTTGGTGATCTGTCGGCGCATGATCGACCGGGCTCGCAGTCTCGGCGCCGCTGACGAAGCAAGCACCACGTCAGAGCCGGGCGGTCCCCAGCCCGGCCGCAAGACGGACACATGAGGCTATTCCAGAACCAAGATGGTCCGAGCCGCGCGCAGTGCCGGGCTGGGGGCAGCCCGGCTTTTCTGGCCGGGCTGGGGACAGCCCAATGACCCTGGCCGCCTGGCAACTTGCCGACCTGCTCAACCCGCTCGTGCTGTTCGGCTTCGCCGGTCAGTTCGTCTTCATGCTGCGCTTTCTCGTGCAGTGGTACGCCTCCGAGAGCCGCGGGCGCAGCGTCGTGCCCGTCGCGTTCTGGTACATCAGCGTCCTGGGCGGCCTCATCCTGCTCACCTACGCCATCCTGCGCGAGGACATCGTCTTCTCCGCCGGCCAGGCCCTCGGCCTGCTGATCTACCTGCGCAATATCTGGCTGATTCACAGCCGCCGACGGCGGTATGCGGCCCGCCAGCGCACCGTGGGGCTTCGTTCGCAGCGCGCGCCTTCGGCGGGCGAGGTTCCGTAGTGCCGCACCGCTCCTGTCGGACGGCTGGTTCGCCCCACCCGGCGGGGACGCCGCATCGAGCGCCTTGGCGCCACGGATCGGACCGGCGCTCGTGCGGGCGCCGCCTGTGCGAATGGCCCGCGGCACGGCGACGTGCGTGCGCGCCGCCGTGCCACGGGCCTTCGTGCGCGTCCCTGGCGCCCGCGGTCAGGCCGCCTTCTGGCGGGTCTGATCGAGAACGATCATCCCGTCGAGCTTCGCCTCGACGGCCACGAACGCCGAGCGATAGATCCAGCGCTCACCCGTCAGCGGGTCGGACTTCCACCAGTTGACGCGGAAGGTGCTGACGCCTTCGCGGGTCCACAGGTGCCGCACGTCGAGGCGCTCCGCGACCTCGAAGTAGCGGGCGGCGATCGTCTGACGGCATTCGAACAGGAACTCGCTGGCGATTCCCTCGGCGTGCTCGTGCTCGTGCTCGTCGATCTCGGTTGCGGTGAAGTCCATCCCGGGGTTCATGGCAGTCTCCTTGCGGCGTCGCCTCCTGTGTGCCTGTCGGCGTTGTGCGCCAGGCCACGCGGCCGGCGCTTCGCGGGGACGGGCGGGGGCCCACCCCCGCGGGCCTGCCCGCCGCACCGTCCCACAGCTCCCCTTCGGACGCTCCGCGTCGGGCGTCTATTCATCAGACGCTCGAAAACAGGTCGCGGATCGCAATCGAAAGACACATTTTGCGGCGGGAGGGTTAGGTCCTGCGGCGGCGGCGCGCGGTAACTGCATGCGTTTCAGCGGGTTGTGGCCATGGGGCGGGGCACGGCCCCGCGGGCTACACGATCAGGCCGAAATAAAACAGGCTGCAAACGAAATACAGCAGCAGCCCAAGCGCCAGGATGCCGGGCACCTCCAGGCGCGCGAGGCGCTCCCCGATGCGCTCGTCCTCGGCCTCAAGCGCGTCGCGCAGCGCCGCCTGATCCGCCGACAGCGACGCCTGGTTGCGCATTTCAAGGCTCAGGAACTTCAGCACTTTCATGGCAGGCTCCCCCCGAGCGGCGGAGCCGCCAAACGCCGGCGGTCACCGCCACCGTGATTGTAACGCGCAGAATAGAAGCTATCCCAGAATCGCTTTATTGATCCGAGCCTCGCACGCCGAGTCAGAGCCGGACGGTCCCCAGCCCGGCCGCAAGACGGACACATAGCTTCAGAAAAGGAGTCAAGAGCGAGGGTTCGCTCACCGTGGCTCTGATCCTCGGCTGGCGCGCTTGCGGTCGGTCTCCTTCAGCAGGCGCTTCCGCAGGCGGATGGCCTCGGGCGTCACCTCGACCAGCTCGTCGTCGGCGATGTACTCCAGCGCCAGCTCGAGCGTGAGCTCCCGCGGGGGCTTCAGCACGACGGTCTTGTCGGCGCCGGCGGCGCGGATGTTCGTGAGCTTCTTGGTCCGGCAGACGTTGACCTCGATGTCGTTGTCGCGGTTGTGCTCGCCGACGATCTGGCCTTCGTACACCTGCTCGCCGGCCGAGACGAACATGACGCCGCGGTCGCTCAGGCCTTCGAGGGCGTAGGCGGTGACCTGCCCGGCCTCGCTGGCGATCATCACGCCGTTGCCGCGCTCCGGGATGCTGCCGCGGAAGTGCTCATACTCGTAGAAATTGTGATGCATGATGATCGTGCCCTGGGTCGCGTTCATCAGCCGCGTGCGCACACCGATCAGCCCGCGCGCCGGGACAGTGAACTCCAGGTGCGTCGCGTCGCCGCGGGACTCCATGCGCGTGCAGACGCCGCGGCGGGCCCCGAGCTGCTCCATGACGGCGCCGACGAACTGGGTCGGGACGTCGATGACGCAGTGCTCGATGGGCTCGGTCTTGCGACCGGCGTCCTCGCGGAAGATCACCTTGGGCTTGCCGACGGCGAGCTCGAAGCCCTCGCGGCGCATGTTCTCGATCAGCACGCCCAGGTGCAGGATGCCGCGGCCGGAGACGTGGAACTCCTCGGGCGTGACGCCGGGGGATACGTGCAGGGCGACGTTGACCTGGAGCTCGCGCTCCAGCCGGTCGCGGATGTGCCGGCTGGTGAGGAACTTTCCGGCCCGGCCGGCGAAGGGCGAGTCGTTGACGCGGAAGGTCATGTGCAGCGTCGGCTCGTCGATGCGGATGGTGGCGAGCGGCACCGGGTCCTGCGGGTCGGCGAGGGTGTTGCCGATGTCGATGGACTCGACGCCGACGACCGCGCAGACGTCGCCGGCGAGCACGTGGTCGGTCTTCATGCGGCCCAGGCCGTCGAACAGGAAGAGCTCGCCGACGCGCTCGCTGGCCAGCGTGCCGTCGCGGCGGATGACGGTGACCGGCTGGCCGGCCCGCAGCGTCCCGCGGTAGACGCGGCCGATGCCGATGCGGCCGACGTAGTCGCTGTAGTCGAGCGTCGTGACCAGCATCTGGACCGGGGCGGCCACGTCGACCTCCGGGGGCGGGATGTGCTCCATGATGGTGTCGAAGAGCGCGAAGACGTTGCCCGGGCGCTCGCCCGACTCGCGCGCTGCCCAGCCCTGGACGGCGGAGGCGTAGATCGTGGGGAACTCGAGGGCCGCGTCGTCGGCGCCGAGCTCGATGAACAGGTCGATGACCTCGTTGTGTACCTCCTTCGGCCGGGCGTCGGGGCGGTCCATCTTGTTGATCACGACGACCGGCCGCAGGCGATACTCGAAGGCCTTGCGCAGGACGAAGCGCGTCTGCGGCATCGGCCCCTCGAAGGCGTCCACCAGCAGCAGGCACCCGTCGGCCATCTTCAGCACGCGCTCGACCTCACCGCCGAAGTCGGCGTGGCCCGGCGTGTCGATCAGGTTGATCTTCGTGTCGCGGTAGCGGATGGCGATGTTCTTGGCCAGGATGGTGATGCCGCGCTCGCGCTCCAGGTCGTTGGAGTCGAGAATGCGCTCGCCCTTGAGCTGCTGCTCGCGGAACTGCCCGCACTGGCGCAGCATCTGGTCGACTAGCGTCGTCTTGCCGTGGTCGACGTGGGCGATGATCGCCACGTTGCGGACGTGTGACAGCTTCACGGTGCCCGTCCCCCGGGAGATTCGACCCGCCAGCGGCCGGAAGTCGGGCCAGCTCGCGACGTCGGAAACCTCAAGCCTACCCAGTCACCCCGCCGCCAGCCATAGCGGGCCATGGGGCTCATGCCGGGCGCTCCGGCCGCGCCCGGCCGCGCGTCGTGAACTCCGCCGTCGCTGGCGTTTCCGGTTGCGCGGCCTGAGAATGCGGCACATGAGCGCTGACGCCGTCCAGGATCGCTATCCCGATGACTTCGCACACTGCTACGGGTGTGGCCGGCTCAATCCCCACGGCCTGCACGTCCGCAGTCGCTGGGACGGTGACGAGACCCTCGCCACGCTCCTGCCCCAGCCGCACCACACCGCCGTCCCGGGTTTCGTATACGGCGGGCTGATCGCGTCGCTGATCGACTGCCACGGCACGGGTTCGGCCGCCCTGGCCGCGGAGCGCGCCGCCCTGGAGCGCGGCGCCGCTCAGCCGGATGATCCGCCGCCGCGGTTCGTGACGGCGGCGCTGCGCGTGGACTTCGTGCGTCCAACGCCGCTGGGGGTGCCGCTGGAGGCGCGCGGCCGGATCGTCGAGATGAAGGAGCGCAAGGTCGTTGTGGCGATCACGGTCAGCGCCGGCCGCGAGGTTTGCGCGCGGGGAGAAGTCGTCGCGGTGCGCATGCCGGTGGGCATGCGGGCGCGGGGCGGGGGGCTCGCGGCGGCGGGTTGACGGGCGCGGGCCGGGCTCCACGCGTCTGGGGGCTGGCTACGATTCGCTGTCTGCTCGGGGGTGGCTGGCGCGCGTTGCCGCCAAAGGCAGGAACGGGTGAGGATGTCGCAGGCGAACGCCGTTCGTTGGGCGAGTGAGCACAGAACGATCCGGCAAACGTGCATCACGCCGGCGGGAACGTTGCGCGAGAGCCTGCGGCACGCGGCGCTGCTGTGGCTCGGGCTGACGCGGCGCTGCCGGGCGGCGGCGTTCGTGCGCTGCCTGCACTTCCACTACGTCTACGATGACCAGGTCGAGGCGTTCCGCGACCGACTGACGCGGCTCAGGCGGATCGGCCGGTTCATCAGCACCGCCGAGTTGTGCGAGATCATCGCGGGGCGGCGGCCGGTGAGCGAGCGTTGCTTTCACCTGTCGTGTGACGACGGGTTCGACAACATCCATCGCAACGCCTTCCCGGTGCTGCGCTCGCTGGAGATTCCGGCGGCGATCTTCGTGCCGACGGCCTTCATGGGCGCGAGCGACGACGAGGTCGTTCGGCGCTGGTGGAAGCCGCACGAGGTGTCGCAGCCGACGCGGCCGATGACCTGGGCGCAGTTGCGCGAGCTGGCGGAAGCGGGCTTCGACATCGGCAGCCACACGCGCCACCACGCGCGGCTGTCGGATGTTTCCGGCGACCCGCAGCGGCTGCGGGATGAGCTGCTGGGCTCGAAGGAGGACATCGAGCGGCACACGGGCCGTTCCTGCCGCTACATCTCCTGGCCCTACGGCCTGCGGAAAGACGTCGACGACGCGTCGCTGGCGGCGATCGAGCACGCCGGCTACGAGGCGTGCTTCAGCACGATTCGCGGAGCGGTGGTTCCCGGGCGCACGTCGCGCTTCGAGATCCCGCGGCACAACTTCGAGCCGCAAAGCCCCTGGCTGCACGTCCGCTACTTCGCGCTCGGCGGCATGGAGCGTGGGCACGCATGATCCGCGTCCTGATTCTCACCGGCCACCGCCGCGCCATCGCCAGCGCCTGCTTGCCGCTGCTGGTGCGGGATCCGGCGATCGAGGTGGCGGGCGTCGTGTTCAGCCGCAACGAGCCCGGCAGCCGCTGGAAGCGCGTGCGGCGTGCACTGCGCAAGATCGGCCGGATCGGACCGCTCGGGGCACTGATCGGCTATCGCATGCGCACGTGGTATCGCAGCGCGGAGCAGCCGGACCTGGAGGCGCTCGCCGCCGAGTACGGCGTGCCCTTCGACGAGACGCCGCGCGTCGCGCACGATCGGACGCGCGAGCTGTTCCGCAAGGCGCAGGCCGACCTCGGGCTGTCGCTGGGGAACGGCTATATCCCGGCGAGCGTGTTCGAGATTCCGCGGCTGGGGATGATCAACGTCCACGGCGAGATCCTGCCCGACTACAAGGGGGCGGCCAGCGTGATCTGGCCGATTCACGACGGGCGCAGCGAGACGGGCTTCGCCATCCACCGCATCGACCGCGGCATCGACACCGGCGACATCCTGTACGTCGAGCGCATCCCGATCCGCTTTCAGGCCCGGCTGCGCGACACCGTGCAGGCCGCGCTGCGCGACATCAAGGAGCGCATACCGCCGGCGCTCGTGAAGGTCGTCGCCGCGTTCGACGCCCACCTCGCCGCCGCTGTCCCGCAGCAAGGCGGGCGGACGCTGACAACGCCCACGTTCGGACAGTACCTGCGCATGCTGCGCGAGCATCGTCGGCTGAGGGCCCTGGCGAACGGGCGCGGCGGGGCCCAGAGGCCCGGGCGCGCGCGTGCAACCGGCCGCTCGACAGGCTAGTATAGTGGCTCGCAAATAACTGCCTGTCCCTATGCAGGGTGGGGCGGGCTTCCAGCCCGCCCGAGCGGGCAAGATGCCCGCTCCACCCATCCGTGATACCGTTACATTTCTGCGAGGCACTACACTAGCATGTGGCACATGAAACCCAAGTTCACAAACCGCGACGCGGCTCGGCGACTGAATGTCCTCGGCATCGATCACGTGGTGCTGCTCGACGGCGCCGACACCGGCGGCGCGCTCACTCTGCTCGAAGCCGTGATTCCGCCCGGGCTCGGCATTCCTCCCCATGTCCACACGCGCGAGGACGAGGTGTTCCACGTCCTCAACGGGCAGGTCGAGTTCGCCGTAGCGGGTAGCAGGCGGCTCGTCAATCCGGGCGAGACCGTGTTCGGTCCGCGGGACGTCACGCATGGCTTCTCATCGTCGGAGGGCGCGACGATGCTGATTGTCGTGCAACCGGCCGGGCTCGAGCGGATGCTCGCCGAGCTGGCGCAGCTCGGCGCGGGACCGCCGGATGTCGCACGCCTGTCGGAGATCGTGGGGCGCCAGGGAATCCGCTTCGCGCAGCCCTGAGCACCGTGGGCGCGCCGCGTTGGGGGCCGTCAGCGGCGCTTGGACAGCAGCTCGCGCTCCGTCGCGATGACGAGCGCCACGACTTCGAGGGCGTCGTCCATGTCCCGCAGTTGCTGCGGCAGGGCGGAGCCGAAGAGCAGCGCAAGCCGGGCCAGCGTCTGAAGGTGCTGGCGCTCGTCGTGGCTGCACACGAGCACGAACACGTAGGTCAGCCCGCCGTCCGGCGCTCCGAACGGGATGCCGCCGGGCACGCGGGCGAGGCAGGCGAGCGGCTCGGCGGTGGCGTAGGGCATGGGGCGTCGCGGGTGGGGAAAGGCGTACCCGCCCGCGAGGGCGGTGGAGCCGAGCGCCTCGCGTTCCTCGAGGGCCCGCACGAGCGCGGGCTTGTCGTAGAGCATGCCGGTGTGCTCGGCGAGCGCGACCAGTTCGTGCAGCACCGAGGTTCGCGAGCGCGCCGGGAGGTTCATGTTCACGGCTTCCGGCCCGAGCAGGCGGCCGAAGAGCGCCTCGTCCTCCACGTCGGACATGGCCCGTTCGAGGTTGCGGATCTGCTCCGGACGGAGCGAGTGCAGCTCGCGCTGGAGCCAGTCGAGCATCTGGGCCCGGTTGAAGCGCCATTCGCCGCCGACCATTTGCCCGGGCAGCACCCCCTTCTCGGCCAGCCGCTTCACCTCGCGCGCATCCATGCCGATGTGCCGCGCGAGCTCGGCGATGTTCATGTTGCGATAGGGCACGACCGGCTCCGGCAACGGGCGGACCTGCCCGCGGCGCAGAGTATACCCGCCCCGCGACCGGTTTCCGCGTCGCTCACGGCCGTGCCCGCCCAGGCCAGGCCGCGTAAGGCTATTGCAGGATGCGGCTGACGATGTAGATGACGCCGCCGGCGGTGACCAGTGACGACGTCGCGGTGACGATGTCTGCGCAGCTCGTGGTGGCCTGGAGCAGCACGCCGCCGCTCAGCAGCCCGAACGTCCAGCGATTGATGAACCACTTCCGCATGGGTCTTGACCTCACTGTGCTTCTATCCGGATCACGACTTCGGCGGCGTGCTCCCGCACGTCGCGCGCCATGGCGCTAATAGTCCTCCGCCCGCCGTTGTTCGTCAAACGCGGACGTGCCGCATGCGGGCCGGGAGCGCCAGCGAGTCAGGTATTCGAGCAACATGCAACCGCCAGGAGCGCACGACTTTGGGCCGGGCGCTGCGCGCGTCAGCTCATGCGATCGCGGCTCGTGACGGCGCGGCCTCGCTCACGCCACTCGCTGGCGCTCGCGGCTCGTGACGGCGCGGCCTCGCTCACGCCACTCGCTGGCGCTCGCGGCTCGTGACGGCGCGGCCTCGCTCACGCCA
>CAADGL010000021.1 GCA_900696525.1 uncultured Planctomycetota bacterium
GAGCCGCGAGCGCGAGCGAGCGTCCGGCATGAGCCGCGAGCGCGAGCGAGCGTCCGGCATGAGCCGCGAGCGCGAGCGAGCGTCCGGCATGAGCCGCGAGCGCGAGCGAGCGTCCGGCATGAGCCGCGAGCGCGAGCGAGCGTCCGGCAGGAGCCGCGAGCGCGAGCGAGTCCGGCAGGAGCCGCGAGCGCGAGCGAGTGTCCGGCAGGAGCCGCGAGCGCGAGCGAGTGGCGCGCATGGAAGCGACAGATTCAGCGCACGGCGTTCGACGAGTCATGGGCGGCGGCTCCTTTTTCCACAGATATGGGGAGACAGGGACCCGCCGCGCTTCCGGCATGTCGCGTGGAAGAACGGCGATTCGTCGGCTCGAATGGCACGCAGTATACCACGCGCGCGAGCCTCGGATAGGGGATTCTCTCGGCTCCGACAACGCCGGGCTGTCATCCGCGCCGCGATCGACGACGACGTCGGCGACGACCTGCTTCGGCTGGTGCTCATGACCTGTCACCCGGTGCTTTCGCCCGGGGCGCGGGTGGCGCTCGCGCTGCGGCTGCTGGGCGGGTTGACGACCGCGCAGATCGCGCGTCTTTCTGTCGAGCGAGACAACCCCGCGGGCTACCTGGCCGCCTCGATCAGCGCGCGAAACAGCCGCGCCTGCTCGGCGCGGTCACGGATGTTCTCCGGATGCCACTGCACGCCCACCACGAAGCGCGGGCCCGGCGCTTCGAGCGCCTCGATCACGCCGTCCGGCGCGAAGGCCACCGGCCGCATGTCGCCGGCCGGTCGCGCGGGGTCCAGCGCCTGGTGATGCCGGCTGTTCACCTCGAATTGCGTGCCGCCCATGATCTCCGCCAGCCGCGAGCCGGCCTCGACGCGGATCGGATGAAACGCATCGACGCCGCCGGCGCCGCGGTGCTGCACCGCCCCCGTCCGGGGAACGTCGTCCAGGTGCTGCAAGAGGCTGCCGCCACACACGACGTTCGTCACCTGGCAGCCCAGGCAGATCGCCAGCACGGGGTGCGCCGCCGCGCGCAGCCGCCGGGACAGCGCCATCTCGAACCGGTCGCGCCGCTCGTGCAGCACGTCGCACGCCGCATGCTGCGCCTGGCCGAAGTTCCCGGCGTGCAGGTCGTCGCCGCCGGTCAGCAGCACGCCGCGGCAGCGCGAAAGCAGCTCGTCGATCAGCGCGTCGTCGGCCACCGGCGGGAGCGCGACGGGCCACGGCAGCCCGCCGGCCTCGTAGATCGCGTCGGAGTAGTCGGCGTTGAGCAGCGACCGCAGCCTGGGCGGCGGGGTGGTTCGCTGCTCGAAGTCGCACGTGACCAGGATCGTCGGTCGAGACATTCGGGGTTCCCCCATCGGCGCGCCGGCCGCCGTCGGGCCCTCCGAGAGCGCCGAGCGGCAACGCGGCGCGCGATCCCGCGGGCCGCCCTCGTTGAAAGCGCCGGCGGCCTGTATAGTACCCGCGTTTTCAGGGTAGGCGCGACGGCGCATTGCTCGCAGAGCAGTGGCACAAGGGCACGCACTGCGCCCACGCAGTGGCACAAAGCTGAGCCGTGACACGGCCCCGCGGCGGATTGCTGGGAGATTCGATTTGCGCGGAAGGACCCGCATCACGCCGGTGATCGCGTGGCTGGTGGCGGCGGCGGGCGTCGCCGCGGCGCAGGAGCAGGCGCGCGAGGGCATGCCCATCCGCGACGTGGAGCTGGTGGGCCTCCATTCGATCAGCGAGGGCTTCGTCCGCCGGACGATCAAGACGCGCGTCGGTCAGAGCTACCAGCCGCTCCAGACGCAGGACGACGTGCGCGAGCTGGTTCGGACGCGGAAGTTCCTGAACGTGTTCGCGTCGGCGCGGGTCGAGCAGGGCCAGGTGATCGTCACCTTCACGATGCAGGAGAAGCCCGAGATCGCATCGATCGAGCTGGAAGGCAACAAGGCCTTCTCCAACTCCGACCTGTTCAAGGAAGTGACCGTCACGCCGCAGACGCCGATCGACCGCTACGAGATCAACCGCAGCGCCGACAACCTGGTGCAGAAGTACCGGCAGAACGGCTATTACTACGCGCAGGTGACGCTGGACGAGACGGCGCTGAGCGGCGAGCGGCGCGTCGTGTTCCGCATCACCGAGGGGCCGCGGGTGCGCGTGCGGCGGATCGAGCTGGAGGGGCTGCGGTCGTTTCCGCGCATCCTGCTGCTGTTCAAGATCCGCACGCAGACCTGGTTCTGGATCTTCCGCAAGGGCGCCTTCGACGAGGAGCTGGCCGAGCGCGACGTGCAGGAGCTTCAGACGTTCTACCGCAACGAGGGCTTCCTCGACGCCCGCGTCGGCTACCGGCTGGATTTCGACGACGTCAACCGCGCCGACCTGACGCTGGTCTTCGTCATCGAGGAGGGCGTGCGCTACCGCGTGCACGACATCCGCTTCCGCGGCAACGTCACCATCCCCACCGAGACGCTGCGCGCCGCGCTGGCCCTCCAGCCCGGCGATCTGGCGCGCGACGAGAGCATCCAGGCCAACCGCCGCATCGTGGAGGACAAGTTCGGCGAGATCGGCTTCGTCGACGTCAGCGTCGAGCCGGTCTACGACTACCTCGAGCAGCCCGGCCGCGTGATCGTCACCTACGACATCCGCGAGGGCGCCCGGGCGCGCTTCGGCCGCATCACCATCCGCGGCAACGAGTACACCAAGGACGAGGTCATCCGCCGCGAGCTGCGCTTCTACCCGCTGGAGGACTACAACACGGTCAAGGCCCGCAAGGCCGAGCAGAGCCTGAGCGAGACCGGCCTGTTCAAGAAGGCCACCATCACGCCGCTGCGCGACGAGAACGGCCTGCGCGAGGCCCTGGTCGAAGTCGAGGAGGCCGACGCCATCAACATCATCTTCGGCATCGGCGTCAGCACCGACAGCGGCGTGCTCGGCTCGGTCACGATCCTCAACAAGAACTTCGACCTGCTCGACTGGCCGCGGAACTGGGGCGAGTTCTTCGGCGGGCAGTCCTTCCGCGGCGACGGGCAGCGCCTGCGCCTCCAGGCCGAGCCGGGATCGGAGGTGTCGCGCTTCCGCATCGACTTCACCGAGCCCTACCTGTTCGACCAGCCGCTGCGGCTCGATACGTCGTTCTACCTGTTCCAGCGCGGGCGCGACTCGTACGACGAGCAGCGCCTCGGCTTCGTGCCCAGCCTCGGACGGCGCTTCGAGACCGGACCGCTCGACGGCTGGGCCGTCGAGGGCGCCCTGCGCTTCGAGCTGATCGACATCGACGACGTCAACCCGCTCGCCGCCCGCGACATCCGCGCCGTCCGCGGAAACAGCAGCCTCACCGCCGTCAAGGGCACCATCGTCCGCGACCGCACCGACAGCCGCATCATCCCCACGACCGGCTACCGCGTCGCCTTCAGTTGGGAGCAGGTCGGGGCCCTCGGCGGCGACTACGCCTTCGCCAAGCCCAGCGTCAGCAGCGCCATCTACCGCACCATCGCCACCGACGCCTTCGACCGCAAGAGCGTCCTGGCCCTCCGCGCCGACGCCGGATGGATCGTCGCCGACGCCCCGACCTTCGAGCGTTATTACGGCGGCGGCTTCGGCTCGATCCGCGGCTTCTCCTACCGCGGCATCTCGCCGCGCCAGGGCATCTACAACGACCGCGTCGGCGGCAACTTCATCCTCCTGACGGGGGCCGAGTACAGCTTCCCGCTGTACGCCAACAACATCCGCGGCGTCACGTTCCTGGACATGGGAACGGTCGAGGAGTCGTTCGAGATCACGAGCTGGCGCGCGTCGGTGGGCTTCGGGCTGCGCATCGTCGTCGATTTCTTCGGCCCGGTGCCGATCGTCCTCGACTTCGGCTTCCCGATCGCCAAGGACGACGAGGATGACACCCAGGTCTTCAACTTCTCGTTCGGCGCCTCGTTCTGAAACGGGCCGCAAAACCCCGGCGCTCACACGACGAGTCTGCTCAGGAATGGCGGTCATCCGGACAGGTCGATAGCCTGTCCCACTCGCATTCTCTCGGGCCTGCCAACGGCTTCTCTCGCTCCCGTCAGGGCGGCCCGCCGGACTCCGGCTTCGCGGCGGCGCGCAGCAGCTCGGCGACCGTCGTTCCCGCCGCTTCCGCGTAGCGCCTGGCGAAGTCGTCGAGGTTGCGCGCGTTGACGAGCTCCGACCGGACTACGCGCACGCCTCCGCCGCCGCGCTCCGACGTCAGCCCGTTCATCGCCAGCTCCACGGCCAGGTCGCCGATCTCGCCATCGACCGGCCCTACCAGCGCCGCCGCCCGTCCGGAGCGCACCCAGGGCCAGAGCTCGGGCGTTGCGGGCATGGTGGCGAAACGCGTGCGCGGGCCCAGCAGCACGTCGGGCTGGACCGCCAGCCACGCATCGGCGTTGAAGGTCACGACCATCGCCACGTTGGGGAACTGATCGAGCATCTCGCGGATGAGCTCGTGAGCCGCCCGCGTCGACTGCGAGGCGTTGCGCTCGTCGAGCCGCTGCAAGCCGTAGTGCTCGCGAATGCCGAGATTGAACCGGTCCGCGCACTGCGTGGCCAGCGTGTTCGCGCCGCTTTCATGAACCAGCACGTAGCTCCGGCCGCCGTCCGCGATCACGTCCAGCCGCTCGCCCAGCAGCTCGGCCCCGCCGGGAATGTTGCTGTCCACGTGGCCGAAGAAGCTCGAATTCGCGATGCCGGCGCCCATCGTCACGACCAGCGCACCGGACTCGACCAGCAGCGGAATTGCCGCTTCAACCGCCTCCGGGTTCAGGACATACAGGCAGACGGCGTCCGGCTTGGCCGCCAGGGCCTCGCGCACGGCAACGTCGAGGGCCTCGGCGCTCGCCGTCAGCGGCGCGCTGGTGAGCACGCGCGCGTTTCCGTAACGCTCGGCGGCCTTGAGCGCCCCGCGCGAAATCGCCGGCCATTGCGGGTGCGTCGCCGTCGGCCCGACGACGGCGATGGAATACACCCGCGGGGGCGGTCCGGTGGTTCTGTCGGCCGGCCGGTCGCAGGCTGCGGTTGAAAGCACCAGCGCCGTGACGAGGAACAGGAGGGGGCGCCGGCGCCACGTCTGATAACTCACGTTCGGGCTCTCCACACGCCGGATTCGTCGCGGCCCACTCCGCGGTCGGCCGATCGGAGGTATAATAACGTCGGTCTTCGGTTCGATCATGACGCCGGCCGCAAATGAGGAGTCGCCCATGCGCCGCTCTGCGTTCGTCTTCCCGCTGGTCTGCTTCCTTGGGCTCGCCGCCGCTGTCGCCTCCGCCCAGTCCGCCGATCCGAACGAGTCCGAGACGCCGCTGGAGAAGGTGCGCGGTGGGGCCGTTCGCGAGCGCGCCCCCGGGAACGTGATCAACCAGGCCCGGGAACGACATCGCGGTTTCATTAACCGCCGCGTCAATGGCCCCAGGAGCGGGCAGCCCGTCGAGAGCACCACCGGCACCACCGGAACCGCCGCCAACAACGCCGCAACCGGCCTCAACAGCCTGCTCGGCGGCCTCGGCGGCAGCGGCCTGCTGGGCACGCTCAGCAGCCTGACCGGCGGCCAGCTCTCCATGGACCAGATGAACCAGATCAACAACCTGCTGAACGGCACGAGCGGCACCGGCTCCAGCGCAAGCTCCGGAGCGGCCAGCGGAGCCAGCAGCAATTCGGCGTCGAGCGGCAGCAACCCGAACATCCCTTCGAATATCCCGCCCGACGTGATTCAGACGCTGGTCAACGCCGGCTTTGACCTCAACGAGCTCTTTCCGCCGAGCGGTACGTCGAAGGTCGTCGCGGGCACGACCGCGGTCGCCGCCGACAAGTCCGAATCGCGCAGCCAGACAAACAACACCACGACGACGCCGTTCCCCGCGCGTTGGGCGAACGCCATGCTCCAGACGACGTTCTCGGCGCTGGTGCTCGGGTTCTCGTCGCCGGACTTCGTGAAGCTGATCGAGGACGCGCTGCGTCCGATATTGCTCCCAGGTTCGATCGAGTCGGGTAGCAGCGACAACAACACGGACGGAAACAACAACAACAACAACAGCGGCGGCAACAGCGGGTCGATCGTGGCAATCCCGGGGGCCCATCGGCCGTTGTGCTAGGAGGGAGGGAAGCGGCGCCTGGGCCGGCGTGGGGTGATCGGCGGCCGAATTCGCGAGGTGCTGCATGAACTCGATACGTTTCTCCGGCCCGCGCCGCCTGGCGGCCTGGGTTGCCGCCCTGCTCGCCGCCGGCTGGCTTACCGCGGTCATCTGGTCGATCGTGGCGTGGTTCGACGGCCTGTCCGAGCCGGCGCTGGTCGTCTTCGGGGTTTCCACCGGCCTGCTGCTGCTGGGGTTGCTGTTGCTGTCCCAGGTGCTGCTGCAACACCGGGCGGCGAACCTGGCCTTCCGCAATTACGACCTGCTGCTTGACCTTCTGGACCTGGCGCGGCGGCGCACGGAGCACTCGCGCACCGTGGCAGAGAACAGCGCGTTGTCCGACTGGGCCAAGAAGATCGTCTTTCGCGAAAAGGACCACGACTTCCTCAGCGACGCCATCCAGGGCCTGATCGTCCGCCAGGAGTGGGACGCGGTCGAGCAGTTCATCCGCACGCTGGAAAGCGAATTCGGCCAGCGCGAGGAGGCGGCGCAGCTTCGGGCGCAGGTCGCCCAGGCGCGCCAGGCCACCGTCGAGGAGCGCGTTACCGCCGCGCTGGCGCGCTTCGAGACCCTGTGCGGCGCCCAGAAGTGGGAACAGGCCGAACGCGAGGTCGTCCGCCTGCGCGCGATCTTCCCCGGCGACGAGCGCATCTCGCGCCTGACCCAGCAGGTCGGCCAGCGCCGCCGCCTGTTCAAGAACTTCCTGCTCAGAGAGTACGACCAGGCGATCCGCGTCCACGACGTCGACGGCGCGCACCGCCTGCTCTTCGAGCTCGACCGCTACCTCACGCCCAGCGAGGCCGCGGCGCTGAAGGAGTCCGCCCGCGGCGTCTTCAAGGCCAAGCTGCTCCAGGAGGGCGTGCAGTTCAGCCTCGCCGTCTCCGACCGGCAGTTCGACAAGGCCCTGGAGGTCGGCGAGCGCATCTGCAGGGAATTCCCCAACAGCCGCTACGCCCGCGAGATCCAGGCCATGATGCCGCATCTGCGCCGCCGCGCGAACGGCTCGCCCCGGGCGGCCCAGGGACAGAATGGCGCGCATGAGCCCGTCGGCGCTGCGTAGCGCCTTCGTGGCGCGCTACGGCCGGCCCGCAGCCCGCGCCGCCCGCGCCCCCGGACGCGTCAACCTCATCGGCGAGCACACCGACTACAACGACGGCTTCGTCCTGCCCATCGCCATCGAGCAGTCGCTCTGGGCCGTGGCGGCCCCGCGCCACGACGACGCGCTCCGCGTCTACTCCGACGCCCTGCGCGACCTCCAGACATGGACCCTCGCCGATGGACCCCACGCCGACGCCCCACGCTGGACGCGCTACGTCCACGGCGTCGCCACCCTCCTGCGCCGCCGGATGCCTTCCCTCGACGGCGCCGACCTGCTCATCACCGGCGACCTGCCGCTCGGCGGTGGCCTCTCCAGCTCGGCCGCGCTCGAGGGGTGCACGGCGCTGGTGCTCTGCGGTCTGGCGGGCTGCGAGCTGCCGCTCGAAGAGCTGGCCGCGATCTGCCGCTCGGCCGAGCACGAGTTCGCCGGCGTGCCGTGCGGACTCATGGACCAGTACGCATCGCTGCTGTCGCGCCAGGGCTGCGCGCTGCTGCTCGATTGCCGCTCGCGGCGCTTCGAGCACGTGCCCTGCCGGCTCGATCAACACGCGCTGCTGGTCGTCGATTCTGGCGTGCGGCACGAGCTCGCGTCCGGGGAGTACGCCGCGAGGCGGCGCGAGTGCGGCGAGGCGCTCAAGCTGCTGCGCCGCGCCTGTCCGCGGGCCGCGGCGCTGCGCGACGTGGCGCCGGCGGACGTGGCGCGCTGCGCCGCCGATGAATCGCTGCGGCGCGACGCCGGCGCGATGCGCCTGCTCGCCCGCGCCCGTCACGTCGTCACGGAGAACGAGCGGACACTCGCCGCCGCCGCCGCGCTGCGCGCCGAAGACTGGCCGGAGCTCGGCCGCCTGATGAGCGCGTCGCACGCCTCGTTGCGCGACGACTACCAGGTCTCCTGCGCACAACTCGATGCGCTCGTCGAGCGCCTCGAGCGCTGCCCGGGCGTGCTGGGCGCGCGGATGACCGGCGGCGGGTTCGGCGGCTGCGTCGTGGCGCTCGTCGAAGTGCCCCACGCGCAAGGCCTCGTGGCGCAGCTCAACTGCGGCGGCGACCCGGCCGCGCCGCGCCCCGTGCTGCGCGTCGTGCCCGCAGGCGGAGCGGAGCGCTGCGCGCTCTGAGCGCGCCCGACGGCCCGCCCGGGCCATGCCCCGAAGCGCGGCGCTACTCCGGCCCGCTGGTCACGTCCAGCAGCGAATCGGCCCCGAAAGGCAGCCCCGCGGTGTCCTCCGCCGGCCGCAGGCCGTCGAGCCACGAGGCGTTGTCGTCGCGGTGATAGAGCATCAGCCGTCCGCGCAGCCTCGGATCGCGAGCCCGGTGATACCGCAGGTAGATGTACTGCTCGTCCACGCCGCTGATCTCGACCTTGCCCGTCTCGTGAGACATGCAGTAGCGCGCCCGCCGCGCCAGCCCCGACCCGTGCCGCAGCGCCTCGCGGAAGATGTCCCAGCCGCGGACGATCGGCACTTCGTAGGGCTCGTTGCCCGCAGTCGGCCGTCCCTGGAAGAGGTAGTACGGCGGGCAGCCGATCCAAGAGAGCCTGCGATATAGCTCGCCAAGCACCTCCGGATCGTCGTTGACGCCGCGGATGAGCGGGCACTGGTTGACGCAGATGACACCCAGGCGGATGTAGGCGTCGAGGCCCTCGACGGCGGCGTCGGTGAGTTCGCGCGGGTGGTCGAAGTGGGCCATGAGGTAGATGCGCTGCCTGGGGCTGGAGTGCCGGCCGAGCAGGTCGCGCAGCTCGGCGTCGTGGAGGATGCGGAAGGGATCGAAGGCGGGCATCTTCGAGCCGATGCGGATGATGCGGACGTGCTCGATTCCGGCCAGGGCCTCGATGATCTCGCGCAGGCGGCGGGTGCTCATCAGCAGCGGGTCGCCGCCCGTGAGCAGCACGTTGTTTACTTCCGGGTGCGCGGCGATGTAGCGGATTCCCTCGGAGACGTCCTTGGTGACTTCGTCATTGTCGTCCATGAAGAGCCGCTTGCGGAAGCAGTACCGGCAGTAGGCTCCGCAGACCTCGTTGCACAGCAGCAGCACGGTGTCGGGGTACTTGTGCTGCACGCCCTGGGCCACGGTGTAGCGGGCCTCGTTGCTCGCGTCGAGCTTGCCCCAGTCGCTCAACTCCTCGACGCGCGGGATGATGAGCTGCTTGATCGGGTCGTCCGGGTCGTTCCAGTCGATCAGCTCCAGGTAATAGTCGTTGGCGCGGAAGACGTACGTCTCCGCGACCCGCCGGAGCTGCCCGCGCTCCGCTTCCGGAATGTGCGCCAGCTCGTCGATCGAGCGGACGTAGCGCACGCGGCGATGGTTGGCGCCTCCAGCGGCGGTCGGCAGTGTGACTCTCGACATTGCGGGCCTCCCTGGTTTTCCGTTGCTGGTGTCCTGGCGTTCAGCGGGCTGCGGCGAGCGCACGCGAAGGGCGCGGCGCGATGCGGCCAGACACTCTGAGTCTATGCGCCGCCCGGACCAGACTCAACGAAAAATCGGCCTTTTTTCGCCGGCATTAATGACAATGCACACGCGACATCTTCAAGGAACCAGGCAGAGCCCGGCTGTCCTCGGCCCGGAACCGGGCGCGGCTGGGATCTGGTTCTGGGACAGCCTCGTGAGTCCGCCTCGCGGCCGGGCGGGGAACAGCCCGCTCTGACGGGGCACTTGCGGCCGGGCTGGGGGCAGCCCGGCTCTGACGGGGCACTTGCGGCCGGGCTGGGGGCAACCCGGCTCTGACGTGGCGCTTGCTGCGTGCCGCCCCGGCGCGCAGGCTAGCGGTACTCCGGCACCGCCGGCGGCCAGAACACCAGGTCGCCCTCCGCCCCCTCGCCGCGCACGCCGCCACCGTCCGCCTGGTCCTCGCCCAGGCTGTAGAGCACGAAGCCGGCGTCGCTGCGAACGTAACGCAGGCCCCGCCCGGTGAACGGGTCCTTCGGCAGGGAGATCAGCAGCCCCGGCGTCAGCGCGTCGAGCTTCTCCGGCCAGTCGCCGTGCTGGACGCGGAATTGGTGCAGCCCGATCAGCACGTCCAGCGCCGAGCGCCGCGCCTCGCGCGTCGCGCGCAAGACCCGGAAGTGCCCGGCGCTGAACGGGTCCAGGTCGCCGAGCAGCCGGCACACCGGATCCTGGCCGGCGAGCTGCCGCAATCGCTCGCCCAGCGCCGCGCGCTTCGGCAGCGCCCTGTGCAGCGGCTCGGCGGCCCAGGCGTCGTACGCCGCCTCCTGCTCCATGAACGCGCGCCAACTCGCCTCCGGCGTCGTCTTCAGCACCGCCGCGCGGAACGCATCAGGGCTTTCGAATGATGAGGGCTCGAACTTCAGGCCGGCCTGCTCGAGGCCGGAGCCCTTCGCGGTCCTGTGCAGCGCGAGGAAGCTTTCGATCTGCTCGGCCAGGTGCGGATGACGCAACGCGTCGCGCGCCCACTCATGATATTGCTCGATCAGATCGAGCATGTACAGCCGCTCCGCCCACGTCCTCTGGGCCCCGGACGCCGCCGGCAGCGCCTCCGCCGCCCGGCACGCCGCCTGCACCTGCTTGAGGCCGTCCGCGGACAGGTGCGGCAGCAGCGCGATCAACTGCTCGACGGTCAGGTCCTGGATCGACCCGGCCGTGACCTGCATCATCAACAGCGGGGCCGCGCGCAGGTGACCGGCGGTGTGCAGATTCCGGGCGCTTTCGAGCGCCGCCTCGTCCCAGCGGCCATCGACCGCCAGCCGCGCCGCCGCCAGCGCCCGCAGCCGCGCCAGGCGGCGGAACGCGACGACGCCGGCGGTCGGATCGACGTCGGCCAGGCGGCCGGTCTTCGACTCGTATGCACGATGCCAGCGCTGTCCCTGCGAGGCCTGGCGCAGCGCCGTCAGCGCGTCGGCGTTCACTTTCAGCCAGCGATCGACGATCGCAATCCGCTCGCGCGGCCAGTCGAAGCGTACGCACAGCACGGAGTCGTTGTTGTCCAGCCAGCCGCCAGCCTCCCAATCCGCCTCCGCCCCCGCGCCGCCGAGACCGACGCCGAAGGCCTCCTTGTCGTGCGTCGCGCGGTACCTCTCGGCGGCGCGCTGGTAATGCCGATCGGTCTCGGCCCCGTCGCGCGACTCAAACAGCCGGTTGATCGCGGCCAGCCGCTTGTCCGCCACGATCGTCGTCGGATCAGGCATGTCCTGTGCCGCGCGGACGTTGCTGACGATCGTCAACATCAACTTGAGAGCGACCATGGTTGCGGGAATCGCGCGCACCGAAAGGATCTCCGCCAGAACGCCCGCCCCCCGGCCCCACGTCAGAGCCGGGCTGTTCCCCGCCCGGCCTCAAGACGGACACCTGAGGCTGTCTCATTCTGTGGTTCTGGCACTCATCGCGGTGATCCAACGGCCACGATTCGGCGGCTCAACAGATAAACGCAGAAACCCGGGATATATTGCCCAGTGCCGTCTCCCCGTTAGCAGGTCCGTTCGTCCCGGACCCCACCGCCATTTCGAACTCGCGCCGGGTAAGTAAATCAGACGCCTCACGTCATTTCGACGCTGCCGTAAGCGCGAACTCCTTGCGGACTCGCAGCACCCGCAGATTGACCATGTCGGCCACGTAAATGTAGTCGTCGGTGCAGGCCACGCTGTTGGGAAAGCCCAGCGGGATGTCGCCAGTCGGAACCAGGTCGCCGGCCAACCCGCCCGCCGAGAGCAACGGGCCAAACTCTCGGACTCTCTCGTAAACAGCCCTCGCCCAGTTAACAGACCCGTTCGTCCCGGACCCCAGGGCGATTTCGAACCCCGGCGCAGGAAAACGCGCCGCAGCTCCGCGCAGGGCGTTGCTCCGTCGGCTGGAACATAAGCACATCACACCGCGCGACGACGCCGGATCATCGCTAGTCCGCCCATGGCCAGCAGGCCCAGCGTCGCTGGCTCGGGCACCTGGACGATCTGAAAGCCGTTGAAGCCACCCCAGGCCCCGTTCCAGACGCCTACGTTAATCACCACGTCGGTGGGCTGAGTCAATGTCACCGTGTGCAACGCATAGGTCAGGCCCAACTGATGCGAGCCGGGCCAGGTGCCGCCGCCAAGCAACTGGAACCCCTCCGGAGCACCGATGATGTCGACCCAGGAATTGGCGCTGTCGGGGGCGAATGAATAGCTGTAAAACTGATACGTTCCGATCGGCAGGCCTTGGACAACGAAGGGCATTGACCCTGATGGTGTCCAAGTCATGAAGTCGTCAAGCAGGGCTTCGTCGTCCCCGGATGTTCCGGGGTGATCGAAGGTAGCAGGCCAAGTTGCAAAGGGGGTAAGCAACTCCACACCGGTGAGATTGCCGCCGATATCCGCCAGCATCTGGGGCGAGCCACCCACAAAGTTCCAATATCCCGGCTGGCTGGCTGCACCACCGTACGAATTGGAAGGTGTCGCCCCGCCACCAAGGTCGATGTTGAAACTCTGTGCCTGCGCCAGTGGCGTAGCCGAGGCCAACGCGACAGTGACCGGAAACAAGCCGATCCAAGTGCGAGGGGACCATGTGATGCCGTTCATGATTCACTCCTTCCTGACATTCCGCGCCGGCGTCGGATCAGCAGCGCCAGCCCGCCTAAGCCGGGATTATTCACGATCCCGATGCTGATAGGACAACGAGCTGCGGCGGGGGCATTCAAGGTCGAGATCGGGCGCTGATGGGCGGCGCCAGGCCCGTCGGGCCGCCTTGCAGTGACACCGCCCCCCACCCCCACAGGCCCGACCGGCTCGGGAAGGTGACGTCGGCGGGCTGGTGAGCCGACCGGGTCGGGTTGTCAGGGGAGTGACTCACGCAGCACGAGGCACAGGTTCGCATGTGCGGGCGGGGCCACCCAGCGCCGCCGCCGGGGGCGACGCCGGCCCCACGCGTCCGCCCGCCACCAGCGCGCGATTCGATCCAGCAGCCGGTCCCACAGCACGCCGGCCGCGCGGGCCACGTCCACGAGCACCCGCCGGCCGTGTTCCACCACCCGCGCGCCGGCTTTCAGCACCGTTTGCTGCACGCGCTTCAGATCCCACCCGCAGCCCGACGCATCTTCCAATTCGCCGCGCAGCATCCCGGCCAGGTTGAACGCCAGCAGCTTCAAGAGCAGACTGGCCTCATTGGCTGACCGGCCCGACCGGCCCGTCCCTGGCCTTCACCCATGAGGTGCTGCTCCAGTTCCGTGGGTCACGCGTCTCTGCACGCATGTTCTACGCAGCAGAACGGCCCTGGTTGGCAGCAACGCTCATGAAGCTGGTGAATAATCCGGGCTCATAACCCGATCCGAGCCGCGCCCGTCAGGAAGCGGTTGCGACGGAAGGCCTGCGGTTTCCGAGCCTTCTGAATAGCGGCTCCGCCAAGTACACCGGCGATCCATGCCGGGCGTTGCACAGGCTAACAACCGGTGCCACACCAACCTCACCCGCCGAGGATGCCGCGCTTGAGCGCCTCGAACAGTTCCGGCCCCTCGCCCCAGAGAATCAGGATGACCCCCATCAGCGACCCGCCCGCGATCAGGCCCGACGCGACCGGGAACGTGTATTCCTCGGAAGCCTTGGGGGACTTTCGGGTGAAGATGTAGCCGATGACCGAACCGAGGAAGAAATCCAGGGCGTTGGTCCAGGGGAAGACCCACGACAGCCCCAGACCCGCCGCCGACGGCATGTACTTCGCCTGGCGAGGGAAGATCAGGCCCAGGATCGGCAGAATCAGCCCGACCGCACCGCCGATCGCGATCCCCCACAGCTTGACCGGGTGCAGGTTCTGCAAGCCGCCGCCCATCGCCTCGGCGACGCCCTTCCACGTCAGGGCGGCGGGCGCGGGAAAGCGTTCGGTGCCGAGGATGGAGGGGTCTCGCACGAGCAGCGTAAAGGCCAGCACGGTGACGACCGTGCCGATGAAGATGCCGCAGAACTGGGCAATGAACTGCTTACGCGGGTGGGCCCCGAGCAGGTAGCCGCTCTTGAGGTCGGTCAGCAGGTCGGCGGACGAGCCGGCGGCCCCGGCGGTGATGTTCGCCGCCATGAGGTTGACGTTCATGGCGGTCAGGTCGCCTGCGACCTTTGCCGGATGCACGATTCCGAAGGTGAGCTGGGTGATCTTGCCCATGGCGCCGACGGGGGTGGTATCGGTCTCGCCGGTGACGCGGCAGGCGACCAGCGCCAGGGCGAAGGAGAGGACGACGGCCAGCAGGCTCTGCCAGAAGGGCATTCCGAAGCTGTAGTGCGCCAGCGCGGACAGCGCCAGCAGCGCGATCAATTGACCGCCGACGAACCAGGAGGCGGGGGTCTCGATCGCCTCCATCTGCTGCTCGACGGTGCGCAGCTCGGCGCCGCAGTTGGCACAGAAGCGGCATCCGGGGGGGGTGTCGCCCCGGCCGCAGACCGCGCAGGGCTCGCTGGCGCTCCTGCGGCTGGCGGCGGGGAAGAACATGCGGCCCAGGCCGCTGAAGGCGCGCAGGGCGCTGCGCCACTGCAACCCGAACGACAGCAGGCCCGACGTGACCATGCACGCCGTCCCGGCCCAGAGCGACCACTGCACGTTGCCCGAGAAGCTGTTTCTCTCGATCAGGCCGTAGGAATGCACGATCGGGATGTACACCATCCAGCACAGCACGGCGCCGAGCATCATGCTCGAGCAGACGCGCAGGCCGGTGATCGCCCCTGCCGCCAGGAAGATCGGATCCAGCGACAGAAAGACCGTCCGCCCGGCCCACAGCCCGCCCAGCGCCTTGTCCCAGGCCCCGTTCATCATCCCGAACCAGTGGTCCAGTTGTACCGCCTTCAGCGGCGCCCACATCAGCGACAGCCCCTCCCACCACAGCTTGTGCACGCCCGCGATCAGCCCCGCGACGCCCAGCGCCTTCGCCGAGCGCATGCCGGCTGAGCCCGTCGAATGCAGCGCCGTCAGCGTCTCGGCCGCCGCTACCCCGCTCGGAAAGCGGAGCTGATCGACGTTGATCATCTGCCGCTTCATCGGCACCGCCATCGTCACGCCCAGCACCGCCAGGAAGAACACCCACGCCAGCATCGTCCACAGCGGCAGGTGATGCCCGTTCAGCATCACGTACGCCGCGAACGCCGAGATCAGCGTCCCGCCCGTCGAATAGCCGGCGGAGCTGGCGGTCGACTGCATGCAGTTGTTCTCGAGGATCGTCATCGGTGTGCGGACCAGGCCGATCGCGTGGAACGTCGTCCAGATCGCGTAGGACAGGATGCACGCGGTGATCGCCACCCCGAACGCCCAGCCCGCCTTCAGCCCGATGTACAGGTTCGTCAGCGACAGGACGCCGCCCAGCAGCGACCCCATGATCACCGCCCGGAACGTGAGCTGCCACATCCGGTCCCCGCGCCCGACGTAGCACTGCTCGTACCACTGCCGCTCGATCTCGGCCGGCGTGCCCTTGAAACCGTGAATCGGCAGCTTGTACTCCGGGTGCGGCCCCGCCTCTCCGGCATGATCGACGTGCGTCGAATCCGACATGAAGTGCCTCCAGCGCGCCTCCCGTGCTCGCCGACCTCTCGCGGATTGGCGTCGCCCGGGGCGCGGAGCCGGCATTCTACAGACAGGCGGCGCCCGCTGCACAGCATGGGCGCTCCTTCGGCACGAACACGGCGGACCGCGCGCGTCAGAGCCGGGCTGTCCCCAGCCCGGCCCAGGGCCACCGCTGACACGGCAGTGACACACGCCCCCATTCGCCCGCGCCGAGTTTCCGTTAAACTATCGCCGCCGAGAACCCTTGGTCAGCCTCCAGCGCAACCCGCCTACGGAGTTTCAGGCCTTGGCATCCGGACAGGGACACGACGAGACGCGGCGCCAAGGCCCAGGGGCGGACGAGCCGACGCGCCCCCAGCTTCGATCGCCGTCGACGCCCAAGCCCCGCCAGAGCGCGAAGTACGCGCTGGAGCGCGAGCTCGGCCGCGGCGGGATGGGCGTGGTGCACCTGGCGCGCGACCTGCAACTCAACCGCCCGGTCGCGCTCAAGGTGCTCACCGACCCGCTCGCCGACGACGGCGAGATGCGCGCCCGCTTCGAGCGCGAGGCCCGTGCCGCGGCGCGGCTGAATCATCCAAACATCGCGACGATCTACGAGTTCGGCGACCAGGACCGGCAGTGCTACATCGCGATGGAGTACGTTCCGGGGCGGACGCTGCGCGAGGTGCTGAGCGCCGAGCCCGTGCAGTCGATCCCGCACATCATCGAGCTCGCGGTCCAGATCGCAGAGGCGCTCGCCGCCGCGCACGCCGCCGGTCTCGTCCACCGCGACCTGAAACCTCAGAACGTGATGCTCACGCCCGAGGGGCGCGTGAAGGTTCTGGATTTCGGCGTGGCGAGCGTACTGGAGGTCGAGCGCGACCGGTGGCCGGCGACGACCGCGGAGACTCTGACGCGGCTGACCCAGGCCCACAACCTGGTCGGAACGCCGGCGTACATGGCGCCGGAGCAGGTGCGCGGCGAGCCGGTGGACGCGCGGGCGGACATTTTCTCGCTCGGCGTCGTGCTGTACGAGCTGCTGGCCGGGCGGCGCCCTTTCGAGGCGCAGAACATGGCCGACCTGCTGAGCAGCATCCTGCGCGACGCGCCACGGCCGCTGGGCGAGCTGCGGAGCGATGTGCCGCGCGAGCTGGAGCGCGTCGTCACCCGCTGCCTCGAAAAGGACCGTAGCCAACGCTTCTCCGCGGCGACCGAGCTGCTGTCGGCCCTGAAGGCCGCCGGGTCCGCCGCGGCGGCGCCCGGCGCCGGTCGCGAGCCGCCCTCGGTGGCGGTGCTGCCGTTCGCGAATCTGAGCCCGGACCCGGAGAACGAATTCTTCGCGGAGGGCATCGCCGAAGAGATCATCAACGCGCTGTGCCGCGTGGAGGCCCTGCGCGTGGCGTCGCGCACGTCGGCGTTCGCTTACAAGGGCCGCAACGAGGACGTGCGGGCGATCGGCCGGCAGCTCGGGGTCGGCTGCATCGTCGAGGGCAGCGTGCGCAAGGCCGGCTCGCGGCTGCGCATCACCGCGCAGCTCATCGACGTCGCGTCGGGCTACCACCTGTGGTCGGAGCGCTACGACCGCGAGATGGCGGACGTCTTCGCCATCCAGGACGAGATCGCCCTGAGCATCACGCAGGCGCTCCGGGTCGTGCTCAGCGACCGCGAGCAGCGCGCCCTCGCAAAGCCGCCGACCGCCGACGTCCGCGCCTACGAGCTGTACCTCAAGGGCCGCCAGTACGCCCATGACTACAAGCGCCGCGGCTGGGAATTCGCCCGCGGCCTGTTCCGCGAGGCGGCCGCGATCGACCCCTCCTACGTCCAGGCCCAGGCCGGCATCGCCGAGTGCTGCGCCCTGCTGTACCGCATCGGCGTCGATCCGCAGGCGAACCTGGCCGAGGCCGAGCGCTGTAGCCGCCGGGCCAAGGACCTGGCGCCGGACTCGGCGGAGGCGCACGTGTCCCGCGGCATGGTGCTGCACCTGCTGGGCGACGAAGACGGCGCGCGGCAGGAGTTCGAGACCGCGATCACACTCGACCCGCGGCTGCACAGCGCGTGGTTCCAGTACGGCGAGGCCTGCCACGAGTGGGGCGACCTGGAGCGGGCGGCGGAGCTGTTCAAGCGCGCCGCGCAGGTGCGGCCGGAGGACTACCAGGCCCCGATCCAGCTTGCGCTGATCTACCGCGCCCTGGGCCGCAGGGCCGAATCGCTCGAGTACAACCGGCTCGGGCTCGAGCTGATCCGCAAGCACCTGAGCGTCAACCCGGAGTACGGCCGGGCCATCTGCTGCGGCGCCGTCGCCTGGGCGCGCGTCGGCGATCATCAGCAGGCCCTGCAATGGATCGAGCGCGCCGCGGCCATCGACCCCGACGAGCCGCACGTGATCTACGACGCCGCCTGCATCCACGCCGTGCTCGGCGACACCGAGCGCGCCCTGCACTATCTCGAGCGCGTCATCGACAGCGGCTGGGGCTATCGCGGCTGGATCGAGACCGACCCGGACCTGGCCCCGCTGCGCGACGATCCGCGTTTTGTCGCGCTGCTGGCCCGCATTCCCAGCGCCTGACACGCGCCACGAGCCGCGCCCGAGGCGCTACCAGCCGCGAGCGCCGGCGAGTCGCGGCACGAACACCGCATGATGCCAGCGAGCAACGGGCGCCGTGCTGGCGAGCGGCCACGCCACTCGCTGGCGCTCGCGGCTCATCTCACGTCGCGCCGCGTCACGATCCTGGGGCCAACCGCCAGAGAAACTCCTGGTTGCCGCCACGGCCGAGCAGCGGACTGACGATCTCCCCCGCCACGCGCCAGCCCAGTTCCTCCGCGTCACGCCGACAGAGCGCCAGCACCTCCGCGAGGCGCTCCGCAAGGACCACCCCGCCTCTCAACGCCTGCTTCGGCGCCTCGTACTGCGGCTTGACCAGCGCAATCGCCTGCCCCACGCCGGGCCGCAGCATCCGCCGAACGCCCGGCAGCACGAGCCGCAGCGGCGTCCAGCCCACGTCGATCGTCACCAGGTCGCACGGCTCCGGGGAGGAGAACGCCAGCGCGTTCGTCCGCTCGCAGACGACCACGCGCGCGTCGCGCCGCAGCCGCGCATCGAGCACGCCGTAGCCCGGCTCCACCGCGTAGACCCGCGCCGCGCCGCGTTGCAGCAGGCAATCGACGAATCCGCCCACGTGGCTGCCCAGGTCCACGCACGTCCAGCCGGACGGGCTGATCCCGAAGGCGTCCAGCGCCGCGGCCAGCTTTACCCCGCCGCGCGAGACAAACGGGTGATCGTCGTGCTCGGCGCGGCTCACGGCCCGGCTGGCTCGCGGGAAATGATGTTCCAGAAGCCGTTCTGGTCGCGGTGCAGCTCGATCGAGTCGTAGCGCCTCGTCCACTCGAAGTTCTGCCCGTCGATGCGCAGGATGACGCTGCGGTCGCGGCGGATCGCCAGGTGCTCGCGCGTGATGCGCAGGCGCTGCACGTTGCGCGTCTCCAGCACCAGCACCTGCTCGCCTTCGAGCCGCGGCGTCACGACCGGGGGCTCCGCGGCGCTGCGCAGCTCCAGGATGCGCAAGTACGGGATCGCGTAGGGATTGTCCGCCCTCGCCGCGATCGCGCCGTCGTCGGGGGGCGGCGCGGCGGGCGCTGCGTCCGCCGGACGAGGCTCGGGCGCCGCCGGCTCGACCGGCTCCGTTGCGGGCTGGGCATCGGCCGAGCGCGGCGCGGGCGAAGGCGCAGCCGGGTGCGCGTCAGCCCGCGGCCCGGGGCGCGCCGGGCCGGGCGATGCGCAGCCGACAAGGGCGAAACCAGCGACGAGCAGGGCGAGGATCGGCGAGGGGCGGCGGGTGGCGGGCCGGCGGCGCATGCGTGGGACTCCCATTGCTGCCCGGACTTTACGCCGCGCGCGGGCAGGCGTAAAGTTGCGCGCCGGCTTGGCTTGCAGCGTCCCGCAGCGGCGGCGACAGCGCGATGCGTCACGAGCTTAGATGAGTTCCAGCGCCCGTCACGAGCTCCGCCTGCCCGACTGGCTGGTCGCCAACCGCAACTTCGTGCTCCTGTGGCTGGCGTACGGCATCGCGGCGCTGGGCGATCACCTCAGCGAGATGGCGCTGCTCAGCGAACGCGACGCGATGGAAGGCGACCACGCCACGCGCGTCCAGGCGCTCATCCAGTTCGGCTTCTTCCTGCCGTTCGTGCTGCTGGGCCCGATCGCCGGCTGGTGGTCCGACCGCTTCAGCCGCAAGGCGACGATGATCGCGGCGGACGTGCTGCGCGCCGTGCTGGTGTTCAACCTGGCCTACATCGTGGCGCAGCTCGGCGTCTGGCTCGAGCCGCAGCGCTACCCGGACGCGCCCACGCTGCTCCCGTGGTTCGCCCCGCTGCCCGCGCCCGCCGCCGAGCCGCAGCCCGGCCTCGGCGACTACGCGATCGTCATTCCGCTGGCGGTCGTCGGGGCGCTGGCGGCGTTCTTCTCACCGGCGCGCCAGGCGATGCTGCCCACGCTCATCCGCGACGATCAGATCGTCCGCGCCAACGCGATGATCAACGCCCTGGGAACGATCGGGGGCATCAGCGGCGCCGTCATCGGCGGCTTTCTCGTCGCGCAGCTCGGCAAGCAGGGCCTGCACTACAACTACTACATCAACGCCGCCACCTTCGCCCTCAGCGCGCTGTTCGTCGGGTCGATCCTCATGTCGCGCACGCGCGCCGCCCCGCGCGAGCCGCTCGCGGGCGTCTGGACGCCCATCGTCCAGGGCTTCCGCTACGTCCGTCAGCATCGCCGAATCCTGCAACTGATCCTGCTGGGCGCGGTGTTCTGGGGCGCGGCGGGGGTGATCACCGCCGTCGTGCCGGCGCTGGTGCGCGACGTGTTCAAGGGCAGCATCTCGGACGTGCCGATCTACCGCGGGCTCATCGTCATCGGCCTGGCCGGCGGCGCCGCCGTCATGTCACTCGTCGGCCCCGCGCTGCCGCTGCGGCTGGCGGTGCTGATCGGGCTGGGCGCCGGCGGGGCGTGGGTCGCGGCGCTGGTGGCGACGGCGATCTTCACCACCAGCGGCATCCTCACCGGACTGTGCCTGTTCGGCCTCGGGGGCGCCGGCGCCGTGATCCTCGTCACCATGCTCTCCGCCATCCAACGCTTCGTGCCCGACAGCCGGCGCGGACGCGTCTGCGGCGTGAGCGACATGACGACGATGGGGGCGATGGTCTTGACGTCGGCGCTGCTGGGGTTGCCGGACATCCCGCATCTCGACCGCTACGTGCCCTGGCTGCTGGCGGCGACGGCGCTGCTGCTGGTGGGCGCCTGCGTCGCGGCGTGGCGCATCTACCGGCGCGGGGCGCGCGTCTCGGGGCTGATCGACCTGCTGTGGCAGTTGATCCGCTTTTACGCTCGCTTCTGGGGCGGGCTCAAACGCGTCGGTCCCTGCACGATCCCGGCGCGCGGCCCCGTCATCCTGGCCGCCAACCACACCAGCGGCGTCGACGCCGCGCTGATTCTCGCCGCCTCCCCACACCGCCTCGTCAGCTTCCTCGTCGAGCGCCGCCACTATCAGCAGCCGCTCGTGCGCTGGATGATGCGGCTGGCTGGCTGCGTGCCCATCAGGCAAGCGCGGCCGACGACGGGTTTCGTGCGCGGCGCGTTGCGTGTGCTGGAGAGCGGCGGCGTGCTCGGCGTGTTTCCGCAGGGCCGCTTCGTCCGCCGCGACGAGCCCGACGCGCCCGCGCAGCCCGGCGTCGGGTTGCTGGCCCTGCGCAGCAACGCCACCGTCATCCCGTGCCACATCAGCGGCACGACCTACCACGACAGCCCGTGGCGGGCGCTGTTCATGCGCCACGCGGCCCGCGTCCGCTTCGGTCCGCCCGTCGACCTGTCCGCGTTCAAGCGCCGCGGCCGCGACCGCCAAACCACGCGCGCCGCGGCCGCCGCCATCATGAAGGCGATCGAGGACCTTGCCCCGTCGCGAACCTGATGCCCGGGCCGGCGCATGGGCCACGAACCAGGAACTCCTCCAGCCGCGGCGGCGCGGTCTCGCGCTCGCGCCGCAGCAGCGCGCGAATCCGCTCGTCCGGGCTGAACCCCAGCGCGAAGCGCGCGTTGTATGACACCACCTCCGACGACGAGCCGACCAGGCCGATCAGCCGCTCCTGCACCAGCCAGTCCCGCCGCGATCCCAGCCAGATGCACGCCGCACGCGTCAGGTTGTAGTCCTGCGACGGCGCCGCCAGCAGCGTCGCCTGCGGCCAGCGCTGCGGCGGCGCACCCGGCCGCGCGGCGCGCAGCACCTCGCGCCCGGGCTCGAGGCCGTACGTCCACACGTCGGCCGGCCGCTCCGACAGCGTGTTCCACAGTTCGTCCGTCCACGGCCTCATCCGCCGTCCGTGCGCCAGCAGCGCCGGCGCGCCGGCGTGCTGCCGATACCACGCCAGGATCGCCTGCCGGTCGCGCTCGACGTCGACTTCGGCCGCGAGCTCGTGGTCGAAATCCGCCGGGTACAGGGCCGGCCAGGTCCGCGGCGGGGCGTCCTCGAGAATGGCCACGGTCCCCAGACGATAGCCGCGCACCTTCGGGTCGAAGTGCAGCAGGTCGAAGCTCGTCTCGAACGCGCTCAGCGTCAGCCGCGGCCGCGTCATCGGGCTCGCCAGGCTGCGCACCAGTGATGCGTGCAGCGCCGCCGCCAGGTCGTCGGGCGCCGCCGGTCGCGTCAACGCCGGCTGGCGGCAGAGAAAGTCGATCGCGCCCGGGCCCAGCTCGACCAGGCGGTTGTAGCAGTCCGTCCAGTTCGCGCCCGCATCCAGCGTCAGCAGCGGCCGAGCGGCTTCCATGACGCGCCGCTCGGCCAGGGTCAGCCGCTGGCCGGCGGATACGCACCCGGCGCAGCACGCCAGCAGCGCCATGGCCGCGGCCGCTGCCCGTCGGCTGCCGATTCCGCCGCGCGTCGCAGTCTGGCGTTCGCGGTTGGCCATTCGCGCTTTCCCCGAGGTTGGTGGGTTTGATTCCGCCGGTTACAATCGCCGGGCGCATACGTTAATACGACGGGAGAGTTCATGGAACGGACGCTGATCATCTTCAAGCCCGACGCGGTGCAGCGCATGCTGGTGGGGCGCATCCTGGCGCGGTTCGAGGACAAGGGCCTGCGAATCGTGGGCATGAAGCTCCAGCAGTCGCCCCGCGCCCAGGTTGAGAAGCACTACGAGATTCACAAGGACCGGCCCTTCTACCGGCAACTGGTCGATTTCATGGCCGCGGGGCCGGTCATCGTCGCCGCCCTCGAGGGCCCCGCCGCCATCAGCGTCGTGCGCAACATGCTCGGCGCGACCGACGGGCGCCAGGCCGCGCCGGGGACCATCCGCGGCGATTTCGGCCTCGACAAGCAATACAACCTGGTCCACGCCAGCGACGGCCCCGAGACCGCCGAACTCGAACTCAAGCTCTTTTTCAAGCCCGACGAGCTGCTGAGCTACCGCAGGGCCGGTGACCAGTGGATCGCCAGCGCGTAGCAACCGCGGCCGGCTTCCAGCGCGCGGGCCTTGAAGGACCACGGCGAAGACGAGGTGCCCGATGAAGGTCATGCCGATCGAATCCCATGAGCAGCGCGAAGTGACGATGCCTGGTGCGCAGGGCACGCGCATGCGCATGCTCGTCGGCCCCGGCGAGGGCGCGACGAATTTCCACATGCGGCACTTCGAGGTGGCCCCCGGCGGCTTCACGCCGCACCACCAGCACAACTACGAGCACGAAATCCTCATCCTGAAGGGGCAGGGCGTCGCCCAGAGCCAGCAGGGCGAGCGGCCGCTCAGGGCCGGCGACGTCGTCTTCGTGCCCGCCAACGAGATGCACCAGTTCCGCAACACCGGCGGCGGCCCGCTCGAGTTCATCTGCCTCATTCCCGCCCCGCAGGACTGCACCCGATGAGCGCCGGATACTCCGCGGACGCAGGGCCTTCCCGGCGCGGTTTCCTCGGCGCCGCGGCGCTCGTCGGTGGCTGGCTGCTGACGGACGGCGCGCTGGCCCAGTCGGCCGGCTCTGGAGCTGACGCCGCCGGCGGCGCCATGGGACCGTACGTGCTGCCGCCGTTGCCCTACGGCTACGCCGACCTCGAGCCGCACATCGACCCGGAGACGATGAAGCTGCATCACGACGCGCATCACGCGGCGTACGTGAATGCCGCCAACGAGGCGCTGGCCGAGCTGGAGCGCGTGCGGCGCGAGGGCGGGCGCGAGTATGCGCGCGTGCGGGCCCTGACCGACGCGCTGGCCTTCAACGTCTCCGGCCACGTGCTCCACAGCGTGTTCTGGACCAACATGCGGCCCGACGGCGGCCCGCAGCCGGCGTCCGACAGCGCCATCGGCGAGACGCTGCGGCGCGAGTTCGGGTCGGTCGAGAAGTGGCGCGAGCACTTCGCCTGGGCGGCGGCCCAGGTGCAGGGCGGCGGCTGGGGCGTGCTCGGATACGACCCGGTCTCGCAGCGGCTGCTCGTCCTGGCCGCCGAGAAGCATCAGAACGCCGCCGCGTGGGGGGTCGTGCCCCTGCTCGTCGTGGACGTCTGGGAGCACGCCTATTACCTGCGCTATCGCAACGAGCGCGCCAGCTACCTGAAGGCCTTCATGAACGTCATCAACTGGTCCGACGTCGACGCCCGGCTGCTCGCCGCCCGCGCCCTGCGCGGTCCGACGCGCGGCGAGTCGTGAAGCAGGCAGGCGAGCCGCAGACGAGGCCCATCGGCTTCCCGGAATGAACGCTGGCCCAACACCTCCCGCCGCCGACCGCCCCGCCAGGCTGCCGCCCTCGACCACGCCGCTGTGGCTGCACCTGCTGGCCGTGGGCCTGGTGGCCGTGCCGCTTGTGGTGCTTTCGCAGCTCGCGGCTCACTGGCGGGTCGACGTCGTCGATGACCAGCTCTTCGGCTACTTCGGCTGGCGCATCGCCCACGGCGCCACCGTCTACGTCGAGCTCTGGGACAACAAGCCCCCCGGCATCTACTGGATCAACGCGCTCGGCTTCCTCATCAGCGGCGACAGCTACAACGGCGTCATCGCGCTGTGCGCCCTCGCCATCGTCGTTTCGCTGGCGGCGTTCTTTGTCATCGGCGCGTCGATCTACCATCGCGGCGCCGCGGCCATCGCAACGATCGTCGCCGCCTTCTTCATCACGCACGGCTATTTCCAGGCCGGCGCCAACCGCACCGAGACCTTCCTGATCGCCTTCGAGCTCGCCGCCGTCGCGCTGTACTTCCGCGGGTTCGCGAAGGACCGCTGGTGGTGCTGGTACGTCGCCGGCCTGTGCTGCGGCGGCGCCTTCCTGTTCAAGCAGGTCGGCCTCGCCGCCTGGGGCGCGATGGGCCTGCACACCATCGTGCTCGTCGCCATGCGCGAGCTGAGCTGGCCCGCCGGCCTGCGCCGCGGCCTGCTGCTGGCCGGCGGCGCGGCCACGACGATCCTGGCCGCGGTCGTCGCGCTCGCCGCCCAGGGAGCCCTCGACGCCGCCTGGTACGCCGTCTTCACCTTCAACCGGGCCTACTTCGAAGCCGGCAACAGCAGCTTCAGCAACACCTACGCCAACCGCTACTTCCTCCGGCAGCACATGTTCCCGATCCTGCTGCTGCCCGTGCTCATGGCCATCGCCGCCGTCATCCACGCCGTCCTCTGGTGGCTGCGCCCCTTGACCCGGCCGGCGGACGTGGAGCGCGGGCTGCGCGAGGCCAGGCCGGTCTGCTCGCAATACATGCTGCTGTTCGTCGTCTGGTACGCCGTGGCCCTCTACGGCGCGATCGTCAGCCCGCACTTCTTCCGGCACTACCTCGTGCCTTCGCTGCCGCCGCTCCTGCTCATCGGCGGCTACCTGATCAACGTGCTGAAGACCGAGGCCGCGCTGCTGCGGCGGATGCAGCAGCGCATCGCCGTGACGGCCGCCTTCGTGCTGATGGGCTACCTGGCGTGGTCCGCCTACTGGCGCCAGTTGGCCGAGCTCAGCTCGGTCTGGGTCTATCGTTTCGAGCAGGGCAAGAACGCGGACTGGGAAGACGTCGCCTGGCACCTGGCGCAGGTTACCCGCAACGATGACCTCGTGCAGTGCTTCGACTACCTGCCCGGCGTCTACCTGCACGCGCGGCGCATCAACGCCACGCGCTATGTCACCATGGAGAAAATCGGCCAGTTGGAGAAGACCCAGACCGCCGAGATGATCCGCCAGTACCTGATCCACGAGCTCGATCGCATCCGCCCGCCCGCGCTCGTGATGCACAGCGGCGACTACGTCGAGATGGAGCACCAGCTCAGCGCGGCCGAGCCCGATCCGACGCGCCGGCCCATCGACTCGCTGGGCCGCTGGCTGCTGCCCTTCCTGCGCGACCACTACCGCCTCGCCGTCGACGTCGCCGACCACGGCGTGTACATCTTCCTGCGAAACGACCGCTGGCCCGAGGACCGCGCGCCGCTGATCGTCCGCGGACGCCGCCCGAGCGACTACGCCCGCTGAGCCGCCCCCCCGCCGCACTCGATCCAGCCGCGCAGCAGACTGGTCAGACGCTCCTGCACGTCGAACGACCCGTCGCCGAACAGGCCGTCATCCACCGCGATCACCGCGGCGCACCGGCCGTCGCCGTTGCCCCCCGCCGGCGCCGCGGCGCCGTCCCGGCCCCGGCGCAGCACCAGCGTGCGCGTCGGCGTCCGTGACGCGTCGGCCGCGTGGTAGTGCAGCGCGTAGCGCAGGCCGGCGGCGCAGTCGAACTGCCAGCAGACCGACACGCCGTCGAGATGCCGCAGCGCCCACGCGCTGCGCTCGCGCACCTCGCGCGCCAGCCACTTCATGAAGATCGCCATGGGCTCCGGCGGCAACCCGTCGTGCGCGTCGCGCTGGTCGATGCGGCCGGTGCGGATCACCAGTCGCAGTCGCGGCGACGGCGCGGGCAGCTCGATCCCGACGTGGGCCAGGGTCGGCGGGCCGGCCCAGCGCGCCGTGCGCAGCGGCGGATAGCGGCGTTCGAGGTCGGCCAGGTCGCGCAGCACGATGGTCTCGTCATCCCAGCGGTTCCAATACTGGAGATGGTCGGGCACCGGCTGTCCCAGGTGCGCGCGCAGCAGCCGCTGCATCAGCCTGGGAGCGAAGAGCGGACCGAAGCGCCGCGCCGCAAGCCACGGCACGTCGCTGAAGACCAGCTCTCCGGCCCCGGTCGCCGCCGCCGCCGTCAGCACGTCGCCGGTGTGTTCGACCCAGGGCGTTTCGCTGGCCAGCAGGGTGGCGAAGCCGGAGCGGTCGGCGAAGCGCCGCCACGTGGCGCTGCGCCGCAGGACGCGCGTGGCGAAGCGGCCGCGAGTGTCGATCCAGCCGAAGGGCAGCACGTCCTGGAGCGCGAATCCGCCGGTCTCGGCGTCGGAGTACTCGACGCGCGCCGACATCAGCCCGTGCTCGTCGGCGTGCGTAACCACGCGCGTCACGGCGCGGCCCGCGGCCGTGACGAGCCTGGCACCCGTCTCCAGGTCGACAATCAGCCACGACAGCGAGGCGAGCTTCTCGATATCGGCGAACGTCCAGCCCAGGCGCTGCGCCCACGCGCCGGCCAGCACGCAGGCCGAGCCCTGGATGCGCCGCGCAAGCTGCTTGAGCGACGCCGGCTCCGCCAGCGCCTCGACCGCCAGTCCCGTGCGCGACGCCAGCGTATCGGCCAGCTCCTGCGACGCAAACACGCGCTCGATCGGAAACGGCGGGCGGTGCGTGCTCCAGCGCGGCACATTCGCGAGCGGGTGACACTTCGGGTCGCGCTCCGCAGCCGCGTGAACGACAATCGACCGCGGGAGGGCGCCGGCGGCGGCGTCCGGCAGCACGAGGCGCAGGGTTGCGCACGTCTTGGGCGACTGGAACCACGCCACCCGCGAGCCGCCCGCCTCGCCGCGCGGCGCCGGGCTCAGGCAGCGCCGCAGCAGCACGCCGGCGTGCTCGTCGAGGAACTCGACGACAACCGGCGGCCCGTCACCCGCGACGTCATCGCCGGAGGCGCACAGCAGGTACCACTGGTCGCGCCGGCAGCGCAAAGCCGACGATCGCAGCGGCCGCCGCGCATCCCAGCGCCAGGGCGCGGTCCGCACCCCGGTGCAGACTCCCCCCCTTGGCAGACCGTTCGGCACGTTGCTGTTCACCGCTGGCGGCATTCCTCGCACCACTTGCGTGTCAAGCGATCCCAGAACACGATCCGAGCCGCGCCCGAGCCGAGCCGAGCCGAAACGCGCCCGTGAGGGAGCGGTTGCGACAAAGAACCTGCGACGTCCCCTTACGCCGGCGGCAGGCCCATCGCGCGGCGCCAGGCGCTCAACTGCCCCAGGTGGTTCTGGACATGCCCGACGAGGTAGAACGCCAGCATCGCCCCGATCGTCGGAAACAACTCGCGCGAACGCCCCTCGCTCGGGTTCGGCCGCGACAGTAGTTCGTCGGCGGCGTTCGCCACGCCCTGGGCCGCCGCCCGGTAGCCGTCGAAGAAGCGGGCCTTCAGCTCCTCGAACGGCGGATACAGCGTGCCCTCGGCGTCGTCGCGGCAATCGGCGCCGGCCTTGAACAGCGCATCGTACTCCGGCGGCGCGGCCGTCGTCCCCGCCGGCAGGGCCAGGCTCGTCAGCACGCGCGGCGGATACAGCGCCAGGTGGCCGAGCACGAACGCCGCATGATTCGTCTGAACCGTAACCCCGCCGGGCCGCGGCAGGCGGGCGTAGTTCCGCTGCGTGACGCCGGCGAGCAGCCTGTCGGCGTACGTGATACCGAGCGTGGCGGGGGCGGCGAGCATGGGACCGATGGTCGGCATTCGGGATTCACCTCCACAGCCGGGCCAGTGTAGTGGGGCGTGCCGGAGTCGGCGAGCGGGCGCGGCGGGCGGCCCGATGTCCGCGCGCGGGGCTCAGCCCTCGACGAGCGTGAAGCGCTGGCCGCGGAGGGGCTCCTCGACTGCTGCGAAGCCGCGGGCGCGCAGCTCGGCCGCGAGCGCGGCGCGCTGGGCGGTCTCGCCGTGGACGAGGAACACGCGCGTGGCGTTTCCGGCCAGCGGCGTGAGCATGCGCAGCAGGCCGGTGCGGTCGGCGTGGCCGCTGAAGCCGTCGATCTGGACGACCTGGGCGCGCACGTGCCGGGTCTCGTGAAAGAGGTTGATCTTCCGGGCGCCGTCGACGATCTTGCGCCCGAGCGTGTTCTCGGCCTGAAAGCCGGGGAACACGAACAGGTTGCGCTCCTGGCCGATGTTGTTCTTGATGTGGTGCTGGATGCGCCCGCTCTCGCACATCCCGCTGGCCGAGATGATGACGCACGGCTTGCGCCGCCGGTGCAGCGCCTTGCTCTCCTCCACGTTGCGGATGTACACGCAGCAGCCGTTGCCGAGAATGTCGCCGGTTTCCTGCTGGAAGGCGCTGGCCTCCACGTCGAAGCAGTCAGGATGCATGCGGAACACCTCGCTGGCCGCGACCGCCAGCGGGCTGTCAACGAACACGGGCACGCGCGGCAGCTCGCCGGCCGCCAGCGCCCGGTGCAGGAAGTACACGATCGTCTGCGTGCGGCCCACCGAGAACGCCGGGATGATCACCTTCCCGCCGCGCTCCAGCGCCGCCCGCACGACGTCGCGAAAGACGCGCTGCGCGTCGGCCGCCGGCCCGTGCTCACGCCCGCCGTACGTGCTCTCGCAGATGACGTAATCGGCCTGCGGGAAGGGTGCCGGGTCGCGCAGGATCGGCGTGTTGCGCCGGCCGAGGTCGCCCGAGAAATACAACCGCAGGGGCCGGCCGCCGCCCGCGTCGAACTCAAGCTCGATCCCGCAAGAACCCAGCATGTGGCCGGCTTCGAGGAAGCGCGCCCGCAGGCCGGACAGCACCTCGAACCAGTGATTCAGCGCGATCGTGCGGAACTGTCCCAGCGCCGGGACCACGTCCTCGTACGAGTACAAGGCCTCCACCGGCGGGAGCCCCTTGCGCTTGCGCTTCTTGTTGATGTAGAAGACGTCTTCCTGCTGGATGTGCGCCGAGTCCGGCAGCATGATCGCGCACAGGTCACGCGTCGCCGGGGAGCAGTACACCGGCCCTCCGAACCCGTCCTTCACCAGCTTCGGAATGCGCCCGGTGTGGTCCGTGTGCGCGTGCGATACGATCAGCGCCGCCAGTTGCCGCGGCGCCAGCGGCCACTCGCGGTTCTTCGCCTCGCTTTCGGCCCGCCGGCCCTGAAACAGCCCACAGTCCAGGGCGACCCACTGCCCGTGCCAGCGGACCAGGTGCATCGAGCCCGTCACTTCCCCCGCTGCGCCGTAAAAGAACAGCTCGATCAAGCCGGGCTCCCTGACCGCGGCGTGCCCTCGCCGGCCGCGGCCCGCGTCATGGTAGATCGTCCGTCGCCGCTCGCAAGCGTCGCGTTGCACGCCGCCGCCGCCCGGCCGTACAATCTCGGGTTCGGCGCGGGTCACTCACCCGAGGTCTCCGCGCGCCGGCTGAAGAACGCCTGGGAGTGGCATGGAGACGCGGCAGCTCATCCTCGGACTGGCCCTGGCCATTCTGGTATTCCTGGCTTATCAACGGCTCTACTCCTGGCTGGCGCCCAAGCCCCCGGCGCCGAACCCGGCCGAGCTGCTCACGCCGCCCGGGGACAACGGCGCCGCCGCCGCGTCGCGCTCGCCCGGCGAAGACCGCCCGGCCGTCTCGGCGGTGCTCGAAACGGGCGACACGCTGGACGAGATCGTGCTCGGCGGCGACTCGCATCGGCTGCGGGTGACGCTGACTCCGCTGGGTGGCGCGATCGCGTCGATCCAGCTCGTGGAGCGCGATTCGGGCGGCCGCTACGTCTATCGGGCCGCCGCCGACAGCCAGGAGCCGGCGCAGGTGCTTCGACCCGTCTTGGACGGGTCCGGCGCGGTGCATGCGTCGTTCGCCACGCACCGGGTCTGGGTGCCGGAGCTTGGCCGCCCGGAAGGCTGGCGGATGGACGATCTGGTGTGGCGCGTCGCGGAGTCGGGGCCGCAGCACGTCGTCTTCTCGACCACCCTGGCCGGAGCGGATGGCGCCGCGCCGCTGCTGCGCATCACCAAGCGTTTCGAGCTGCTGCCCGACAAGCCGCTGCTGCACTTCACGCTCGAGGCGACCAACCTGGCCGGCCGCTCGCTGTCCGTGCAGTTCGCCCAGGACGGGCCGATCGGCATCCACCGCGAGCACGCGCAGTATGACATGCGCTATCTCATGACCGCCGCCCGTCACAAGGACCAGATCGAGCTTTCCACCGCCGAGAAGCGCGATTCGCTGCTCAAGGCCGCCCGCAGCGGCAAGCCCGTCACGCTCTTCACCATCGGAACCGACAAGACGTTTCTCTGGGCGGCCCTCGGCAACAAGTTCTTCGGCGTGTTCACGCGGCCGCTTCCGCCCGAAAACGGACGCCCGGCCGTGATCCAGACGGCGCTCGGCACCGTCGCCGCGCCGAACGTCGATACGAACCATTCCGACTGGACGACGAACGGCGACCTGCTGGCGCGCCTGGTGACGACGCGCGACACCCTGGCCGAGAGCGGCGGCAGCGCGCGCTACGCCTTCGAGATCTACGCCGGCCCGAAGGACTCCGACGTCCTGAAGCGCGTGAACGCCGCCTACGTCGACCAGGACCAGCTCGGCTACAGCCTCTTCCACGGCGCCGACCTGCGCTGCTTCTGCGTGCCGCTGTGGCTGACGCAGCTCATGACCTGGCTGCTCCAGAGCATCCAGGCGCTGGTGTTCAACGGCGGCGCGGCGATCATCGTGCTGGTGATCATCGTGCGCACGCTGCTGCACCCGCTCGCGGTCTTCCAGCAGAAGTCGATGTACAAGATGCAGGAAGGCATGCTCAAGCTTCAGCCGAAGCTCGAGGCGATCAAGGAGAAGTACCCCGACGACAAGGTCAAGCAGAACCAGGAGACGATGCGCCTCTACTCCGAGGAGGGCGTCAACCCCATGGCCGGCCTGGTCGGCATGCTGCCGCTGTTCATCCAGATGCCGATTCTCGGCGCCCTGTGGACCGCCCTGAACACCGACATCCACCTGCGGCATGCCCCGCTCGACGGCTGGTGGATCCGCGACCTTTCGGCCCCCGACGCCCTCCTCCCCTTCAACCCGCCGATCGACCTGCCGGTCCTCTCCTGGCTGCCCTTCATCGGCTACGCGTTCAGCGGCGTCACCGCGCTGAACCTGCTGCCGCTGCTGATGGGCGTCAGCATGTGGCTCCAGCAGAAGTACATGCCCAAGCCGGCGATGCAGGCCCGGCTCGAAGCCGCCCGCAAGCAGCAGCAGCAGGAAGGCGCCGCGCCCAGGCGTTCCGGCGGGGGCATGACGCCCGAGGAGCAGCTCCGCCAGCAGCAGATGATGGCGTACATGATGTCGGTCATGTTCCCGCTGATGTTCTACTACATGCCCGCCGGCCTCAATCTCTACTGGATGGCCACGAACGTCTTCGGTATCTGCGAGTCGCTCATCATCCGCCGCCAGCTCGAGCGCGATCGCGAGCGCCGCGAGCGCGAGGGCGTCAAGCTCGCGAAGAAGCCCCCGGGGATGATCAGCAGGTTCTTCAAGCGCCTCGCCGAACAGGCTGAGGAGCTGCAAAAGCAGGCCGACAAGCTCTCCAGCCAGGAGCCGCGCGCCGACGGCAAGCGCCGCCAATCCGAGCCCCAGGCGCCCACGCGCGGCCGCCTCTCCGATGACCGAAAGCGAAAGCCCAGGTGACGCCCGCTTGGCCCACCACCCCACACCCGCCGCGTCCGATCTCCGCCGCCTCGCCGAGCAGGCCGCGCGCTTCGGCGGCGAGGTCGCGCTCGCGGCGTTCGGCCGCGAGCACGCCGTCAGACTCAAGCACGACCACAGCGAAGTGACCGATATCGACGTGGCCGCCGAGCGCGCCGTCGTCGGGCTGCTGCGCGCCGCGCGCCCCGGCGACGGTTTCATCACCGAGGAGCACCCGCCCGCTCCTTCCAGCAGCGGCGTCTGGTGGATCGTCGATCCGATCGACGGCACGCGCAACTTCATCCGCGGCATCCCCTGCTTCGGATGCAGCGTCGCCGCCATGGTCGACGGCTGGCCCGTCGCCGGCGCCATCTACGACCCGGTCGCGCCCGCGATGTACTCCGTCGACCGCGAGTCCGGCGCCTGGCTCGATGACGCGCCCCTGCGGCTCGCCGCGGCGCCTGAGCCTGCCGCCGCAGGCGCGAAGCCGAAGCTGCTTGTGGCCATCCCGAGCGCGCGCCACGCCCGCACGCACGCGATCGTCCTGCGCTGGATCGACGAGCTCGTCATTCGCAACTTCGGCGCGGCGACGACGCACCTGGCCATGGTCGCCGCCGGACGGCTCGACGCCGCCCTGCTGACCAATTCGCGCCTCTGGGACATCGCCGCGGGCTGGGCGATCGTGAAGGGCGCCGGCGGCGAGATGACCACGCCGGAGGGCGCCGCGCACTTTCCGATCGACACGGCGGCCTATCGCGACGCCGAGATGCCCGCCCTGGCCGCCAGCCGCGCGGCCCACGCCCAGCTCGTGCCTTCCCGGCGCGGCTGACGCCGATCAGAAACAGGCCGCGGCTTCGCCGGCGCACTTCGGGCCGGAGTGCGGATGAATGGCCCGCTTGGTGGCCGCCGGGCGTCGTGGTAGTCTTGCGACCATGGCGGAGGGGAAGCTTCTGGCCGGCACGTCCGGGTACTCGTACAACGAGTGGAAGCCCGCGTTCTACCCCGTCGATCTCCCCGCGGCGCAGTTCCTGTCGTATTACGCCGGGCGGCTCTTGACGGTCGAGATCAACAACACGTTCTACCGCTTTCCGGGCGAGAGGCAGCTCGACGATTGGAGCGCCCAGACGCCCGCCGGCTTCGTCTTCGCCGTCAAGGCCGTGCAGAAGATCACGCACACGGCGCGCCTCCGGGACGTGGGCGACCTGACGCGCGACTTCGTCGAGCGCTGCCGGCGGCTCGAAGACAAGCTCGGGCCGATCCTCTTCCAGCTTCCGCCGAACTTCAAACGCGATGACGCGCGGCTCGACGCCTTTTTGAACGGGCTGCCGGCGGGACCGCGCTACGCGCTGGAATTCCGCCACGAGAGCTGGTTCGACGAAGTCGTGCTGGCGCGGCTGCGCAGCGCGGGCGTGGCGCTGTGCATCTCGGAGGGCGAGCACCTCGACAGCCCGCGCGTTGTGACCGCCGACTTCTGCTACCTGCGGCTGCGAAAGCCCGAGTATGGCGAGGGCGAGCTGCGCGCCTGGCGCGCCTGGATCCTCCCGCGGCTTCACGAAGGCCGCGACGTCTACACCTACCTCAAGCACGACGAGCACGGCGAATCGCCTGAGCACGCCCTGCGGCTGCTGGCCGGGTCCTGAAACGCTTCGCTTCCGCACCCCGCCGGACGGTTCTTCAAACCCGCCGCCGCGCGTACTGGCCGAATGCCCGGCGGCGGCCGATGAACGTACCGGGTGACGATCCCACCGCAGAGGAGAGGCAGATGTTGCGCGTCACGACGATCGTTGCGCTGTTGGCCGGACTCCATGTTCCGGCGGCCCGGGCGGGCGAGATCTTCATGTTCTCGCACGAGTCCGGCTTGGCCGCCGTCGCGGAGTTCTCACTCCTGAACCAGACGACCCTCGAGGTGCGGCTCCAGAACACGTCGACCGGAGCGCCCGTGACGTTCGCCGCGGCCGATCAGTTGCTCACCGGCGTGTCGTGGGATTTCGGGCAGCCGGGGAACACGTCCGGCGACCCGCGGATCAGCGGAGGAGCGGTGCGGATCGGGACGACGAGCCACGCGCTGGATTTCGACGCGGGCGCGTTCGGGCCGGGGGCGGACGTGAGCGGCGAGTTCGGCTATGGCAACGCGGGCGGCAGCGGGATGCTGACCAACTTCATCTCCGCGACGGGGGCGCGCGCGACGCGTTTCTCGGGAGCGAATCTCGACGGCCCGCTGGCGTTGAACGGCCCGCAGGGCGGGCTTGCGGCGCTGCCGGCTGTGTTGCCGCTGGGCGGGCTCGGCGCGATCCAGAACGAAGTCGTCGCGACGCTGACGTTGACCAAGCCGGTCACGAGCCTGTCGTTCCTGCAAGCCAACTCGGTGCGGGTCGAGTTCGGATCGGACGCGAAGTTTATCACCGTGCCCGAGCCGGTCGTGCTGGCGGCGCTGCTGGCGCCGTCGCTGATCTGGCTGCGCCGCTGGGCGATTCGCTGAAGACGCCGCGCCTGCTCCCGGCGGCCTGACGGCCGGGACTCACTCGCCGCCGCCGCCGCGCCGCAGCGCCTCCCGTGCCCGGGCCAGGGCCTCGACCGCCTGCGGCAGATCGGGATCGGCGGCGACGGCCCGTTCGAGCCACGGCAGCGCGGCGCCGAGATCGCCGGCCTCCGCCTCGACCAATCCGCGGTTCATCAGCAGCAGCGCGCTGCGCGGGAGCAGCGTCAGTCCCCGATCCAGCGCGGCGCGAGCCCGCCCCCACTCCCCCAGCGACGCGAGCATCAGCCCGTAGTACGCGTGGCCGCGCTCGTCGCGCGGGCGCCGCTCGCAGTAGCGCTCGTACTGCCGCAGCGCGTCGCTCGTGCGCCCGGTCGCCGCATAGTACCCGGCGAGCTCGAACCGCGGCTCGCGCGCCGCGGGCCGGCGCTCGACCACCTGCGCAAGCCGCCGCTCATACTCGCTGTGCCGCCCGGCGAGCAGGCACAGGCGCGCGTGCGTCAGGTCCTGCGCCGGCTCGCGCAGCAGTCCCCAGCGCTCCAGCGCCGCCGCACCGGCCAGCGCACGGTCGAGCCGGGCCCGCTCGTCGTCGCGCAGGAGCGCGCTGGCCCGCAGCGGGTCGCCGCGATGCATGGCCGCCGAAAGCGCCGCGGCGTCGCGGGCCACGGCGTGAGCGTAGTGCTGCACGACCATGCTGTGCGCCCAGAGCGCGGCGAGCAGCGCCATGCCGAGCACGAAGGCGTATCCCGCGGGTTGCAGGCGTCCCGCGCTTCGCAGCCGCAGGTTGCTCAGCGTCGCGTCGCGCGTCCACGGCAGGCGCACGAGCCGCAGGACCAGCAGCGCGATCAGCGCCGCCAGCCCCAGCGCGAAGAGGAACGCCACCATCCCGTACAGCCCGCGGAACGCCAGCATCGCGGCCAGGAACGCGCCGCCCAGGATCAGCTCGTCGCCGTAGTTGAACGCGCCGCGACGCGTGCTGCGCGCCGGGAGCAGGAAGGCGATCAGCAGCGCGGCAGCCGCGAGGATCGCCGCGACGACAAGGTCGTGCGCGTGCCAGGCGAACGAGCGGTCGAAGGACGCGAACAGCAGCAGGCTCAGGAGCGAGAACACGGCCAGCACGGCCCAGGGCCGCGCGTCGCGCCGCCGGGGCTCGGCGCGCGCGCCGGGCGCAGCGGTCGCGCCCACCGCGGCCGCGGCGCGTGGGGGCGTCAGGACCGCCGGCGCGCCCCAGCCGACGTACAAGGCCTCGTTCGGGCAGACGTGGACGCAGTCGAGGCATTTCATGCAGCCCGGATCGACGACGGCCTTGAAGTCGCGCACTTCCTCGTGGACGCGCACGTTCGAGGTGCAGACGGCGGTGCAGTGGCCGCACTGGTCGCACGCGTCGGTGACGCGGATGCGCAGCGGCGCGAGTTGATCGACGACGCCGAAGATGCCGCCGTAGGGGCAGGCGTTGGTGCAGAAGCCCTTCTGGCCGAGGAAGTAGATGATGACGAAGCCGCAGATCAGAAAGGTCAGGATCGCGGGCGTCCAGGTTGGGAAGGTCTCCCAGAAGTCTTCGCGCGTCAGCGCCCAGCCGCGCATCTCGAAGACCCCGCCCGCAAGCCACTGATACAGCAGCGGCGCGACGAACATGTACAGGAACGCCAGCAGCGGCACCAGCCCCAGCACGCGCGAGCGCAGCGACCGCGGACGGATGCCGGCCTGCTTCAGCATCCAGCGCGCCAGGTCCTGAAGCGCAACCAGGTGGCAGCCCCAGCCGCACACCCAGCGGCCCAGAACCAGCGTGCTGGCGATCGCCAGCGCGAAGAAGATCAGCCCCGCGTTGACCAGCCCGTGCTTGACGAACTCCATCGCCTCGGAGGGCTCGAGCGGCGAGATTGTGCGGCCGCTGCTCAGCCAATGCGCCACGTGGATCGCGATCAGCACGTGCAGCCCGATCAGCACGCCCGTCCGCCAGCGGCCGATCTTTCCCGGCCGGACCTCGTCCGCCTTCGCCGCGACAACCGGCAAGGCGCGCGGCGGCGCGGGGTGTCGCGGCCGGCAGCGCTCCTGGCTCTTCTTCGGCTGAGCCGTCGTGCTCATGATCGCATTCTACGCGATGGGCGGCGCCGGATTAGTTGCGCCACCGGGCCGCCTGGTCGCCGCGGCCGGTCTGCTCGTAGAGCCGCGCCAGCAGGTCGCGCGCGTAGCGCGTGTGGTAATGGTCGGCGCCCAGCGCCGCGCTGAGCCGCTCATGCGCCGCAAGCAGCAGCGGCTCGGCCTCGACCGGGCGCCCCAGGTCCAGCAGCGCCTCCGCCCGGGCGGCGTCGAACTGCGCCGGACGCCACGCCTGCGGCCCCATCGTCCGCGCCGCCGTTTCCGCCGCCTCGCGCAGCAGTGCCTCGGCCTCGGCGGGGCGTTTCTGGAGCAGGCGCAGCCGTCCAAGGCCGTGGAGGCAGGCGAGCGTATCGGGGTGTTCGTCGCCCAGCGACTCGCGCGCGGCGGACAGCGCCGCGGCCAGCAGGCCGTCGGCCTCGTCGAGGCGGCTCCGGCCGGCAAGCATCATGGCGAGGGCCCTGCGGTTGTCGATGGTGTCGGCGTGGCCCGGGCCGAGCGTGCGATCGCGCAGCGCGAGGGCTTCGCGGTACATCTGCTCGGCGCGGTCGAGCTCGCCGCGGTCACGGAGCAGGCCGGCGCAGTTGGTGAGGGACGTGAGCGTTTCGGGGTGCTCGGGGCCGAGCACGTCGCGGCTGAGCTCGAGCGACTCGAAGTACAGCGGCTCGGCCTCGGCGCTCTTTCCGAGGCTGGAAAGCAGCGTGCCGAGGTTGTTGACGGCCACGAGCGTCCCGGGGTGGCGATTGCCGAAGACGCGGCGGCGGGTGGCGAGGCTCTCGCGTGCAAGCGTCTCGGCCTCTTCAAGCTTGCCTTCGAACTGGAGGAGGATCGAGAGGTTGCTGATCGTGTCGAGTGTCGCCAGGTGCTCGTTTCCGGGGTTCTTGCGCTGGCCGGCCAGCGCGGCGCGCAGGTGCTCCTCCGCCTCGGGGTAGCTGCCGCGCATGATGAGCAGCATGCCCAGGTTGTTGCGCGTGGTGAGCGTTTCGGGCGCCTCCGGGCCGAGCGTGCGCTCGTACAGCGGCAGCGCCGCGCGAAACAGCCCTTCCGCCTGTTCCAGGCGCGACTGGTCCTGCAAGATCGAAGCCAGGTCGTTCAGCGACTCCAGCGTCGCGGCCGCCGACTCCCCCAGCACCTTTTGCCGAAGCTCGTACGCCGCCCGCGCGTGCCCTTCGGCCGCCTCGGCCAGCCCCAGCGCCCGGTAGCTGCGCGCGATCGTGCTGCGCACCGCGGCTTCGATCAGCGGCCGACCGGCCAGCGCGCCCAGGTCCTTCGAGGCGTTGTCCAGCGCCTCGCGCACCGTCATCTCGCGGCCGCCGCGGGCCGGGTCCGCCGACGCCAGCACGGTGTTCAGAAACGTGTTGACCGCGGCCGTCGTCTCGGCCTCCAGTTGCGCCCTGCGGCTTTCGGCCTCGGCCTGCTCGCGCGCTTCCTGCTCCGCGGCCCGGGCCGCGCTCACCTCCGCGAGTCGATCGCTGGCATCGCGCTCGGCCTTCAGCGTGCGCGCCAGCAGCCACGACAGCGCCACCAGCCCGCCCACGAGCGCCACCGCCACCACGCCCGTCGCCACCACCGCCGCCCGGTTCCGCCGGCTGAACTTCGCGAACAGGTACCAGGCGCTCGGCGGCCGGGCCAGCAGCGGCTGATCGGCCAGAAAGCGCCGCACGTCCGCGGCCAGGTCGCTGGCGGTCTCGTAGCGCCTCCCGCGCTCTTTCTCGAGCGCCCGCCGAACGACCCACTCGATGTCACCGCCGATCGCCTGGTTGACGCTCGAGAGCCGTGGCGGCTCCTCGTCGCGGATGATCCGCGCGGCCTCGGGCAACGGCTTGTGCGCCAGGTCGTACGGCAACCGGCCGGCGAGCATCTCGTACAGGATCACGCCCAGCGAGTACACGTCCGTCCGCGTATCGAGCTCGCGCGGGTCGCCGGCAATCTGCTCCGGCGACATGTAGGGGACGGTGCCGACGAGCTGTCCGACCGTCGTGGCCAGGGTGTGCGCCGCCTCGTCGCCGATCACCCGCGCCACGCCGAAATCCAGGATTCTCGGCTGCCCTTCGGCCGTCACCAGGATGTTCGCCGGCTTCAGGTCGCGGTGGATCACGCCCTTGGTGTGCGCGTGCTGGACAGCGTCGCAGATGCGGGCGAAGAGCTCGAGGCGCTGGCGCAGTCCGTAGCGATGGTCGGCGACGAAGGCGCTGAGCGGCCGCCCCTCGATCAGCTCCATCGCGAAATAGGGCTGCGGTCCGTCGCCGACGTCGATGGTTCCCGCTTCGTACACCTGCGCGATGCCGGGATGCTGCAAACGCCCCAGCACCTGCACCTCGAACTCGAAGCGATTGACGAGCTCGGCGGTCATCAGCCCGCGCCGCAGCAGCTTCAGCGCCACGGTGCGCCGCGGATGATCCTGCTCGGCCCGGTACACCACGCCCATGCCGCCCCGGCCGAGCACGCTCAGAACCGTGTAGGCGTCGATCCGCGTGCCAGGCGCAAGGTCGGCGCGCGTCGTGCCGATCAGTGGCGGCGGACTCGCGCGGATCGTCTCGTCGTGCAGCGCACCGCTCCGGCCGAGCCCGGCGCCGGCCGATGAGCCCGCCGGCAGCGTCGCCTCGCCGCCGGCCGCCGGCCGCGTATCGAGCGGATCAGCATCACCGGCCGGCCGGGATGGCCGCGGAGGTTGCGTCGAGGACATCAATCATCCCAGTCCCGAGATCCGAACCCTGCCGCGCTCCGGGCGAGGCTGCTTCCTACGCGCTGACGCGAGCCACGTCCGCAAACCAGCGCGTGTGCCGAAACGCCCTCGAGTCCGGCTCAGTGCGCCCCAGCCTCGCCTCGCCGCCGCCGAACCACGCACGGCAGCGCCGCGGGCATCATACCGCGCCAGCAACCCGCCTCATCGTCAGCGCGCTTCCGCATCGGCGACGTGCCGCTCCAGAAACGCGATGATCCGCGGCAGAACCTGCGGGTGCTCGAGCACGTCGAAGTGACCCAGGCCCGCAACGTAGTGAAACTGGCACTCCGGCAGGACCACGCCCGCGTCCCTGGCCGCCCTGTACGCCTGCTCGAAAGCGCGCGCATTGTCGGTGTAGAAGACGAAGTCCTGCTCACCGTGGATCGCCAGCATCGGGCTGCGCAGCTCCGCGGCGCGGCCCACTGCGTCAAGCGCCCGCCAGCCCGCCGCTCCCGGCGGCCCGTATGTCTGGAGCGTGACGCCGAGCTGGCACAGGCCGACGTTGCTCGGATACAGCGTGGCGATCGCCTGGTAGAACGCGTAGTGACGCTGGAGCTGCCGGCCCGACGTCAACCCGCTTGCGGCGACCACGGCGTCAACGCGCCGCTCGACGCCGGCCAGGTATGCCAGCGTTCCGCCGTTCGAGTAGCCCACGATCAGCACGCGCTGCGCGCCGAGCTGTTCGCGCCCGCCGGCCTCCAGCCAGTCGAGCACGCTCAGCACGTCCGCCAGGTCGCCGCCTCCCCAGGGCGTTCCGCACTCGCGCGGCGCGAGCGTCCACGTGCGGAAACCTTCGGCGCGCAGCTTCGCGCCGAAGCCCTCGTGATAGTCGCGGGCTTTCTGCGGCGGTCCGCCCCAGTAATAGGTGCTCGCGCCGGTGAGCACGAGCACAAGCCCCGCCGCAGGCTCGTTCGACAGATACCCGCCGGTGAAACCGGGCTCGCCGGCGCGCGGCACTTCAAACCAGACCGCGTCGGCGACGTCGCCCGCGTCAGCCGGCGGACTGTTGAAATACTCCGGCGGCGTGGATGCGAGATTCGGCCAGGCGCCTGCGTTGACCGGCAGCGGCGGCAGGCAGCCGCCGGCCGGCAGCAAGATGGCGGCAAAGACGATCGCCTTCATTGGCCAGGCACCTGAACCCCACGCGGCGCGGCCGTCGCCCGATACTGGGATAGCCTCTACCACTCCACCCCCAGCATCACGCAGTTCAGCCCGCTCCCGATCCCCAGCAGCCCCACCCGGTCGCCGGGTTGCAGAAAACCCCGCTCCTCAGCCAGCGCCGCCGTGATCGGCAACGACACCGTGCCGATGTTGCCCAGGAACGGGAACGTCGAAAAGTCGCGCTCCGCGGGAACCTCAATCGCCTTGAGGATCGCCTCGCGGTTCGCCGCCCCGACCTGGTGACAGATCACCTTGTCCACCGCCGTCCAGCCCAGCTCGCGGCGGAAGTCCTGCCAGGCACGCCGCCCCAGGGCCACGCCGTTGTTGAGCACCTCGACGGCGTGGGTCTGGAGCAGCGGCGGGTCGGGGCGCGGCATGACCGTGTCGGGCCCCCAGGTGCACAGGCGATGGTGCCGCGCATCGCTCCGTGCGATCCCGCCGGCCAGCCTGCGTCGGCCCTCGGCACGAGAAGCCTTCGTCAGCACGACGGCGACGGCGCCCGAGCCGCCGGTCAGCGTTGCGAGCGAGGTCATGAACGTGGCCAGGTCGGGCTCGCGGCACAGCCGGTCGACGGTCGCGTCAATGACCTCGCGCGCCGACTCACACGACACGACCAGTGCGGCCGGAATGTGTCGCAGCGCGAGCGCGGCGGCCGCCTGCACCATGCCGTTCACCACGCCCAGGCACGCGTTCGAGACGTCGTACATTTCCGTCTCGCCCGACAGCCCGAGCCCATCGGCCACGGCGCACGCGGTCGCCGGCTCGAGGTGGTCACGGCATACGCCAGCGTAGATCAGCAGCCCGACCTCCTTCGGTGCTACGCCGGCGCGTGCCAGCGCCTTGCGCCCCGCGCGAATCGCCCCGTCGGCCATGCGCTGCCCCGGCTCCCAGAAACGCCGCTCGCGCACGCCCGTCAGCGCCTCGATCTGCCCCGGTGGCAGGCGCAGCGCCTCGTACACCGGCGCAAGACGCTGCTCGAGCGCGGCGGACGTGACGACGCGCGGCGCCAGCTCGTAACCGAAAGCCGCGATGGCGACGTCCTCGAAACGCATCGCTCAGCCCCGCCCCGGAACAAGCGCCACGCCAAAGCCGCGCATGTCGTAGATGACCACGTCGTCGACGATCAGCAGTCCGTCGACGGCCAGCGCGGGGGCCGCGCCGTCGCACCGCGCGCTCACCGCGGCCTCGACGGACACGCGCTGATGCGCCGGCAACACCTGGCCGCGGTAGGTCCACTCGTGCGGCGTCCCGAGCGGCGCCGCCGTGCAGCGGTGCGAATCGGCCAGCTCGGGCCAGCGGGCGCGGGCCGCCGTCACGCAAAGCTGCTGCAATGCTTCGAGCCCCAGCGAGCCGGGCCAGACCGGGTCCTGATGAAAGTGCGCCTTGAAGAACCACTCGTCGGCGACGACCCGCTTCACGCCCCGCAGCAGGCCCAGCCCGCGCGGCCCGCCGGAAAGGTCAAGCACGTCCACGGCGTCGATCATGCGCAGCGGCGGCTGCGCAGGGACCTTGATCGGCCCGCCCGCCGGAACGGGCGCATCGGCCGGAACAAGCCGCGCGGCCCCGCGGATGCCGACCTGCTTCGAAAGCGCCGCGGCGGTGAAGAAGCCGAAGTACGTGTCACCGGCGTAGACCAGGCGCCCGGCATTCCAGACCTGGAAGTCGAAGCGCTCGACGATCATGCCGGCGGCCTCGGACACGTCGGTCACGCGCACGCGCGTCGTCAGCGTGCCCGCGTCGGCGAAGACCTCGGCGTGCAGGGTGGCCCGGCCGCCGAGGTTGCGGAAGCTCAGGTCCTCGCTGCTGCGCAGCGCCGAGCCCATGTACGCCGCCAGCCACCCGCACGGCTGGAGCGCGACCTCCAGCAGCGCACACAGCGGCATCGCCGCCGCGCGGTCCGCCGCGCACGACGTGCCGCCCGTGCGGTTGGCCGCGAAGTACCACGCGTCCGGCGCGACGTCGTACTCGGCCTCGATCCAGCCGCCGGCGGCGAGCTTCCAGGCCTCGCATGCGATGTGCGTCACGCGGTCGATGAACATGTACGGCGGGCCCGGCAGGCGCGCGATTCGGCGATCGCGGTCGAACGGCAAGTAGGGCTCGCCGAACGCCGCCGACGGATCGCCGATGGCGAACTCGAGGATTCGCTCGCGATCGAAGAGGGACCGGTTTCCGCCGCGCGGAGGCCGGTCCCACGTTAGCCGCTGCGGCGACCAGGTCTGCTCCAGCCGCGCCCGCGTCAGCCCCGCCAGCCGCAGCGACATGTCCACGAAATGCACGATCGGCTTGCCGTCGGCGTACATCATCGCGTCGGCGACGGCGTAGGGCTCCGGCCCATAGCCGAGCTCCTTGATGTGAATCTCGTAGGCCACGAGGCGCGTGCCGGGCGTGACCGGGCCGCGGCACTTCATCTTGCACGGGCGGCCGATGATCGGCTCATACGCCGCTTCGCTCTGCTCGGCCACCCACCCCAGGTGCAGCAGGAAGACGCGCAGCGTGTGCTCGCAGCACTGGTACATCAGCGTGCCGGGCATCACCATGTCGTCGACGAAGTGACAGGCCAGGAACCAGTCGTCCGCATGGATGTCCGCCTCGCCGCGGATGAGCCCGATGCCGAAGCGCCCGCCCGCCGGGTCGAGCTCCACGACGCGGTGCAGCAGGCGCATGCGGCCGCCGGGAATGCGCAGCGGATCGCGCAGCCCCAGGGCGTCGAACGGCGCTCCGAAACAGGCGCCCAGGTCGCCGGCGCGCAGCGCGTCGAGCTGCGCGCCGTCGTAGCGCGCGCGGCGCGCCGGCGTCAGCGCGATCGGGCCATCGGGCAGAAGGCCGGGGCGCGGCGCCGCCTCCTCGGGCGACAGCACGACGCCGCGCGAGTTGTCGATCTCCTCGGCCGTGAAGAAGCCGGCGCAGCCGCTGGTCATGCTCATCAGCGGCCGGCCGCCGATGCTGGCCTCGAAGCGGAAAAAGAAGAGCCACGCGTCGCCCTGGCGGACGAACTGGTCGATGGCAATGTCGTAGCGGATCGTTTCTCCCGGCCGCGGCAGGTCGCGGTGGAACTCAACCGTGGCATCGAGCAGGCGATACGTCCGCGTCCCCTGCACGGCCAGGTCGATGCCCAGGTACGAGCAGAGGAACAGGTCTCCCTGGCCCGACTCGACTGCGATGCACACCGGCATGCGGCCGTTGTCGAGATACCAGTCGCCCGCGCGCGTGTCGTGCTCCGTAACGAGCGTGCCGCGCGCCCCGAGGTTGTACGCGCCGGGCACAGCCCCGAGCAATGCCGCCGGCTCGCCCGTCACGCGCGTGATGCGGTCCACCAGCATCAACGGCTCGGCCGGCAGGCGCACGCGCTTGGCGTAGCCGTCAACCGCCGCGAAACGCGGTCCGAGAACGCGCGCAACCGAGCCCACCGCGAACTCGATGCACTGCTCGCGCGTGAAACCCTGCTCGCTGCGCCTCGGCGCCCGCCGTTCGGCCCGCGCGACAGCCGCACGCGGCGCCTGGAGCGCCAACGCCGTCGCGCGGCTCACGATCCGCTCCGTCGCGGCCATCGCCGACTGGTGAAACGCAAGATATGCCGCGTGGGCTCGCGCGCCGGCGTCGGCCGCCGCCTCGATCCCGGCCAGCAATGGGTCGAGCCGGTGCGCCCGGCGCGTCAGCTCCAGCGTGCGCTTTCTCCGCGCGGCGCCGGGCGCGCCTTCCAGGACGACGCGCGCCGTTGATCCGTCGACCTGGGCGCATTGCACCTCCGCCCATCCCCCTTCCCCGTCGCCGCCCCGCAGCGCGATGGCCTTCACCAGCGCCAGCATCCCCGTCGCCGCCCCGGCCCACCCGCCGCTCCATTCGCAGGCGCCACGCGCCGCCGCGCCCCCGGCGCCCAGCGCCACGTCGCGGATCACCGCGTAGACGCGGTCGCCAGCGCGCTGTGCATCCGACAGGCGCTTGACCACGATCGCCGCGGCGCCGTCGCAGAAATCGACCGGCGGCGTGGCGCCGGCCCGTTCGTGCAAGGCGGCGACGGCGGCACGCGTGCGCGGGTCGTTGCAGAGATCGACCGCGCCGACCACGGCGACGTCCAGATCGCCCGCCCGCAGCGCCTCGACCGCGATCTGCAACGCCGCCAACCCGGATGCCGCGCCGGCGGAGACCGCGAAGCTGATGCCCCCGAAGCGCAGTTCGCGCGCCACGCGGCTGGCGATCGTGCTGCCGAGCGAGCCGAGCACGCGGGTGGCGTTGAGCGCCGGGCCGGCGCGCTCGCGCTCGGCGCTGACCCAGCGCAGGTGGTAGTTCGACGTGTTCGGGTCGAGCTCCATCCCGATCAGCGCGCCGCCGCGAACGTCGGGCCCGCGCGAGGACATCCTTGCGTCGGCGAACGCATCCGCCGCCACCAGCAGCATCAGCCGCTGCTGCGGCAGGATCTCGGCCAGCTCGCTGGGCGGAATGCGGAAACGGCCCGGCGGCGCCCCGGTTTCGCCCTGCGGCCCGGCCAACGACTGCCCGGCGCGCAACGCCGCGCGCAGCTCATGCAGACCACGCGCCGCACCCACGCGCGCATCGAGCCCAACGATCGCAATCGGCTCCGCCGCGATGCTCGCCACGCCGCCGAACGTTCGAAAAGGACGCGCAGCGGTCGCCCCTGGCACGTGCTCCTCGATCAGCAGATGCGCATTGATGCCGCCGAAGCCGAAGGCGCTGATCGCGGCCCGGCGCGGAACGGCGCGCTCGTCACGCGGCTCCGCGCGGCGCGGCCACGGCTGCGGCGCGGTCTGAACGCGGAACGGGCCGCGATCCAGCCCGAGCCGCGCGCCGGCGCGACGGAAGTTCGCGGACACCGGCAGCTCACCGCCGCGCATCGCGAGCAGCGTGCGAATCAGCCCAGCGGCGCCGGCGGCGGTCAGCAGGTGCCCGATCATCCACTTGACCGAGCCGATCGCGCACTGCCCGGGCCGCCAGTCACAGCCCTCCCACAGCGCCATGAGGCTGCGCAGCTCGACTTCGTCGCCGAGCGGCGTGCCGGTGCCGTGACACTCGATGTAGTCCACGTCGGTCGGCGACCAGCCCGCCTGCTCATACGCACGCCGCATCGCGCGAAGCTGCCCTTCACTGTCGGCGGCCAGAAGGCTGCCGGCGACGTCATTCGAAAGGCCGATGCCTCGGATGACGGCCAGGACCTCGTCGCCGTCGCGCAGCGCATCGTCGAGGCGCTTGAGCAGCACGGCGCCGGCGCCCTCGCCGACGACCAGCCCGTCCGCCGCTTCATCGAACGGACGGCAGACGCCGCTCGGCGAGAGCGCCTGGAGCAGACTGAACCCCATCTGCGTATACAGGCACTCCGGGCGCGACACGCCGCCGGCCAGCATCGCATCCGCCCGGCCGCAAAGCAGCTCGCGACAAGCAAGCTGAATCGCGTAGAGACTCGAGGCGCACGCCGCGTCGAGCGTATACGCCGGCCCGCCCAGCCGCAGCGCCCCGGCGGCCAGGCGCGCAGGCAACCCGGTCGCGAACAGGTTGAGCGGCGAGTGCAACGCCAACGAGCACGGCCGAACGTCCCTTCTCAACGGCCCGCCGCGCATCTCCGAAAGCAGACGCCGGGCCAGCGCCGACGAACCGTCGGTCGGCAGGGCGATGGCCGCGAGAATCACCCCGGCCCGCGCCCGGTCCACGCCCTCACAACGCCCGCCGCGCCACGCCTGGTTGCACGCGTGCAGCGCCAGCGAGAACAACGGATCGAGCCCGTCCAGCGCCCCGCCGCCCAGCGACAGCCCGGCCAGGTCCGGCGTGAAGTCCGAAAGGTAGCAGCCGACGCTCGTGTCGACCGCGTCAGGCATGCCGCGCGGACCGCGCAGCGCCTCCGGCGGGAGAATCCAGCGCCCCGCCGGGACCTCGCGCGCCTGGTCGCGCCCGGCGCGCAGGTTCTGCCAGAAGGCCTCCGGCGAGTCGGCGCCCGGCGCGGCCACGCCCATGCCTACGATCGCGATCGGCCCTTCGTGCACCGTGCACCCGGCTCCGTCAGACCGCCTCAACCAGCGATACGGAATCGGCGTCGTCACGGCGCTGGCGGCTTTCCTTCGCCGCGCGGCCGCGCGACACCGCCGAACTGAGCGTCCACTCACAACCGCTGACCGTCGCCACGACCCCCGCGGACGCAGAAAACTCGAGGTCCGCCAGCAGCCGCGCGGCGTCACTCTCGCGGACGTTCAGCGTCACCGTCAGCGCCTCAGGCCACGGCGCCGCCGCATGCAGCGTCACCCGCTCCACGCACGACGGGAGCGCCGCCAGGCCCGCGAACTGCTGGCACCAGAGCAACCCGAGCTGCAACCCGCCGTCCAGCGCCAGTGGATCGGCGATCCACTGGTCGCGCGGCGGATCGTCCATCCAGTGCGCCGGCGGCGGCGCCGCCCGCACCGTCGCCACCATGCCGCCGCAACCGGCCCCAAGCACCTCGCGGATCGCCGCCAGCAGCGGCCCGTGGAACAGCGTGTCGCGGTAGGCTCGCGCCGCCTCGTGCGCCGCCTGGTCGCGCGGGCGCCAGACAAGGTCCGCCGGCGCTCCGGCCGCGGGCGGCGGCGCCGAAAGGCGCTCGGCCAGCAATACTTCGGCCCGTGCGTGCAGCCGCTCGCCGCGCGGGCCTGCGCTCAGCAGCTCCGCGCGAACGGCGAAGCCCTCGCCGCGCCGCTCAGCCGCCGAAACCAGCACCGTCGCCGCGGGCGCGACCTCCGGCTCGAAGATCAGTCCCTTCAGCACGCGAAGGCCGTCGATGCTTGCAACGCACAACCCGGGGTTGGCGTGCAGGGCGCCGTGCGCCAGCCACTCCAGCATCATCACCACCGGCAGCACCGGCCGCCCCGCGATCACGTGCGACGAGAGGAACGCGTGACGCGCGGGGTCGATCCTCCGCTCAAACGCCACCGTCATGCCCGGCGCCGCGCGCGAGCACCCCGCGCGCGGCGCGTTCTCGGCGGGGCGAGCCGCGGCGGCGGGCTGCGCATGCGTCCGTGCCCTGCGCCTCGAGGCACCCTCGCCGTTGGAGCCGGCTCCGCACGCCGGCGCGGGGGCTCCTGCCGCCGCTTTCTGCGGCGCAGACTTCTCCCGGCCCAGTTGCAGCAGCATGTCGCCCAGCGTGCGCAGGCCGCCCAGTTCCTGCGAGTCCACGGCGCTGAGCCCCGGCACGCGGCGCTGGAGCGTCGAGAGGATTTCGAGCCGCTTGATCGAGTCGATGCCCAGGTCCGCCTCGATATCCATGTCCAGCCGCAACGTCTCCGCCGGATAGCCCGTCAGCTCCGCCACCACGGCCAGCAGCGCATCCGCAGCCTGGGCTCCCGCGCCGGACGCATGGGCCCGCGGCGCTTCACTTGGGGCGGCGCTCGCCCCGCAAACCGGCGACGCCGGCGAGGCCGGAGAGCCCGCTTCCGGGAGCGCATGCCGCACGATGTCGCCGAGCGTGCGCAGCGCGCCCACCTGCTGCGAGTCGATGGCGCTGAGCCCCGGCAGCCGGCGCTGAAGCGTCGAGAGGATCTCGAGCCGCTTGATCGAGTCGATGCCCAGGTCGGCCTCGATGTCCATGTCCAGCCGCAACGTCTCCACCGGGTAGCCCGTCAGCTCCGCCACCACTTCCAGCAGGGCGCGCGGCGCCTCCCGGCCGCCGGCGGCGGACTCGGGCGAATGCTCGATAAGGGCGGAGATCGCGGTGCGGCCGGAACCCGAAGGCGGGACGGACGGCGTCAAGCTGGCGCGAACAGGATCGACGACCGGGCCGATCGGCACCGGCGTTGCCGCGTCGACCCCGGCGCGCTGGGCGCGCGCGCCCCGCGGGACCACCGGCGATTCAAACACCCGCGGAGAAGCGGAATGCTGGTCCGGCCGAGCCGGCAACGGGACTTCCGCGCTCGGCGGCGCCACCGGCGCCCCGGCGGCCCGTTCCATCAGCCGCTGGTGCGCCTCCACCAGCCGCGCGAAGCTCGCTTGCGCCTGCTGCTGGGTCTCGAGGAATTGTTGATGCGCGGCGGCGGTCTGCTGTTGCAGCGCCTGCATGCCGCGCAGCCCCTGCTGTGCCACGAGCAGCGCCTGTTGCAGCACGTCGCCCGGCAGCGGCACCGCACCCGTCTCGCCGTCCGCCGCGTTCGGCCGAGCCTGCGCCTCGCAGCACGCGGCCGGCGGCCCCGTGCGGCCATGGCCGTTGGCCTCGCCGTTCGTCGCGTGTCGGAGGATGTCACGATCTGCGGCTGGGGCGGCGCTCGCGGGGGCGGCGGCCCGGGCCTGCGTCGAATCGTCGTAGGACATGGCAAGTCTCCGGTTGTCGCGGGGCACGGCGGGCTGCGGATGCACCGCAGCGGCCGGCGCTCGGTAGTTCGCACCGAGGATCTGCACGGTCATGCTGGGATTCTCGAGCGGCGGCGGCTCGCTCTCCCACGCCTTCAGGTCGACCGCGTGGCCGAGCACGGCCACCAGGGCCAGCACGCGGGCGATGTCGGCGATGCCGCAGGACCGCCCGCACGACATGTCGGCGGCGATCGCGTGATGCGGCAGGTCGTGCAGGATGCTGCGCACGAGGCCGGTCAGCACGTTCCGCGGACCGACCTCGACGAACGTACGCACGCCGGCCTGGTACAGGTGCCGGATTTCGTCCAGGAAGTGCACCGGGCGCGTGAGCTGGTCGGCGAGCAGCTCGCGCACGCCCGCCGGATCGAGCGTATACGGCTGGCCGGTCGCATTGGCCAGCACAGGAATCTTGGGCGGCTCGAAGGTGAGGCGTTCGAGCTTGGCGCGGAAGCGCTCGTAGGCCGGCGCCATGAACGAGCTGTGGAAAGCCGCCGAGACCTGGAGCACCGACGAGCGCCAGCCCTTCAGGTCGAACAGCCGCCTCAGCGACTCGATGGCGGCCCGCGGACCCGAGACGACGCCCTGTCGTGGCGCGTTGCGGTTCGCCAGCACGACCTGGCCGTCCACCTGCGCCGTCGCGAGGCACGCCTCCAGCTCGTCGAGCGGGGCGCTGACCGCGAGCATCGCGCCCTGGCCGTCGTCGGCCTCGGCCAGCAGCGCTCCGCGCTCCCGCGCCAGCTCCTGCAACGCCGCCTCGTCGAGGCAGCCCGCCGCGTGCAGCGCCACCAGCTCCCCGAAGCTGTGACCCGCCACGAAGTGCGGCCGGATGCCGAACCGCGACAGCACCCGCAAAAGGCCCAGGCTCACGGCGCCGAGCGCCGGCTGCGCCGCCTCGGTTCGCGCCAGTTCTACTTCCTGGCGCCGCCGCTGATCGGAGTCGTGCGTCGGAGGAGGGTAGATGCGCTGGCGCAGCGGCTCCTCGAGCGCCTCGACCGCCCGGCGCGCCTCCGGAAACACGCACACCACGTCGCGGCACATGTTCACGTACTGGCTGCCCTGCCCGGGAAACAGCAACGCCAGCTCGCCCGGCTCCTGCGCCCCGGCGAAGAACACGTCCCCCATCGACCAGGCGCCCTCGATCCCGTTTTCGCGCAGCCCCGCGCGCGCCGTGCTCAACAGCGCCGCCGCGTCCTTGCCGCGCTCCAGCACCAGCGCCAGCCGCAGCGGTGCGTCGCCGCGAAACACGCGCCGCGACTCGGCCGCCAGCCGCGCCAGCGCGGCGGCGTCCGAGCAGGCGCGCTGGCACTCGTCCAGGCGATCGGTCAACCCTCCTGCCGTGTCTGCCGAGAGCGCCACGATCTCGACCGACCCGTCCCACGCCGGCGCTGCCTCCGCCGCCGGATACTCCTCGACCACCACGTGGAAGTTGCTGCCGCCGAAGCCGAAGGCGCTGACGGCGGCGCGGCGCGGGTGTCCGGGCGGCGCCAGCCAGGGACGCGCTGCGGTCACGAGGTGGAACGGGCTCGACGCGACATCGAGCTTCGGGTTCGGCTCGGTGATTTTGATCGTCGGCGGCAGCACGCCATGGTGCAGCGCCAGCACCGCCTTGATGAGACTTGCCGCGCCGGCCGCCGCCTTGGTGTGGCCGATCTGCGATTTGACGGAGCCGAGCGCACACGCCGCCGGCGTCGCGCCGGCCTCCTCGAACACGGTGCGGAGCGCCTCGAACTCGACCACGTCTCCCACGCGCGTCCCCGTGCCGTGGGCTTCGACCAGGCCGACGGTGGCCGGCGACACACCGCCGCGCGCGTACGCCTCGCGCAGCGCCCGGGCCTGGCCCTCGGCGCGCGGCGCATAGATGCTCTGCGAGCGGCCGTCGCTCGACGTTCCGATCCCGCGAATGACCGCGTAGACCCGGTCGCCGTCGCGCTGCGCATCGGCGAGCCGCTTGAGCACGAGCAGGCCGACGCCCTCGCCCAGCACCGTGCCGTCGGCGTCGGCGGCGAAGGGGCGCGCATCTCCCGAGCGCGACAGCGCCTGCGTCCGGGCGAAGCACATGAACATGAAGATATCGTTGAAGGTGTCCGCGCCGCCCGTCAGCACCAGGTCGGCCCGGCCGGTCGCCAGCTCCATCGCCGCCATGTGCACCGCGCCGAGCGAGCTGGCGCACGCCGCGTCCACCACGCAGTTCGTCCCGTGCAGGTTCAACCGGTTGGCGATGCGCCCGGCGACGACGTTCCCGAGCAGGCCGGGAAACGAGTTCTCCTGCCAGCCCACGTAGGCGCTGGAGATGTCTCGCACGACCTCGTCGGCGACGTGCGGCGCGATGCCGTGACGCGCCAGGGCCCGCCGCCACTGCGGGTGCCCCAGACGCGCGCCGAGCGGCACGACCAGCTCCTGCGCCCCCGTCACGCCGAGGATCACGCCGGCCCGTGCCCGATCGAACTCGCGCCCCGCGCCGTAGCCCGCGTCCTCCAACGCCCGCTTGCCGCACACCAGCCCGAGCAATTGCGCCGTGTCGGTCGCTTCCAGGATCGCCGGCGGAACGCCGAACGCCAGCGGGTCGAAATCCGTCGGCCCGAGAAAGCCGCCGCGCCCGCAGTAGAGCATGTCCGTCGCCTGCGGATCGTCGTCGAGGTAATCGCTCAGCCGCCAGTGCGTCTCAGGCACCTCGCGGATCGCGTCCTCCCCGCGGCGCAGCAGCCGCCAGTACTCCTTCAGCCCCGGCGCGTCTGGGAACAGGCAACTCATGCCGATGATGGCGATCGGCGCGTCGGCGGCTGGCGTGGCGCGGTTCTGCGCAGCGCTGTTCGGCATGACTATCGCGCCTCTGCAAGCAGGGTTCGGATTTCGTCGAGCCGAAGCGGCGAGAAGCGCTCCGCCTCGGGCGGCAGCGGCACGCCCTGGAGCCTCAGCCAGTTCGCCCGCGTCAGCACGGCGGCGCCGAACAGGATGTTCAGCCCCACGCTCACGACGTCGCGGTTCTCCGGGCGCTCCAGCCACGAGCCGCGCACCCACTCGTTGAACGCCCCCATCGCCGGACCGCACCACACCTGGAAGTCCACCTGCCGCGACGCTTCGCCGCGCTGCGCCCATCCCGACGTCTGCCCCAGGTACGCCCTGAAGACCAGCGCCATACGATAATGAGCGTCCTGCTCCGCGCGGCGGATCTGCGAGGCGTCGCGCTGCTCGAAGTACGCACACGTCTGCCGCCAGGCGTCGTCGAGCGAGCCGCGGAAGCACTCGCGCTCCAGCGACGCGCGAACGTCGGGCGGCAGCTCCTCCAGGCTGTTGTACTGCCGGTACAGCTCGTACAGCCGCCGGGCGCGCATCGCGAACAGCGTCCCGCGCTTCAGCACCTGCACTTTCACGCCCATCTCGAACATGTCCGCCGCCGGCGCCATCACCACGTCCGCCTGCTGCGCCGCCGCCAGCATCCGCCGCACCAGCTCCGACGTCCCCGCCTCGCGACACGACTGGTTGATCGACCCCGTCATCACGTACGCCGCCCCCATGGCCAGTGCGGCGGCGGCGGCGTGCGGCGTGCCGATGCCGCCGGCGGCGCCGATGCGCGGCGCGGTGACATAGGAAAACCGGGCTTGCAGCTCGTCGCGCACCGCCAGCATCGTGGGCAGCAGCGCCACCAGCGGCCGATTGTCCGTGTGCCCGCCGGAGTCCGCCTCGGCAGTCAGATCCTCGGCCAGGGGCAGCGTCGCGGCCATGCGCGCCTGGGCCGGCGTTACCTCTCCGCGGCGCACCAGCTCGGCCAGCATCTCGCCGGGCGGCGGACTCAGGAACTTCCGGGCCAACTCGACGCGCGAGACCTTCGCGAACAGGTGATTCTGCGCTGCAATGGCCCCGTCCGGGCGCTCGCTCAGGCCGTGCACGCGGTAGCGCACCAGCGGCAGCGTCAGGTCGAGAAAGGCCGAGGCACTGACCCGCCGCACCCGCCGCCGCAGGTACAGATCGACCGTGGCGGCTTCGAGCGCCGGCTCCGAAGGACTGTGGATGAGATTGAATCCGAACGGGCGCGCGTCAAGCTCGCGCTCGAGGCGATCCACCGCCGATTCGATCTCGGCGACGGTCAGCCCCGCCGCCCCGAAAAAGCCGATCATGCCCGCGCGGCCGGCGGCGCGGACCATCTCGACCGAGGCGATTCCGTTGGCCATCTCGCCGACGACGTAGGCAAAACGCACGTTGTGTGCCGATCGAAAAGCCGCGTCGCCGAGGTGACCCGGGGAGAGCATCGGCGCCCAGGCGCGCAGCGGCAGCGTCCGCAGGCCGCCCGCCGCCTCCGCGGATTCGCGGGCCGAGGGCTCATCGGCCTCATCGTCGAGCCAGACCCGCCCCTCTTGCGCGACCGCAAGCCCGTTGCCCCTGGGCGGATGCCCCTCGCCCGCCGGCTCGCCCAGGCCCAGCACGTACACCGGCCGCGAGACCCGCAGCAGCGCGTCGGCCAGAGCCGCATCACCCGCGCGCAGGGCCGCACCCGCCCCGCGCCACCAACCGGCGGAATCGGGCGGAAGGGTGGCTGGCAACGGCGCGATCGGCTGCTGTACTCTCAATGGCCTGTGATCCGCTGTGTTGACGTAACCGCTCGCGAGCAGGCGCCGGCGGGATCGGAACCCGCGGTCCCTTTCCGAACCCGCCGAGTGTACAGAGTTTCGCGATTCGCCGCCGAAAGTCAAATCCGGCGCCGGCGAACCGGCGTTCGGCCGCCGAGCCCGTCCTTTGGACGTTTCCTGCCCGCGCGGTATCCTGACAACGTGAACGAGTTCATCAGCCAGCCCCTGATGCCGCTCGGTCCGTTCGACACCACCGCGATGGGTTGCGGGCTGCCTGGCGCGCCCGCCGGGTTTGTCTGGAGCGGTGTCGCTTACCGGATCGTCACGCTGCTCGACACGTGGAAGGAGTCGGCCCCCGTGGGAGGCCGCCCGGGTGGCGAGCGCTACCTCCGGCGCCATTGGTTCCGGCTGCGCATGTCGGACGGCGCGGTGTGGACCGTGTACTTTCTCCGCCAGACGCCGCGCTCCGGCTCGGCGCGCCGGCGCTGGTTTCTGTATGAGGTGGCGGCGCCCGTGACGCAGGCCTGAGCACCGCCGCAGCCGGATCGCGCACCTTGCCGGCCCGCACCCGTATCCGAGACAACGAGCATGAACAGCACTCCGGGCCGCGGAAGTTCCGAGCAGAATCAGAGCCCCGCCGCGCCGGGCCCAGCCTCTGCGCCCACGCCGCCGCCGTTGCCCACCGCCCGCCCCCTGGGCCCGACGGTTCAGGCCCCCGCGCCGACGTGGCCGCCGGCCTGGGCCGCGTGGCAGCGCGAGATCGACGCCCTGCCGCGCCGGGCGGCGGCGCTGGACCTGCTGCTCGTGCTGATGACCGCGATCATCTTCCATTACCTGCCGCAGGTGCTGCTGCTCGAGCACCTGGAGGCGGACGCCGGCCCGCCGCCCGCCGCCGTGCTGATCGTCGGCAAGTGGTGCGAGGCGCTGCTGGCGGCGGGGCTGGTGATGTACCTGGTGCTGCGGCATGGGTTGCCGGCGCGGGTCTTCGGGCTGCGGACGGACGGTCTGGGCGTGCAGTCGGTGTGGAGCCTTGCGGGGCTCGCCGGCTGCTACGCGGGACTGCTGGCGACGGGCGTGGTCATCCTGCTGTTCTACCTGGCGTATCCGGACATGAAGAAGGAGCTCGCCGAGCGCATGGAGTTCATCAAGGCGCTGCCCCGGGACAATACGCTGGTCATGCTCGCGCTGCTGGTCCCCGTTGCGGTCCACGAGGAGCTCGTCTTCCGCGGGTTGCTGATGCCCTACCTGCGGCGGCTGACGGGGAAATGGTGGTCAGCGCTGTTGGTCTCAGCGCTGATCTTCGGCGCGCTGCACATTCCAGGCCAGGGGCTTGTCGGCGGATTGCAGACGACCGTCGTGGGCTGCGTGCTCGGCCTGGTGTTCATTGTCTCGCGCAGCCTGCTTGCCGTCGCGCTGGCGCACCTGCTCTTCAACTTCGCCCAGCTCCAGATCATCCGCTTCGTCAGCCAGTACGCCGAGTTTGCCCCGCTTGGCGGCTAACAGCTATCCTGCATGGGCGCGCCGGTTCGGCAGCCGAGCCGCGACCGCGAGCGGGTGTTGGCATGGACCATCAGAACCCGGGAGGATCGCCCGGCGCGACCGCCTCCTCGCGGGCGCGGCTCGGATCGGTCGAGGCGCTTCTCGAAAAAAAGGGGGACCCCATGGCTCGTTCCGCCGTCGCCGCCAAGGTCGCCGCCGACATGAAGTCCGCCTCCTTCATCCGCGAGATGTTCGAGCGCGGCCGCCGCATGAAAGCCCAGCGCGGCGACGACCACGTCTTCGACTTCTCGCTCGGCAATCCGAACGGCGTCCCGCCGGAGCAGTTCTTCGCGGCCGTGCGCGCGGTCGCGGCGGAGCGGCAGCCCGGTCTGCACCGCTACATGCCCAACGCGGGCTTCGACGAATGCCGGGCGGCGGTGGCCTCGTTCCTGAGCCGCGAGTATCGCCTGCCGATCGACGCGAAGTCGGTGGTGATGACCAGCGGGGCGGCGGGCGGATGCAACGCGGTGCTGCGGGCGGTGTGCGACCCCGGCGACGAGGTGATCCTGCTGGCGCCGTACTTTCCGGAGTACCGCTTCTACACCGAGCAGGCCAACGCGCGTCCGGTCGTCGTTCAGACCAACGACGCGTTTCAGCCCGATCTCGAAGCCATCGCCGCCGCCATCACGCCGCGCACGCGGGCCGTGCTCATCAACACGCCGAACAATCCGTCCGGCGCGGTGTTCGACGCGGCGGCCTGCCGCGGGCTCGCGGAGCTGCTCAGCCGTCACGACCGGCCTGACCAGCCGGTGTATCTGGTGTGCGACGACCCCTACCGGCGGATCATCTACGACCTTGACTGGTGCCCGACGCCGGTGCATCACTACCCGCGCTCGATCATCGTGTCGAGCTACTCGAAAGACCTGAGCATCGCCGGGGAGCGCGCCGGCTACATCGCGCTGCCGCCCGCGCTGCCCGAGCGCGACGTCGTGCTCGGGGCGCTGACGATGCTGAACCGCACGCTGGGCTTCGTGAACATGTCCGCGTTCATGCAGCGCGTCATCGCGCGCTGCGCCGACGCGCTCTGCGACGTGGAGTTCTACCGCGGCAACCGCGACCTGCTGTGCAAGGCGCTGCTCGAGTACGGCTACGAGCTGATCGTCCCGCGCGGCGCGCTCTACGCCTTCCCCAGGACACCGATCCCCGACGACGTGGATTTCATCGACCGCCTCGCCAATCACGGCATCCTCGCCGTGCCCGGGCTCGGCTTCGGCCGGCCGGGTTACATGCGGCTGAGCTTCTGCGTCGACCGCGGCACCATCGAGCGCTCGCTCCCCGCCTTCCGGGCAGCCATCGGCGAGGTGCGCTCGCGGTGAATGCCGTTCCGCCCACGCCCGGCGCGAACCGCGCGGCGACCGGCCTCGTACGCCGCCTCAGGCGGCCATCGGCCCGGGAATCCTGCGAATGAGTCGAAGACCAATCGCCTGGCCGGCGGCATGGCGGGGCATCGCCCAGCCGGTCGCCGCCGCCGCCGCGCTCGACGCCGCCGGCTTCCTGGGCTGGGTCGCCGCCGGAGCCGCCGGCCTGGTGCCGCTCGCGCTCCAGACGGCACTGCTGGTGCTCGCGATGCGCGCGCTCGATCACCTGCCGCTGACGCCCGCCCTCACCGATCTCTGGCCAGCATTCGTCGCGGAATACGACGTTTGGATAACCGGCCCGCTGCCGACGCCCGCGGGTTCGCTCGTGGGCTGGCTTCTGCTGGGGGGGGCGTTGGCGTGCGGCCTGCTGGCCTGGCTGACGCTGCCCTTCGCGGCCCGCGCCGACGGCCTGCTGCCGGCGCTGCGCCGGGCGCTGGCATCGGTCATCAGCAGCCTGGGCCTGCTGTTTCTGGCCGAAACGCTCCTCGGCGGCCTGATGCTGGCGGTGATCTTCGCGGTGATAAAAACCAGCCGCACCGCCGGGCCCGAGGGGCCGTTGACCGTTGTCGCCGGCATGGGGCTCACCGCCCTGCTCCTCGCGCGGCGCATCGGGCAGACCGCCGCCGGGCTCGCCGCGCGCATTCCCCCGGCGGCCGATCCCCCGCGCTGCGAGGGCTGCGGCTACGACCTGACGCATCGGCCTTCGGACGAGCGCTGCCCGGAATGCGCGCGCGAGGTCGCGCGGTCGCTCGGCGTGTCCGCCGACCGCACCGGGACGCCGTGGACGTGCCGCGGGACGTGGACGCTCGCCCTGGCCTGCGCCCTGCAAATCGTCACCAGCCCGCGGGCCTTCTACGCGCGGCTGCGGCTGCGCGAGCACCCCGCCGGTGCGGCGGACCACGACCCGGAAGCGGACAACCCGCCGCGTGGCGGCGATCCGCCACGTAACGACGATCCGCTGCGCGCCGCGCTGCGGTTCAGCCTGATTCAATACGTCGAGCTGGGTCTCGGCTGCTGGATCTGCGCGTTCATTGGAATTGGTCTGGTCTCGGCCGCATCATGGACCGGATCGAGGACGACCGAGGCCATTGCGATCTGCACCTTCAGCACCGTCATGACCGTCGGCCTCGCCTGGATCGGCCATCGTCTGGCCGGCGCCGTCGCCGCCACCATCTGGATTAGCCGCCGCACCCTCCCCGACGCCCGCTGGTCGGCGATCGTCACGGAATACGAGACGGCGTTCCTGTGGGTTTTCTTCGTGGTGCAGTGGCTGCTGGTGCTTTCGTTCTACCTGGCCGAGGACTGGGTCACGAACAGCGTGGGGCGCGCGTGGGCGTGGCGCGTGCTGGGCGGGCCGGCGGAGCCCTTCCTCATGCTGGGCCTGATCCTCCTGCTCGGGATGCTGTGGCTGGCGCGGCTGGAGCGCATCGGCCGGATGATTCGCTGGGCCAACTACTGAGCCGGCAGACGCCGCCGGCGGATCGTTCTCGCATCGCTGAAGCGGTCCGTGAATCAGATTCAGCGATGCAAGCAACGCCCGGCCCGCTAGAATCCACGTACATGAGCGAGACACGAGGCAGCCAGCCCCCCGCCGCGATTCAACTCGGCCCGCTGCGCGTCGGCGCCGGCTGCCCGCTGCTGCTGATCGCCGGCCCGTGCGTGATCGAAACCGCCGACCATACGCTGCGCCTGGCCGAGGCGCTCGCGGCCCTCGCCGGCCGGCTGCGGCTGCCGCTGGTCTTCAAGGCCAGCTTCGACAAGGCCAACCGTTCGAGCGGAGGCTCTTTTCGCGGACCGGGGATCGACGACGGCCTGGCCGTGCTGCGGCGCGTGCGCGAGCGCGTCGGCGTCCCCGTGCTTTCGGACGTGCACGAGCCGCGGCAGGCCGCCGCCGCGGCCGAGGTGCTCGATTGCCTTCAAGTTCCGGCGTTCCTGTGCCGACAGACGGATTTGCTGCTGGCCTGCGCCCGGGCGGGCAAGTGCGTGAACATCAAGAAAGGACAGTTCCTGTCCCCGGAGAAAATGGCGCTGGCCGCCGAGAAGGTGCGCGGCGCAGGGAACCCGAACGTGATGCTGACCGAGCGTGGGACGACGTTCGGCTACGAGCGGCTGGTGAACGACATGACCGGGCTGGCCGTGATGCGCCGTTTCGCGCCGGTGTGCTTCGATGCCACGCACTCGGTGCAGCATCCCGGCAGCGCCGGAACGGTCACCGGCGGGGCGCGCGAGTTCATCCCCCTGCTGGCGCGCTGCGCCGTCGCCGCCGGCATCGACGCGCTATTCCTTGAGGTCCACGAAGACCCGCCCAACGCCCGCAGCGACGCGGCCACGGTCTGGCCGCTCGACCAGCTTGAACGCCTGCTGCGCGACTGCCTGCGCCTTCGCTCGGCGATGGAGGAATGCGCCTCATGAAGCGGCTGCTGCCCGCCGGCCCGCTGCCGGACTTCGACGCGCGCCGCCGCGGATGGGTCTTCTATGCCCTCCCGCCTGTGATCGTCGCCCTCGCCGTGCTGTGCGCCTACGGCTGGACGGAGTGCGTCGCCTGGATCATCGCCTACGCACCCAACCGCGACCTCCCCCCACAGGCGCGCTACGACCCGCCGGTCGACTCGCTGCGGCTGCTCGGCGTGACGCAGCAGCTCCGAATCGACGTGGGTCCGCCCCGCGCCTCGATCTGCGTATGGATCGTCGATCCGCCGCGTCGCGAAGGGGCGGACCTGGCCCCAGCCGAACCGCTTGGCGCGGCCGGCCGCGCCGCCGTTCAAGGCGACCGGGCGCCGCGCGGAACGATCCTGTTCCTGCACGGCATCCGTGACCGGAAGGAGTCGCTGCTCTTCGCCGCCCGCCGCCACGCCCGCCGCGGCTACCGCTGCATTCTCGTCGACGCCCGCGGCCACGGACGCTCGACCGGCGAATGGATCACCTACGGCGTGCAGGAGTCGCGCGACTGCCGGCAGGTGATCGACGCGCTCTACGAGCGCGGCCTGGTCGCCGGACGCCTGGGTGTGTACGGCGTATCGTTCGGGGCGGCGACGGCGCTGCAATATGCGGGGCGCGATCCGCGGGTCGCCGCGGTGGTGGCGATCTCGGCTTTCAGCTCGATGCACGAGGTTGTGGACGACTACGTGCATTGCTACCTGCCGCTGAGCACCCTGGTCGCCGACGACTGGATCGAGCGCTCGATCCAGCGCGCCGGGCGGCTGGCGCACTTCGACCCGGCCCAGGCCGACTGCGTGTCCGCCCTGGCGGGCTCCGAAGCGCAGGTGCTCCTGATCCACGGCACAGAGGACCACAACATTCCACCGGAGCACTCGCGCCGCTTGCAGGCGGCGTCGCCGGAGCGGACGCGGCTGGTGCTGGTCGAGGACGCGGATCACAACACGATCACCTGGGACCGGACCGACGTGATCTGGCACGAATCGACGGCCTGGTTCGATCGCTGGCTGGTTGCCGCGGCGCAGCAGCGGGCCGCCGCGAGACCGTGACCGTCGGGTAGACTCTCATCCCGCCATGAGCACGCCACCGGCCATCCGCTGGCAGACGCTCTGTCCGAGGCGTGCGGCGCCGCCAAGCGCTGGGCCCGAGGCGGCGCTGGCCCGCGCGGTCGCTTTCGTCCGCGAAGCGGCGCGCGCCGGCGCGCCCCTGCTGATCGTCGTCAACGACCCGGCCCGCGCCACCCCCACGCGCTGGGTGCTGGGCGCCATCGCCGCTGAGCTGCCCGCGCCCCAGCGCCCTGCGCTCGCGCTGCTCGTCGCGACCGGAACACACCGATTCGGCGATTCTGAACGCGCCCGCTTCGAATCCGGCCTGCTCGCCGGCTGCGGGCTCGACTTCACCAGCCTCGCCTGGCACGACGCGCGCGCCGCCGATGACGAATTCTCAACGGTCGCCCTCCCCGCAGGCCGATTCCGCATCAACCGCCGCATCCTCGAACACGAATGGCTGCTCGCCATCGGCAGCGTCGAGCCGCACTACTTCGCCGGCGTCACCGGCGCTCACAAGACGCTGACCATCGGCGGCCTGGCGCATGACGACATCGAACGCAACCACGCCGGCGCGCTGCACCCGTCCTCCGACCTGCTCGTGCTCGACGGCAACCCGGTCTACGACGGGGCGGCGGCGATGATGCGCGCGATCGGCCCGCCGGGCAGTAGGCTCATGGTGGTCAACCAGGTGGCCGCCAGCGGCGCGCCGCTGGCGGTGGCGTGCGGCGACTGGCGGGCGACGCTGGACGAGCTGCTGCCGGTGGCGCGCCGCGTGTTTTCGCACGAAGTCCCGCGGCCGGTCGACGTGCTGCATCTGCGCGTGCCGCTGCCGCTGGGGCGCGACCTCTACCAGGCCGACAAGGCGTTGAAGAACTGTCACCGGGCCGTCCGCGACGGCGGGGGCATCATCCTGGAGGCGGATTGCCCGCACCGCGTCGGGCCGGACGCCTTCCTGGGCCTGCTGCGCCGCGCACCGGACTACGACAGCGCCTGTCGCCTCGTGCAACGCGAGGGCTATCGCCTCGGCGACCACAAGGCCGTCAAGCTCAGGCAGTTGACGGACCCGCGGCAGCGCGGCGTGCACGTCGTGGTCGTATCGGCACACCTGTCGGCGGCGGAGCTTGACGGCCTTGGGTTGCTTCACGCCGCGACGCCGGTGGAAGCGCTGGCGTTGCTGGGGCGCAACGTAGCCGGGCCGTTGAGCGATGGCCTGGTGATCGAGGACGCCGGCATGACCTGTGTCCGCGCGCGGGGATGAGCGCCGAGCAGCGCTGCCGGCGCGGGGCGGCCTGGCGCCGCGTTGCGGCTCGGCTGGCTGACTCGGCAACCGGCCCCAGAGTCAGAACGACCGGATCGTGTTGTCCTGGTAGCCCTTCCCGGGCCAGCCGAGGGCGGCGCCGATAAGCAGGGTGATGACCTGCTGGTTGGTGACCATGGTGGTGTCGGTATAGGCCCGCACAAGCGAACCGGGGGTCGGGTAGGCGTCCGTCTGCCAGGTGTTGCCGCGCCGCAGGTACGTGTCGTAAGGCGGGCCGTAGTAGCCCATCGCGTCGAGCGTCGCGCCGTCGAAGCGCGCCAGTTGGCCGACCTTGGTGGCGCGGCAGGAGCCGTCCACGTAGACGACGTTCTCAGTCATGATGGCCTTGTGCCAGCCGCGGACCGGCGCCAGGTCAGGATTCAGGTTGGCCTGCGGCACGGTCATCATGTAGAACAGCGGCTCGGAGTAGAGCACGACGCGGCCGGTGCCCTTGTCGATCTTGTCGAGCTTGGAGCCCATGACCGACGAGCTGAACGACCCGTTCACGTTCTGACCCGAGAGCGCGATGCGCCCGATCGTGTTGTAGCGATAGCTGTTGCCGAAGAGCTCAAAGAAGCGCTTCTCGTACACTTCGCCTGAGAGCGCCGGGCTGCCCGCCACCATCGGCCAGGGGCACCACTGCTGGTTGTTCGGGAGGCCGTCGTCCGAGGGGCACGCGTACATCTCGAACGAGCGCGGATCATCGAACGTCGTCATTCCCCGCAGCATGTAGCGGTTCAGCGGGCGCGTCGGCGCCGACCACGCCCCGTTCGGGTCGAAGAAACGCGGCAAGTTGAACTGCGTCGTGTTGAGCACGTTCGTGCCCGTCTTGCCGCCGAAGTTCGTCGGCCCGCCCAGGCGCCACCAGAGGGCGTCCCCGAAGTTCCACTGGTTCGCCCACACGCCCTGGCTGATCGGAACCACGAGGTTCTTGCTGTCTTCCTGGGCGTACAGCATGCTGCCCGAAGCCAGGTTCTTCAGGTTCGCCAGGCACTTGCCCCGGCGGCCCTGCTCGCGCGCCGCCGCCAGGTTCGGCAGCAGCACCGCCAGAAGCAGCGCAATGATCGCGACCACCACCAACAACTCGATCAACGTGAACGCGCGCGCAGACCGGCCTCGCATCATGACACCCCGAACCATGAGTATAGAACAATCGTTGCGCTCCGCCGGAGCGCGGCTCAGCCGTCCATGAGTCTAGCAACCAGCCTCCCGGCCGTAAACCAAGACCCGGCCGATTTCCGCCGGTTCCTTCGGATTCCCCGGGGGCAGCCGCATCAGCCCCGCAGATGCCCGCGCAGCCCTTCCAGGCCGTGCGCCAACAGCACAACCGCCACCACCGCCACGCTGACCCACGCCACCCACTTCATCCACGCACGGTAGGCGAACGCCGCCCCCCACGCCCGCTGCAACGACGAATCCACCCCCTGAAGCTCGTGCATCGCAACCGGCGCCAGCCGGGCCGCGTCGGCGGGAACTGCGCCGCCGCGCCCCTTGTAGCGGTCCACAGCGTCCGTCCCCGGCCAGGCGCCCGCCAGCCCGCCGAAAAAGAACGGCGCGCCGTCGGCGTGACAGTCTGTGCAGCCGCGCACGCCCAGCGACTTGCCCGCCGGCCGTACATCGTGCGCCAGCGGCCACAGGTACGGCGCCGCCGCCGCGTGAGCCTCCACCGAAACAGTCCCGTCCTCGCGCAGCCGCCTCAGCAGCCCGCTCGACACGTACACCGGTTCGCCTCCGTCCTTCCCCTTCCCGAGCGCTCGCAGCACTTCGGTGATCAACTCGTCGTCGAGCTCCGCGCCCTCCGGTCTCTTCAGCTTCTGCCGCGCCTGCCTTACGACGGCCGCGGCCTCGCTCGCGGAGACAAGCGCGACGGCCCCGTCGCCGCCCAGGCGCGCCCAGTACGCCGGCCAGAGCATGCGCTGCGGGGCGATCACGCCGTCCGGCTGCGCGGCGAAAACCGGCTCGACGACGTGCGGCGGGTCGTCGGCCCGGCGCTCCTTGCTGCCCAGGCCGAGGCCGTGGACCAGCGCCGTCTGGACATTCGCGGCTTCGTCCATGGGCCAGGGCCCGCTGTGACAGGCGGTGCATGTGAGCCGCTCGAAGTGAATCGTGGGGATTCCCGCATGCAGCGGACGCGGCGCGCCCGCCCGGCCCGGCATGCCGGCCGCCCCGGAACCCGCGCCCTCCGCTCCCAGGTGACAGCCGGTGCAGGTCAGCGTGCCGCCGGGGTCGGACGTCCCCGGTGCGGCAAACCCGCGCGTAATGTTGTGGTCGATCCCGTTGCGATGGCAGTCGGTGCACGTCATTCCCGCCGAAAGGTGCACGTCGCCCTCGACCAGCCACGCCGGCGGCGCCGCCGGACCAACAGGCCGCTGCGTGTGGCAGAAGTAGCAGCGTTCTGCGGGCGGCGTGCGCGTGATGTTGAAGAAGACCCGGTCGTCCCGGTCGAACCGGCCCAGGTCGTAAGCGACCTTCGGCAGGACGCGCTCCGGGTGATCCGGGCTCGGCGGGGCCAGGGGGTCGAAGTCGTCGGGCAGCCGCCGCGCCTGCCCGCGGATCACGCCGAGCCCCAGCGCCGCCGTCGGCGCCCAGCGCAGGTTCTCATCGGCGATCTGCCGGGCTGCCTCGGCCGGGTCGTGGCGCTGGTCGGCGGCGTGGCAGAACATGCAGTCGATCTCAAGCGCCCCGGAGATGTTCCAGCGCGCCGCCTCCGGCATGGCGTCGAGCTCGCGCTGCGTCCATTCGCCATAGCCGCCGCCGGGCAGGTGCCGGCCGAAGCGCTTGACGAACTGCCACGGCGTGAGGCCGGCCTGCTGCGGGGTGAAGGCACCGGGCCAGGGCCGGCCCGAGATCGGCAACTGCACGTGGGCGGCGCGGTCGAACCAGATCCACGGCTCGCCGGGCCGCCCGGGGGGCGCGTGCGGCCCGCCATCGGCTGCGGTCAGCCGGGCGTTGAAGTGCCAGCCGTGACTGATCGTCGAATAGTCGTGGCACTTGCCGCAGGTCATCTTCGGCGAATAGGGCGGCGCGAGGGCGTTGCGCGGGTCGATCGCCCCGCCGTCGTGGTCGTAGAGCGTGATGCGGTGGACGTAGGGGGCGCGGCTGTCGCTCTTGAGCGGCCCGGATTCGGTCTGGGCCACCGCCGGGTTCGCCCAGGTCAGGCCGGCGAGCGCGGCGCCGGCAATGCAGGACCAGCATGACGGTTTCCGCGTCAAAGTGGGTGGGATTATAGCGGGCGCTGCTCACGCCGTCCGGCGGTCTGATCGGCGGCCGCGACCTGCGCGAATCACGGAGCGGAGGGTTGCGTGGACTCGCGCATCAGCGCCGTCACGTCGTCGGTCAGGATCAGCGGCGCGACGAAACGCCGGTTCCACGCGCGCAGCAGAATCCCCACGTGGCCGCCGAAATGCAGCGTGCCCATCATCTCCGGCCGCCAGGCGACCTCGACCAGCTTCTGTCGCGCGGCGGCGTCGGAAAGCGCGCGCGGCGCGTCGAAGCCGCGCTTGCCCGCGGACTCGACACAGCGGCGGTCAACCGTGCCGAACACCTGCGTGCCCAGGCCCAGCACGAGCCAGTCGCCCGGGCAGTAGACGTTCACCACCTTGTCACGCACCCGGCGCGCGGCGCGCGTCAGGTCGTAGTCGGGACTGACGGCGGCCTGCACGAGCACCAGCCGCCGCACCGGGACGTCCTCCGGCAAGCGCTCCAGCGCCATGATCGCCAGCCCCCCGCCCGCCGAGTAGCCGATCACGTCGATCGGGCTCGCGGGGTTTTCATCGTGGTAAGCGGCCAGCCGGCGGGCGATCTCCTCGGCGTGCGCGCAGTTGCGCTTGTAATCCACGAGGTTGGCCAGGCTCGGGAACCGGTACCAGTCGTAGATCTGCACCTCGCGCTCGACCCCTGCCTCCAGCAGCCCGTTCGCCGCTCCGTACAGCAGCGACGCGTCGCCGCGCATCCCCGGGATCAGCATCACCAGCCCGGCCCGCGTCTGCTCCGGGGTCGCCGGCGGCGGCGCGGCGCACCCGCCCAGTCCGGCGGCCAGCAGGACAAGCGACAGGCGGGCAACAGCCGAGCCGGCAAGGCAGCGCATGGCGTGACATCTCCTCCCGGTTCTGTCGCACCGGGCGCGGCGCATTATCATGCGGGCATGGACCCCGACGCCAGCCCGGACATTCGCCAGGGGCAGCTTCGCTCGCTGCCGTCCGTCGATGAGCTGCTGCGACAGCCGCTGATCTCCAGCCTGCTGGCCGAGTTCGCCCGCAGCGAGCTGCTCTTCGCCGTCCGCAGCGCGCTCGAGCAGTGCCGGGCGCAGATTCGCGCCGGGTCGCAGCCGCCGAGCGACGTCGCGGCGCTGGCGCTCGCGGTGCGCGAGACGCTGCGGCGCCGCGCGCGGCCCGGACTGCGGCGCGTCATCAACGCCACCGGCATCGTCCTGCACACGGGGCTCGGACGGGCCCCGCTCGCCCCGGAAGCGCTCGAAGCCGTCGCCGACGTCGCCTCCGGATACAGCAACCTCGAGATCAAGCTCGACAGCGGCCAGCGCGGCGACCGGCAGGACCATGTGCGGGCGCTGCTGTGCGAGCTGACCGGCGCCGAGGACGCGCTCGTCGTCAACAACAACGCCGCCGCCACCTGGCTGGCCCTCAACACGCTCGCCGACGCCGGCGACGTGCTCGTGTCGCGCGGGCAACTGGTCGAGATCGGCGGGTCCTACCGCATGCCCGACATCATGGCCGCTGCCGGCTGCCGCCTCGTCGAGGTCGGCACGACCAACCGCACGCGGATCGACGACTATCGCCGCGCCATCACCGGCCAGACCCGCGTGCTGCTGCACGTGCATACGAGCAACTACCGCATCCAGGGTTTCGTCGAGTCCGTTGCCGTAGGCGAGCTGGCCCACCTGGCGCGCGAGGCCAGGTCGCCGGGGCTCTACGTCGTGGACGACCTCGGCAGCGGACTGCTCGATCGGCCCAGGCGCGAGCAGCCGGCCGACGCCGAGCTCCCGCCCTGGGACGAGCCCACCGTCCGCGCCAGCCTCGAGCAGTCCGCCGACATCGTGATGTTCAGCGGCGACAAGCTCCTCGGCGGACCCCAGGCGGGGATCGTGCTCGGCCGCCACCCGCTCATCGCACGCCTGCGCGACAATCCCCTCATGCGCGCCCTCCGGCCCGGCAAGCTTACGCTCGCCGCTCTCGAAGCCACGCTACGGCTGCACCGCGACCCGGACGCCGCCGGGCGCGTGCCGACGCTGCGGCTGCTGACAAGGCCCGCGGCGGAGCTCGAGGCGGTGGCGCGGCGTGTGGCCGAGAGAGTCCGAGAGTCGTCCGCGGCCGCCCGGGTCGAGGTGCGCGGCGCGGAGTCGCTTGCGGGGGGCGGCGCCCTGCCGGTCCTGGGCCTGGCGACCTGGGTCGTGACGGTCGCGCACCCGCGCGCGCCGGCGACCGGCCTCGCGCAGGCCCTGCGTGCGCGCGATCTGCCGGTTATCGGCCGCGTCAGCAACGAGACCCTCGTGCTCGACTGCCGTACGCTGCTCCCGGGCGATGAGGACGACCTCTCGGCGGCGGTGGCGGACGTGCTGCGGGAGGCCGACGACTGCGGCGCGTGACTGGCATTTGGAACCGCCAAGCGCATCAGCGTGCTCTGAATGCAAGGGCTCGCGCGGTCATCCGGGAGGGCCAAACTATCACAGCCTGGGGCTGAGCAAGCCGATAGCACCAAGGCTGTCGCTGCGCCGGATTGCGCAGGGCGTGGAATCCGTGCGCGGTCGCAAGAGGGGCCTTGCATGTCGTTAGCAGCAGAGCAAGCCGGGGCCGCGTCGGGCCTTCCTCCAGAGCTTCAGAAAGCGATGTCGCGGGTGACGGAGATCAGCTCCCTGCCCGAGATCACGACGCGCATCGTGCAGGTCGTGGAGGACCCGAAGTCCACCGCGCAGGACATGCACGAAATCGTGCGCAACGACCCGGCCCTGGCCGCCAAGATCCTGAAGGTCGTCAACTCGGCCTTCTATGGGCTTCCGTCGCAGATTGCCAATCTCGACCGTGCCATCGTCATGCTCGGCCTCAGTGCCGTGAAGAACATCGCCCTGGCCGCCTCGCTGTCGCGCCTGTTCCGCCCCGGTCAACTCACCGAGCAGTTCGACGCCCGCGACCTGTGGACACACTGCATCGCCGTCGGCGTTTGTGCGCGCACGCTCGCGCACGCTGCGCACGCCCAGGCCGAGGAGGTCTTTGTCGCCGGCCTCGTGCACGACCTGGGCCTGCTGGTCGAGTACCAGTTGTTCCCGGACCAGCTCTCGGAGGTGGTGCGCCGCTGCTCGGAGTCGGGCGACAACTTCCTGGACGTCGAGCGCGGCGTGTTCGGCGCCGACCACCAGCTCTTCGGCGCCGCCCTCGCTGCCCGCTGGAAGTTCCCACCGGGGCTCCGGTCGGCGATCACCTGCCACCACAACCCCGATCTGCTCAAGGCCGATGCACGCCGGCTCGTAAGCTTCGTGCACGTGGCGGACACGATCTGCTGTCAGAATGAGCTCGGATTCTGGCTCGAGGCTCGCCACCAGGAGATCAGCGAGACTCTCCTGGCGGAGATCGGCCTGACCGAAGCGAAGGTGGGCGAGCTGCTCGAAACGCTGCCGCAGCGGATCGAGGAAACCCGGGCGATCTTCACCGAGCACGAGGCCTAGGCGGCGGGCGGGTTCCATTTCTCGCCGCCGATCGGCCCGGACGGGGCTAGCGGGCGCCGAGGCGGGCGTCGAGCACGGCCCGGTATTCCCGCTTGTTCTTTGCCCCGATCATCCGCTCCACCGGCTGGCCCTTGTCGAACAGCATCACCGTCGGGATCTGCTGCACGTTGTACTTGGCGGCCACCTTCTGGGCGCTGTCGACATCCACCTTGCCGACCTTGATCTTCCCGGCGTACTCGCTGGCCAGCTCGTCGATCGTCGGCGCCAGAAGCTGGCAAGGACCGCACCACTCGGCCCAGAAGTCCACCAGCACCGGCACCGCGGAGTTCAGCACCTCGGCGTCGAAGTTGTCGTCCGTGAAGTTCTGCGTGTTGGCCCCTGCCATGGAAGCTCCTGCCTGGCGCCTCGGGCAGCCGCGCCCCGCGAGCCCGTAGGTCGTGGTTGTATGCTATTCCTGACCCCCCAATTGGGTCAAATCGCTCCTCCCGGGCAGGCACCCCGTCGCGCCCCCACGCGCAGCTCCGCCGGCCGCCCTGTCGTGCTCCACGGGAACAGCGGAGCAGCCCGGGCTGCTTCCGGACCAAGCGAACCGTTAACGCTTTCCGCATCGCTTCGCGCCAGGCTTTGCACCGCGGCGTCGACTCCGCCGCGGCGGGCTCACGACTCGAAAAAACAACGCGGCCGCGCTGGTCGGCGGCGTTCTGATCTGATATATTCTTTTGTAGCTTGACAGATGCCGCGTTCGTAAGCACAGTGTGGTATCAATCGAACGCGCACCCGCCGTGGTGCCTGCCGTAGTGCAGCCTGAACTACCGCCTGAGGGGACGCGGCCCTTGTCAATCGGAGTGCCCACATGAAAGTTCAGCGCCAGCGGCCGAACATCGTCAGTGTTCACCTGTCGCCGGAGGCCAAGGCCAACCTCGACGCCGCCTGCGAGCAGCGCGGCATGACGATCAAGTCGCTGCTCGGCCGGCTGATCGAGTGGTTCGTCGAGCTCGACAAGACCGAGCAGTCCATCGTGCTCAAGCAGGTCGAGGTCGACGACGTCGAGGGCCTCGCGGGCCTCGTGCTGCGCCGGGCGCGCGACAACGGCGAGACCAACGGCCGGAGGACACGCCGCAAACGCGCCGCCGTCGCCGGCTGACGCCTTCCATCGCCGGCGGCTTCCACCCGGACGCCGCGCCGCCTTCTTTTTGCGCGCCTCGGCTGCCACGTTGTCAGCGCACGGCTCAGGCCGGTACACTCGCGGCCCGAGGCTGTAACGAGGCGGATGGATGAGCGGGTGGATTGCGGTTGGGCTGAGGCCAGGGCTGGCCGTGGTCGCGATCGGTCTCGCGGGCGGCTGGCTTGCGGGTTGTACACCGGCTCCGGCCGGGCTGCACGATGACATACCCAAGCAGGTCTATTGTCTGCGCGGCCTCTGGGACGTCTTCTCCACCGGGCTCGATTCCCTCGCCGCCGAGATGCGCGAGCGCGGGCTGACGGCCGAGTCGCTGAGCGGGCCCCTGTGGCCGGAGCTCGCCGAGCGCATCGAGAAAGCCAGCCGCGAGCAGTCGCTCAACGGCGACCTCGTGCTTGTCGGGCACAGCTTCGGGGCGGAGCACGCGCTGTTGTTGGCCTACCGGCTTCAGGAGCAGGGGATTTCGGTCGGCCTCATGGTGCTGATCGACGCCACCACGCCTCCGCCCATCCCGTCGAACGTGGCCCGCTGCGTGCACCTGTACATTCCGTCGCCGCTGGCGAGCCTGGCGCCGGACGTGTTCCCGGGCCGTCCCGTGGAGCTGGCCGAAGGCAACGACCGGACGCAACTCGTGAACTGGGTCGTCACACCCGCCGAGTTCGGCCCGGTCAATCACTTCAACCTCGAGTCCAACCCGGTCGTGCATCAGATCGTGATCGACGAGACCCTGGCGATTCAGGCGCGTCATGCACCGGGCACGGCGGCCCGACCTCGGCCATAATGCGCGCATGGATGTCGCACAGGTTCCGGCGCTGGTCACGGGAGTCAACATCTGCGCCTACTGGACCAGCGTCGGATACATGGTCGTCCGCGTCGGCCGCAAGTCGCGCGGCATGGCCCGGCTGCTCGCACCCAGCCAGCCGCGCGAACGCATCATGGTCCTCGTCTGGGTTCCTCTCGTCATCGGCTGGATGCTCCTCCCGCTGGTCGCCGCCGGCCAGCCCCCCGGGGCCGCTTCGATCTGGGCCCTGCCCGCCTGGACCGGCGCACCCGCGGTGCTGGCGTGGCGCTGGGCGGCGACGGCGCTGGCCGTGGGCTGCTGGCTGGCGTCGATCGCCTGCTGGCGCCACATGGGGTGCCACTGGCGCATGGCGGTCGATCCGCAGAAGCCGCCCGTGCTGCTGACCGACGGGCCGTTCGCGATCGTCCGCCACCCGATCTACGCGCTGAGCATCCTGATGATGGCGTGCACGGCGGTCGTGACGCCGACACCGCTCATGCTGCTGCTGGCCGTCGTTCATATCACGCTGATGCACCTGAAGGCGCGCAATGAAGAGGCGTTCATGCAGCGGCAGCACGGCGACGCATACAACGAGTATTGCCGCCGGGTTGGCCGCTTCGTGCCGCGCTGGCGCGTGGGTCCTGACACTCCGTGAGAAACGATGCCGGCGCTGGCGACGGACTTAGGGCAACGGCCGCCGCGCGCGGCGGCGCCGCCTGGCAGCGGCTGAGCGCGTTTCAGCGCACGATGCTGCTGTGGGAGCGGCTGCACCCCTACAACGCGGTGCACGCGCTGCGGATCCTCGGCCCCTCGCGGCCGCAGCGCCTTGCCGCCGCCATCGAGGCCGTCGAGCGTGCGGCCGGAATCGGGGCGCTGGAGATCGACCGGTCGGCGCGGGCGTGTCGGTACGTTCCGGCGGCGGCCCCGCGGGTGAAGGCCGGAGTGTGCGACGAGGTTGGCGAGCAAACGCCGACCGGTCTGCTGGCCGCCGGCCTCAACGCCTCGTTCGCTGGCCGGCCGCAGACGCCGTTTCGCTGGACGCTGCTCGAAGAGGCCGGCGGCGGAGCGCACTGGGTCGCGCTGGCGTACCGGCACGTCGCCGCCGATGCTCACGGGGCGCAAGCGCTGCTGGCCGCCGTGTTGCAGCACGGCCGCGGCGGCGGCGAAGCGCCGCTCCTTCGCGTCGATGGGCCGAGGCGTCAGCGCGTGTCGCTGCGGGCGCGGCTTGAGGCGCTGGCGCGCTTCGCGCGGACATTCCGCCGGCTGCGATGCGCCCACAAGATGGACGAGGACCGGCAGGGCGACGACCGCACCGAGTGCGCCGTCCGCACGGCCGCGCCGGGCCTGCTGCGAGAGCTGCGCGCCGCAAACCGGCGGCGCGGCGCGGGCCTGAACGATGCCTGTCTGGCGGCGCTGGCCGCGACCGTCGCCGAACGCTCCCCAGACCGTCACACCAGTCGCCGGCGACGCAAGCTGGCGCTCGGCACAGTGATCAGCCGGCGGACGCGCGGGACCAGCGCGGGTGAGGTCTGGCTGGGGCCGGCGCTGCGCGACCTGGTCGTCGTGGTTGATCGGCCCGACGCGCCCCTCGCGGAGGTTCTGGCGCAGATCAGCGCTCAGACGCGCGCCGCGCGGGGCCTGCCCGATCCCGGCGATTTCGACCCGCGGCTCTTCCTGATCGAGCGCGCCTGGCCGCTGCTCGGCCTGCGCCACCATCGCCGCACATACCGCAAAGTCTTCCCCGTCTGCGCCGGCGTCACCAGCTTCAATGTGCATGCCGGGTGGTTCGGCCCGGCCGGCGTGGGTGTCGATCGCTACGTGCGCGCCAGCCCCCCGGGGCCGGTCGTACCCATCGCGCTGGCGCCGACCGCGCTTGGTGATCGACTGGAGCTGGCGCTCGTGTACCGCCGGGCGACGCTGACGCCGGCCGCCGCCGCCGACGTGCTTGCGGGCGTGCACGACCGGCTGGCGCTTCTCGCCGGCGGATGAGCGCGGGTTGCGACCGCACCCGAAATGCGCCACGGAGGTTCGCTACGGCCCCGCCAGCACCGGCAGCGGCTTGCCGCTGCGCTCGCCGGCGCCGGCGGGCCTGGGCAGAGCATCGACCGCCAGAGGCGTGCCGGGCAGCGCGTGGGCCGCGGCTCCCCTTCCAACGCCGCGCATCGGCAGCCGGCTGGTGGGCACGGCGGACTGGCGCTCGATGCGGCCGAAGCACAGGCGCAGGGTCCAGGTGAAGGTGCGGCAGGCGGTGAGGACCAGGCCGTTCATCCCGAGGACCTGCAAGATGGCGTCCGCCAGGTAGAGCTTGCTCTTCGGGCGGACGAGCGCGACGAGGAAGCGCAGCGGGTTGTAGAAATACAGGTACGCCAGCAGGATGTTGATCTGCTTGATCCACGGCCGCGGGTGATTCGAGGCGATCACGTAGTTGCCGCCCAGCATGTGCTCGCGGACCTTGCGTCCGCCGACGCTCTCGTAGGCCATGCCCGACGTGTACGTGCCGGTGTAGAGCTTGGAGCCGGTGGCGGGGACGAGCATGAGCACTTGCATGCTGATCGCGCCGGCCTTCCTCAGGAGGCGAATCTGGTTCAGCAGGCCGTAGGGCTTCTCGCCACGGCTGAGCAGTGGCTGCTCGTCGTGGTGCATCATCATCGGCATGGGCGAGATGCCGTGCTGGTTGAGCAGGTGCAGCGCCTCGACGGTCTTGCCGACCGACTGCCCCTTCTTGACCAGCGTGGCGGTCATGTCCTCGACGCCCAGCCACAGCGCCCGCACACCCGCCAGCCGCACCGTGCCCAGGTGCTCGCGCAGCCGCAGCGTGTCGTGCACCGTCACCTCCGTGCCCCAGCGGATGCGCTTGCGGAACGGCCGCCCGGCAATCGGCGTGCGCGCCAGCGTCTCGACAATGTCCAGCGTGCGCTCGGTGTTGTCGAAGAAGTTGTCGTCGGCCCCGAAGTAGCTGCGGATACCGTACTCGTCGTGCAGCCGGCGGAACTCGTCCGCGACGCGCTCGCCGCTCTTGACCCGCAGTTGCCGCTGGTTGTACGCCGGTATCGGGCAGTAGGGACAGGCGAACTTGCAGCCGAACGTCAGCACCAGCGAGCCGATCGAGCTGTAGCGCGCCACCTCGTCCGCCCGAAGCGCCCGCGAGGCCAGCGTCGCGCATCGCGAAGGCGGCTCCAGCAGGCGATAGCCCAGCACCGGGTGCGGCAGCTCGTCGAGATCGCCCACCAGCCGCTGCACGCCCGTGTCGATCAGCTCCTCGGGCGCGCCGGCGGCGCCGCTGCGCGCGTAGACGAGGCCGGGAATCTCGTCGAGCAGGCCACCGTCGCGGGCGCGCAGAAAGGTGCTGCGCAGCGACTCGCCGGCGCCGCGCTCGGCCAACAGCACCTCCAGCAGGCTCAGCAGCACGTACTCCTCCCCGGTCACCGCGACGTCCGCCGTCCACGGGTCGCCCGGACCGGCGCCGAACGCGCCCCACGGCTCGTAGATGAACTTCGGCCCGCCGGCGATGACCAGGGGCCGCTGCCGCGGGTCGATGCGGCAGACGTCGCGCAGCAGATCGGTGCAGGCCTCGGCGTGAAGCTGCATGCTGGAGACCATGAACAGGTCGGGGATGCGCCCGTCGAGACGCATCTGCGCGGGGCGGAACCCAGGCGACCACTGCTGAAGCACGATGCGCGTCTTCTCGAAGCCCGCGTCGGCCAGCGCCGAGCCGACCGCCCGCGGACCAGCGGGCGCCATGCGCGTCGCGGCGTAGACGAACGGAAGCATGTGCGTGCGCTGGTCGAACGCGTAGGCGATGACGGTTGCAAGATCGTGGCGCGGGGCGACGCGCCGCAGCCGCCGGCGCAGGTCGAGCAGGCTTCCCGGCCTGAGCAACTCGTCGCCGCGTGCCCTCCGTGGTAGTTCCATCTGTCGTCGGACTCCCGGGCTTCGCCCTGTGCGGCTGAAGCCGGAAAGGTTGCGGGCGTGCAGGCGCCACGGGCGGCGCCCGTCAAAATGGCGCAGCGCGGCGTTGCCGCGATCGCCGGTTATGTCACGTGAAACGACGAGGCGGCGTCCTTTCAGCGCCGGACCGTCCCCATCGTAAGCCCAAAGGGCGCGGTGCAAGAGGAACGGAGAGGGCGGGATTCGAACCCGCGGTACCGCCAATTAGCAGTACGACGGTTTAGCAAACCGTTGCCTTCAGCCACTCGGCCACCTCTCCTCTGAAGCTGCTCCCGCCGTGCGGGCCAATGACTATCGTGGGATCGTAGCGGAAACCCCGCCGGTGCAAAAGGACGGGCGTCCGTCGGGTACTGGCACATTTTGAACCGAGCCGCGCCCGTGAGGCGTTGCGCCAACAGAGGTCCTCGTTTCAACCGCTTGCCGACCGGGGCGGCGCGGCTCAGAAAGCAAGCTGCACCAGTACCGTCCGCTACGCCCAGTCGGACCACGTCGGCACCGGAGCGCCGCGCCGCTTGCAGGAGTGACAAGTAATCGTTGGCCCGCACAGGTCCGCCCCACGGTGGCCTCGGCGGTTTGCGTGGATTCCCGCCCGGCTGGATACTGCGCCCCCGGGCAGGAGCCAGACTGCCGCGTTCACCAGGAGCCGACATGCGTTTCTCGACCCGCGCGATTCACGTCGGCCAGGAGGCCGACCCGGCCACCGGCGCCACCGTTCCCCCGATCTACGCCACCAGTACCTACACCCAGGCGGCGCCCGGCAAGCACAAGGGCTTCGAGTACTCGCGCACGCACAACCCCACTCGCAACAACCTCGAAGCCGCCTTCGCCGCCCTCGAAGGCGGACAGGCCGCCGCCGCCTTCGCTTCCGGCATGGCCGCCACCAACGCCATCCTCTCCGCCCTGCTGCGGCCCGGCGACTCGGTCGTGGCCTACGGCGACATGTACGGCGGGACCTATCGCATGCTCGAGCGCATCTTCCGGCCCTGGGGGCTGACGGCGCGCTATTGCGAAAGCACCGCCCCACGAGACATCGCCGCAATGGTCGATGAGTCGACCAAGCTCGTCTGGATCGAGACGCCCACAAACCCCATGCTGCGACTGCTCGATATCGCCGCCGTTACCGAGCAGTGCCGCGCCGCCGCCAAACGGTGTGGAACGCGGCCGATGGCGCATCCGGGCGGCTCGCCGATGGATCACGCGCTCGGGCTGCTGGTGGTGGTGGACAACACGTTCGCATCACCCGCGTTGCAGCGGCCACTCGAACACGGGGCCGACCTGGTCATGCACAGCACGACCAAGTATCTCGGCGGACATTCGGACGTGGTCGGCGGGGCCGTCGTCGCCCGTGACGCCCGTTTTCTCGAGCCGATCCGCTTCTTCCAGAACGCGGCGGGCGGCGTGCCGGGGCCGTTCGACTGTTTCCTCACGCATCGCGGGCTCAAGACGCTCGCCGTGCGCATGCGCCAGCACTGCGAGAACGCGCAGCGCGTCGCGGAGTGGTGCCGCGGCCAGCGGGCCTTCGAGCAGGTCATCTACCCCGGCCTGGCCGACCACCCGGACCACGCGCTCGCCCGCCGGCAGATGAGCGGCTTCGGCGGCATGGTGACCTGCGTCCTTCGCGGGGGGCTGGACGCCGCCAGCCGCTTCATGTCCGCCACGCGGCTTTTCTCCTGTGCCGAGAGTCTCGGCGGCGTCGAGTCGCTCGTGAACCACCCGGCGATCATGACGCACGCGTCGATTCCGCGCGAAGTTCGCGAGCGGCGCGGCGTCGTGGACGGGCTGGTACGGCTCAGCGTCGGCATCGAGGACGTCGAGGACCTGGTCGAGGACCTGGCGCAGGCGCTGCGCGGCGTTTGACCGTCGCCGCGGGCGATCCGGGCGGCGCCGGTTCAGGCGATCGCCACGTACAGCACGACCCCGCCCAGGTTCATCGCTTCCGACCTGACCTGCGCAAAGCCGGCGTCCAGCAGGCGGCGCTCCATCGCGCCGCGCCCGTCGAAGGTCTGGATCGAGCGCGGCAGGTAGCGATACGCCCCGACCCGGTCGCGGCTGATGAGCGCCCCGAGCCGCGGCAGCACCTGGTTGCAGTACAGCTCGTATCCCCAGCGCAGCAGCGCGTTGTCGGGCGGCGCAAACTCCAGGATCACCGCCCGCCCGCCCTCGCGCAGCACGCGCCGAAGCTCTCGCAGGCCCGCCGGCAGATCCTGGAAGTTCCGGACCCCGAACGCGCAGCTCACGACGCCCACCGACGCGTCACGCACAGGCAGCCGCAGCGCATCAGCCCGGCACAGCAGCAGCGGCGTCGTGCTCGGCGCGTAATGCCCGCGCGCGAGCATCTGGGCGGAGAAATCGACCCCGACCACCGCGGCAGGGGCAGGCTCGCCGGCCATGAACGCGCGGATCATGTCGCCCGTGCCGCAGCAGACGTCGAGCACCACGTCGCCCGCGCGGACCTGCGCGGCGCGGACGGCACGCCGGCGCCAGGCGGCGTCGCGCCCGAAGGTGGCCAGGGTGTTGACGCGCTCGTAGGTCGGGGCGATGGCGTCGAACATGTCGCGGACGCGGCGGGCCTTGTCCTGCTGGGCGTGCGGATCGCGCAGCGTCCGGTCGTCCCAGGCGGTCTCGAGTCCATCGGGCGAAGTCGGCATCGCTTCCTTTCGCGCGAACCGCGGGGCCGGGCCACGGGCAACTGTCGCGGCTCGCGCGGACGTTGCGCCGCGTATTCTGCCTCCCCGGGCCGGAACTTCAAACCGCCGCCCGATGGCTCCGAGAAAATCGGCGCTCCCGCGCCACGCACGCCGGCGCCGCGCAGGCCCCGCCCGCCCGCCGCGAATGGCGGACGTGATCGTGTGCGAAAGCGCGTGAAGCGGCCACGGCCCGCGCGCCGATGTCTGGCTCTGGACGGACGCGACTGCCGGCACTCGCCTGGCAGCCGGCTCGCTTCGGAGCCGCGTCCGGCCTCATCAGAACAGACTCCGGCGATTGGATGAGCCGGCTTCGATGGACTGGCCCGTCGAGACCGCCGCGATGGACGCGCGGCGTGGCGGGCGCAGACGGAGAGGACGACTGTCCAATGCCTGAGCCGCTGCTGACGCGCTACCTCCAGCCGCTGCTGGCTGGTCGCCGGGCCGAGTGTTTCACGCTGATCAACAAGGCCCTTCAGGACGGCGCCGCGGCGCGCGGGCTCCTCACCGAAGTCGTCTGGCCGGCCATGACCCAGGTGGACCGGCTGTTCCGCGAAGACCTCATCAACACGGCCGCCGAGAACATGGCGGCGCGCATCAACCGCACCGTCGCCGACATGCTCCAGGCGCACCTGCCGCAGGCGCCGCCGAAGGGCAAGCGGGCCCTGATCCACTGCGTCGAGCACGGCCACGAAGAGACCGGCGCCCAGATCATCGCCGACCTCTTCGCCGCGCAGGGCTGGGACAGCTACCTCGTCGGCGCGGGGGTGCCGCGCGACGAGCTGCTCAAGCTCACCGGCCGCCTCGGCCCGAACGTCTTCGTCGTCTACGGCACGCCACCCTCCGCCGTCCCAGACGTCCGCTCCCTCATCGCCACCATCCGCGAGATCGGCGTCTGCGCCACGATGCAGGTGATCGCCAGCGGCGGGGTGTTCAACCGGGCCGACGGCCTGTGGCAGGAGGTGGGCGCCGATGTCTTCGCCGAGAACGCCCCCACGCTGATCGAGCTGGCCGAATCGCTGCCGCCGCGATCGCCCAACCTCCAGCGCCCGACCGGGCTGGTGAAGAAACGCCATCGTCGGCGAAAAGGGATGGGCCCGCCGGCGGGCGCCGGCGCGTACGAGGCGCCCGCCATCGGCGCTGGGGCGGGCTTCGGATGCCTGCCGCCCGGGCGGGCATGAGCGCGCCACCTTGCCGGCGCGGGAGTCAGAGCGGCGTGGCGACGACGTCGAGGCCGCCCGGCCCGAGCCGCAGGTCGATGTGGCGTGGCCCCGCGAGGTCGGTCTGCGGAAAGTCGGTGCGGAAATGCGCGCCGCGTGACTCGCGCCGCGCCAGCGCCGCCGTGGTGATCGCCAGCGCCACCGTCAGCAGGTTCTGCACCTCCCAGGCGCCGGGCGAATCCAGCACCTTGTCCATCACGTAGCGGCTCCAGAACTCGATGATCTCGATCGTCTCGCCCAGGTGGCCGGCGTCGCGCTCGAGCGCGACGTTTCGCGACATGAGGCTCTGGAGGCTGTGCAGCACGTCGGGAAGGTCGAGCTCGGTCCGCGTCGACGCCGGCAGGACGTGATCCACCGGCGCCTGGCGCTGCGGCCGGCCCGCCGTCGCCGCTCGCTCCGCCGCCGCCGCCCCGGCCCGGGCGCCGAACACGAGGCATTCGAGCAGCGAGTTGCTGGCGAGGCGGTTGGCGCCGTGCAGTCCGGTGCTCGCGACCTCGCCGCAGGCCAGCAGCCCGGGGACGTTCGTGCGTCCGCGGTCGTCGGTCGCGACGCCGCCGATGCCGTAGTGGGCCGCGGGTCGCACGGGGATGAGCTGCGTCTGCGGATCGATGTCGAACTCGCGGCAGTAGCGGGCGATGTTCGGAAAGCGGGCAGCGAAGGCGCCCGGCGGAAAGTGGCGCACGTCGAGCAGGGCGTAGGCGCTGTGCTCGCGCTTCATCTCGCGGGCCATGGCGCGGCTGACGACGTCGCGCGGCGCCAACTCGGCGCGCGGGTCGTAGTCGGGCATGAAGCGCCGGCCCGCGCGGTTCAGCAGCAGCGCCCCCTCCCCGCGCACCGCCTCGCTGATCAGCACGCGCGCCGCGCCGGCCACGTAGAGCGTCGTCGGGTGGAACTGGACCATCTCCAGGTCTCGCAGCACCGCCCCCGCCCGCAGCGCCATCGCCAGCCCATCCCCGGTCGCGACCGGCGGCGCCGTGTGCTCGCGAAAGACGCGCGCCGGTCCGCCCGTGGCCAGGACAACGGCCGCGGCCCAGAACATCTGGTGTCCGTACTTGGGGTGAAAGGTCACGGCGCCGAGCGCTTCGTCCTGGTGGGTGAGCACGTCGATGGTGAAGCAGTGCTCGAAGACGCGGATGCGCGGCTGGGCGCGGACCTGGCGCCAAAGCGTCTGGACGATCTCGCGCCCGGTCGCGTCGCCCTGGGCGTGGATGATGCGCGGGGCGCTGTGCGCCCCTTCGAGCCCGCCCGCCAGGCGTCCGCCCTGCGTGTCGAAGTGCGCCCCCCAGCCCAGCAGCCGCTCGATCTCGCCCGGGCCGGCGCTCGTCACCAGCTCCACCACGCGCGCGTCCGACAGCCCGCAACCCGTCGCCAGCGTGTCGGCGGCGTGGGCGGCGGGGGTGTCGGGCGGCAGGGCCGCGGCCACACCCCCCTGCGCGTAGCTGCTCGCCGACAGGTCCACCTGGTCCTTCGTCACGAGCAGGACGTCGGCGCGCTGCGCCGCCTCGATCGCCGCGCGCAGCCCGGCGGCGCCCGAGCCGACGATCAGCACGTCGGAGAACAAGTGCGGCAGGCGCTGCGGCTGGAAGTTCGTCAGGTAGCGGCGATGCACGAAGGCCCGGCTCATGGATGCTGCTCAGCGCTTGAAGCGTCGCACCTGCTTGTCGGTGACGAGCATGTGCACGCGCACGTCCGTGTCGTCGTGCGGGACAAGGTCGACGAACTGCTCCTCGAACGCCAGGGCGCAGGCGACGCCACGGAAGTCCCGGTGGGCCAGGAACCGGTCGTAGAACCCGCGGCCGCGGCCGAGGCGGTTGCCCTGCGCGTCGAAGCCGAGGCCGGGAACGATCACCATGTCGATGTCGGCCACGGGAATCGGCATGCCCTCGATCGGCTCGCGCAGCCCCATCAGGCCGTCGCGCACGTCGGTGGTCAGCGACTTGATCTCGATCGGCAGCATGCGGCGCTGCTCCCACGACACGCGCGGCGCCAGCACGCGCTTCAGGTCCGCCCACGCCTGGAGCGCGATCTGCCCCGTCTCGATCTCGTGCGCCGTCGACAAAAAGATCATGATCACGTCCGCCGACCGGTACTCCGGCTGCGCGCACAGCAGCCGGCCGGCGGCAACGCTGCGCGCGTGCGCTTCCTCGGGCCCGATGGCCGCGACGCGCTCGCGCAGCGTCTGCCGCATCCGCTTCTTGTTCACGGCCGGCTCTCTCCCGGGGCCGCGGGCGCCCCACTCGTCGGGCCGGGCGGCGCATCGGCCGCCTCGGCGCCGTCGCTCGTCCGCCCCGCATTGTAGTAGCGCCTCTCCTCCTTCCGGTAGCCGTCCGCCGCCGGATCCGCCGCCTCCGCCGCCGAACGCCCGCGCCCCAGCCGCGCCGCGCCGCCGTAGCTCGCGTCGCGCAGGTGCTGCGGAACCGGCCGCACCGGCTGCTCGCGAACGTCCTGCCGCGCCGCCGCGATCGCCTCCGTTACCGCCCGGGACTTCGGCGCCAGCGCCAGGTGCACCACCGCCTGCGCCAGCGCGTACTGGCACTCGGGCAGGCCGACGAACTCGGTGACGCTGATGGCGGCGGCCGCGACCACCAGCGCCTGCGGATCGGCCTCGCCCACGTCCTCCGAGGCGAAGATCGCCAGCCGCCGCGCGATGAAACGCACGTCCTCGCCGCCTTCGAGCAGCCGCGCCAGCCAGTAGAGGGCCGCGTCGGCCTGCGAGGCCCGCAGGCTCTTAATCAGCGCCGAGGCCAGGTCGTAGTGCGTGTCGCCCGCGCGGTCGAAGGGGATCGCCTTGCGCTGAAGCGACTCCGCCGCCACCGCCGCCGTCACCCGCGGCGGGCCCGCGGCGCCGGCGTGCTCGGCGGTGACGGACAGGGCCGCGACCTCGAGCGCCGTCAGCGCGCGGCGGGCGTCGCCCCCGCTGCGCTCGACGATCAGCCGCAGGGCGTCGTCGTCGCACGCGACGCCGAGCGGCAGCAGCCCGCGCGGATCGGTCAGGGCGCGGTGCAGCAGCGCCAGCAGGTCGTCGCCGGTCAGCGGCTGGAACTCGAAGAGCTGGCTGCGCGAGATCAGCGGCGCCGTCAGGGCAAAGAAGGGGTTCTCGGTCGTCGCGCCGATCAGCGTCAGCGCGCCTTCCTCCACGTCGCGCAGCAGCACGTCCTGCTGGGCGCGGTTGAAGCGGTGCACCTCGTCGAGAAACAGCACCGTCTTGCCCCCGCCGCGCTCCAGCCGCGTGCGCGCCTGATCGAGCACCGCGCGCACCTCCTTCACTCCGGCCTCGGCGGCGTGCAGCGCGTGAAAGGCGGCCCGCGTGTGCTCGGCGATCAGCATGGCCAGCGACGTTTTGCCGCAGCCGGGCGGGCCGAAGAAGACGGCGCTTGTGAGGCGATCGGCCGTCAGCAGGCGGCGCAGCAGCTTGCCGGGGCCGAGGAAATGCTGCTGGCCGATGAACTCGTCCAGCGTGCGCGGACGCAGGCGCACCGCCAGCGGCGCCGCGCGCTGCCGCGCTTCCCGCTGCTGTCCGGCGAAGAGGTCCACAAGGAGATTGTACGGGCGAAGCGGCGGGCCGATCAGCGGCGCGCGCCCATCGCCACCAGCCCGATCAGCCGGTACAGCACCTTGGCCGCCAGGAACTCGGTGACGGTATTGGGCGGAATCGGCCGCACCTCGACCAGGTCCGCGCCGACGATCCGCCGCGCGCGCGCGACGGCCGCGAGCAGATCCGCGACCTGGTGCCAGTCGAGGCCGCCCGGCTCGGGCGTGCCCGTTCCGGGAGCGTAGGCCGGGTCGAAGCCGTCGATGTCGATCGTGACATAGACCTCGTCGGTGAGCCCGGCGACGGCGCGACCGATCCAGTCGTTCGCTTCCCGGCAGGCGCGGGCGGAGATGATCGGCTTGCGGGCCTTGCGGATGAACGCCGCCTCATCCTTCGAGTAGTTGCGGATGCCGACGCCGACCGCGGGCACGCCCAGATCGTGGATGCGGCGCATGACGGCGGCATGGCTCCACGGCGAGCCCTGGTAGCCCGCGCGCAGATCGGCGTGCGCGTCGATCTGCAATACGCTCAGCTTCTTGTGCCGCGCCAGCACCGCCCGCACCAGCGCCGAGCTGATGCTGTGCTCGCCGCCGAGCCCGATCAGGAATTTGCCGTCGCGCACGACGCGCCGCGCTGCGCCGTACACCGCCTCCAGCGTCGCCGCCGGCCCGCTCGCGTCTGGCCCGACGGCGTCCAGCGTGGCGACGCCGGCGTCGAAGGACTCCCGGCCGAGCTCCTCGTCATAGAGCTCGACCTGCTGACTGGCGGTGATGACCGCGCGCGGGCCGTCGCGCGTGCCCACGCCAAAGCTCGTCGTCGCGTCATATGGAATCGGCAGGATCGCGAAGCGGGCCGTCTTGTAGGCCGCCGTCTTCGCGTCGAGCCCCAGGAAATTGTCGGGAATGGCCTCGCCCATGATGCTCCACGCTTCGTCGTAGCCGCGCGCCCGGTCAGGCACGCGCGGTTGCACCCCGGCCGGTTGAGCCGCCTCGCGGCCGCCCGCCCCGGGGAACGGCGAAGTATGGAGGAAACCCGGCGGCTACGCCAGCCGCGCGCGGCCCCAGCCGCCGCCGGGCCGCCGCCATCGGCTCAGCACAGCCCCATCGGGCCGCACGCCGCGTCGTAGTCGCAGGCGCCCTTGATGGCGAAGACGCGCGTGGCGAGGCGGATCATCTCCCCATCGTCCGACGAAACCGGGATGCGCGTGATCTTCAGCCGCGCGTCCGGGCTCGCGGTGCGGCTCAGCAGCTCCGCTCCGTAGAGCGTCACTTCGCCCCCGCTCGGATCGACGGCGATGATCACGTCGGATGCGCTGAGGTCCTCGACGAATTCGTAGCCGCGCGGCAGCATGATCGTCCCTCCTCTTGCGGAGCTCTGCGTAGCGCCCATTGCGGCGGATGTCTCAATCAATGCTAGACCGCGCGCACCCGGGTTTTCATGCGGCCCCGGCGCGATTCGCACCGCGGCGGCGGGCTTGCTATTGGACGTGATGCCGGGACGCGGCGCGCTCCAGAGAATAGCGGACGTGGGCGACGCCAGGCGGACGGGCACGGGCCGCCGCGCCAGCCATCAATCGGTGAGCGCCTCGATGCGCGGCTGCGGATTGGCCGGCGTGACCACGACGCGGCGCGTCACGTTGCCGATGTGCAGCACGACGTCGCTTTCCTCGTCCGGGTTCCCGAAGCCGTCGAAGACAAGCTCGTTATCCAGACCGAAACGCACGAACAGCACCCGCGCCCGGTAGGGTTCCGCCGTCAGGTCCACCACGTACGTCTCGCCGGGACGATCCGGGTCGCTGATGCCTTCGATCGTGTAGCAATGCTGCACGGCGTCGAACTTCACCGTCCGCGACTGGCTCGCAAGCCGCGCCTGGCGACGCGCGAGGTCCAGGTCCGCCGCCACGCGCTGGGCCGCCGCCTCGATCCGCCGCCGAACCATGGCGCCGCCGAGGCGCGGGATCGCGATGGCGGCGACCATCGAGATGATGATGACCACCACCACCAGCTCGACGAGCGTGAAGCCCCGACGGCGTGAACGCGGCATGACGGCATCTCCGGCGGCGCGTGGCACGACCTGCTGTGCGAGTGCGGCGGCAGGCGCGGGCCCTGCGCGGCGGCTCCCCGACAGGCGCGCCTCGCGCGGCCCCTGGGGGATTATTCCTATTCGCCGCCGTGGCCATGGCCGAATTCGGCGCCGGGCGGCGCGCGGCCTGTAAAGCTGCCGATAACCGCAGGCCGATTGTAGACAACGTGAATCCCACGGTCGGACAATTCGGGCCGCTGCGCGCTGGCGCCGGCGCCGATGCGGGCGTCGCGGCGCCTCGGAGCGGAGGGCGCAGAAACGGCGCCTCGGCCGGCGCGCTGCTGATGCTCGTCGCGGCCTGGCCGGTCAGCGCCGCCGCCCAGAACGGCGCGATCATGGATTGGCTCGCGGCGGCGGCGCGGGAACGCGCCGGGCCGCGTCAGACCGAAGGCGACGCGCTTCCTTGGCAAAGCGGCGAGCCCGTCCGCCGGCAGGATGACGGCCTGCTCGATGTGAACGTGCGGCGCACGGACATCGCCGCCGTGCTCGAGAGCCTCAGCTACCAGGCCCGGGCCAACATCGTGGCCAGCCCCAGCGTCCGCGGCGAAGTCTCGGCGAATCTCTACGGCGTGACGCTGTGGCAGGCGCTCGATGCCGTGCTCACGCCGGGCGGCTTCGTCTATCGCCGCAACGGCAACCTGATCTACATCGGGACGCCAGCGGAGATCGCGTCGCAGCTTCCGCCGCCCGTGCTGCGCGTGTTCAAGCTGCGTTACATCACGCGTGGCGAGGCGGTGACGGCGATCGGGACGCTGCTGGGCGACGTGGGCAAGGTGACGGCGGGCGGGCCGGGGACGACGGCCGGGGTGAGCGGGACAACCCCGAGCGGCACGGGCAGCGCCGAAGCGGAGGAAGGCATTGGGGTGGATTACGTGCTGGTGACAGCCCCGCCCGAGCTGATGCCGAGCGTCGAGCAGTTGCTGCGCGAGATCGACGTGCGGCCCAAGCAGGTTCTGATCGAGGCCACGATCCTGCGCGCCACGCTCAACGAGTCGATGGAAATGGGAATCGACTTCACGCTGCTCGGCGGGGTCGACTTTCAGAACGTCTCCAGCACGAGCGACGCGGCGGCGAACATCCGCACCGGCGCGCTGCCGGAGGAGTTCTTCCAGGACACCACCGTCAACGCCAACACCGACTTCGCCGCCAACGTCTCCGCCGGCGGATTCACCTTCGGCATCATCCACAACCAGTTCGGCGCGTTCATCCGCGCCCTCGAAGACGTCACCGACGTCGTCGTCGTCGCCAACCCAAAGGTCATCGCCCTCAACAAGCGCGAGGCCGAGGTCATCGTCGGCCGCCGCGACGGCTACCTCACCACCACCGTGACGCAGACGGCGGCCGTGCAGACGGTAGACTTCCTGGAGACGGGAACGCAGATCAAGATCCGCCCGGTCATCAACGACGACGGCACCGTCCGCATGCGCGTGCATCCGAAGGACAGCAGCGGCGGGCTCACCGCCGCCCAGTTGCCCTTCGAGGAAACGACCGAGGCGACCGCCGAGATCCTGGTCGAGGACGGCAAGACGGTCCTCATCGGCGGCCTGTTCCGCGAGCGCACCAGCATCGCCCGCAGCCAGATTCCGCTTCTCGGCAACATCCCGGGCCTCGGCGTGCTGTTCCAGAGCAGCGCCGACCGCACCATCCGCGAGGAAGTGATCGTCCTGCTCACCGTGCACGTGCTCAAGCACACGCGCGAGGAGGACGAGGCCTTCGCCTCCCTCGTCGAAGACGTCGAGCGCGTCCGCGTCGGCAGCCGCCGCGGCCTCTCCGGCCTGGCGCGCGAGCGGCTGGCCCAGGCGTTCTACCAGGAGGCCGTCCGGCAGGCCGAGGCCGGCCAGCGCGACCTGGCGATGCTGAACGTTCGCATGGCGCTTCACAACGCGCCGAAGCACCTCGCCGCGCTCAAGCTCAAGGAGAGCCTGCTCAGTCGCCGGCTGTGGGACAGCGAAGGCACGCGCATGCGCACGATCGCCCTGCAACTGATCCAGAACACCGCCGCCGAGCCCGGCCGCGGACCGCTGTTTGAGCGCCCGCAGATGGATTTCGATCCCGGCGCCGCCCGGCCGCGCGCTGCGAACGACGCCGATGCAGAGAGCCCACACCCATGACCAAGCTCGAGTCGCTCAAAGCCCCCCGCACCGCTCCACCGCGCCGCACCACGCGCCGCTCACCCCACGGCGTACGCCGGCGCGTCTGGCTGCTGGCCGCCGCTTGCGTCGCGGCGCATCTCGGCTGCCAGGCCTCGGCTCCGACGCGCAAGCAGGAAGCCGCCGAGCGCTGGAACGCGGTGCGCGCCGGCTTCAAGGGCCGCCTGGCCGCCGACCAGTTGGCCGCCGGACGCGCCCGCGGCGCCGGTGAGCAGATCAGCGAGGCCGTGCGGCTCGATCCGAACAACGCCGAGCTGGCGCTGCTCAGCGCCCGCATCGCCTTGGCCGAGGGCAAGCTCAATACCGCCATGCCGCTGCTCGAACGGCTCTCGCGCGAGCCGCGCGTCCGCGCCGAGGCGGCCTACCTGCTCGGGGCAGCCTGGCAGCAGCAGAAGAACTGGGATGCGGCCCTCTCGGCCTATCGCATCGCCGCTGACGAGAAGCCCGATGACGTGTGCTACCTCCTCGCCGTGACCCAGACGCTCCAGCAGCTCAAGCGGCCCGAGGAGGCGCTCGCGCTGCTGCGCAACCACGAGGCACGCCTCGGATGGACCCCGGCGTATTACGCCGCCGTCGCCGAGTGCCTCGAACAGCTCGGGCGATTCGACGAGGCGGCGCTGGCGTGGCGAAAGGTGTCCGACGGCAAGGCCGAGGACGCCGCCATTCAGGCGCGCCTGGGGTTGGCCCTGTGGGAATCCGGCCGGACGCTGGAGGCCGCCGAGCAGCTCGCCGGCCTGGCCCAGACCGGCGGCGGTGCTTCGGAACTGGAGTCAAAGGCGCTGCGGCTGGCGCTGGCGGATTCCCTGGCGCGCTGCGCCCGGCACGCCGAGGCGCGCGTGCAGGTGGCCCTCGTCCTTGCGGAGACCCCGGGGGATACGCTGGCCCTGCGGGCCCTGGCGCGGCTGCAAGTCGAGGGCGGAGACTTCGAAGGCGCCCTGGCCTCAATCCGCCGGGCGCTGGGTTCCGATCCGAACGACGTTGGCCTGTTGGAGATGGCCGCGGCGCTGGCCTTTCGCACCGGCAGGCACGCCCTCGCGGACCAGTTGGCCGAGCAGATCACGCGCTTGTCGGACGGAAAGGACAGCCCCGTGGCACAGGCGATCCTACAGAGCCGCAAGGGCTAGGCCGGGGCCGGAGGCTGCGGACCGCGGACCGCGACGCCGGCCCACGGCCTTACTGGACACGAAGGGAGTCGAACCCTCGACCTCCGCATTGCGAACGCGGCGCTCTCCCAACTGAGCTACGTGCCCTCGCGAACCGGCGGACATTATACGGAGCGACGCGCCACGCCGACAAGCAGGCGCTGGTCAGCCGTACGCTCAGATCAGCAAGCCGTCCGCAGTTCACGTCAGAGCCGCGCTGTCCCCATTCCGGCCGCCCCCAGCCGCCGCCTCCCGGCGGCCCCAGAATCCCGTTGGGGCGGCGTCACTCCACGCTGACGAACCTTCGGATGTTGGCCGCGAGCTGCTCGACGGTGTACCGGCGGCTGAGGTCGATCGGCAGGAACACACCGTGACTGTGGTCGCTGGCGACGATGATCAGGCGGTCGCCGATGATGGCGTAGCCGTTTTCCTGCGGCGTGTGGCCGATGACGAAGATCTCGACGTTGAGCCGCCGGGCGAAGCGCTCGACGTCCTCCGGGCGATGGAAGCGGCCCCAGACCAGGGCATAGGCGGAGCCGCCGGGCGCGAGGTCGAGGGCCGTGGGCTCGCGATCGAGCACGCCGGTCTCGAAGGCCTCCATCTGGAACGGGTCGGGCAGGCTGTGGGCCAGGAAAACGCCGCTGGCGGTCCTGGCGGCGAGCGGCAGCGACGCGAGGTACTGCCGGACGCCTTCGAGGACCTGGGGGGTGCGGGCGCCGTAGCGATAGGCGACGCCGCGCTCGAACTCCTGGATGACGGATCGACCGCCCTTGGTGATCTCCTGTCCGCGAAGCTGGGCGAGCTCGTGGTTGGACTGGAGGAAGAAGACGTTGTCGGGGAAGGCGGCCTTCCACTCGGCGGCGCGGACGAGCAGGTCGATCGACAGGTCGAGGTTCTCGGGGCCGTCTCCGTTGTGGATCAGCTCGTGGAGAATGACGAAGCGCCCGCGGTTGCTCTCCAGCTTGCAATATCGCTGGAGCTTGTCGAAGTTCGCGACGTGTCCGTGCATGTCGCCGGTCATGACGAGCTGGCCGGCCGAGCCGAACTCGAGCAGCGACCCCCTCCGGTTGGGGTCCTCGAGGTTGAGCTCGGCGGCCTCGTGGAGGGCCCGGCAGGCGGCGTCTGCGCTGGCGACGGGGATGGCGGGGCTGGGCCCGTGACGATCAGGCAACGGTGCACGCTCTTTCACGCTGGCGGCCGCTCGGCGGCCGGGTTGTCGGCCTCGCGCTGGAGCCAATGGAGCACGGTATCGAGCCGCGAGACGACCTTGAGCATGTCCCAGGGCCGGTTGTCCTTGTCGTTCTCGCAGCACTCCATCACCAGCCGCGACAGCGGCAGGGGGACGGCCGGGTTCAGCTCGTGCGGCGGCTCGGCGCCGCGGCGGCTTTCGAGTTCGATTTTTCGCGTGCCGACGCCGGCGACCACGGAGACGGGGATCGAGGTCTTGAAGGCCATGCCGGTCAGGATACGGTACATCGTGGCGCCGAGGTTGAAGACGTCGGTCCGCGGGTCGATCGGTTCGCGCCGGACCTGCTCCGGGGCGATGAAATCGGCGGTTCCCTGGACGCGCTCCTTGCGGTAGCCGATGGGGCAGCTCTGGCCGAAGTCGATGATCTTCAGGGCGCCGTCGCGACCCAGCAGGATGTTGTTGGGCTTGATGTCGGCGTGCACGAAACCCATGCGGTGCAGGGCATGAAGGCCCTCGGCCACGCGCGAGAAGATGCCGACCACCTCGCCGAGGCCGTCGCGGACGCGCGTCGGGTAGCGCTCGTCGAGCTTCTCGCCGTCGATGAACTCCATCACCAGGAACAGCTCGGCGGTCTTGAGCCAGCGGCGGACGCGGACGAGGTCGAGGCAGCGGCGCAAGGCCGGGTGCTCGACGCGTCGGGCCACGTCGTACTCGTTCTCGGCTTGGGCGATGAAGCGGTCGTCCTCGGGCCCGCGCCGGACGACGTGCTTGATGGCCACGGTGCGGCCGGAGCGATCCGTCGCCTTGTAGATGACGGCGGCCGCGCCTTTGCCGATGCGTACTCCGATGTCAAAGCCGGGGAGCTGGGCGAACGTTCTTGCCATCGCGTTGCCGACTCGCAAAGGTCGTGCCCCGGACGGCGCCCGGACCGAGGCCAAAATAGTCATTATAGCGCCGCGCGCGGCATTTTCGAGCCGCCGGGCGAACCCATGTCAACTTTGGGTACTGGTACAGCCTGAGCCGGGCCGCGCCCGCGAGGAAGCGGTTGCGCCAGCAGACGTCCTCGTTTCAACCGCTTCCTCGCGGGCGCGGCTCGGCTCAGAAAGCAGACTGCACCAGTACCCAACCTTGGCTGCTGCCGCCAGGGGAGGCCGAGGATGGCGGCGGGAGACCGACAGCTAGCGGATAATCCCCCTGCCCACGAGCAATGCGTACAAGTGCCGGGCGTCGGCGGGCAGGTCGGCGACGCGCCGCGGATCGCTGTCCGCCGAGAGCGCGACCTTCCCGAGCGAGAAACCGCGGGCCTTGCGCAGCGCTCCGAGCACGTTCAGCAGGTTCGCTTGCTGCGACTCGTCGAGGCGCGGACCGCCGACGCCGACGACCGCCAGGCGCACCCGGCTGTCGACGGTTTCGGAGACGTGCAGGTGCTCGGGCCAGCCCGCCGGGTAGATCACGTAGTCGTACGCGCCGAGGTTAAGCGAGGGCCCGGCCCGCACGTAGGCGATCTCGACGGACTCGATGGCGCGCGGGCGGGCGGCGGCGACCGCGGTGAGCGGCTGCCCGCCGGGCCAGCGGACGGAGCCTTCGAGCAGGAACAGGATGCCCGCGCCGAGACTCATGGCGAAGACGAGCAGCATGAGCACGCGGGTGTTTCGAGAGTCGGCTGAGATGGGCTTGTCTGCCGGCATGGTCGTCGTCTCGAATCCTGCGACGGACGAAAACGCTGATCTGAACGGACGCTCCGAACGACGGGGCGCTGACGTACGGTCCGCAACAAACCGCGCCACGGGCTCGATTTCTTCTTCTACATCACATTCTTCGTTTGTGCAACCTGTGCACGCAAGTCATGCGCGCTTTTGCGCCGGATTCGCCCGGCCGGCGCGCACCCGGACGTTCTATCGGCAGTTTTCGCGCCGGCCTCGAGGCCGCCGCGCCGGCTCGCCGGCCCGACCGGCTATAATCGCCCGCATGAAGCCGGTCCGCTATTACCTCGAAACCTTCGGCTGCCAGATGAACGTCCTCGACAGCCAGCTCGTCGAGGGCCAGTTGCGCGGCCGCGGCCTGTCCCCCGTCGACTCCTGCCACGACGCCGACGTCATCCTCTTCAACACGTGCAGCGTCCGCCAGCACGCCGAAGACAAGGTCCTCTCGCGCCTCGGCCAGCTCAAGCACCTGAAACGCCGCCGGCCCGAGGCGGTCATCGGCGTCATCGGGTGCATGGCGGAGCGCGAGAAGGAGGGGCTCTTCGCCAAGGCCCCCCACGTCGACCTGCTCTGCGGACCGGGCGAGCTGAACCGTCTGCCGGCCCTGCTGGACGAAGTCTGGGAGCGCCACCAGCGGATCGCCGCCCTGGCCGGCAGCCCTTCCCGCCGCACCGAGGTCATGCAGCGGGCGCTCGAATACGACAGCCTGGAGGCGCTGGACCTGGCACGGGCGCCCGGGCCGGAACAGAACGTCCTCCAGTCCTATATCCGCGTGCAGCGCGGCTGCGACAAATTCTGCACGTTCTGCGTCGTGCCCTTCACCCGCGGCCCGGAGCGCAGCCGCCCGCCCGAGCACATCGTCCACGAGGCTCGCAGCCTGGTCGAGCACGGCTGCCGCGAGATCACGCTCCTGGGCCAGACCGTGAACTCGTACGTCCACCAGGAAGACGGGCGGCCGGTGCGGTTCGCCCGCTTGCTGGAGCGCGTCCACGCCGTCGACGGCCTCGATCGCCTGCGGTTCGTGACGAGCTTCCCGGCGGACTGGGACGAGGACATCTTCCGCGTCATGCGCGATTGTCCGAAGATCACCCCCTACCTGCACATTCCGGCCCAGAGCGGGTCCGACCGCATCCTGAAAGCCATGAAGCGCGGCTACACCGCGGGCGCCTATCTGCGGCTCATGGACGCGGCGCGACGCCACCTGCCCCACGTCGCCCTGGCGGGGGACTTCATCGTCGGCTTCTGTGGCGAGACCGACGACGACTTCCGGCGAACGGTCGAGCTGGTCCGGCGTGTTGATTACACGCAACTGTTCGTATTCAGGTATTCGCCGCGGCCGGGGACGAGGGCCGACCGCAACCTGGCCGATGACGTGCCGGACGAAGTGAAGGCGGCGCGGAACCGGGAGCTGCTGGCGATCCAGGCCGAGATCGGCCTGCGGCACCGCGAGCGCCTGGTCGGTCACACCGTCGAGGTGCTCGTAGAGGGCTACAGCAAGGCGGCGCGAAAGGCCCTCGGGGAGCGCAGCAGCGAGCAGCGCAGCCGCGGAAAACACAGCCCGTCGTTCGCGCGCCGCCGGCCGCGGGCGACGCCGCCCGCCGAGCCATGCGGCCCGGGGAGCGTGTTGATCCAGGAATCGGAGCAGGACCGCGGCCGCGAGGTGTCGGCCGGCGCCTCGCGGCAGCTTGTCGGGCGCACGCCGTCGGACTTCATGGCCATTTTCGAGGGCCGGCGGGAGCACATCGGTGCCCTGGTCGAGCTGCGCATCGAGCGGGCCACGCCGTTGACGCTCTTTGGACGCATGGAGCGCGTGATCTCGCCCGCACGCGACCGGGCCCGGCGCGTGAAAGGCCGCGAGCCCGAGGCGCGGACGCGCGAAGTGATCTCGCTCCCGCTGCTGGCGTAGCCGCGCTGCCCCGGCGCGGGCCCGACCTGCGAGCCGCGAGCGCCCGGTTCATGACCGCCCTGGTTCTTTCGTCTCGCTCGCGCCCGAGCTCCGGAGCGCCTGGCGGGTTAGAACTACGGACACGTGCGGCCGAAGTTCGACAACAGGATGCCCAGGTCCGGCTGGCCGATGCAGCCGCTGCCGTCGAGGTCGGCATCGGGGTTGAAGTTCGGATCGCCGACGCAGGCTCCGAACGCCGCCAGCAGAATGCCCAGGTCGCTCTGTCCGACGACGTCGTCGCCGTTGATGTCCCCGGGACATGGCGTCAGGTGCACGGCCCAGAAGCCGCCGACGAGCGTGTAGACGCCGCCGGTGAGCGTGTCGCCGGCGTCGGGCTGGCCGATGGCGCCCCCGAGCGCGAAGACGCCCCCGGTGCTGAAAATCTCACCGCCGCCGTCGACGGTCCACCAGCTCAGTTGATACTGCGCGGCGGCGGCGGTGCGCGCGGGCAGCAGGACGGCCAGGGCCGCCAGCGCCGCCAGACACCATCGCAAGCCGCGCGGCGTCGGTTCACACATGGTCATGGTGTTGCTCCCATTCCGAGCGACGCAGCGTCGCCGCCACGTCAGTAGCTCAGCCGGTAGTACAGCTCGACGCCGGTGGCCGGGGCGCTGAGCACGATGTTGTGGTCGCCGGCGGCCTCGTTCGGGCAGAGCACGCGGTACGGGCTGTAGGCGCCGGAGCCGAACGTAACCAGCACGGTGTTGCTGTTCTCGGCGCCCTCGGCGCCGGCGATGGCGGCGGTGCCGTCGCCGTTGTACTTCATGTACACCACGCCGATGAACCGGTCGTTCTCGAAGCCGTGAACGAGCGCCAGCCCGCCGGACTCGGGCCAGCCGCACGAGAGGTGCAGCGTCCAGGGGCGATAGTGCGGGATGATGAGCGTCAGCGTCCCGCCGGCGGGCACGGTTCCCTCCGTGCGGATCTGCATCATCGCGCCGCCGTGAACGCCATCGACCATGTCGGCGTTGAAATTGGGGATGACGGTGCTGCTGGCGACCTGCATCGGCGGCGTTCCGGCCGCCACGTTGGAGACGATCTGGCGGTTGGTCACGATGTTGCCGTGGGCCTGGACGGCGATGCCTCCGCCCATGTTGGTGGCCTGCAATGCGGGCACGTTGCCGGCCTGGGTGACGACCTCGGCGCCGGGCGCCTGCGTGGCGCTGGCCATCAGCGCGACGCCCGGGCCCAGGTTTTCGGCCCACAGGCCGTAGCCGATGCCGTTGCTGCGCGCCAGGATGGCGTTCCGCACGTTGCCGGGGTTCTGGACCTCGAACATGCCGGCGTTGCCCGTGCCGACGGTGAGGCAACGAATGACGTCGCTGGGATTGCCGACGATCGGGATGTCGAGCAACGCCACGCCTCCCATTCCGGTCGTCCAGCCGCGGATGGCCAGTCCGCTCCCGTCGGTGTAGCCGGTCAGGGCGTCCATGGCGTTGATCGGGCTATTGATCTGGAAAACGCCCGCCTCGCGCGTGCCGGTCTGGCGGATCTTCAGCGCCGGCCGGTCGACGCTGGCGACGCTCCCCTCGTAGGGCAGGCGCAGCGCCATCGCGTAGGGCGTCGCGGTCAGCTCCTGCCGCGGCGAAAGCGTCGTGTAGGCGCCGATCGAGGCGCCCGGGCGCACGGCGATCTCCAGCCAGCGCTGCTCGCCGGTGAAGGCGTCTGCGCCGAAGTCGAGCGCCGCCGTGAACAGGCCGTCGTCCACGATGACGTCATCCAACTGGACCGGGAACGAGATCGAATTGCCGCCAATGGCCGCGTCGTAGAGGCGGAACTCGAAGTCGTAGGCGCCGTCGGCGGCGGCCTGGTTGTCCTTCAGGAAGCCCTGGTAGGTGAAGGTCGGCTGCACGCCTCCGGCGAGCGCCGCGGCGCTCGACAGCGCGGCCAGAAGCAGCGTGAGCCGTCTTGCCTGGTAGATGCGCATGGCTGTCCCCCTTATTGCGCGCGGCGACCTGAAAGGCGCCGCATCACCTCGGCGCGCACACCCGCACGGCGCAGGTGTACGCCCGCTCGGCAAAACCTCGAAACCCGTCGGCGTCTGGCTGCGGCGGTCGTCGGCCCGGTGCGGACCGTCGTACGTCAAACCCGCCGAAGAACGGAAAGAACGTGAGCTACGAGGTAGTCTAGCACAGGTTGCGCAAGGTGCAACCGGCCACGCCGGGCGGGCGCGCGTGAAACGCTCATTCGCCCGGCAAACCGCGCACGACCACGCGTATGGGCCGCCGGGCGCTGCGCGCGGGCGATTCGCGCGGCGCGCGGGCGACAAACGCGTCGAGATCCTGGAAATCCCAGGAATCTCTCGGCGGGCGGCGCCCGGCGCTGTCCAGCAGCGGACACCCGTAGTGGTCCACGAGCACGCGCGCCGCGAAGCGGTCGCACATGGCCTCCTTGCGCCGCGGCGAACGCGCGGCCTGCTTCACGAGGAAGTGGTACAGCTCGTGGAGATAGACGAACGTGGCCAGTTGGGGCGCGTCCGCAACCGTCAGCCGATACGCCTCACGCCACCAGCAGCGCCCGTCGCTGCGGGCGCGCGCGACGTGCGTCGCCAGCGTGTAGGGATAGTGGTTTCGGCGGCCGATGTTCACGAAGATGCGCGAGTCGGCGTAATAGCAGGCTCCGCTGAAGGGCGCCCCGCGACTGTAGCGCACGCGCACGGTCAGGCGATCGTGGCAATACGGCACCGTGTGCCGCAGGAACATCGCCAGCAGTCGCTGCCCGTCGAGCTGCGTGGAGTTTGCGAAATCCACTCGCCGCCTCCCTCGGTGGCGCGCTTTATCAGACGCCTGCATCGCGGGAGGCGATAATACGCCGGGCCCGGCGTTTGCGGGCTCCAGAGGCTGCAAAACTGCGCCGATCTGGTTATGATATGGAGGCTGTAGGAGTTGCGTGATGCGGGCGGGTCTGTTTGCGCGCCGTGCTTTCCTGGCCGTGTTCGCACTGGCCGCGCCCGTCGTCTCACTTGCCCAGCCGTCCGCCGGACCGAACCCGGCGGAGCCGGCGCTTCAGACGACTGAGCCCCGCGCCGCGTCCCCGATACGCTTCGAAGACGACTTTTCTGCTCCCGCGAACCCGCTGGCCGACGCCGTCGACCCCGCGCGCTGGGTGCGCTGGCGCGGCGTGGCGCTGGTGGTTGATCTCGATGCGCGCAGCCAGCCGACCGCCCTGCTGCTGGAAGGCGAGCCCGACACCGTCCTGATGTCGCGGCCGATCGACCTGGGCGATGACGCGGCGGTGAAGGTCTCGTTCTACGCGGCTCCGGTCGAGCATCGCGCCGGCGGCGCGCTGGTGGTCGAGTGCGTCTGGGCGGACGGCGGGCTGACGCTGGTGGAGGCCGCCTCCCGGCGGGAGAGCGACGGCTACGAGCTGTACGTCGCGGCGCTGCCGGCCGAGGCGCTGCGCCACGGCGTGCAACTGCGGTTCAGCCTGCGCGGCGAAGCGGACTGGCTGATCGACGACGTGCGACTCTTCGCGGCGCGGATCAGCCTGCTGGTGCAGGGGCGGCCGGGCGTGGCGACCGCCCTCGAGGTTCACCCGGCCGACCTGGAAGGCCAGGGCGGCGGGCAGCCCCCCTTCGTGCGCTACTACGACGCGCCGGCCGTGATCTCGGTGACGGCGCCGCTGCGCAGCGGGCGCCGGGCGTTTCAGCGCTGGCTGCTCGACGGCGCGTGCGTCGGAGACGCGGACGGCCGGGCGGTCGAGCAGATCGTCGCTGACGCGGTTGCGCTGGCCGACTACGCGCTGCTGGGCGATATGAACGGCGACGGTCGCGTCGACCAGTTCGACCTCGACGCGTTCGTGCTGGCGATGATCGACCCACAGACCTATGCCGAGCGGCACCCGGAGCTGGACCGGCTGCGGCGTGGCGACTTCAACGGAGACGGCGTGCTGAACCGCGGCGACATCAACCAGTTCGTGGAAGCCCTGCTAGAGCCGTGACGGCGCCGCGCCGACAGAAGGCGCGGCCCACCCCCCTGCCGCCCCGCATCCGAGTTCGGAATGGCGAAATGACCAGCGAGCGCGAGCGATTCAGCCCGTCGGAGCTGACGTTTGTGCTGAGCCGCTACGACGTCGGCTCGGTGCTGGGAGCGCGCGAAGTGGCGCGCGGCTCGCGCCGCTCGCCGAAGCTGCTGCTGACCACGACGACCGGCCGGTACATCCTGAAGCGGCGCGTCGAGAGCCCGGAGCGGGCCGCCCGGGCCGAGTTCGCCCACGCGCTCATCCAGCACCTGGTGCTGCGGCGCTTTCCGGTCGCCAGCCCGGTCCGGCCGATCGGTGCGCGCGAGACGCTGCTGGTTCACGACGGGGCCGTGTACGAGCTGTTCGAGTTCGTCGAGGGCGAAGCCTACGACGGGTCGCTGGAGCAGACGACCAACGCCGGCCAGACGCTGGCGCGCTTCCACCGCGCGATCTCCGACTTCGACGCCACCTGGCCCGCGGCCCGGGCCAGCTACCACGATTCCGCCAACGTGCGCGAAGCCCTCCACACGGTTCCGACCTCCGCCGCCAGTCACGATTCGGTCGCCGGGCACGAAGCCGAGCTCCTCAGCCTGACACAGGAGCTGCACGAACGCTACGACCAGGCGTCCACGCGCGCCAACGAGCTGGGCTTTGCCGACTGGCCGCCCTGGATCGTCCACGGCGACTGGCACCCCGGAAACCTGCTGTTTCGCAACACCCACGTCTGCGCCGTGCTCGACTTCGACTCCGTGCGCATGCAGCCGCGGACGCTCGACCTGGCCAACGCCATGCTGCAATTCTCGATCCTGCGCGGCGGCGGAGACCTCGAGCAGTGGCCCTCGTACTTCGACCTGACGCGCATGCGCCGGTTCTACATCGGCTACCTGACGCGGCTGGACCTGCCGCCCGACCAGCGGCGGGCGCTGCTGCCGCTGATGATCGAGTCGGTCGTCGCCGAGTCCGTGGTGCCCGTCGCACTGACCGGGTCCTTCGGGCAGATCCCGGGGTTCGGACTGCTCCAGGTCGTGCGGCGGAAGGTGCGCTGGCTGCTGGATCACGCCGACCAGATCGAGCCGTGGCTGCTGGAATGAACAGACCCCCGCACGGATCGCGTCCGGCTGAGCGATGCCGGGCCCCTTCCAACGGGTCGGCGGCGGCGGCGTTCGGGGGAGTTGGCCCGGCGGCGGCGCGACCTCCAGGGCGACGCAGATGGGCCTTTGGGTCCGCGCCTTGGCTTTTGTTGCCATCCGCACCTCGAACGATTACCAATGGCGCTCATGCGACGCGACGGGCGCCGGCCGGACCAGTTGCGCACCATCGACATCCGCCGCGGGTTCACGACCAGCGCGCCGGGCTCGGTGCTGATCCGCGCCGGGGGCACGCTGGTGCTGTGCACGGCGACGATCGAGCAGGGCGTGCCCGCCTGGCGCGAGGCCGCCGGCGCCGGCTGGTTGACCGCGGAGTACGACATGCTGCCCGGCGCGACGGATCGCCGGCGGCCGCGCGACCGGGCTGGGCGGGTAGACGGCCGCACGCAGGAGATACAGCGGCTGATCGGGCGCTCGCTGCGCTCGGCGGTTGCGCTGGAGCGGCTGGGGTTGAATACGATCTACATCGACTGCGACGTGCTGCAAGCCGATGGCGGAACGCGCACCGCGGCGATCACCGGGGCGTACGTCGCGCTGTGTGACGCGCTGACGGCGGGCGCGGCGCGCGGCCTGTGGGGCGGAGCCGTGCGCACGTGCGCCGTGGCGGCCGTGAGCGTCGGCATCCTGGGCGGTCGAGCGCTGCTGGACCTGGACTACGCCGAGGACGCGAGCGCCGAAGTGGACGCCAACCTGGTGATGAACGAGCGCGGAGAGTGGATCGAGGTCCAGGCAACCGCCGAGCAAGCGACCTTCGCGCAGGAGCGCCTGGACGAGCTGACGTCGCTCGGCCGCCGCGGGATCGAGCAGCTCTTTCGCCTGCAACAGGAGGCGCTGCGATGAGGCGGGCTGCGCTCGCGTGCTGGCTGGCGCTCGGCGCCGTCGCCGGCTGCAACGGGCAGAACTCGGTCACGCCGCGCGGCGGTGCGGGTGAGCCGGATGAGGAGCTCTACGCGATACGCTGCGTGACGATGATCGGGGCGGAGCGCTTCCGGCAGGCGGCGACGGCGGAGAGGCTGCTGAGGAACGTCGGCGGATTGCGGCCGGAGCTCGTGCTCGTGCGGCACTTCGAGGACGAGTCGAACGTTTATTACGGGCGCTACCAGCGCGTCTATGACGCGGGCAGCGGACGCGAGAGCTTCCGCCCGGACTTCCGCCGCGACCTGGAGCTGATCCGCACGTTGTCGCTGACGGTGACCGACCGCAACCTCGGTCAGCGGGCGGAATGGCCGTTCCTCCAGGCGACGGTCGAGTCGCTGCCCAGCTCGCAACAGGGCAACCCGGCCTGGGACCTGGCGCGGGCCGATGGCTACTGGTCGTGGCAGGTCGCCGTCTTCGTCAACGAGGGCGAGATGCGCCGGCGCAAGGCCGTCGCGGAGGAGTACACGAGACAGTTGCGCGACCAGGGTGAGCAGGCCTTCTACCATCACGGGGCCGTCTACAGCTCGGTGTGCATCGGCCTGTTCCCGAAGTCAGCCGTCCAGCCGATCGAGAGCCGCGACCCGCTCACCGGGCGCGTCACCACCGTCAACCGCATCGTCGATCCGCGCATGCTCGACCTCGCCCGCCGCTATCCGTACAACCTCCACAACGGCCGCGTCCGCTACACCGTCGTCCGTGACAAGGCGACCGGCAAGGTCGATCGCCGCGAGCCGCGCGACGCGTCCTTTCCCGTCATCCTGCCCGCGGCCCAGCACGCCGGGGGGCTCGGCCTGTGAACCCGCCGGCGCAGCCCGTCGACGTCCTCATCGCAACCACGAATCGCGGCAAGGTGGCCGAGATCCGCGCACTCGCGTCGCAGCGCAGCGACGCCAAAGCGCCCGGAGGTCTGGCGCGCGTCCGCTGGCGCAGCCTGGATGAGTTCCCGGCCGTCATCGAGTCGCCCGAACATGGCCGCACACTCGAACAGAACGCCAGGCAGAAGGCCCTGCACTACGCGGCTGCGACGGGACTGATGACGCTCGCGGACGACTCCGGGCTCGAGGTCGATGCCCTCGCCGGCCGGCCGGGCGTCGATTCCGCCTACTTCGCCGGGGTCCCTCGCGATGACGCGGCCAACAACCGCAAGCTGGCGGCCGCGCTGTGCGGCGTGGCGGCGGAGCGCCGGACCGCGCGCTTCCGTTGCGCGTTGGCGCTGGCGCTGGGCGACGACGTGCTTTTCGAGTGCACGGGCCATGTCGAGGGACGGATCGTTGATCCGCCGCGCGGCGAAAACGGCTTCGGCTACGATCCCCATTTTCTGGTGCCGGAGCTGGGCCGCACGCTGGCGGAGCTGCCGCCGGACGAGAAGAACCGGCTGAGCCACCGCGGGCGGGCGCTGCGGATCATGCTTCAATGGCTCGACGAGCGGCTGCGGCAACGCGCGTGACGCGGCAGGGGAAAACCGGGCTCGCAGTCCCCGCGCCGTGAGTCCCCGCGCCGTGAGTCCCCGCGCCGTGAGTCCCCGCGCCGTGAGTCCCCGCGCCGTGAGTCCCCGCGCCGTTGACGAAGCAAGCGCCACGTCAGTTCCTGGCTGGGGACAGCCCGGCTCGGCTGAGGCTTCTCGCGCTCCGAGCCGCGCCCGTGAGGAAGCGGTTGCGCCGGACGATCTCGCGGTGTGCCGTGGGGCCGATTCCTCTCAGACTGAGGGCCTATTGCTTGGGCGCCGGCGGCGCCTGGCCGGGTCCCGGGGGTGCCTGGCCGGGCGCCGGCGGCACGTAGTTGGGGATCGCGGCCTCGCCGCCGAAGAAGAACTCCTGCATGTAGTGGCGGAGGATGCGGTTGGCCTCGTCAGACATGGGGTCGAGGCGGAACTCGTTCATCACCATGCGCATGTGGTCGGTCCACATGTCCCAGGCCTCGGCCGACACGGTGTCGCGCACGCGGGTCTGCATCTCGCGGCCGCCGATCAGCAGCGCGACCTTCAGCGCCTGGTTGCCCTTTGGCGTGTCAGGGTCGATCGCGGGCAGTTCCCGCCCCAGCTTCGCGCAGCGGATGATTCGAACGGCCATTACCCCACGCTCCCTTGGCTGTGCGACTATGAGAAGGATCATATCGCGCGAGCCCGCGGCTGCCCACCGGGCGAGGTGCACGAGCGGCGCGTCACGTCACGCGCTTGCGCTCCCGGCATTTGCGCTCGCGGCTTGTAGCTCTGCTACGCCGCGTGCAGCGCGTAGGCCGCCAGCAGCGCCGCGCCCAGCGGCAGGGCCGCCTCGTCCACGTCGAAGCGCGGGTGATGATGCGGATAGGCGTCGCCCGCCACCCGTGCGCCCAGAAACGCGAAGGCGCCGGGCGCTTTCTGACAGTAATACGCGAAGTCTTCGCCGCCGCCCTGCGGTTCGATCGTCTGGATCTTCGCGGAGTCGAAGCCGATCGCCGCCGCGATCTCACAGGCCCGGCGCGTCACCTCCGGGTTGTTCACCAGCACCGGGTAGCCGGGGTCGAGCCGCACGTCCACCGCCGCTCCGTGCGCCGCCGCCACGCCCGTGGCGATCTCGCGCACGCGTGCGCAGACGCGCGCCTGGACGCCGGGGTCATACGTGCGGATCGTGCCGCGCATGCGCACGTCCTGCGGAATGACGTTGTCGGCGGTCCCGGCCTCGATGCGCGTCACGGAGACGACCGCCAGGTCGGTCATCGCCAGCGAGCGGCTGACCACCGACTGCAACGCGAGCACGATCTGGGCTGCGGTCACGATCGGATCGACGCACTGCTCGGGCATCGCCGCGTGGCCGCCCTTGCCGATCACGCGGATGTCCAGGTCATTCAGCCCGGCCATGAACGGACCCGGGCGCGTGCCCAGCACGCCGAGCGGCAGTTGCGACGAAATATGCAGCCCGAAGATCGACGCCACGTTCTCCAGAACGCCCGCGGCGATCAGCGGCACGGCTCCGCCAGGGAAGCGCTCCTCGTGCGGCTGGAAGATGAACCGCACGGGCCGGCGCAGCTCGCCCTGCCGCTGGCGCAGGAGCTGCGCGGCGCCGAGCAGCATGGCGGTGTGCGCGTCGTGCCCGCAGGCGTGCATGACGCCGGGACGCGTCGAGGCGAACGGCAGGCCGGTCTCCTCGCTGATCGGCAGCGCGTCCATGTCCGCTCGCAGCGCCACGCACGGCCCCGGCGGCCCGGCCAGCTCCGCCGTCACGCCGTGCGTTCCGCCGACGCCCGTCACCGGTTCGTAGCCGAGTCGCCGCAGTTGCGCCGCGACGTAGGCTGCCGTCTCGCGCTCGCACCCGCTGAGCTCAGGGTTGGCGTGCAGGTGTCGGCGCACGGCGCGGAGTTGCTCGTGAGCGGCGGCGGCGGCAGACATCAGGTCGTTATCAGGCGTCATCCTGAATAGGCTCCCTCGGCCTGGAACCCGCGCCCGACTCAAACGGGGCAGGGCCGGGAATCGGCCAGAACGGGCAGCATAGCGGCGGCGGGGGTTTTTTGTCCGTGCCGGGAAGCGTTTAACGACGCACGAGGTTTCGGATATCATCCATGGAAAGGCGGGCGCCCGGCGCCCACGGACTCTGCGGAGTAAGGGCCTATGTGGTCATTCGGCGCCCTGTGCGACGAGTTCTGCGTCAGCACGCGCATGTTCTTCAAGCTCGAAATGGACCCCTCGCGCGAAACGATGCTGCATTTTTTCGACCTGGCGCGCAAGGGGTATCCGCGCCTCACCCGCCTGCGCCGCCGGGACGACGGGGCGCTGCTGCTCGATGAGGACAGCCCGGACGAGGCGGGCCCGCGGCGCTTCATCCGCCTCGAGCCGCGCGCCCTGAAGTTCGGCACGTACGCTCCGCCCACCGCCAACTCGGTGCGCCAGTTCGCCGAGAAGCTGCTGTCGGCGGCGCCGTATCACCTGAGCCTGAGCGAGCTGGACTACGACTACATGGACGTGGTCTTCAACTTCGACCTCGAATACCGCGGAAACCACGACGAACTCGTGGCCGAGACGCTCTTCCCCGAGCATCCCCTTCTGCGGGCCCTCGGCGGCGACGGCCAGCGCATCATCGACTGCCAGCCCTTTCTCGGCGTCGCGCTCGGCCCCGACTGCGACAAGCAGGTCTACCTCGAGATGAAGGGGCGCACGTCCACCTTCGAGCTTCGCTCCGGCGAATACGAGTCCACGCCCCTCAGCGTGCAGCTCACCGCCCGCCGCTACTGGGGGTTCGGCCAACTGCCGCCGCTCGTCGACGTCCATCGCGACCTGCTGGCCATCGCCGAGCAATACGCCGCCGACCGCATCGTCCCGCACGTCATCAAGCCCCTGGCGGCGGCGATCGCGAACCGGTTGTGAGCATGCGTGCGATGGTCCACGCGCCCGAGGCGGACTTGGCGCCGGGCGACCACCTGATCGCCATCCCGTGGCAGGGCCGTCAGCGCTCCGCCGTCCTGCACGTCCCCACCGTGGCCCGGCGGCCGCTGCCGCTGGTGGTCGCGCTGCACGGCGGAGGGGGCACAGCGCTGCACGCGCGCGAGGCGACGCGCTTCTCCGAGAAAGCCGACGAGGCCGGGTTTACCGTCGTCTATCCGAACGCCACGCGCCCCGACGAGTCGCGCCCGCCGCGCTTCTTGCGGAATCCGCCCATGTGGGCCGACGGCGCCGGCCGCGGGCACACGCGCGGCGCCGCCATCGACGACGTGGGATTCATCGGCGCGCTGGTCGATGACCTGCGGCGGGCCGGGCTCGCCGATCAGCGGCGCGTCTACATCACGGGATTCTCCAACGGGGCCGCCATGGCCCTGCGGGCCGCGGTCGAGCGGCCCGGGCGCTTCGCCGCGGTCGCGGCCGTCGCCGGCACGCTGTGGATCGAACCTCATGCACCACCGGCCCCGCCGACGCCGCTGCTCTACGTCACCGGCGACCGCGACCCGCTGAACCCGGTCGAGGGAGGCGAGTACCGGTCGCATTGGGGGGCGCTGGAGCGCAAGCCGCCGCTGGCTGAGCTGCTGAGTCGCTGGGCCTCGTGGTTCGCGGCGCCGCCGCCGCGCCTCTCGCGCGACACGCGCGGGATCATCACCTGGCGCTATCGCGGCGTGGACGGCGAGGACGTCGTCGTGGCCCGCATCATCGAGAACTGTGGGCACGTCTGGCCCGGCGGGCGGCCGGTGCTGTCGGAGCGCCTGTCGGGTCCGCCGTGCGACGCCTTCGACGCCACGGCCGCGATCTGGAGCTTCTTCGAGGCGCGGGCGCTGGCGCCCGAGGAGAGGTGACGCGCATGGGCCCGGCCACCGAGCTGCCGCTGCGTTGCGCGACGCCGCTCGAGTGGGCGCGGGCCGTGCTGCGTGAGCCCGTCGCGCTGCTCAACGACCACGCCCTGCTGGAGAAGAAGGCGGCGCTGAACGCGCTGGAGCTGCTCGACCGTTGGCCCGAGCCGCATCCGCCGCAGTACTGGGTCGAGCGCATGACCGCGATCGCCCGGGAGGAGATCGAGCACCTGGCGCTGGTGACGCGGCTGATCGCGCGGCGCGGGGGGCGCTACTGCAAGCAGCATCGCAACCCGTATGCGCAGGCGCTGCGGGCGCTGGTGCGGGTCGGGCATGGCAAGCAGGAGACCATGGACCGGCTGATGGTCTCGGCGCTGATCGAGGCGCGGTCGTGCGAGCGCTTCGAGTTGCTGGCGCGGTGCTGCGAGGACGCGGAGGTGGCGCGGCTCTACCGTGACCTGTGGGCCAGCGAGAAGGGCCACTATCTGACGTTCATCGACCTGGCCCGGCAGATGCTCGCGGACGACGGCGCGGTCGACCGTCGCTGGGACGAGATGCTCGCGGCCGAGGCCGGGATCATCGCCGCCCAGCCACCGGGTCCGCGCATTCACAGCGGCCCTTGTGGCATCGGCTTCGAGCCGGCTCCGCGAGCGCCCGGCCGGCGACAATCATAGCGCCGGGCGGGCAGGACCCGCGACCCGCCCCCTTCTCATAACCGCCCCGCCACGCTAAACACGCTCTTTCTGAAACCGCGCCGGCCGGCCCGAGCAATCAATCGGGCGCCGGCGCGACGATCCACGCGGAGTCCTCGACATGGCGGTTTCCAGGGAGCAGTGGGGCAGCCGGCTGGGCGTCATCCTCGCCGTCGCCGGTTCAGCGGTCGGACTGGGGAACTTCCTGCGCTTTCCGGGCCAGGCCGCGGCGAACGGCGGTGGGTCGTTCATGATCCCCTACTTCTGTGCCCTGCTGTGCCTGGGCATCCCGATCTGCTGGGCCGAATGGACCATGGGCAAGTACGCCGGCCGCCACGGGTTTCATTCCTGCCCGGCGGTGTTCGGGCTGCTGGGCCGGCATCCGGCGTGGCGCTACCTGGGGGTGCTGGGGCTGCTGATCCCGATCGTGATCTACACGTACTACGTGCTGATCGAATCGTGGTGCCTGGGCTACGCGTGGTGCTACCTGACGGGGGCGCTGGACCTGGGGGACGACCCTGCGCGCTACGCGGAGCGCAGCGGCGCGTTCTTCAACAACTTCGTCGGCGCCGAGCAGGACGGGCTGATGCTCGACGGCCGCATCCATGTCAGTGTCGTCTTCTGGCTGATCGTCTTCGCGGTCAACTTCCTGGTCATATTCCGCGGGCTGTCGAAGGGCATCGAGCGCTTCTGCATGATCGCCGTTCCGCTGATGGCGTTGTGCGCGTTCCTGGTGCTGATCCGGGTGCTGACGCTGGGCACGCCCGACCCGGGCCGGCCGGAGCTCAACGTGCTGAACGGCCTGGGCTTCATGTGGAATCCCAAGCCGATGGACGGCGCCGAGACCTGGTACGGCGCCCTCGCCAGGCCCCAGGTCTGGCTCAACGCGGCCGGGCAGATCTTCTTCAGCCTGTCAGTAGGGTTCGGCGTGATCGTGAACTACGCGAGCTACCTGCGTTCGCGTGATGACGTGGTGCTCAGCGGGCTGACGGCCAGCGCGACCAACGAGTTCTTCGAGGTCTGCCTGGGGGGGCTGATCACCATCCCGGCGGCGTTCGTGTTCCTGGGCGTGGTCGGCGCGGCGACGACGGGCACGTTCGACCTGGGCTTCAAGACGTTGCCGATCGTCTTCGAGTACATGCCTGGCGGGCGGTTGTTCGGCTTCCTCTGGTTCTTCATGCTGTTCCTGGCGGCGATCACGAGCTCGCTGTCGATGCTCCAGCCGGCCATCGCGTTTCTGGAGGAGGCCCTGGGCATCGGGCGTCACGCGTCGGTGGCGCTGCTGGGGCTGCTGACGCTGCTGGGCTCGCTGTTCGTCGTGTACTACAGCAAGGGGCTGACGGCCCTGGGCGTGCTGGATGACTGGGTCGGCACGGTCGTCATCGTCGTGCTCGCCACCGTGCAGGTTATTCTCTTCTCCTGGGTTTTCGGCGCCCGGCGCGGCAAGCAGTTCGCCGAGCAGGACAGCGAGATCAAGCTCCCGCGGCTCTTCGTCTTCCTCATCAAGTACGTCGCGCCCGCCTACCTGCTCTTCGTGCTCGGAAGCTGGTGCTACGCCGACCTGCCCAGGAAACTCGCCCAGCTTGGCAGCGACCGCGTTGCATTCCTCAGCATCTGCCTCGTGCTGGCCATCGTGACGTTCCTGCTGATCCTGGTTTACGTCGGCGGCCGGCGCTGGAACGTCGAGCGCCTGGGCGCCCAGCTCGCCAACGAACCCGTCACCCGCGACGCGAAGGAGAACTCATGACTGCGGGCGGCTGGATCTTCATGCTCGCCTCGATCGGCCTGGTGGTCGGGCTGGTGAGCTTCTGCTATTACCGCGTGCTCAACCCGACCACCAACTCCCACATCCACCCGCCCGAGGGCATCGACGACTGAGGCGGTGCAGGCGTGTAACAGCGGGGTAACTTGGCGCGGGCCGTTGCGCGTCGCGGCCGGGAGCAGGGTATGCTCCTGCATATGAGCGCCCGCACCAGACGTGTTCTGGTCATCGAGGACGACGCCGCCATCCGCCAGGGCATCTGCGACGCGCTGGCGCTTGACGGATATCGGACCTTGGCGGCAGCACGGGCCGACGCCGGCCTCAAGCTGGCCCTGGGTGAAGAGATCGAGCTGCTGCTGCTCGACCTCGTCCTGCCGGGCGGCGACGGACTGGATATTCTCCGCCGCGTGCGGGCGGAGCGCTCGACGCTGCCGGTGATCATCCTGACGGCCCGCGGCGGCGAGAGCGACCGCGTCCGCGGGCTGCGGCTGGGCGCCGACGACTACGTGGTCAAGCCGTTCAGCGTGCGCGAGCTGCTGGCGCGCGTGGAGGCGGTGCTGCGTCGCTCGCCGGAGCGCCCAGCGGACGTGGAGGCCTTTGAGATTCCCGGCGGGACGGTGGACCTGGCCCGCAGCGAGGTGCGATTCTCAGGAGGCGTTCGCGAGGAGCTGTCGCATCACGAGCGTGAGCTGCTGAGGTACCTGGCGGGCAGCGCGGGGCGGGCCATCTCGCGCGAGGAGCTGCTGGCGCGCGTCTGGCAGCTCGACGCCCGCGGCATCGAGACGCGCACCATCGACATGCACGTGGCCCGCCTGCGCGCCAAGCTGCGCGACGCGCCGGAGCCGGCCGTCATCGCCACCGTGCGTGGCAAGGGCTACAAGCTCGGCCCGGGCGCCCGGCTGCCCAGCGCCTCGAACGCCGGGCGCCCCGGCGCACCATGACCTCGACGCGGAACATCTGGCTCGCGTTCGCCGCCAGCGCGCTGCTGGTCTTCGCCGCCATGGGCTGGCTGACGGCCAGCGCCTTGCGCCTGGAGCGCGCCGAGGCCGCCGCCCGGCAGCAGGCGCAGCTCGAGGAATCCGTGCGGCTGGCGCTGTGGCGGATGGAGTCGTTCGTCGCGCCGCTGATCTCACGGGAAGCGGCGCGGCCCTACTTCCACTACAGCTCGCTCTACTCCATCGAGCGCGCCTACAGCCACATGTGGGAAGACGCCGACTACGGCGACCTGCTCGTGCCCTCGCCGCTGATGCAGCCGCTCGGGCCGGAAGTGCTGCTGCACTTTCAGCTCGACGGCGAAGGACGCCTGACGTCGCCGCTGGTTCCGCCGCCGCCGCTCCGCAAGCTCGCCGAGAACGCCGGCCTCGATCCGCAGCGCGTCGAAACGGCCCGGCAACGCCTCGCGGCCCTGGATCAGCGCCTCGACCGCGCCGAGCTCCTGGCGCGGCTCCCCGCGCCGGCCAGCGCGGCGCCGCCGGCGGTCGTGCGCCTCGACCTGCCCGCTCCACCGCCCCAGCTCGCGCAGCGCGGCCAGTCCGCCCAGACGTTCGACTACCAGCAGCAGCGCGGCCAGACGGAGCTCGAGGCCCGGCAGCGCGCCTTCGGCAACCTGCTGAACCAGCCACTCGAGGGGGCGCCGGCGGACGCGCCGCGCGGCGACCTGCACGAGGGCGCGCTGGCGGCCCTGTGGGCGGGCGAGGCGCTGCTGCTGGCGCGGCGCGTCCGCATCGAAGGCCGCGAGCTCGTGCAGGGCTGCTGGCTGAACTGGGACGCCTTGCGCGAGCTGCTCACGCGCGAAGTGGCCGACCTGCTGCCCGCGGCGCGGCTCGAGCCCGTGCCCGACGAGCCCGTCAACGCCGCGACGCGCCGCCTCGCAACGCTCCCCGTTCGTCTCGACGCCGGTCCGCTGGCCCCCGCCGACGTTGAGCCGGCGTCGCCGGTGCGGCTGGCGCTGCTGGCGGCCTGGACGTGCCTGGCGCTGGCGGTGGGCTCGGTCGCGCTGCTGCTGCACGGAGCGCTGCTGCTGAGCGAGCGCCGCGCCGCCTTCGTCTCCGCCGTCACCCACGAGCTGCGCACGCCGCTGACGACCTTCCGGCTGTACGCGGACTTGCTGGCGCGCGAGGCTGGCGGCGCCGAGCAGAGACGCGGGTATGTCGAGACGCTTCAGCGCGAGGCGCTGCGGCTCAGCCACCTGGTGGAGAATGTGCTGGTGTATGCGCGGCTGGAGCGTGGACGCCAACCGGCCCACGCCGAGACGCTGACCCTGTGCGAACTGGTCGAGCGGCTGCGCCCCAGGCTGGCCGACCGTGCCGCGCAGGCGGGCCTGGCGCTAGCCCCACACGTGTGCGAAGCCGACGCGCAGCGCGCGATCGCGGTCGACGCGGCGGCGGTCGAGCAGATCGTGTTCAACCTGGTGGACAACGCCTGCAAGTACGCCGGCCCGAGCGCCACGGAGCGGACGATCCGGCTGACGGCGCAGGCGGGCCGGTCGGAGACGGTGGAGCTGCGCGTGCAGGATCATGGTCCGGGCATCGGCGACGCGGAGCGCGCCCGCCTGTTCCGCCCGTTTCACAAGTCGGCGCGCGAGGCCGCGCATAGCGCGCCGGGCGTCGGGCTGGGGCTGGCGCTGAGCCGGCGGCTGGCACGGGCGCTCGGCGGCGACCTGTTGCTCGAGGCGCAGCTTGATGCGCACGTGGGCGCGGCGCGCGGCGCGTGCTTCGTCCTGCGGCTGCCCGCGCGGGCGCCTAGTGCCGCGGGGCCTGCATGTTGATGGCGATATCGCGGATGCAGCGCAATCCCTGGCCGACCGCGATCAGCAGCAGCCCCCAAATAATCGCGCCCAGGGCCGAGGACACGCGCACCAACGCGTACAGCATGTCGTCCGAGCCCTGGAGTACGCCGCGCGCCGCCACATCGGACGCCAGCAGCGCCAACGCCACCGCGCCGAGCAGCGCGCTCACCGCGCCGAGCACATCCAGCGCCCCCGCCACCCACGGGACAGCCCGGTACCGCCGCGGCCGTCGTGCCACGTCCCCCGCCGTTTCCGTCGCATAGGTTAGCTCAGCGGCCGGTTCGCCGGTCGCATCCGCGACCTCGGCCAGCGACGTCAGAGCCGACGCCTGCTCGTCCGCGCGCGGGTCGTGGCCGCATTTCTTGCAGACGACGTCCTCGGCCGACATCAGCTCGCGGCATTCGGGACATGTACGCAGCGCCGTCTCGGCGATGGTGAACTTCCCGCCGCACCCGCGGCAGGTGCCCATCAACCCGACGTTCTTCTTCCGGCTCCAGTTCAGCCGCCCGCAGTGCGTGCAGCGCGTCTGAATGCGGAACTCAGACTGCACCTGATCGATCATGGGCGGGACTCCTCCGGATGATGGCCCGGGGATGCGCGACGAACGACACGGCGGTCGCGGGCGCGGGCGCCTGCCGCCCCCGTGTCAACACCGAGGTCGGCGTCAAAGCCGATGGAGGGACTTGAACCCTCAACCCCGGCTTTACGAAAGCCGTGCTCTGCCATTGAGCTACATCGGCAAAGTGCATGAAAGCACGCAGCGTCGAGAGGATAGGGTGCTGGTCGGTGGGAATCAAGCGCGCGCCCCAATGCGGATTTGGGGGTTTCCGGGGTGGCCGGACAGGCCGGGCGCGGGGGCGATGCGGATGCCGGCGGGACCCGGCGGCCGCTGAGAAATACCGCGCACTCGGGCGGCGTCGTGCGCGAAAGCACGCCCGCACCGGGGGCGGCCGGCACCAGGCGAACGCCGTTCCTGTTGCGCCAAGGGCGTTTTTTGCCGTGGCATGTCGATTGCTATGAATAGAGTGTTGCTTTCGCACCTGGCAATGGTCCAGGCGCAGGGAGGTGGCCTCCCTTCCTTTCGGCCCGAACACCCTGGCCACTGACCGGCCTGCACCATTGCTTGTTCAAGCCGGCGCCACGTGGAGCACCAGAACGCCCGCGTGGCGCCGGCTTCCTGCCTTTTTTGGGGGCGAGAAGCGATCCCAAACCGGTCCGAGCCGCGACGGAAAGGGAGAGGGTTGCTGCAAGGGACGCTTCGTTTCGCCGCTCGACCGCTGACTTACATGCGCGGCTCGGATCAATAAGGCGGACCTGGGTTAGCGTCGAGCCCTTGCGGTGGCCCAGGGGCGGCCGAGGGCGCGCACCCGGTTGGCGCGGCAACAGTTACGTCAAAAGCACAACGGTTGATTCGAAAGGGGCCGATGTTATCATTGAAATGTCGGGGCGCGGGCAGGCGGCCCGCATCCCGGCCGGAGGCCTCCATGCACATGCTTTCCCGGCCCCCTGCCAGGGGCGCCTTGGCTGCGGCTTGTGCCTGCGTGTTGGCTGTTCCAACCCTGGCGCAGACCTATCGCAGCACCAGCGCCGCCCGCGGCAGCGATGGCCCTTCGCAGTACCTGGGCGTGGTCGGCGGCGCCAACACGCTCGCCCAGACGCCCCAGAACGCCCGTCGGCAATTCCTGCCCGGCGGATCGATCGGGCCATACCAGACCTCGCGTGTCGGACCCTACACGGGGCTCGGCGGCGGACGGAACATCGCGGAGATCCCCGCGATGCTCCTGCCCAGCGAGCCCATGCTGCCGGCGGCCACGCGTTCCAGCTTCTCGGTGCTCGCATCGACGAACCGGCACCTGACTTCGCTGCGGTACGCCAGCGGCTTCGAGAACGCCATGGAGTTCTATACGCCGCTCCGCGGCTGGCCGGTCCAGGACCTCACGTCGCTTCGAACGCCCGTCGCCGCGCCGGAGCCGCGGCGCTCGGCGTATGAGATGTACTTCGGCCTCGCGGCGAAGGACGAGGTCCGCGCGGGGCAGGCGGCGGGAGTGGGCCTGACGGGGGCTGATCTGCTGAATGACGTGGTGGAGTCGCGAGCGCGTTCGTTGCTCGGCCGGCTGCGCGAGGCATTCCGCCAGGCGACCACGACGGCGACGGCGGACCGTTTCGACAAGCTCGAAGAGGCCGCGCACCTGGTGAACGCCGCCCGCTCGCTGAACCCGAACGATCACGTCGTCATCCTGATGGGCGTGCATGCGGCCCTCGAACGCAATCTGGTCCCGCTGGCGGCGGAGCTTCTCTTCGACGCCGTCCGTCGCCGCCCGGAGCTTTTCGTTGAAGGGGTGGATGTCGCGCCGTATTTTGGCGACCGCAAGGTGCTGGACGCGCAGATCGACCGCTTCGTGCTGGAGCAGAGCTCCGACATCGACCCGGACATCGCCGCGATCCAGGCCTATTGCGCCTGGCTGCGCCGCGACGTGGTGCGCCTCGACCGGTTCCTTGAAACCGGACTGCGCGTCTCGGAGGGAACGCCGCGGATGTACCAGATGGAGGCGCTGGCGACGGCGTTGCGCGTTTCGCTGCGGTAGCCGCGCGGGGACCGTGGCCCGAGCCCCATCAGGCGTGGGCGCGCGGCTGCCGATAATCCGTGTAGGCCGGCGCCGGCCGCTTTGTTTTCGGAAACGTCGTGAGCAGGATCGAGCACTGGACCCAATGGGCCCGCACCCACCACCTGCTGCTGACAACAGCGGCGCACCTGCTGCTGTTTGCGTTGAGCTGGCTACTGGCCTTCGGGCTGGCGTATAACTTCAAGCAGTTCGACGTCTGGTTCACCAGCCTCTTTCTCCCCCTGCTGCCGGTGATCGTAGCGATCAAGATGATCGTCTTCGCCGGCATGGGGCTGCACCGCGGCTCGTGGCGCTACGTGAGCGTGCGCGACTGCATCCGCGTAAGCTGGGCCTCGTGGCTGAGCTTCGTGTGGATTTTCGCGATCTACTACGTCGTCGCGAATCTCTCGACCGTCACGCAGTTCGTCGGGCTGGCGCGGGTGGACTTCGACCCCTTCGGCGGGCGCGACTTCCCCGACTCGGTGCTCGTCCTGGATTTCGCCGGGACGATCGCGCTGGTGTGCGGAGCGCGCATCGTGCTGCGGCTGTACCACGAGGAGGTGCGCACGGCGCCGGCGGCGGTGGCGCCGCGGCTGCTGATCCTGGGGGCGGGCAACGCGGGCGAGAACGTCGTGCGCGAAATCCTGCGCATGCCCATGCTGCAATACACGATCGTGGGTTTTCTCGACGACGACCGCACGAAATGGGGGGCGCAGATTCACGGTTTCGAGGTTCTCGGAGCCATTGACAAGGTCAAGGCGGTCTGCGATGAGCACAGTGTCGACGAAATCCTGATCGCGATGCCCTCCGCCACCCGCAAGCAGATCCGCCGCGTCGTGGCGCTGTGCGAGGGCGCCAACGTGCGCTTCAAGACGCTGCCGGCGCTGGCCGACCTGATCGCCGGCCGCGCCCAGGTGCAGCAGATCCGCGACGTCGACATCAACGACCTGCTCGGGCGCGCCCCGGTCACGCTCGACGCCGACCAGATCGGCCAGTTCCTGCGCGAGCGGGTCATCATGGTCACGGGCGCCGGAGGCTCGATCGGCTCCGAGATGTGCCGGCAGGTGGCGCGCTTCGGGCCGCGGCGGCTCGTGCTGGTGGAGCAGGCCGAGCAGAACCTGTTCGAGATCGACCGCGAGCTCCGCGGCGCGCACCCGGCCATCGACATCGTGCCGTGCATCGCCGACATCTGCGACCGCAGGCGCATGCAGCAGATTTTCTCGCGCGAGCAGCCCACCGCCGTCTTCCACGCCGCCGCTCACAAGCACGTGCCGATGATGGAGCTGAACCCCGGCGAGGCGATCAAGAACAACGTCGCCGGCACACGGACGGTGGCGGACGTGGCCGCGGCCAGCGGCTGCGAGAAGTTCGTCATGATCTCCACCGACAAGGCGGTGAACCCGACCAGCATCATGGGCGCCAGCAAGCGCGTGGCGGAGATGTACATCCAGGCGCTGAACGAGCGCGTGGCCACGCAGTTCGTCACGGTGCGCTTCGGCAACGTGCTGGGCAGCAGCGGCAGCGTCATCCCCATCTTCAAGCAGCAGATCGCCCGCGGCGGGCCGGTCACCGTCACGCACAAGGACATGGTGCGCTACTTCATGACCATCCCGGAAGCCGCGCAGCTCGTGCTCCAGGCCGCCTCGATGGGCGACGGCGGCGAGATCTTCGTGCTCGACATGGGCGAACCGGTCAAGATCGTGGACCTGGCGCGCGACCTCATCACCCTCTCGGGCTTCCGCCCCGGCGAGGACATCGAGATCAAGTTCGTCGGCATCCGCCCGGGCGAGAAGCTCTACGAGGAACTCTCGATCGAGGGCGAGGACGTCTCGCGGACGGCGCATCCGAAGATCGGCATCTGGAAGAAGCGCCCGGAGCCCTGGGAGCCGCTGCTGGCCGCCATCGACGACCTGCTCGCCGCCGCCGACCATGTGTCGCGCGGCGAGGCGCGCAGCCGCCTGAAGCACCTCGTGCCCGAATTCCAACTGGAGGCGAGCGCGTCATCCCCGTCGCCCGCGAGCCCGGCCCCCGCGATCGCGGCGTCTTCCGGCGAGACGCCCATCGCCGCCGCCCAGGCGAACGCCTAGAGGCCCGTCACGTCGCTCGCTTGCGCTCGCGGCTCGTATCGCGGCTCGTGTCGCGGCTCGTATCGCGGCTCGTGTCGCGGCTCGTATCGCGGCTCGTGTCGCGGCTAGTGTCGCGGCTCGTATCGCGGCTCGTCGCGCGGCCGCCCACCGCCGCCAGCAATCCCGCCGCCACTCCCAGAAAAAGCAGCCCCGACCCGCCCGCCGAGACAAACGGCAGCGAGATACCCTTGGTCGGGATGCTGTTGGTCACGACGCCGATGTTGAACGCCGCCTGGAGGCAGATCGTGAGCGTCAGCCCGCCGGCCAGCAGACGGCCGAAGGCGTCGGGGGCACGGCGGGATATGAGCCACCCGCGCCACAACAGCAACAGGAAAAGCGCGATGACGGCGAGGCCGCCCGCGATGCCGAGCTCCTCGCAGAGGATCGCCAGGATGAAGTCGTTGTTGTCCTGCGGAAGGTAATCGTACTTCTGGACGCCGGCGCCGAGGCCGCGGCCGAGCCAGCCGCCGGAGCCGATGGCGATCAGCGCCTGGTTGACCTGGTATCCCTCGCGTTGCGGGTCGGGGTTTGCGGAGAAGAAGGTGATGACGCGTTGCCAGCGGTAGGGCTCGAGGAGCACGAGGGCGAGTCCGGCGACGAGGCCGACCAAGGCCGTAACGCCGAGGTGCAGCCAGCGGGCGCCGGCCCAGAAGAGCATGGCCATGGCGACGACGCCCATGAGGGCGGCGGTTCCGAAGTCCTCGATCACGGTCAGGCCGATGAGCAGCCCGGCGCTGCCGAGCGCGGGCAGATAGCCGCGGGTCACGTCGTCTACGCGGGCGCGCGGACGGGTGAGCAGCGCGGCGAGCCAGAGGATGAGGGCCGGCTTGGCCAGTTCGGAGGGCTGGAAGCTGAGGGCGACCTGTCCGAGGCGCAGCGAGAAGGACCGCTGCGCCCCCAGGCGTTCGGCGCCGACACCCGGGATGAGCACGATGATCAGCAGCAATCCGGCCAGCAGCGCCCAGCCGCCCGCGCGCCAGCCCTGCCCGGGCTCGTCCCAGGCCCAGGCGCGGTAGTCGGTTCGGGCCACGAGCGCCATCAGCACGAACGCCGCAACGGCGAAGACGCCCTGCCGGAGCGGCGTGCGCCACCACTGCTGCCAGTTCATGGCGGGCGCGTCGATCGAGACCGAGGCGGAGTAGACGATCACGGCGCCGAGCGTCATCAGCGTGCCGACCAGGAAGACGATCACCCAGTCGTACGCGCCCGGGGCCGCGGACAGCGCGGGTTCCCGCGCCGCGAACGAACTTGTCGGAGCGTGCATGGCCTCGGCCATCGTCGTTCACCTCAAGCGGATGGTGGCCAGCGCAAAGGCGGCAAAAAGCGCGGCGATCAGCCAGAACCTCACGACGGTCTGGGTTTCCGTCCAGCCGGCAAGGTGGAAGTGGTGATGCAGCGGCGCGCAGCGGAAGAAGCGCCCGCCGCCTGTGCTGCGGAAGTAGAGAATCTGGATCAGCACGGAGAGCGCCTCGATGACGAATACGCCGCCGACGATGAGCAGCATGAGTTCGAGGCGGGTGACGATGGCGACGTAGCCGATGAGGCCGCCGAGCGGCAGCGAGCCGGTGTCGCCCATGAAGACCTGTGCGGGATAGGCGTTGTACCACAGGAAGCCGAGGCAGGCGCCCATCGCGGCGCCGCAGAGGACGGCCAGTTCGCCGGAGCCGCGAATGTGCGAGAACAGCAGGCTGGAGGCGAGGTCGGGCGTGCCTACGACGTAGGCGAGGATCATGAAGGCGAAGGCGGTGAGCACCATGCAGCCGCTGGCCAGGCCGTCCATGCCGTCGGTGAGGTTGACGGCGTTGGAGGTGCCGGCGATGACGACGACGGCGACGATGACGAAGATCGGCGTGGGCAGGATGATGCCGTAGAAGTAGCTGATCTGCTTGCCGTCTTCGCCGACGTAGGCCGGGATCTTCTCGCCCTTGTAGAACGGGATGTTCAGCACGTTGTAGGCGGGGCTGTAGTCGGCGCTGGCGTCGTAGCGGGCGCGCTCGGCGGTCATCTCGCCGTGCCGCAGCACGAACATCGCCAGCAAGGCGCCGAGGGCCACCTGGAAGACGAGCTTCTCCCAGAGGCGCAGGCCGTCGCGCGTGCCGCTGCGCCGGGCGGCGGTGAGCTTCAGCCAGTCGTCCACGCCGCCCAGCACCGCCAGCCACAGCATGCAGAACATGGCGATGCGCACGTAGACGCTGCCCAGGTCGGCGAGCAGCAGAACGGCCGCTAAGATGGCGGCGACGATCATCACGCCGCCCATGGTGGGCGTGTCTTTCTTGCTGCGGGTCATCTCGTTGAGCGCGGCGTGGTCGAACTCGGCCCGGTCGCCGATCTTCAGCCGGACCAGGATGCGGATCACGTGCGGCCCCAGGGCCCAGACGACGGCGAAGGCCAGCATCGCCGCCATCAGCGCCCGAAACAGCGGGTCGGCGTAGGCCCAGTTCGGGTTTCCGCCCGTCAGCCAGTAGAAGAAGTGATAGATCATGGCTCACGCGGCCGGCGCGTGCGAGAGGCGCCGGCGCAGCACGTCGATCACGCGCTCCAGCCCGACGGCGCGCGAGGCTTTCAGCAGCACCACGTCGCCGCCGCGCACCAGCTCGGCCAGCCGCTGGCCGCAGGCGTCGACGTCGGCGCAGCACTCGACCGTGGGGCAGAACAGGTCGCCCCCGCGCAGCGCGTCGTGCATCAGCTCCACGGCCCGGCCCACCAGCACCACGTGGTCGATCCGTTCGCCGCGGACGCGCTTCGCGACGCGGCGGTGCTGCTCGGCGGCGCGCTCGCCGAGCTCGCGCATCTCGCCGAACACGGCGATCCGCCGCCCGCCGCGGGCCACTTCGTACAGCGTCGCCAGCGCCGCCAGGGCGCTATGCGGGTTGGCATTGTAGGCGTCGTTGACGATGGTGACGTCGCCAAGGCGCAGGACCTCGCTGCGCATGGGCGGCGGCACGAAGGAGGCCAGGCGCTCAGCGATCGCGTCGTGCTCCATTCCGAGCCGCCGGCCGACGGCGATCGCGCCGCAGGCGTTCGTGGCGTTGTGGGCGCCGGGCATGTGCAGGCGGTAGTCGAAGCGGCCGTTGACCTGGAAGCTCAGCCAGGGCGCCTCGTAGGCGACGTGCGTCACGCGCAGATCGGCCGACTCCGCCCGGCCGAAGCGCACGACGCGAGCCCTCAACCGCTCCAGGTGCGGCTCGACGTGCGGGTCATCCACGTTCACGGCGGCGAAACCCGGCTCCGTCACGTGATGCAGCGCTGAGCACTCCTCGGCTGCGACGCCCTCGAGGTCGCCCAGTCCTTCGAGGTGCTCCTCGCCGATGCAGGTCAGCACGACCATCTCGGGCGCGACCAGCTCAGACAGCGTGGCGATCTCGCCGCGGGCGTTCGTGCCGATCTCCACCACCAGGTAGTCGTCGGCCGCCGTCGCCGAGAGCAGCGTGAGCGGGACGCCCACGGCGTTGTTGAAGCTCCTGGGCGAGGCGCGCACCTGGCAGCGGCCGCTGAGCACGTGCTGGATCATCTCCTTGGTGGTCGTCTTGCCGTTGCTGCCGACGACCGCGATCACGTCCGCCGAGATCAGCCGCCGATGGTACGCGGCCAGCCGGCCCAGCGCCGCCAGCGGGTCATCAACCGGCAGCAGCACGCGCCGCAGCGGCGGCACGCGCCCGAGCCGCTCGAGCAGTGGCGCGGCGCGCTGCGCGTCGACGACGGCTGCCGCCGCCCCACCGAGCAGCGCGGCCTCGACAAAGTCGTGGCCGTCGAAGCGCGGCCCGCGAATGGCGAAGAACAGGTCGCCCGCCTCGATCGAGCGCGAATCGGTGGAGACGCCCGAGACGCTGCCGCCGGGCGGCTCGCCGCGATACTCGGGTGCAAGCACCTGGACGACCTCGCTGAGCACGAGCTTGATCATGCGCGGGCCCCGCTCGCCGCCGCGTTCAGCTCCGCCGCCGCCTGCAACACGACCTCGACGTCGTCGAAGTGCTGCTTCTCGCGGCCGATGATCTGGTAGTCCTCGTGCCCCTTGCCGGCGATCAGCACCACGTCGCCGGCGCGCGCCCCGGCCAGCGCTGCGTGGATCGCGCTGCGGCGGCAGCTCTCGACCATGACCTTGCGCCGCGCGGCGTCGTCGAAGCCGGCGAGGATGTCGTTGATGATCGCACCCGGGTCCTCGGTGCGCGGATTATCGCTGGTGACGACGATCACGTCGGCGAACGGCGCGACGGCGGCCGCCATCCGCGGGCGCTTGCCGCGATCGCGGTCGCCGCCGCAGCCGAAGACGGCGATCAGCCGCTGCCGCGCGAGCGGGCGCAGGACGCTCAGGACGTTGCGCAGCGCGTCGTCGGTGTGGGCGTAATCGACGAAGACGTCGACGTCGGGCAGCGCCAGGACGCGTTGCAGCCGCCCCGGGATGTTCCGCACCGCCGACAGGCCGCGCTCGACGTGCTGCGGCTCGACGCCGAGGGCTAGCGCGAGGCCGGCGGCGGCGAGGGCGTTGTAGACGTTGTGCCGGCCGACCAGCGCGTTCTCGAGCACGAGCTGCTGCCCGCCGGGCAGGGTCATGCGATACAGCGTGCCGCCGATCGTGTCGCGCGTGAGCCGCGCCGTCAGATCCGCCCTGCGCTCGAGGCTGTACGTCAGCACGCGCGCCCTTGTGCCGCTGACCATCGCCTCGTGAGCGGCGTCGTCCACGTTCACGACGGCGGCCGTGTCGTGGCCCAGCCCGTCGAACAGGCGCTTTTTCGCCGCGCGGTACGCATCCAGCGTGAGGTGATAGTCGAGGTGGTCCTGCGTGAGGTTCGTGAACGCCGCCGCCGCGAAACGCAGCCCGTCGGTGCGCTTCTGGTCGAGCGCGTGGCTGGAGACTTCCATGATGGCGGCGGCCGCGCCGGCGTCGGCGCACTCGCGCAGATGCCCGCACAGCTCCAGCGGCCCGGGAGTGGTCATGTCGGCCCGCACCGTCCGCGAGCACAGGTCGTACTGCACCGTCCCGAGCACGCCGCAGCGCAGCCCCGCCGCCCGCAGGATCGCCGCGGTCATGTAGACCGTCGTGCTCTTACCGTTCGTGCCGGTCACGCCGATCAGCCGCAACGGGAGAGCCGGGTCGTCGAGCCGGTGCCAGCGTGCGGCGAGCCGCGCCAGCGTTCCGCGCGCGTCGGGCACGCGGAGGAACGGCGCCGCGCCGTCCGCCGCCCCCTCGCCCAGCACGACGGCCGCGCCGCGGGCGGCAGCCTCGGACACGAAGCGCGCCCCGTCCGTCGCGCTGCCGCGCAGGGCGACGAACAGCCCGCCCCGCTGCACGCGGCGCGAGTCGTCGTGAATCCCGCTGATGCGCAGGTCGCGCATGCCGGCGTCGAGCGGCGTCGCGACGATGCCGTCCAGCAGCTCCGCCAGCGTGAATCCCCGATCAGACGGGCTCATCCCCATCCTTGCGTCTCCCTGCACGCGCGCCGCGCCGGCCGGGCCCACCCGGGTCCTTGCTCATCGCGGAACGGCCGCTCCAAACTCGGCACTGCTCTCGGGTTGCACGCCCAGGTATTCGAGCGCGTCACCGATGATCCGGCCGGCGGTCGGTGCGGCGATCGTCCCTCCGTAGTATGCCCGGCCACCGGGCTTGTAAAGACTGACGAGCACGGCGACGCGCGGCTCGCCGGCCGGTGCCCCGCCCACGAACGACCCGACGTACGAACCCGCCGTGTAACCGCGGCCGCGCTCGGCGACCTGGGCGGTCCCAGTCTTGCCGAAGACCTGGTAACCAGGGATCGCGGCGCCCTTCCCCGTGCCGGTGCGCACGGTCTCGGCCAGCGCGCGTTGCCGGAACTCGTGCGCGATCTCTGCCCGCACGACCCGCCGCACGGCCACGGGCTGCGAGCAATCCTCCACGACCGTCCCGTCGGTGCGCACGACGCCGCGCACGATGCGCGGGCGGTAGAGCACGCCGTCGTTTGAGAGCGCGCAGAAGGCCGTCAGCATCTGGAGCGGCGTAACGGAGATTTCCTGCCCGATCGGGATGGACTGGGTGGAGAACGAGGTCCACTGGTCGAGGTCGGCCAGCAGGCCGGCGCTCTCCCCCGGCAGGCCGATGCCGGTGAGCTGCCCGAAGCCGAAGCGCCGCACCCACTCACTCAGCCGCGCGTTGCCCGCGCGCTGGCCGAGCAGCCCCATGCCGATGTTGCTGGACTTGCTGATCACCTCGAAGAACTGCAAGCGCGCGTACGGGTGCACGTCCTGGATCGTCCGCCGGCCGAACGCCCGCCGTGGACCGTTGATCTCGAACCACTCGTCGAGGCGGACGATGCCGGCGTCGAGCGCCGCCGACGCGACGAACGGCTTGAAGATCGAGCCGGGCTCGAAGGCGTCGGCGATGGCCCGGTTGCGGCGGCGCTCCAGCGCCCTGTGCTTGAGCTTCTCGTCGGGAGGAATCGTGTCGAGCGGGTGAAAGCCCGGCTCGACCGCGAGCGCCAGCACCTCCCCGCTGCGCGGGTCCATCACCAGCGCCGCGCCCCACTCGACCGAGAACTTCTCGACGGCCTCGCGCAGATGCTTCTCGGCGGCCTGCTGAATGCCCGCGTCGATCGTCAGCACGACCGTCGCGCCGTCCAGCGGCGGCTCGTATTGCTCGGTGAGCGGCCGCAGTCGCCGCCGCTGCCGGTCGACGGTCGCCCAGCGCCGGCCGTCGACGCCGTGCAGCACGCGCTCGTAGGCCTGCTCGATGCCGCTGAGGCCCGCCTGCGACGTGTCGCGCTGCACGAACCCGACGACGTGCGCGGCCAGGCCGCCGTAGGGGTAGTCGCGGGCCGACTCGTTCTGGACGCGGAACCCCCACAGGCGCCGGCTGTCGCGCACCTGCTCGAAGGCGCGCAGCATGTCGTCGCTCAAGTCGCGCTTGATGACCACGTACTGCGCGTCGCCGCGCTCGCGCAGCGTGCGCTCCAGCGCCGCCGCATCGAGCTCCAGCACGGGCGCCACGCTGTAAGCGGCGTAGCGCACATCGGCGATGCGCGTGGGATCGGCGAAGACCATCGGGCGGCGGACCGAGCCGACGAGCACCCGGCCGCGCGCGTCGAGGATGTCGCCGCGCTGCGCCGGAACGACCATGCTGGCGGTGTGCTGCGCCTGCGCCTGGGCCCGCAGTTCGCCGCCGCGCGCGTACTCGACCCACGCCAGCTTCCCCGCGCCCGCCAGCAGCAGCGCGCCGACCAGTCCCAGGACCAAGTGCATGCGCATGACGCCCTCCCTAGCGTCGCGCCGGCGGTCGCCGCGGTGTCTCCTCGCGGGCCTGAATCTCCGGCACGCGGAGGTTCAGAATGCGGCTGCGGATCGCGCTCGGATCGCGCAGCCGCGCCTGCCGCAACTCCAGCGCGTGGAGCTCGTGCCGCTGCTCCTCGTAGCGTTGATCACACAGCGAGGTAAGGTAGTGCAGGCGCGTCGTCTCCACCCGCAGCAGCACCGCTCCCAGCATCACCGCCAGCGCGCAGACCAGCACGATGACAATTCGCGTAAGCGACATGGCGGCGCACTCCACGCGAGCGCCGCCAGCATAACCCCTCGGCGCCGCACGGCCCAGCGCGCCGCCCCCGCCCGCCTGCCTGCTCGTGGCCGCCGGCGCGCGAGCGCCCGGTCCTCGACCCCATCTCGACGGCGCGAACCACAGGCCGGCGCGCCCTCCGGCGACGGCCGCGCTCGCCCGCCTCTCCATCGTATCGACCACGGCCAACCTCGCTCGTTAGCGCGAACGCCGATGGGCCGCGCGGGGCGCCCCCCTTGCCCGACGCGCAACTCGCCGCGCCGGCCAGCGGGCGCAGGGTGCGACGCGCGGTCACGCCTGCCGCCGCTGAACTGGAACTTTACAGGCGCGGCTCGGATCGGGTTCTGAGATCGCCTCTTGTGTTCGTCCGGGCCGGGCCGGGGACAGCCCGGCTCTGACGTGTCGCTTGCCTCGTCAGCGGCGCCGGGCCCCACGACGCAGGGATTCCGAGCCCTGTTCCTCCCGTGTTCTGTTGTTTTATGCAAAAGCCTCTATCCGTCGCGGGTCGGTGGCGGCAGCTTCAGCGTCGTCCCGGGAAGCAGATGATCGGCGTTCGCCAGCCGGTTGAGCTTTGAGATTTCGCGCCAGCGCTCCCGGTCGTTCAGCTCACGCTCGGCGATGCGCGCCAGCGAGTCCCCCTTTCGCACGCGGTATGATCGCGGCGCCGGACGCTCGGCGGCGGCCTTGCCGGTGGCTTTCGGGGCATTCTTCGCCGTAGCCGCGTTGGTCAAGGCTGTCTTCGGAGGCGACGTCGGCGTCGTCATGGCTCGTCCCGCCGGGGCCGGGGCGCCGCGCGGCCGTTCGTCGGCGCGCCCGGCCGCCCTGTCCGGACTTTCTCGCCCGGTCGTGCGCGGTGCGGGGCTCTCGGCGCTTGCCAGCGCGACGCCGCCGCGCGCCGGAATCACGATCGTCTCGCCGATGAGCAGGCGGCCGTCGCGCTTCTTGACGGCGGGATTGGCATCCATGAGCAGGCGCACGTCCTGCGGCGCGGCGCTGCCCCAGATTCGACGGGCGACCTTGTGGAGATTGTCGTTGCGGGCCACCTTGTACTGCACCGCCGCTCGTCGCGGCTCGCTGGCGGGCGAGCCGGGCCCAGCCGGCGCCCGGGCGTCCGGCTCGGCGGGCCCTGTGACCGTCAGCGGCGTGTCCTCGGATCCAGACAGCACGGCCTCGGCCGGGCGCGCCGACGGCAGCGGCGGGGTGCGCACGTCGCGCCCTCCTCCGCGAGACGCGGTTCCCGCGTCGGCGGCGAAGGTAGGCGGCCGCCGCCCCGTGGGGTCCGGGGCGACGGCCGTTTGTGGGGCCTGTTGAGGGGCGGACTCGATCTCGGCTGGGCGCGGCGCCAGGCTGCCGCCCAGCGCCAGGCGGTCGCCGCCCGTTTCGGGCGCGTGGCGCGGGGCGCGGTCGATGCGCTCGGGGGCGGCGGCGCTGCTCTGCTCGAACCGCGCGGCCAGCTCCGGCGCCCGCGGTCGATTCAGGTCGGCGACCGGCGTGGCGATCGGCCCGCTGGCCTGCATCACGAGTGAGCCCGGCGCCGGGCTCTCGGCCCCGGGGCGGGCGACCTGATTCACCAGCCAGCACATCACACCGATGAAGCCCAGGCTCAGCAGCATCGCGAGCTTCATGTTCAACACCATTGTCGCCTCCATGCTACGACGCCGCACGCACTGGCGTCCGCGATCCGACTGCGGCGCGCCGCTCAGACGCGCTGCGCAACGCGCAGCTTCGCGCTTCGGGCGCGCGGGTTCGCGGCGCGCTCGTGTTGATCCGCGACCACGGGCCGCCGCGTGAGCTCCGACATCCGGCCCTCGGCAACGGTGCGGCGGATGAGCCGCTTGACGAGTCCGTCCTCGAGGCTGTGGAAGCTGATGACGGCGAGCCTGCCGCCCGGGCGCAGACGGTCCACCACGTGCTCCAGGAACGTGCGCAGGTTGTCCAGCTCGTGATTGACCGCGATCCGCAGGGCCTGAAAGACGCGCGTGGCCGGGTGCAGCCGGTCGCCGCCGCCCATGGCCGACTCAACGGCCCGCGCCAGCACTTTGGTCGTCGTAATGCGGCCCTCGTGGCGCACCTGACAGATGCGCTTGGCCACCTTGCGGCTGGCGCCTTCGCCGCCGAACTCGTAGATCAGGTCCGCCAACTCGGACTCGCTGAGCCGGTTGACGAGGTCTAGGGCCCGTTCGCCACGGCTGCGGTCGTAGCGCATATCCAACGGGCCGTCGCGCTCGAACGAGAAGCCGCGCGCCGCATCCGCCAACTGCGCCGAATTCACTCCCAGGTCGAGCAGCATGTGGTCCACCTGTTCCAGGCCCACGCGCTCCAGGATCTCGCCGAGCTCGGCGTAGTTCCCGACGACGAGCTCAACCGCTCCGCCGTGCGACGCCAGTCGCCGCCGGGCTTCTTCGATCATCGCCGCGTCGGCATCGATGCCGATGTAGCGGCCGCCTGGCGCAATCCGCGGGAGGATCGCGGCGGCGTGACCGCCCAGTCCGACTGTGCCGTCGAGCACCGCCTGACCCGGCCGGAACTCCATCAGGCGCAGCAGGCTCGCGACGAGCACCGGCTCATGCGCAACGGGCGACTCTGTCACGGACGGCTGATCCCGATCTGATGGGGCCGCGCCGGGCGCGGCGGGTCATTGCGATTCAAACGGGCACTGGACACGCCCGCGCGAAGCGGCTAGGGTCTGGCGGTCGTCTTCACGGCGGTCAGTTGAACTGCCCTGCCGAGCGAAACGACAGGATGGCCGACGCGCCATCCATGGTCGCGTCGGCCACAGAGCCAGAGCCGGGCATTCACCGCCGACCCAGCCATTCCGCGGACGCATCCCTGCCTTGGGACCGTTGCAGCGGTCCCAACCCGCGTTGATTCGAGCCGTCGCGGCGGCGGCGCGAGCGCTGCCGCCGCGACGTGGTGAACCCAACCCACCACTCGATCGTCTATCAGCAGGCGCGCTCGCCGGTGTTGGGCGCCGGCGATCCGCGCGCCTGCCGTTCCGAAAGGGCCTGGGCTTCGAGCTGCGGATACTCAGTCCATTTCTGCTGCTCGAACGCCTCGAAGTCGGCCCGGCCCCAGAGTTCCAGGTGATCCCGCATGCCCGCCAGAATCACGTCGCCTGGCGCCTCGATTCCCGACAGCTCCAGCAGCCGCTTGGGCAACAGCACGCGGTTCTGGTCGTCCGGCTGAACGGCGTGGCAGTTCGAGTACAGGAACTGATACCACTCGTACGCCGGCCCCTGCACTTCCGAGGGCAGCGGATCGCCGTCGCGCAGGCGCTCGAAGTGCAGCTCAGGGTAAAGCGCCAACGTCCCGCGACGCCGGGCCGGCAGGACATAGAAGCCGACGCCGTCGTTCTGGACGTTCATCTTGTTGCGGACGGCCAGCGGAATGGAGAGACGATGCTTCGCGTCGAGCCTGAGTTCGTACCGGCCGACCAGGAACATTCCGCCACCGCGCCACGGTCCCACAACACTCCACTGACTGGGCTATACTGGGAAATATAACCACTTTTCCACGAGACGCAAGCCGAATCGATGAGATTCAGAAAAAAAAAGCCGCGTCCGGCCCGCCTCGCACGTTGTCAGTGGCCGAACGGCGCCGCATGACGCTTCCGCGCCTCTCCCCCAGAGCCCGACGCCGTCGCACCGGCCGCCCGCGCGCGGCCACCTGCGCCGTCGCTCGGCGTCCGTTGGCTCAACCGGATGAACCGCGCGTGGCGCCGGAGGCGCCGCGCCGGGGCGGCGCCTTGGCGGCGCCGCATCGCGGCTGTCGCGGGGCCGGCGAGGTCCGCGGCTTGACAGTGAAGTTCGCGGACCGTAAGGTTCGACGAATCGCGCGGTTGTGCGCCGTGGGTATCGAGCCCCGGATTCGCCCATCAACCGGGCCGCATCGCGACCAGGGAATTCGGGCCCGGCTAATGACATCGGAGACGGCGTGACGCGGAGGACGTATGCAGCCCGTACATAAGAAAACCAAGCACCGCAAGCGAACGCGGCGGTCGCATCACGCGCTGACGCCGGCACACCTGGTTTCATGCCCCCAGTGCGGCCAGGCCAAGCGGCCGCATTGCGCCTGCCAGAACTGTGGCCACGTGAACGCACACACCCGCATCAAGGTTGGCTCCGAGGAGTCATAAGCACCATGCGGATCGCGCTCGACGCGATGGGCGGCGATCACGCGCCGCGCGAGATCGTCCGCGGCGCGGCGGCCGGCCTGCGGCACCTGTCCGACGGCGACCAGATGCTGCTATACGGTTTGCGCGACGTGATCGAGGGCGAATGCCGCGAGCACGGCCTGACCGATCCGCGCATCCGCATCGAGCACTGCTCGCAGACGATCGGGATGGACGAGTCGCCGGTTGAGGCCCTGCGCGGCAAGCGCGACTCGACGATCGTCCGCATGGCGTCGGCCGCCGGAAAGGGCGAGCTCGACGCGATCATCTCGGCGGGCAACACGGGGGCGTTCGCGGCGGCGGCGCAGTTGCGCATCAAGCCGATCGCGGGCGTGACGCGACCGGGGATCGCGGTGGTGATGCCGACGTTCCGCGGTCCGGTGATCCTGTGCGACGTGGGGGCGAACACGACGCCCAAGCCGCACCACCTGCACGAGTACGCGCGGATGTGCGACATCTACGCGCGCGAGATCCTCGGCATCGCCGAGCCGCAGGTCGGGATCATCTCGATCGGCGAGGAGGAGGCGAAGGGCAACCCGCTGGTGAAGGAGGCCCATGCGCTGCTGAAGGGCGACCCGCAGTTGCATTTCATCGGTAACGTCGAGGGGCGCGACATCTTCGCCGGCGAGGGGCAGGTCTTCATCTGCGACGGCTTCGTCGGCAACGTCACGCTCAAGCTCACCGAGGGGCTGGCCGAGGGCCTGTTCAAGACGATCGTGCGCGAGATCGGCCAGGAAGGCCCCAGCTTCGCCCAGCAGTTCGCCCCGATCGTCGAGCGCATCTGGAAGCGCCACGACTTCGCCGAGTACGGCGGCGCCCCGCTGCTGGGCATCAAGAGCGTGGTCATCATCTGCCATGGGCGCAGCGACCAGCGCGCCATCAGCAACGCCATCCGCGTCGCCGCCGAGCAGATCCGCACGAAGCTCAACAGCATCATCGAGTCCCGCATGGCCACTCTCGTCGAGCGCCCGGCATGAAAGTGAACTGGGGCGTCGAAGTAGCCGGGTCCGGCATTGGCGTGCCCGAAAGGGTCATGACCAACGAGGACTGGGCGCAGCGGCTCGACACGAGCGACGAGTGGATCGTGCAGCGCACGGGCATTCGCCAGCGGCGCTGGGCCGCGGAGCACGAATCGACGCTGACCTTCGCCGAGCGCGCCAGCCGCGCCGCACTGGCCCAAGCCGGCGTCACGGCCCAGGACATCGACCTGATCGTCTGCGGCACCATCACGCCGGATCATCCGCTGCCGTCGACGTCCTGCGAGTTGCAGGCGGCGCTGGGCTGCGGGTGGGTCCCCGCGTTCGACGTCGTGGCCGCGTGCTCGGGCTTTGTGTACGCGATGATCACCGCGGCGCAGTACCTCGTGACGGGGATGTCGCGCTGCGCGCTGGTGGTCGGCGCCGACTGCCTGACGCGCGTGTGCGACATGGAGGACCGCCAGAGCGCGATCCTCTTCGGGGACGGGGCCGGCGCGGTCGTGCTGCGGCCGAGCGCCTCGCCCGAAACGGGCATCCTCGCCACGCGCATGGGCGCCGACGGCGGACGGGCGATGCTGATTTGGGTTCCGGCGGGCGGCTCGCGCGAGCCCGCGTCGCTGCGCACGGTCAACGAACGCCTGCACGTGATGCGCATGAAGGGACGCGACGTCTACAAGTTCGCCGTCTCGCAGATGCAGGCCGTCATCCTCGACACGGCCCGCGACGCCGGCGTCGACCTCCGCGACGTCAACCTGCTCGTGCCGCACCAGTCGAACCTGCGCATCATCGAGTCGGCGTGCGAGAAGCTCGGTATTCCGCCGGAGAGAGTCTTCATCAACATCGACCGCATGGGCAACACGTCGGCGGCGTCGGTGCCGATCGCGTTTCACGAGGCGCGGGCCGAGGGGCGGCTGCGCCGCGGCGACCTGGCGCTGCTGGTGGCCTTCGGCGCCGGCCTGACGTGGAGCTCCGTTCTTCTGAGGATGTGACATGACGATCGCTGCCGCCACCTTCCCCGGACAGGGCGCGCAAGTGGTCGGAATGGGCAAAGACGTCTGCGAGCGATTCGCCGTCGCCGCCGACACCTTCGCCCAGGCTGACCAAGCGCTCGGCTTTGAGCTCTCGCGCCTTTGCTTCGACGGCCCCGCCGAGCGCCTGAACGCGACCGACGTGCAGCAGCCGGCGATCTTCGTGACCAGCGTGGCGCTCTATCGCGCCGCCGTCGACGCCGGCCGTATCCGGCCCGACCAGTTCGCCGCCTGCGCCGGGCTGAGCCTCGGCGAGTACACGGCCCTGCACGTGGCCGGCGCCCTGCCCTTTCCCGACGCCCTGCGGCTCGTCTATCGCCGCGGCGCCCTGATGCAGCAGGCCTGCGAGCGCTCGCCCGGCGGGATGGTCTCGCTGCTGGGCATGGACGAGGCCGCCGTGCTGGCCCTGTGCGAGCGCGTCGCCGAGCATGGCCGCGTCGGGCCGGCCAACTTCAACTGCCCGGGACAGATCGTCATCTCCGGCGACGTCCGTGCCTGCGAGGCGGCCGCCGCCCTCGCCGAGCAGTTTGAAGGCAAGGCGATCGCGCTCAAGGTGGCCGGCGCCTTTCACAGCGAGCTGATGCGGCCGGCGGCGGAGGCGCTGCGGGAGGAGCTGGCGCGGGCGGATATTCGGACGCCGCGCGTACGGGTGGTCTCGAACGTCGATGCGGAATATCATGGGGGTCCGGAGGCGATCCGCGAATCGCTGTACCGTCAGGTCTTCAACCCGGTTCGCTGGCAGGCGTGCGTGCAGCGCCTGATCGCCGACGGAGTCGAGACGTTCTGGGAGATCGGCCCGGGCCGCGTTCTGAGCGGACTGCTCCGCAAGATCGACCGCGGCCGCAGGGCGATCAACGTCGGCGGCGCGACGGAGCTGGACGCGGCGGGCTGAGCGGCGGCGACCCGGCAATGGAGACGCACGCATGAGCCTCGAAGGACAGGTGGCGCTGGTGACGGGCGCGTCGCGCGGAATCGGCCGGGCCATCTGCGTGGCGCTGGCCGAGCAGGGTGCGCAGGTCTTCGCCGCGGCCCGCTCGACCGACGCCGTGCAGGCCTGGGGGCGAGCGTTGCCCGAGCTGGCGGGGCGCATCGCGCCGGTCGCGCTCGACGTGACGCAGCGTGCGGCGATCGACCGGACGATCGACGAGATCATCGAGCGCCGCGAGCGGCTGGACATCGTCGTCAACAACGCCGGCATCACGCGCGACGGCCTGCTGATGAACATGGAGGACGACCAGTTCGAGGACGTGCTGACGACGAACCTGCGCGGCGCGTTCTGGATCACGCGGGCCGCCTCGCGGCACATGGTTCGCGCCCGCCGAGGCCGCATCATCAACATCTCCAGCATCAGCGGCATCGCGGGCAACGCCGGCCAGGCCAACTACGCCGCCGCCAAGGCCGGCCTCATCGGCCTGAGCAAGTCCGTCGCCAAGGAGCTGGGGAAGCGCGGCGTGACGTGCAACGTCGTCGCGCCCGGGTTCATCGAGACCGACATGACCGACGTCCTGCCCGAGAAGCTCAAGGAGCAGGTCAGGCAGCACGTGCCGCTTCAGCGCTTCGGCCAGCCGCACGAGGTCGCCGCCCTGGTCGCCTTTCTCGCCGGCCCGGGCGCCGCGTACATCACCGGGCAGGTCTTCGCCGTGGACGGCGGCCTGCACACCTGAGACGCGGGTTGGGACGCGCCGGCCGGGGGGGGGGGGCGACGGCCGGCGAGCCCGCCGTTTCGAGCCTTCGGGGCAGAACTCACGGTTTTTTCGTCATTTTTCTGGTTGCGTGTTACGCGAAGCCAGCTAGCATGGCTCCGGCGGTCGTGACGGACCGGCGCGCTGGCCACATCTTCTGTTTGCAGCCATGCGCGTTTCTTGGGGAGGCCGGGGGGAGGATTCGGCTCCAGCCATAGCGCAAGTCACACACACGGGCCCGAGTCGCTGGACGCTTGATGCGTTGGCAGGCCGCGGTACGCGTCGGCCTGGCCTCGACGGCGGAGCGACGGATTGAGGACTCCGCCGATCGGGTGCGTTCCGACGCCGGGCTGCCTATCGAGCTTGCCAGCAACCTGCCAGGCGCTGCGCCAGACGACGCGAGTCGCGTTGCCGCGGCTGAACGAACGGTTCGTTCAGGCGGTGGGTCTGCGCTTCGGCGCATTCGCGTAGAGGGAGGAGTTGTCATGCGAATCGGTGTTGGTTGGGTTGTGCTGGGCGGGCTGGCGCTGCCCTGCCTGGCAGACTGGCCCCACACCATCAAGTGGGAGCAGGGCGTCGGCGGGCTCGACACCTATGCGGCGGCGAGCTGGATCGACCTCGACACGCCCAGTGTCGCGTTGACGGCCGACGACTATCTTTGCTCCGGGCTGCCGGAGCACGCGTACATCACGGATCTCGAGTTCTACGGCTTCTCGTACTACGGGATCGACTACCTCGACAAGTTCCGCGTGAGCTTCTGGACGGACGTCCCGGCCACGCCGAACGACGCCAGTCATCCCGGGAGCCTGCTCTATCAGTACGAGGTATCCCCGGCCGATCCCGGCGACCCGCTGAAGATCGGCTGGCATCGGCCGGACCCGGTCAACGAGCCCTACAAGTTCAAGATCGACCTGCCGGAGGACCAGTGGTTCTATCAGGGGCTCGACGAGAAGGTCCTGTGGGTCTCCATTCAGGGCGTGATGGTGACCGACGGCTTCTTCGACGCGTTCTACTGGTTCTTCAGGGACCGCGCGCTCCCCACCTGGGGCGATGACGCCGCGTTCACTTCGGAGTACTTCGGCTTTCCGCCCTGGTTCAACTGGGGCTTCCCGAGCCCCGACCCCGCAACCGGACCGGACCTGTACGACGGCCCCTTCCCGCCGGGTTGGTTCAACTCGGCTGACATGGCGTTCACGCTGACGGCCGTTCCAGAGCCGGTGACTTGCGTGCTGCTCGCGCTGGGTGCCCTGGCGTTCCTGCGGCGCCGTTGAGCGAGCGCGTTCGGCACCGCCACCCGAGTCGGACTGGCCTACCCGGGAGAGGCAGGCGGTTTGTCAGAGCGTAGCCACGGGCGAAGGACCTCCGCCGAACGGCCGAACTGCCCGTTGAGCAGATTCGCACGGCGCTGAGCAGTCCGGCCTCGTTCGGCGCCCGCCGGTTCGGCAGGTGGCCGCGCCTGTGGCTGCGCCTTTTCGAACCATGCCGCACGTCGTACGGGCCGCCCGCGCCGCGCCGGCGTCCGGCGGTTCGCGACGCCCTGCCCCATCGCGCGCGTGCGTTTGCCACAGCGGCGTGATACGATCCGCCGCAGTGAACCTCATGAGCCGGCCCGACCTGCGCGAAATCCTTGAATTCAGCGTCGAGGCCGCGCAGCGCGCCGGCGACCTGACGCTGGGATACTTTCACTCCGGCGTGGCCGTCGTCGAGAAGGGCGACGGCTCGCCCGTGACCGCCGCCGACCGCGAGGCGGAGCTGCTGCTGCGCGAGCGCATCGAGCGCCGCTTCCCGGCGCATTCCATCCTCGGCGAAGAGTTCGGAGAGCGCCGCGGGGAGGAGCCAGCGCGCTGGATTCTCGACCCGATCGACGGGACGTTCAGCTTCATCCACGGCGTGCCGCTCTACAGCACGCTTGTCGGCTTCGAGTGGCAGGGCGAGATGGCCGTCGGCGTCATCCACATGCCCGCGCTGCGCGAGACCGTCTACGCGGCGCGCGGCCTTGGCTGCTGGTGGAACGGCCGCCGTGCCGGTGTCTCGTGCTGCAACGATCTGCCGCAGGCGACGCTGCTGACGGGCGGCGGCAAGCTGTTCGACACGACGGGGCGGACGGCGGCGTTCGACGCCATGCGCCGCGCGTGCCGCGTGCATCGGAGCTGGTGCGACGGCTATGGCTATGCTTTGCTGGCCACGGGCCGCGCCGACGTCGTGCTCGACCCGGTCATGAACATCTGGGACGTCGCGGCCCTGCTGCCCGTCGTCACCGAGGCCGGCGGGCGGCTGACGGACTGGCGCGGCGGGGGCGATCACACGTCGCGCGAGAGCCTGGCGAGCAACGGGAGCCTGCACCAGGCCGCGCTGGATGTGCTGGCGTCGCCCGCATCGCACACACCCCGAAGGAGTTGACCGGCCCATGCGTATCGCTCGCTTCGACCTGATCGCGACAGCCGTGGCCGCGTTCGCCGTTGCCGCGATGCCAGCCCACGCCGGCGGCCCGCGCGACGCCGGCGGCGACCCGGCCGACGCGCGCGCCCTGCTGACCGTCGCCGAGCTGAGTGACTACAAGGCCACGGCGCGCTATGACGAACTGGTCGGGCTGCTCGATCGCCTGGCCGCGGCGTCGCCGCTCGGCCGCCGCGCCAGCATGGCCCGCTCGGTGGAGGGCCGCGAGATACCGCTGCTGATCCTGGCCGATCCGCCGGTGCAGACGGCGCAGGACGCCGAGCGCCAGGTGGCCGAGCGCGGCAAGCTGGTGGTGCTGCTGATCGGGAACATCCATGGCGGGGAAGTGGACGGGAAAGAGGCGCTGCCGATGCTGGCGCGGGAGCTGATCGGCGACCCGCAGCGCAGCCGGCTGCACCCGCTGCTGCGCGACCTGATCGTGGTGATGGCGCCGATCTACAACTGCGACGGGAACGAGCGTGTGTCGAAGGACAACCGGCCGGGCCAGGCCGGCCCCGAGGAAGGCATGGGCGTGCGCCACAACGCCGACGGGCTCGATCTCAACCGCGACTTCATCAAGCTCGAAGCGCCGGAGACGCGCGGGCTGGTCGAGATGTTCAACCGCTGGGATCCGGCGATCTTCATCGACACGCACACGACCAACGGCAGCTTTCACCGCTACGTGCTTACGTACGAGGGGCCGCGGGCGCTGGCCGGCGACATGCGCATCGTGCGCTTCGTCCGCGAGGAACTGCTGCCGGAGGTGGACCGCGCCGTGCAGCGCGATTACGGCTTCGACACGTTCTTCTACGGCGACTTCAACCGCGACCACACGCGCTGGGAGAGCTACCCGGCCCAGGGGCGCTACGGAACGTCATACGTCGGCCTGCGCAACCGAATCAGCATCCTGACCGAGGGGTACTCGTACGCGCCGTACAAGGACCGCGTGCTCGCCACGCGCGACTTTGTCCGAGCCTGCCTGCAATACGCCGCGGAGAACAAGGCGCGCATCCGGAAGCTGCTCGCCGACGCCGACCAGGCGACCATCGCCGCCGGCCGCGGCCCCGGCGACGCCGTCGCCATCCGCACCACACCCGGCCGCGCGCCGGAGACAGTCGTGGCGGCGGGCTACGTCGAGGAAGTGCGCGACGGCAAGCGCGTCCCGACCGAGCCGAAGGACTACGAGGTCGAGCTCTGGTCCCATGCCCAGCCGGCCCTGACCGTCGCGCGGCCCTTCGCCTACCTCGTCCCGCCCGAACCCGCCATCGTGATCGACAAGCTCCGGCGGCACGGGATCGAGCTGACCCGGCTGCGCGAGCCGGTCGAGCTGGAAGTCGAGGCTTATCGCATCGAGCGCATTCAGACCGGCCGCGAACCTTTCCAGAAACGCAGCATGCGCACGCTGGACGCCGCCACGCGGCGCGAGCGCCGGACGCTGCCGGCCGGGACGATCGTCGTGCCGACGGCCCAGCGGCTCGGATCGCTGGCGGTGTACCTGCTGGAGCCGCAGTGCGAAGACGGCCTGGCCACGTGGGACTTCTTCGCCGGCGCCATCGCGCCGCAGCAGGACTTCCCGGTGCTGCGTCTGCCCGCGCCGGCGGATCTGCCGCTGGAAGCGCCGGCGGAGCGCTGACTTGTGATGGGTGGGGTGGGCGTCCCCGCCCGCCAACTCGCGGCCGCGGGCAATTCGCGGGCTGGAAGCCCGCGCCACCCGGGCTGGAACCCGCGCTTCGCGCGCTGGAAGCCCGCGCCACCCGGGCTGGAACCCGCGCTTCGCGGGCTGGAAGCCCGCGCTTCGCGGGCTGGAAGCCCGCGCCACCCTAGCCCGGTGGGACTCGCGGCGGCGGGCCGTCACGGCGGCGCGGGCGGCCCCGCCGGCGACAGCTCGAATTGCAGCGTGGCGTAGCCATCGAGCTCGAAGTGCTCGACGCGGATCGTCACGTCCGTGTCCTCGGCAAGCGCGAACTCACCCGTGTCGCGCGTCGGTCCGTGCCAGGTCCAGTTGTCGATGATCCGCTGCTCATCCACCCAGACGCGCACGCCGTCGTCGGAGGTGGTCTGAACGCGCCAGCGGCCGGCGGGGATGCGCAGGCGCGTCTCGGCGATGGTGCCGAAGCGCTCGCGTGGCAGGCGTGCGTCGCGGACTTTCGGGTCGAGGCCCGGCAGGTCGCTGGGGCCGCCCATGCCGTAGCGCAGGTCGAGCTCGTGCGTGGTGAACTCGATCGCGGCAGCGCGGGCCTCGTCGTGCCAGGCTTCGAGGTTCTCGCGCGGGTCGGTCTGATAGGCGAAGACGCGCACGCGCCAGCGGCTGTCGACAAGCGTGTTGCGGGCCGTCAACGTCGCGCTCTCGGTCGTCACCGTGAACGAGTAGGGCCAGACCCGGTCGCGCTGCACCGGCGCCAGGCGGATCTGCGTCGCGCCGTCCTCGCGCTTGCCGATCTCGAGATTGCAACGCAGCTTCGCGGCGTCGGTCGACTTGATCCGCTCCTTGCCCAGCAGCCGGTAGACGTGGAAGACCTGCTGCTCGTCCGCGCTCCACTCCGCCCCGACGAAGTGCAGGTAAGGCCGCTGCCAGTCGTACGGCCCCCACTCCGTCATGATGATCTTGTCGCGGCCGCGCAGCTCAGGCCGGCGGCCGACCGGGCGCGAATCGCCCAGCGCTTCATGCCTCGGCGGCGCAAAGCCGGCGTCAGCGATCACCGTCGCCGGCTCGCAGCCGGGCGTCACAATCATCTCGCGCTCGACGCCGCGCGAGTTGTTCGCGGCGAACACCACACCCTTCAGGTCGCGCACGTGCAGCGCCAGCTTGTCGCCATCAAACGTGTTGTTCGCCACAATCGCCGGCGGCTCGACCGCACCGCCGCGGCCGCTTTCCGGGTAGTTCGCCAGCGCCCAGGGCGTGCGCTGCAGGCCGCGATCGTCGTCCCACCACACGTGCACGCCGCACTTGTTGCCGCGGAAGGTGTTGAAGATCACCTGGTTCCGCCGCCCGTGCTCGATGTTCACCCCCCCGCGCTCCAGCCCGTAGGCCATCTCGCCGTTGCCCTCGAAGGTGTTGCCGGCAATGAGCGTGTCCTGCGAGTATCCGCCCCAGACGCCGCAGATGGCGTTCTCGACCATGCGGTTGCCGATGATCTTCGTGCCGAAGCTGAAGGTCATCTCGACGCCGTGCGCCGGCGCGTAGGAGAAATCGTTGCCGATCAGCAGGTTGTCGCGGTTGCCGAGCCGGCAATGCCGGGCGACGACGTCGTCCGGCGGCGCGATCAGGTCATCGACGTCCTGCTTGCCCGTCTCGTTGCGCAGCCGCTCGCGCTCGCGCTCCAGCCACTCCTCGCCCAGCGCCTCGCGCCCGGCGAAGCCGAAGAAGCCGTCGCCGCCGTGCGTCACGGAGTTCTCGGCGATGAGGTTCTCGCAGCACTGCTCGAACATCAGGATGCCGGCGGAGTCCTGCCCGCGGTTGTAGACGCCGTGGCTGTAGCCGCGGACGCAGAAGTCCAGGGCGTTGCGGGTGATCGTGTTGCGGCTGGAGCGCCACAGCGCCAGCCCCCAGCCGGACAGAAACGAGAAGTCGTTGTCATAGAGCGTGGAGTCGCTGACGCGGTCGAGGATGACGCCGTTCTGCCCGTCGCGGGCGCGGCAGTTGCGAACGGTCACGTTGCGGCTGCGCTCGATGCAGACGCCGGCGCCGTAGCCTTTCCGCCACTCCTGCTGGTCGTTGCGATGCGGCCAGAGCCAGTCGGCGCCGTCTTCGGCCGCGGGGGTCGAGCGCAGCCGCTGGCGGAAATTGCCGGAGACGTCGACGCCGTCGAGCACCAGGCCGTCGGCCTCGATCGCCAGGATGCCGACCTTGAAGCCGCTGATCGCGCCGCCGCGCAGGGTGACGTTCTTGCCGGTCACGACGATGCCGACGCCGCTGAACGCGTCGGGGCTGTGTCCGGGCGGCGCGCCGTGCAGGCGCTGGCCGCGCAAGTCGATCGTCAGGTCGCTGCCGGTGACGTGCAGCACGCCGTCGCCGTTCTCATCGGCGATGAACGCCTGCTCGATGCGCAGCGCGCCCGGCGAGCGGACCGGCGTGTCATCGCGATCGACCGTGAGCCGCGCCCCCGGCTCGGCTTCCTGGCCGCCGGCGGCGAGCGCGGCGGAAAGCGTCAAGGCGAACAGTGCATGCGGCATGAATGGAATGATAGCCGTCGGCCTGGCGTGTGCGAAGCCGCGTGTGCGGTGTGCCAACCGGTGGCACCATCGGACGGGCGGCGGCGGGTCAGAACTGCTCGGAGACGGTGTAACCCTTCGGCCGCCGGCGCAGCTCGTCGCGGAGCCGTGCCGCGGTCTCGAAGTCCTCGTTCTCCACCGCGGCCTCGATGCGCTCGCGCAGCGTCTGCCGCACGCCGTGCGCGTGGCGGAGCTGGGCCTCCTGCTGTTTCAGGTAGGTCAGGCCTGGGTCGGCTTCGCGCGCCTCGGGCTCGGCGCCGGTGCGCTCCAGCAGCTCATCGAGGCAGCGACGGCCCTGCCCGATCTCGTCAATCGCCTCGTCGATGAGCCCCTCGACGACGCGCAGCCGCGACGCCACCAGCGTGCGGTTGTACACGAGGGCCGCGCGCAGCGCCGGCGACGTCGGCACGGCGTGTTGATGCCGCTCAAAGGTCCGCAGGATCCCCAGGCAGTGCGTGATGTCGCGAAAGGCGCGGCGCAGCATCGGCTCCGAGACGGCGCGGTTGTTGTCGCGCAACGCCTGGTCGGCCAGCACCGAGAACGCCAGCCGGCGATAGTTCAACTGCTGGAGCTCGCGATTGAGCTCGGCCCAGTCGGCGGCGCCCACGTCCCGATGCACGCGCAGCTCGTGCGCGATGAACTCGGCGGCGCTGGGCATCCCATGGAAGCGCTGCCCGTCCGGGCGGCCGTCCATATGCATCTGGAGCACGCCCAGGTCGACCTTGAGCTGCACCAGCTCCCCGCCCTCCATCCCGCGGATCACACGGGCGCAGATCTCGTCCGGCGGGGTGTGCCAGTCGCTGGTGACCAGATCGAGGTCGAGGTTCACGTGCCGCTCCTCCACGTGTACTGCTGCTGGGGATCGGGCGGGTCGGGCAGCGTCTGGAGGATTATCACGGGGCCTGATAACAACCCGCGCGGGGCCGGGCGCGACGGCACCGTGCGCCGGCCAGCTCGCGGCACAGGTCCACATAACGCCTGACCCTGGACTCCGATTCGCGGCGCGGATCGTGCGAGCTGCGAACGCAACGCGCCTGCCGGGCGGCGCTCACTTGCGATAGAACGTCCGCGTGTTGTAGGCGTACTTGCTGAGCCTGTTGTTGACGTGCAGCGCCTCGAGCACGAACTCGACGGCGCTGGCCAGGTGCGGCGGCGACTGCGCGTCGCACTCCGCCTGCCGGCAGACGCCTTCGGCCGCCTTCAGCAGTCCCCGGATGGGCCGGGCGTTCTCCAGCACCTCTGCCGCCGACACCTCGTCCCCGACCTCGACGTTGGTCTTGCCGCCGAGGAACTGGGCCACGACCTCTTCGAGCTCGTCCATCTCGAGGTAACTGGCTGCGACGCTCTTGAGCGCCTCGCCCATGAGGGCCCGCAGCAGGCGGTCCTCGGCCGCCTCGTCCTCCGCCAGGAGCAGCTCGATCTTGCCCCGCGCCGCCGCCTGCACGCTCGCCAGGTCGCTGACGCGCGGCACGATCGCCGCTTCTCCGCGCAGGATGGCGCGGCGTTCGGCGTTGGCGACGACGACCTCGAGCGCGGTGATCGAAGCCCGCACCGAGACGCCGGACTGCTGGCTGACGTGTGGGCTCTGCCGCGCGAGGCGCACGGTCTCTTCGATCACTTCGTGGACGAAGCGCGGCAGCTCCACCTGGGGGTGGCCCTGGGGGCGGGCCAGCCAGGCGTTGGCGCGTGAGATGCGCATGGCGTCGGCCGGGCTGAGCGGGTAGTGCGTGCGCACGACCGTGCCGATGCGGTCCTTCAGCGGCGTGACGATGCGCCCGCGGTTGGTGTAGTCCTCCGGATTGGCCGAGAAGACCAGCAGCACGTCGAGATTCAGGCGGATCGGGTAGCCGCGAATCTGGACGTCGCGCTCTTCGAGCACGTTGAAGAGGCCGACCTGGATGCGCGGCGGGAGGTCGGGCAGCTCGTTCAGGGCGAAGATGCCGCGGTTGCTGCGCGGCACGAGGCCGAAGTGCATCGTCGACTCGTCGGTCAGGTAGCGCCCCTCGGCGTGCTTGACCAGGTCGATGTCGCCGATCAGATCGGCGATGGTGACGTCGGGCGTCGCCAGCTTCTCGTGGTAGCGCTCGGCGCGCTGCACCCAGCGGATGGCCGTGTCCTCGCCGTGGATGTCGATCAGTTTGCGCGTGCTGCGGAGCTGCGGCTCCAGCGGATCGTCGAAGACGTCCGCATCCGCGACGACCGGGACGAACTCGTCGAGCAGCTCGGGCAGCGCCCGCAGGATGCGCGTCTTGGCCTGACCGCGCAGGCCGAGCAGCAGGATGTCGTGCCGCGCCAGGATGCCGTTGACGAGCTGCGGGACGACCGTGTTGTCATAGCCGACCAGCCCCGGGAAGAGCGGCTCGGCCGCGCGGAGCTTGCGGATCAGGTTCTCGCGCAGCTCGGTCTTCACCGGCCGATAGCGGTAGCCCGCGCGTTGCAGCTCCCCCAGCGTCGCCGGCCTGCTCATCCGCGGCCCCCTTCCGGCGGCGGAACTCTGAGACGCCGCCCCCACGCTCAATCGGATCGTAGGTGGCGCCCGAGCGCTGGTCAATTCGGCGCCGCGCCGTTGCCGGCGCCGGCGGAATCGCTAGGCTGATCGGCATGCGAAGCACCCACACGAAGGCGCACGCGATCTGTGTCGCCGGCGCACTGCTGCTGGCGGGCTGCTCGAACCTGACCGAGCAGCAGAAGCGCTGGCTCGAGGACGGCCGCAGCGCGCAGGACACCGGCCAGCACACGCGCGCCGCGGAGAAGTTCACGCTCTTTCTCAGCCAGGTCGACAAGGGGCCGCAGCAGGCGCAGGCACTCTACCTGCGCGGCAAGAGCTACGCCCTGGCCGGCGATCGCGACCGGGCCGTCGCCGACCTGCGCCGCTGCGTGCAGCTCGACGCCGACGCCGAATCCACCTGGCGGGCGCTCGTGCTCCTGGGCACGATCTACTTCGAGGAGCTCGGCGACTGGGCCGCCGCCCGCCAGGCCTACGCCGCCGCCGCCGCCCGCATGCCCGACGAGGCCAAGCGCGACCTGGTCGTCTTCCGGCTGTCGCTGTGCTGCGAGCGCAGCGCGATGTGGCGCGAGGCGCTGGCCTGGCAGGAGGAGCTGACGAAGCGCTACCCGCAGAGCCCGCTCCTGTCCGATGCCCAGCGGCGCGTGGCGCTGCGCGCCGATCACTTCGCCGTGCAGTGCGGCGCCTTCGGCGAGCAGCGCAACGCCGAGACCCTGCTCGACTCGCTGCGGCGTCGCGGCTTCGACCCGTTCCTGCGCCGCGAACCGCGCGGTAACACCTACATGTACGTCGTGCTCGTCGGGAAGTACCAGCGCTATGACGACGCGCTGCGGCAGCTCGGCACGATGCGCCAGGTCGTCCCGGGCGCCGTCATCTGGCCCTGAGACGCGCCGCGCAGCCGGCTCAGAAGCACGGAATCATGACCAGGCGGCGGCAAGGCAGGAAGCGCGGGCATCTCGCCGCGCGGCCGCAGCACCCGCTTGCGCTCGCGGCTCGTTCAGCGCGGACCGCTCAGGGCTCCGGGGGCGCGGCGGCGGCGGAGAACTGCTGGCGCAGGTCGGCCCCGCTGGCGTCTCGCGCCAGGGCCTCCATGAAGTCGGCGACTCCGGCGAGGCGGCGGCGGGCGATCTCGCGCGTCTGCGGGAAGCGCAGGCCGTCAACCCGCGCGTCCCAGTAGCGATACTCCTGCTGCCGCGTCCACGTCGCCAGCAGGTCTTCGAGCCGCCGTCCCTCGGCCTGCAACAGGCGGAACTGGCGCAGGACATACATCAGCCCGAACTCGTCGAGGTTCGCCGCCTCGGAGACGACCTGGGCCTCCGGCATGGTGGTGAAGCGGTTGTTGCACTCGCGAATGGCCTCCGCCGCCAGCGTCACCGTCTCGAGCGGCAGAATGCCCGTGCACTGCTCCAGCAGCGCGCCCGCCGCCAGCTCGCGCTGCATGTTGCTGGTCGGCCGGGCCAGCACCTGCCAGGGCTGGAGGCCGCCTTCACGCGCCTGCACGGCCCAGCCGGCGTCGTAATAGAGTCCGGCGAGCGTCGCGGCCGTCGGGTCGGCCTGCTCGCGGAGCAGATCGGGCATGGCGGCGAGCAGCTCGGCGGAGCGCATCACCCGCAGGCAGTGCTCCCAGAGCCAGAGGTCGCGGCCACCGCCCCAGGAACGCACGAGGAGCTGCTCCGCCCGTCGGATTGCCTCGTCGAGCGTGCCGCTCATCGCCGGTGAGGCTCCTGCTGTGTGCGGGGTACACGCGCCGGGGAGGCGCAAAGGGGTACCAGATAGCGCGGACCTCCCAATTAATACTATACGCTGTTCTTCGGTACTGCAACCGGTTCCGGAGCGGCGGGCGCACGGAATTGGTGCGCTTGAGCAACCGTTACCGCGCCCGACGTCGCCTCCCCAGCCCACGCGTGTTGACGAGTTTGCCACGCGCCGCGCTACTAGGGGCCACAGGAGCCCCGGCCATGGCGCAGCCCCAGTCCGGTCCCCCGCCCACCGGCGCACCCGCCGCCGTCCGAAACCTCCGTGGGGCGTGCTACGCCAGCTTTGCCTACGACATCGGCGCGGCGATCGACCTGGACGGCGCGGAGCGGCGGCTGACCTCGGCGGCGCGCGAGAGGATGCAGCATCGCCGGCGCGCACCGGCGCACTTCGCCATTCAGCCCGCGCCGATCCGCACGGCGCGGGCCGTCGAACCGATCGCCATCGCCCAGTGCGTCGCATCGCCGTTGGCCGACGTGGTGCTGTACGACTTCGGCGCGGCGCTGGTGACGTTTCAGATTCCGCTGGAGGGAGCGCTGGAGCGGCTGCTGGAGGTCAGCGACGCGCTCTACGACAACCCCGCGCTGCTGGTGACCGCGCGCAGCGCCCTCGAGTCGATCCTCGATACCATCCGCCCCGCCGTGTCGCGGCCGAACATCTCCGACCTGGTCGAGGAATACTTCATCTTCCAGATCGAGACCGCCGAGCCGCCGCTGACGCCCGAGTCGCTGCTGGCGGAGCAGCGCGAGTTCGTCGCGCGGGTGCTCCGGTCGGAGCGCGGGCGGCTGTCGGCGGACGAGATCAGCGACGCGCTCGCGGTGCGCACCTCGTACCGCCCGGACGACCTGGCGCTGATCGACTATAACGCCGCCCTGCTGCTGGACCGCGAGGCGGAAGACGTGCGGGCCGTGCTGGAATTCGCCAACGTCGAGCTGCTCGAAATGCGCTACCTCGACCGGCAGCTCGACGCCGCGCTGAACCGCGCGACCGCCGGGCCGTGGACCGGGCGGCTGGGCCGGCTGCACTCGACACGGACGGCGATGCGCCGCGTGGCCGAGATGCAGATGGACGCGGCCCGGCTCTTCGAGGAGGTCAACAATGCGCTGAAGCTGCTCGGCGACGTGTACCTGGCGCGGGTTTACCGGCTGGTCTCGCAGCGCCTGCACCTGGCCGAGTGGGACGCGAGCATCCTGCGCAAGCTCCAGGCGCTGGAGAGCATCTATCAGAAGATCTCCGACCGGCAGGCCACGCTGCGCATGGAGCTGCTCGAGTGGATCATCATCATCCTGATCGCACTCTCGATCGCCGTCTCGCTGATTCCGGGCTTCACCGGCCACTGACGCGCGTCAGCACGAACAGCGCCGCCAGCAGCACCAGCAGCGCGATCCCGACAAAGAGCACCCACGGCGCCGGACCGCGAGCGCCCGGCCTGACCCACTCGCCGCAATGCGGGCACTGCTGCGCCTCTTCCCAGACCGCGCGCCCGCACGCGGGGCATGCGACTTCGTCGGCGTCCTCGTCCTCGTCCGTCCAATCGGAGGCGTCCGGGGCCTCGGGGTCGTCGCTTTCGTCGTCCCCGTACGGCTGGTCGTCCGGCTCGTCGTAGCGCCCCATGCAGCGTCCTTCAGCGGCGCGCCCCTCAGCGCACCAGCGGCAGAATCCGCTTGAACAGCTCGGTCCCGCAGACGTCGAGCATCTCGAATATCGCCGCCTCCACCGTCGTCACGAGCACCCCCGCGCCGCGCAGGCGCTCGATCGCCACGTCGCGGTCCAGCGCGCGCCGCGACGAGACCGCGTCCGCCAGAATGACCGGCCGCAGCCCCATCTGCGCCAGGTCCAGCGCCGTCTGCTGCACGCAGACGTGCGCCTCGACGCCGCAGATCAGCACCTGCTCGCGGCCCGCGCCCATCAGCCGCGCCTTGAGCCGCGCATCCCCGCAGGCGCTGAAGCTCATCTTCTCGAAACGCTCCGCCCCTTTGAGCGCCTCCAGCACCGCCGACGTCGTGCTCCCCAGCCCGCGCACGTACTGCTCGCTCACCGTGACGGGCAGGCCGAGCGGCCGCGCCGCGGCGATCATGCGCACGGCCTGCGCCAGGCACTCCGTCGCCTCGAAGATGTGAGGCATCAGCCGCTCCTGAAAGTCGATCACCAGAAGCTGCGCCGCCGATGCCCTGAGCCGCAACATCCAGGGTGCTCCTGCCACGGCCGCCCGCCGCGCGCATGGAAGTGATATCCGGCGGAGGAGGCGAGGTCCAGGAGCAGATCGCCGACGTGGGCTGCCGCACCGGGGGTCACAACGCGCCATGGCCACTCGCGCAGCGAGCGGTCCGCCCCGTTCGACGCGCAGGCGTCGTGGAGCGGACCGCGGTCCCCTTGGACTGTCCGTCACTGCGGACGATGCGTCTCGGTGTCTTCATTGACGTCCAGGCCCAGGCGCCCGGGAAGTTGGTGGAGATCGGGGTGGTCGTAGCGGCCGCGCTCGGTCGGGCCCTTCTCGACCTCGACTGGCGCCCCGTGCGTGCGCACCCAGAGGTCGTTGCGCACGGCCTTCACTTCCCAGTAGACCTTGCCGTGCGGAGCGCCGCCGGCGACGCGGAAGCGATTGTCGATGATCTCTTCGGCGGCATGCAGTCCCGGCATCGAGGCGCCGGCGGCCGTGAGCTGAATCCGCGAATCGCGGTTGATGTCCTGGAAGTACGCTGGCAGCTCGACCGTCGCCTCTCCGTCGGCATCGAGCCGGACCGCGCCACTGTAGATGTTGAGCGGCTCCGGCCCTTCGGAACAGTAATGCTTGAGGAACTTCCCCTGCGGATCGAGCGGGTGATCGATGACGAAGGCCTTGGTGCCGCTGGCGCCGAAGTTGCCGGCGGCGTAGACTCCGTAGCCAGCGCTGTTGTTGTTCAACCCGCGCACGGCGAACGTCAGGCCGCTCGTCGCTCTCGATTCGCCGTAAACGGCGCGGCCGTTCGTGCTGGATGTGTCGCCGAAGACGCCGTAATTGACGCCTGTTTCGGAATCGACCAAGCCGTAGACGCCGCGGCCGGTCGTGCTCTTGGCGAGTCCATACACACCCGAGGCGCCGCCGGCCGACGCCAGCGCGCTGCCCTGCACGCCGCGCCCGAGCCCGCTGTTGGACACACCCATGACGCCCGGCGCAGCGCCGCTTACGGACGAATTCTGACCCTGCACGCCGATGGCGCCTGGCCCGTTGACTTCGCCGTACACGCCCGTTCCCGTCGTGCTGGAGGCGCTGCCGTAGACGCCATACGTAAGACCGGTGGCGGCGGTGGCGAGGCCGAACACGCCGCGGCCGCTGGTGCTTGAGCTGCGGCCCATGGCTCCATAGCTCGTCCCAACGGCCTGATGGGCATCGCCGAAGACGCCGACAAACGGGCTCTCGCCGAAGACGCCATAGCATCCGGCGGCGACGGTGCGGCCATACACGCCATAGTTGGTGCCGGAGGCTGACAGCGCCTCGCCAAGCACGCCGCTGCCGCTGGTCCCGTAGCTAATGAAATGCCCGCCGGCGCCGCTGCCGTTCCCCGCCGAGGCCACGCCGAAGACGCCGGTGGCGTTCTCCGCGGTCGTCTCGCCGCGGACGCCGGTGGTCGACCCCGTTCCCCAGACGCCGTGCAGTCCTTCGCCGAAGACGCCGGTCCAGTTCACCGATCGACCGTGCACGCCGTAGCTCACGCCTGCGCCGCCGCTGGCCTGGCCGAAAACGCCGCGTCCGGTAGAGCTGACACTCTCGCCGTAGACGCCGTAGTTGACGCCCGAGCCGGCGGTGGCCTGCCCGAAGAGTCCGCGGCCGGTCGTTCCATGCGCGACGCCATACACACCGGACCCGCTCGCGGTGTTGGACGCCATGATGGTGCGAGTCAGGGTGCTCTCGACGTGCAGCCGGGCCGCCGGCGCGGCAACGCCGATGCCCACGGACCCGGGGTTGGCGCTGAAGATGTCGTCGGCGACAGCGGTCCACAGTCCGTCCCCCGCGCCGCCCAGCGCGTAGAGAGCGTAGGGCACGGCGGAGAGCGGCTGGCGCGGCGCGAGGATCGTGAATGGGCCGCCGCCCGCAGACCGAACCTCGATCTGAAGCCAGCGCGGCTGACCATCGAACGGGGTTGTGCCGAAGTCCAGTTGCAGCGCAATCAGCCCGTCCGCGACGGGTACGGCCTCGGCGACGAAGGGCTCGCCGACCTGGTTGCCTCCCCCCGCCGCGTCAAACAGTCTGAGAACGAAGTCGTAATCGCCGTCGGCGGGCTGCCCCGCGTCTGACAGGCGCCCCTGGTACGTGAAGGCCGTCTGGCTCTCGGCGAGTGCCGGCGCGGCGAGCATGCCGGCGACCAGCAGGAACCTCGCGGCAAGTCTGATATTGAACGAGCGCATGCTATCCTCCAATCAGCGACCCGAGCGGTGCGGAGCGCCGCGCTCCAGGTTTTCGCTTGGCTACAGCGCCACGGGGCGCTAGAGTAACGTGAGCCCATCGGGGCACTTGGCCCTACCGTGGAGTCAGTCCGTATTCCGGCCGCCGGAACCGCCAGACCTGTCGGGGGAATCGTGTCCGACGAACTCATCACGCGCACGCTGATGGCGGCCAGCCGCGGCGAACCGCGCGCGGCGGACGAGCTGCTGCCGCTGGTCTACGACGAGCTGCGGCGGTTGGCGCACGCGCGCCTGGCCCGTGCCCCGCGCGGGACGACGCTGCAACCCACGGCGCTGGTTCATGAGGCGTATCTGCGGCTCGTCGGCGACCGGGACCCCGGCTGGAACGGCCGCGCTCATTTCTTCGCAGCCGCCGCCAGGGCCATGCGTAACATCCTCGTGGACCGGGCGCGGCGGAAGGCGAGCGTCAAGCACGGGGGCGGGCGCAGGCGGGTGGCGATGGACGACGCCGACCTGCCGATCGAGCTGCCCAACGAGGACGTCCTGGCGCTGGACGAGGCGTTGACCAGGCTCGAAGCGGCCGACCCGCGCAAGGCGAGAATCGTGATGCTGCACTACTTCGGCGGCCTGACGCTGGAGGAGACGGCCGAGGCCCTGGACACCTCGCCGCGCACCGTCGAGCGCGAGTGGCGCTTCACGCGCGCCTTCCTGTTCACGCAACTCGCGGGTCAACAGGCGTAGTCCCGCGCGGCGGCGTCGGGTGTTGGCCCGACCACCGGGTCTCGTGCGGAGATGGCGGTCGGCGCTGCCTCTTCTCGTACTGTGTGTCGGGTGACTGCATGGATGGCGCGCGGATTCAGCAGGCCGAGCAGATTTTCCGCGAGTTGCTGGCGGTCGACCCTGGGCAGCGCTCGTCGTTGCTGGTGACGCGCTGTGCCGGCGACGAGCCGCTGCGCGCGTTCGTCGCGCGATTGCTCGACCACGACGCCGCCGGCATGGGCGACTTCATGCGCCGCCCCGTCATCGCCGGCCTGCCCGCAGCACTCGGCCTCGAAACGCCCCGCCGCGTCGGAAGCTACACCGTGCTGCGCGAGATCGGGCGCGGCGGCATGGGGGTGGTGTACGAGGCCCAGCAGCTCTCGCCGCGCCGCACGGTGGCGCTGAAGCTGATGCCGCACGGGCCGGCGAGCGAGGATGCGTTGCGGCGTTTCCGACAGGAGGCCGAGGCGCTGGGGCGTGTCGAGCACCCGGGCATCGCCCGCATCTACGAGGCGGGCAGCGCCGAAGTGACGACGGACACGGGCGCCAATGCGGCGCGGCCCTTCCTGGCGATGGAACTCGTCAGCGGCGAGACGCTGGCGGAGCACGCGCGCCGGCGGCGGCTCGGCGTGCGAGAGCGGCTGGAGTTGCTGGCGCGCGTCTGCGACGCGGTTCACCACGCGCACCAGAAAGGCGTGATTCACCGCGACCTCAAGCCCGCCAACATCCTCGTCAACGACCAGGGGCAGCCAAAAGTGCTGGATTTCGGCGTGGCGCACATCATCGCCGACGACCCCGCGTCCGCCGCCATGCGCACCAGCACCGGGCAACTGCTCGGCACGCTCGCCTTCATGAGCCCGGAGCAGCTCGCCGGCAACCCATGGCGCCTCGACACGCGCAGCGACGTGTACGCCCTCGGCGTCGTCGCCTTTCACCTGCTCACCGGCCGCCTGCCCTACGACGTCGCCGACCTTCCCATCGCCGCTGCCGCCCGCCGCATCGCCGAGGACCGCCCCCTGCCATTGGGAACCGTGGATCGCGCCCTGCGCGGCGACGTGCAGACGACCGTCGCCAAGGCGCTTGAGAAAGACCCTGCGCAGCGCTACGCGTCCGCCCACGCGTTCGCGGAGGACATCCGCCGCTGTCTGCGCGATGAGCCGATCGCCGCCCACCCGCCCAGCGTGCTCTACCAGTGGGGTAAGTTCGCTCGCCGGAACCGCGCGCTCGTCGGCGGTCTCGCCGCTGCCTTCGCCTCGCTGCTGATTGGCCTGTCGGCGGCGGCGTACGGACTGGCCTGGGCCTCGCACGAGCGCAACGAGAAGGCCGCCGCGCTCCAAGCCGAAACGCTCGCCCGGGCTGAAGCCGAGGCCGTGGCGGCGTTTCTGGCCGACATGCTCAGCGCCGCCGACCCCAAACGCGACGGGCGCGAGGCGCGTGTGATCGACGTGCTGGACGCGGCCGCTGCGGGCGTCGACGAGCGTTTCAACGCGCAGCCCCTGCCGCAGGCGCGCGTGCGCCACGTCATCGGCACAACCTACCAGTGGCTCGGCGCGTACGACCGGGCGGAGCCGCATCTGCGCTGGGCGCGGCAGACGCGCCAGGAGCTGCTCGGCGAGCGCCACCCCGACGCCATCGAGTCGTTGCACGAGCTCGGAGCGCTCTACAACGAATGGGGACGTTTCGCCGACGCCGAACCGCTCAACGTCCGGGCGCTCCAGCTCTCCCGGGCGGTGCACGGCGACGTCAGCCCGCAGACGCACGCCGCCACCCACGAGCTGGCTTTGCTGTACTCGCGCCAAGGGCGCTACGCCGAGGCGCTTCCGCTTCAGAAGGAGGCGCTCGCGCTCAGCCGCCGCCTGCTCGGCGAGGACCACGCCGCCACGCTCACCAGCGCTAACGGCCTGGGCGTGCTCTATCGACGTCTCGGACGCTACGACGACGCGCTCGCCGTGTACGATGCGACGCTCGCGGCCCGGCGGCGCACGCTCGGCGCCGAGCACGCCGACACGCTGGTGTCGATGAATAACCTGGCGCACCTCTACCGGGCGCTGGGCCGTTACGACGAAGCCCTCGAGCTCCACGCGCACACCCTCGAAACGCGGCGCCGCGTGCTCTCCGACGCCCATCCGCACACGATCATGTCGATGGACAATACCGCGATGGTCCTGGCCGACCTCGAGCACTACGACCAGGCCCGCGCCCTGCACCTCGAAGCCCTCGAACACAAGCGCCGCATCTACGGCGACGATGCGCCTGAGACGCTCGTCAGTCTGAACAACCTCGCCGTGGCCTGTACCGGTCTCGAAGAGTACGATCAGGCCGCGCAGATTCACGAGCGCGTGCTCGCCACGCGCCGCCGCGTGCTCGGCGACGAGCACCAGGAAACCACCATCTCGATGGACAATCTCGCCCAGGTGCTTCTCAAGCTCGGCCGGCTCGACGACGCCCGGGGTCTCTTCCAAGAGTCGCTGGAAGCGCGCCGCCGCGCGCTGGGCGAGCGGCATCCGCTCTTCGCCGAAAGCAACCTGCGCCTCGGCCGGCTCCTGCTGGCCCAGGGCGATCCGGCCGCCGCGGCCGAGCGCCTCGACGTCGCCCTGGCCGTTCTCAGCGCCACGCTGCCGCCGGAGAATCAGAAAGTCCGCCAGGCGCGGTTCGCGCTCGCCCGGGCGCTGCACCTTCTGGATCGTCACGACCAGGCCGAGCCGCTGCTGCGCGCCGCGCTCGACATGGCCGCGCGCCAGGACGGGTTCGCCGCTGAATGGGTCCGCGTGAGTCTGATGCTGGCGGCGGTCCTGGCCGCCCAGGAGCGCCACGAGGAGTTGGATGAACTGATCACGGGGGCGTTCGAGAGAGCACTCACGTTGGATGGGCGCGCCCGGACCGACGCGGCAGGCGCGTTCGACGAACTGCTCGAGACCCTGCGCCGCCTGGGCCGGACGGACCTTGCCGACGAGTGGGAGAACCGGCGGCGACGGTTCGACAGAGCCGACGACGGCGCCGGGGCGCTGCCAGGCGGCGGCCCCGGGCGCCGTCAGTCGCAGGTTCTACCCATTCACTCGCAGGTCGTGCCGAACGCCGCCAGCAGCACGCCGAGGTCCGATTGGTTGACAACGCCGTCGCCGTCCACGTCGCCCACGCACTGCGGACCGCTACAGCCGAAATCGCCGAGCACGATGCCCAGGTCCGACTGGTTGACCGCGTTGTCGGCGTTGAGGTCTCCCGGGCACGGCGGCAGCACCTCGATGAGGGCCGCGGCGCGCGTGTTCGGTACTGGCTCGGCGGTGACGACGATCTGGTCGAGGTCGTTGAGCGCCGTCCGCAGGGCGAACGGCGTGCCGAATGTCGCGACGAGCGTACCGGTCAGGTCGGTGTAGCCGCGCTCCTTCGTCCAGAGCAGCAGCGACGGCTCGTATTGCTCGGTCAGCGCCTGAACCAGCATATGCCCGTGGTTGTTCAGCGCCAGGGGCCGCGCCGCGGCCTGGCCTTCGGGCAGATCGATGAGCGTGACCTCGAACGTCTTGGCGTTCAGCAGGTACGGCCGCGTATCGCCTTGCGGGCTCACCCGCGTGCCGGCGACCACGCCCGACTCGCTCAGCACGTCCGTCGTGACGTACGCCGCCTGCGGATCGACCCACGCACCGATCATCACCGGGCAGAAGAAGAACACGAGGACTCCGTTCGGCCGTCCGAGCTCGTCCACGACTTCGCCGATCATGTACTCCTCGTTGTTGATCGCGATCAGTTGGCTACTCACCCCCCACTGCCACGGAATGAGCTGCATGAGGAAGCCCTGCGCGTGCCAGAACGCCGCCCGCCGGCTGCCGTCCGGCATCTGCGCCCAGCCGACGATCGCCCCGTTGTCGGTGATATCCGAGGCCCAGCTCTCCGGCCCGCCGAAGGACTGAAGCGGCGTCATGCCGGCGTCATCGGTGTAGCGGAAACCGCCCAGCCGAAGCTCGGGCCCGGCCTGCATATCCCAGACGCCGACGATGTCGCCGGCGTTGTTCACCGCGTTCACCTGTCCCCACTCGCCGGCGAATCCCGCGACGCTGAACATCGGCTGGCCGGCACCGGCGCGAAAGACCCGGCGGAAATAGTAGGCGCCGTCCTGAATGATGCCGATGCCCGCTACCTGGCCGACTTCGTTCAGGGCCTGCACGTCGCTGTGATGAAAACCGAGCGTGTCCAGCGGCGTCAACGGCCCGGCCCCCTGCGAGACGAACGCGTGCATTCCTCCACCGGCGATGAACGGATGGCCCGACTGCCCCCCGATCAACCCGGCGCCGTTGATCTGGACGGCCTCGGTGCTGCCGCCGGCCAGCGATCCGAGCGGGGTCGCGCGGATCCGCGGGACGTCGGCATTGGCGGCGGTCGTGACAAGGGCGACGGCCCAGGCCGCGGCCCAACGGCTGGTTCGGGAAGCGAGCGGCGACATTTCGGCATCCTTTCGTGCGGTTGACCGTGCCCCGGCTGCCGGGCGACGGGAGTTCACCCAAACACCAGAGGGCCCAGTGGCAACCGGCGTTCCCATTGGCGGGAAAGTGGCAGAAAGGAAGTTTGAAACTGCGTCCACGAGCGGCAGGACACTTCGGTCGCTTGTCTTATCCTATTCAAAAAGAGCAAGTTACGGACAGGCGCAGGAATGATGGGGCAGCGGAAGCCGAGGATTCGTCGAGAGTCGGAACGCTTGGAACCACAGCGCGGCCGCCGGACTATTCCGCAATATGTGGTGGAGGATCGCCGCAATTGGATGCGGCCGCTCTCGGGGAGCGAACGAACAGCTCCACCCGCATTTTCCCAAAGACGCGCTGATCGGCCTGTCGCAGCTCCCGGTGCGCCCGCCGGCCGAAATCCGTCGCCGATCCATGCCGGAACACGAGGACGCCATCCACGGCGAGCCGCGGTGCCAGGCGCTCGAACAGGTCGCACACGCGCCGCGGCTCCACGTCGGCATAGGGCGGATCGGCGAAGATGAGGCCGAAGCCGGAGGCGGTTGGCGCTTCGAGGCGCATCGTCCAGGCGTTCGCGGAGCGCACGCAGGCGGTGGGCGGGCTGAGCCGCAGCTTCTCGAGATTCGCCCGAAGCGCCCGCAACGCCTCGCGCCCGACTTCGACGAAGGTGCACGAAGCGGCCCCGCGCGACAGGCATTCGATGCCGATCGCGCCGCTGCCGGCGAAGAGGTCGAGCACGTCCACCGCGGGCAAGCGTCCCAGCGTCTGAAACCGATGGCCGAGAATGTTGAAGAGGGATTCCTTGACCTGGTCGGTTATGGGCCGCGTGTCGCGGCCCGGCGGCGCGAGCAGCGTCGCGCCTCGAAACTCGCCGGCGATCACGCGCATGGCTTTTTCGTCCGACTGTGGCGCGGGCGGCAGCGTCCGCGAACTGATGGACCCGCACGTCGCGGCCGATGAAACCGGGTGATGATACACGACCTGCGCAGCATTCTCGACGGCTGGGAGTATGAGCCAGGAAAGATATCCGTGCGCAAGATTATCGGGCGCGACGGGCGCGAGAAGCTCCAGACGCGCGTCGATCTCGGGCTGCTGCAACTCGAGATGACCGGCCGCCCGGACGGCCTGCGGCCGCACGGCTGCGAGTCGTTCCTCGACTTCATCGAACAGCGCCTGCGCCAGCACGCCGCCGGCCGCGGAAAGGGCGCCCCGGACGAGGGATTCACGATCTCGGCGGAGGAATGCCGCGAGCTGCGTCACGAGGCGCACCTGTTCTACCAGCGGTTCCTGTCGCTGTTCGTCCTGGAGGACTTCGAGGGCGTCGAACGCGACACGAGCCACAATCTGCGCATCTTCGAGCTGTGCCGCTGCTACGCCGCCGGCGAGGCGGACCGTGCGGCGTTGGAGGGCCAGCGGCCGTACGTGATCATGATGAACGTGCGCGCCCAGACCTACGCCGCCCTCAGGCGCCGCGAGTACGAAGCGGCCAGTGCCCGGGTCGAGGACGGCCTGCTGCGGCTGCGTGGGAGTGGCGAAGAGGACAGCGGCGCCTGGGGCGGCGCCGGCGACGAGCGCCCCGAGCTGAAGGTGCTCGCCGCGCTGCGTCAGGAAGTCCTGGAGCGCATGCCGCCCGACGCCGCCCCGCGCCTGCGCTGGGAGCTGGAAACGGCCCTGGAGCGCGAGGACTACGAGCGCGCCGCGCAGTTGCGCGACCGCCTGTCGAACAGCCGCAGCAAGCACCCGCCGGCGGCGTGAGCGCCGCCAGCGCTGGCGCCGGCCAGCCGACCCGGAGCCGCGCGGCGGACCCGCACCGCCGCGCCGATCAGAAGCCGAGCGGCAGGCCGAGCCACATCCACAGGGTGAGCAGCGCGCTCCAGCCGATCATGAAGGTGATGGTGTACGGCAGCATGGTCGCGACCAGCGTGCCGATGCCGGCGCCGCGGTCATAGCGTCTGAAGAAGGCGATGATGAGCGGAAAATAGGACATCATGGGCGTGATGATGTTCGTGCAACTGTCGCCGATGCGGTAGGCGGCCTGGACGAGCGCCGGGTCGTAGCCGAGGATCATCAGCATGGGCACGAAGACCGGCGCCATGACGGCCCACTTGGCCGAGGCGCTGCCGAGGAAGAGGTTAATGACCGCCGACAGCAGCACCAGCGCCAGCATCAGCGGCACGGCGCCGAGCTGCGACGATTGCAGCAGATCGGCGCCCTTGACCGCGAGGATCAGCCCGAGGTTGGTCCAGTCGAAATAGGCCACGAACTGCGCCGCGAAGAACACCAGCACCAGGTACTCGCCCAGCGTCGACATGGCCTTGCCCATGCCCTTCATCACGTCCGCGTCATTGCGGATCGTGCGGGCCGCCACGCCGTACGCGAGCCCGCACAGCGCTCCGGACAGGAAGATGATCGCGACGATGCTGCGCATGAAGGGCGAGCGCAACAGGTCGCCGTCGGGGCCGCGCAGGAAGCCGCTTTCCGGCACGGTCCCGAGCAGCAGCACCGCCACGATGGCCAGCGCCGTCAACAGCGCGAAGACCAGCCCGCGGCGCTCCGCCGTCGTGAGCGAGCGCAGCTCCTCGGTGGGCGGCGCGGCCGCCTGCGGATCGCCGTCGCCGCTCCAGCGTCCGAGCCGCGGCACGGTGACGCGCTCGGTCACCCAGGCGCCGAGGGCCGTGACGAGGAAGGTCGAGGCGAACATGAAGAAGTAGTTGCAGGCCGGGTTCACCTCGGCGTCGGGCTTGACGATTCGGGCGGCCTCTTCCGTCAGCCCGGCCAGCAGCGGGTCGATCGTCCCCAGCAGCAGGTTCGCGCTGTATCCGCCCGAGACGCCCGCGAAGCCCGCCGCCAGCCCGGCCACCGGGTGCCGCCCCGCCGCCTGGAAGATCATGCCCGAGAGCGGCACGAGCAGCACGTAGCCGATCTCGCTGGCGGCGTTCGAGAGCACGCCGGCGAAGACCACGACGATCGTCAGCAGGCTGCGCGGCGCGGAAGTGACCAGCAGCCGCATCACGGCGCCGATCAGCCCGCTGGACTCGGCGACGGAGATCCCGAGCAGGGCGACGAGCACGGTGCCGAGCGGCGCGAACTTCGTGAAGTTCACGACCATTTCCTGGAGGATGCGGTGCAGCCCGGCCACGGTCAGCAGGCTGACCGGCTCGATCATCTTGTGCGTGCCCGGGTGCTCGACGGCCAGCCCCGCCCGAGCCGCGAGGTCCGACAGCACGATGATGACCAGGGCGAAGATCAGGAACAGCGTCGCAGGGTGCGGAAGCATGTTGCCGCCGCGCTCCACCACGTACAGAAACGTCCCCAGCCAGCCGCGTCGGGCCGTGGTCGCACGGTCGCTCATGTCAGACGGCCTCCCTCGGATGCCCTGTCGGAGTCACGGCCAGCCGCGAGCGCGGGCGTGTGACGTGTCCGACCTGGCGACAGGCTATGTCACTCGCTGGCGCTCGCGACTCGTCGGCGTGAAGCGGCTCGGTTACGCGGCCGTGGTGCGTTGATTGCGCTCGCGCGTCGGCTCCGCTTCCGCTCACCCCGCGTACACCCCCGGCGTCGCGACGTGCCGCGCCTTGCCGCCGCGGTCGCAGAGCGCCATCTTGCCCGGACGCCGAAGCGACGCGCCGCCGAACTGGCCGTCCTTGCGCAGGGCGTACAGGTTGAGGTCGAAATCGGGCTCGCCGGCGGCGTTGCGCAGGCGCTTCTCGGTCTTGGCGGCGACGCGGCGCAGGGCTTCCAGGCAGGCCTCCTCGGGCGAGCGCCCCTGCCGCATCAGCTCGACCGCGGTGAACGACGTGAGGTTCTGGAGGTTGGCCTCGCCGCGGCCGGTGCTGCCGGCGGCGCCGACGTCGTTATCGACGTAGAGGCCCGCGCCGATGATGGGCGAGTCTCCGACGCGTCCGGGAATCTTGTACGACAGGCCGGAGGTCGTCGTGCAGCCGGCGAGGTCGCCGCTCGCGGTCAGGCCGAGGCAGTTGATCGTGCCCCAGGTCCACTCGGGCGCCAGGACCGGCGCCGGGCGGCGCCGGTGCGCTCGGCTGGAGGGGTCGCCGCTCTCTTCGGGAGATAGCCAGTCGTCGTCCTTCGAGAGGTTCTCCTTCCAGCGCAGCCACTGGGCGCGGGCGGCGTCGGTGAGCAGGTCTTCTTCCTTGAAGCCGTGAGCCAGGGCGAAGCGTCGCGCCCCGTCGCCCACGAGCAGCACGTGGTCGGTGCGGCGCATCACGAGCAGCGCGACTTTCGACGGGTTGCGGATGCGCTCGATGGCCGCAACCGCGCCGGCCTTGTGCGTGGGCCCGTGCATGACGCTCGCGTCGAGCTGCACGACGCCTTCCTCGTTCGGCAGGCCGCCGAGACCGACGGAGTGATCGTTCGGGTCGTCCTCGACCAGGGCGACGCCCGCCACGACCGCGTCGACCGGGTCGTTGCCGGCGAGCATCAGCTCCATCGCCTTTTCGCACGCGGCCAGGCCATTGCTGCTCGCGACGACCAGCGGACGGCCCGCCGCTCCACCGGGCGCGCCCCCGGGCCCGGCGGCCTGCTGCCCCAGGGCGCGGCCCACGCCGCCCAGCCCCGCCGCCGCGACGCCGGCGGCCGCCTGCACGAAGTCACGACGGCTGATGTTCATGCTGTCTCCAGTGATGAGCCCGGGGGCTCTGGGGAGCCAGGGGGGCCGGCCTTCGGACGGTCCTCATTCAAGCGTCCGGCCAACGCCTGGTTGACGAAATGCCCGATCATGGCGAGCACGAGCAGCGTCAGCGCGACGCCGGCCCAGAAGTACCACCAGGGCGCGCCGGTCTCGCTCAGGTCTTTGAGGTGCGCACCGACGTAAATCATCGCGGCGGTGCGCGGCGCCATGCCCAGCAGCGTCCCCAGCAGGTAGGCGCTCAGTGGCACCCGCGTCGCGGCCAGCACAAGGTTCGTCAGCGCAAAGGGCGAGTTCGGCGGCAGGCGCAGCAGCGTGATCGTCAGCAGCGTGCGCCAGTATCCGACGCCCAGCAGGCTCTTGTGAATGGCCCGCGCCCGCGGGTGTTCGGCGATGACGCGCAGCGCCCGGTCGCCCGCGACCGTCCGCGCCACCACGTAGCCCAGCGCCGCCGCGCCGACGAATCCGGCCATCGCGGCCGGGAAGCCGAGGGCGAAACGGAAGGCGTAGCCGCCCATGAGCGCGGTGATGTGCGTCGGGAGCAGCGCGAGCCCGGCGGCGGCGACGAAGGCGGCGATGTAGAGCACCAGGCCGAGCTGCTGGTGGCTGAGCAGCCACTCGGCGGCGGGCTCGCGATAGGCCAGCAGGGCGAAACCACCGATCGGCGGCAGCGTGCAGGCGATGATCGCCAGGACGCTGAGCGACCCGAGCTGCCGCACGACGCCGCCGATGGTCGCGGTAGGCGGCGCGCTCGCGGACGTGCTCGCGGCGACGGCGGTGTCGTCGCGGTCGGACGAGGGGCTCACCGGCTTTCCTGCGCCTGGTTGAGCATGGGATAGCGGAACCCGGAGACGCCCTGGCCGTTCTGGTTCGACACGCTGGTGATGACCTCGCCGCCCTTGACGATGAACAGCAGGCCCAGGACGGTGCCCTCGGCCTGAAGCTCAGCGCTCTGAATGGACGTGAAGTTGAGCGTGCCGTAGAAGCCGCTTGGCTCGCTCGGCGGGACGCCGGTGTAGTACAGCTCGATGTGCCGGCGGTCGCCGCGCTGCACGATGGCGTAGTAGCCGGCGAGCGGATAGGTCTCGCCCGACTCGCTGGCGCACTTGTACTGGTTGACGTTGAGGGCGACGTAGTTGAAGACCTGGCCGGCGAGCGTCAGCGCCTTCTTCGGGTAATACTGGAGCTGGAACAGGCGGTAGCCGCCGTCCGGTATCTTGATCTTCTCGACCTCTTCGTCGCCCAATTGCGGCTCGAGACGCGCGACCTCGCCCACGATCCGCCCGGACTTGAACATCCGGCCGGAGAGCTCGCCGCCGGCCCGGCGGATCGACGCCACCGACATCTTGATCGGCAGGTTGTCGACGTCGCCCGTGCGGCCGTGCTCGATCGCGTCGATGAAGCGGAAGGCGCCGCTGGCCTGCACCTGGGCCCGTTCCTCGGGTGAGAGCAGCGGCGGCAGCGGCGGGGCGGCCTTGGCCAGGTACTGCGGCTCGGCCTGCCGCAGGGCGGCGCGGGCGTGCCGGCGGTACTCGACGAAGCGCGGCTTGAACTCCTGCGGCGTTTCGAAATAGGCGTCGATGACGTTCTCATCGACGGACAGGCGGAAGTTGTTGTCGGGTTCGACGATGCGCGGCTTGCCGCTGATGCGGTGCTCGACGTTCGCCAGGATGATCGGCGTGACCTGCATCGGCCGGCCGCCCGGGCCGTCGCCGACCAGGCGGATCATGGTCGGGCGGAACAGGTGCGCCAGGATGCCGCCGTCGCGATCGGCGGCTGAGGGCCGCAGCTCCAGGCGGGTGACGACGAACTTGTTGCCGGGGAGCGGCGCGACGGGCTTGTCGGTGGAGAAAGGCGGGTAGGGCTTGTCGCGGGTCGGGACGTCGGCGCGGTAGCGGGCGGCGACGGGCTCGGTCTGCTCCCACCAGTTCTGGACCGCCAGCCCGTCCTTCGTGCCGTCGCCTTTCTTGTCGCGGTAGACCGCGGGAGTGGACTCCCACTGCACGGTGTTGTTGGTGAAGAAGACCCAATCGGTGAAGCTGGGGTAAACGCTGGCCAGCGAAGTCTGCGAGCTCATGCTGCCGGCGCTGAGCTGGTTGACGAGCCAGACGGTGAAGTCATCGCTGCGCAGCCAGAGCGCGCGGCGCTCGAAGAACGCCAGGTCCGGCCGGTCCGGATGCTTCTCGTCGGGCTGGCGCTCGTAGCGCGAGAACATCAGCACGCGCCCGCCGATCGGCAGCATCAGCACGCAGATGACCATCACGCCCACGCAGATCTGCGCGTTGATGAAGCCCAGCACGCCTGCCCCGGCCCAGTCCACGGCCGCGGGCAAGGTCACGTTCCCGCGGATCAGGTTGTCGGCCGCGACGCGCAGGCCCGTCAGGCTGAGCACGAACAGCAGCAGCAGCGCCGTCGGCTCGGCGTAGGCCGGGTGAAAGGACTTCGCCAGCAGCCCGGCCACCGGCTCGAAAAAACCGAAGGCGATCAGGGCCGCCACGATCGTGCAGCCGAGGTTGATGATCCCGCTGAAGAATCCGAAAACGGTCTGCATGAAGGTGATCAGCAGCACCAGGATCAGAGAGATCAGATTCAACGCCATGTTCTCACCTCGTCGCCTTCTGCGCCGCCCCGCCCGACGGAGCCGCCGGCGCGCCTCCCGCCGACGCCGCGGGCGGCCGCGTGGCCCGCACGACCTCTTCGATGCTCGTGATGCCATCGAAGACCTTTTGCAGCGCCTGCTGCTGGAGCCCCGGCACGCCCTGCTTGAGACAGTGCGCCTGGATGTCGTTGATCGACCCGCCCGCCGCCAGCACCTGCCGCAGGCCGTCGTCAACCGTGACGATGTGGAAGATGCCGGTGCGCCCCGTGTACCCCGTGCCCTGGCAGGCCTGGCACAGGACCGGGTTCCCGTGCTTGTCGAACTGCGGCTCCGGCGGCCGGTAGAGGACCTTGTCCCCCGGAAGGTTGAGTTTGCGGAGGGTGGCGGCGTCCGGCTTGTAGGGCGTCTTGCAGGCCATGCACAGGACGCGCACCAGCCGCTGGTGCAGCACCGCCAGCAACCCGCGGGCCGCGAGCTTGCTGTCGCCGATACCCGCCAGGCCGCGCTTGAACGCGTCCCAGATATCGGCGGCGGGCATGCCGACGTAGACCTTCTGTTTCTCGACGGCGGCCCTGGCCGCGGCGGGCATGCTGCCGCGCTCGCGCAGCTCGGGCAGCACGATGACGTTCGGATCGGACCGCACGACCTTCTGGAGCTCGCCCGTGAACGTGCGGTCGTCGGCGGGCTCGAAGAGCCGCTGGGTAATGTTGTCGACGTCCAGCTCGCGCACGTACTCCAGCATCTGGATATTGAGCAGGAAGGCGTCGTGGCTCCGCGCCAGGGCGTACACCGTCGTCGTCAGCCCGCCGCCCTTCGGCGCCGTCACCAGCACCAGGCCCTTGTCCGCGTCCATGAAGTGCCGGACCTGCTCCATCTGCTTTTCGGTGAAGCCCAGGTCGGCGACCTTGAAGCCCCTCTCGCGCCCGATCACCCGCACGGCCAGACGCTCGCCCGCCGTCGAGCCGTTGCTCTGGATCGTCAGCTCGTACTTGTTCTCGCCGATGGCGGCCTGGAGCTTGCCCATCTGCGGCTTGCGGCGTTCCTCCACGTTGAGGCCGGCGAGCTGCTTGAGAAAGAGCAGGATGTTGTCGCCCTCGGCACGACCGATCGGCTCTCGCTCGGAGACGACGCCATCGACGGAGTAGCTGATCTGGCACGCCTGACCGGCTGGAGAGAGCTGCGCCAGGTTGGCGCGGCGCCACAGCATGTCGAAGAGCAGGTCCTGTGTCAGCCGGTAGCGCTCGCGGCCTTCGTCGTCCTCGGGAATCCGCACCGTCTTGCGGTCCGCGCCGACCAGCTTCACGCGCTCCTTGACTTCCACCTGCTTGGCCTTCTTCTTTCCGGCGAGGCCCTCGGTCATAACCTTCTTGAGGTGCGCCGCCGTCAGCACCTTGTCCTCCGGCTCAACCAGGCCGTTGCGGTGGATGACGTACGACAGCGAGACCGCGAGCTGCACGACGGCGTAGCCGCCGAGCGCCCCCCAGAAATTCGGCACGAACAGCAGCAGGCACAGGGCCAGCAGCCCGCCGAAGACGTTCACCATGTTCCAGATCGCGCGGTACGTGTTGACGGCGATGGCGTCCTTGTCCGCCCACTGGGCGTAGAACGCCCAGACGGCGATCAGCACGACCACCGCCACCAGCTTCAGCGGGTGAACGTAAACCGACGACTCGGGCAACTGCGCCAGCAGATCGGGCGATGCCAGCATGAACTCTCCTGTCTCGCCGCTCGCCGGGCCGGCCAGGCGCCCGCCGGAGTCGCGCGGCGCGCACGGCTCCGTTGCGCCGGCAACCCGGGGAAAACGCCACCCGCCGGGCCCGCCAAGCGCCCAACGGCCACGAACTGTCGAGTCTACCGCGCCCCGGAAGGCATTTCCACGCCCCCTCAGCGAGGCGGTACCCCGGGCCGGCGTCACGTCCCCGTTACGGAAACAGCCCACGCGATATCCCGGATATCGACCACGAGCAGCGGGTGCAGCTCGATGATTCGTCGATGTGGGCACCGACCGGTGCTGTGTTCGCGCCGATTGTCTCGGCTCACGGGTTCTCCTTCCTCGCGTGCGTGGGCTCAAGGGAGAGGAGTTGCTCACGGATGCCGGGAGCCGACGGGCCGAGATTCACATGGGAGTCGAGGCCCGTCGGGGCACCCGCGCCGAACGACTCAGGCCCGACTGGCCAGCGGGTGCTTGAGCAACACGGCGCTCGGGACCACGGGGAACTGCAAGCGGACGCGGTAAACGTCGAACTGCCGCCCATCCCAGCCCAGACGCTCGAACGCGTATTCGATCAGTCGGGTGTAGCGAGGGACTTCCGGTGTGCGCACAACCTCCGGGCCGCAGCCGAGGTAGCGAACGCCTTCGTGAACAGGAAGCCGATCGGACTCCTCATAGTGGCAGTCCAGCTCCGCGGCGAACAGCTCACTGAAGAGCTCCACGTGCGGCGTGATTCGACCGAAAAGCTCGCGGTGGATGATCAGATCGAAGATCGATGCCTCGCAGGGTGTACGCATGCGGGCCCTGACAACGAACTGCCAATCGCGTTCGGCGCGGTAGCGCGACCCGATGCCACGCACGGTTTCACCGATCATGCACGTATGGGAGGCGGTGTTGCCAACCGGAGCCTCCGCTAACTCGTATTCGACCGCTCCGCGCGGTCCGCTGACCCGCTGAAAGCGCGGCAGCAGCTTCGAGCAGAACTGGCTCAACAGCGGGAGGTCGGCTCCTCCGGGCTGGGACGGAGCGCTCGGATCAAGGGGCTCACGCGCGAACGACGTACGCAGCTCCCCCACATCGTTAACGCTGTACAGTCGAGCGATCCGCCACGGGACATGGGGGCGAATCCGACGCAGGTTGACAAAACCGCGGATGACGGCAACGTCGAGCAGGTCCTCGTTCGCCGAACCGTTAACGAGATAGGTGTCCAGCTGGGTCGCCGCCTGCACACCCCAGAGGTAACTGTTAGCCTGGAACGCCTGCTTGCGGTGCTCCATGTCGGCTCTTGCGGCATTCTCCCTGACGTACCCTGCCAACATCATGCCGAACGACTTGCGGTCACCGGCATGGACCTGGATCAACGCGCGGAAATCCTGGAAGGCCTTCCGGGCCGCCTCGATGGACGCGCGCGGCGCATGGCAGCGCGAGGCCGCACGCAGGAAGATGTTGACGCCGGCGCTGCCCGGAAGGACGCGGGCCGCGGCAAACGGATCGTTTCCTTCGATGAACTTGCTGATCTTCCAGGCCAGCGTCCGATCGATGCCAAGCACCTCCGCAAGCTGGCTACGGCGTGAAAGCCGCGAGACGGGGAGCGGGTCCAGCACGTCGGCGAACGCACTGCGCAATCGGGCGATAACCTGGGTGGCATGGCTCGCGAACGAAAGGTCGCCGTCGGCTTTCGAGGCGCTCTTCTGCATGCCGTCACAATACCGTCTATAAACACATGTGTCAACATCACGGTTAGATATCATGTAAGTGCATGTTATTAAATAAGCTAGATATCTCTGTAGAACTATCTAGCACGGTTTTCAAAAACGTATTGACAAACCAGCCGGACGGCCGTAAAATCGGACCTATTCGTGGTCAGCCTCGTGACCTTGCGCTGACCGAGTCGGCGGACGCACGCTGCGTTCGCCGGTCGGCGATCCAGGCTAGGGCTCGAAAAAAAAGGGAGGATCTTGAGATGAAGCACGGTGATCGGATTGGGCGATCGGGCCGCGCCTGGTGGGCTGGCCATTCGGGAGCAATGATCTGTGTTTGGTTTGTGTCAGTCGCAACGGCGACCACTATCGAGACCGTCAGTGTCGGCAACCGCGGCAACACGGCCTACCCCAACCCCTGGGGCGACATCGGCGCCGTGGACTACGACTACAACATCGGCAAGTACGAGGTGACGGCCGGCCAGTACACCGACTTCCTCAACGCCGTTGCCGCCACGGACACCTACGCGCTGTACAACACGAGCATGTGGACGAGCGGCTTCGGATGCAAGATTCAACGCGTGGGCGACGAGGGCAGCTACACGTACAGCGTTGCTCCGGACTGGGCGAACCGTCCGGTGAACCTCGTGAGCTGGGGCGACGCGGCCCGGTTTGCCAACTGGTTACACAACGGCCAGCCGACGGGCCCTCAGGACCTGACCACTACCGAGGACGGCTCGTACTTTCTGAATGGCGCGATGACCAACGCGGAACTCGCGGCGGTGGTGCGCAAGCCGGATGCCACCTGGGTGATCCCGACCGTCCACGAGTGGTTCAAGGCCGCCCATCACAAGAACGACGGCGTGACCGGCAACTACTTCGAGTTTCCCACGAGCACCGACGACATGCCGAGCAATCTGCTCAGCGACCCCGACCCCGACCCCGGGAACAATGCGACGTTCAAGGTCGGCAACCAATGGACGATCGGCCCCCCGTACTACCGGACGGAGGCTGGCGCGCACGAGAATTCTGCCAGCCCCTATGGCACGTTCGACCAGGGCGGCAACATCTATGAGTGGACAGAAACGCTCGTGGGGAGCGAGAATCGTGGCGTTCGGGGCGGAACCTTCAACGATACCGTGGACCTCCTGCGCGCGTCACGCCCGTTTGTTGGCAGCCTGCCCGATCAGAACAACCTCTTGGTCGGGTTCCGAGTAGCTCTGATTCCGGGCAAGATGGCCCTGCCCGGCGACCTGAACGGTGACGGCTGCGTCAACCAGTCAGACCTCGGCATCCTGCTGAGCGACTTCGGCTGTACCGGCGGCGGCTGCGCCGGCGACATCGACGGCGATGGCGACACCGACCAGGCCGACCTCGGCATCCTGCTGAGCAACTTCAACCAGGGGCCGAACTGCCCGTAACACGAGAGGTTCGCCTTCCCGCGGCGATACTGCACGTTCTTTTCCAGAGTGTGCGAGCAGTCGGTGCGCCGCTCGAAGCGCTGATCGGGTGCCGAGGGCCAGCAGCGCATCACCGCGCCGGCCGAACCGTGTCGTGACGACGACGCTGGACGTCGGGCATCTCCCGCGCCGCTGCGCGATCGCGCGTGCAACGCCCCAAGTCCCTGCGATAGTCGCTACATCGGGGTCGCGGGCACGACTTATTCACTTCATTCGCGTATCGCCGGCGGGTGCCGTGTGGTGCCACGTCATCGCACCGCACGGCACCCGCAGCACGTGCTGTCCTACCTTCCCGGCCGATCGAGCGGCGGCAGCCTGTCCGGCCGCGGGGCGCGGGCCCGGACGAGGTAGGCCTCCAGCCAGCCGCGGGTCTTGTCCGGGTGCTCGTGGCAGTACAGGACGGCCTCGTGGTCGATCGCGTCGACGCGGTCGTTGGCCGCGCGCAGCGCGTCCATGCTGATGCGAATCGCCGCGTCCACGGGCATGCGCTCCGGATTGATGTCGATGCCGAAATGACCGCGATAGCCGTGCATCTTCAGCGTGTACAGCAGCGCTTCGAGCTGCTCGGGGCTCACGACCCCGACGTTCAGATCCTGGTCGTAGTTGCCCAGCGGCTGGCTGTTCCAGTGACTGTGCGCCAGCCGTCCCTCGCTCAGCGGCCAACTGAACGCGTACGCCAGGTCTTCGTAGCCCATCAGCACGTGCCCGATCTCCGGGTTCATGCACACCAGCCCATGCCCCTCGCCCAGCAACCGACGGTTCTCGCGGTCCCGGAGCTGCGCCTCAACCGCGTGCCCCAGCAGCAGTCCTTCCGGCGTTGTGCCGAAGAGGATGCGCCCGCGCGGCTCGTAGGGCTTCGGCTCGAACGCGATGCGCACGCCGGGCTCCGCGTCCATGGCCTCCGCAAGGCCGTCGATGAAGCGTTGGCGCGTGGCGGCGAAGTCGTGGCCGAAGGGGTTCTCGTAGCCGTCGATGCCGGGCCAGACGACGGCGAAGTCGGTGTCGAGCCGGCGATTGAGCGCCAGGGCGGCCTTCGTGCGTTCGATCGCGGCCCGCCGCGGCCCGGCCAGCGGGCTCGACAGCGAGCCGAACTCGAACTGCCGGTCCCAGAACAGCAGCGGGATCACCGTCACCAGGCGGATTCCCGTGTGCTGGGTGAACGTTCGCCACAGCTCCAGGTTGTGCTCGTTGATCTCGTTCGGGTAGTGCGCCTCGAGCCCCGCCAGGCCGCTGGCCTTCAGTCCGGCGGCGATCTCAAGCCGCTGCTCGATCGTCAGGTCCGGCTGGTACTTCTCGTGAAAGCGGCTGAACGGCGGCGAGAAATACCAGATGCCCGCGGAGAACTTCAGCTCCAGCGAGAACGTGCGCATGTGGGCCAGGTGCGCGTCGCGGTCGCGGCGGATCGCCTGAAACCGAAGGTCCTCAAGCGGCATGGCGGCGGCCTCCAGAGTGTTTCGGGATTCTACCGCCGTCCGAAGTGTGCCGCGCCGCGGCGAGCGCGAAGGCATGGCGACGCGAGTACGCGAGGTCACGCCACCCCCGGGCCACCCAGGCCACCCGGCCGGAGGGGCCGCCGCGGCTTGGCTCCGGCGGCACTTTTCTTAAAGGCTTCCGGTCGGAAACCCTGCAATTGGTTACGGGAGGCGGCCTTGGTCGCCGCCTGTCCGTCCCGATTCACGCGATGCCGGACCGGGTGGCGGTCCGGCCCCGAGATGCACGGCCCGCTTTGACCAACGCAACAAGGAGACCTCCGCATGGCAAGTCAACGGCTCACCAGAAGGTTCAGCGTCGCGGCGATTGCCGCGCTGCTGCTCGCCGCGGTTGGCGCGAACGCGCAGTACGACCTGTCCTGGTTCACGGTCGACGGCGGCGGCGCGATGTACAGCACGGGCGGCCTGTTTTCGCTCGGCGCCACGATCGGCCAGGCCGACGCGGCCAGCTCCCCGGCGCTGACGGGCGGTCAGTTCTCGCTCGTCGGAGGCTTCTGGGCCGCCGGGGCCTCGCCCTGCACACGGCCGGGCGACCTCGACAGCGACGGCGACGTCGACCAGGCCGACCTGGGCATCCTGCTTTCCGCGTACGGCGCATGCCCAGGCGAACCGTTCTATCACGCCGGCGCGGGCGGCCTGGCGGGCGACCCGTGCGTTACGCAGGCCGATCTGGGCGTGTTGCTGGCGGCGTATGGGCAATCGTGCCCGTGAGCAACGCCGCACGGCCAGGGTGATCGCGCAGACAAGAGGAAAACGCGCGCCGCGCGGCCCAACGGCCGGCGGCGCGTTTCTTTTTCGGTTTTCTCAAGGCTTTGGCCGCCGCTTCCTGCCGTTCCGTGTGAGACGACCTCCCGCGTCAGGAGGTCAGGCAAGGCCACAGCAAGCAACAAGGAAACACGCCATGACACGGACCATTCTTCGAACCACGTGCAGCGCCATTGTCGGACTGATGAGCGTGGCGGCGATGGCCGGCCCAGCCGGGACGGCCTTCACCTATCAGGGCAAGCTCAACTTCGCCGGCGCGCCGGCCAACGGCCAGTACGACTTCGTCTTCCGCCTTTACGCTTCTCCGTCGGCGCTGATCGTCATCGCCGGCCCGATCCAGGTCGACAACGTCCCGGTTCAGAACGGCCTGTTCACCACGCAGATCGACTTCGGCCAGAAGTTCGACGGCGGTGAGCGCTGGCTCGGAATCGGCGTGCGGCCCTCGGGCAACGGGTCTTTCACGTCGCTTTCGCCCCGGCAGGAGCTCAAGCCCGCGCCCTACGCCGTCACGGCGCAGAACGTCGCCCTGCCCTTCTTCGCCTCCGGCGAGACCGACCCCCCGGGGATCGAGCTGATCCCCGGCGGGCTGTTCAAGGTCGCGCAGTTCGGCGAGCACAACGCGGTCGTCGGCTCGACTGCCGGCGCCGGCGCTGCCGTTTACGGCTACGCGACGGGCGCGGGCCAGGCGGTGCGGGCGCGGGCGACCGGGCAGAGCGCGGTCGGCATCCACGCCACGAGCGAGACCGGCCGCGCGGGCCAGTTCCAGATCACCAACGCGAACAACAACGTGCCCTGCATCCAGGCCAACCACGCCGGCACGGGGCACGTGGTCTTCGCCCATACGACGGGCGGCGGCCGCGCGGGGCACTTCCAGATCGCCAACTCCAACAGCGCCAGCGCCGCGATCTACTGCTCGACGAACGGCACCGGTCCGGCGTTGCAGTGCGCCGGCCGCGCCGTGGTTGACGTGCTCCAGATCACGGGCGCCGACGTGGCCGAGAAGTTCCCCGTCAGCGCCGACGTGCAGCCCGGCATGGTGCTCGAGATCGACCGCGACAACCCGGGCAAGCTCCGCCCGGCGAGCGGCGCCTACAACAAGCGCGTCGCGGGCGTCGTCAGCGGCGCCGGCGGCCTGCCCGCCGGAACGATCCTCGGCAACCTGCCCGGCCACGAGGACGCCCCGGCGGTCGCGCTCAGCGGCCGCGTCTGGGTCATGTGCGACGCCAGCCAGCACGCCATCGAGCCCGGCGACCTGATGACGACGGCCGACCGCGACGGCCACGCGATGGCGGTGACCGATCCGTCGCGGGCTCACGGCGCGACGATCGGCAAGGCCATGTCGGCCCTGCCCAAGGGCGAAGTCGGATTGGTCCTCGTGCTCGTGAACCTGCAATAGAAACCACCGGCGCAGCGCCGCGCACGGCGACTTGCGCGGCGCTGCCGGTCTTCGAACGAAAGGAGAGCTCGAAATGACTTCGCTCGCATGCACACGGCTGGCGCCGTGCATCCTCATCGCGGCACTCGCAACCGCCTCCACGAGCAGGGCCAGCCAGGTTCTGGATCAGGACCAGGACCCCGACGCCGGCCGCGCGACGATCTTCAGCCTTGCCGCCTGGCCCCAGCAGATCGCCGGCAAGGCGCCGAGCGCCGGCGAAACCCCGGTGCTCGTCCATCAGGAGCTGCTCGCCGTCGCCGAGCCGGGGCTGAAGCTCTCGCTCGGCGTCGCGCCGCACCGCTTCGACGGCACCGTGACGAACGTCGAGGTGCGCCTGACCGGCCAGAGCGTTTTTGGCGCCATCGACGACGACCCCGCCGGCTTCTTCATCCTCACCAGCGAGGGCGACGTGACGCTCGGCGTGCTCCAGTCGGCGCGCGTCGGGCGCCTGTACGAGCTGCGCTACGTCGGCGACGGCGTGAACGCCTGGGCGCCCATCGATGCCTCGCAGTTCCCCGCCGGCGACTGTGCGACCGGCCTCAGGCCCCATCCCGTGCTGCCGCCCGATCGCAACGGGCCGGCGGCGCTGGAGCCCGGCGAAGACCGCCATCAGCACGAAGAAGAGCAGAACAACGGCGAGATCGCCAGCAGCTGCAACCCCCCGCGGCACTTCGACGTGGCGATCTACTACACGACCGCCGCCAAGAACGAGTGCGGGGGCACGGCCGCGATCCAGGCGCGCTGCCAGCTCGCGGTGGATACGGCCAACCAGGTCTACGCGGACAGCCTGATATCGCCGCGCATGGTGCTGGTTTTCCGCGGCGAGACGAGCTACGTCGAGACCAGCGACGTGGAGACCGACCGCAACCGGCTGGCGGATCCGTCCGACGGCTACCTGGACGGCGCGCACAGCACGCGCGATGCGTACGGAGCGGATTTCGTGTGCCTGTTCGTGAACGCCTCCGACCCCGACAACTGCGGCATCGCGTACTGCACGCCGAGCGACTCGTCCTATGGTTTCTGCGTGGTTCAGCAGGGGTGCGCCGTGGGCAACCTCACCTTCCCGCACGAGGTCGGCCACCTTCAGGGCTGCGCGCACAACCCGGAGGACGCCGGGAGCTGCAACGAGTACTGCGACTCGTACGGCCACCGATTCACGGGCGCGAGCGGGTCGAAATGGCGCACGGTGATGTCGTACAACGACGCGAACAATCCGTCGACGCGCATCGGCATCTTCTCGAACCCGTACGTGAACTTCGACGGCCGGCCGACGGGCATCCGCACCGAGGACTGCGACGATGACCGCTTCAACGCGGCCACCGTCAACACCACCGCCCCGGACCGCGAGAACTACCGCCGGCCGAAGTTCGAGGTCTGGGTGGATTTCAGCGAGCTCTTCGGCATCGAGCGCGGCACGTTTCAGAGCCCGTGGAACACGCTGGCCGAGGGCGTCAGCGCGATCTACAGCGGCAACGCGCCGCTCGTCGAGCCCACGCTCTGGCTCAAGGCGGGCACGTCGCACGAGACCATGACGATCAACAAGCGCATGACCATTCGCTCCTGCGGAGTGGCCATCATCGGCGGGTGACGGCCGCCGACGCAACGAGGCGGCCCGGCCGGCTGACGGTCGGGCCGCTTTCGTTTTCGGATGCGCCCAAGAGCGCGGTCGGCGCGCCCCGCGCCCTACCGCTGGTGCTTGCCGCGCGTGCGCGACCTGACATATAGTGCGCGTGCCATGCGGAAGAATTACATTCTGGACGCGAACATCCTGCTTCACGACCCGCAGTCGATCTTCTCGTTCGAGGACAACACGGTCATCATCCCGGTCGGCGTCATCAGCGAGATCGACCAGTTCAAGAAGGAACGCACCGACCGCGGCTACAACGCCCGCGCCGTCGTCCGCCTGCTCGATTCGCTTCGCCATGAACGCAGCCTCGCCCAGGGCGTGACGCTGACCGGCGGCGGCACGCTGCGCGTGCACTGCGAGCCCGACCGCGTCCTGACCGGCGCAAACGGCCATGCCGACCTCGAGATCCTGCGCGTGGCCCGCGCGATCCAGGAGCAGGACCGCGAAACGCCCGTCGTCATCGTCACAAAGGACATCAACCTGCGCATCCGTGCCGACGCCGCCGGCCTGCGCGCCGAGGATTACGAATCCGACCAGGTTCAGCTCGCCGACCTCGACCCGGGATACACCGAGCTGCGGGTCGCCGGCGACGCCTTCCTGCATTTCCAGGACCACGGCGAGCTCGCGCTCGAGAAACCCATCGAGCCCAACGAGTACGTGCTGCTGCGGCCCGCCGAGCACTCCCACGGCAGCGCCCTGGCGCGCGTCGACCCCGAGGGCAAGCGCCTGGTGGCGCTGAAGATGGCCGAGGACGGCCTCTGGGGCGTCAAGCCGCGGAACAAGGAGCAGTACTTCGCCATTGATGCCCTGCTCGATCCGGCGATTCAGCTCGTCACGCTCATGGGCAAGGCCGGCACCGGAAAGACGCTGCTGGCGATCGCCGCCGCCATGCACCTGACGCTGCGGCGGAAGAAGTATCGCGGGGTGCTGGTGTGCCGGCCGATCTTTCCGGTGGGGCGCGACCTGGGGTACCTGCCGGGGGACATCGGCCAGAAGCTCGACCCGTGGATGAAGCCGGTGAGCGACACGGTCGAGTTTCTGCTCGACCTGGGCGGTCCGGTGAAGGGACACGGCGACTGCGCCGAGCTCGTGCGCAGCGGGCTGATCGAGATTCAGCCGCTGACGTACATCCGCGGCCGCAGCATCGCCAACCGTTTCGTGGTCATCGACGAGGCGCAGAACCTCACGCCGCTCGAGATCAAGACGGTCATCACGCGGATGGGCCAGGCGGCCAAGGTGGTGCTGACCGGCGACCCGCAGCAGATCGACAATCCGTACGTCGACGCCAACAGCAACGGCTTCACGTACTTGGTGAACCGGTTCCGGGCCCAGCCGATCTCGGCGCACATCGACTTGCGCAAGGGGGAGCGCAGCATCCTGGCGGAGCTGGCCGCAAACCTTCTCTGAGGCTGCAACGCGCCGCGCGCGGCGCCTGGCGCGCTTCAGCCACGGACGCCCGACGCGAGCTGCGGCGCGGCGCCGCTCTCGGAGCGCGACGCCGGCGAGCGCACCAGGGCGTGATACGCGTCCATCAGGTGCCGCGTCATGCCGCCGACCTTGCCGTTGCCGACCTCGCGCCGGTCGATCCGCGTAACGGGGATCACCTGCGCGCCCGTGCCCGTCAGGAAGCACTCGTCGGCGGCGTACAGGTCGAAGCGGACGAGCTCGCGCTCGGCCACTTCGATGCCGGCCTCGCGCGCCAGGCGGATGATCGTGGCCCGCGTGATGCCCTCGAGGATTCCCGCGGACGTCGGCGGCGTCTGGAGCTGCCCGTTGCGCACGATGAAGACGTTGTCGCCGGTGGCCTCCGCCACGTTGCCCTGGTGATTGAGCATGATCGCCTCGGGCACGTCGGCGTCGTGGGCCTCAATCTTCGCCAGGATGTTGTTGAGGTAGTTGAGCGACTTGACCTGGGGCGGCATGGCGTTGCAGAGGTTCCGCGTCACCGAGCTGATGATGACCGGCATTCCCTTCTGGTACATCTCCTCCGGGTACATCGAGATGGTCGAGGCGATGATGTAGAGCTGGGGCTTCCACGTCCGCCGGGGCGAAATGCCGAGCACGCCGACGCCGCGCGTGCAGACCATGCGGATGTAGGCGTCCTTCTCCGGGTGCATGAGGCCGTTGGCTGCCAGCGTCTCCTCCAGCGCGCGTTCGATCTGCTCGTACGTGTGCGGAATCTGGAGCGAGATCGCCTTGGCCGAGCGGAAGAAACGCTTCAGGTGCGCGTCGCACTCGAAGATCCGCCCGCAGTAGCTGCGGATGCCCTCGAAGATGCCGTCTCCGTACAGCAGGCCGTGGTCAAAGACTGAGAGCTTGGCTTCCGCCACCGGGACGATTCGCCCGTCGAGCCAGATCTTGAGGTTGGGGTTCGGGTCGTAGTTCTCGTTTCCGTACCAGGCGCCCGCCATGGCCGACCTCCGTTCTCTTTCTCGCGACCACGCCGCGCGGCGCAGACCGCGACAGCCTCTACGCAAGATGCCGCCACCTGGCCGGCGAGCCCGCTCGCGCGCGATCGACAGCCCGTGCCGCGCGCCGCCGCCGCCGCCGACACCTGAGCATAGACCGCGGGCAAAACCCATGCAAGCAAAACCGAACGCCGGGTACTGGTGCAGTTCGATCCGGGCCGCCCGTTGGGAAGCGCTTGAAACGGAGGACTCTCCGCTTCCTGACGCGCGCGGCTCGGTTCAGTCATCAACCGCTACCCGTACCGAACGCCCCCGGCCGCGACGGCCCAGGCCCGCGGCCGGCGCGACTACTCCTTGCCGGCGTAGATCGCCATGATGCGCGACAGCATCGTCAGCGCTTCCTTTTTCGGCCGCTGGAACGCGTTGCGCCCGATGATGCTGCCGAAGCCCCCGCCGTCGCGGATTCCGCGAATCTCCTCGAAGATCGCGGCCTCGTCCTTCGCCGGACCGCCGGAGAAGATCACGATGCGCCGGCCGTCGAAGGCGCTCTGCACGACGTGGCGGATCCGCTCGGCCAGGGTTCCGACGGCGATCTTCTGCTTCTCGTAGACCTTCTTGGCCTCGGCCTGCTCGATGTGGCTTGTAGGCGGCTTGACCTTGACGATGTGGGCCCCGAGCTGGCAGGCGATCTGGGCCGCGTAGCAGCAGACGTCGATCGCGGTCTCGCCCTCCTTGCTGAGCCCTTCGCCGCGCGGGTAGCTCCAGACCACCACCGCCAGCCCGACCGACTTGGCCTCCTCCGCCAGGCCGTTGAGCTGCTCGTACTGGGCCTGGGAGGCGGCCGAGCCGGGGTAGATCGTGAAGCCGATCGCCGCGCACCCCAGCCGCAGCGCATGCTCGACCGAGGCCGTGATCGCCTGGCTGGGGTTCCTGGTCGCAAACAGCGAGTCGTTGTTGTTGAGCTTGAGGATCAGCGGCAGCTCGCCCGCGAACGTCCGCGCCCCGGCCTCTAGGAATCCGAGCGGGGCGGCGTACGCATTACAGCCCGCCTCCAGCGCCAGCTCAAAGTGATAATGCGGGTTGTACCCCGGCGGATTCGGCGCGAAGCTCCGCGCCGGCCCATGCTCGAACCCCTGGTCCACCGGCAGGATCACGAACCTGCCTGTGTCCCGCAGCGTGCCCGTCCCGATGAGGCGGCGAAGGTTCGCCAGCACGCCGGCGTTGTCTGCTTCGTACCAACTGAGAATCTGCTTCACGCGGTCCGGCATCATGACGGCGGCTCCCTGAGTCCTGCGCTTCGCGAAGGTCTGCTCTGCGTCAGAAGTCCGTTCGACAACGGAACGTCTTCGCCCGGGCTCGACGACCCTGCGCGTCCGACAGGCGCGTGCGACCGTCGGCGAAGTGACCGCCGTTCATGCTAACCCCCCGGGGAAACAGCGCCAACGTGCGCTTGACGTGCTCCGCCCGCAGTTCAGCAGCCGTCGATCACCGACAGCACCGCCTTCTCGAGCGCCTCCTCAAGCTCGTCGCTGTGGATGTCCGGGGCGACCAGGAAGCCGTTGCGGTCGAAGATGAAGAACGTGCCCGGGCCGGCGCGGAAGGCCCCCGTGTCCTGCCAGACGTAGGGCTGCGCCGGGCCATCCAGCGGCGGACGCCAGGTGGGCCGCCATTGATCTACGAAACGCTCCAGGTTGTCGCCCTTCGGATCGATCAAAACAATGCGGATGTGGTCGCCGAACCGCTCCTGCATCGCCGACACGCGCTCGATCGCCGCCGAGTACGCGCAGCAGTTCGTGCTCAGCAACCCGGCGACGAGGATGCGGCCGTCCGGGTGGGGCCGCTCTGGAATCGCCGGCGCTTCGTCGGCGGGTTCTTCCGTCGCGAGCGCGCCCTCGGCGACTGCGTCGGCGCCGACTTCGTCGGCGTCAGGGGGGTGCGCGCCGGCAACCTGGGCGCCCGCCAGCTCGCACGGCCCGGCGGCGCCGGCACACGCGCCGTCGGCGGCACTGGTCGTGTGGCACGGAGACATGAGCTGGCACGGGCGAATGGGCGACCAGCTCCAGAAGCCGACGATGGCGGCAGCGGCCGATAACAAGAGCACGGCAGACTTCATGGCATGTTCCTTTCCTTTGGACGGACGTCAGGCGACAGGTCACGTCCTGACGTCCAACCTGTTTTGACCTAACCGGTCTGACTTCAGCAGGTCGCCACGCCCGGTTCGACCTCAATCGTGTCCGTGCGCTCGACCTCGGCCCGTCTATATCCGTTGTTGCCGGTGGCGGGCGTCCTGCACGACGAAATCTCGTTGCCGGGGGGACCCCCGTCGGCGAACGCCGCGCGCCAGCGCGTGTGGAAACGTCCAGCGGGCCGCCCGCCGAACCGGCCAGTCGGCGATGGCGCCGGATCTTGCTTTCTTTCTTGCTCGAATGCTTGGCGCGTGCGGTGTGGCTGTGGTCCAGTGCCAACCCGGCGACACCACTCGCTGGCGCTCGCGGCTCGTGCAGGCGCGCTGCGCGGGTTACCGGCGGAGGCGGGCGCGGAGGATCTGCTCGAGCGCGGCGCCGGCCGCCGGCTCCAGCTCGTACGTCACGCGCAGCGCGGGCTTGTTGATCTTCAGGACGCGGCCGAGGTCGATCGGCGTGCCGATCAGCACGAGATCGCAGTCGGCGCGGTCGATGGTCTGCTCCAGCTCGCGAATCTGCCGCGCGCCGTAGCCCATCGCCGGCAACACGTCCCGGCAATGCGGGTACTTCTTCAGCGTCTCGACCAGCGAGCCGACCGCGAACGGGCGCGGATCGACCAGCCCCGCCGCGCCAAACCGCCGCGCCGCGAGGGACGCCGCCCCGTAGGGCATTTCGCCGTGGGTGACGGTCGGGCCGTCCTCGACGGCGAGCACGCGCTGGCCGCGGATGCGCGCCGCGTCGTCGACCGAGACGGGCGAGTCGGCCTTGATGACCGTGGCGCGCGGGTTGACCGCGGCGACGTTGTGCAGGACCGTGTCGATGCCCTCGGGCGTGGCGGAGCCGATCTTGTTGACGACGACCACGTCGGCCATGCGCAGGTTTGTTTCGCCGGGGTAGTAGGCGACTTCGTGGCCGGGGCGATGCGGGTCGGCGACGCAGACCAGCAGGTCCGGGCGGAAGAAGGGCATGTCGTTGTTGCCGCCGTCCCAGAGAATCACGTCGGCCTCGATCTCCGCCTCTGAGAGGATGCGGGCGTAGTCGATGCCGGCGAAGACGAGGTTCCCGGCGCGGATGTGCGGCTCGTATTCCTCGCGCTCCTCGATCGTGCACTCGTGCCGGTCGAGGTCGTCGAGCGTCGCAAACCGCTGACAGGCCTGCCGCGACAGGTCGCCGTAGGGCATCGGGTGGCGCACGGCGGCGACGCGGTAGTGGAGCTTTCGCAGCGCGGCGGCGACGGCGCGTGAGGTCTGGCTCTTCCCGCAGCCGGTTCGTACGGCACAGACGGCCACAACGGGGCGGCGGCTGGTGAGCATGGTGGAGGCCGGGCCGAGGAGCACGAAATCGGCCCCGCATGAGAGCACGAGCGACGCCTTGTGCATGACCTCGACGTGCGGGAGGTCGGAATAGGCCAGCGTGCAGACATCGGCGCGCAGCTCGCGGATCAGCTCGGGCAGGCGCTCCTCGGGGTAAATGCGGATGCCGTCGGGATAGCGCGGGCCGGCGAGTTCCGGGGGATAGACGCGGCCGGCGATATCCGGGATCTGGTTGGCGGTGAAGGCCACGACCTCGTGGGCCGGGTCGTCGCGCCAGCGGACGTTGAAGTCGTGGAAATCACGGCCGGCGGCGCCGAGGATGATCAGGCGGCGTGGCGCGGACATGGACGACCTCCCGTTGTGTGTCGCGGCTGGAACCGGTCCCGGCTCCGTGAGCCTGGCGCCGCTCGCGACCCTGCCGCCCCGGGTGGCGCGGCGGGCTGGGGCGGGTGCGGCTGGGATGATATCGGCTCATTCGAATGCCTTGTCCTGTCAGTTGTGAACTACTAGCATAGCAGGGCGATGGGCAATCCGCCGGCCAAGGAGCCCCGAATGCGCCGTTTCTCGTCCTTTCTGCGCTGCCTGGCGGCGGCGCTCGTGTGCACGGCCCTGATCGCCCCGCCCGCCTTCGCGGACGACGAGGAGAAGCCGCCCCCGTACGACGTTTCCGCGCTGAAGCGCGAGCGGCAGTGGGTGCCCTGGGTGGCGGCCTTCCTGTTCGCAGCGGGGGTGATCGGGATCGCGTTCAAGAACCCTCACCGCACGCACCTGGACTGACCGCCGGACCAAGCGCGGCGCCGGCGCTGGCCGGTCCCGCCGGAGTGGCCGCATGACCAAGAACGCCTGCATCTCGATGTTGATATGCCTGAACCTGGCGCTGCTGGCCGGGATCGTGCTGTGCACGTACTCGCCGCCGGCGGCGCAGGCGCAGGCGACGGGCCTGGCGGGCAACTACGTGATGGTTGCGGGCGAGATCCGTGACCAGTTCGACGCGTTGTACGTGATTGACATGCGCGTGCGGGTCCTGCACGCGTTCATGTACGACCGCGGACAGAAGCGGATGTTCCTGGCGGACTCGCGCGACCTCGAGCGCGACATGCGCAGCAATCGTGGAGGCTGAAGCGATGCAAGACGCCCACTCGACCCGGGCCGCGCAACCCGTGAGCCTGGACGCGCGCACCTTCGCGATCGGGGTGCTGAGCGTGACGGCAACCGTGCTCTTCGTCGGGCTGCTGATGCTGGCGTCCACGCCCCGCACCGCGCACGGCATCGGCATGGTGGACCGCGCCGGCGACTACATCGTCGTCACGCAGCAGATCAGCAATTCGCTCGAGGGGATCGTCGTGCTCGACGCGGCGGCGAAGCGGATGAACATCTACGCCCTGGACGCGAACACGAAGCGCATCGGCCTCATCGAGCAGAACGTCCGGCTCGACCAGTTGCCGGGGGCGCGCCAACCGTGAGCCGCCGCCCGCCGGCGCCGCTCAGCGGACGCGCTGCATGACGACTTTCACATCCTGGGCATCCGTCGGCGCGACGGTGTAGTGCGCGCTCTGCGCCATGTGCAGCCGGATGAAGAAACGCCGCCCCTCCGGCGAATCCAGCGCCTCCGCGAACACTTTCGGAAAGACCGCCAGGTAATCGGCACGCTGCTCCTGCATGAACTGCCGCAGCTCGGTCGCCGAACGTACGATACGGATCAGCCGCGGTTTGTCGAGCGCCAGCGGGTGATAGTTCAGCCCGATCAGGTCGATCGTCCGCCGCCCGCCGAAGTAGCAGATCGCCCCCGCGTCGTTCACCACCACCACCGCTCCGGGGGGCGTGTTGGCCGCGATCCAGCGTCCGACCGCGACCTGCACTTCCTCGATGTTCTGGCAGTTCCAGGCGTACGCCTCGCGCGCCGCGGGCAGGTCGAGCGGCAGGCGCCAGAGCAGCCCCGCGGCCAACGCGCCGCCGGCCAGCGCGCCCGTCAGTTTCCCGACGCGCCCGGAGGCGAGCTGCCGGCTGAGGAGCTCGCACGCCACGGCGACCGGTACGTAGAGCAGCGGAGCCACCGGCAGCACGTATCGAAGCCAGTAGAAGTACGCGGCGCTTCCCGGTGGGAAGTCGCGGGTCAGGGCCAGTCCCGCGACCATCACCCACGGTCCGGCCAGCACGGCGAGAGTCGCGTCTGAGCGCCAACGCTGCGCAAGCACCGCGGCGGCGATCCAGAGGGCGGCGGCGGGAACAAGAAACGGCAGCGGCAGCCACAGGAACATCTCGCGCAGGCGGTCCACGGGACCGTGGTCCTGCTGCATGAGGCTGAATTTCGCGTAGAACGTGTTGGGCAACGGGTGGCCCGAGACCGCCAGGCAGTACGCCGCCCACAGCGCGAGCAGCACGACCGTGGGCGCTGCAAGCCAAGCCAGGCGCATGAGGCGTCCGGCGCCGCCGGGCCCGGAGAACAGCGCCGCCGCGGCGATAGCGCAGCCGACGAGCAGCACGAGTTCAGGGCGGGTGATGACAGCGAGTCCCAGGAGCAGCCCGGCCGCGCGGTGGCGCTCGAGCCGCAGGGCGCGCAGGCCCCAGGCGCTCAGCGCCGCGGCCAGGCTCACTTCCATTCCCGAGAGCTGCGCGAAGACCAGGCCGGGCGTGAGCACGGTCAGAAGCCCGGCGACCAGCGGACCGAGCACGCCGCCGGCCAATGCGCGCGTCAGCTCATAGACGCCGAGCGTCAGGGCGATGCCGCTCAGCAGGCACAGCAGCTTGAGCGCGACGGCCACGGGCAGCCCGCTGAAGTCCGAGATCAGGACGGCAACGGCGGCGACGACCGCCCACAGCGGGCTGGTGAATCCGGCTTCGAGCTGGCCGACGTTGTAGTAGGGCAACCCGTGGTGGGCCAGCGACCGGCCGTAGACCAGGTGAATCCACGCGTCGTCCAGCGGCAGTCCGCTCCAGGCGGCGTCGGTGCCGGGCGCCCGGGCGGAAAGGAACCACGCGGCAAGACACGCCTGAAGCACGAGAAGGGTCGCGAGCGCGGCGGCATGCGTCATTCGCCCGCGCGCGGACCCGACTTGGGCGTCGCGAGGAGGCGACGAAGCGGGCGAAGGCGCCGGCCCAGCGCGTTCCGCCGGGTGCGGCTGGTGCTCTTGCTCTTGGCGCCTGGACATCTGGCGCGGCAGTTTACCCGAACTCCGACCGCGCCAGGGCCGCCGCCCCGATCAGCCCGGCGTTTCCGCCGAGCGTGGCGAAGTCGATGCGCATGCGGTTGGGCGTGATGCGCCAGTGGAGCCCGTCGTAATGCCTGCGAACGGGCGTCATGAGCGCGTCGCCGGCGTTGATGAGTCCGCCGGCGAGCACGACCTGCTGCGGGTCGAAGGTCTGCTTGATGTTCACGCACGCCAGGGCCAGGTAGTAGCAGGTCTCGTCCCAGATCCGCCGGGCGAGGGCGTCGCCCTGCGCCGCGGCGCGCTCGACGGCCTCGGCCGTGACCGCCTCGGCCGTCCCCCGCGCGCCGCCGAGCGGCGCCAGGGTCGATTCCTCGCCGGCGGCGATGGCCTCGGCGGCGCGCTGGCCGACGGCGCTGGCGGAGGCGTAGCGTTCGAGGCAGCCGCGCTGACCGCAGGGACAGGGACGGCCACCGGGAACCACGATCGTGTGCCCGATCTCGCCGGCGGCGTCGTAGCTGCCGCGCCAGAGTCTGCCGCCAAGCACAATCCCCGAGCCCACGCCCGTGCCCAGCGTCAGCATGACGATGTCCTGCATCTGGCGACCCGCGCCGGCGACGAGTTCGCCGAAGCAGGCGGCGTTGGCGTCGTTCTCGAGCGAGACGGGCAGGCCGGTGGCCCCGGAAAGCCGGTCGCGCACGGGCGCGTTCTCCCAGCCGGGCATGTTGGGCGCGCTGAAGACGATTCCTCGGTGATGCGAAAGTGGCCCCGGAACGCCGATGCCGATGGCGCGGACGGCGGTGCGCATGAGGCCCGCATCGGCGAGCAGATCGCTCACAAGTTGAACAAGCCGGGCCAGAACGTGCTCGAAGCCGCGATCGGCCTGGGTGTCGACCTCGCGGCGGGCCAGAACTGCGCCGCCGTCGGCCACGACGCCGGCCTTGATATTGGTGCCGCCGAGGTCGATGCCGATCCAGTTGTCCGCCATGGACGCTCCTGACCCGGAAGGCAACGGGCTGTCGTCGGCACACACTAGCCCGCGTCGCCGAAGCGCGTCAAATCGCGCAGCTCCGCGGAAAACCGCCGGAACGCAAGAATCCGCCGCGACGCTCGTTTGTCCTGGTGCCATTGCTCGGAGCGCCGGGGGTCACCGGCATCACAGTGACTTTGCTCGACTGGGCCACAGCGCGTTGAGCCGGCCAGATAGCAACGACTGGCGACCGACGTGGGGCCTCAGTAGAAGGAGACCGACTATGCGCAGCCGACACGCCAGGAACACATCGTGCGATCAGCTCCGCCGGTTCGGGCGATGCGCCCGCGCCGGTGTTGTCCTCGGGTTGCTGTCCTGTGCCGGCGCAGCCGTCGCCCAGCCGCCTCCCCTGCCGCCCCCGCCCGTTCCGCCGCAGAACCCGATCACCGAACCCAAGCGCGTGCTCGGAAAGCTGCTGTTCTGGGAAGAGCAGCTTTCGAGCGACGACACCGTCGCCTGCGGAACGTGCCATCGGCCGGGCCGCGGCGGCGCAGACCACCGCCTCGCGGTGCATCCCGGGCCGGACGGGCAGTTTCAGACCCCGGACGACATCTTCGGCTCGTTCGGCGTTGTGCGGCGCGGGCCTGATGGCCAGCCGATCAACGATCCGATCTTCGGCTTCAACCGCCAGGTGACGCCGCGCGCGGCGCAGAACATGCTCCAAGGGCTGTGGGCGCCTTCGCTCTTCTGGGATGGCCGCGCCGGTCCGGCGTTCATCAACCCGCAGACCGGGCAGGTGAGCATTCCGCAGGGCGGCGGGCTCGAGGCCCAATCCGTCGCGCCGATCCTCAACACGGTCGAGATGGCCCACGACGGCCGCACGTGGAACGACGTCATCGCCAAGTTGCAGAGCGTCACGCCGATGGCCCTGGCGACCAATCTGCCGCCCGACATGGCCGCGGCTCTCGTCGCGAACCCGACCTACCCGCAGCTCTTCGCGGCGGCGTTCGGCAATCCGGCCATCACGGCGGAGCGGATCGCGTTCGCGCTGGCGACGTACGAGCGGACACTCGCGCCGAACCAAACGCCGTTTGACCTGGGCACGCTGACGCCGTTGCAGCAGCAGGGGCTGAACGTCTTCCTGGCGCCGCAGTCGCAATGCGCCGCGTGTCACACGCCGCCGCTGCTGACGGGCAACGGGTTCCGCAACATCGGGCTGCGACCGATCGCCGAGGACATCGGCCGGCAGGCGGTGACGGGCAACCCGCAGGACGCGGGGCGTTTCAAGGTCCCCGGGCTGCGGAACGTGGGCTTGAAGCGGACCTTCATGCACAACGGCCGCAAGGGCTCGCTGGAGCAGGTGCTCGACTTCTACCTGGGCATCAATGGGCAGATTCAGTTCCCGCAGAACCAGGACCCGCTCATCCCGCAGATCGCCATCCCGCCGCAGGCCCGCCCGGCGCTCATCGAGTTCCTGCGCAACGGGCTGACCGACCCGCGCGTGGCGGCGGAGACCTTCCCGTTCGACCGCCCGCGGCTGCGGAGCGAGCAGGTGGGCGACATTGATGGCGACGGTGACGTGGACCAGTCGGACCTGGGCGCGCTGCTGGCGGCGTTCGGATCGTGCGAAGGCGACGCGGCCTATGACGCCCAGGCCGACTTCGACCAGAGCGGGTGCGTGGACCAGTCGGACCTGGGACAGTTGCTGTCGAACTTCGGAGCTTAGGTCGGGGCGCGTCCGAGCCGCCGTTCACACGTTCCGCAGCGTGTGACCGAGCGTGTGCTTCTGGGCCTGCGCAGAAGGAGCGGGAGCGCGGCGCGTGATGACGCGTCAGTAGCACCCCCAGCAGGAAAGCAGAATGCCCAGGTCGGCTTGGTCGGTGCGCCCGTCGCCGTTGAGGTCTCCGGGGCAAAAACCGGGCGGACTCACGCAGCCGTAGTTCGCCAGCAGGATTCCGAGGTCGGCCTTCTCGCTGTCGTGGTCCCCGTCGAGATCGCCGCAGCCCGGGTCTACAACTCGCACCGTGACGGCGTAGGACTGCGCGTCTCCGCACGGGCTGGTCGCCAGTGCGTCGTAAGCGCCCGAATCCGACTCGGCAAGGGGGTTGAGCGTCAACGTGGTGGTCGTCGCGCCGTCGATCGGAATGCCGTCCCTGCGCCACTGATACTCGAACGGCCCGCCGTTCGCCGCGCCGACCGTGAGCGTCAGCGAGCCGCCTGCGCGACGACAGGTCGAATAGGGCGCCGCAGGCAGCCAGAAGGCCGACGTCGCCCCCGGCCGCAGCTCCCACGCGTGGCGCGGCGACAGGGACGAAAACCGCTCACCGCCATGGAGCACCGTCACGGCGCGCGCGGAGTCGTACGCCATGCACGCATACGAGCGCGGGTTCGGCTCGATGATCGCGACGTCGCTGATCAGCGCCCATCCGGCGGCCTCGCGCACATACGTCTGCTTGTCGAGCGGATTGCTCCAGGAAAAGAGGATCGGCTGCTGGCGCGCGGCGTCAAACGCCAGGGTGTTGCCGTAGCCGACGCCGGAGAAGCTCTGCGAGGCGTTGTGCCACTGCTCGCCGTCCCATTCCCAGGTTTCCAGCAGTTGCTGATTGGACGCCGAGACGCCGCCGGCCATGACGACCACGCCGCGCACCGGGTCGTAGATCATGCGATGGCCCCGCCGCGGCGCGGGCGGGTTCTGCACGTTCACCCACGTCCAGGACGTGCCATCCCACACCCAGGTGTCGTTGAGGTACGCGGCGTTGCGGATGCCTCCGAACATCACGGTGACGCCGCGGGCAGCGTCGTAGGCCAGTGCGTGTTCCCGGCGCAGGCCCGGACCCATTACTGCGTCGCGAAGGGACCAGCCCACACCATCCCATTCCCACGTGTCGCTGGCCAACGGACCGTTGTTGATCTGTCCGGCGTATAGGACCGTCACGCCGCGCCGGCTGTCATACGCCATGTCGTGCATTCGCCGGCTCGGCCCGGAATTGCTGCGGAAGGTCCACGCGACGCCGTCCCACTCCCACGTGTCGGTAAGGCTGAAGTCGCCGATCGCCCCGCCGTGCAACACGCAGACGCCGCGACGTTCGTCGTAGACCATCGCGGCCCGCGAGCGCTCCGAGGGACCGATCTCGCCACGGAGAACCCAGCCCAGGCACTCGGGCGGCCCCGCCGGCGAACCATCGGACGATGCGGTCACGACAACGGCGAACTGCATCGCCATGAATACGTGGAAGAGCGGCATGTGGGCGCCTCGCACAAACGGTAATCGCCTGCCGCCAGAATAGCACGCCGCCGTAGTGGCGAGAAGCGGAATCGTGGCGCGGGATGCGGGATCCTCGCCGTTCACACGTTCCGCAGCGTGTGGCCGAGCTTGTACTTCTTGGCCTGCAAGTAGCGGCGGTTGGCGTCGCCGGCGGGCACTTCGAGCGGAATCTGATCGACCACTTCCAGTCCGTAGACCTCAAGCCGGCTGACTTTCTTGGGGTTATTGGTCAGGATGCGCACCTTCGTGAGCCCAACGTCCCGCAGAATCTGGGCCCCGACGCCGTAATCGCGGCGGTCCGCCGGCAGCCCGAGTGCCTCGTTGGCCTCGACGGTGTCGAGCCCCTGGTCCTGGAGCTTGTAGGCCCGCAGCTTGTTCAGCAGTCCGATGCCGCGGCCCTCCTGCCGCAGGTAGACCAGCACGCCGCGACCCTCGCGGGCGATCATCGCCATCGCCGCGTGAAGCTGCTCGCCGCACTCGCAGCGGTCGGAGCCGAAGACGTCGCCGGTCAGGCATTCGGAGTGCACGCGCACGAGCGTCGGCTCGGGGACCTGGCGCACCTGCCCGGCGTCGTCGGCGGCGCCCACGCCGCCCAGGCACAGCGCGACGTGCTCGAACTCGTCCGCCCTGGAGCGATAGCCGATCAGCAGCCACTCGCCGTACTCGTTGCGCAGCGGCACGCTCTCGATGCGCTCCACCAGCCGCTCGCGGCGCATGCGGAACTCGATCAGGTCGGCGATGGTGCACATCTTCAGGCCGTGGGAGGCGCAGAACGTCGCGAGCTGCGGCACGCGGGCCATGCTGCCGTCGTCGTTGAGGATCTCGATCAGCGCCGCCCCGGGCATCAGCCCCGCCAGCGTGCAGAGATCGACCGAGCCCTCCGTCTGCCCGGCGCGCACCAGCACCCCGCCCTCGCGCGCGATCAGCGGGTTCACGTGCCCCGGCCGTACGAAATCTTCCGGCACGGCGCCCTCGGCCACGGTCTGGCGGATCGTCGCGGCCCGGTCGGAGGCGGAGACGCCCGTCGTCACGCCCAGGTGCGGCCCGCCGTCGATCGTCACCGTGAACGCCGTCCCGTAGCGCGTCGTGTTGGCCGCGCTCTGCGGGTGGAACTGCAAGCGCTCGCACCGCGCCCGCGCGAGCGCCACGCAGAGCGTCCCACGCCCGTAGCGCAGCATGAAGTTGACCTTCTCCGGCGTGATGTGCTCGGCGGCGCAGACGAGGTCGCCCTCGTTCTCGCGGTCCTCGTCATCCACCAGGACGATCAGGTTTCCGCGGCGCAGCTCGTCGATGCATTCCTGGATCGGGCTGAAGGGCGTCTTCGAACGGTCGCTGTGTGACGGCATGCGATGGCTCCAGTCCGGGAGTATTGTAACCGAATGCCGCAACCCGAGCGCCAAAGCTTCCCCGCCGCCCAGCTCGCCTACGAGTTGCCGGCGGAGCGCATCGCGCAGCATCCGGCGGAGCCGCGCGACGCGTCGCGGCTGCTGGTGCTGGATCGCGCCACGGGGGACATCACGCACACCGTCTTCGGGCGCATCGGCGACTGGCTGCGGCCCGGCGACTGCCTGGTGCTGAACAACACCCGCGTGCTGCCGGCGCGGTTCTTCTGCCGGCGATCGACGGGCGGGCGGGTCGAAGCGCTGTTCCTTCACGCGGACGATGCGGGCTGGCGCGTGCTGCTGAGGCCCGCGGCGCGGCTGCGCGCCGACGAGCGCCTCGCGTGCGAGGGAGCGCCCGATCGCGGGCTGCTGCTGCGCGAGCGCGGCGAGCGCGGTGTGTGGACCGTCGCGCCGGAGCCGCCGGAGCCGCCCGAAACGCTGCTGGCGCGCATCGGACAGACGCCGCTGCCGCCCTACATCCGCCGCGAAGGCGCGCCGCCCGCGCCGGACGCGGCGCGCTACCAGACGGTCTATGCGCGGCACGCGGGCGCGGTGGCGGCGCCGACCGCCGGCCTGCACTTCACGCCGGAGCTTCTGGCGCGCTTGCGAGCGCAGGGCGTCGCGACAGCGGAAGTGACGCTGCACGTCGGGATGGGCACATTCGCACCGATCGAGGTCGCCGACCTGCGCGACCACCGCATGCACGCCGAGTGGTTCGAGTGCCCGGCGGCGGCGCTGGAGCGCATCGCGGCGGCGCGGGCAGCCGGCGGGCGGATCGTCGCCGTCGGCACGACCAGCGCCCGCGTGCTGGAGTCGCCGGCCGATCCCGGCGCGGCGCCTGTCGCCGGGGAGACGCGGCGCGGCTGGACCGACATCTTCATCTATCCGCCGTACGAATTCCGCCAGCTCGACGCGCTGCTGACGAACTTCCACCTGCCGGGCAGCACGCTGCTGGCGCTGGTGATGGCGCTGGGGGGCGTAGAGCCGGTCCGCCGGGCCTACGCGGAGGCGATCGCCCACGAGTACCGGTTCTACAGCTACGGCGACGCGATGTTGCTGATCTGAGGCGGCTGGGGCTCGCCGGCGGGCGGCGACATGGCCTGCATCTGCTGCTCGAAGACGACGCGGAAGACCTCTGAGCTGCCGACCAGCGTGCGGAAGTCCTCGCGGCTGAAGGTGATGACGTCGACCGGCGTCAGGCAGCGAACCGTCGCGGTCCGCGGCATGCCGCGCAGCAGGGCGACCTCGCCGAAGGATTCGCCCGCCTTGCGCGCGGCCAGGCGCTGCTCGGCGCCGTCGGGCCCGGTGCGCACGACCTCGACTTCGCCCGACTCGATGATGTAGAAGCGGTCGCCGATCTCGCCCTGGCGGATGATGACTTCGCCGGCCTTGTAGTGGGCGCGGCCCAGGCGCTCCGTGCGGCGGACGTCGAGCATCGCGATGTCGCGCGGAAAGAACACGTCCAGGGCCCAGTCGATGCCGACGCGGATCTTGGCCCGCACGCCGGGCAGCTTCATGAAGTACACCGTCCGCCACAGGAACCACGCGAGCCGGCCCGAGATCATCAGGCCCATGACCTGGGCCACGCCGCACTGGTGCCCGACGATCGCGAGCTGCCCCAGCCCGCCGAACACGAACGGCCGCGCCTTGCCGCCGCGCAGCGCCGCGTGGATGTTCTCGGCGACGCGCTTGCCCTGGCGGGTGGCGTACTGGGCGGTGGGCGGGCAGTATCCGCCGCGCTTCACGTCGGGCAGCAGCGCCGAATCGCCCACGGCCCACACGCCCGAAAGCCCCTGCACGCGCATGCACTCATCGACCAGCACGCGCCCGCGCTCCTGCGGCAGGGCGCTGCCGGTGATGACCGGGTGCGGCGAGTTGCCGACCGTGCAGACGACGGTCGCGGCCTCGATCTCGCGCCCGTCGCCCAGGATCACGCCGCCGGCGGTGCATTCCCTCACGCGCGTCTCGACCAGCACCTCGACGCCGCGCTGCTCGAGCTTGCGGCGGGCGAAGTCGGCGAGCTCGGGACGGAGCTCGTTGAGGATGCGCGGCTGGCTGTGGACGAGGATGAGGCGATGGCCGGTGGCGGCGGCGCGCGGGAAGAAGCGCAGCACGCCCTTGACCATGTCGTTGAGCTCGGCGCCGGTCTCGACGCCGCTGAAGCCGCCGCCGACGGCGACGAAGGTCAGCAGGCGGCGGCGCTGGCGTTCGTCGGGCTCGACGTCGGCCTCCTCGAGCCGCTGGAGCACGTGGTTGCGCAGGTGGAAGGCGTCGCCGAGGTTCTTGATCGGCAGCGAGTGCTCGCGCATGCCGGGGATGCGCGAGAGGTCCATCGTCAGGCCGAGGGCGATGACGAGCTGGTCGTAGCCGAGCGTCTGCACGCGGCGTGCGTCGGCGCCGACCAGCTCGACCGTGCGCGCCGCCAGGTCGATGCGCTGCACCTCGGCGTTGGTGACGACGACGCCGCGGCAGAGCTGGCGGATCGGGTTGACGATGTGCGTGGGCTCGATGCGGCAGGCGACGACCTCGGGCAGCAGCGGCTGGAAGACGAAGTAGTTCTCGTTCGAGACCAGGTGAATCTCAACCGCGGGGTCGCGCCGCAGCAGGGCGCGCAGGCGCATGGCGGCGCTGACGCCGGCAAAGCCGCCGCCGAGTATGAGGATGCGGGTGCGCGGGGCCGCTTGCATCGCGCTCCTTCTCAGGGCGTCGGGGGCGGGGCCGGCGATTGCGGAAAGAGCTTGCTCAGGCCGGTGATGCGCGCCCGTAGCTCGCTCAGGTCGAAGCCGGGCCGCAATTCGAGCTCCAGCTCGACCGGCTCTCGATTCCGCTCCTTGGCGACAGCCGGCCACTCTTCCTTCCAGACGCGCGCCTGCTGGTCGAGCTGGTCCCGGCCATACAGCAGGCGCTCCAGCTCGGCCAACTCCCTGCGGATGGCCTCGTCGTTTGCGGGCCGCTCGCCCGGCCACGCCCGCTGGTACAGGGCGCGCAGCCCGCGGTAGGTCTGCTCCGTCGCCCGCGGGCCCGCCGCCAGCACGTAATCCGGCTCGGCGGTAAGCTGCCGGCACAGCCCGACGACGTCCTCGCGGCTGAAACGGCGCTCGCCGACCTTGTACGCCAGCGACTCGGCCAGCTCGCGCAGGCGCGCCGCGGCCGCGCGCACGGGGGCCGGCTCGGCGGCGTGCAGGCGCAGACCCCGGAGAATCTGCCTCACCAGCGCCTCGGCCTCGTCGGCGCGCTCCGGCTCGAACACGTTCAGCAGCGCCCGGCCGCCGATCCACGGCGTCATGTCCCATTTCGGCTCGCCGGGCTGCCCGAAGCGCGGCAGCGCCGGCGTACGACCGTCGGCGACGCGATACTCGTGGTGGCAGGAGAAGCAGTCGAACAGCGCGTAGTCCGGCGCCTGGCTGGAGTCGGCCCACTCGATCAGCAGCCGCATCGACTCGTAGAGCGTCACGGCCTGCCCCACGGCCCACAGCCGGGCGTAGTACGCCGCCGGGTCTTCGCCCTCGAGGCGCGTGCGCTCGTCGCGCCAGTGCTTCGGGACCAGGAACGTGTCACCCGCGAGCTCGAAGGTGAGCTGCGGATGGCCGGCAGCCAGCAGGCTGTGCGGCGCGCGGCGCCCGTGCGGGCCGCCCAGGTGGCATTCCAGGCACTTCGGCGCCCAGCGCGCGATGTTCCGCGTGTCGTACATGCCGGCGTCGAGCCAGTCCTTGGCGGACTTGGTCTTCCAGTCGGGAAAGCGGTGCGGCGTGTCCCAGGCGCTGCTGCGGCCGTGGCACATTTCGCAGCCGACGCCGGTCGTCATGACGCCGCTCTTGGGCGCGAGGCCGCCGGCGCGCTCCGAGTGGCACGCCAGGCAGTCGGCTCGCTCGATCGCCTTGCTGCCCTTGTTGTCCTGGGCATGGAGATACGCGGCCATCCGGTCGGATCGCGCTTCAGTGAGCGTCTGGTACGCCCGCGCGTGCGCCCCGAACCCGCCGGCGTACCACGCCAACTGCTCCTGGTCGGTGCGCGGCGGGTCCTTGCGATCATGACACGACGCGCAGCCTTGCAGGCCCAGCAAGTCCTTGCGCGATTCGCTCTCGGCGAAGGACCGCGCGTATCCCGCCAGGTCGCGCGCGTAGGCGTCGTCCGACGGCTGAGCGCCGCGCGTGGCCGCCGGCGCGTGCCGCAGCACCAGCAGCGCAAGCCCCAGCGTCAGCACGATCACCCAACACCCCGGGCGCAGAAAGACGCGCCGCTGTGCGGCCGGACTGGTCATGGCAAGGCTCCCTGGGTCGTCGCCGCCGCCTCCGACTCCCGAGCCGGCCCGCCTTTGCCCTGCGACTCAGCGGCGAGGAGACGGGCCGAGGACAGCCCGGCTCCGCTGGGATCCCGGCTCGTTCGCGGCTCCTGCGACGGCGGACGGTGGAAGGTGTGGCAGTAGACGCAACGGTCGCTCACGCCGCCGAGCAGCGGCCCGCCGGCGTGATGGGCGGGCGCATGACAGCCGCGGCAGGCATCCACGTTCGGAAGCAGCACGTCCGCGCTTTGCCTGCTGGTCGTGGCGCCCGGATGACAGTGAATGCATCCCGCGGCGGCGGCCGCAACAGGTTCCGGCGCCGCCTTGACGAGCGGCCCGACCGTCTTGTGCCGCGCATGGCTGAACGAGCCGTGCAGGAACCAGCGCCGCGGGATGGACGTCGGGGCGATCACCGCCAGTGGCGTCTCAAAGGCGGAACTCGTCTGCCGCGGGGGCGGCCGGTAATCGACGGCATGACACTTTGTGCAGAGCCCGCCGCCGGCGACGTCGTAGAGGCGCCGCTCGATCGTGACGGCGTTCCTGGCGATGTACCGCAGCTCGTCGGCGGTGTCTACCTTGCCATCCGCGCCCGGCGCGGGCCGCGGCTCGAGGTCGCTCTCGGGCGGCGTTTGCTCGCCGGGCTCACGCAGGAAGCGCAGCAATTGGCCGATGATGCCCGAGCGGATTTCGCCGGGCGTGCTGTGTGCGACCCAGCCGTCGGGCGTGCCGCGGATCGGATAGAGCGAGCCGACGTCGAGCTTGTGGCAGGCGGCGCAGTGCAGCTCGTAGCGGATGGGCTGCATGAAGGCGCCGGACTTGTCCACCTCGTCGGCGCCGGCCGACGCGAGCTCGTGCGGCAGGCGCTCGACGCCCAGGACGCGCGCCAGGCCGAAGCGCCACGGCCGCTGCGAGTCGCCGGCGCGATGGCAGTCGTCGCACGAGAGCGGCTCGCCCGGAATGCCGGGGAAGGGCCGCTTGGCGACGTCCATGTGGGTGTCGTGGCTGAACCGGAGTCGTCCCGGGTCGGGCCGCGACAGCGCCGCGAAGTCCGGGTGGTCGCCGTTGCGCTTTCGCTTGCCGAACTGCGTGATCGAGCGCGCGAACGGGCTGCCGGCGTCGAGCGGACGCAGGTCCGCGTGGCAGCTCGTGCAGTGCCGGTCGTCCATTTCCGTCAGCCGCACGAAGCCCGCATGCTCGGCGTGGCACGAGCTGCACGCGGCCCGGGGCTCGCGCGCGTCGGGGTGAGAGGCGGCGTGCGGAGCGGATAGCTGGTGCCAGGCCGACCGCGTCTCCGTATCGTGGCCGATCGTCCAGCCGTGACAGCTAAGGCAGCCGTCGTTCAGCGTGTGGGCCTTGTCGGCGTCGCTCTTCCAGAAACGCGCGAAGTGCGTCGCCTGCGTATGACATGCGGCGCAGTTGTCAGCCAGCATCGCGTGGCCGATCGACATCGGCCCGCTGCTGAACGGCCGCTCGTCGCCGCGCACAAGCGTCGCGATCATCCAGCCGGCGGCCAGCAGGGCCCCGCCCGCGGCGAGGGCGCGCTTCAGCAGGCGCTCGCGATGGACGCGCAGCGCGTAGAACAGATTGAAGCGGTCCCAGAGCGGCTTCGGTTTGTAGGGCACAATGCCACCCGATCCAGAACGGCCACCCGATCACAGAATCACAAGATCACCCGCTCACCAGGCCAGAATGGCCCCCTGCCTCAGTAATAGAGCGCCATCACCATATGCACCGCCGTCAGCACCAGCAACGCCGTCGTCAGCGGAATGTGCAGCAGCAGCCAGCCGTGCAGCACCCGGTGCAGCCGAATCTGCCGCGCCTTCTGCCGCGCCTCGCCGCACAGCTCCTCCAGCGTGCGCAGCGCGGGCTCCATGCCCGGATGAATGTCGGTGCGCACCGCGTCGAACGCGATTGACGCGCGCACCGCGCTGGCCAGCGCCGGCCGCCGGCTGCGGCAGTTCCGCAGGAACGGCGCCACCTGTCCGCCGTAGAACCGCAGCAGCGCCGCCAGGCCCTTCTCGATCGCCGCCGTCTGCTCCGCCGCCGCCGCCTTCGCGGCTTCGTCGGCGTCCGCCGCCACTTTCACGGCGGGCCCCTTGCGGAACTCCGGCTGCTCTTCGCCGGTGAGCCGCAGCGTCTCCGACAGCTCCTGCTTGAACTGGGCGATCTCCGGCGTGTCGGGCGGGCAGTGCTCGGCGACGACCGCGAGCGCCTGCACGCGCATCTCGGCCAGCCGGCGTTCGATCTGCTCGTAGGTGGTTTCCTGCGGGACGGCGGTGGTGATGAGCCGCGGCATGGCATGTTGCAGGATCGCGCCGTACACGCCGCTGACCACGATCGCAATCAGCAGGCACATGAGCACGGTCGTCAGCGTGCCGCCGAACTGAAAGGCGCCGTGCAGCAGGATGACCGGCAGGCTGAGGAGGCCAAGCCACAGGTGCCCGCGCAGCCAGGCGCTCATGGGCCCCAGGCGCAACAGCAAGGCCCGTCGCCGCGCCCCGAGCAGCGCCGCGAAGGCGATGAACGCCGTCCCGAGCGCGCCCAGCGCCAGGCCCAGCCAGCTATCTCCCTGCGGCGGCCCCGGGGCGGACGAGTCGGCCGCGACGTAGGCGAGCGTGCAGACGGCGAGGATCACGAGCGAGGCGACGGCCCAGCCGCGGTGCGTGGCGTCGATTCTCATCGGGCGACCGCCAGGGAGGGTGCGCGCCGCCCGGTGCGGCGGGCGTCGAAGAACTCCAGCGCGTCGACGCGCAGGGCGGCGTCGTGGGGGCAGGCGTAGACGCAACTGGGCTGGCCGTCGAAGAGCGACTGGCACTGGTCGCAGGTGTAGGCCACGCGGTCGTCGCCGGTCTTGAGCGGGCGGTCGATGACCTGGCCCTCGCGCTGCGACATGTTGATGGCGTCGTAGGGGCACTGGGCGGCGCACTTGGCGCAGCCGATGCACCAGTCCTCGATCACGATCTCGTTTCCCGGGCCTTTGTGGATCGAGCTGACCGGGCAGCCGACCAGGCACACGGGGTCGCGGCACTGGCGGCAGGTGGAGGGCACGAGGAAATTGCCGAAGCGCTCGCCCTCGCGCAGCAGGCGCGTGCGGCCGTCGTCGTGCGTGTTGACGCAGGCGCGCACGCACTCGTCGCAGCGCGTGCAGCGGTCGAGGTCGATCAGCATCAGCTTCTGGCCCTGCACCAGCCCCAGCTCGTGGAATCGGCCCGACACCGTCAGCCACGCCGCCTCCACCGCCGACGGCGCCTCCGGCGCGGCCTTGCGCTGCTCCTTGACGCGCTGAATCTCGTCGGCGACGGATGGCGCCGTTTCCAGCAGCCAGTCGAAGTCGGCCTTGGCGATCTGGATCAGCTCGGTCTTGCCCAGCGGGCGACCGGGACGATCGCTGCGACGCGCATGCTCGTGGGCGATGATGGTGGCGGAGCGCCGGCCGCCCTCCAGCGCGGTGCGCTCACCGAAGACGTCGTTGCGCATCAGCACGCCCAGGATCCGGTCGCCGCCGGGCGCTTTCTTGACGACGCGCACCTGCCCGATGCTGATGAGGAAGACGTCGTCGCCGGGGTCGCCCTCGCGGATGATGACTTCGCCCGGGTCTTTCTCGATAAGCTTGACGCGCTTCTGCAACTCGGCCCGCTGCGCGTCGGTCAGCGACGCCAGGATCGGCAACGTCGCCAGGTGAGACTCCAGGGCGCGCTGCCGGTACGTCTGCTCCAGTCGCTGCGTGAACTCCTCGTTCCCCTTGACCTTGGCGATCTCCTCCCAGACGACCTTGAGCATCTCCAGCGCGTAGGCCGGCTCCTCGGCCCGGATCGTCGCGGAGCGCGGCGTGCGGTGGCGACAGCTCATGTCGCCGAGGATTTCGCCCTCGTAGTGGCTCGCCACGCAACGGAACCCGCTGCGCTCCAGCGGGCCGACCAGCGCGCGGCGCGGCGTCTCGGCCTGGCGGGCGCGAGCCTTTCCGGAAGTGAGCCGGCCGAACCAGTTCAGGACGGCGCCGCCGGCGGGGGGCGCCGTGCGGACGTAGCTGCGGGCCTTGACGCGCGGGCCGGCCTCGACCGGGCGGGCCGGGGGCGCGACGCCGAGGATCGCGCGGATCTCGTCGGAGCTGAGCAGGTAGAAGGCGGTGAAGCCCGGATCGCCCTGGTTGAAGAGAATCTCGCCGTTGTCGAAGTAGCGCAGCACGAACGCGTCGGGCACCTTGACCTTCTTGGTCCAGTAGTCGGGCCCGAGCGGGGCGCCCTTCGGGTCCGTGCCGCGGAAGGGCGCCAGGTTCGCGAACTGCTCGAATGAAAGCGCACGGTCGCCGCGGCCGGACCTCGGCTTGAGATGCGCCCCGCGCGCCTCGCCTTCCTGTACGGGTTTGGCCATATGGTTGAGTGATGAGCGGCGAGCTCAGAGCAACGCGTGCGTATCGGCCACGGAGGGCAAGCCTGCCGGCGGACAACGCACGCGTTACCGCGCACTCGTCACTCTGAACACCCCTAGTAGCTTCCCAGTCCCTCGGGCCGGATGTGCGGCGAGTGCGACCAGCGCAGCTCGATCAGCCGCAGCAGGTCCAGCCCGTGCCAGTCGGTCGCCCACGTGCCCTCGTCGGCGCTGCGCGCCTGGCCGAAGTGCTGCCCCCCGCCCATGTGCCGGCCGTGCAGCCCCTCATGATCGCGTTGCACGGCCAGCGGCGAGACGCTGCGCGGGCCGCAGCCGGCCGCGAGCGCCGCTCCGCACGCCAGAACGCAGATCGCCAAGCGCCACGACCATCGTCTCGCGCGGCGGCTGGGCACGCGCCCGCGCTTCGTACCGGCGGCGGAGGTCATGGCGTGTCTCCTTGGCCCGGACGCGACACGTCCGCCGGCTGGGCGGCGGCCACGCCGGCATCTTCGGGGCGCGAGGCGTCGTTGTCCACGGTGTAGAGCCGCGGGCCGTCGGGTGTCTGGCGCAGGTAGAGCGCCTGCTGCTCGGGGAGCGTCAGCGGCCGCGAGCCGATGCGGCCGAAGACGGCGACCTGGTTGCCGCTTTCGTCGACGGCGCGGTCGCGATCGAGCCCCTTTGAGATCGCGCGGGCCACGCCGCCCTCGTGGTAGGTGGCGATGAGCCGCGGGGTCGGGCGCGGGCTGAAGCCGTTGAAGCCCGGCGTGTGCGTGGGCGACACGAGCTCGACGACGCGCAGGCCGTGCCGGCCGTCGGCGACGTAGGCGAAGGCGCTGTTGTTGGTCATGCCGACCTTCACGTCATAGGCATCGTCGATCTTCCCGTCGGCGTTGAAGAGCTGGTCGAGCACGGGGTGCTCGGGGCGGGTCACGTCGACGATGGCCAGGCCCTGGCGGCCGGCGGCGACGTAGGCGTAGGTGCGGGCGACGTAGACGCGCCGCGCGTCCTCCAGCGGCACGACCGCGTCGGGCAAGACGCGCGGCCCGGCCGGGTCGGTGATGTCCACCACCTTCAGGCCGTCAACGTCGCAGACGAACGCATAGCGGAACTGCACGGCGACGGCGACGGGGCGCAGGATGTGCGGCGCGCCGACCTCGGCGACCCAGCGGGGCTCGAACGGGTTCGAGACGTCGACGATCTGCAAGCCGCTCTCGGCGCAGATGTAGGCGTAGTTGCCCGCGAGCGTCAGGTGCTCGGCGCCGCTGAGCTTGCCCTCGGGGTTGTAGGCGGTCGTCCGCGTCAGGAAGTTGTTCAGCGGGTCGCCGTCGAGCAGCGTGCCGACGCCGAGCTTCGTATCGCGGCCGACCCACCAGTGGGTGTTGGTCTTCGGGTTGCCGATGACGACGAGCCCCTCCTCGCGATCGGATACGTAGATGAACCCGTACACCGGCGCGATCGCCTGCTCCTGGTTGACGTGGTGGGCCTCGGGGGGATCGAGCCCGATCTTCCGCGGCGCGTGCGGGTCGGCCGAGACGCGCGTCCGCAGCGGGTCGACCGCCAGCGTGCTGGGGCTGGCCACCGCCGTCGCGTAGCGCGTCGGCACGTGGAAGCTCTGTCCCAGCGGCGACACGGGGGCGGTGACGATGCGCTCGCTGAAGCCCTTGTTGTCGATGTTGGCCACGTCGTAGGCGTAGAAGCCGCCGCGGCCGCGAGCCGTGTACAGGTACTCGCCGCGCAGTTGCAGGTCGAGGATCTCCACGCCGGGCGTGGGGATCAGGCCGTCGATGTTGGCGGCGTGCTCGTAGGACTCGCGCAGCTCCTGGTGGTGCTCCTGGTGCTTTCTGAAGTGATCGGGGTAGGCCAGCGCGTGCAGCGAGCTGCCGATCACGGCCTGCGGCTCGTCGCGCTCGGTCACGACGACGGCCTCGAAGCCTTTGCGGCCCATGGCGACGTAGACGTAGCGGCCCAGGAAGTTCACGTAGTTCGTCCCGTGCAGCAGCACCTGCGCCATCCAGGCGTTGTTGTCCCCGCTGCTCGACACGTGGCAGTCGGTGCACGCGCGCGTCTCGGTCTTGCGGACCGCGTGCGGGAAGTGCGGGTTGAAGGCCTGGCCGCTGTAGCCCTCGCTCGAGACGGTCTGCTGCTGCGAGTAGATCCACTCGCGGTTGCTGTTGGCGCTGCCCACGACGACGGCGCTGCTGCTGCGCACCGGGACGACCTTGTGGCCCATCACGGTCGAGTCGCGGCCCAGCATGAACACGTCGTCGCGCACCACCTGGTAGTTGTACTGCGTGTAGTTGCGCAGCACCCGCCCCTCGTTGTGCAGCATCGGCATGCGCATGTTCGCCCGCATCGGCAGGTGGCAGCCGAAGCAGCTCGTCATCCACGACGTGTGGCACGACGAGCAGGCCATGTTGTCGGCGTCGTGGGCCAGCGAGCTCTGCGGGCAATCCGGGTCGTCCCAGCGGCCCTCCGGACCGCGCTGCATCAGCTTCGCCCGCGCCGCCTTCTCGTTGTACGCCGGACTGCCGCGCGTCACCGAATCCCGCACCTGCGGCAGCTCCCACTCCAGCCCGGGCGTCACCGCCGACCGCTGCATCCACTTGCCTTCGCGCCGGAAGAACCGCGGCCCGTAGCGCGTGTTGCCGTACTTCGTGCGCAGGTCGTTGGAGCGTCCGGCGGGGGCGCCGGCGGGGCCGCTGGTGATGAACTTCGCCGGCTTCTGCACCGAGCCGTGGCAGTCGATGCAGGCGATCTCGATCGCGTTGCGCACCTCGCCGTACAGCAAGCCGTCGCCGTGCGCGTCCTGCTCGAAATGACAGTCCACGCAGTGCATGCCGCGCTCGAGGTGGATGTCCTTCAGGTGGACCGGCACGTCGAGCGGCGCCTTCTGGCCGCGCTCGGCGGCGAGGAACGCGACGGAGCGCTGCAACTGCTCGGGCGTGACGGGATCCACGACGTCGCCGTCGGCGTTCAGCAGGCGGCCCTGGCGGTCCTGCTTGAAGACGGCCCGGAAGACCCAGCCGTGGCCATGAAAGTCGGCGAACTGCGTCTTGTCGGCCCGGGCGTTGATTCTCTCCCACATGTTCTCGAGGAAATCGGGTCCGGCGACCTGGCCGCGGTGGTCCGCCTGGTCCGGCCAGTTGTTGCTCCACAGCCCGCGTACCGCCGAACCTTCCGGGTTGGCCATCGCGGTCTGAAAGACCTGCTCGGCGGTCGGGTAGCGCTGCTGAGCCGGGTACATCAGCTCGCCCTGCGTCTCGTTGTCCCACCACGTGAACCCGTAGTACGAGTTCGCAAACGACGTGCCCGGGTGAATGTGGCACACCACGCACTGGCTCGACGGGATCGCCGTCACCAGCTCGTGGCGGATCGGGTGACCCGGGCGGTTCGGCGGAATGGTCGGGTCGCCGGAGTGCGATGTCCCGCGATTGCCGAATTCGGCGTATGGGCCGGCGTGCACCGGGCTGCGGTCGTTGGCGTAGACAACGTGACACGCAGAGCAGCCGCTGCTGCGGTAGTCGCCCGGGTGGTCGTTCGTGCCCAGCATCGAGAGCAGCGGATCGAGCAGCCGCGTCTTCTGGATGCCGAGAAACACCGGATCGGTGGCCAGCTCCGTGCCCAGGCCGCGCTCGCTGAGCTTCATGTCAGGCTTGCCCGGCTCCTCGAAGATGTTCGGCAGCGCGATCTCAACCTCGCGCCGCTGCACCTTCCCCCCTCGCTCGAACGCCCGCAGGATGTTCCCCATCTGGGCGATCTCCCAGCGCGGCAGCGGGTCGAGAAACGCCAGCACGCCGCGGCTCCGCTCTTCCGGCGTCGGATCGTGACGCCGCAGGAAGCCGCGGGGGTCGTCGGGCGGCGCCTGCACCGAGTACAGCCGCTGCGAGACGCCGTGGAAGCTGTAGCTCTCGCCGAAGCGGGCGATCTTGTGCGGGTAGCTGCCGTTGTTGTAGAGGACGGCGGCCCAGAGCTGGGCCCCGTGGGTCATCATGCTGTTGCGGACCTTCTGCACCTCCGCCATGTGGCATTGCCCGCAACTGACGTGCGCGATGCGCAGGTCGCCCGGGTTCACGAAGCGGATGAACGCCGGGTCCTCATAGTTCAGCAGCGTGGCGCTGCGCACGGGGTTGGCGGCGGAGTACTCGCCGGTCCGCGGGTCGGTCCAGGCCAGCGGGAAGCGCGGCTCGACGGCGTGGGCGGCTTTCTTGACGGCGAGGTACTCCGGCGAGAGCCGCTGCGGGCTCTGGTAATCGACGACGTCGCCGGTCCAGCGCGGCTCCGGGTTGCCGCCGTGGCAATCGACGCAGGCGATCTGCGCCGAGCGGTGCATGGTCTCGGACATGAACGGGCGGCCGGGCGTGCTGTGACAGGAGAGGCAGCCCGCGTTGCGAACCTGGAGCGCGTCGGGGCTGTCATACAGCAGGCGGAAGCGCTGCATGCCGGCCTGCATCTGCTCGGCGCTCAGGGCCGCGACGGTGGGCGTGACGCTCGCTTCGTGGCGGCGCGGCTGGGAGACCTCGCAGCCGAGCAGGGCGAGTCCCGCGGCGAAGGCGGCGATCAGCAGCAAGCGCTTCATGTGCAGGTCCATCCTCGTAAGCCGCACCGCCCCGGCCGGCGCAGCGGCCGGCCCCGGCGGACCGGCGTGCGTCAGTACTTGAGCGTCAGCGACGTAAACACCTGGTAGAGCGGGTCGCTCTCTTCGTAGATCTTGGCGAAGCCGGCGCCCGGGAACAGCGCGGCGACGCCGGCGGTAAAGATCACGTTGTTGTTGAGCAGCGGCCGGTAGATGAAGCCCAGGCTGACGTCGAGGCCGATGCGGTTGCTGAGGCCCGGCTGCTTGAGGAGCAGTTCGAGCGGCTCGACGTCGTCGAACCAGAGGTAGTTGGCGTTCACGACCGTCTTGAGCTTGGGCGTGACCTCGACGTCGAAGCCCGCGTTGACCAGGAAGAGGCCCGGGTTCACGAAGTTGCTCTGCCCCTCGATCTTGCTCGACGACAGGTCGGGGAACAGGCTGTTGCGGTTCACCAGGTTCGTGTTCAGCAGGCGAATGCCCTGGCGGTTCCAGTAGCTGAACTGCCCGCCGGCGAAGTTCGGATTCTCGAGGATGCCGTCGAAGCCGCGGCCCTCGCGGTCCTGCGGCGAGCTGTCGCCCGAAGCCCACAGGAACCCGGTGCGCAGCCGCAGCCAGTCGATGTCCACCGACGGCTCGATCGCGAACATCTGGGCGTTGATCGTGATCTCGCGCGTCTCGCGCTCCGAGCCGATCAGCGCCTGGTTGCGCTCCTGCTTGCCGGCGATGGCGTTGAAGGTGTCGCGGCCGACGACCCAGTAGAACTGGTGCATGAGGTTCAGGCGGCCGATGTGCCCGTCGCCGCCCCAGCCGAAGTAGGCCGCCCGCAGGTCGTGCGGCTCGAAGCTGCCGACCGGGTCGGGCCGCACGAGAAAGCCGTTGCGGTCGAAGTGCAGGTTGCGGTCGCGCTGGTCATCGAGATTGAAGTGGAACGACAGCGTCTGGGTGAAGCCCTTGCGATAGCCGGGCGGCAGCCACTCGAAGTCGAGCGAGTCCTGGCGGTAGTAGTTGGCGATGATGACCTGCTGGTGGCGCGCGTCCCAGGTGTTCAGCTCGCTGTTGGTCTCCTTCTCGGCCTGGAAGAACCAGGCGATGTTCCACTGGTCGCGGTTGGCCTCGTTGCTGCCGAAGAGCCGCACGCCCTGGGCCACGTCGGCGAAAATGAAGCCGCGGAAATCCGACACGAAGGGCTGCCGGCCCATGCGCACGCTGACGAAGTCGTACTGCGGACTCAGGTCCGCCAGCTTCAGCTCCAGGAACAGCTCCTGCACCGAGAAGTACGCGTTCGTGCGATAGCGCCCGCGGCGGACGTCGATGTTCGTGACGCCCAGCTCCTCGACCTCGGTGTAGTTGACGTTGAAGACCGGCGTGAAGCGGAACTTCCAGTCGAAGGGCTTGTAGGACGACGCCCCGTGGAACAGCTCGAACGTGCCGATCAGGCTCTGGCTGAAGAAGTGCTGCTCCTGGTCGCCGAAGAACGGGATGCGCTCCGGGCGGCTCGCGCTTTCGCCGCTGGGCGTCGGAAGCTGCCGGAACTCGTAGTACGTGTCCAGGATCAGCGTCGCCGAGAAGAAGATCTGGTCGCCGATCAGCGGGTAGTCGCCCTTCAGCACGTTCTGGTTGTACGGGTCGAACCAGTGGCCGCGCTGATACTGGTAGTTCCCGCTGATCTCGCCCGTCACGAACGGATCCAGCGGATTGTGCTGCCCCAGCCGGTCATAAACCGGAAAGCCGATCCGCCAGCGGTCCGCGATCGGCAGGAAACCGTCCGACGGATCCACCACCCGCGGAAACAGCACCGTCGTCGGCCCGGAAAACCCCGCCGGATCGAGCGGAGTCGCCTCCTGCTCGGCCAGCAGGTCCCAGACATTGCCCGGATGCGGCGCGCCCTCGGCGGGCTGCGTCGTCGGCGGCGGCGAGTCGTGGCCGCCGGCCAATGATCGGCCGGCAACGGCCAGGCAGGCGCCGCTGAGCCAGGCGGCGGCACAGAGGCGTGCGGCTGGGCTTGAACGCACCATCGTCTCTCCACGGGACCGTGGGGCGGTCCGTCGAAGAACGTGCGACGCGGAAAGCGGCCGAGGTCCGCGCCGAGCGGCGTCGGCGCGAGGCTGCCCCGAATTGCAGCGCGAAGCGGCCTAGGCGCCGCCGCCGAGAAGTGCCGTAGTGATCGCCGAGCCGATGCCGGCAAGAATCTGCGCCAAGACAGGCTGAGCGGTAGAGGCGAAGAACCGTCCGGCGCCGGATGGACAACCCTGAAGGGCCACGGCGCCCGACCCGAGCAGCGTCAACTGAACGACCCACTTGTGACTGAGCCATCGTGTCATGAGCTGATACTCCCTTGTAGAAGTGCCGCGCCTTGCCGTCGCGGAAATCCGTCGCCGCATCGCGCCCTCTTGCGAGAAGCCGCAGCCTGCCATTCAACCGGCCCGAGCGGGCCCGACGCCTGCTGAATGAGAAACTTTGAACGGAAACGACCGCACCGCGCGGCTAAGAGTAGCACGCGCCGCCGCTGCGTCAACCCCGCGCGTCCGCCGCGCGGCGCACGGTGCGCGCCCCGCGCCGCGGCTTGACAAGCGCGCCGGCCCGAATCTAAGCTGCGCGGCGCCTCGAGCAGTTGGCCGGTCGTTTCCGAGTTCTCGGCCGTCTGGTTGCCCCGTCGAGCGCCGTCGAGCGCCGGCGCGGCGCCCAGCCCAGGATCCATCGCCGATGACACGCGAGCCGCCACGCGCCGTCCCGCCGCCTGAAGCAGCGCAGACCGCCATACCACAGCACGGCCATCGCTGCCGCCGTGCCGCGCCGGGCGCACGCCCGCGCCTCGCGCTGCTCGCCGCGGGCCTGGCCGTCGCGTGTGGCGCTGCGCTCGCGCCGCTGGCGCTTCCGGGCTGCGGCGGCGCGCTGTCGCTTGGTAACCCCGGCACGCCCGGCGGTATCACCTCGCCGCTGACGGCCGAGGACGTGACGAAGATCATCGCGGCGGCGGCGGGCTCGTTGACGCAGCCGCTGGTGATCGCGGTGGTCGATCGCGAGGGCAACATCCTCGGCCTGTTTCGCAAGAACGGCGCGCCGGAGACTGTGCAGGTGTTCCTCGTCGGCCAGACGCGCACCGTCAACGCCAACGAGCTGGCCGTCGCCCTGGCGCGGACCGGCGCATTCTTCGGCAACGATCAGTCGCCGCTCACCTCGCGAACGATCCGCTTCATCAGCCGCGAGCACTTTCCGCCGCAGTTCGGCCCCGACGGCCGCACGACCGGCGTGAACTTCACGCCCTCGGGCGACCTGTGGAACATCGAGAGCACCAACCGCGGCTGCACGCTCAGTCTCGAGTTCAACCCAGGTCAGGACGTGCCCCCGGCCCGCTCCATCGACGGCACGGGCCCCGGATTGGGCATCGCCACCGTTCCCGGCGGCATCCCGCTGTACAAGTTCTCGAAGGCCGTCGGCGGCATCGGCGTCTGCGGCGCGATCGGCGCGACGCACGAAGACCGCGCCAACCTGGCCGAGTTCGCCGCCTTCGCCGGCTCCTTCGGCGCCGGCTTCGGCCTCCAGCCCCTGCCGCCGCGGGAGATTTTCCTGTTCAGCGTGCGGCTGCCGATCGTGGAGCAGGACGGGCGGCCGTTCGGCACGGTGGGCGAGTCGTTCACGGACCTTTCGGAGATCGGGGCGTTCGTCGCGGTGCCGGACCTGGCGGTTCCCGGCGCCATGGTGGCCGGCCCACAGGATGCGCCGCGACTGAAGGTTCCGGAAGGCTGGCTGGTCGGGCCGCTGAGCAGCCCGGAGCTGCGCGACACCGAGGTGCGCGGGATCATCACCCGCTGCATCGCGCGGGCGCGTGAGACGCGCGCCGCCATCCGCCTGCCGCTCGAGGCCCACGCCCGCATGGTCATCGCCGTCGGCGACCTCGAAGGCCGCATCCTCGGCCTCTACCGCATGGAGGACGCCACCGTCTTCAGCATCGACGTCGCCGCCACCAAGGCCCGCAACGCGGTCTACTTCAGCGGGTTTGACCGCAGCCCGCTCGACCTGCCCGGCGTGCCGCTGGGGACGGCGGTTACGGCGCGCACGCTGCGCTTCGGCAGCCAGCCGTTCTTCCCGGCGGGCATCCAGAGCACGACGCCCGGCCCGTTCTATCCGCTGCTCGTGCAGAACTACGAGAATCCCTGCACGCAGGGCTACCAGCCCGCCGGGCCGAACCAGAGCGGCATCGTGTTCTTCCCCGGCTCGGCCCCGCTGTATCGCGGCGGACTCGTGCTCATCGGCGGCCTTGGCGTCAGCGGCGACGGCGTCGACCAGGACGACCGCGTCACCGGCGCCGGCATCGTCGGCTACGAGGCGGCCCCGCTCATCCGCGCCGACCAGATCACCATTCGCGGCGTGCGGCTGCCTTACATGAAGGATCCGCGCAGCGCCGGCGTGGACATCATTTCCGATCGCCCCGGCGGCGACTAGCATTGCGCCCCGCGCAGACACGCTCCGAGCGCCGCCCGCGCCGGATGGAGCCTCACCGCCGATGAGCCGCGATCCCTACTGCCGCGCCTGCGGATACTCGCTGGTCGGACTGACGGAATCGAGCAAGTGTCCCGAGTGCGGCCGGCCGATCGTCGAAGTGCTGGAGCGCGGCCCGGCCCGCACCTGGGGCCGCCGCTACAAGTCTGACATCGTCATCTTCGGGTTGCCGCTGCTGCACATCGCCACCGGCCCGAGCGACGACGAGCGCGTCGGCAAGGCCCGCGGCATCATCGCCATCGGCGACGAAGCCGTCGGCTGGCTGGCGCTCGGCGGATACGCCCGCGGCTGGGTCGCCCTCGGCGGCTGGGCCGTGGGCGTCGTCGCCATGGGCGGCTGCGCCTGCGGCCTCGTCGCGATCGGCGGCGGCGCGATCGGCGCCATCGCGCTCGGCGGCGGAGCGATCGGCCTGGTCGCACACGCCGGCGGCGCGATCGGGATCATCGTACAGGGAGGTGGAGCCTTCGGCTACCTCGTCGAGGCGGGCAGCGGCTGGGGAGCGCACGTGACCGCCGGCAACCGCACGGACCCGTACGCGGTCGATTTCTTTCGAGCCTTCAACCGCGCGCTCGGCGCGTCGCCGCCACAGGGACCGCGCTTCCTGCTGGTGATGCTGCTGTGGCGTGTAGCGCTGGCCGCGGCGCTGGCGCTGCCGCCGGCGCTGCTGGCGCTATGGGGCTATCTGCGCGCGACCCGCTCGCCGCCTGACGCGGACCGCGAGCCTTGAGCAAACCGCGCGGCGCGCGTTCTTGCACGCGTCAGCCGCCTTCGCGCATCTCGAAGCTCGACTCGACCGGCGGGTACTCGTGCATGCGGCCCGCGTCGCCGGCGGGACGCCGGATGATCCGGTTGCGATGGCCGATGATGCTGTCGCGCAGGCGCAGGCCTTCCGGCACCGAGATCGTGTTGTTCCCGCCGAAGATCTCGATCTTCCCGCAGGGCACGCCGTCTTCGAGCGTGACGTTGTTGCCGTCGCCCGCGATCTTCAGATAGGTCAGGCGCGATCCGTGCACGACCGTGATGTCGTTGCTGTTGCCGAAGATGCCGAACTCGCCGTACCACTCGCCGCTGCGCGTCATGCGGTGCCCGACCAGGCGGTTATCCGACGGACACCCCGCCACTCCCGCCGCAACCACCAGCAACAGCGCCATAGCCAAGGTTCTACTCATGGTCCGCATCCTGAGAAGGGCCTATTCCTGATCCACTCGCATGGCGATCACGACCGACTCACGCCGCCGGGAATGTACCGCGCGGAATCAACCGTGGCCAGCGCACGCCGGGCAGCGCGCCGGCCGGCGGCGGGCGCTGCACGCCAAGGGCGAAGCGAGCCGTCCGGCCGTCGTGAGCCGGGCCCCCGCCGCGGGCTCCGGGGCGCGCTCGCCGACGCCTCAGCCCGACCGCGCGAAGTCCGCCGATATCTCCCGCGCCGCCGTCCGCAGCGCCTCCTCCAGCGTTTCGCACATTAGCGTGGCGACCGGCGGATCCTGGCACTCCGCCCGCCAGCGTCCGCGTTCGTAGATCAGCTTCAGCGGAATCTGCCGCGACGCGCTGAACTCCGCCTCGGCCCGGTCCACCTCGATCGTCAGGGGCAGGCGAAAAATCATTGGAATACTCCAATCTGGCCGGCTCAGGTCACCGCGCAGCCCTTGCGCGGTCCGGGAATCGGCTGCTTCGGTCGGGGCGGCGGACGGGCGAATACCCGCAGGTGGTGTCGCCCGTGTGCCGATATACCGTCAGTCTCATCGGCATGCTGCCCGGGAGAGGATTCGATTGCTTTCGTTCATCCGCCAGTGCATCACCTATCTGTTCACGGAGCCGGCCGAGCCGCCCACTCCGGTCCGGGCCGAGAAGGACGACGTCCCGGCGGATCTGGAGCAGGCGACCGCCCTGGCGGAGCAGGCGCTGGAGCAGGACTTTCCGCAGCCGGAGCTGGCGTGGTGGATTCCCGATCCGAGCCGGGTCGAGCCCCCGCGTCCGCAGGCCAAGCAGCAGGCGGTTGACCGCGCACTGCACGATCAGCTCACCAAGGCGCTCGACGACAAGAACCTCGAGCTGCCGCGCATGCCGCACGTGGCCCAGCGGGCCCTGCTGGCGCTGCGTGACGAGAACGTGAACTACCCGGAGCTGGCGGAGCTGATCGGCCAGGACCCGGTGCTCTCGGCCGAAATCCTGCGCGTCGCCAACTCGGTGCTCTTCCGCGCCGTGCGCGAGGTTACCCAGCTCGAACAAGCCTTCACGCGCCTCGGCCAGCGCCACCTCCGCTCCTGCATCCTCGGCGTGTCCTTCAAAGGCATCACGATCCGCATCGGCGGCGCCGAGCGCAGCATCGGCGAGGAGCTGTGGCGCCGCTCGATGGTCGCGGGCGTCGTGCTGCGGCAGTTCGCGTCGCGCTTCGGACTGCCCGAGGAAGAGGCCTTCCTGGTCGGGCTGCTGCACGACATCGGCATGCTGGTCGTGCTGAAGGTAACGCACGAGTACCAGCAGCTCCACGGCCGGCCCGTGCCGCGCACGCTCTTCGACCAGCTCGCCGACGACTGGCACCAGCACGTCGGGCTGCGGCTGGCGGAGGCCTGGAACCTGCCCGATCCGCTGCCCGAGCTCATCGGCACCCACCACCGCGAGGTCCGCGAGGGCGACCCGCTGCGGACCTACCGACTACTGATCCAGCTCGCGGACGTGGCCTGCGAGATGCTCGGCTACAGCCCCTACAAGGCCCACGACTTCTTCGGCCTGCCGTGCGTCACTCAACTCAACCTGAAGAACGACGCCGACACCCGCCGGCTGCTGAGCGAGATTCCGCGCCTGCTGCCCGATCTCGTGCCTGCGCCGCGCTGAGACCCCGATCCGAGCCGCACCCGCCAGGCGTTGCGCCAGGACGGCCGCATGGCGCCGGGCCACCGCTCGACCGGCTCCGCGACGACGCCGCGCCGCCCCTTCGCCGGATCGCCGCGCCGCCGCTAGAATGCCCGCCGCCGAGCGCCGCGGACGCGGGCCCGCCGCCGGGCGCCCGGGTCCGGCGCGTCGTTCGCGCCGGCGGGGGTCGACTGTTTAGAGGTCTTAGATGGCTGATACGTCGTTCATGGAGAAGCTCGTCGCCCTGTGCCGGCGGCGCGGGTTCATTTTTCAATCGAGCGAGATCTACGGCGGCATCGGGGGGTTCTGGGACTACGGGCCGCTGGGGGTGGAGCTGAAGCGCAACATCAAGGACGCGTGGTGGCACGACCACGTGACGAACCCGCCGCTGGGGCCGGATGGCGATGAGATTCAGATGGTCGGACTGGATTGCTCGATCATCATGAACCCGAAGGTCTGGGAGGCGAGCGGACACGCGACGGGGTTTGCGGATCCGATGCAGACTTGTCGCCACTGCAAAAAGTTGTTTCGAGCCGATCAGGTTAAGCCGCAACTCCAGGATGCAGAATGGTACAAAGAGCTCTGCGGGCTCTGGGCTCCAGGAGACCACGCTCCGATCAACGCACTACGCCGATGGGCGGAGAAGCGTGGACCGCGAATGGCGCCAGGCCTGGCATTAGTACGGGACACGGATGCCGTTCTCCAAGCTATCGGGCAGGTGCGCGTCGACTCGGGCGGGCGCGATCCCCAAGCTGAGAGGTTCTTTTCTCACTATATCTTCGGAGCCGATGGCGAGCACTTCGCGTCCGATGCCTGTCCCAACTGCGGCGGCGACCTGACCGAACCGCGCATGTTCAACTTGATGTTTGAGTCGCACGCCGGCGCGGTGCAAAGTGACGATAACAAGGTATACCTGCGTCCCGAAACCGCGCAGGGCATCTTCGCCAACTTCAAAAACGTCCTCGACACTTCGCGTGTCAAGATCCCCTTCGGAATCGCGCAGGTCGGCAAAGCCTTCCGCAACGAGATCAACCCGCGCAACTTCACGTTTCGCTCGCGCGAGTTCGAGCAGATGGAGATCGAGTTCTTCTGCCGCGAGGAGGACGCGATGGACTGGTACCAGTTCTGGCGCCACCAGCGCTACAACTGGTACGTAAACCTCGGCCTCAAGAGCGACAAGCTGCGCCTGCGCGACCAGGGCAAGGAAGAGCTGGCGCACTATTCGAAGGCCTGCGCCGACATCGAGTACCTCTTCCCCTTCTCGGACGAGCACCAGGAGCTCGAAGGCTGCGCCCATCGCGGCAACTTCGACCTGACCCAGCACGCGCAGCACAGCGGCAAGGACCTGAGCTACTTTGACGACGAGGCCTGGCAGCGCGACGCCGCCAAGTTCGCCGACAACAAGGACGCCGCAAAGGCCGCCAAGGAGAAGCCGCCGTACCGCTTCCTGCCGACCGTGATCGAGCCCTCCGCCGGCGCGGACCGGGCCGCGCTGGCGTTCCTGTGCGAGGCCTACACCGAAGACAGCAAGCCCGACGCCAAAGGCGTCATGCAGACGCGCGTCTACATGCGCTTCCACCCGCGCCTCGCGCCCATCAAGGCCGCCTTCTTTCCCCTCGTCAACAAGGAGGGCATGCCCGACCTGGCCTACCAGCTCTACCGCGACGCCAAGCAGCACATGAACGTCTTCTACGACGACGGCGGCTCCATCGGCCGCCGCTACGCCCGCATGGACGAGGCCGGAACCCCCTTCTGCGTCACCATCGACGGCGACACGATCAAACCCGACGGTGAGAACGCCGGCACCGTCACCATCCGCGACCGCGACACGCTGGAGCAGGTGCGGGTGAGGACCGGCGACGTCGTCGGCTGGCTGCGCGCCAGGGTCGGCAGCGGCCAGGCGCCCTGAGCGCGGCGCCGGCCGGTCGCTTCCACCTGGTTACCGCGCCAGCCTGTTGCCTGGCACTTCAATAGAAGACCGTCACGATCAGGTGCGGGTCCGCGTGCTTGCCCTCGATCACGCCGATGCTGCTCGTCGCGAACTTGATCTCCACGTCCTCGTGCGCGTCCGTCCACTCGTTGATCTGCTCGTTCAGGTGCGCAAAGGACGCGTCCGTCAGCTTGCAGTGGAACGTCCGGCAGCGCGTCGCGCTCGTTACCCCCCGCAGCAGCGGCCGCCGATACTGTCGCTCCGCCGCCCCGCGCGGCGCACCGCTCGTGTACTGAATCCGCCGCGACGGCGCCGACGCGTCCGCGGCCGCCCCGTCCTCGAGCGACAGGCTGGGCTCCTCCGAAGCCGATTCCGCGGCCTCCTGCGCCTGCTGGGTGCAATGCGGGCACAGCAGCCGCCCGCCGACGCGCGTCGCCAAGCCGGAGTTCAGCATCTCCGGGTAAACCGTCGCCCCGCAGGCGCCGCAGGTGTGAACATGCTCGGACTTGACCGACATGCCCGGCTCCTTGTGTCGTGATCGGCGTCTCGTGGTCGGCCGGAAATGCGCCCCCGGGGCCGATGGGGCCGACGCGGTCGAACTTGCCGATGTACGTACAATAGCGGCGAGTCGCCGCGCGCGGCAATCGCCGCCGCTTCCGGGGCTGGCCCGTTACCGGTTCTGAACCAAGGAGAACTGCGCATGTCGTTCCGTTGCCACGTCGGACCCGTGCTCGCGCGCCTCGCCAGCCTCCCGGTCGCCGCCGTCCTCGTCGCCGGCTGCCCCCAGACGCCCGGCCTCGCTGACCAGGATCCCAACGATACGACCCCCGACGCCGTCGCCGTCACGCAGAACACGGCCCCCGTCGCCTCTGCCGGCGACGACCTCGTCGTCTTCAGCGGCGACTTTGTCGTGCTCGACGGCGCCGCCTCCTTCGACCCCGACGGCGACCGGATCGTGTTCATCTGGCGGCAGGTGACCGAGTCGCCCGAGGTCACGCTGATCGACGGCTTCTCGTCGCGGCCGCGCTTCTTCGCGCCGGCGGTGGCGACCGGGGCCGTCGTGACGTTCCGGCTGACGGTAGTCGACGGCTTCGCCGTCGCAACGGATGACGTAACGGTGACGATCCTGCCGGCGGTGCAGTAGGCGGACGGCGCGGGCGGCACGGGCCAGACGACGCGAACCCGGAAAGACGGCGGCGGGTGCGTGATCCGCCCCGCGGGCCACCACCTGCGGACCGCGGCACAAAATCGGCCGCACACCAGGACTCCGGCGCGGCCGATTTCATTGTGTATGGGCGGCCAACAAAGAAGGGGCACGACGGGTTCCGTCGTGCCCCTTTCTTTAACATACAAGCGGGCTAGCGAACTACGGAATGATGATCGTATCCGTATTAACAAGCGGCGCAAGTGACGGATTCTGGTTGCCGCCGTTGTCCGGATCCAGCCCGATGAGCGGCGACAGGATGTTGGTGTACGAATCCTGCACCGTGTAGATGTTGTCGTTGTTCACGCCGACGATGGGCTTCTTCAGGAAGTCGGCGTGACTGTCGAGGAACAGCGTCGACTGGCCCTCGCCGTTGTGGTTCTGGCTGTTGTACGGGCGCCAGCGCTCGGTGCTGGCCTTGACGATCTCCTCAAGCGTGGAGCCGATGCCGGTCGGGGCGCCATTGCCGGGTACGAACGTGTCATTCGTCGTGTCGTTCATGCCGCCCGTTCCGGACGTGAAGTACGGGCCCTTGTCAGCGCCGATGACCATGCGGACGTCCAGGCCGGTGCGCGGCTTAGCGCGGCGGCCAATCGGCATCTGGTAGCCGTAGCTCAGGTAGGGGTAGCCGCGGAAGTCGAAGCGGTTGACGCCCGGCTGGGCCGCGGACTCGGGCGGCGGGCTGGCGTCGCCCTGGCGGTTGCGCAGGTCGTCTTCCTGGTCGCTCGCGCTGGGACAGATGAACTGCCCGGGCGTCGACTGGCCGGCAATGACCATCAGGAACAGCGAGCGGCTCGGGTGAGAGTACGTCGAGGACGTGCTGGTCGACGTCTGTTGCGTGATCTTCAGTGTGCCCGTGCTTCCCATGGTCCCTATGAACTGGTGCGTCACGGTTTGGGGCGCAGCGGCGGCGTTTCCGAGTTGGCCACCCGTGTAGTGAATCGGGAACCACTCGTAGTTGTCGTTGGCATAGATGTTCATGCCCTGGCCGATGCCGCGCATGTTCGACCCGCAGGTGACGCGCTTGGCCAGCTCGCGCGCCCGCGAGAGGCTCGGCAGCAGGATGGAGATCAGCAGCGCGATGATCGCCACCACCACCAGCAGCTCAATCAGCGTAAAACCTTTCCTCTTCTTCACGTTCAAGACCTCCCAGCAAGTGCTCGCGTCCCTTTGGTCCGACTGGCCCCGCCACGCCGGCGTTTGGCCTCGGGAATCGGTAACGAAAGAGGGCTGACTGCACCTTTCAGGCTCGGCGGCCGCGTTGGTGCGGTCCCTGTCGCCAGTCTTCGAACCGCGGTCGCGAGGTGCGCAGACCGAACACCGGTCCGCTTCGCACTCGGGTCGCACTGCGAGCGCTCTGCGGCCTGCCGCGGTTCTACCCATTCTGCTCGTGGACCGCCCGGCGGGACTGCCGGACTCGCTGCGGAAGGAAGGTCTCGCGATCGGCGATGACGCAAGAATGAATAATGGCTCGAAATACAATATCGCCGTATGAAACGCGATCTATGAACCGTATCGACCTTCTGCCAGCGCGTAGCCTCCCTCGCGAACGAACTCAGGGTCCATGTATAGCCTAACACGTCCGCCGTTGCTGTCAAGCGGCTTTTGGCGAAGCCGCTCCGCTCCGGGGCCCAGCCAGGCCCGCCCCCGCCCCCCATCCCGTGCGCGCTCACGATTCCATTTGCAGCGCGATGTGCTCCACGTCCGCAGCGTGCCACCGCCCGACGGCGTCGCTTCCCGCGGCGGCGAGGTAGGGCACGTGCAGCCCCCTGGTCAGCCCGCGTCGCCGGCGCTCCACCGACAGCAGCCCCAGCCCCACGCTGTCCACGGCCACCGGGTCGAAGCTCATCAGCACCGCGCCGCCCGACGCCAGTTGCTGCTCGGTCGCGTCCGGGCCGCCGTCGATCACCACGCGCAGCGCGCTGAGAACGTTGAGCCGCAGCCGCGACGCCACCGGCGGCGCGCCGACGACGTGTCCGACAAACGGCGCGCAGCCGTTCGCGTGGTAGCGCCCCGGCCGGCGGATCACTGCGTGCGAGATGTTCTTCATGCACCCCGACATGCCGGCGATCTGGTGCGTCTTGAGCGTGCCGACGTTGATCACCGCATCGGCGTCGACAAAGTACCGTGCGAGCGACTCGACGTTCGAGCCGACGCGGATCGACTCCGCCCAGCCCGCCCGCGGCTGCCCGGTGCCGAGCTCATCCGCAAGGTGCTCGGGCGCTTCGACCAGCGTGATGGCCTTCGTCGGCAGCCCCGCCCGGCGCAGCGAATCCACCAGCACGCGGGCGATCGCCGCGTTCGTCGCGATCAGCTCCGCCCCAACCGAGTTGAACTTCACCGCGACCTGCTGCGCCCCGTTCAGCACGCTCCGCCACGCCTCGCCCAGGTCGCCCGCCGACGTTAGCGCCAGCAGCCCCTGGTCCATCATCTCCACCAGCGTCACGACGTCCACGACCGACGACCGCAGCACCAGCCGCGAGTTCACCTCGACCACGCGCGAGCGCGGCCCGGAACGCTGCATCCACCACGGCGCCGGGTTCGACAGCGGCTGCGACGCGGGCGGCTGAGCCGGCGCCGTCGTGGCGGGCCGCGATGAAGGCCCGCCTTCGCCCGGAGGCGTGGCGGCGCCCGCCGCGGCGGGCAGAATGGGCGCGAGTGTCGCGCCGAGCGCCGCACCCAGCACCTGGCGCCGGGTGGGCCGCTGGAGAGCGGAGTCCTGTTTGGCCGTGTCGGAGTCCATCGTTATCTTTATCGGGGCTTTTCGCGGGCCGGCTTCACCGGCCGGGAAGGCAAACGGGGCGAGCATGACGGACCGGCTTGAACACCATCGTCGCCGGCTGGCGGCCTGCGGGCAGGACCACCTGCTGCGCTTCTGGAGCCGCCTGGACCAGCGGCAACAGGCGGCGCTGCTCGACGATCTCGACCAGGTGGACCTCGACCGCTGCCTGCCGCTGATCGACACGCTCGTGCGTGTCCGGCCGGCGCCGGTGCTGCCGCGGCACATCGAGCCGGCGGAGATCCTGCCGGCGGAGGCGGACGCGGCCCGCGCGCCCGTGTATGCGCGGGCGCGCGAGGTCGGCGCCCGGGCCGTCGCCGAGGGACGCGTGGCCGCCTTCACGGTAGCGGGCGGACAGGGCACGCGGCTGGGCTTCGACGGGCCGAAAGGGGCCTTTCCGATCAGCGTGGTGCGCGACGCGCCGCTGTTCCAGCTCTTCGCCGAATTCCTGCTGGGCGTCGAGCGGCGCTATGGCCGCCGACCGCGCTGGTACATCATGACCAGCCCCTCCAACCACGCCGAGACGCTGGCCTTCTTCGAGCGTCACGGGTACTTCGGCCTGGCGGCGGAAGACGTGATGATGTTCTCGCAGGCGCAGATGCCGGCGTTCCTGCCCGACGGGCGCATCGCCCTGGCCGAGCCGCACCGCGTCGCGCTCTCGCCCGACGGGCACGGCGGCAGCCTGTGGGCCCTGGCCGCCGGCGGCGCGCTGCGCGACATGCGCGAGCGCGGCATCGAGCAGATCAGCTACTTCCAGGTGGACAACCCGCTGGTGCGGCCGATCGACCCGCTGTTCATCGGTCTGCACATCGGGACGGGCTCCGAGATGTCCAGCAAGGCCGTGGTAAAGGCCGACGACACCGAGCGCGTCGGCAACTTCGCCGTGGCCGACGGACGCCTCTGCGTCATCGAGTACAGCGACCTTCCCGACGAGCTGGCCCGCGCCCGCACACCCGCCGGCCAGCGCCTCTTCGACGCCGGCAGCATCGCCGTCCACCTCCTGAGCCGCGCGTTCGTCGAGCGCCTGACGCAGCCGGGATCGGGCGTCGCGCTGCCCTGGCACCGCGCCGACAAGAAAACGCAGGTCGTCGACGAGGACGGCCGCATCGTCACCCCTGCGACGCCCAACGTCGTCAAGCTCGAGATGTTCGTCTTCGACGCCATCCCCCTCGCCCACAACCCGCTCGTGCTCTACACCCGCCGCGATGAGGAGTTCTCGCCCGTCAAGAACGCCGACGGCGTCGATTCGCCCGCCACCACGCGCCGCGACCTCAACCGCCGCGCCGCACGCTGGCTCGAGCAATGCAACGTGTGCGTCCCGCGCGACCCCGCGGGCGAGCCGGCGGCGCGGATCGAGATCAGCCCGCGCTTCGCGCTCGACCCGGACGACCTGCGGACGCGGCTCTCCGGCGAGCCGCTGACGATTCGCCCCGGCGATTCCCTGCTCCTGGCCTGAATCGTGACGTTCAGCCCGTCCGCGCGCCTTGGGTGGCGTGTGGTTGGTATCGGCGGCATGCGGCATGCGGTGGCGTGCGGTGGCGTGCTGGTGGCAGGCGGTGGCGCCAGGCGACCGGCATGCCGTCCGGACGCCTGGAGGGCGGCGACCGTTCGTGCGACGGTCCTCCGTGCGACGGCCGTCCGTTGCGCGTGCATGCCCCGCCGTCTTCGGCGCGAGCAAGCTTCAGGCGGTGCTTGGCGCGAGGCGCACGCCGCTGCTACACCGCCGGGTGCCAGCCGGCGTCGACCCAGAGCTGGCCGCTGACGGCGGAGTTCTGGATCATGAAGACGATCGCATGGGCGATCTCGCTGGGCGAGATCAGGCGGCGGAGCTGCGTGTGTGGCAGGATGTGCTCGCTGATGAAGTCGCGCCCGAGGGCCGCGACCATCTGCGTGTCGGTGTATCCCGGGTGGATGATCGCGCTGCGCACGCCGTAGAACATGGCCTCGGCCGCGAGAGTGGCCTGGGCGCCTTCGAGGCCGGCCTTGGCGGTGGCGTAGGAGATCTGGCCCTTGTTTCCGGCGGAGGAGACGCTGCCGATGAAGATGACGCAGCCCTCGATCGGCTCGCTGGGGTCCCAGCGCTTGAGGCCGCGCCGGGCCCGGTCTTCGGCAACACTGGCGATCGTGTCGATCGCCCAGTAGATCGGCGCGGTGAGGTCGATCTCCATCACCCGGCGGAAGTCCTCCTCGGGATAGACGTCGGACTGGCCGGTCTCCTTGTTCAGCCGCACGGCGAGGCGGTCCTTCGTGATGCCGGCGGCGGGCACGCAGATCGAGACCGGCCCGTGCTGCTTCTGCATCTCGGTGAAGACGCGCTTGCGGAACGCGGAGTCCGTCACGTCGCCGCGGAACGGCACGAACACGTCGCGCTTGAAGTGCGCGTTCCCCTCGGCGGCGAAGTCGGCGACGTCCGCGGCCACGTCCACGACCGCGACGGCCTTGATGCCTTCGCGGGCGAGCTCGTAGCCGGTGGCCTCGCCGATGCCGCGGGCCCCGCCGGTGACGACGGCGACCTTCTTCGACAGGTCGAGCCGGTTGCGTTTCCAGGTGTCGCCGTTGGTGGTCATGATGCGCCCCCTCTTCAGAATGTCCGGCTGGCCGCGTCGCACGCGGGCGGCGGCCGCTGGAAAGGCGCCGCGCGCGAGCCGGTAAGTCTCAATTCGCCGCCTTCGTCTCCTGCGAGCGCTCGGCAAGCCAGTCGCAGACGGTCGGCCACAGGTCGCGGTGCGCCTTGCCGCCGACGGCCATGCCGATGTGTCCGGCGGGGAAGGTGATCAGCCTGCGGTCGGCGGAGCTGACGACGTCGTTGAAGGTCAGGCTCTGATTGGGCGGAACGAGATGATCGTTCTGCGCGATCAGGTTGAGCACCGGGCAGGCGATCTTCGCGAGATCGACGCGTTCGCCGGCGACCTCCAGCTCGCCGCGGATCAACTGGTTCTTCTGGAACATGTACTTGACGAACTCACGGAAGACTTCGCCGGCGACGGGGATGTTGTCGTTGAGCCAGGTCTCCATGGCGAAGAAGTCCTCGAGCCACTTCTCGTTGTCCATGTTCTCGTAGAACGTGACGTACTTCTCCAGCATGTTCTGCACGGGCTTGAGCATCAGGAACGACGCCTGGAGCCACTGCGCCGGCGCGTTGCCGTAGACCTCGATCATGCGGTCGACGTTGAAATAGCGCTCGTCGGCCCAGAGGCTCAGCAGGTTGTCCTTGACCGACCAGTCCACCGGGGCCGTCAGCAGGATCAGGTTCCTGACCTTCTCGGGGCGCAGCGCCGTGTACATCGCGGTCATCGTGCCGCCCATGCAGTATCCCAGCAGGTTCACCCGCTCCTGCCCCGTGCGCTCGCGGATGTGATCCACCGCGTGGTCGAGATACCGCAGCACGTAGTCCTTCAGCCCCAGGTAGCGGTCCCCGTCCGCCGGCACCCCCCAGTCGATGTTGTACGTGTCGAAGCCCCGCCGCAGGAAATGCCCCACGACGCTCTTCTCCGGCCGCAGGTCCAGGATGTACGGCCGGTTCACCAGCGCGAACACGAACAGCAGCGGCGTCGCGTAACGCTTCTCGTCCGCCGTCTCGTAGCGCAGCAGGCGGATGTTGTCGTCGCGCGAGACGATCTGAGCCGGCGTGCAGCCCACCTGGACGCGCTGGGCGACCTCGGCCACCTTGGGCAGCGACCACGCCTTGCGGATGAAGCTCTCCCAGTTGGCGACGAGCTGCTCGGGAGTCAGGCCCCACGGGTTCGATGTCATCGTGCTCATTCCTTGCGCTCCTCGCGCCCGGCCGCGCCGCGCGCCGCAGCGCCGGCGCCCTCGGCCTTGCCCAGGCGGGCCGACAAGTCCTCGATGCGCTCGAGGATGCGCTCCTCCATGCCGCGCAGCAGCAGCACCACGTGCTCAGAGTCCGCCCGGCTCGGCGCCTGGGCCGCCGCCAGCCCACGTTGCATCATCTGGTTCACGCCCTGCTGCCAGGCCAGCGACGCCTCCATCCCCTGCTTCATCGCGCCCAGGAACGTCTCGCTGCGCATGAACTGGTCCGCCTGCTCGGCCAGCGTGTCGAAGTACACGCGCCGCAACTGCGTCAGCAGGTCCGGCGGCGGCTGCGGCGGCGTCATGCCGGCGCTGGCCATGGCCTTGACGGCCTCCGTCCAGAACTTCATGAACGGGTCGATGCCCGGGATGCCGCTGTGACTCATCTTCGCGTACTCCTGCTCGCGAGGCACGACCCGGCGGTCAGCCCGCGCGCGGGTGCCTGGGGGCGGCCGCGGGCCGGCGCGCGCTCGCGGACCGGACGAGCCAATACCCGAGCCCCTCGCCCGGTCCCTTGCGCCGCCGTCCGCGGTTCGGGCCCACGCCGCGCCCCCTGGCGGATGGCCTCGGCGTCCGGCGCAGCCGTTTCTACACGATTTCAAGCGCCAGGGCGCTGGCCTCTCCGCCGCCGATGCACAGGCACGCCACGCCGAGCTTCTTTCCAGTGATCTTCAGCGCGTTGATGAGCGAGACGACGATGCGCGAGCCGCTGGAGCCGATCGGGTGGCCCATGGCAATCGCGCCGCCGAAGACGTTGACCTTCTCGTGCGGGAGTTCGAGCTCCTTCATGGCGTAGAGGACGACCGGCGCGAAGGCTTCGTTGATCTCGAAGAGCTCGACGTCGCTGAGCTTGAGATTCAGCTTGTCGCTCAGGCGCCGCAGGGCGGCGACGGGCGCCGTCGTGAACCACTCGGGCTCCTGCGAGGCGGTCGCGTGGCCGATGATCCGCGCCTGCACCGGCACGCCCAGCGCCTTGGCCCGGGCTTCGCTCAGCACCACGATGCTCGACGCGCCGTCGCTGATCGCCGAGGCGTTGCCCGCGGTGATCGTGCCGTGCGGATCGAAGACCGGCTTGAGCTCGCGGAACTTGGCCTCGACGAACTTGGCCGGCTCCTCGTCGCGCTCGACCACGACCGTGCCGCGCTTCGAGACGACCTCGACCGGCGCGATCACGCTCTTGAAGTAACCCGCGTCCTGCGCCGCCAGGGCGCGCTTGAAGCTGGCGATGGCGTAGTCGTCCTGCTGCTCGCGCGTGAAGCCGTACTTCTTCGCGCAGATCTCGGCAAACACACCCATGTGCCGGTCATCATACGCGTCGAGCAGCCCGTCGCGCAGCATCGCGTCCAGCACCTGCGCATGGCCCAGGCGGTAGCCGCTCCGCGCCTTCGTCAGCAGGTAGGGCGCCTGCGTCATGTTCTCCATGCCGCCCGCCATGATGCAGCTCGCGTCGCCAGCCTGAATCGCCTGCGACGCGAAAACGATGGCCCGCATGCCCGAGCCGCACATCTTGTTCAGCGTCACGACGCCGCAGGCCGGCGGCAACCCGGCCCCCAGCGCCGCCTGCCGGGCCGGGCTCTGCCCCAGGCCGGCGGAGATGCAGTTGCCCAGGTAAACCTCGTCAACGTCGCCGGGCCTGAGCTTGGCCCGCTCGAGCGATTTCTTGATCGAGGCGACCGCAAGCCTCGGCGCCGAAACCTCGGCGAATGCCCCGTTGAAACCGCCCATCGGCGTGTAGGCGCCGCCCGCGAGGTAGATGTTGCTGGCCACGATGTGCCCTCTCTCGGGCCGGCCGATGCTCCGGCGGAATGGCCGGCCGCGCTGTTTCCCTGGTCAGGTCGCCGCCGCCAGAGGCGCGCCCGGCCGTGGAGGTCGGCTGTCGGGCCGGGCGCGCCCTGGATTGAGCGCGACTTACTTCTGAGCCGCGGCCTTCGCCGTCGGCTTCTGAGCGCCGTGGCCGTTGGCAGCGCCCGAGAGCTTGCGGATCATCTCCGAGCAGTTCTCGAACACCTCGGTGTTGGCCTTGGCCATGGCGTCGGTGCTGTGACGGATCGTGTCGAGCGAGTCGCGCCAAACGGCCGCCATCCGGTCGCAGATCTCGGCGGTGTTCTGCGAGCCGCCCAGGTCGAACGTCTTGCGCAGCAGGTCGAGCGTTCGCGTCGTCTGCTCCTCGAAGAGCTTGTGGAACTGCTCGAGGTTCTTCTTGGTGAACGGGGTGGCGTCGAGCGAGAACTTGTCCCACTGGCTGCGCAGCTCGTCCAGGTTCTTGCCGGCCAGGTCGGTCCAGAACTGGGCGGTCTCTTCCTGGAACTTGACGCCCGCCTGCATCGTGCGCGCGAAGCTGTCGGCGGCCTGCTTGAACATGTCGGTCATGAAGTCCCGGGGAGTGGTGGTGGTCATCGGCTTGCCTCCTGACAAGTGTGTGCGGGCCGGTCGGTCGGCTCGGAGTCTCCTGTGCCTGTTACTGTACGTAGTATAAACGCGCCCCGGCTCGCGGTCAACCGGTTTTTGTGCGTTCGCACAATTATCTTTATTTTGCGCAACATCATTTTTTTTCAACGTTTTACAATCGTACGCCTGGCGTATGATTGACTGAAATGTGAGTCCGCACTATAGTCCGCACCAGGGAGTGGACCTTCCATGGCCAAGTCCGATCAGCCGCCCAGAGAACTCAGAATCAAGAAATACTCCAACCGCCGATTCTACGACACCACCCGCAGTTGCCACGTGACCCTTGGCGAGCTGCACGACCTCATCTGCGCCGGCCACGAAGTCACCGTGACCGATTCCAAGTCCGGCGAGGACATCACCCACCTCGTCCTGACCCAGATCCTCCTTGAACGCGACGCCCCAAAACTGAACATCTTCCCAGCCAACATCCTGCACGACGTCATCCGCACCCAGCAGGAGCTCCTCGGCGGCGTCGTCGAGCGCTTTTTCCGCCAAGCCCTCGATGCTCATCGCGCGTCGCACGAGCGCTGGTCGAGCTTTCTGCGCAACGTGCTCGGCGCCAACCCGATGATGCCCACCACCCCCCTCGATTGGACCCGGGCCATGATGGACGCCTTCGCCGGCGCCGCCGGCGGGCCGTCCAGCCCCGGCGCCAACGACCAACGACGCGCCACCGACGACAAGCGCGCCGCCCAGGACGAGCCACGCAGCGCGCCCAGCGAGTCGCGCGACGCGGAGCTGGCCGAGCTCCGCCGCCGGCTGGCGGACCTGACGCGCAAGGTCGAAGCGCTCAACGACAAGCCGCGCTCGCGGAAGTGATGCACCTTCCGAGGTTGGGCGTTGATACGACCCGGGCCTCGCGAACACCGCGAGATCATCCGGACGGGACATCATCCGGCGCAACCGCTTCCTCACGGGCGCGGCTCGGATCGGGAAGCAACCGCCTCCTCACGGGCGCGGCTCGGATCGGGAAACGCCTCAGATCTTGGTGTGCGACGTCGGCTTGGCCACGCGCGTGTCCTGCCCGCCGGTCAGGCCGTAGTCGGTCACCGCCGGGTTCTTGCGCGGCTTCAGCTCCCTGGTCTCGTCGTAGATGCGCAGCAGCTTCTCCTGGTCGAAGATCATCTCCTGCCGCGTGCCGCCGACCAGCTCGTAATGCGGGGTGAGCTCGATCGCGTCACACGGGCAGGCCTCTTCGCACATGCCGCAGTAGATGCAGCGCAGCTCGTCGATGTCGAACTTGACCGGGTACTTCTCGCGGTCGGGCCAGGGGCTCTCGCCCGCCTCGATATGGATGCAATGCGCCGGGCACGCCGTGCTGCACATGAAGCACGCCACGCACGCCACGCGCCCCTCCGGGTCCTTGTTCAGCCGGTGCACGCCGCGGTAGTTCGCGACGCGCAGCTCGCGCTTCTGGTCGGGGTACTGCGTGACGCGCTGGTCGCGCAGTCGCTTGCTGAACATGTGCCGCAGCGTCGTGCGCATGCCGTCGAATATCTGCGGCAGGTAGAGCCGCTCGGCGGCGGTGAGCTGCGGGGCGGAAAGCACGAGGATGTCTTCGTCGCGGATCATTCGTCCTGCCTTGCGGCCGCGCCCGGAGGCCGCTGCACGCCGGGCATTCGCCACGCCCGACCGGCGCTGCACGGTCCTGTTGCCCTTGGTCGGCGTATTGTAGCGGCACCACCCGGCGGCGCGGAGCGCGCCGCGGCAGACCTGTCAGCCCGCGACGGCCGGCAGCCACGGGCCAGCCGGCCCGGCAGGCGCCCGGACCGGACCGGCCGCATGGTGCGCGAGTTTCCGGCCATGGGCCGGCGCGTGGGGTCTATAATCCTGGTGGACCCTTGCCGCCCGCGCAGCGCTGGCCGCCCACACAGGAGCGTGAAATGGGTTCTCTGTATCATCGGACAGCCGTCGCGCTGCTGCTGTCGGCCTGCTGCGGCGTGTTACCCGCATCGGCCGAGACGACGCCGGCACAGCCGCCCGCCGGGCCCCCGGGCGAGACGGCGGCGCAGAGCGGCGCCGCGCCGGCCGCCTCGCTGACGCCGTCGCAACTGCTTGGAGGCGTTCATCGCCTGGGCGATGAGACGATCGCCGCCCTGGTGCGCCTTGCGCAAGACGCCGAGCTGGTGCAGGAACTGGCGCGCGACCCGGCGCAGCTGGAGGTGGGCGCGGCGCTGCCGGCCGAGTTGCGCGCGGCGGCGGCCGTCCTGGCCCGCACGCCCGAGGTGGTGGTAGCGGCCGCCGCGATGCCCGAGGCGCTCACCGCGCTGCGCGAGCTCTACACGGAGCTGCCCGCCGGCGCGGCGGCGCGTGTCGAGGAACTGCGGCGGGGCTATGCGCGGGCTGAGCGCGAGGCGTCTCAGCGCTGGCAGGCGCTGCTCGAGAGCGACGCCACGGCGCAGCGCGCCTACGCCGAGTGGCTGACGCGCTTCAGCAACGCGCAGCGGGCGCTGAACCCGCGTTTTCCGTGCGTCCAGGTCATGAGCCCCGGCTACTACGGCGCCCTGCCGCCCGACGATGCGTTCATCGCCTACGTGCTGAGCACCGGCCGGCCGCCGGAGGCGCTGGACCGCGTGCTGCGCGAGTTCTGGCGCGAGCACGCGCCCGCGCTGCGTGACCAGCGCGTGCAGCAGCGCATCTGGGGCGAAGCGCCGCCGGCGCCGGCGCGTTTCATCGCCGGCCTGGCTCCCGCCGAGCGCCGCGGGATGTTCAAGCCGACCGATCAGCCCGATCCCGCGGCGATCGGCTTGGCCCCGGCCTTACTTCAGCCCAAGGAGGACCAGGCGCCCGAGGTGCAGCGCATCGCCGCGGTGACGGAGATCTCGCGCCTGTGGAGCGAGCCGCTTCGCGATGCCTCTTCGCCGGTCGCCGCCGACACGCAGCCCAGCCCCGCACCGGGCGGCGGGGCGAACATCCCTGCGGGTCCGCGCGCCGCCACGACGCCGGTGAGCGTCGCCGGCGGAGGCGCCCCCCGCGTGCCTGATTTCGCGGCTCCTCAATACGCGCTGGGCGGGGTGTCGCTGAGCAGCGGAGCGTACTGGGGCGTCTTTCCATACTACACGTACTACGGACGCCCCTACTCCATCTATCACGGCGCCGCCTACTGGCCCACGTCGCGCGATTGCGACCAGCGCTACTTCATCAACTACGGCTATCCCTACGGCAACCGCGGCGGCTTCATCGACGGCCGATACGTGCCCCCCTGCTCGCCGGTCGATCTGGGCCCGCGCGGCGGATCCGCGGCGCGCCTGCCCACCGAGCGGTTCTCGCCGACCGGCGTCGGCGTGATTCGCCACTATCCGTCGGCCCTGAACGCGGTCGGCGGCGTGCGACGAAGCTCGGCGTCGATCAACCGCCTGACCACGCCGACCTACCGGCTGGGCCCAGCCAATCGAGGGGCGCCCTCACGAACGGGCCGAAGCGATGCGACCAGCGCTTCGCGCCCCCGGGCCATGGCCACACCAGCGGTCGGCCATCCGCAGCCGCGCCCCGCCGCGACCAACTGGCGTGCCGCGCCCGGACGCCCGCCGGGTTCGGTCGATCTCCGTTCCGGAAGGTCAACGAGCGGTGCAGGACGGAGCACGGCGGCCGGCGGGACGCGCAACGTGCGCCCGGCGCCGCCCCAGCGCCTGGCCGGCCAACCGCGCTAGGCCCGCGGCGGACTCATTCGCGGCCCGCTACCGCGCCGATACTCGCCGCCAGTGCCGCGGCCCGTTTTTCATCGCCCCAGCGCACGGTGATCCGTCGCGCGTCGGGCGCGTCGCCGTGATCCAGTTCGATCCAGATCGTCTCAGGCGGCAGAAGCCCGACGAAACGATCGGCCCATTCGATGACGACCACGGCGCCCTGCTCGCGTCGCTCCTCAAATCCCAGCGACGCCAGTTCCTCGGAGGCGGCCAGGCGGTAGGCGTCGATGTGACAAAGCGGCAGCACCCCGGCGTGCTCGCGCGCGAGCACGAACGTCGGACTGACCACCGGCTCGTCTGGCGGCACGCGCATCCCGCGGGCCAGCCCCTTCACGAGGCACGTCTTGCCGCTGCCGAGCGGCCCGGCCAGCCCGATCACGTCGCCCGGGCGCAGCAGCGCCGCCAGCGCCTCTCCGAGCGCCAGCGTCCGCTCCGGCCCATCGGACCGAATGACGATCCGGACCTCATCCGCGGAAGTGTTCCCAGCCACGCGGCTCAATCTCCTCCGTCGCCTCGCCCCCGCCGGAAAGAAGCAGCCGCGTCGGCCCGCTCGCGATCCGGCCCAGGGGCAGCAGGCCGAGCTGTGTCAGTTCTTCGGCCGGCGTTGCGGCATCGAGCACCGCCAGCAACTCGAAGTCCTCGCCGTCGTGCAGGGCATGATGCAACGCAGACAGACCGTCCTGAGCGCTCAGCCGCGCGGCGTCCTCGTGGACGGCGCGTTGCAGCAGGCCGCGGTCGAGCTCGGCCCCGCAGCCGGACGCCTCCAGGATGTGGCGCAGGTCGACCGACAGACCGTCGCTGACGTCGATCATGGCGTGCGGTGCGAAGCGGCGGTTCAGCTCCAAGCCGAGCTCGACGCGTGGGACGAACGTCATGTGCCGCCCCAGGATCGAGCCGCCCAGGGCGCCGCTCACGTACACGACGTCGCCGGGCCGCGCCCCGCTTCGCAGCACGGGCCGGAGCCCGGCCTCGCACTGCGCGGCGACGGTCACGGCGATCACGGCCGGGTTGGGCCAGCTATTCGTGTCTCCGCCCACGAGCGCGCAGCCGAACTCGTCGCCGCAGGCCCGCACACCGCGGATGATCTCCAGGGCGTCGTCCTGGGTCATGTCGTCGGAGAGCACGAGCCCGCACAGGGCGACGCGCGGCGCGCAGCCCATCGCCGCACAGTCGCTCAGGTTGACGGCCATCGCCTTGCGGCCGACCTGGCGCCAGGCGTGCCGCCCGGGTACGAAGTCCGTGCCGGCGGCCAGCAGGTCGGTCGTCCATATCCATGCCGGCGAGGCGATGTCCAGTCCGGCGGCGTCGTCGCCGAAGGGCACCGGGCCCGCGGCCGGCCGGCCGGCCAATTCGAGGGCGATCCGCCGGATGAGGGCGCGTTCTCCGCGCGGGGGCTCGGGGCCGTTGGTCATGAGGGCGATTATGCGAGGTTGGGCGGCCCACCGTCCACCCCGGGGGGTTTGCGCAACGGGCGCCAAGCGGGTATACTCATGGGCCGGCGGATCGTGCCCATAACCGCTGACCGAACCGTAATAAGAGGGTCGCGTGAAGGAGTTCACGTCATGAGGCGAGTTCCTGTCTGTCTGACGGCGATCGCGGCGCTGGGCCTGGCGCTCGCGCTGGGGACCAACCCGCTGAGCGCTGACGAATCGAAGGGGCGCTACCGCATCGTCCGCATGGACGGCAAGCAGTTCGAGGGCAACCTGACCGAGACGGCGGACGCGTACGTCATCGAGGTGAGCAAGGGCATCAACGTCACGATCCGGAAGAACCAGGTCAAGGAGATGACCCCCCTGGACGGCGAGGCGCCGGCCGTCGAGGGCGCGGCGGCGGGCGACAACCGGCTGAGCGACGAGGAGATCGCGCGCATCCTGGGCTCGGACGAGAACTTCGCGATCGTCGAGGAGCTGGCCGAAAGCTCGGGCAACGCGATGTCGCCGTCGCCGGTGAACGAAGAGAGCATCGCGCAGATGACGCAGCTCGCGGGCGACAAGGCGGAGACCCTGGAGACGGCGCACTTTCTGCTGGTGTACACCTCCAGCCGGCAGATGGCGCAGGAGCTGGGCGCGCGGCTCGAGAGCATCTACGCCTGGAACGTGCGGCTGATGAACAAGCTGGGCCTGCCGGCGCACCGGCCGGATCACAAGCTCGAGATGTTCTTCTTCGGCACGCATGCGGAGTTCGAGCGCTACGCGGCGTACGACCTGGGCATGTCCGGCACAGGCGGCATCCTGGGCTTCTACATGCCGCCGACGAACCGCTCGGCCTTCTTCGACATGAGCACCTTTCCGCCCTACGCGAACGCGCTGCGCTACGCCGAGGACAAGGACGTGCCGCTGCAACGCCGGCGCGAGGTCCGCAACAAGGTGATGCGCATGGTGGCCTACCAGAACCTGGAGGTGATCCAGCACGAGGCCGCGCACCACATCCACTGCAACATCGGCATGTTCAACCGCCGGCAGAACAGCGAGGACCGCTGGCTGACGGAGGGCATGGCGGTGCAGTTCGAGGTGCCGCCGACGCGCTTCGGCGCCAGCCTGGGCGCGATCAACCACGAGCGGCTGCGGCAGCTCCTTCAGATCTGGAAGCCGCTGCTGGAGGCCGACCCGCCGGCGATGGACTTCTGGCGCGCCTTCCTCTGGCAGGGCACGATGCAGTACAGCGGCGCCCACTACTCGCTCGGCTGGGCGGTCGTCTACTACCTGCGCAGCAAACACGAGGCCGGCTTCGCCAAGTACATGCTTACCGTCTCGCAGTGGGAAGACGACGTCCACATCGACAACACCGAGCGCCAGAAGCTCTGGGAAGACAGCTTCGGCGAACTCAACGAGAAGTGGATCAAGGACTTCGCCAAGTTCATCCTCGGCATCCAACTGCGCACCGACGAGCTACCGCCGGATGACCTGCGCTGACCGCGGCGCCCCCGGCTGCACCGTGCGCGGCGCGCCGGCTCAACGACGCCGTTCCGGCGCCGCCCCGCGCGCGGCGGGTGAATTCCGCAGCAAGACGGCAGGTTGATGGCGTCGCGCGCCCGATCCAGTCCGCCCGCTACCGACATCGCGGCCCTCGGCGCGTCGGCCTATTACTGGGCCGCGACGCGCCAACCGCTCTATTGCCTCGTCTTCCTGCTGCCGCTCGTGATCACCTTCGAGTTCGCCGCGCTCGTGCTGCGCGTCTCGATGCTCTCCAGCGGCGACCTCGTCGCCGTGCAGTTGCTCCGCGCCACGCTCGGCCTCTTCGGCGCCAACGCCGTCTGGCTGCCCGGACTGGCGCTCGTGCTCACGCTCACCATCTGGCACGTTCTGAGCGGGCGCTCCTGGCGCATCCGAGCCTGGGTCCCCGCCGCCATGCTCGCCGAGACCCTCGCACTCACGCTGCCGCTGCTGGCCCTCAGCCTGTTGCCGCTTCAGGCCGGCGGGCCCGGGTCGCCCGCCCTCGCCGAGCGCCTTGTCCTCGCCCTCGGCGCCGGCATCTACGAGGAGCTGGTCTTCCGCCTCGGCCTCATCAGCCTGCTCATGCTGCTGCTCGCGGACCTGGCCCGCCTGCCATACGCCGTCGCGGCGGGCGCGGCGACGCTGGCGGCCGCCGTGCTGTTCGCCTGGTGCCACTACGAGCCGATCGGGCTCGACGCGTTCGCCTGGGACACGTTCCTGGTGCGCGCCGCCGCCGGGGCGTACCTGTCGCTGGTGTTCATCGGGCGCGGGCTGGGGATCGCGGTCGGCGCCCACGCCGCCTACAACCTGCTGCTGTGCGTGCAGGGATAAACCGGACCGTTTTCTGTAACGCCCGTCCGCGGTAGACCCGGATATCATTCCGGGCTCGGCGCGGAGTGCCCATTCGTGGATCTGCTGACGCTCGTCCTGTTCCTCCTCGGGCTGCCGGCGCTCATCGCCGGCGCCGAGCTGCTCGTTGCCGGCGCCGCGGGCCTGGCGGCGCGCCTCGGCGTGACCCCCCTGGTCATCGGCCTCACGGTCGTCGCCTTCGGCACCAGCGCGCCCGAGCTGGCCGTAACGGCGTCGGCGGCCGTCACCGGCCGGGCGGAGATCGCCCTCGGCAACATCGTCGGGAGCAACATCTGCAACGTGCTGCTGATCCTGGGGCTCGCCGCGGTCATCACGCCGCTGCGGATCAACGTGCGGCTGATTCGCGTCGACGTGCCGGTCATGGTGCTCGTGACGCTCGTCACCTGGATCATGACCCTCGACGGGTCCGTGTCGCGCGTCGAAGGCGGTCTGCTCCTCCTCGGCATCGTCGCCTACACCGCACTCACGGTTCATCTCAGCCGCCGCACCCAGCAGGCCGAGACGGTCGACTTCGAGAAGGAGTTCTCGCGCGAGCGGCTCTCCCGGCGCGGCGGCGTAGCGCTGCAATGCCTGATGGTGCTCGGGGGTCTCGGGCTGCTGGTACTCGGATCGCAGTGGCTCGTCGACGGAGCGGTCGCGCTGGCGCGCCTCCTGGGCGCCAGCGAGCTCATCATCGGCATGACCATCGTGGCCGTGGGCACCTCGCTGCCCGAGATCGCCACGACGGTCCTCGCGGCCATTCGCGGCGAGCGCGACATCGCCGTCGGAAACGTCGTGGGCAGCAACCTCTTCAACCTGCTGGCGGCCCTGGGCGTCGGCGCCGTCGCCGCCAAGGGCGGCGTCCCCGTCAGCGCCGAGGCGCTCGATTTCGACGTGCCCATGATGGTCGCCGTCGCCATCGTCTGTGTCCCTCTTGTGCTTGCGGGCGCGATGGTCACCCGCTGGCAGGGCGCGTTGCTCGTCTTGTACTATGCGGCTTTCCTGCTGGTGCAGGCGGCCTCGGCGTCGCCCGAGATCGCCGCCTCCTCCTACCGCAGCGGGTTGCTGTGGGCGACGGCGGCCCTGATCGTCGTGGCCACCGGCCCGTGCCTGTGGCGCAGGCGAGCCGCGAGCGTTGGAGCATGAACCGAGACACGCGCAGCCCGCTCGGCCACGCCGCGCTCGCGACCCTGGTGGCCTTCGGCGCCGCCGGCTGCCGGTCCGGCGGGCCGCACATCGACGACGCGTACCTGGTGGACCGCATTCCGGGGCTGGCGGAGGTCGAGGTTCAGGAATGGCGCGTGCTCGTCATGCGCGACGACGAGTCCGGCCTGGCGATGCTGGTCAACGACCTTCCGGCGCGCTCGGCCGACCTGCGCGTCGGCGAGCGTTTCGCGATCAGCGACGGATCCATCTTCGTCGATTATCAACTGCTGGCGATCGAGGAGGGGACGGCGCGCTTCCGGCTGCGCGTGCTCTCGGCGCTGCGCAACGACCCCGGCCTCCGCAGCCAGCAGAGCGTCGTCGCGGTCCGCACCTACCCGCAGCGCCCGCGGCCGTAGCCGCCGCTCGCTGCGGCGCCGACGCGCGCGCCAGGCACGCCGGCGGGTTTGGTTTTTGACGGCGGACGGCTTACGCTCCCGTCCATACCGACGCTGGCGCGGCCGGACCGCGCGTTTAGCCGGCCACCGGCGGAACCTGAGAACGGAGCCCAGGCACGAATGCAGACGACGCATCACGAGGTCCAGCGGATCGGCGACCTGGTCCGGGGCCACCACGAGCGGTTTGAACGGCTGACCGCCGAAATCCGGCGTGTGATCGTCGGGCAGGATCAGTTGCTGCGTAAGATGCTGGTGGGGCTGCTGGCGAACGGGCACCTTCTGCTGGAAGGGGTGCCGGGGCTGGCGAAGACGATGGCGTCGTCGAGCCTGGCCGGCGCGCTGCGCTGCAAGTTCCAGCGCATCCAGTTCACGCCCGACCTGCTGCCGGCCGACATCGTGGGCACGCTCGTCTTTCAGCCCAAGGACGCGACCTTTACGGTGAAGCGCGGGCCGATCTTCGCCAACATCGTGCTGGCCGACGAGATCAACCGCGCCCCGGCGAAGGTGCAAAGCGCGCTGCTCGAGGCGATGCAGGAGCGGCAGGTGACGATCGGCGACCAGACCTATCGGCTCGACGAGCCCTTCCTCGTGCTCGCGACGCAGAACCCGATCGAGCAGGAGGGCACATACCCGCTGCCCGAGGCCCAGGTGGACCGCTTCATGCTCAAGCTGGTCGTGGATTATCCCACGCAGTCCGAGGAGCGGCAGATTCTCGACCGCATGGCCACGCAGCGCGGCGCCCCGAGCGTGAGCCCGGTGCTCGATCCGCAGCAGGTCTTCGAGGCGCGGGCGGTGCTCGACGAGATATACATGGACGACAAGGTCAAGGACTACATCGTGGCGCTCGTGCACGCGACGCGCCGCCCGGCCGAGTTCGGGCTGAGAATCGCCGAGTGGATCGAGTACGGCGCATCGCCGAGAGCGACGATTCACCTCTCCAACGGCGCGCGGGCCGTCGCCTTCCTCGCCGGCCGCGGCTACGTCACGCCCCAGGACGTGAAGGACATCGCCCCGGACGTGCTCCGCCACCGCGTCATCATCAGCTACGAGGCCGAGGCCGAGGAGAAAACCAGCGACGACGTCGTTCGCCACGTGCTCGACCACGTGCCCGTGCCGTAAGCGTGTGGCATGGCCCCTGTCGCGTGGCCTCCGAGCGGGGGGATGGCCTTCCCGGCCGTGAGTCCTGGTCCCACCGCCCGGCTCAGCATGCCACGCGGAACCAAGCGCGGACACGTTCAATCACCCAGCAGCAGCTCCGCCGTCAGTTCACCCGTCGTCTGCACCTGACGATCCGCCCGGCCCACGCGCTCGCGCGGCCCGACGCCCACGACACGCATCCCCGCCGCCAGCGCCGCGTCAATGCCGCTTTCGGCGTCCTCGACGACGACGCACGCGCTCGGCCGCGCGCCGAGCCGCTCCGCCGCCAGCAGGAAGAGCTGCGGATCGGGCTTCGAGCGCGGCGCGTCGTTCCCATCGACGATCACCTCGAACCAGTGGCCGATCTCCAGCCGCTCGATCACCCGCCGCGCGTTCCGGCTCGACGACGCGATGGCCAGCCGCGCGCCGCGGCGGCGCAGCTCCGGCAGCAGGTCGGAGATTCCCGGCAACAGGTCGCCGGGGGTCATCTGCTCGACCCGCGAGAGGTAGTCGTCGTTCTTGAGGCGCATGATCTCCTGGCGGCGCGGGCCGGAGAACTCGTCGAGCCGCGGGCCGAGGAAGCGTTTGAGACTTTCTTCCCGGCGCAGGCCGCGCAGCGCCTCGTTCGCGGCGCGGTCGAACTCCACGCCCAGCACGCCGGCCATCCGCTGCCAGCTCTGGTAGTGCAGCTCGGCCGTGTCGGTCAGCACGCCGTCGAGATCGAAGATCACCGCGCGCGTCCCCGCGGTTGACGGGGCGGCGCGGCGGTGGCGGCCGGGAGCGCCGCTCACGGGTTGTTCCGCTTGCGCTGGATCTTGTTCTTGATCTTGGTCTTGATCGCCTGTCCCGCCTTGCCGAGCACTTTGAGGGCCTTCTCGACCTTGTCAGCCTTGCTCGGGGGCGCGGTCTCACAGAAGCGCTGGTACGAGACGCGGGCCTTCACCGGGTCGCCGAGCCGCTCGTACGTCACGGCCTGGGCATACCAGGCGTCGTAGCAGCCGGGATGAATCCGCGTGGCCTGCTCGAAGTCGCCGATTGCGACTTGGAACTGGCTGCGCGACGCGCGCGTCTGCCCGCGCTGGTAGTACGCCCAGGCGAAGCTCGAATCCTGCTGGATCGCGAGGCTGAAGTACTTCTCCCGCTCCGCGTAGCTCACCGCCAGCAGGCCGCGGCTGTAGGACTCGAAGGCCTGCGGCGTCGTGCGGCATTCCTCGCGCAGGATGCGCCGCTCCTCGATCGGCACGCTCAGATGCTCCTGCGGCGGCGCGGGACGCACTTGGGGCTGCGCGTCCACAACCACGACCTTCTTCTCGAACGACGCGATCACCGCCTCCGCCAGCTGGTACAGCGTGTCGAAGATCGTGGACATCCGCCCGGTGTAGGCCGCCGTGCTGAGCACCAGGCCGCTCTCGACATCCACGACGCGGATATTGAACATCACCTGGTCGCCCTGCGGCGCGTAGGTGCCGACGACGACGCGCTGCGCCCCCAGCAGCCGCCCGGCTCTCGCCGCCGTCGCAGGGTCGCTCATGTCGCTGCGCTGGAAATCCTGCTCCAGCACGACCTGCCGGACCTGACCACGCTCCGTCACCACCAGCGACGACAGCCCGGCCAGCTTCGTCGTCACCGTCTCCGCCGCCCCCTCGCCGATCCAGTCCGTCTCCGGGGCCGGCCGCAGGTTCGTAAACGAGATCACGGCGATCGTCGGCAGCTCGACCCCGCCGGCCTGCATCGCCGCGGACGCGGTCGGCGGCGGCACGGCCGCGAACATCACGACCGGCAAGGCGAGAGCCGCGCGAGATGCAAACGTGCCGATGGCTCGGACCTGTTTATTCATGGCGAATACCTCCAAAGATCGGCATTCTACGCCGAACCGCCGATGCGCGGCCATCGGAGCTTATCGGGTGTTTTCGGCCGCGGGTTCGCAGGGTCCTAGGGGCGCGCAATCGGTTGCGCGGCCTCGACGACCTTGAGGATGGGGCGCGCCAGCCAGAACCGGCGCCACCGGGCACACCGTCTCGAGGTGCATGATTGTCTTCTGCGCGGTCGGCGCTTCAGGCAATCGCGCATCTCCCGATCGGACGGCGGCGAAACGTACGATGGGTTAGACGGCTCGAAAGGACTTCATTCGCAGCGCCCACTTTGTAAATATCCGGCCGATTTTTTCAAGGCTCCGGGGGTTCTGAAAGCGCCTTTCAAACCGCCGGTCGCGAGCGCCACCAAGCCGCACTACGAGATCATCCGTTCCATCGTCCAGAACAGCGCCACGGCGGCGATCGCCAGCGACGCGGGCTTCGCAATGCGGCCTCGGTACCAATCTCGCCCGCGCCACCAGCCCGTCAGCAGCAGCGCCAGCCCGATCACCGCCAACTGGCCCAGCTCCACGCCGACGTTGAAGCTCAGCAGCGCCGTCGCGAACTCGCTCCGCGGCGGGGCGAGCTCCGTCAGCACACCGGCGAAGCCGAGCCCATGCAGCAGCCCGAAGCCGAACACGACCATCGGCCGCCACCATTTCAGCTCCTGCGTCACGAGGTTCTCGACCGCTACGTACACGATCGACAGGGCGATCAGCGGCTCCACGACGCGCGCCGGCAGCGACACGATCCCGTACATCGACAACGCCAGCGTCGCCGTGTGCGCCACGGTGAACGCCGTCACCTGCCACAGCAGCGGCCGCAGCCGCGGGCTCAGCAGATACAGCCCGAGCACAAACAGGATGTGATCGACCCCCTCCGGCAGGATGTGCTCGAATCCCAGCAGCAGGAACGGCCAGGCCACCGCCGCGACGCGCCGCTCCGCCGGCGGCTCGCCCAGCAGGTACTCGGCGCTCTCCACGCCTTTTCCGAGAATCTCCCGCCGCGATCGCTCGTGATCGTGCTTGAAGATCGTGAGCGCCACCGGCGGAAACGCCGCGGACGCCCGGAAGACCAGCACCCTTGCCCCCGGCGGAACGCGCCCGCTCAACCGCGCCGTCGTGCCCAGCACCGTCGGCAGCGCCGCATTCTCCGCCAGTGGCGTTCCATGCTCCGGAAAGCTGATCGACAGCTCGGCCGGCGTTCCGTCGAAGATCACGCGCACCCGCCGCCGGAAGAACTCCGCCAATCTTTCGATCGCGGCCTCAAGCTCATCTGGCGGCAGCGCCCGCACCTGTGCCGCCACCGCCGCCGACTCCTGTCCCGGCGGCAAGCCCAGCAGCAGCTCGTCGAGGTCGCACGTCATGTCAACGACGAACGTGCCGTCGTGCTTGATGACGATCAGGGTCTCAGTGAACGTGAAGTCGTGTGCACCGGCGGGGGCCGGCCACGCCAGCAGCGGCAGCAGCCACCCCCAGCACCGCGCCGAAGCGCTCGCCGGTTGCCGACGGCGCTTGCTCATCGCACCAGCCGCTGGCCGTCGCGCAGCTCCGCCGCGCGTTCCGCCGCTATCGACTCACCCGCGCTCAGCCCGCCGGCCACGCGCACGCGATCGCCGCGCCGCTCGGCGACGCTGATCTCTCGCAAGCGCAGCCGCCCGCCCTCGGCGACGAACACGCGCCCGCGCCGCCCGCTCTCATCCATCACTACGGCCGCCGCGGGAATCCACGGGCCGCCGGCGCTGTCCGCGGCATCGCCCGACGCGGGCTGCTCGGCCAGGAACTGGACCTGGGCCGAGCCTTCGATGCGCAGCCGCCAATCGGGCTCGTGGATGCGGACCTTCGCCTGAACCGTCGCCTTCGCGTAGTTCGCCCCCGGGTCGATCCACAGCACCTCGCCGTCGTAGCGGCGATCCTTGTAGGCGTCGGGCGTGACGACGCAGCGCATGCCCTTGCGGACGCGGGCCACGTCGAGCTCGCTGATGTCCACCTCCACGCGCAGCCGCCGCATATCGGCGATGGTCCCGAACTGCGCGTTGGCGTTGGCGCCGAGGCCCCCTTCGGCCGCGACGAAATCGCCGACCTCGACGTTGCGCTCGAGCACGACGCCGGAGATCGGCGCGACGACGCGCGTGTCGTCGAGCGTCTTCTGCGCAAAGGCCAGCGCCGCCCGCCGCGCCTCGACCTGGGCCGCCGCCCAGTCGAGCGCCCGCTGGGCGTCGGCGAGCTCGATTTCCGAGGCGCGCTTGGCCTCGAAGAGGCCCTTCACGCGCTGGTGGTTGACCTGCTCGTAGGCGAGCTGGGCGTCGGCGGAGCGCAGCTCGGCCGCCCGCTCGTCGCGCAGGGCGCGGTAGTTCACGTCCTCGATCTGGGCGAGCACCTGACCCTGCTCGACCTGGTCACCCTGCTCGAAGTGCAGCGCCACGATCTGGCCCGAGACCTTGGTCGCCACCTGCACCAGGTGATCCGAGACGATCTTCCCGGTCCCCGTCAGCACCGGCCCCGCCGGCGCGTCCGCCGTCGAGGCGGTGACGGTCATTACGCGCACGCTCACGGCCCCTTGCGGCGCGCCCGGCGCGTCGATGCCGTACGAGCGCAGCAGCGCCGCGCCATACTCGAACCAGGCCCAGCATCCCGCCGCCCCGGCCGCGATCAGCAGCACGCCGCGCACCAGCCTGCCGAGCAGCGAGCCGCGCCGCGCTCCGCCCGCGGCGCCCCCGCGCGGGCGCTGCTCGGTCGGAATCGAGAGCGTCTGCAACTGCTGCCGCAGTGATGCCTTGGCGTCCATGTCCATATCATAGCCGATGCACCGCGATTCCCCGCCGCGGCATCAGCCCTTGCGCAGCGCCTGAATGACGGGCACGTGCGCCGCGCGCCACGCCGGAAACAGCGCCCCCGCCGACCCGACGCACGCCGCCAACCCGGCCGAAGTCGCCACGATCGCCGGCGTGATCCGCAGTTCGTACGCCAGCACCGTCCAGGTGGTGTCCGACAGGAAATCCTGCCGCGCGCCGTTGAGCAGCAGGCTCGCGGCCAGGCCCGCCGCGCAGGCCAGCCCGCACAGCAGCAGCGATTCCACCATGAACGAGGCGTAGATCGCGCCCCGCGCAAACCCGATCGTGCGCAGCATGGCGATCTCGCGCCGCCGCGCATCCACCGTCGCGTACATGGTATTCGCCACCGCGAAGGCCGCTCCGATCCCCATGATTCCGACGAGCACGCTCGTCAGGACGACGATCTCCCGCGTCTTGCTCGACAGCTCGCGGTAGTAGTCCGGCTCCGTCTTCGCCGCCAGGTTCACCGCCGGCCCGTCGATGTAGCGGATCGCGGCGTCGATGGCGCCGGGCTCGACGCGCAGCACGACGCTCGACAGGAACGGGCGCTCGTAGCTGTCGGTCAGCATCGTCCGCGGGGCCCAGATCTCGCTGTCGAAGGCCCCGCCTCCGGCTTCGAACGTCCCCACGATCTCGTATAGGCGGCTCCCGACGCGCCCGAGCGGCAGACGCTCTCCGACGGCCAGCCCGGCGAATCGCTCACGCGCCGCCCGCCCCACGACCGCCTCCAGCGCCCCCTGCCGGAACCACCGGCCCGACGTAAGCCGGACCTCCGGGTGCACGCGCAGCCCGACGTCGTCGATCCCGCGCACCGCCACGTTCGCCGTCGCGCCTCGCCCGTTCTGCCGCGGAATCTGCGCCTGCACCGACAGCTCTGCACTCAGCAGCAGCTCCCCGCTCGAATCCCGCGCCAGCCCCGGCGTCTGGATCAGCTTCGCGCCCTCTTCCGGCAGAATGATGCTCGTGCTCTCCGCCGTCGCGCCCGGCTTCAGCACGACGATGTTCGCCGGGTGCCCGCTGGCGCCAAGTGACGCACTGATCCCGGCTGCGAACGACAGCAGCACCGTCAGCACGAACACGACGACCGCGACGACGACGAACGTCAGCCCGGAGCTCAGCTTCCGCGCCAGCAGGTTCCGCCAGTTGTAATACAGCGGCAGCGCCATGCCGCAATACTACCGTAGCGGCCGATCTCCGAGTCGGCCGACCCCCGTCGCGCCGCCACGGCACCCGCGATCAACCGTGACAAACGCGCCTGGCTCGGCGAGAATACGGGCATGATCCGCGGTCCTGCTTCATCCGCTTCGCACGCGGTCCTCGCCCTGCTCGCCGCCCTGCTCGCCGCCGCCGGCGCTTTCGCGCAAGGCTCGCGCGTCGAGATCACGGGCGGGCGTGACGCATCGGGCCAGAACTACCGCTGGAAGGTCACGAACCGCTCCGGGGCGCGCATCACGCGCGTCGAGTTCCCGCACTTCAAGGCCGACATGTGGACCGTGCCCCCCGGCTGGCAGCAGCACGCCACGAATCTTCACGGCCACACCGGCACGACCGGCACCAGCGGAATCTGCACGGCCTTCACGGACGACTCGCTCGTCCAGCTCCGCGACGGCGACTCCGCCGAGTTCGCCATGCGCGTCGGCCGCGGCCTGTCGAACGTCGGCGTCGGTGCGGTCACGGTCCATTTTTCCGACGGCAGCCGCGTCGTCGTGCAGGGGGTCGAGCTGCCGAGCGCCCCGTCTCTGTTCGAGCGCTACCTGTGGGTCATCGGTTTCGGCATCATCCTGCTCGCCTTCATCTGGATGGGCGCCCGCCAGCGGCGCAGGAGCGCCGCAGCCGCGGCCCACCCTCCCGGCCCGGGCGGCGAGGTCCGATGACCCCGACTTCACCCTCCGCCCGGCAGGATGCCGTCCGCACGCACGGTCTCACCAAGCGCTACGGCGCTCGGTATGCGTTGCATGCGCTCGACCTGGCGGTCCCGCCGGGAACGTTGTTCGGCTTTCTGGGTCCGAACGGCGCGGGAAAGACGACGACCATCCGGATCCTCCTCGGACTGCTGCGGCCCACGAGCGGCTCCGCCTCGGTCCTGGGCCGCGACTGCCGGCGCGACGGCGCGCGGCTCCGGGCCGAGGTGGGATACCTCCCCGGCGACGTGCGGCTGTTCGACAGCCGCAGCGGCGCAGCCAACCTGCGGTTCTTCTGCGCGGCCCGCGGGGGGCGCGGAAGCGCCGACGGCCAGGCCCGCCGGCTCGCTGACGCCTTCAGTCTCGACCTGAGGAAGCGCGTGCGCCGCTACTCGCGCGGCATGAAGCAGAAACTCGGGCTCATTCAGGCGCTGATGCACCGCCCGCGGCTGCTCGTGCTCGACGAGCCGACCACCGCCCTCGACCCGCTCATGCGCGAAGTGCTCTACGCCGAGCTGCGCACCGCCGTCCGCGAAGGCCGCACGGTGCTGTTCTCAAGCCACACGCTCAGCGAGGTCGAGCAGCTTTGCGATCACGTCGCGATCCTCCGCGACGGGCGCCTGGTCGAGTCCGAGCGCATCGAGACGCTCCGGGCGCGCGCCCTGCGAAGGGTGCAGGTGGTCTTCGACGAGCAGTCGCCTCCGGACCGCGAGCTTCCGGCGGGCTTTCACGTCGCGGAGCGCACCGCCGAACGTCTGAGCGGCGCGTGGACCGGCGACGTGCAGCCGCTGGTGGACTGGCTGGCCCGCCGGCGCGTTCGTGACCTGGTGATCGCTCCTCCCGACCTGGAGGACCTGTTCCGGACCTACTACGCCGCACCCGCAACCGGCGCACGCGCGCCGGCGTCGCCGCACGCCGCGGCGGCGACCGCGGAGACCGGGCGATGAACCTCGCGGTAGTCGGGAAAACCACGCGGGACACGCTGCCGCTCCTGCTCGTCACGCTCGCGTCGATCGTGGTATTCGAGGTCTTCTTCGTGCGCGTCATGAGCGAGCTCGCCGCCGAGCTGCTCGGGTTCTGGACGCGCCAGCCGGGGCTCAAGCGGCTGATCCAGATGCTGGTCGGAGGCGAAGTGGACCTGGGCATCTCGTCCACCGGGCTCATCACCATTGGTTTCGTGCACCCGCTTCTCTTCGCGCTCACCTGGACGTTCATTCTCACGAGCAGCAGCCGCGTCATCGCCGCCGAGATCGACCGTGGGACCGCCGACCTGCTGCTGGCGCTCCCCGTCTCCCGCGCGTCGTACTACCTGAGCGTTTCCGGCGTGTGGCTGGTTTGCACGGCGCTGCTGGCCGGCGCGCCGCTGTTCGGGTTGTGGCTCGGGGAGCGCCAGTGTCCGCTGAAAGCGCCGCTCGATTACGCGAAGCTGGCTTTGGTCGCGGTGAACTTCCTGCTGCTCCTGCTGGCGATCTTCTCGGCCGGCATGCTCGCCTCGGCCTGTTTCTCGCGTCGATCCGCCGCCATCGCCGTCGTCCTGGGAGGGCTGCTGCTGTCGCTGCTGATCAACTTCCTCGCTCAGTTCTGGCCGCCGGCGGAGCGTTTCGGCTTCCTGGGACTGCTCGACTACTACCGGCCGCTCAACATTGTGCGAGCGTCCGCGCTCTCGCCGCGCGACCTGGCGGTGCTCGCGGGGATCACGGCTGCGTGCTGGGTTGGCGGTCTGTGGCGGTTCTGTGCGCGCGACATACCGGCGGCGTAGCCCCGGGCGCCGCTAACCGTTGCCGGATATCAGAGTTGCATCGATTTCGGCCGGTTATTGACACCCGCCCATAAAATGACGCTGCGCGGCACCGAAATCGCGGCTTTGAGTTATCACAAGTCGTTTTAAGCAATGAAATTACAGTTGAAACCAGCTCCCGGCCGCCGTAGAATCTGCCGAATCAGGGACGGGGTGGGAAGAAGCTAAGCCGGCCTCGCAGCCGCGCGCATTTCAGACGGATGTTCCGACCCGTCCGTGAGGCGTTTCGTTCCGCCAACCGCGGACCGCGCCTCAGAGCATTTCCGACGGGGAGGGGCGCCGATGCCTGATGTAGCTCGTCCGGACGTAATGTTCGACTTGTGCGTTCAACGCGAGTACCTGTCGAGTTGCGGCGTGCGGCCCTGCCTGAACGCCGCCGAGATCACGCCGAACCTCAAGCAGCTCATCGCGTTTGCCCGGCTGACGGGAGTGCGTGTGCTGTCGTGCGTGGATACGCGTCGTCCGAACGACATCGGCGCCGACTGGCTCGAGGTCGACTCGCGGGTGCGTCCGGAGGAGCGGAAGGCTCCGTTCTCGCTGCTGCCCGATCACGGGCTGGTGGAGTCTGATAACTGTCTATCCGTGGCGCTGGATATCCTGAACCAGCATCAGCAAACCATTTTCACGAAGTATCACCGCGACCCGTACACGAACCCCAAGCTGGATCGGCTGCTCACCGAGATGCCCGCCGGCCGCTTCGTTGTCTTCGGGATGCCGCTCGAGACGTCGCTGCGAATTCTCGTTCTCGGGCTGATCCGTCGCGGGCGTAGTGTCGTCGTCATCGACGACGCCTGCGGCTACTGGGACGCCGACCAGGCCAGCCTCGTGCTCAGGCAGCTGCACGTCAAGGGGGCCCTGCTGATGAAGACCGAGCCCTTCATCCGGAGCGAGTTCGACCGCGCCAAGGGTCTCACCGCCCGCGTACGATCGCGGCGCTCGGTCGCCTAGCGTCCGCCGGCCTCGGCGCTGTCTGCCCGGCCGGCGAGCGCGGCTCCGCCGTTGCCACGCGGGGTGCGTCGGTCACTTGCTCCGACATCGCCCGGAACACGTCGGCGCACTCCTCGAACGCCGCCACGACGCGCGGGTCGAACTGCGAGCCGGACGCCTCGCGGATCAACCGCCGGGCCTCCTCGACCGGCATCGCCGGGCGGTACACGCGGTCGGTGGTGAGGGCGTCGTAGACGTCGGCCACGGCCACGATGCGGGCCGCGAGCGGAATCTGCTCGCCCATCAGCCCCCGCGGATACCCCGAGCCGTCCCACCACTCGTGGTGCGCCCGGATGATGTCCAGCGCCATGCTCAGGAAACCGACGCCCGGCGACGCCGTCACGAGCGGCCGCAGCGTCTCGGCGCCGATCTCGACATGCGAGCGCATGACGCTGATCTCGGTGAGGCTCAGGCGGCCGGGCTTGAGCAGCACGGCATCGGGGATCGCCACCTTCCCGATGTCGTGCAGCGCCACCGAGCGCGCCAGGTCGCTCAGGAACTCGTCGTTGAGCTCCGCGAAGGCGCCCTTCCGCCGCAACGCTTCCGCCAGCGTGCAGGCGAACCGGGTGACGCGCTCGATGTGCCTTCCGGTGTCGTCGTCGCGGCTTTCCGAAAGGCGGGCCAGCGCCGCCACGACCTGGTCGCGGGCCGTGTCGCGCTCCTGCCTGTTACGGATCGTGTGCAGCGCCGAGCCGCTGACGCGCGCGATCAGCTCCACGTACTCCACGGCCTGCGGCTCGAAGTCGGCGCCCGCGGCCCGCCCGGACGCGACCAGCACGCCGACCGGACCGAGCGCGCCGGTCAGCGGCGCCGCCAGCAGCGGCGCCTCGTCGAGAAACGAAGCCCAGGCCGCGCCCGACTCCCGCCTTTCCGCGGCGCCCGCCTCGTCGCGCTTCATGACCACCACCGCTGCATCGGTCGCCAGCGCCTGCCCCAGCACGCCGTGCGTTGCATCCAGCCTCGTCGGGCCGAGCGCCAGGTCAATGCCGTGAGCGCAGGCGACGTCGGCGCTGCGCTGCGCCGCATCGGTCAACAGGACCGCCACGCGCCGGCAGCAGGTGATCTCCTCGACCGCGTGCAGGGTGTGCTCGCACACCTCCTCCACCGTCATCGCGCCGCCGATCGCCTGGCACAGGTCCACCAGCCCGGTCAGGAAGCGAACCTGCTCGGCCCGCAGGCGATAGCTGCGAAGCAGGTCGCGTTTCTCGGCGCCGCGGCGGATCATGCACCGGACGCGCGAGACCAGCTCGACCTCGCGCACGGGCTCGGCCAGGAAGTCGTCCGCGCCGGCGTCGAAGGCCGCGATCGCGCCTTCGTCTCCTCCCACGAGCACGACCGGAACGTCGTGCGTGTCGACGTTGGCCTTCAGCCGCCGCACGCACTCCAGGCCGTCGAGTCCGGGCCCGCCGGCGTGCAGCACGATCACGTCCGGCCGCCCCGCCGCCGCCGCGAGCGTCGGCTCGCCGCCCGCGGTGCAGGTGACGCGGTGCCCGTCCCGTTCGAGGCAGTCACGGAAGAACGCGCGCCGCTTCTCGTCGGCATGGCCAACGAGCACGGTGGCGCCGCCCGGAGACAAGGGCGGGGCGACAGCGACGTCGGCGGCGCCGGGCGGGGCGACAGCGACGTCGGCGGCGCCGGGCGGCGCGGGCGCCGCGCGGCGCTCCGGCTCGACCGCGAGGCGTCCCATGACGATGTTCCGGCCGGCGGACTTGGCGCGGTACAGGAACTCGTCGGCGCGGCGCAGCGCATCCGCGAGCGTTCCCTCGCGGCTCGTGGCGACGCCAACGCTGATCGTCACGCGCTTGGCCGGGCTGGTCGGATGCGCCTCGGCCAGATGCCAGACGCTCTCGCGGATGCGCTCGGCAAGGGTCGCGGCGGGCCCGGGCTGCGTCTCCGGCGCGAGCACGACGAACTCCTCACCCCCGTAGCGGCCAACGACGTCGGTATTGCGGCAGGCGCGCGAGATCGCGCGCGACACCTGCTGGAGGCAGCGATCGCCTTCGGGGTGGCCGAGCGAGTCGTTGTATTGCTTGAAGTGGTCCACGTCGATCAGCAGCACGGCGTACTCGCGCCCGTGTCGCTGCGTGCGCTCCTCCTCAATCGCGGCCGCTTCGTCCCAGGCGCGCCGGTTCAGCAGGCCCGTGAGCCCGTCGATGCGGCTCTGTCGCGCGAGCTGCGCGTTCATCTCGGCCAGTTGCCGCGTCAGCATCTCCAGCCGGTTGTTCCGCTCGACCAGCGCCTGCTCCGCCCGGCGCAGGCGCAGTTGCAGCGACACGCGCGTCAGGATTTCGGCGGTGCGGATCGGCTTGGTCACGTAATCAGCCCCGCCCGCGCCGAACGCTCGCAGCACGTTCTCGGTGTCGCTGTGGCCCGTGACGAAGATCACCGGAACCGAGGCCGTCGCGCCCCCCGCCTTGATCCGCCGGCACACGTCCACCCCGTCGAGCGCGGGCATGGTCATGTCCAGCAGGATCACGTCCGGATGGCGCTCCATCGCCAGCCCAGCCGCCGCCGCTCCGTCATGCGCCACGACGACTTCGTACCCCGCCTTTGACAGCGCGGTGCTCAGCAGCAGCGCGTCGGCGCGGCTGTCGTCGACGATCAGGATGAGCGGCGGCTCATGCATCGGCCCGTGCAGCCTCCCTCAGCACACCGTCGATCGCCTCGCGCAACGACCCGGCGCAGGCCTCGAGCTCCTCGAGCAGCGCCGCAGCGGCCTGCGCGCCGCTCGACATCGCCAACTGCTCGAGGCGCGCCGCCAACTGCCGCATCGGGTGCGCCGCGATGTTCGCCGCCGACCCCTTCAGGCTGTGGGCGATCGCGCTGACGCGGCCGCCGTCGGCGCGCAGGCACGCCTGCCGCAGTTGCTCCAGATGCTCCGGCAGGCTCTCCGCAAACACCCTGAGCACTTCGCGGTACAGGTCCGCGTCTCCACCCAGGTTGTCGAGCGCCTCGGCCGCGCTCAGCGGCGCGCCGGCGTCGCCGGCCACCCGCGTCGCCGCGGCCGCGTCGCCCGGCTGCGTCTGATTCGCATCCGCGGCCGTCTCAGCCGGCGGACACCAGCGTTCCAGCATGGTCCGCACCTCCTCCGTCCGGATGGGCTTGGTGATGTAGTCGCTCATCCCGCCGGCCAGGCACTGCTCGCGGCTGCCCTTCATCGCGTGCGCCGTCATCGCGACGATGGGCAGCGCCACCCAACGCGGGTCGCCGCGCAGGCGCGCGGTCGCCGCCAGCCCGTCCATGACCGGCATCTGCAAGTCCATGAACACGAGGTCGAACGCCTCGCGCTCGACCATCTCGAGCGCCTCCTGGCCGTTCACGGCCTCGTGTACGCGGCACCCCAGCTTGGTGAGAATCGCTTGCGCTACGCGCCGGTTCACCGTGTTGTCCTCGACCAGCAGCACGCACGGCCCCGGCCCGCCGCCACGGCGCGGCCCGGCATGCCCGGGCGCCCGCGGCGACACCGGCTGCGGGGCGGCGAGCAGGTCCGTCAGCACGCTGAGCAACTGCGCCTGCTTCACCGGCTTGGTGAGACACGCGTCGCAGGGCGCCGTGCCCTGCGGGTCGATCTCGCGCCGATCGCCGAGCGAGCTGAGCAGCACGATGCGCGGCGTCCGCGTGGGGAGCCGGGCGGCGGCTGGTCCTCCGGCGCCGTCTCGCGCGATCTCCTGCGCCAGCGCCAGCCCATCGACGCCCGGCATCTGCACGTCCACCAGCACGACGTCGAATCCCTCGCCGCCGGCGGTCGCCGCCGTCAGCCGCTCACGGGCCTCCGCCGCTCCGGCCGACGACTCGACCCGGCAACCCCAGGATTCGAGGGTCAGCTCCAGCACGCGGCGGTTCGTCGCGTTGTCATCGACGATCAGGACGCGCCGGCCGGTCAGCACGGCGCGCCCGGTCGGCGGCGCGACAGACGGAGCCGTTTCGGCCGGCGCCTCCGCCAGGGTCAGCTCGAACGAGAAGGTGGTGCCGGCGCCGACCTGGCTCTTGAGCCGCAGCACGCCGCCCATCAGGTCCACGAGCTGCCGCGAGATGCTCAGCCCAAGTCCGGTGCCGCCGAACTTGCGCGTGATGGCCCCGTCGGCCTGCGTGAACGTGGCGAACACGGCCTCCTGCCGTTCGTCGGGGATGCCGATGCCCGTGTCTGAGACGAAGAACGCGAGCACGACGCGCCCGTCTTCGCCGCGGCCGGCCGGCCGCACGCCTACGACCACCTCACCGTGCTCGGTGAACTTCACGGCGTTCGCGAGCAGGTTGATGAGCACCTGGCGCAGGCGGAAGGCGTCGCCGGTGACGCGGCGCGGCGTGTCGGGGTCGATGCTGCACACGAGCTCGAGTCGCTTCTCTGCGGCGCGTTGGGCGACGACGTCGACGGCCTGCTCGATCGTGGCCACGAGATCGAGCGGCGCGGCCTCCAGCTCGCAGCGCCCGGCCTCGATCTTCGCCAGGTCCAGCAGGTCGTTCAGCAGCCCGAGCAGCGAGTCAGCGCAGTCGCGCACGGTCGAGAGCTGCTCGCGCTGCCCCGCCGTCAGCTCGGTGTCCAGCGCCAGCTCCGTCATGCCGATGATGCCGTTCATCGGCGTGCGGATTTCGTGGCTGATGTTCGCGAGGAACTCGCTCTTGGCCCGATTGGCCGATTCCGCCTGCCGGCGGGCTTCGGCCAGCTCGCTCTTCTGCCGCTGAAGCTCGCTGTTGGCGCGAAAGAGGGATTCGGCGGTTGCGCGGGCGGTGGCCTCGCTGGCCGCGAGCTCCGCCGTCCGCTGGACAACGGCGCACTCGACGCGCTCATTCGTGCGTTCGAGGTCCGCCCGGTCGCGGGCCATCTCGCGCATCTCGCGCAGGCTCTGGCGGCAGGCCACGATCAGGATGCTGTTCTCGAACAAGACCCAGCCCGCGTGCTCGAGGCTGCGCCACGGCGTGGCCGTCGTCACGCCGTATACAGACTCCGGCCAGTAGATTCCGCGCAGCAGGTGATCCCCGCCGACCACCAGCGTCGCCGACAGAAAGACGCGCCAGTCGCGGTACATCGCCAGGAACGCCAGCGACCCGAAGACGTGAAAGTGCGCCTCGATTCGCCCGCCCGAAAGGTGGATCAGCAGCGCCGACCAGAGCATCTGCGCGGCGGCGACCACGTGGCGCGTCAGCGCCGTGCCCGGCCGATACAGCACACAGGCGATCGGCGCCGCGCTCAGCAGCCCGCCCAGCAGCACCGCCGTCCACACGTGCACGTGAACGGCGCTCGCGCTGCCCGACCACGTCCGTGGCGAAACGAGCAGCGCCCAGATGATCCCCGCCGCCCACTGCACGACCATCAGGATCGCGAAGATGTGGTCGGCGCGGACGTGAATGCGGTGCCGATGCTCCGAGAACAGCACTTCCTCGCGCCTGCTCGACGCCTCACCCGCTGTCACCGCCTCGCCGCTCACCGCCGCCATCCCTTCGTCTCGCTCGTCTCGTCCGCACGATCCAGCAGCGGACAGCCGAACACCGGCGCCGCCGCCGTCGGAGCGCCCGCCGACTCGAACCACCGCACGATTGCCTCCGATCCGGCGCTCGGGCCCGCATGGCCGCGCCCCGGCGTGATCCCGCCTGAGAACACGAGCCGCCCGCGGCCGTCGTACAGCAGCGTGCAGCCCGACGTGGCCACGCCGAACCGCCGCGCCTCCAGCCCGTCCTCGTCCAGCACCACGGTCACCCGGGGCAGCGCCGCGGCGGCAGACCACAGCCCGGTCTGCTCCCACCCGGGCGGGACCCCCGGCGGGCGCACGAACACCGCCCGCAGGTCGGCCCGGTCGCCGAGGCGTTCCGCGAGCCGGCCGAACTCATCCAGGCTCGCGCGCGAGCAGGGGCACGCCGGGTGCAGAAACACCACCAGCGCCGGGCGGCCGGGCGTCGCGCACAACGTCGTGCCCGCCGGCCAGCGGACGTCCGCGTGATCGCCGACGCCCGGCTTGGCGGCGTAATACTGCAAGTAGCCGAGCCAGCCGACGAGCACCCCGACCCAGAGCACCAGCAGCAGCACCAGCAGCGTGTCGCGGCCCCCGCCGCACGCCGCCACGCGGACCGCTCCATTCTCCATGCGCTGGCTCCGACGGGCCCGTGGGCGCGCGGCGACCCGGCAGCGCTCATCGTCCGCTGACAGGGCGGGCTTCAATTGGAGGCAGCGCAGATTCGGCTTGGTCCACTAATGACCGGGGTCGTATGATGTGACAATGGCGTTGCCCGTGGTGGTGATTGTTGGACGGCCGAACGTGGGCAAGAGCTCGCTGCTGAATGCGCTGGCGCGGGAGCGCATCAGCATCGTGGACCCGCGCGCCGGGACTACGCGCGACCGCGTCAGCGCCCTGATCGAGCACCGCGACCGGTATTTCGAGCTGATTGACACCGGCGGCGTCGGCGTGGTGGACGTCGACCACCTGGAAAGCCACGTCGAGGAGCAGATCCGATTTGCGCTGGCCCGGGCCGACGTCGTCCTCTTCGTCGTGGACGCCCAGGACGGGCTGACGGTCCTCGATCAGCGCGTCGCGGAGCTGCTGCGGCGGCTGTCCGTGCCGGTGATGGTCGTCGCCAACAAGGTCGACGACCCGCGGCACGTCGCGCAGACGGCGGAGTTCATCCGGCTGGGGCACGGCGAGCCGCTGCCCGCGTCGGCGCTGCACGTTCAGGGCCGCGAGGAGCTGCTGGACAGGCTCGTCGCGCTGCTCGGGGAGCGCGCCGACGGGCATCCGGCGGACCCGGTGATGAAGCTCGCCATCGTCGGCAAGCGCAACGCCGGAAAGAGCACGCTGGTCAACGCCCTGGCCGGCGAGGAGCGCGTCATCGTCAGCGAGGTTCCCGGCACGACTCGTGACGCCGTCGACGTGCGCTTCGAGCGCGACGGCCGGGTTTTCGTCGCGATCGACACGGCGGGCGTGCGCAAGAAGCGCAGCATGGGTGACCTGGACTTCTACTCGTACACGCGCGCCCTGCGGTCGATCCAGCGCGCCGACGTGGTGCTGCACCTGATCGACGCGACGGTGCCCGTCAGCGAGGTCGATCTCAAGCTTGCCCGGGCCATTCTGGACGCGCACAAGCCACTGCTGCTGGGGATCAACAAGTGGGACCTGGTCGGCGACCGCGCGACGAGCGCGCAGTTCGGCGAGTACCTCGCCCGCGCCATGCCGATGCTCCCGTTCGCCCCGATCGTCCTGCTCACGGCCAGCACGGGCCGGAACGTCCACGCCGCGATCGACGTCGCTCAGAGCCTCTTCAACCAGGCCAACACGCGCGTCGGAACCGGCCAGCTCAACGCCGTCCTCGAGAAGCTGCTCGAGGCGCGCGGACCAACCGCCCGCCACGGCCGCAAGGCGGTCCGCATCTACTACGCCACGCAGGTCGGCACCGCGCCACCGACCATCGTGTGCTTCTGCAACGATCCCAGCCTGGTCACCGACAACTACCGCCGATACCTCGAGAATCGTCTGCGAGCCGCCTTGCCCTACGCCGAGGTGCCGATACGCTTGCTCTTCCGCCCGCGGCACACGGCCCCCGCGGGCGCCCGGCCGGCGGCGGCCCACAGTGAGGACGATTGATCATGCCCATCGAGTTTCACTGCCCCTACTGCGGCAAACAGATTCGCGCTGCGGACGAGCACGGCGGCAAGCACGGCAAGTGCCCCTCGTGCCACCAGAAGGTCTACGTGCCGACGGCGCCCGAGCAGATCGAGCCGTTGAAACTGGCTCCGACGGACGAGGCGTTCGAGCGCGAGCAGGCCCGCCTGATGCGCGAGACGCACGAACTGACGCATCGGCTGCTGCACGAGCGCGAGGTTCCCGAGGGCAAGAGCAAGGCCCCCGCGCCGCCGCCCCAGGCCGAATCGCCCATCACGCGCGTCGACGTCGAGCATCTCGTCGTCGAGTACGCCGTCTGCATGGCCGACGGCAGCCTGGACGAGGCCCGGCAGATCGCGGCGGAGCTGCGCACGCACGGCCGGCAGTTGAACGACGTGGTCCAGCGGATGCTGATGGACGAGCTGCCGCCCCCGCAATTGGCCCGCATCCCGCGCCCGGTTCTCAACGGCTTCCTCAAGCAGCTCGTCGGAAAGTAGCCGCGCGCGACGAAAGGGCACGCGACCAGGCAAACGTACGAGCCTAGTCCGAGGGCGTCACCACGACGCAATCGAGCCCGACGTATGACTTCGTTCCTTCGCTGCGCGGATGCCCGCCGACCACCTGGGCCCGCAGCAGAAGCGCCCCGTCTCGCGCCTCGAACACGCCCAGCTCGATCGGCCCCGTCGCCTTCGCGTCGCGCGACTCGGTGTTGAACAGGTCGATGTCCGCGCCCGCCGCCTGACCGTTCACGCTGAACCGCACGATGCCGTAGTCCCACGATTTCGTCGCGTACAGCGTCACGCCATGGCGCCCGGGCCCGGCGACGGGGATGCGAAGCTCGACGTAGTCCCCCGGCCCGCGGCCCTGCACCCAGAGCTGCTCCTGGCCGCTCCAGATGTCCGGCCAGCCCTCCTGCCGCAACACCGGCAGCCCCTCGGACTTCGACACGACCTCCAGTCCTTCGCACTCGATCGCCCCCGCGACCTTGTACGCGGGCGGAAGCGCGGGCGGCTCCACCAGCGCCGCCGCGGCGCGCTCCGGCAGCGGCGGGCGATTGTGCTTCGTCCCGGGCCGCGCGTAGAAATACGCGGTGGTGGCGTACTCGACCTCGCACTCGCGCCAGTGCCACACCTCCATGTCCACGCGCAGGCCACTCGTGAAGGGGATGGCGTCGAGCGAGCGCGAGCGCGTCACGGTCGTCCGCCCCCAGTTGCACTTGCGCGGCTGGCCGTCGCAGCGCGGCTGCGCATGAAACGGCCGCTGGAACAATTCCGGAGAGCACCACGCGTACCCGTAGTAATCCTCCGTCCCCGTCCCGAAGTGCGAGGGGAAACGCTCGCCGTCGACGTAGATCTTCTCATCGCCCTCCCCCCACCACTCCTTCACCGGGTTCATCACGCTCAGCGTGTCCGCCACGTACACGCCCCGGCCCTCGATGGTCACGTAGTTGAAGTCCAGCGTGCCGCGCGCCCCGGCGGCCCGCACCGGGTGCTCCTGCCGCCAGACCGCGTGGAAATACATCGACCGCCCGCACCATGTCCACGGCTCGCAGCGCGCCGCGATCTCCACCTCGACCGGCTCATCGCCCAGGTTGTGGACCGCAACGCGCCCGGACTCCGCGTACGGCATCACCCATGTGCAGCGCATGGTCCCATCCGCCGCCACGGAGCGGTACCAGTCCTGGTACGCGCTCACCCCTGGCCCGACGCCGAAGAAGTCCCCCGCCGGACACCAGATCGTCTGCAACCCGTCGAACTCCGCCTCCACCACGCACGACCGGAGCGCCTGCGCCGGGTTGTCGGCCTTCAGTGACACCTCGAGCCCGCTCAGCGCCTGCGGCCCCGCCGGAAGCTCCACGCCCACCCGCTCAGCGCGTCCCGCGCGCCCCTGGGCCTGCCGGATACGGTCGTGCATGCGGATCGACGGCAGCCCCGTGGTGCGGTCACGCCCCAGGTCGTCGGCCACCTGCCGGAGCGTTTCGCCGGCGGTGCTGAGCTGCTCGGGCCGGAACGACTCGACCAGGGTTCCCGGGGCGTACGTGCGGTAGTTCACCTGGTAATAGAACCCGTCGCTGTCGCTGGTGATCTTGCAGCGCCGGGCGTAGGGGATCGGCAGGTAGAGGTTCCAGCCCTTGCTCGCCTCGTACGAAAGGGCCTGCGGCGCGATCCACTTGCCCCCCAGCGCGTCGGTCATGGGGGCCTCGATCGCCGGCGTTGTCGCACCGTCGATATAAACCCGCAGCACGCCCTTCGGGTTCGCCGACCAGATCCGCACGACCGCGCCCGGCCCGGCGCGGTCCATCATCACCCATTCCTTTCGCTCGCCGTTCAGCTCAGCCCGCATGTACTGGCTGACGTCGGCGTTGGCGAACCAGGTGTCGTGGTCGTCCGGGTCGTCGCTGGCCCGGTCGTAGCTGCTCGCCTGGCTGCACCGGTAGGCCGGCGACGGGAAGCGCGCGGCAGCCGCGCGGTCGGTCATTTCCGCCAGCAGCGATACGAACGTCACGGGCGGTGTCGCATCCGGCCGCGACGTGATCACTGCGGCCAGCCCGATGAGGCACAGGGAAAGCATGGACGGATCCTTTCGTCGCGGGCCAGCGCGAGCCCCATCCGCCACGCCGTCCCGACGGCGCCGGATTGTAACCCGGCCGGGAATGCCCAGCCCGGAACACCGGCGCCTCGCGCGGCGCCGCGACTGGCGCTCGGGCATTGCATGCCGCGCACATCGCAGCCAAAATGTCCCGGCAATGGTGCGAATCGCTCACAGCCAGCCCATGCCGGCCCCGCCGCTGGGGGCCGATGGCGAGGCCCCGCCGGCGGAGGCCCGCCCGGCCGGCGGAAACGGCCGCGCCGAGCGGAGCCTGAGCTGGTACACGCGCGCCAAGTTCGAGGTCGTTCGCTGGTTCCTCTACGGCTGGGTGCAGCTATTCAGCCTGCGCGGGCTCTACCTCTTCGGGCGTTTCTTCGGCACGCTCGAATACCTCGTCAACTTCAAGCGCCGCGCCCGGTACCGCCGCGAGCTGCGCCGCGTCTTCCCCGAGGGTCTCCGCCTCTCGCGCGAGCGCACGATCATCCGCGGCTACTTCCGGCGGACGCGCTGCGACCGGCTGCTGTACCTGATCTTCGACAAGCTGCCGAAGGAGAAGACCATCCGTCGCATCCGCTTTCACGGCCGCGAGCACCTGGACGCGGCCCTGGCCCGGGGCCACGGCGTGTACGCGATGCTGAGCCACCACGGCTCGCACCACGTGGCGGGGCTGCTGATGGCGTTGATGGGCTACAAGTGTGCGGGGGTGCGCGATCCGAACGAGGGCGCGCTGCGCATCCACATGCAGCAGAAGTTCGCCGAGACGTTCCCGGAGTTTGCCGCGATCCGCGTGCTCTACGCCGACACGTTCCCGCGCGAGATCTATCGCTGCTTCCGCGAGAATTTCGTTGTCGGCACGGCGCTGGACGTGAGCCGGGTTCGCGGCCTTCAGCTCAAGACCTGCCCGGTGCGGTTCTTCGGCGAGACGCGTGAGTTCCTGACCGGCACGGTGCAGATCGCCCTGCGCAGCAAGGCCACGATCGTCCAGGGATTCGTCATTTCCAGGCCCAACTACTACTTCCGCCTCGTCGTCAAGCCCCCGCTCTGGACGCCCGACGGCGACAACGGCCAGAGCGAGCGCGAGGACTTCATCCCCCAGCTCATGCAGCGCTACGCCGACGGCATCGCCGCCCACGTCCGCGAGCACCCGGACCACCTCAGCCGCATCTGATACGAGCGCCGCGCGGATCCCCGAGCCGCGCCCGGTCCAACTCCGCCCCCTAGCCCCAAGAAACCGCCAGCGGCCGGCGGATCAGCTCCCAGGTCACGCGGTAGATCGCTCCCCCGCCGAAGAACAACAGCAGCGAATGCACGAAGCAGTGCATCGTCACCATCCACGCCAGCACCTGCGGCAACGGGCCCAGCCGCCGCGAAGCCCGCCGCACGGCCGCGAGGGCGCCGCGTCCGGTCTCATCGGCGCGCTGCGCCCAGTGCACCCAGTGCTGGTTCACGGCCAGCATCAGCCCCATCAGCGCGCCCCAAGCCAGGAGCTGCGGCAGGGGGTAGTGCCACACGCCGATCAGCGCAAAGGTGACGCACAGGTTCAGCGTGACGTGGCGGCGGTTTCCGCCAAGCGGGATGTACACGTAATCGCGCAGCAGCGCGGAGAGGCTGATGTGCCAGCGCCGCCAGAAGTCGCGCAGGCTGGTGGCGATCCACGGGAGGTTGAAGTTCTCGACCTGGCGATAGCCCAGCAGCCGCGCCATGCCCGCGGAGACGTCGCAGTAGCCGCTGAACTCCAGGTACAGCCAGAAAATGTAGATGTACACGCCGAAGTACAGCAGCGCGTAGCTCTCGATTCGCTCGGGCTGCGAGAAATAGGACGCCCCGCCCGCCCCCCCAAGCTCCGCCGGCAGGAAGTGCGCGCGGATGACAGGGATGAAGTACAGCGTCGCGATCAGCCCCTTGCCCAGCCCCCACGCCATCCGCGCCAGGGCCGGCGCCACGTTGCGCCACGAGCGCCGCACGTGACAACCGTCCAGCTCATCCTGGAACGTGCCGTAGCGCTCGATCGGACCCTGCATCAGGCTCGGGGCGTAGCACAGGTACGCCAGGAAGCTCAGCAGCGTCCGCCGCTCGCGCGGGATCGTCCCCCGCCGCAGCTCGGAGCAGTAATGCAGCATGCGCACGGCCAGGTACGCCGTCCCGATGTTGTGCGGATTCACGAACACGGCGAAGGGCAGCGACGGCACGGGCTGCGCGTAGCGCGCGGGCACAAGCCGGGCGAAGTCGGGCTCCCACGCCAGCCCGCGCAGCCCCACCGGGTAGGCCAGCCGCGCGTACTCCCACAGCCAGAGCGCCATCTCCTCGGGCAGCCGCAGCCGCGCGAGGAAGAACGAGGCGAAGTACGCCAGCAGCCCGACCGCCCAGGCCAGCACAATCGCCCGCCCGCCGCGGCCCGGCTCGGCGACCTGCCGCGCGAAGCGCTCCGTGCCCGCGTGCACGGCGCAGCACAGCCCCAGCCAGAAGGCGGCGTAGAGGGCGCCGAACACGTACGCCACGAACGCCAGCCCCGTCAGCACGATCGCCGGCCGCAGGCTGCGGCGCGGCGCGAGCATGAGCAGCGGCAGCAGCGGCAGGAAGTAGCAGACGAGGAAGCGGTCGTCGAAGACCTGGCCGAGCCAGAAGCCGCGCCAGTCGGCCCAGGGCGTTGTGCGCAGCGGCGCAAGCACGAAGTCCGCAAGCGCGGCCCACGGCGCCGGAGCTGGCTCGATGGGTGCCGGTGACACGCGGGGGTTTTAACGCCCTCGCGGCGCGCGTGCAAAGGCCGCTCGCAGCGGCGCCATCAGGGGCGTCCGCCAGGCTGAGAGGCGGAGGGCGGGTCCCAGACGACCTCCCAGATCTCGCGGCTGCGGTCGATGCGGAAGCCGGGCTCAACCCGCGGGGGCTGCCCGGGCCGCGGCGGGCGCTCGTCGTCGAAGCGATAGACCACGAAGAGGTCCGAGTCGGCGAAGATGCGGCTGCCCCGGGCGATCAGGCGGCGCACCTCGTCGCGCATCGGCTCCTCCTCCATCGGACCGCGCTCCGGCCGCGTCAGGCTGCCGGACCACGAGAAGATCTCGATCTCCGGCGGCGCGCCGTGCAAGGCCGCGTACGCCGCCACCGCGTATGCCGTCGTGCCGCTGCCGATGTAGACGTCGCCGGGCGCCATGCGCCCCAGGACGGCGGCGGCGTACAGCTCGGGCGAGTTGTCGCCGGTCTTCCAGGGTTCGAAGAAGTGCTTGTATTCGTTGCGGTACGGCAGGTCATTCAGCAGGTGCCGCATGAAACCGACCCGCTCCGCCAGGGGCGGGAAGGCGAAGTAACAGGCGACCTGCGCCAGCGGGCTCGCCACGAGCGCGCCGGCCAGCCAGCGCCGCCGGCCCGGCGCTCCGCCGCGAAGAACGCGTGCCGCCTCGACACCGAACCAGAGGCCGACGCAGGCGCACAGCGGCGTGTAGAACGTGTAATGATCCAGGATCGGGTATCGAAGCACGAAGAGGGCGATGATGACCGTGACGGCCCGCATCGCGTTGCAGAACACGCGGTCCGCCTCGGGCCGGCGCAGGAAGCCCAGCAGCGCCACGATCGTCCCGAGCGAAGGAAAATTGTAGCCCAGCACCCACACGCTGAGCTTGAGCTGGTCCCAGCTCAGCCTCACGTTCAGCACTTCCTTCGCGAACCCGTCACCGTGGTGCATCCCGCCGAACAGCGCCGACTTCAGCGTCACGAAGGCGCTGCCGGTGTGCCAGTAATGCTCCACCGCCAGCGACCAGTACGGCGCGGCCGCGACCGCCCACGCCGCCAGAACCAGCCCGAAGTCCCGCGGCGAGAGCTTCCGCCGCGCCAGCCGGTCCAGCGCCAGAATGCCATACGCCGAGAGCGGCAGCAGCCCGAGCAGGTGGTTGGCAACGTGGAAGCCGTTCACGGCGAACACTCCCGCCAGCAACTGCGGACGATGCGACCGCGTATACGCCAGCAGCAGCAGCCACTCGAGCATCATCAGCGCCGCCGCGAGCGTGTAGGTCTCGGTGATGGCCGACATCTGCCAGTAGCTGAACGACAGCGCCGTCGTGGCCGCCCCCAGCACCGCCGCCGGCGCGCAGCGCGTCAGGCTGGTGATCGTCGCCGCGAGCAGCCCGATGCCGGCCGCCCCGCACAACGCCGACAGCAGGTTCAGCCCGTACGCCGGATTGAGCGGCAGCCGCAGCACGGCGCGCCCCAGCCAGTAGTGCAGCGGGTGCGTAAGCGCCAGGCCCAGCGGGTTCTCGAGCCGCCCCGTGAACACGCGGAACTGGTGCAGGGCCGAGTCCTGCCAGTTGATTCCCGGCGCGGCGGACACGACATAGACCACCAGCGCCGCGAGCCCGCACGCCACCCCCACGCACGCCGGGTGCTGCGCAAGGCGCGCAAGCCGCGCCCCAGGCGCGGTCGCGCCGGATGGCGGGATTCCGGAGGGCTTCGGTGCGGGCGACGCATCGGACGGCATGAGCCCCCTCAGCAACCGCGCCGGAATGACGCGCGGCAAGACACGGATGGTACTGGCGCAACGCGACGGATGCCACGTGATACCCCGGGTAACCTCGCCCGGTGTGCTGGCTTGCGTGAATGCCGGTCAGGGAAGGACGCCGGCGCACTCCAGCGGTACTGGTACAGTTTTAACCGAACCGCGCCCGTGGGGAAGCGGTTGCGCCAGCAGACATCCGCGTTTCAACCGCTTCCCCACGGGCGCGGCTCGGCTCAGAAAGCAAACTGTACCAGTACCACTCCAGCCGGCCGGCCTCGCGCACTCGGACAACGCGGGTATACTGCGGACGCCCCGTTTTGCTGCCCTGGAGCACGACCGTCATGGAAACGAACGCGTCAGTTGCCGGCCGGCCTCGCATGATTCGCGCCCCGCGCGGCCGGAGGCTCTCCTGCAAGGGCTGGCAGCAGGAAGCCGCTCTGCGCATGCTCTGCAACAACCTCGACCCCGACGTCGCCGAGCTGCCCGAGCAGCTCATCGTCTACGGCGGCAGCGGAAAGGCGGCGCGCTCCTGGCCGGATTTTGATCGCATCTGCGCCGCGCTCAGACGCCTGGAGAACGACGAGACGCTGCTCGTGCAGAGCGGCCGGGCCGTCGGCGTGCTCAAGACGCACTCCGACGCGCCGCGCGTCCTCATCAGCAACAGCATGCTGGTGCCGAAGTGGGCAACCTGGGACGAGTTCCGGCGGCTCGAGGCCCTGGGCCTGACCATGTTCGGCCAGATGACCGCCGGCTCGTGGATCTACATCGGCACACAGGGCATCTTGCAGGGCACGTACGAGACCTTTGCGGCCTGCGCGGCCAGGCATTTTGGCGGGTCACTGAAAGGTCGCCTGGTCGTCACCGGCGGCCTGGGCGGCATGGGCGGCGCCCAGCCGCTCGCGGCGACGTTCAACGGCGGCGTCTGCCTGGTGGCGGAGGTTGATCGCACTCGGATCGAAAAACGCTTGAGAACACGCTATCTCGACAAGATGACCGAGCGCGTCGACGAGGCGGTCGCGTGGGGGCTGGAGGCCAAGCGCAGCGGGCAGGCCGTCTCGATCGGCGTGCTCACGAACGCGGCCGAGCTGCTGCGAGCGCTGATACAGTTCAAGATCACTCCCGACGTTGTGACCGATCAGACGTCCGCGCACGATCCGCTGAATGGGTACGTTCCGGACGCGATCGTCGATGATCCCGCCGCCGGGGGCGTCGCGGCGGACTTGAACGTCCCGCGAGATTGGTCGGAAGCGCTCCATCAGCGGCTGCTGCGCCTGCGCGAGATCGACCCGAAGGAGTACGTTCGCCAGTCCATGCGCACCATGGCCGAGCACATGCGCGCGATGCTCGAGCTCCAGCGCCGCGGCGCCGTCACCTTCGACTACGGCAACAACCTCCGCGGCCACGCCGAGCAGGCCGGCGTCGCCAACGCCTTCAACGTCCCCGGTTTCGTGCCCGAGTACATCCGCCCCCTCTTCTGTGAAGGCTCCGGTCCGTTCCGCTGGGCCGCGCTCTCCGGCGATCCGGCGGACATCGCCGTGACCGACGAGGCGGTGCTCGAGACGTTCCCCCAAGAGGAGCATCTCTGCCGCTGGATCCGCATGGCCCGCGAGAAGGTCGCGTTCCAGGGCCTGCCCGCCCGTATCTGCTGGCTCAAGTACGGCCAGCGCGCCAGGATGGGCCTCATCTTCAACCGTCTGGTCCGCCAGGGCCGCATCTCGGCGCCCATCGTCATCGGCCGCGACCACCTCGACTGCGGCAGCGTCGCCAGCCCCAACCGCGAGACCGAGGCGATGATAGACGGCTCCGACGCCATCGCCGACTGGCCGATCCTCAACGCCCTGGCCAACACCGCCTGCGGCGCGACCTGGGTCAGCGTCCACCACGGCGGCGGCGTGGGGATCGGCTTCAGCATCCACGCCGGCCAGGTCATCGTCTGCGACGGCACGCCCGAGGCCGACCGGCGGATCGAGCGGGTCCTGACCGCGGACCCGGCCCTGGGGGTGATGCGGCACGCGGACGCGGGCTATGAGCTGGCGCAGAAGGTGGCGCGGGAGAAGGGCGTGGACCTCGGGGGGCAGGTGTCCGGCAATTCTGACTGAGGAAGGGGCCGGGTGCGCGCCGGCCGGCCCGTCCGGGATATCCCCGGGCCCGGGATCGTCTCATAACCATGACTGGGTTACTCGTCGTAACACGCTTTTGAGGATGGTCTTAAGAAAAATCTAAAGATTCTGGCCGGCGGAGTGGAATAGTAAAGAGCCGCTGTCCTATAGTTGGTTAACCGAGAGCGCGTTCGTCGCTGGGGAGCCACGGACACGCAAAGATCGGCGCGCTGTCCATTCCTTTCTCGGGGAGTCGAAGGGAAGGAAGCCAGGACACCGACTATGGAAGGCCGGCCCCGGAGGCCGGCCTTCCTGCTTTTTGCAGCCGCTGGCCGACGCTACGCCGTCCCCGGAGCGCTGGATGGCCCGCGCAGCAACCTCGTGGTGCGCGGTTGCCGCCGTCAAGGGGCTCGCCGGCCACCCACGCCCGCGTGGCACTTGCGCCCGGCTGCCGCCAGCGCCGTACCCTCGACGGGCGCGGTCGCCGACTTTTGCGACACGCCCCGCGCGGCTACGCGGCCGTGGCGTCCTCCGCCAGGATCTCCGCCGTCTCCCGCTGGTAGCGCCGCTCATCGAAGAGCACCCAGAACGCCCCCGCCGCCAGCACCGTCACGACAATAGGCACGAGGAAGATGAAGGCCCATTGGCGGCGCTGCTCGGCGTCGATGAAGTAGTCCGAAATCCACCCCGCCAGCAGGCTTCCGATGAACATCCCTACGCCGTTGGTGGCGAAGACGATCAGCCCCTGGGCGCTGGCGCGGATGTCCTTGTGGCTCATTCGCTCGACGGCGATCATGCCGCCGACGAAGAAGAACGAGTAGCAGATGCCGTGGAGCGTCTGGGCGCTGACCACGAGCCAGGCGGGCTCGCCCAGCGCGAAGATTCCGTACCGCACGGGCCAGGCGAGGATGCCGAGGAAGATCGTGGTGCGCATCCCGAGGTAGCGCAGCGACGGCGCCACCAGCAGCATCAGGATGACTTCGGCGACCTGGCCCAGGCTCATGGCGAAGTTGGCCCGGCTCTCGGGCAGGCCCACGCCGGCCTCGGCGTCGGTCAGGAACAGGAAAGTCAGGTTGTAGTAGAAAGGCAGCTCGATCGCGACCACGAATGAGATCACCAGCAGCGCCGCGAAGTTCGGGTTGCTCGTCAACTTCAGCGCTTCGAGGAACGCGTACGGGTTCCGAGCCTCCTTGCTCGGCGGCGTGTGCGGCAGCGTGAAGCAGTACAGCCCCAGCACGACGGACAGGATCCCCGCCGCCGGCAGGCAATCGCCGACGCGGCTGACTCCGGGGGCGTGCGTCTCCCAGTAGCCGAGGTAGAGGCTGAGCGCCCAGTTGACGCCGATCCAGCCCAGCGTGCCGAAGACGCGGACGTTGCCGAACTGCCGCGAGTCCTTCATGTGATGAAAGGCAATGGCGTTGGTCAGTGCGATCGTCGGCATGTAGAGGATCGCGTAGCAGAAGATCATCACCCAGAGGCCCCAGAACTCGGTCTGCGTCCAGGCGGCAAAGAGCAGGCCCCCACCCGCCAGGTGCACCGCGCCGGTGAACATCTGGTTCGGCAGGAAGCGGTCGGCGATCCAGCCGGCGATCAGCGGGCTTAGCATGGCGCCGATGGCGGTCGTCAGGTAGACGGCGTTGATCTGCGTCCCGCTGAAGCCCAGGTTAGCCATGTGCTTGGCGACCAGCACCGCCCAAGCGCCCCAGACCGCGAACTCCAGGAACATCATGAGCGACAGGCGCGGTCCGACCGCGACGTGATGAGCCGCGGACCCTGGGTGCAGCGCGTCGGCGGAAGTCATGTCAGTTGGTTCCTCGTCTTGCGATGGGCGTTGCTGTGCTTGCGAGCCACGGGTACGGGCGCGGATGATAACAACGCGGCCCGGGCAAGTCACGGGCTGCGCGGCGGGCCGCTCAGCGCCGGGCGCGCGGAATCGCCCAGGAGCCGCGGCCGATCACACGTACAATAATCCGGCGATGCTGGACAGGCTCCTGGACACCTGCCTGACGGTCAAGCAGCCGCATTGGCTGCTTCTTCTGGCGCTGGTGCCGCTCGTTCTGGCGATGGGTCGGCGCTCGCTCGCCGGATTGGGCGCGCTCCGCGGCTGGTCGGCGACCGGCGTTCGCTGCGGCGTCGTGGCCCTGCTGATTCTGGCGCTCTCGGGGCCCGAGCGCGTGCACGTGACCGACGACCAGACCGTCGTTTTCGTGCTCGACCGATCCGACAGCATTCCGCCGGACCTGAGCGCCGCCGCGCTGGAGTTCGTGCGCCAGGCGACCGAAGCCCAGCGTCCCGGCCGCGATCGCGCAGCCCTGGTCAGCTTTGCGGGCAAGCCGCTGATCGAGCGGTTGCCGCACGTCGCGCAGATCGACGGTCCGCTCGGTCCGATGCCCAAGCCGGGGCGGACCGACATCGCCGCCGGGCTCCGCATGGGCATGGCGCTCTTCCCGCCGAACGCAGCCCGGCGCGTCGTCCTGCTGTCCGACGGCCACGAGACCTCGGGAGACGCATCCGCCGAGGGGGCAGCCTTCGCGGGGACGGGCGTGCCGATCGACGTGGTGCCGCTGCGATACCGTCACGAGGCGGAGATCCTGGTCGAGAGGCTGACGGCGCCGAGCATCACCCGGCCCGAGGAGACGATCAACCTCGGCCTGATCGTTCGATCGGAGCGCCGGGCGGCGGCGCGCATCGCGCTGTTTCACAACGAAGCGCCGCTGGCCCTGGGTCCCGACGGATCCGGCACGACGATCGAGGTCGAGCTCGAACCGGGATTCAATCGCTACACCTTTCCGGTCACGCCGCGCTCCGCCGCGGTACACCGCTTCCGCGCCGTTGTCACGCCGGTTCTGGCCGGGGACGACACGATCGCAGCCAACAACGAGGGGCGGGCGTTCACGACCGTGGCCGGGGCGGAGACGGCGCTCATCCTTTGCGAGCGTGCGGCGGAGCCGGGTACGCCCGACGGAGACGCGGTGCTGGCGTTGGCGGGCGCCCTGCGCCAGGCGGGCATGGACTGCCGCGTCGTCGGGCTCGAAACGCAGGCGCTGGACGCCGCTTCGCTCTCGGGATGCGCCCTGGTCGTGCTATCGAACGTCTCAGGCCTGGCGCTGGGCGAGCAGGGACAGCGCGCCCTCGCGTCCTACGTCCGGGACCTCGGCGGCGGACTGATCGCCGTCGGCGGCGACCGCGCGTTCAGCGTCGGCGGCTACTACAAGACGCCGCTGGAGGAGATCCTGCCGGTCGAGACGGAGCGCGCCAAGCTCAAGCTGCTGAGCACCGGCATGGTCGTGGTGATCGACCGCTCCGGCTCGATGGCCGGCGAGAAGCTGGACCAGGCGAAGGCGGCGGCGGCCGCCGCCGTCCAACTGCTCGCGACTCACGACCGCGTCGGCGTGATCGCCTTCGACGGCAGTTCGGAATGGGTTGTGCCGCTGGGCCCCTGTGGCGACAGGCGGAGGATTCTCGCGGCGCTGAGCACCATCGGCGCCGGCGGGGGCACGGTCATGTACCCGGCCCTGGAAGCCGCGCTGGCCGCGCTACAGGGCGTGGACACGAACATCCGCCACGTCGTCGTGCTGACCGACGGCCAATCGGCGCCCGGCGACTTTGAAGCGCTGGCCCGCCAGTACGCCGAGGCGGGCGTCACGGCTTCCACTATCGCGGTCGGGAGTGACGCCGACCAGGCGCTGCTGGGGCGCATCGCGGCGATCAGTGGCGGCCGGATGTACGTCACGGCCAGCGCCCGGCCGTTGCCGCAGATCTTCGCCCGCGAGACGGTGCTGGCGAGTCGCTCTGGGCTTTTTGAGAAGGCGTTCCAGCCGGTGCTTCGCAGCGGCCCTGGCGAGGCGGTGCTGGCCGGATTCGACCCGTCCGAGATTCCGCCGTTGCGCGGCTACGTGGTGGCGTCGGCCAAGCCGTTCGCGAGCGTTCCGCTGTTGAACGTGCACGAGAACGGTGCGGACCCGATCCTGGCGTACTGGCACGTCGGGCTGGGGCGGGCCGTGGCGTTCACGAGCGGGCTCTGGCCGCGCTGGGGTCCCGAGTGGGTTTCATGGCCAGGGTTCAGCAAGTTGTGGGGACAGTGTGCGCGGTTCGCGGCCCGACCCGCCCAGTCGCCCAACTTCACACTGACGACGGCCCTGGATGGCGAGCGGGCGCGCCTGCTCGTGGAGGCGCACGGACTGCCTTCGGCGGCGCTGTCGGCGCTGTCACTCCGCGCAGTCGTCGTCGATCCGGACTTTGTTGCCGCGGAGGTGCATCTCACCCCGACCGGACCGGGCCGCTTCGAGGCCGTGTTCGACGCCCCCGACCCCGGCGCCTACATCACGCGCGTCGCGTACTCCTACGGCGGCGGCAGCGCGGCGATCGGCTCGTTGCAGGCCGGCCTGGTTGTGAACTACTCGCCTGAGCTCACCAGCGTGGAGCACAACGAGTCGTTGCTCGTCGAGCTCGCGCGCCGGACCGGCGGGCGCGTGCTGAGCCTGGCCGATCCGCGCGCCGTCTTCGAGCCGTGGAGCATCCGGCCGGTGCGGACCCGTGCTCCGCTTTGGGAAGCGCTGGTCCGCCTGGCGCTCGGGCTGTTTCTCGTGGACGTCGCCGTTCGCCGCCTGGCGCTGACGCCGGCCGGGCTGCTTCGCGGCCTGCGCCGGCGCATCGCCGAGCTGGCCGGCCAGCCGGCCGGCGACGCCGCAGCGGCGACGCTCACGGCGCTCCGCGGAGCGCGGCGGTCGATGCGCGAGGACGCGGCGCTGCCCGTGCTGCTGGTCGAGGACAACCCACGCGGCGAAGCCGACGGGCGCATGAACACACCGGGCGCTCCGGCCGGCACGGTCACTGCGGTCGATGCGGTCGACGACGCGTCTTCGCCCAGACAAACCAGCAAAACGCCGGAGGATTACGCTCAACGACTACTGCGCGCGAAGCGTGAAGCGCGCCGGTATCGCGGCTAGATCGGCCCGCGGCGTCCGAGAGCGAGGCACTCCCTGGCTAGATCTCGAGCAGCATGCGCGTCGGGTCCTCGACGCACTCTTTGATGCGCTTCAGGAACGTGACCGACTCGCGCCCGTCGATGATGCGATGGTCGTAGGTCAGCGCCACATACATCATCGGGCGGATCACGACCTGCCCGCCGAGCGCCACGGGCCGATCCTGAATCGCGTGCAGCCCGAGGATCCCGCTCTGCGGCGGATTGATGATGGGCGTCGACATCAGCGATCCGAACACGCCGCCGTTGCTGATCGTGAACGTGCCGCCTTGCAGCTCTTCGACGGTGATCTTGCGCTCGCGCGCCCGGCGGGCCAGGTCGCCGATGCGCACCTCGATCTCGGCGAAACTGAGCCGTTCGGCGTTGCGGATCACCGGAACGACCAGGCCGCGGTCGGTGCTCACCGCCACGCCGACATCGTAGAAGTTGCGGAAGACGATATGCGGGGCGCCGTCGATGAGGCGCACCTCGGCGTTGACCTCGGGGATGCGCTTCAGCGCGTCGACGGCCGCCTTGACGAAGAACGACATGAAGCCGAGCTTGACGTCGTACTTCTTCTCGAAGGCCTCGCCGCGCTCGGCGCGCAGCCGCAGGACCGCGGACATGTCGATCTCGTTGAAAGTCGTCAGCAGCGCGCCGCTGTGCTGGGCCTCGACCAGGCGCTGGGCGATGCGCCGCCGCAGCATGCTCATCGGCACGATCTCCTCGTGCCGGCCGCCTGCGGCCTCGGCGGGCGCGTGCGCCGCGCCATCAGCGGATGCAGGCGCGGCCGGTCCGCGCCCGGCCACGTGAGCCGCAACGTCCTCCTTCAGCAGCCGCCCGCCCGGACCGCTCGGGCGCACCTCGCCGGGGCCCAGGCCGTGCTCGGCGAGCGCCCGGCGCGCCGCGGGCATCACCCGCGGCTCGGCGGCCGACTTCGCCGCGGGGTGCTCGGCGGCAGTCGCCGCGGGGGCCGTCTTGGCGGGGGCGACGGGCGCCGCCGTTTCCGGTACGGGCCTGGCCGGGGGCTTTGCACCGGCCGGGGCGCGGGCCGCGTCGAGCAAGGGCTCGATCACGGCGATGACGTCGCCGACGCGGGCCGTGTCGCCGGCCTGCTTGAGGACCTTGCTGAGCTTTCCGGCGACGGGGGCGGGTACCTCCATCGAGGCCTTATCGGTCTCGAGCTCGACGACCGCCTCGTCGACCGCGACCGAGTCACCGACGGTCTTGAACCACTCGCCGATCTGCACTTCGGTGATCGACTCGCCCGCCTGCGGCACCTTGATTTCGACTGACATAGGGTCTGTCTTGCCTCGCTTGGAGCGCGACGGCGGGGCCGCGAGCGCTCGTGAACATCGTTCGTGGCCGCGGACACCCGCGCCGCGCGGCCCGGCGGCGCCGCCGTCTAGGCGCCGAAGGCCCGCGACAGCAGCCGTGCCTGCTCGATCTTGTGGCTGCCCTTCGACCCCGTGGCCGGGCTGGCGGAGGCCGGCCGGCAAACGGAGCCGAGCGGGCCGCGCTGCCTGAATCTATCGCCGAAGCGGCGCTCGAGGTAGCGCCAGGCGCCCATGTTCTCGGGCTCTTCCTGGACCCACGTGATCGGCGCCTGGCCCGGGTAGCGGTCGAGCACGGCGAAGAGCTGCTCGGCCGACAGCGGGTACAACTGCTCGATGCGCACGATCGCCACGTCGTCCCGCGCCAGCTCGCGACGCTTCTGGTGCAGGTCGAAGAATATCTTCCCCGTGCACAGCAGGACGCGCTTCACGCGCTCCGGCGCGATCTCGGCGTCGTCGATCACGCGCTGGAAGCGCCCGCTCGCCAGCTCGTCCAGGCTGGAAACCTGCTGGCGCAGAAGGCTCTTGGGCGTCATCACCACCAGCGGCTTGCGCCACGTCCGCCGCACCTGCCGCCGCAGCAGGTGGTAGTACTGCGCCGGCGTGGTCGGATAGGCGACCTGGATGTTGTCTTCGGCGCAGGCGTTGAGGAAGCGTTCGAGCCGGGCGCTGGAGTGCTCGGGCCCCTCGCCCTCGAAGCCGTGCGGGAGGAGCAGCACGAGTCCGCTGAGGCGATGCCACTTGTCCTCGGCGCTGGTGATGAACTGGTCGACGATCACCTGGGCGGTGTTCACGAAATCGCCGAACTGCGCCTCCCACAGCACCAGGCCGTCGGGCCAGGCGACGCTGTACCCGTACTCGAAGCCCAGCACGCCCGCTTCCGAGAGCGGACTGTTGCAGATGTCCACGGGCCCCTGGTTGTCCGCCAGGTGGCGCAGCGGCATGTACGTGCGGCCGGTCTCCTCGTCGTGCAGCACGGCGTGGCGATGGCTGAACGTGCCGCGGGCGCTGTCCTGCCCGGTCAGGCGGATGCGCGTGCCCTCGACGGCGAGCGTGGCGAACGCCAGTGCCTCTGCGGCGCCCCAGTCCAGCAGCTCGGCGCCCTGCGCCATGGCGCGGCGCTTCTCGAGCAGCTTCTGAATGGTGCGGTGCGGCCGGAACCAGCCGGGCACGCGCGTCTGCGCCTCGAGCAGGGCGCTGAGGCGCTCGCGCGGAACGCCGGTGTCCACTTCCGGCGCCGACGCGTCCGCCCCGCCGACGTACCCGCGCCAGGCCTTCGCCAGGAAACTCGCCGGCTCGCGCTGCCGCGGCTCATCGCGAACCTGGGCCAGGTGGGCTTCGAGTCGCTTGCGCAGGCCGTCGGCGATCTCGTCGGCTTCCTCGCGTGTCACGCCGCCCAGCTCCAGCAGGTGCTCCAGGTACGCCTCGCGCACGCCCGGGCGGTTGCGGATCGCGCGGTACATCACCGGCTGCGTGAACGCCGGCTCGTCGCTCTCGTTGTGCCCCCGGCGACGATAGCAATACATGTCGATGATGACGTCGCGGTGGAACTGCCGGCGGAACTCGACCGCGAGCTGCACGACGGCGGCGACGGCCTCCGGGTTCTCGCCGTTCACGTGAAAGATCGGGCTTTGCAGCATCTTGGCCACGTCGGTGCAGTAGAGGCTGCTGCGGCCTTCCTGCGGCGTGGTGGTGAAGCCGATCTGGTTATTGACGATCACGTGCAGCGAGCCGCCGGTGCGATACGCGGGCAGTTCGCTCAGGTTCAGTGTCTCCTGGACGATGCCCTCGCCGGCGAAGGCGGCGTCGCCGTGAATGAGCAGGGCCATGCTGCGGCTGCCGTCGCCGTCGCCGACGCGATCCTGCCGGGCACGCGTGCGGCCGAGTGCGACGGGGTTGACGAACTCGAGGTGGCTGGGGTTGAAGCACAGCGCAAGATAGACCTTGTGACCGCCGGGCGTGGTCCACTCGCCGTGGTAGCCCTGATGATACTTGACGTCTCCGCGGCCGAGCTTGCGATCGGCGTCGATGTCCTCGAACTCGCGGAAGATCTCGCGCGGGCTCTTTCCGATGATGTTGGCAAGCACGTTGAGGCGCCCGCGGTGGGCCATGCCGATGACGATTTCGTCGATTCCCTGCTCGCCGGCGGTGTTGATGGCCAGGTCGAGCAGCGGGATGAGGCTCTCGGCGCCTTCGAGCGAGAAGCTCTTGGCCCCGAGGAATTTCTTCTGGATGAAGGTCTCGAAGATCGCGGCGTCGGTGAGGCGCGTGAGGATGCGGAACTGCTCGCGGCGCGAGAGCTTCACGCGGTTGGCCGTGCCCTCCATCCGCTCCTGAAGCCAGTGACGGACGTTCAGGTCGTCGATGTGCATGAACTGCACACCGATGTAGCGGCAATAGGTCTCCTGCAGCAGGGCGACGATCTCGCGCAGCGTGCGGTTGGGCGCGCCGCTGATGGTCCGGCAGGAGAAGACCTGATCGAGATCGGACTCCGAGAACCCGTAGTGGGCCGGATCGAGCTCCGGATGCGATCCACTGGTCATGCCCAGCGGATCGAGCTGGGCCATGACGTGACCGCGCACGCGATACGCCCGCACGAGCTGGTCGAGCCGGTCCTGCTTGACCTGGCGGCGGACTTCCTCGGCGGCGATCGCCGAGTGGCCGTTGCCGCCCGCGGCGCCGTGAAAGATGCTGGCGGGCTTGAAGCTGGGCCGGGGCCGCGCACGCAGGCGGCCGCGCTCTTTGCGCGTCAGTTGATCGAAATAGCGCCGCCACCCGTCGTCAACCGACTCGGGATCCTGAAGATAGCTCTCCAGCAGCTCCTCGACGAAGGCGGCGTTCTGATGACTCGGAAGGCTCTCCATCGCGACTGATCGTTGCCTCTCTAAGTGTGGGGCCTGGCAGCGGCGCCGGTGACCGCACCGGCCGCCGTCATACGCTTCCTATCGACTACGGTGAGATTCTACCCGCATTCGCCCGTCTGTGCGTCGAACGCCGGCACTCGGCGAACCGCCGACGTTGAAGAAGAAGGAGGTAGTGCCAGTTCCTGTGGCGATCAGTGCGCCTCCGGGAACTGGTAGAACCCTGCGATGAAACAGGGGGAAGGGGTCGGGGTCTGCGGTCTCCGCAGCAACAGACCCGGGCGGGGGCCTCCCGCCCGGGCCATGGTTGATTGCCGGAGATCCGGTCGGTGACGGCCCTACGGGCAGTTCTGGCCGAACACGCCCAGCAGGACTCCCAGGTCGCCCTGGTCGCAGCAGCCGTTGCCGTCGAGGTCCGTCGCATGGACGAAGCCGACGTCGGTGTAGCACTTCCCGAAGCCGCTCAGCAGCACGCCAAGGTCGCCCTGACCGATCGAGCCGTTCGCATCCAGGTCGGCCACGCAGGGCGGGCACAGCGCGGTGCGCGCGTTGCTGAACGCCGCGACGGTCGTCTTCGTGGCGATGTTGCTGCACGAGCCGACCGTGCAGTGCGTGCAGATGCCGTAGATCAGCTCCTTGCTCAGCAGGCCCGAGCCCGAATTGCCCCCGCGGATGTCGTTCGTGTAGGTCCAGTACGTCGGCGTCTGGCCGGCGAAGTTGCCGGGGCTGTACTGCTGCGTCTGGCTGCGGACGCAGGTGTCGTCGACGCCGAAGCCCCAGATGCCCGTGGCCGACGCGACGCCGGTCGTGCCGATGCGCCGCAGCGTGCCGTAGCGCTGATAGGGGCGCAGGCCCTGCGTGGCGTTGACCGTCATGACGCACCAATCGGCCCCCACGCCGCCGTTCTGGAAGGTGCGCTGACCGATCGAGTACTGGTGAATGGAGGGCGGGTTGACGGTCGCGCAGTTGGCGAGCGAGTTCGGCACGCGGAACTGGAGCACGAGCGAGCCGGCGCCGTCGACGCAGTGGCCCGCGGTCAGCGCACAGCTATTGGTCGTGTAGATCGACGCGGTGCAGCCGACCGGCATCAGCCGGCCGCTGAAATCGAGGTTGGTCTGCACGCGGTCGTCGGAGCCGCAGATGCCGCACTGGCCGGGGCTGCCGGTGATCGTGTCGGCCATGGTGATGCCGATCTGGCGGATCTTGACGAAGCTGCCGGTCGTGTGCGGGCCGGCGACCAGCTCGAACAGGACCGAATCGCCGTTGAAATACGCCGACGTGCCTTGCCAGTCGGCGAGCTCCTCGGCGTTGAGCTCCTGCTCGTCGCCGTCGAAGATGGACGTGACGCGGACGAAGCTGCCCTCGGCGAGAAACCAGTCCGAGTAGTAGAGGCGCATCGAGACCGAGCCATCGAAGCGCACGAGGTGCGAGGCGACGACCTGGAACTCGCCGGTCGGGTTGTCCTGCGGGCCCGTTTCGTGCAGATAGGTGACAATGCTGCCCGTCGGGTAGTCCATCGTTGTTTGGGCGAAGGCCGGCGAAGCCGCCAGGCCGACCAGTGCAATTGAGATCGAAATAGTGATACTGCGCACGATCATCTCCTTATGATGGCCCCTGGCGGTTAGCCGAATGGCACGGCTCGCGGTGCAGAACTTCCGGCCCGACTCGCAAGACCTTGAGGTGACAACCTCGTTCGCTTGGTCGAAAACTTCGAAAGGGCCTCCCTTAAGTACTTTATCCCCTTCAAAACGCCCCCGCAAGCCCTTTTTACCTGGGAACGTTCGATAAAACGCGCGGGTTACCGGGACCGGTTGAGCACGCCAGCCCCCGGGGCCTCGCTTCGCTTCATCGGGCCACGTTTGCCCCAATGCCAGGCCCGGTTATAACCAGCGTCCGTTTCCTCCTTGCGAGACAACGAGACGACATGAGCGACCAGAGAGCCGACCGCTTCGCAAAGCTCGAAAAGCTCCGCCAACTGGGCATCGACCCCTACGGCGGGCGCTTCCCTGGTGTGAGCACCAACCAGACAATCCGAACCGCCGCCGAAACGCTCGACATCTCCGCCGGCCAGATTCTCGGACCCGTCGCCGCTCCCGGCGAGCCTTCCGCCGTCGTCGATGGCCGCGTGGCGCACCGGGCGGCGGGACGCGTCGTGCTGCATCGCGACATCGGAAGCCTGATCTTCATCACGGTCCGCGATCAGACCGGCGACCTGCAATGGGGCGTCAGCCGCAAGATGGTTGAGTCCGCGCTGGCCGTATCCGCCGGCGACGCCGGCGAGGCACGGCTGCACGCGGGCGAGGCGGCGTGGAAGCTGGCGAAGCTGCTCGACCTCGGCGACCTTGTCGGCTGCGAGGGCCGTCTCGGCCGCACAAAGACCGGCGAGCTGACGCTGTGGGCCACGCACCTGACCCTGCTCAGCAAGTGCCTGCGCCCGCCGCCGGAGAAGTTCCACGGGCTACAGGACGTCGAGGCGCGCTATCGGCGGCGATACGTGGACCTGCTGTCGAACGTCGAATCGCGCGAGGTGTTCCTGAAGCGGGCGGCGATCATCAACTACGCCCGCAAGGTGCTGCACGAGCGCGGGTTCGTCGAGGTCGATACGCCGGTGTTGCAGCCGATCTACGGGGGCGCGGCGGCGCGGCCGTTCACGACGCACCACAACGCGCTGGACATGAAGCTGTACCTGCGGATCAGCCCGGAGTTGTATCTGAAGCGCTGCCTGGTGGGCGGGCTGGAGCGCGTCTTCGAGTTCGCGCGCTGCTTCCGCAACGAGGGCATCAGCCCGCGGCACAACCCGGAGTTCACGATGCTGGAGCTGTACCAGGCGTACGGCGACTACCACGACATGATGGAGATCACCGAGGCGATCATCGCGGGCGCGGCGCGCGACGTGATCGGCTCGTACCGCATCCGGTTCGGCGAGCGCGAGATCGACTACACGCCGCCCTGGCCGCGGCGGCGATACGGAGACTTGTTCGCCGAGCACGCGGGCATAGCCATGGCGGACACGGCGGCGATTCGCGCCCGGGCCCGCGAGCTGTACACCCGCAAGCAGATCAGCGTGGACGAGGCGAAGGCGGACGACGCGGTGGTGATCAGTGCGCTGTTCGAGCACTACGTCGAGCCGCACCTGGTGAACCCGATGTTCGTGGTCGACTACCCCGCGCCGCTGTGCCCGCTGACGAAGCGTCACCCGTCGGAGCCGGGGCTGGCGCTGCGCTTCGAGGCGTACGTGAACGGGATGGAAATGGGCAACGCCTACAGCGAGCTGAACGACCCCGTCGTGCAGCAGGAGACGCTCACCGCCCAGCTCCGCGGCGAGGGTGACGAGACGATGGCGGTGATGGACGAGGACTTCGTTGAGGCGCTGGAGTACGCCATGCCGCCGGCGGGTGGGCTGGGGATCGGCATCGACCGGCTGTGCATGCTGCTGACGGGCAGCGAAAGCATCCGCGACGTGCTGCTGTTCCCGCTCCAGCGGCCGCGGTAGCCGTTCGCATGAGAAGTGCCAAACCCGCTTTGTTGATCTGAGCCGCGCACGTTAGAGCCGCGTTTCCCAGCCCGTCCGCAGGCGCCCCGTCGCAGCCGGGCTATCCCCAGCCCGGCCGCAAGCGCCGCGTCAGCGCCCTGTCCCCAGCCCGGCCCCATGGCGGACACATGAGGCTATTCCAGAACCTGATCGCGGCCGCGCCCAGTTCCGGGCTGGAGACAGCCCGGCTCTGCCCTCCCGCCCGCCTCCCGCAGCCACGTCACCAGATCCAGCCCCGGCGTCCGCCCGCCCAGGTGCCGCAGCATGTTCAGCGCCTGCGCCCGGTGATGCGTCCCGTGGCCACACAGTTGCAGCAGGCTTTCGCCCATGCGCACCGCCAGTGTCCGGCCCGGCGTCGTGGCCGCGTTCACCGGGCGCTGCAACTCGGCGTCGCTCGCGCGCTCCAGCCGCGCGTTGCGGGCTGCCGCCGCCTCGCGCCAAAGCCGCCCGACCGCCGCCATGGGCGTCTGGGCCGGCAGGGCCTGCCACGGCTGCGGCATGATGCCGTGGTCGGCGGATCGCCAGTTGGCTTCCCACCACTGCTCCGCGTCGATGAGGTGCAACAGCGTCTTGCGCAGGCTGCCCAGCCCCATCTCGAACGGCCGGTCGAGCGCCTCGTCACCCAGCGCCTCCGCCGCGCCCAACACCTGCTGCTGGGCCCAGTCGGTGTAGCGAAAGTACGTCCGCAGATCCGCGATCGAATAGGGAGGGGGCGCGACCGGATCGTGCACGCCTCCGAGGCCGCGCTCGCGCAACCACGCCCGCTGCTCCGCCGTCTGCTCGCACGTGGGCCGCTCGAGCCGCATGAAGACGTAGTCGAGCCGCGGCGGCTGCGCGCCGACGCGCCGCAGCATGTTGGCCGCCTGCGCCCGGTGATGAACCCCGTGGTTGCACACGTGCAGCGCCAGCAGACCCAGCGGCTGCGTGAACGTCTCGCCGCGGAAGTTGGTATACGTGATCGGCCGGTCGAGCTCCGCCGCCGACGCGTGCGCGGCTAGGAACGCGTCGCGCTCAGCGGCGGTGCGCTGGAACCACTCCTGAAGGACCGGCAGCTCGACCGCCTTGTTGTCGAGCTGCGCGGCGTGTCGTTCGCGGGGGATGGCCTGCCAGCGGTCGAGCCAGACGCGCTCCGCGCCCCAGAGGTGATGCAGCGTGGCCCGCAAGGTGCCGGGCCCCATGTCGAACGGGCGATCGAGCGGCCCGGCCGCCAGGCCGGCGGCGACGTGGAGAACCCGGTCGCGGGCCCAATCGTTGTAGGCGAACAGCTCTCGGAGCGTCGGCGGCTGCATGTGTGCCCCTTCCTGTCGGCCGGCGTGCGGCGTTGCGCGCCCGGCGCATTAGAAGTGATCGCGCGGGTTCCGCAAAGGGCGCCTCTCGCGACGCGCGCAGCGCAAAAAAAAAAAGATGGAAGGTTCCGCCGTGGCGCACTTGGCAACCTTCCATCGGGACGGGGCCATAACGGCCCGCGTGTGGCCGCGCGAACCTCGTCCGCGCGGCTCGTGTCCGTACATGTATAACGCGCCGCGGCGGAGTTTGAAGTCCCTCCGCGACAAGTTTCCAGAAATTTCTTCATCGGCCTGGGGAGCTATCTACGGCGGCGCGCGCGACCATCGGCGGGCACTGGCACGTGGCGCGACAGCCTGTACACTCATCGACGGCGCCGCGCGACGTGACGCGCGGGCCGCCGGTGACCCGGGCGGCGATCGCCCAACGGAAGGAGAAACACCATGCGTAAGCGAACGGCCGTCGGCCTGCTGGTTGTGTGCGCGGGCCTGCTGGGCTGCGCCTCGAAGTTCACCCGGGCCCACTACGACATGATCAAGGAAGGCGTCGATGATCGCTTCCACGTGCGGCAGGTGATCGGCGACCCGAACGAGACCATCGGCGACCGGGAGTGGTATTACCAGCACGACGACGGCTACGCAGCGCGGATTCACTTCGACGAGAACGGCCGCGTGATCGGCAAGGAGTGGATGGACGCGCGCACCGGCGAATGGTCGGGCCACAATCCGCACGGCAACGCGCCGCCCGGAGGCGAGGTTCGCGAACAACGCACGCGCACACGACAGGTGGACGTGTACGGCCGCTGACCGTGGCGGTGCGTCCGGTCGCGCCACTCGCTGCCGCTCGCCGCATGCCGGCGCGTTTACCACGGCATGCCGGCGCGTTTACCACGGCATGCCGGCGCGTTTACCACGGCATGCCGGCGCGTTTATCGCGGCTTGACGGCGCGTTTATCGCAGCTTGACGGCGTTTATCGCGGCTTGACGGCGCTTTTCGTCACTGCCTGATAACGCGTTCGTCGACGGGTTCGATGGCGCGTTCGTCAGGCGACACATGCTGATGAATCACCGACCGACCTGCTTGCCGCGTGAGCCGGCATGCGGGCGGGCAGCCGACTTTCCCGCCGGACCGCTGCAAGGGCTAACCCTGACGCGGGCCAGGCGCGGTTGACGCCCCATGTCTCAAAGCCACCGGCGGGGACTCGAACCCGCAACCTGCGGTTTACAAAACCGAGAGCATCGCACGGAAGGCACGCAATCGCAAGAGCTTACAAGCGCTCTGACGAACGCTTGTACCAACGCTTGTACCGACGGGGCGGAAATCGAGCATGGCGGACCGACTGAGGCGACGCCGGCAACCGCGGTCAGCGCGGCGAGTGCGCGCGACGCCGACGGTGCGGGCGAACACTTCGGTGCTGGCGAACACTTCGGTGCGGGCGAACACTTCACCGAAGCCGTCGCCTTGCTCGCCCGCTTGCCGCTCACCGACATCGAACGGGCCGATGCGGTGCGCCGGCTGCTCGCCGATCAAACCGCGAAGGGGAATCCATGATGCACGCACAGAACCGCCGCGCCGTGGCGAGAACGCGCGTCGGGCTGGCCCCGGGTACCCGAAGGCAGGCTGAACGCGCCAGCGGGCCGCGGAACGCGAAACACGGGCAACTGTGCCAACGTGTGACACGGCTTGACGTACTGCCCTGGCGGGGATCGCTGCGAGACCTGCCCGCCGCCGATGTTCCTCGAAGAGCCGCTCCGGTCGCGCGTGGCTGTCAGAATCCAGCAGACATGCCGCGGGACATGCTCGGCTCATCCCGTGTCTCTCGTTGACGATGAACGCGTGGCCGCCTTTGCCGCCGCCGTAATTAGGTGCAGACTGGCGTTCAAGCTCATCGACGGCGCGCGCCGTCTTCCGATTGCTTGTCGAGCGGTTTTGGGCGTGTTTCGCCCAACTCGCGGCGGGATGGGAGCGCGAGCGCGCGCCGTCGCGTCGAGGGGCCCCGCGCGCATTTAACGGTTCGATCGGCCCCCCGCCCGCGCGCCGGCGCGGGAGTACCTGCTACCCCTTGTCTCTCTGTTCACGAATCTATGGTCTTCCCTGTCGCGACCTCGGCATCCTGCTTGGGCTCTGGGCTACTGCGAAGACGACCCGGGTTTCTATCCGCCGGCCGACCTCGACGGCGACGGCTGCGTCGCCCAAGGCGGACCTTGGGGCGCTCCTGTCGCGGTTCGGCACCGGCTACCCATAGCTGGCAAACGTACTATGGCCTAGCTACTCACAGGTTATTGGACTCTTGGTGCTGTGCATGCCACAAAAAACGCGCCTGTCCCGCTCGCGCGGTGGGGCCGCGCACGCGCGAATGATCGCCCCCCTTATGGTGCCTGATTCCGCCCGGTCGGTTTCTTTTCCCGATCCATCCCCGGTTCAGTGACAGATCGCTGAGAAAGACTCGACGAATCGGCATCGTCCGTCCAGAGCGCTCGCCCCATCGCCACACCTTGGCCGTTTCCTGCCCCGATGCGGCACGATCGGCGGATGCCTGGTACAATAGCTAGCGCAGCACGGCGCACGGATGCGCGTCACACCGTACGTGATCGCATTCCTGCACGGTCAGTGAATTCTCTCCGCACGGAGGCGCACGATGCATGAATTCATGACAGCCACGCAGGTCGCCGGCCGGCTCGGCATCTCACCACGCCATGTCTGGAAGTTGCTGGCATCGCGCCGCCTGCCCGAGCCGATACGGATGGGCCGCGTGACGCGCTGGCTGGCGGGCGACATCGACCTGTACATCGACTGCCGCGGCAACATGCCCCTTTTCGAGCGAGAACGGCCGAAAGTGCCCATGCGGGTTGTGAGGGGGTACGAATCATGATGCGGGAGACCCGGCGGCGAATGAACTGGTATCACCCCTGCTTTGGCCTCCCTGATGACCTGATTGCGAATCCGAGAGAAGAGCCCTGGGTCCGGCGGCTCGCTGACGAAATTGGGCATTTCCTCGGGTACCCGGGTGTTCGGCCATATTGGGCGGAACGTATCCGTGAATATTCCCGGCAAGCACCGCATCGCAAAGATGACGACGTAGGCGGCCCGTGGCGGCCGCGCTGGCTGACGCTCGATGAGTGCTTCGCGTACCTCGGGGCCCTCAACGATGAGCTCGGACGGTACCCGCCGCCAATCGACCCGTACGAATCGGACGTAGGCGGCCCGCGGCGGCCGCGCTGGCTGACGCTCGATGAGTACTTCGCGTACCTCGGGGCCCTCACCGATGAGCTCGGACGGTACGCGCCGCCAATCGACCCGTACGAATCGCAAGCAATCGACCCGCACGAATCGCAAGCAATCGACCCGCACGAATCGCAAGCAATCGACCCGCACGAATCGCAAGCAATCGACCCACACGAATCGCAAGCAATCGACCCCACGAATCGCGTGAACCCCGATCCGGGACGCGATTTTGCGATGGGACTCCCCTACAAAGGCCTTCGTTGGGCGGTTCTAAAGAGGTTGCAGGCCGCCCACGAGCTATTCTTCAAGGACGCGCTGGACCGCGTTCGGGCCAGTATTGAACAAAACGTGTCGGGGTACAGCCGCAACCGGCCGAAGGGTGACGGTGCGAATAGTACCGGCGAGCCGAAAGGCGAATCGGCAGGTATGCCGGATCGTGTTCGTAAGGTTGGCGAGCAGTACACACGTACGCGCGACGTGCTGAACCCTGGCAATCCAAACCCGACTGACCGCGAGGTGTACGACGCGCTGGCCAGGGCTTGTGCTCAATCGGGCGAAGCCAACGAACTTCCGGGATTCGATACGTGGCAGCGCTACCTCAGGGAATGGCGCAGGGCGAACGGGGAACAGAAGAACACCCGGCGAGCGGGTCGCGGACGCGCGTCCGGCAGTTTGGCTCCCCGCGAATCCATCGAACCCGAGCACCTACCCACTTCAATTCGTCCACGTTCGGCTGGGCGGCGCGGATGCGGGGCGGACGATTAGCGGAAGTCCGCTCTATTCAATGACTGCCGATTAGTGCCCTTGGCTGTTCGCCAAGGGCATTTCTGCTTTGCACCGCAGCGGACGAAACCGGAAATCCGCCCCATCCGCCCCGTCCGGTTCGCGTTAATGGCCGGACATGCGAAGGCAGCGGTCGAACCCGCTCGCATCCCGGCGACACGCGAAACGGAGTGTTGACAATGGACGCTACAAGCGCGAATGCCGCTGGCGGAAACGCCGGCGGATCGGCCGCTTCCGCAGAACTGCTGTCAGTGCGGGACGTGGCCGCGTTGCTGGGCCGGTGCTCGACGCGGCACCTGTACCGCCTGGTCGATGCTGGCCGGATGCCGCGACCGATCAAGCTCGGCGGGCTCGTGCGCTGGCGCCGGGCTGAGCTGCGGGATTGGATCGCAGCCGGCTGCCCGCCGGTGCGCACCGCGAAGGGCGCGGCGCGATGAGCCAGGCAACGATGACACCGACCGCCGACGGCGAATCGTGCAAGCTCGACGCGCACGCGCTGCCTGAAGCTCGCCGCGAAGTGTACGTGCTGCGGGGGCGGCGGGCATTGCTTGCCCGGCTGCTCGACGCCGCTGAAGCCACCGCGAACGACGTGCGCGACGTGGTTGAGGTGCGGGACGAAATCAACCCTGTCTGCCTGGGCGTGGTGCCGGGGTCGCTGGCGCGGGCGGGCATTATCGAGCGCGTCGGCTTCGCCGAATCGCGCCGGCCGGATGCGCACGCCCGCCCGGTTTCGATATGGCGGCTAGCCGATCGCGCCGCGGCGCTGGGCTGGCTCGCCGTGCATCCCGACCGGCCGGACCCGACGCCCGCCGAAGCGGATGCCGCGCCGAGCTTGTTCGACTGAGGAAAACGCGGCCCGCTCGACGTTGCCGCGTCGGCGGGCCGCCCTGCAAAGGATTGTTGATTATGTACCCGAATGATATCCAGCCGCGACGGCGGCTTACAGACATTCTGCGGGGCAACCTCGAAACCCTGCGGGGCCAATGGAACACCACAGAGGCGGCGGCGGACTTCGCGCCGCTGCCAGCCGGAACCTACGAATGCCATGTTCACAGCGTCGAACTGTTTAACGCCCGGACCGGAACGCCGGGCGTGAAGATTCGCTTTGACGTGTGCGAAGGCGAGCACGCCGGGCGGGCCGTCTTTCATGATTGCTGGCTCACGCCGGCGGCGCTGCCGCAGACGAAGCGCGACTGCCTCAAGCTCGGGCTCGACTCGCTCGACAAGCTCGAATCCGCGGCGGTTCCGCCGGGTCGCGTCCGGTGCAAGGTGCGCGTGGCGCTGCGCCGCGACGATGACGGCACCGAGCGCAATCGTGTAACTCGCTTCGACGTGCTGCGCGTGGACGAACCCGAGCGCGACCCGTTCGCACCGACCGACGGCGCGGACGCAGGCGATGCGAGCTTCGATTTCGGGGCGAACGCCAAGCCGGAAGGTGCATCGTGCAACTGACCCGACCTGTGTTGATGCTCCAACAGGCTGCGGCAATCGGGCGGGCTGTGGCCGCGAACCGCTGGCGCGCCGCGCGCCTGCGAAAAGCCACCGAAGCAATCGGGGCGGTGCTCGATGACGCCGGGAACATGCCGGCCTTGCCAGAGAAGGTGCGTGATGATCTGCGTGGCGCTCTGGTCGCTGTCGCGATGCACGCCGTGACGCTGGAGACTTCGCCATGAATGCGGACTTCCGTTATGGCTTCCGTGTGCTCGGCGATTGTCGCAAGCCACGCCGGCTGGTGAACTGGCAGGCCGCCTTCCGCGGATATGCGGCATGCGACCCGCGGGCCGAGTGTAACAAGGAAGGCTACCTGTCGGCTTTCTGCTTCGGGGGCGACTTCCGCGACCACCTGGCCGCGACCGGCTCGACGGCGGGATTCTCGGGGCCGTGCTGGGCGCCGTTCGTCTGGTGGGACGTGGACCGCGAAGGCGACCTGCCGGCGGCGCTTGATGACGCCCGCCGCTTGTGCGCGGCGCTCACGGACTCACTCGGCATCGCCGAAGATGACGTGCTCGCCTTCCTGAGCGGCGGCAAGGGGTTTCACCTGGGCGTCCCGTCGGCCGCATGGCAACCGGCGCCCGGGCGCGACTTTCACCGCATCGCCCGACGCTTCGCCGAAGCCGTGGCCGAACCGGCCGGAGTGACGATCGACGCGGGCGTGTACGACAGGGTGCGGTGCTTCCGGGCGCCGAACAGCCGGCACCCGAAAACCGGCTTGCACAAGCGGCGGCTGTCGGTCGATGAGCTGATGCACCTTGGCACCGGTGCGATTCTCACGCTCGCCGTGGAACCCGCGGACTTCGAGCTTCCGGCGCCGACGTATCGAAGCGAGCCGGCAGCGGCGCTGTGGGCCGAAGCGGCTGCCCAAGTGCAACGCGAAACCGACGCCCGCGCCGGGCGGCTGGAGAGCGGCGACGCACCGAACAAGCTCAACCGGGCGACGCTCGACTTCATCCGCGAAGGCGCATCCGTGGGCGACCGACACCGGCGGTGCTACTCCGCGGCGGCGAACCTGGCCGAGCTGGGCGCACCGCTGGCGCTCTGCGCAGCGCTGCTCACTGAGGCGGGGCTTGACTGCGGGCTGACGCCGACGGACACCCGCCGGGCAATCGAAAACGGCTGGGCATCCGCACAGCCGGGCATCCGCGACGTGTGCGGCGCGTCCGGCGGCGAAGTAATCGCCGTGCAGCCGGCGCCGGCCGGCGCTTCGGCGAATGCCGGGAAGGGCGGTGCGCCGTGAACGCGACGGCGAAATACCAGACCGCGGCCGACGTGTTCCATGCGTGGCGCGACGCGCTGTTCAGCGGGGCCGCGCCGCCGTTGTACGCGGTCGGCACCGGCGCACTTGCTACCGTCGAAATCGGGCCGGGGCGCGTGGTGCTGGTCGGCGGCTTGCCGGGCGGCGGGAAAACCGCGCTGGCGATGCAATGGGTAATCGACGCGCTGCGGGCGGTGCCGACGCTGCGGGCCGTGGTCGCGAACGTCGAAATGTCCGCGGCCGTGCTTCTGGACCGCCAGCTTGCCCGGCTGTCGGGCGTTCCGCTCGACGCTATCGCCAAGCGCAAGCTCGGCGCCGAGCACGCCGACCGCATCGACCGCGGGCTTGCGACGCTCGAATCCGTGGCCGACCGGCTGGCGTTCGTCGCGCCGCCGTTCGACCTGGGCAACATCGCCGCAACGGCCGATGACTTCGGCGGCGCCTTGCTGACGCTGGACTACCTGCAACGCATCCGACCGCCGGGCGAGCACGCCGACAAGCGCGGCTCGGTCGATGCCCTGATGGACTACCTGCGCCAATTCGCGGACGCCGGCTATGCGGTGCTGGCGGTGTCCGCGGTAGCGCGGACGAAAGACAAGCGCGGGCGTTCATCCTACGTGGGCGACGGGCTGAGCTTGGCGAGCTTCCGCGAAAGCTCGGAACTCGAATACGGGGCCGACACGGCTTACGTGCTGGTGCCGGGCCGCGGCGATCCCGAAGCCGTGACGCTGCGCTGCCTGAAACACCGGCACGGCGAGCCGGTGGACGTGAGCTTGTGTTTCGAGCGGCGCATTCAATCGTTCCGCCCGATCGAGCCGGCACCGGCAACGCCGGCGGACCGCGGCAAGCTCACGGCATCGCTGCGGGCCTTGTGGGGCTCGACGCCCGCGGCGGCGGACGATGACGGGGGCGACGAATGACCGACCCGCGCATCATCCCGCCTGGCGAAGTGCTCCCGCCTATGGACCTGGGCGAGCGACCCGCACGCCGCAACGGGCGCGCTGCGACGGATGCCGAGCCGAAGCCGAAGCGGAAACCCGGCCGGGGCGGCGGCGCTGTGCGGCGGCGGTTCGCGCTGCTGAATGCGTTCATCGACGGTGAGCTTCCGCGGCGCGCGCGGGCCGAGCTTGCCGCGTGGCTGCTGCTGTACCGGCACGCCAAGGCGGACGGCATCGTGTCGGCGAGCGTGGCCGACCTGGCACGGCGGGCCGGACGCGATGAATCGGCGATACGGCGGGCGCTCAAGCGACTGCGGGAAGCCGGGCTCGTGGAACGGATCAAGCGCGGCACGCTGGCCGGCGGACCGTCGGTTTGGCGGCTGCTGACACCGGAAGGAGGCCGGCCGTGAGCGGGCGTGTGGTCCCGCTGACAAACCGGGCGTGTACGCCCGCTGCTTACGGGCGTGTAGTCCCGCTGACAAACCGGGCGTGTACGCCCGCTGCTTACGGGCGTGTAGTCCCGGTATCACAGTGTACCTTACAGGTACACACACACACGCGGTTACCCTGTGTGGGGTACCGCGTGTGTGATGAAATGCGGAATCCCGCCTACCCGGGCTGTCCGCCAGCCGGGGGCAACCGGCGGTCCGGCGGCCGCGGTTTCCGCTTCGGGGGCTTGACGGACGCTCGCCGGGTGGCAAGAATGCTTACATGGGTAGGCGAACAGGCAGGATGAGCGAGCTTCTGCGGGCGGCGCTGGCCGAAGGCCGCGAATCCCTGAACGCGATTCAGCGGGCAACCGGCATCAAGCGACAATCGCTGGCGACGTTCCTGCGCGGTGAATCGACGCTGCGGCTCGACGCGGCCGACAAGCTCGCCGCACACTTCGGAATCGAGTGCCGGCGCGTGCGTCGGCGGGAAGGGTGAATCATGGGCACCGTGTACCGCGAAACCTACACGAAGCCGCTGCCGTCGGGCGCGGAAGTGTTCACGCGCAAGGGCGAGCGCTTCGCCCGCTGGACTGACCGCCGGGGCCGCAAGCGCATCGCGAAGGTGACGACGCCGGCCGACGGCGAGTACGCTGGCGCCGACCGCGTGCTTGTCGAAGCGCGGACGTTCACGGCCAAGTACCGCAACGGGTCCGGACAAGTGCGCAAGGTGGCGACGGGCTGCCGAAGCGCCGATGCGGCGTTGATCGTGCTCGCCGAGCTTGAGAAACGCGCCGACCGGGTGCGGTGCAATTCACTGACCGCGGCGGAAGATGCTGTGCTCGACCACCGGACTACCGCGCTTGCGACGCACGTTGACGCCTACCTTGAGCACCTGGGCACGAAGCGCGGCAAGGGCGGGAAGCCGCGGACGAACGCGGCGCATGTCCGCAACGCCCGGTTCCGCCTCAAGCGCATCGTCGCCGATTGCGGCTTCGCGTTGCTGCGCGACCTGAGCCGGCCGGCGCTTGAGAAATGGGCGAACGCTCGGGAAGCCGAAGGGATGCCCGCCAACACGCTGAACGGCTACCTACTGGCGGCGTGCGCCTTCGGCAATTGGTGCGTCGATACAAACCGCCTGACGGCGAACCCCTTCGCCCGCCCGCCGAAGCGTGACGGCAAGGCCGACCAACGCCGGCCGCGTCGGGCACTGACGGAAGATGAGCTGCGCCGGCTGCTCACGGCGGCACGCCTGCGCCCGCTCGCCGAGTACGGCCGGCCGACGGTGAAGCTCGCCGACGCCAGCAAGCGTGAGAACAAGCGCAGCCGGCGAACGTGGAAGCGGGCGCCGCTAACGCTCGATACGGTTTGTGAAGCCGAAGCGCATGCCCGCGACGCGCTCGCTGAGCGGCCCGACTTCATCGCCGAGCTTGAACGCCGCGGGCGGGAACGGGCGTTGACGTACAAGGTGCTGGTCCTGACGGGGCTGCGGCTGAACGAACTGCGCTCGCTTACGGTCGGCCAGCTTGAGCTTGACGGCCGCGTGGCGTTCGCCGTGCTCGACGCGGCGGATGAGAAGGCCGGCCGCGGGGCGGAAATCCCGCTGCGCTCTGACTTGGTGGCCGACCTGCGCGACTGGCTCCGGGAGCGACTCGACGCGGCACGGGACGCGGCGGCGGCGAAGGGGTTGCCGCTGCCGGCCCGGCTGCCGGACGATGCGCCGTTGTTCAACGTGCCGGCCGACCTTGTGCGGGCGTTCGACCGCGACCTTCGGGTTGCCGGCATCCCGAAACGCGACGACCGCGGGCGGGTGCTCGACATTCACGCCCTGCGGCACACGTTCGGAACGCACCTGAGCAAGGGCGGTGTGGCGCCGCGGGTCGCACAAGCGGCGATGCGGCACAGCACGCTTGAACTCACGATGAACACGTACACCGATCCGCGGCTACTCGACGTGGCCGGGGCACTCGACGCGCTGCCGGTGCTGCCGCTGGGCGACCGCCCGGATGCCGAACGGATGCGGGCAACGGGCACGGCTGACGGCGAAACCGCAGGCCCTGGGTTGCCGAAATCGGTTTTGTCCGTGGAAAACGCGAATCGCCGATCCGATTTCTTGTACCAGAATCCGCCCGCCGAAGTGGGAAATCGGGATTCATCACCGGAGAAATGCGGGACTTACGCTTCGACTTCGCTTGTACCAATGCTTGTACCAACTTCCGGCAAAACGCGCACGCGGAAGTCATTTCCTGGCACAAGCGGCGATGAGCGGCGTTCGGGCGGGGATGCTGTAAGTGCCATGATGGACGCGGATTGCGGCACCATGTCGCATCATGGCTCAAAGCCACCGCGGGGACTCGAACCCCGAACCTGCGGTTTACAAAACCGCTGCTCTGCCAGTTGAGCTACGGTGGCAATCTCTTTCAATGCTTGCGTCAAACTCTTGCGCGACGCACACGAGGCCGCCTTGTTGTACGCAAGTTGTGCGGATAACGGATACTTCGGCCTTGTTCGGCAGGTCGGGCAGCGCCGCAAGCACCGTCGCCCGGTCCGCAGCCAGCAAGCGCGCCTATCGTCGCACGCGCCGGCCGGAAGTCAAGCCACGGTGTGCCGGAACCCGCATTCCAGCCTCGCCGCTGCACGCGGTGTATGGCAGGTCACATCCGACCGATCACCGACGGGCAGCCAATGCGACTGAAGCGCTGGCGTGGCCGGAACACCGAGAAAACCGACGCCGATTCGGACGAGCGGGATGGGGTAGATCCGACCATATAGAAGGTATCCCAAAACCGATCCGAGCCGCGAGCTTCTACCGCGTGCTGCGCCGTGATGATCCGCGGCTGCGCATCGCCGCGTGGCAGCAAGTCAGGCGCGATGGTCAGACGGAGACCCTGCCGCGCGGGCTCAGGCGGCCGGCCATGCGGTCTACGGCAGCGCTATCAGCGACGGCGCTCCGGCGCACCAGTACGACGGGAAAGCAGCGAGGCGGATTCCTTCCGGCTGTCGGACGAATCGATGACAGCGCACGACGTAATAGCGCGTCGGCCGTCGGCTGCCGCGCGCCAGATCGACCAAGGGCCGCGGGTCTTCGACGCAGTCGAAGGCACGGCGAAGCGCGGCGATCGTGGCAGGTTTCAGGTCGGTCGTTACGAGCATCGCGTTGCGCCCGACAAACGATTCCAGTTGGCGCCAGTTCACGTAACTCAGGCCGCCGCCGAGCGCCGCAGTCAGCGGGATGACGTCGCGCCAATCGCCGTCGTCGCCGGGGTCGCGCATGTAGAATCCAAGCTCGCTGGCGAGGTTGTAGCGGCCATGGGCGAGGATGAAAGGTTCGCTACCGGCTTCCGTGCAGAAGTCGTCTTCCGCGACTTCGGCGGCGCGTCCAAGTTCGTCCCAGCGCATGAACGCCGAAGGCGCGGGAATCGCCGGGATTCGGCCGGTGATAACCAACGCAAGCACGACGTTTGCAAGCACCATGACTCCCGCGTACGGTCGCAACAAGCCCTGAGCGGTTTCTGGAGTGAGCCGTCGCAGGAACAGCGCCCGCCCGCGCAGCAACGTCGCCGCGAGGGGCAGCAGACTCAGGTACGCCGGGATGGGCCAGTTCATGCGAATCTCGGAGAACAGCCCGTGGTACACGCACACTGCCAGCCACGGCGCCGAGAAGCAGACGGCGAAGCGCCAGACGCCGACCGCGTCGCGCCGAAAACGCTGAATCCCAACCCAGAATCCGACGACGATCAGCGCAAAAACGAGCGGTGAGAGCGTGAGAAACTGCACGCCCACTGACGCAAGCGCCTGAAGCGGGTTGGCGCTGGCGTGCTGATCCAGCCGGCGGGCGAACTGGAATCGAAACGACACCCAGTCGTGCGCGGCGTTCCACAAGAGGTTGGGCGCCGCCAGCACGATCGCCAGGCCCAGCGCCAGCCACACGCCAGGCCGCGCCAGCATCGCACGCCTCCGCCCATCCGACAGCAGAAACAGGAAAACGCCCACCGCCAGAAGCGCGGCCGGGTACTTCGCAAGGAATGCCAGCCCGGCCGCCGCGCCCGCGACGAGCCACCAGCCAACTGAGTCACGTCGAATCGCGCGGGTCACGGCCAGCAGCGCCAACAGCCAGAAAAACACGAGCGGCGCATCCGGCATGGCCAGGAATCCCGCCGAGAAGAGCAGCGGTGCGATGCTGAACAACAGCGCCGCGACCCAGCCGGCCCGCCGGCCGCGCCAGTCGGCCGCCAGGCGATAGCACAGCCAGGTCGAAGCGGTGGTGAGCAGCAGCGTGCCGAACCGCACACCAAGCTCGGTATCGCCGAAGAGACTCGAGCCGGCGATGATGACCCACGCGACCATCGGCGGGTGATCGACGTATCCCAGCGCGGGGTGCTTCGAGTACATCCAGTAGTACGCTTCCTCGGGGATGAGCACCACGAACGGCGCGATGGCGAAGCGAAGGAGCAACACGGTGGCGATCGTGATCCAGACGAACGCCGGGATCGCGCGGGGTGAGGCCGAGTGAGTGATCGTGCCGCCGCCGGGCGCAGCCCGGTGGCGCGACGCTGCGCTGTTCAAGCCAAAAGGTTCCATGCGGCCTCATCTTACAGACTGAGGCACGCGCTGGCCACGCGACCGCGCCGCCGGGTGCAGCGATGAACGCCACACGACCCAGCTTCGGCACGAGCGCGCCGATTGAAGCCGCGCCGACGCCCAGCGCGCCCCGGACCCAGCCAAACAGCAGGCTGCCGATCAGGTCGCCCACGCGCGTCACCGCGGCCAGCGCGCCGAAGCCACGACCGCGGACCTCGCGCGGCAACCGCTCAGCCGCGATCGTGTCTTCGACGGCTTCGCAGACTCCTACGCGCATCCGCCCAGCGCGAACGCGATGCGCCGCGAGGGCGCGCAGGCGTGGCGCCCCTCGCGCCCGTGCGGGCCGGCCCTACTGACAGCCGCCGCAGCCGTAGTCGGCCAGAAGCACGCCGAGGTCCGCCTGGGTGATCCCTTCCTCAAGCGGGCCGCAGACGCCCGCCGTGTCGCCGGGAGAGAGGTTGGCGGCGATGGCGTTGATGTCCCAGCAGGGATCGACCTCGCAGCAGCCGTATTTTGAAAGCAGGATTCCCAGGTCGGCCTGGCAGGTGCGGTTGTCGCCGTTGATGTCCCCCGGGCAGAGCACGACCGGCTCAAGCGAGACGTCGTCGATGAGCATGTCGGCGATGCTGTCGCTGTAGAGGTCAAGGCAGGCGATCGTGAGCGTGCCGCCGGGGCCCGAGACGTTGGTCGTCCAGACAAGGTTCGTGGCGAGGAGCTGGCCGCCGTAGTACTCCTTGAAGCGGTCGTTGACGAGGTCGATGTGGGCGCGGAACTCGACCCATTGATCGGTGATCAGCGGCAGCGTTCCGCCGTCGAACTGGCTCTCGACCACGCCCTGGGTGGCACTGAAGCGAACCTGCATCGACCAGTGGTCGGCAGTGGGATTGGGCTGGCCGTTGTAGTTGTTAAGGAAGATGAGGTACCCGTCCTTGTTGAGAATGCCACCGGCGTTGGAAGGGACGTAGGTCCAGGCGGAGAAAACCCACTGACCGCCGGCGATGTTGAACGTCTGGACAACGTCGGTGCCGCCGACGGCGCCGCCGGGGAGGTCAAGGCGAAGCGACTTCGCGCCGCTGTGGGCGTTGTTGTCCACGACGGTGCCGTCGTCGCCGCCGGTGTACCAGATCTGCCAGCCGCCCTGGGGCGTGAGCGGCCCTGGCGGATAGGCTTCGAAACCGTCGGTGAACTGTCCGAAGGCGGCGGTGCTGCCCAGGAGCATCACGACCGCGATCAAGGGGAAACGAGCGGACTTCATGACCGATCCTCCGAATAAGTGACCGCAACGGCTCAGGGCGCCACGTTGGCGCGCGAAGCGGGCCGCGAAATGAGTTGATCCAGGCACTGAGCGATCTGCACGAAGCGGACGGCGAACATACCCTCCGTTGTGCAACCTCCGCCGGCGCCCGGCGGAGGAGAATCATTCGGACCTGGTCGCCCTATGACACGGCCACCGATGTGTTTCCGGGCCGCGATGCGCGCATGGTAACGCGCCCGGCGCGTGATGCAACAGGAATTGTCGGCCGATGCGGGCGCGCGGGCCGTGGTCTGCCGGCCCGGGTGCGGGCCCGGGGAGCGCAGCGCGGCCGGCGCTCCACGTCGCACGCCCGGCATGCGCTCCCAGGCCGCAGCCCGTGTTGCGGTTCGCGGGCCTCGTTCGCGGCGGACGCTCTATTGTTTGAAATCGCCCCACGTTCGGCGCTATTCCCGGGGGGGCGGGGTCGGCGCCTTCGCGGCAAGAAAAAACGAACGCCGCCGGTGCGCGGCGTTCCACGCGCAGGGGGCGTTCGATCCCGCAGCCGCAGGCAGTTGAGCGGCTGCGGTCGTGGGCCACTTCGCCAGGAGGCTACACGAGCCCCTGGTCCATCATCGCGTTGGCGACCTTGAGGAAGCCGGCGATATTGGCGCCGTTGACGTAGTTGCCGGGAGTGCCGTAGGCCTCGGCGGTTTCCTTGCAGGCCTGGTGGATGTTGATCATGATGCGGTGCAGTTTCTGATCGACCTCCTCGCGCGACCAGGCCATTCGCAGGGCATTCTGGCTCATCTCGAGGCCGCTGGTGGCGACGCCGCCGGCGTTGGCGGCCTTTCCGGGGCCGTAGAGGATCTTGCTTTCGAGGAAGACCTCGACGCCGGCGGGGGTGGTGGGCATGTTGGCGCCCTCGCTGACGCAGATGCAGCCGTTCTTGACGAGGTTGCTGGCGTCGATCTCGTTGATCTCGTTCTGAGTGGCGCAGGGCAGGGCGACGTCGCACTTGACCTGCCAGAGGGGGTTGTGGTCGGCGCGCAGGTCGATGTCCTGGTAATGGGCCTTGGGATACTTGCTGAGGTACTCTTTCATCCGGCCGCGGCGGTTGTTCTTGAGGTCCATGACAAAGGTGAGCTTCTCGGGCGTGATGCCTTCCTCGTCGACGACGAAGCCGGTGGAGTCGGAGAAGGTCACGACGCGCGCGCCGAGCTGGAGGCATTTTTCGGCGGCGTACTGGGCGACGTTGCCGGAGCCGCTGACGACGCAGCGCATGCCCTTCATGCTCTTGCCGCGCGTCTTGAGCATCTCCTCGGCGAAGTAGACCTGGCCGTAGCCGGTGGCCTCGGGGCGGATGAGCGAGCCGCCCCAGTTGACGCCCTTGCCGGTGAGCACGCCCTCGAATTTGCGCGTCAGCCGCTTGTACTGCCCGAACATGAAGCCGATCTCGCGCCCGCCGACGCCGATGTCGCCGGCGGGGACGTCGATGTACTCGCCGATGTGGCGATGGAGCTCGTTCATGAAGCTCTGGCAGAAGCGCATGACCTCGTTGTCGCTCTTGCCCTTGGGGTCGAAGTCGCTGCCGCCCTTGCCGCCGCCCATGGGCAGCGTGGTGAGCGCGTTCTTGAAGATCTGCTCGAAGCCGAGGAACTTGATGATGCCGAGGTTGACGGAGGGGTGAAACCGCAGGCCGCCCTTGTATGGGCCGATGGCGCTGTTGAACTCGACGCGCATGCCGCGGTTGACGTGGATCTCGCCCTTGTCGTCCATCCACGGGACGCGGAACATCACCACGCGCTCCGGCTCGACGATGCGTTCAAGGATCTTGGCCTTGCGGAACTCCGGGTGCCGGTCCAGCACCGGAACCAGCGACTCGACCACCTCGTGCACCGCCTGGTGAAACTCCTTCTCGCCCGGGTTGCGGGCCGTCACGCCTTCCATGAACTCGTTCACGAACTTGGACATGCCAGTCTCTCCATGTGCTGTTATACGTGTGCTGCTTCTGCGCAGAATTGTAAGCCGGTCGCCGAATGTGTGCGCGCCCGCCCCAACGGCCGGAATCGGCGTATAATCCACCCGTTTCCACCGCCGCGGGCCGGGCCTGAGGCGGCCCGCCAGCGAATAGAGGCGCCATGAGCGCGTTTCGCGTCGGCATCGGCTACGACATTCATCGCACCGCGGCGGGGCGCCGCTTGCGGCTGGCCGGCGTCGAGATCCCCGACGCGCCCGGGCTCAGCGGGCACAGCGACGCCGACGTCGTGCTGCACGCCCTGGGCGACGCGCTGCTCGGCGCCGCGGGGCTGGGTGACATCGGCGAGCTGTTCCCGGACACGGACCCGGCCTTCGCCGGCGCCGACAGCCGCGCGCTGGTGCGCGACGTGCTGCAACGCGTGCAGGCGGCCGGCCTGGCCGTGCACAACGCGGACGTCGTCATCCAGGCGGAGCGCCCGCGGCTGACGCCCTTCAAGCCGGCGATGCGCGCGGCGCTGGCGTCTCTGCTCGAGGTCGGCCCGCATCAGGTCAACATCAAGGCCGGAACGAACGAGGGCCTCGGAGCGATCGGCCGCGGCGAGGCGATCGCCTGCTGGGCCGCCGTCACGCTGAAACAAACGCACCCCTGACCGCCTTGCCGCGTGTGGTGTCGCCCCCTTAGCCTGACGCGCGATGAGCCGCCCCGCCAAGGCTGTCGCCGCCGCGCCTGACCGTCGCCGCCTCGGGCTGCTCGTGGTCGCGCTCGCGGCGCTGATCGTCAGCCTTGTGGCCGTGTGGAACGGCGCGCAGGCGTATGCCCGCATGCCGATGGTCCGCACCGCCCTGCTCTTCTCGACGCCGCGGCAGCTCGCCCGCTACGAGTCGGCCACCTCCGCCGCCATGCGCCTCGCGCCGCCGGAGACCCGCGAGGCCTTCACGCTGTTTCACCTGGCCCGCCGCCAGCTCAACCCGGCGCTGCGCGGCGAGGTGCCGGCGTACGCGGCGGAGGAGCGGATCGCGGAAATGAGCGCGTCGTTGCAGCACACGAAGCTGGGCGAACTGCTGGCGCTGGCGGCCCGGCTGCACGCGCTCGAACAAGAGCAGGCCCCGGCCGACAAGGCCTGGTACGCCGTGCGCCGGGCCATGCAGCGCGTCGCCGGCCAGCGGCTTTCTCACGGACTTGGCCCGGTGGAGCGCGCCTGGAGCGCCGCGATCGAGGACTTGAACGTTGGCGGCGGAACGGCCAGCGCCATCGCCGGCACGACGATCGGCCAGCCGTACGGCCCGTTCCTCCAGGCGCTGACGCGCGGGCTGCTGGGCGTCGCCGCCGAGCGCGAGCAGGCCGGCGACGAAGCCGGCGCGGCCGCCTGCCGTGATCTGCTGCTTCGCCTGTTGCGCGAGTGGGTGCTGGAGGATGGTCCCGCCGGGGCGCGGCTCCTGGCGGCGGACCTGCTGATCGAGACGGTGAAGTCCGCGCCGCATGTGTCGGAGCGATCGCGCGACCAACTGGCCGGCGATCTGACCGAGCTCCGCCGGCGCTATCACGAAGCCGCCGATTCGCGATACGCCAGCGCCCTCGGCGTGCGAGACGAATCGGCCCTCGCTCCCCAGGCGCACGGCGCGGCGGCCGCCGCGCTGGCGAGACTGACCTGGCTGGGCAGCGCGGCGGCGGCGCTGGCCGTCGTGGCGCTGGCGGCGTGCCCGTTCTGGCTGCGCCGCGGTGCGGGCACGACGCTTCGCCGCGCGCTGGCGGCGGGGGCCGCCGTAGCGCTCGTCAGCACGGCTTGCGCGTGGGCGTGGTCCATGACGGGGGAGGCGGCGCACGAGCTGCGCGCCGACTGGTCGGGACCGAGATACTGGTGGCATTCGCCCTTCTACGCGGCGGGGTGCGCGCTCGTCGTGGCGGTTGCGGGCGCGGCGCTGTCCGGACGGCGCGGCGGAGGCACGTTGTCGCATGAGGGCGGTGCGAAGCGCCCGGCCGCTGGCGCCGCCGCGCCGGTGCAGCCGCGCGGCGGCGTGTCGTTTCCGGCGATCGCGCGTCGCCTGGGTGCGACGGCGTTGTTTGGCTGGGTGCTGCTGGCGATGCTGACCATTGCGTCGGCCGCGGAAGCACGCGCGCGGTTGCGGGTCTACGAGCACGAAGCCGGGGCGGCGTCCCGGCGGCCGCTCGAGGCGCTGCTGGGCGCCGAGGGGCAGGAGATCCTCGTTCGCATTCACTCCTGGAAGCCGGGAGACGACGCGCAGGCGCCGCACTCGCGCTGACACCGGGCGACGACGCCCTACGGCAGCGGTTCGGCGGCGATGCCCAGCAGCGCGTACCACGCGAACAGCGATCCGTACGCGACCTCGACGTCGTCCTCGTGCGTCGCGAGCCACGCGACCGGGGGGTGCCGCTGATGCCGCAGCGTCACCGTCCGCCCATCCAGCACCAGGCTCACGGTCTGCGGACCGGCCGGCCGTTCGCCCGACGGCGCGGCGATCGAGAACACGCGCCAGGCGCCGCCCGCCACGCGCAGCCCGATGCAGGGCGCTTTGAGCTGCGTCTCGGGAACGGACGGCAGCGGCGCCACGGGGAATTGCAGCCGCGGCGACGCGGCGTAGGTGGAATAGGCCTCGCGCTTATAGACTTGCTTGCGCGCCGGGTCGGGCCGCAGCACGTCGGTCTGCGGATGGGCGCTGCGCCACTCTTTCCAGGTCGTCAGGGCGCACGGCAGCAGGCGCAGCTCCGCGCCGCGCCGCGCGGCTGGGCCGGCGACCGCGCGCGCCTGCATCTGGCTCCAGAGGCTCTCATCACCCGGAGAGCCCCGGCGATCGAACATCAGCAGGTTCGAGTTGTACAGCAGGCCGCTGACGCCGAACTCCAGCGTCTCGCCCTCGACGCGCCGGTCAAACACGAACGCCGCGTCGCAGAGCGGGTTGCAGGTTACCAGGATCGGCAGGCCGCCGAGCGTGTCGTTGGCTACTTCGTGCCAGATCATGATCCGCAGCGGGTAGGCCCGCGCCTGGCCGGCGATCTCAACGCCGATCACCCGGTCAGCCGGCGTCAGAAACGACCCGCGGCCCAGGCGCTGCTCGTCCATCTCCTGGGTGGAGATGGGCGGTGGATCGAGCAGCGCGCGCAGACCGTCCTTCGGAAAACCGGCGGCGACGAGCCGCTCGCGCGGAACGAGGCAGTCATCGAGGTGGAAGCCGTATGAGTCGACGTCGCGCCCGTCGCCGACGGCGCGGCTGCCCGAGACTGGAAGCACGAACCAGATGAGCTGCCACGCCAGAATCGCCAGCGCCAGACACGCGGCCAGCAGCAGCACCCACCCGCCGCTGCGAAAGTCGAGCCGCCGCGTAACGGCCGTCGCCGTGTCGCGCCGCGCCGCCACGTCAGCCAGCACCCGCCGGGGGCGCAGCCTCGCCGGCAACGTAGCGCAACGCGTCGCCCGCGGCCAGCCCGCGCCCCCCGCGGTCCGCCACCATCAGCCCCAGCAGCAGCGGCAGGTAAACCACGCTCGCCAGGAACAACCGCCGCGCCGTCGCGGCGGTGCGCCTGCGGCAGAAGGCCAGGTTGACGGCGAGCAGCGCCGCGCCGAGCAGCGCCGCACCGGCGCCGTACAGCGCGCCCGTCGGGCCGCCGACGCTGAGCAGCATGCTGACCGGGACGAGCAGGGCCGAGTAGAGCAGGGCCACCAGGGCCGTCGCGCGCCCGTCGCGGTCGCGCGTCGAGAGCATCTCGAAGCCGCCGCGCGCGTAGTCCTCGCGGTACAGCCACGCCAGCGCGAGAAAATGCGGAATCTGCCAGACGAACAGGATCGCCCCCAGTATCCACGCCGGCCTCTCCAGCCCGCCCGTCGCCGCCGCCCAGCCGATCATCGGCGGCAGCGCCCCGCACACGGCTCCGACAAGTGTGTTGAGCGGCGTTCGCGGTTTGAGCGGCGTATAGGCCGCCACGTACACGAGCTCGCAGAGCAGCGTCAGCCCGGCGCTGATCCAGTTCACCCACAGCGCCAGCACGACCGGACCCGCCGCCGCCGTTACGACGCCGAACCACGTGGCCGCCGACAGGCTCACGGCGCCCGCCGGCAGCGGCCGCCGGCACGTTCGCAGCATTCGGCGATCGCGCTCGACCTCGATGCGCTGATTCAGCGCGTTGACGCCGAACGCGGCCAGCGCCGTTGCGAGCAGCGTGAGCACGAGGCGTCCCCAGCGGAAGCCGTCGTGCTCGGCCATGGCGAAGCCCACCGCCGTCGTGAGAAGCACGAGCGAACTGAGCCGGGCTTTCGAGAGCTCGCTGTATTGGCGCACAAGCTCCCGGACGCGCCCGCCGGGGCGGGCCTCGTGCCGCTCATACGCCAAGCCGGTTGTCGCCGTCGCCAACGCGCGCACTCCCCCGTTCAGCGGGCGATTGTAGCCGCGCCGGCGTGATTCGCCGAGCCCCCCAAGGGCCCTCCGCTTTCCGCTAAACTCCCAAGGCTTCGGGGGAGATACGCATGACCGCCTCAGACCACGCGCCGGGCCGAGATGTCGGCGACATGCTCGCCCTGGGGTTCGGAACCACCGTCGCCATGTGGTTCGTCGGCTACCTGACGCACCTGCCGAGCGCCGCCGCCCCGGGCTGGGTCGTCTTTCCTGCGCTCATGCTCTGCCTGCTTGCCGGGGGAGCGGCCTGCGCCGTCTTCACCAGCCGCGGCCTGCCTGCGGCCTTCTACGTCGGCTGTCTGACCGGCGTCCTGAACCTCCTGGTTCTCGGCAGCCTGCTTGTCCGCCCAGACGACGGCGGCGTCATGGCCTCCGCCGTCTGGTGGCTGCCGGCGTCGGTCCTGCTGTGCGGCGTGGTGACGGCGTGCGGCGCGTGGCTGGGCCGCGGCCTTCCGTGGCGCGTGACCGGCGTGAACTGGCCGGCGGCGTTCGCCCTGGTCGCCGGCGGGGCCACGCTGCTGCTGCTGAGTGTCGGCGGCGTCGTGACGGGGTACCAGGCCGGCCTCGCCGTGCCCGACTGGCCGAACTCCTACGGCTATAACATGTATCTGTATCCGCTGTCGCGCATGACGGGCGGAATCTACTACGAGCACGCGCACCGGCTCTTTGGCTCGCTGGTCGGGCTGACGACGCTGGTGCTCGCGGTGTACCTGCAGTTTCGCGAGCCGCGCTGGTGGGTGCGTATGGCTGCCATCGTCGCGCTGGCCGCGGTCGTGCTGCAAGGCGTGATGGGCGGGTTGCGCGTGACGGGCCGGCTGACGCTCAGCGCCGCACCCGACGATCTGGCGCCCAGCCTGACGCTGGCGATCGCGCATGGCGTCTTCGGCCAGGTGTTCCTGGCGCTGCTGGCGGGGTTGTCCGTGGTGCTGAGCCGCGCGTGGCAGGCTGAACGGCCGCATGTCCTCACGCCCACCGCGGCGACAAGCCGCAATCTCGCGGCGCTGGCCTTGGCGGTGTTGTTGCTGCAACTCGTGCTCGGCGCTCTGCACCGCCACACCGGAACGAACTGGTCGCTGCTGGCGCACATCATGGTGGCGCTTGGCGTCGTAGCCGTGGTCGGCCTGCTCGCGATCCGCCTATGGGCGCTCCAGGCCGCCGGCCCGCGGGCGAACGCCCTGGGGTTCGCCCTGCTGATCGCACTCGGCGTGCAATTCGCCCTGGGCTTCGCCGCGCTGATCGTCACCAGCATCGAGAAGCCGGGCGAGCCCGCAGCCATTCACGTCATCGTCACAACCCTGCACCAGACGACCGGTGCGCTGCTGCTGGGCGGATGCGCGGCGGCGGCGACGTGGTGCGTGCCCGCGCCGGCCCGCGGCCCCGAGCCACGCGGCTTCCCCGTGCACCGGGCGGGCTGAGCACGGCCCGGCACGCGCCGTTCGCACGTCTCGCGCCCGGCCGCGGGGCGGCGCCGCCGGCGGCGCAGGCATGCCGATTGCTTCGTACAATAGGCGTATGGCACGAGAACCGCGTGAACGCGGTCGTGCCGGGGCCGTGTGTGCGTGATAACGCGCACCGGCGCGGTCTTGCCCGCAGTGTATGTTCCCGATACGCGCCAACAGCCGCCTGTCACCCGATGTCAGCCTGCTGGTTATCGAGGCCCCGCGCGTCGCGCGCCACCGCCTCCCCGGTCAGTTCTGCATCGTGCGCCCCACCAGCCGCAGCGAGCGCATCCCCCTCACCATCGCCGACGTCGACGCCGAAAAGGGCACCGTCACACTGATCGTGCAGGCCGTCGGCGCCACGACCCGCGATCTTTGCGCTCTGCCCGCCGGACAGTGCATCTCCGACCTCGTCGGACCGCTCGGTAAGCCGACCGAGATCGACCGCTGGGGGCACGTTGTCCTGGTTGGCGGCGGCGTCGGAACCGCCGTCATATTTCCTCAGGCCGCCGCCCTGCGCAACGCCGGCAACCGCGTGACGGCGGTCATCGGCGGGCGCAGCCGGCCGTACGTCATTCTCGAAGAGCCCTTGCGCGGCTGCTGCGACGCGGTCTTTCCCTGCACGGATGACGGCAGCTATGGGTATCACGGTTTCGTCACCGGCAAACTGCAAGCGCTGCTGGCCGAAACCGTGAACCCGGTGAACGCCGTCTTCGCCGCCGGCCCGCCGCCGATGATGCGCGCCGTCGCCGAGCTGACGCGGCCGTACGGCGTGCGGACGATCGTGTCGCTCAACCCGATCATGGTGGACGGGACTGGGATGTGCGGCGGCTGCCGGGTGACGGTCGGCGGACAGATGCGGTTCGCGTGCGTGGACGGACCGGAGTTCGACGGCCACGCGGTGGATTTCGCGGAGCTGATCGACCGGCTCACGACGTATCGAGACCACGAGCGGCGGGCGGCGGAGCGCGCGGCTCACGAATGCCGGCTGAACGCCGCCGCGCGCCCGTGCGAGGACTCGCATGAGCGATAAGCCACGGATGAAGCCCGCGGAGCGCATGAAGATCGCGCGGGTCGAGATGCCGCAGCAGGATCCCTGCGCCAGGTCCGCGCGGTTCACCGAGGTCAACCTGGGCCTGCCCGAGCAGGTGGCGAAGATCGAGGCCGAGCGCTGCCTGCAATGCAAGAAGGCCAAGTGCGTCCCCGGCTGTCCGGTCGGTGTCGATGTCCCGGCCTTCGTCGCGAAGATTGCCGAGGGCGACTTTCGCGGGGCGGCGGACATCATGTACCGGGACAACCTGCTGCCGGGCATCACCGGGCGCGTCTGCCCGCAGGAGACGCAGTGCGAGCAGGCGTGCGTGCGCGGCAACAAGCACGGCGCGCCGGTCGCGATTGGCTATCTTGAACGCTTCATCGCCGACTGGGCCCGCGAGAACCCCGACGACCGCCCGCGGCCGGCCGTCGCGCCGAGCGGCAAGCGCGCGGCGATTGTCGGTGCCGGCCCCGCCGGCTTGACCGCCGCCGGCGTGCTGGCGCGGCTCGGCCATGACGTGACGATCTTCGAGGCGCTGCACGAGCCGGGCGGTGTGCTGCTCTATGGCATCCCGGAGTTCCGCCTGCCGAAGGAGATCGTTCGGCACGAGGTCGAGACGCTGCGCGCCCTGGGCGTGAAGATCGAGACCAACGTCGTCATTGGCCGCACCTGCACCATCGACGAGCTGCTGCGCGACGAAGGCTTCAACGCCGTCTTCATCGCCAACGGCGCGGGCCTGCCAATCCTCATGGGCATTCCCGGCGAGCAGCTCAAGGGGGTCTACAGCGCCAACGAGTTCCTCACGCGCGTCAACCTGATGCACGGCTACGAAGACCACGCCGAGACGCCCGTGCTCGTGCGCGAGCACATGGTGGTCGTGGGCGGCGGCAACACCGCCATGGACGCCGTCCGCACCGCCCGCCGGCTCGGCGCAAAGCACGCGACGCTGGTCTATCGCCGCAGCCGCGAGGAGATGCCGGCGCGGCTCGAGGAGATTCAGCACGCCATCGAAGAGGGCATCGAACTGCGCCTGCTCACGAACCCGGTCGCCATCCTCGGCGACGAGCGCGGCTGGGTGCGGGCCGTCGAGTGCGTCCGCATGGAGCTCGGCGAGCCCGACGCTTCGGGCCGCCGCCGGCCCGTGCCCGTCCAGGGCAGCAACCACGAGATTCCGTGCGGGGTGTTCATCGAAGCGCTCGGGACGCGGGCCAACCCGCTGCTGACGCAGACGACGCCCGACCTCCGCGTCAGCCGCCACGGCTACATCGAGATCGACGAGTTCGGCCAGACGAGCAAGCCCGGGGTGTTCGCCGGCGGCGACATCGTGCGCGGCTCGGCGACGGTCATCCTGGCGATGGGCGACGGCAAGCGGGCCGCGGCGTCGATCGACCGCTACCTGCGCACCGGCGCAGCCCGCCCCCTCGAATCCTCCGCGACGCCGGCGTCATAGCGCGACGCCTCGTCCGGAAACGGCGCTGGCGTGGGCGCGGCCGCGCCATCTTGATCCACGCGGCCGCTAGCGCGATAACGGCTCGGTATCGCCGCGAACGGCGTGAGAGCGCGTGTTCCTGCCCGCGATCCTCGGCATTGTCCTGCACGAGCTCGCGCACGGGATAGCGGGATGGGACTCCTGAGCATCTGCGCGGATTTGGGCTCGGCGTGATTCGTGGTGCGTGTTCTTCACAATGAAGCGGGTGGGCGACATCGTCCGCGGCCAGCCAAGATCAGCCGCCGCGCCATGTAGAAACGTCGGGTGAGAAGGTGTGCGTTCCATGCGGGTACGGAATCATAGATTAGCTATCTTGCCTATAACGCCAGCCGTGTTTTTCCGAGGTCCCCAATCTTCGAGCGTGAGGGCTCACAGCCGTCTTGGTCAGGCCCGATGGGAGCTTCCGCGGAGGCTGTGAGCTCCGCGTCCTGTAAGCAACCCGAAACTCATCGAACGTGGTGTCGTAAAGCAGCGCGTGCAGGGCGTCGTGTAGAGCGGTTAGTGTATGGTGCAGGGGGCAGGGATCGCCGTCGCCGCAAACGCCCCCGCCGAAGGGGCATGCGCGGCGTTCGTCCTCGCGTTCGAACAGTCTGAACACATCGTAGAGCCGGATCTTGGCGGGGTGGCGCGCGAGCGCGGCGCCGCCCCCGGGACCGCGAGAGCCGATCACGAGCCCCGCCTGCGACAGAAGGGAGAGGATCTTGGCGACGAATGGGCGTGGCAAACCGCGCGCGTCGGCGATGTCTGCTGCCGAGAGCCGCGTCTTACCGCCGTCGTAGACTTCGGCCAGGCGACTCATCGCCGCGATGGCGCACTCGGTTTGTCGCCCATACACCTCGCGAACCCGCCTATCGGCTGCGCCGCCTGCCGCGGGGGCGGCACACCCTGACCGACGCGGCACATGCGGTGGCGGCAGCGCATGAAGTATACCGCCGGCCAAGCCGTCGTCCAGTAATTCCGATCGGAAACTCTGAATTATTTCAGAAACACAGGTCCAGAGTTCTTGATTTTTGCGTCCGCCCGTGCTAGCCTTCGGCCGACGATGGCCCGAATCGAACGCCTGTCGCCACCGAGAACCGGCCGTGATTCAAGCTGAGAATCCAGCCTCCGGAACCACTGCACCGCATCCCGTCGAGAGCCGCCCCGCGCCATTGGCCCACCACTTCCAGACCCTGCCACAGCAATACCACGCCAGCAAACTCGGGATGTGGCTGTTCCTCGCGACCGAGGTGCTGCTCTTCGCCGGGCTCTTCTGCTTGTACGCGGTCTATCGCCGCAACCACCCGGAGCTGTTCACGTATGGCCATCGCTACCTGGACACGGGCTGGGGCGCCATCAACACGGTCGTGCTGCTCCTCAGCAGTCTCACGATGGCGATGGCCGTCTGGGCGGCCCAGAACAATCAGCGGCGCGATCTGGTGCTGTTCCTCGCGCTTACGCTGCTCGGGGGCGTCGACTTCCTGGGCATCAAGCTGATCGAGTACTCGCACAAGTTCCACGACAACCTCGTGTGGGGTGAGGCGTTCTATCGCGATCCGGAGGGAGCTGCGGGCGGCGCTCCGGCAGCAACGGGGCCGCCAAGCACTGCTCCACCCGCGCTGGAAGTGAAAGCCGGAGACCTCGCGAAGGGACGCGATCTCTTCCGCAACACCTGTGCGGCCTGCCACGGCCTGCGTGGCGAAGGGATTCCAGGACAAGGCAAGGACATGCGCGGCAGCGAGTTCATCGGTAAGCTGGACGACGCAGGCCTGCTCGCCTTCATGCAGCGCGGGCGGATGCCCAACGAAAAGTCCAATACCACCGGCCGAATGATGCCGCCGCGCGGCGGAAACTCACTCCTGACCGACGGCGACCTTCTCGACATCATCGCGTATGTGCGCGAGATTCAGCAACAGGCTCCCGGCGCGACTGGCGTGGGCGCGCCTTCCGGCCCAAACACGTCCTCGAGAATCCAGGGCGCATCCAGTGCTCAGGCGTTGGCCGCTGAAACCGAGATCTTCATTGATAAGTCGATCATCGCCCCTACGGCGATCGGCCCGCCCGGGCTGAGGCCCGGCTGGAATCAAGCAGTCAAAGAACGGGCGCACAGCGATCCTCCGCCGAATCCGCGGCACGATCCGCAACGTCCGCCGAATCTTCACGTTTTCTTTGGACTCTATTTCTGCATGACTGGGCTGCACGGTCTGCACGTCGTTGCGGGCTTGGCGGTTATCGCATGGTTGCTCATTCGCTCGCTGCGCGGGCACTTCAGCAGCGCGTATTTCACACCCGTGGATCTGGGAGGTCTCTACTGGCACCTGGTGGACTTGATCTGGATTTTCCTGTTTCCGCTCCTGTACCTGATTCACTAGGGGCGGTCGCCATGCACGTGGGAACGCTGAAACGGTCGCACCGAGTGAGACGTACCTGGGAGTCTTTTCCGTGAGCACACCTGCCATCGGACCCGACTCGCAACGGCCAGCTCTGCCGAACGGGATGCGTTACGGGGTCGTTGCAGCGGTTTGCGCCGTCAATCTCATGATTCTCGCGTACGCCGTTTCGCGCGGCGTGCCGCACGAATCAAGACCGACGGAACTGGCCGCGGCCCAAGCGCCGGCGACCGCGACTACCGCCGTCTCCACTCCGCAGCCCGTGGCCTCGCCGCCAAGCGTCGCGGCGGTCGTGAATCCGATCTTCCTGCCGGACGCGGCCGTCATCAAGGGGGCATACGTCCAGCACTGTTCCGCCTGCCACGGTGCGGGCGGTCGGGGGGACGGAGCGGCGGCAGCGCAGCTCTATCCGCGGCCGCGCGACTTCGTCGCGAGCCCGTTTCGATTCGCGTCCAGCAGCGCGAAGCGCGAGGAAGTCATCGCCGGCCTGGAGCGGATTATCTCGGTCGGCGTGCCGCGCAGCGCCATGCCGGGATTTGGCGGCGTGCTGGACGAGTCGATGATCGCTGGCCTGGCGCGCTATGTTCTGGATCAGCGCTCCTCATCGCCATCCTTACCAAACACGGAAACCGTCGACGTCGGCACGCGCCCTCCGACGACGCCGGGGCTGATTGCGCGGGGCGCGGAACTGTACCAGTCACAAGGTTGCGTCACGTGCCATGGGCCGACCGGACACGGCGACGGCGAGCAATCACGAAGGCTCGTGGATTCGGTCGGCCGACCGGTGCGACCGGCGGACCTGGCCTCAGGCGTGTTCAAGTCCGGCCAGGGCCCGGCGGATCTGTGCCGGACCATTCTCAAGGGAGTGCCTGGAACGCCGATGATCGCTTACGAGCCTGCGTTAACCCGCACGAATCCTGATGGAACGCATGACCTGACTGACGCCTGGGCGCTGGTCGCGTTCATCCAGAGCCTCAGCCCGAAGGATCAGCCCATCGGGCACACCTCGGGCACGGAGTTCGCCGCGATTCCGGCCAGCGACGAGGCCATGTTCCACGACCCGGCGCACCCGGCCTGGCTTGGCGTGCCGGCCACGAGCATCGAGTTGCGACCGTTGTGGCAACGGGTGGAGAGTATCACGCACGTCGACGTGCGCATCGTGCGGTCCGCGACAGAGATTGCGATTTGCCTGGACTGGCGCGACGGAACGCTGGACCGGGGCCGCGACCACCTCGTTTTTTCCGATGCCGTGGCCGTCATGTTCGCCATGGGAGACGAGGTCCCGGCGCTGCCGATGGCCGTCCATGTCGAGGGATTTGAAGCGAAGGCGCCAGTCAATCTGTGGCACTGGAAGGCCAGCCGGCAATGGCGCGCTATGGGGGATGAGTTCACGGACCCGGCCCGAACGCCTGAGAAAGGGTGGACGGTGTTTGGGCCGCCGAAAGCGCCGCCGCCGGCTCGGGCAATCGACGATGGACGATTCCCGTCGTTTCTGACGGCAAGGGACGCGGGCAACGTACATGAGAGCGACACGCTGCTGGCTCGCTCGGCTTTGGAGAGTAACGCGGAAGGCTTTGGCACGCTGACACTTCAGCCGCCGGAGAAGCAAAGCGTCGCGGCGACCGCCGTGTGGAGCAACGGACTCTGGCGGGTCGTGCTCGTCCGCGCGATCGAATCAAAGGACGAGCTCGATGTGGATTTTACGCAGAATCGGCGCATTCCCATCACGTTCGCGGTTTGGGATGGGTTCAAAGGGGACCGCAACGGCATCAAGCTGATCTCCGGCTGGCACTGGCTGAAGACCGGCTCCGCCGCCGGGCCGTCCGCGGTGCACGCAAAGGGACAGCCATGAGCGAATTCAAGCGCACGTCGGTGATGTTCACGATGCCGCCGGACCCGAGCACCTCGCGGCGGGAGTTCCTTGCGGCGCTCGCGGCGGGCGGCGCAGCCCTGCTGACCTGGCGGCCGGTGTTGGGCCTGCAAACGCTTCCCGGCATCGAGAATCCGCTGAAGTACTACCCTGCGCGAGATTGGGAAAAGGTCTATCGCGATCAGTACCGCTACGACCGGACGTTCACGTTCGTCTGCGCGCCGAACGACACGCACAATTGCCGGTTGCGCGCGTTCGTGCGGAACGGGATCTTCGTGCGCGCCGAACAAAACTACGACAGCGGCCGCGTGGGCGACCTGTACGGCAACACCGCGACCAACGCGTGGAACCCCCGCGGCTGCGCCAAGGGCTACCAGATGCAGAAACGCGTTTACGGCCCATACCGGCTGAGCGGCCCGTTGATTCGCGTTGGATGGAAGCAGTGGGCCGACGACGGATTCCCTTCGCTGTCGGACAATCCGGAGCTGCGCGAGAAGTACAAGTTCAACACGCGCGGCCTGGACACATTCGTGAGAGTCGGCTGGGACGAGGCGTACGCTTATCACGCCAAGGCGGCGGTCGCGATCGCAAAAACCTACAGCGGCGAGGTTGGCGCGGCGCGACTGACGAAGGACGGCTACGAACCCGAAATGATCGAAGCCGCCCACGGCGCCGGGACGCGCTGCTTCAAGCTCCGCGGCGGAATGGGACTGCTGGGTGTGATGGGCAAGTACGGCATCTATCGCTGGTCCAACATGCTGGCGCTCTTGGACGAGCGAATCCGCGGCGTCGAGGCGAAGGAGGCGCTCGGCGGCCGGATCTGGTCGAACTACACCTGGCACGGCGACCAGGCCCCCGGACACCCGTTCGTTCACGGGCTGCAGACGGCGGACTGCGACTTCAACGAGCTGCGGCACGCGAAGCTGCACATCCAGTGCGGCAAGAACCTGGTCGAGAGCAAGATGCCGGAGAGCCACTGGTTCGCCGAGCTGATGGAGCGCGCCGCCAAGATTGTCGTGATCACGCCGGAGTATTCGCCCGCGGGGACCAAGTGCAACTACTGGATTCCGGTCCGCGCGGGCTGTACCGACACCGCCCTCTTTCTGGGCGTCACGAAGTTGATGATCGACAACGGCTGGTTCATGGAGGACTTCGTGACGAAGTACACGGATTTTCCACTGCTGATTCGCACGGACAGCCTGAAGCGCATTCGTGCCGCCGATCTGTTCCCAGAGTACCAAGGCGGCCTCAGCAAGGACGGGCCGTCCTACAAGCTCCAGCACATCACGGACGAGCAGTACGCCAAGATCGGCGACTTCGTGGTCATCGACGACGCGACCGAACAACCGCGCGCCCTGACGCGTGACCACGTCGGCCGGACGATGGCCGGCGTCAACATCAAGCCAAGACTGTCCTGGACGGGCAAGGTTCGGCTGGCCGACGGTTCGGAAGTCGAGGCCATGACGATCTGGGACGCATACCGGATCAACCTGAAGGATTACGAACTCGATACCGTGGCCGAGATCACCGGCGCGGACAAGCGCCTCATCGAGCGGCTGGCACGCGATATCTGGGAAACCGCCAGAGCCGGCCACGCGGTGGCGATCCACGTCGGCGAGGGCATCAATCACTGGTTCCACGCCACGCTGTGCAATCGTGCGCAGTACCTGCCGCTCATGCTGACCGGCTCGCTCGGCCGCCCCGGCGCGGGCTGCTACACCTGGGCGGGCAACTACAAAGCCGCGCTGTTTCAGGGCGACGAAGGCGTCGGGCCGGGCTTCCTCGGGTGGATCGCCGAAGACCCGTTCGCACCGAATCTCGATCCGACCGTTGACGGAAAGGACATCAAGGTCCGCAAGCTCACCAAGGACGAGGAGCCGGCGTACTGGAACCACGGCGAGCGGCCGCTAATCGTGAACACGCCCAAGTACGGACGCAGGTGCTTCACCGGCGAGACGCACATGCCCACGCCAACCAAGTTCCTTTGGTTCACGAACGTGAACCTTTTCAACAACGCCAAGCACGCTTACGACATGCTGTTCAACGTCAATCCGCTGATCGATTGCATCATCGCGCAGGACATCGAGATGACTTCGACCTGCGAGTACTCCGACATCGTCTACCCGGCGCTGTCCTGGCCCGAATTCCAGACGTACGAGATCACGGCGTCGTGCTCAAACCCGTTCCTCCAGATCTGGAAGGGCGGGATCGAGCCAACCTGCGACGCCCGCGACGACGTCGTGATTCTGGCCGAGGCGGCCGCGGCTCTGGCGCAGGAGACCGGCGACCAGCGCTTTGCCGACTACTGGCGGTTCATCCTCGCGGATAAGCGGGAAGGCGTGAAGGTCTACGTGCAGCGACTGCTCGACGGTAGCACGACCACGCGCGGGTACAAGGTCGATGATATCCTGGCGGGAAAGTACGGCGAGCCCGGCGCGGCCCTGATGCTCTTCCGCACCTATCCGCGCGTCCCGTTCTGGGAAAACATACACGAGGACATGCCCTTCTGGACCGACACAGGCCGCCTGAACGCATACTGCGACATCCCCGAAGCGATCCTGCACGGCGAGAACTTCATCGTACACCGCGAGGGGCCGGAGGCGACGCCGTACCTGCCGAACGTGATCGTCTCATCCAACCCGCTCGTCCGTCCGGACGATTTCGGTCTTTCCCGAGATGCGATGCACTGGGACGAACGAACCATCCGCAACATCAAACTGCCGTGGGCGGACGTGAAGAAGACGACCAATCCCCTGTGGGAGCAGGGGTTCCGGTTTCTGTGCCTGACGCCCAAGACCCGCCATCGCGTGCACTCCTCCTGGTCGACGGTCGATTGGGCAATGATCTGGGATTCTAACTTTGGTGACCCCCATCGCACTGACAAGCGCATGCCGGACGTAGGTGAACACCAACTGCACATCAACCCCGATGATGCGGCTTCTCTTGGACTGCATGCCGGGGATTACGTGTATGTCGATGCCAACCCGGCCGATCGACCCTTCCGGGGTTGGCAGGAGGGACTGAAGGATCCGAACCCGCAGCACAAGCAGCGGGCCGAGTTCCTGGCCAGGGTGTCGCGCTGCATGCTGCGGGTGACGATCAATCCGGCCTATCCGCGCGGCTGCGTGATGATGAAGCACGGTGCCTTCATCGCCACCGAGAAGTCGGTCCTGGCGCACGAGACGCGCGCCGACAAGCTGGCGCGTTCGGGCGACACCGGCTACCAGGCAAACTTCCGCTACGGATCGCACCAGTCGATCACGCGCAATTGGCTGATGCCCATGCACCAGACCGACTCGTTGTTCCACAAGGCAAAAGTCAAGATGGCGTTCATGTTCGGCGGCGAGGCCGACAACCACGCCGTAAATACGGTTCCCAAAGAGTGCCTGGTGCGAATCACGAAGGCGGAAGATGGCGGCTTGGCGGGCGTCGGGATCTGGAAGCCTGCGACGACCGGCTTTGGACCTTCGGGAGCGTCGGATATCAACCAGCGCTATCTGGCTGGGACGCTAACGGGGCTCAAGGGAACTGCCGCGTCGGCCACAGCGCCCGTTAGGAGGGCAACGTGACGATTCCTCGACCGCCCGCTCCCGATGCGCCGATGATCGTCGACGGCGGGGTTCTTCCCGGGAACACCCGGTTCATGCTGCGATGCATGGTCGAAGAGCTGTTCCGCGGCGGAATGGCCCTGCGCGAGATCGATGCCATGTCGCGCGACGTGAATTACCAGGCGCTCTTCGCCGCCCGGACAACGCTTGGAGATGACGCTTTCATCGCCTTGCTGGCCAGCGCGGCGGCCGGTGTCGGCGTGCATTCCTGCCGCATTCGCGAAACGCCGCCGACGACGTTCGATGCCGCGCTGACCATCCGCGGCGATTCAGATGTCGAAGAGGAGCTGTCATGAGTCCCGCATGCGCACGTCGTTCGACCAGCAACCCCGACGCAGTTGAGTTTCTCAAGCAGGAGCACCGCGTGATCGAGCGCGTGCTCGATGCCCTCGAGCACGAACTCGCGCAGCGCGGCGTCACTCCGGCATTCATGTGGCCCGCCCTCGAATTCCTGGCGGCCTTCGCGGACGGCTGTCACCACCATAAGGAAGAAGAGCAGCTCTTCCCGAAGCTCGAAGAACGCGGGGTATCGCGTGATGGCGGGCCGATCGGCTGCATGCTCAGTGAGCACGACACCGGCCGCGCAGTGATGAAACGCATGCGAACCAGCCTGGTAGCGCTCGAGGCAGGTGATTGCAGTGCGGAGGACGACTTTCGTGTGGCCGCCAAGCAGTACATCGAACACCTGCGTCAGCACATCGCAAAAGAGGATAGCGTGCTGTTCGCCCTGGCCGAGCGCGTGCTGTCGGCGACGGAACGGGCGCAGATGGCGAGCCGCTTCTACGATTTTGAGCGGAGCGGCGATCATCCCGGCACGCACGACCGGTTCGTCGCGCTGGCCAAGGCGCTTCACCGCAGAGCCTTTGGCGAGTCACGCGACATTGCCCGCGGGTAAGAGGAGCCTGTCATGCCGGACGTTCACAATTGGCAACTCGGCCGCACAATGTCCTATCCTTTCGCAGCGGCGCCGGCGAAGTGGCAGTTCGCGTTCGTATTCAATACGAATCGCTGCATCAACTGCCAGACCTGCACGATGGCCTGCCGCAGCACCTGGACCTTCTCGAAAGGCCAGGAGAACATCTGGTGGAACAACGTCGAAACCAAACCTTTCGGCGGTTATCCGCAGAACTGGGACTCAAAGCTGCTCGCGTTGCTGGAGGAATACAACCCAGGTGGACAACTGTGGGACCCGGCAGCAGGGAAGTCGCCCGAGGCCCCGTATGGCCGTTTCGAAGGAAAGACGATCTTCGAGGCCGCCGCCAGCTATGCCGGTACCGATGGGCCGAAAGTCGCGCTCGGTTATATTCCTACGGCCGAGGAGTGGGCTGCGCCGAACATCTTCGAAGATCACGCCCGACCGGAGGCGCGGCCGCCGTCCGCAGTCAAGCACATGGTAGCCGCGCTCCCGGAGCACAAGGTCTGGTTCTTCTACCTCGCGCGGTTATGTAATCACTGCACGTATCCGGGGTGCCTCGCGGCATGCCCTCGACAGGCCATCTACAAGCGGCCCGAAGACGGTGTCGTTCTCATCGATCAATCGCGCTGCAACGGCTACCAGAAGTGCGTCGAAGCTTGTCCGTATAAGAAGTCAATCTTTCGCCCCAATACCGGCACCAGTGAAAAGTGCGTCGCGTGCTATCCAAGGCTGGAGGGAAGAGACCCTGAGCTCAGCCCTAACGGCGAACCGTGCGAAACGCGCTGTATGACCGCGTGCGTGGGGAAGATTCGCATGCAGGGGCTCGTTCGAATCGAAGAGGACGGCGCCTGGGCCAAGGACCCGCAGAATCCGATCTACTACCTGGTGCGCGAGCGCCAGGTCGCGCTGCCGCTCTACCCGCAGTTCGGAACGGAGCCGAACGGTTTCTACATCCCGCCGCGATGGGTGCCGCGACCTTACCTGATCCAGATGTTCGGGCCCGGTGTGGGCCACGCCATCGAGCAGTATTCCTGCCCGGACCGCGAGCTGTTGGCCGTGCTGCAGCTGTTCCGCACCGCGCAGCAGATCATCTTCCGGTTCGAGATTCAGCCGGGCCCCAAGATCGCTGAAATCGAGGTAACGATGCCGGATGGATCATCGCGTGCGCAGGCGATCTTCAACGACACCGTGATTGGATACAACAAGTTCGACCAAGAGGCGGTGCGAATCACGATCGAAGAGCCAATCTTCGAGCGACCGGCGATTCACGCAAACAGCATCTAGGGATGCTTCCCGAATTCAGGAGCCGCACGATGCCTGTGAAAGCGCACGACGCGATCGCGGACTTGCGAGCGCGACAGATCGTGGCCACCGCGCTGGCCGCGGCGTTCTCGCAGCCACACGCCGCAGTCGATCGCGGCGTTCCAGCCTCGACCCAAGCGGCGCTGAGCAGTGCATGGCGGCTGGTTGCGCTGCCGCATGCCGTAGTCGACCCGTCCGAATTGCAACCTGGAGAGGTGCTGCCCACTGACGTCGACTTTCGCTCGGTCACCCGCTGGCTGCGCCTCGATCCAATTCGGAGAGAACGCGCCGGACAGCACGTATTCGGCCTCGTCATCTCCAAACCTTGCTCGCCGTGCGAAACGGACCACCTTCCTTACGGCGACGCGTTTTGCCGCGCACAAGTATTGGCTGATATCACCGGCTTCTATCGCGCCTTCGGCGTCGACGTGAGCAGCCGCCAGCCGCAACGCCCGGACCATATTGTGCTCGAGCTGGAATTCGTCGCAATTCTGCTTGGAAAGCTGGCTGATGCGTTCGGCGACGGCGCGGCCAGCGAGCGCGTGGATGTGTGCCAACGCGCCCTGGCGTCGTTCATGCGGGACCACCTGACAACTTGGCTGGCTGGGTTCGGTCAACTCGTCGCGCGGCGGGCGGAGGACGTGGCTGCCACGATCGCCGAAGCAAGTGAACGAGAGGACGTCGCGTTGCTAGGAGAAGTCGGCCGCGTCGTCTGCGCGTGGATCGCTGCGGAGCGCCGCTGCGCAGGACTCGCGCCGACCCGGGGCATCGACGTGCGCAGTCTTCCGGTGGCGACCGAATCGAACGAAGCATGTGAGTCCTGCGAATGCCCGTGAGCCTGGGGCGAAACTGTCCGCAGCTCGCACAACCACAGATTGCGTCCGATTCGAGGGATCCCCCGGCTGGTATGCCGGAGACCCATCCGGGGCGGTGCCACTTCATTCAGTTTCGCCACGTCTTTCCGAGGGCGCTGCTGCCAGGAGGCATGGCTACGAGAAATCGGAGATCAACGAGATCGCGAACATGGCGTTCATCGCGGGGCGCACGAATCAGAAGTCGCGCACACCGCCTGCCGCGTACCGGCCGAGAATCATCGACTCGCGTGGAGAGAATGCTCTGACCGCGCAACAAGTCGCAATGGACCGCGAGTTGTGGACAGTTGAGAACCATCGCGCGTTTCTGAGAGAACGCCGCACGACGTTGGCCGCCGCCGTAAGCGCGTTCATTCAAGACGCGTCAGAGATAGGGTCCGTGGAACGCATGGATTCAGTTGCTCGTTGACCGGCTCTGGCCCCGTCGCTCGTTCCCCGACGCTTCAAGGGCATGATACAGATCCATCAGCTCACGCGCATGACGCCGCATCGACAGCCGCTCCCGCAGCGCCTCCGCACGGTCGCGCAGCGCCCCACGCATCGTCGGGCCCGCGGCCGCGTCAATCGCCGCTCCAAGCGCGCTTCGATCATCCGGCCGATCCACGACCACGCCGCAGCCGTCCGGAATCGCCTCCGCCGCTCCGTTCAGCCGCGTGGTCACGACCGGCAACCCGCACACCAGCGCCTCCAGCACGACGCGACTGCACGGGTCGTACCAGGTCGGGTGCGCCAGCACGTCGGCGGCGGCGTACCAGGGACGCGCCTCGTCCTGCGGTCCCACGAAGTGAGCACGCGCGGCGCAGCCGAGCCGAGCCGCGCGGCGGGAATACGGCCCGATCGGGCCGCGGCCGGCGATCGCGACGTGCCAGGTCCGCCCCTGCGCCGCCTCCAGCAGCTCGGCCAGCCCCTTCAGCCGGAAATTGTGCGCCATGAACAGCACCAGCGGCGCGGCGTCAGACAGGCCGAGCCGGCGGCGAATGTCGCGTCGGGCGGCCTTGGCGCCATCCGCCGGCAGCGCTTCGCACGCCGTCCCGTTGAACACGACGCGCACGCGCTGAGCCGGGAAGCCCGGGCGCTGCCGCAGCACCTGTTGGCGCACGCGCTCCGACACGGCCGCCACGACGGGCGGCTCCGGCCCATCCAGCAGCCGCGTCTCCAGATCCATCAGGAGCCGCTGCCGCCGGTTCCACGAGCGGACCCACGCCCGGACGCCGCGCCACAGCCGCGAACGCACCATGGCCAGGCTGCCCGCGATGGCGTCGGCGTAGAGCCCGCCGCGCGGCTGGTAGACCGTCGCGGCCGGGCAGGGCGTGATCGCGTGTACGACGTCGAACCTCTGATCGCGACAACGGACGTCGGCGGCGGCGATGAAGGCGCGTGTGGCGGCGGCGCGGCCGCGCGCCGCTGCGGTCAGGGCCTGCACGCTTACGCCCGGCGCGGCGAAGTCACACGCGGCTGGGCTCGCGCGCGTGATCAGCGTCACGCGCGCCCCGAGCGCCGCCAGCGCCTCCGCCAGCTCCCGCGTCGACGTCTCCGCCCCGCCGCGCGACGCGTCCACGTGTTCCTGGATGACGGCCACGTTCATCCTGGCAGCGCCCGGGCCTCGCGCGACTTGCGGCTGTGCCGTTCGAGGATGTGATCGCTCTTGCGGACGATGCGGCGGGCGTACCAGCGCGTGCGGTGTGAGACGCGCTGCAACCCCAGGTAAGCCAGCAGGAAGCGCAGCCGGTCGGTGCGCGACGCGCCCACCTGCCGCGCCGAGCTGTCGAGCTGCGCCAGGTCCTTGATCAGCCAGCGCATCCGCCGCACGCGCGGGCGATGCACCCGCGCCAGGTCGATCAGGTGGAACCGCGGCGCCCGGAGCGCTTCGGCGTCGAAGTCGGCGAAGACGTGGCACAGGTAGAGGTCGCGATGGCACAGCCCGGTGGAGTGAAACGCCGCCGCGAAGCGCGCCAGCCGGACGGTCACGTCGTGCCGCGCCGGCCCGCGCGTCAGGGCCGAGCCCTCGGAGGCCAGCCGCCGCCACGCCCGGTCGAACGGCTCTCCCGGCACGCCCGCCAGCAGCACAACGCTGCGTCGCTCGAGGCGCCCGTACATCTCCTCGGCGTAGCCGACGGGCGCCGCAGTCGGAATCTGGGCGCGCTCGAGCTCGCGCGCCATGCAATACTCCCACCATCCGCGGCTGTGACCGCCGTCCTGCCGCCGGATGCGATCGAGCTGCGTTCGCAACGGCGTGCGCTCGTAGCGTTTCATGAAGAGCACCGGCGGAGCGCCGCGGCCGTCGGTCAGCTCCCAGCGCCAGCGCTGCCGGCCGCCGAGCCCGGGTTTGCGCAGCGCGGTCCAGGCGCCCGGCAGTCGCGGCTCGTCGCCCGCCCAGTCGAGGAGCTGCTCGACGCGATGCAGGCCCCTGGCGGCCAGCCGCTCGCGCCACGACGCCTCGATCTCCCCGCGGCGCGTCATGGGGCGGCTCCGGCGGCGTCGGCGGACTGGCCCGCGGCTTCGCGCAGCAGGGCGCGGCTCCAGGCCTCGAACTGGTCCTGTCTTCGGATGCGCTGCGCCTCGTGCCGGCGCCAGCGCGCCGAAATGGCCTGGACCTCTCGCAGCCGCCGCTTCATCGACGGCGTCAGCCGGCGATAGTCGAAGTAATCGCGGCAGAAGCGCAGCCGCTCGCTGCGGGTCGTGAATGGCTCGGCCGAGACGTTCAATTGCGCCAGCTCCTCCATCCACCAGCGCGCCCCGCCGGCCAACAGCCTCTGCCCGTGACGCGGGCGCGCATCCAGAAAGAAGAACTCCGGATCGCCGCACGGACCGAACCGCACCAGCAGGTTCCGCCAGAACACCTGGGCATGGGCGAATCGGCACGCGTGCATCTGCGCCACCTGCTGCGCCAGCGTGCCGATCATCGCCCGTCGCCGCGGCGGCGAGATCGTCGCGCGCCCCGTCTGCACGTCACGCGCCAGCGCCGTCAGGTTGCGGGCCCCGGGCGCCTCCTCGGTGATCAGAAAGCTCGCCGTCACGAAGTGCGCCACCCGCCGGCAGCCATAGGCCACAGGCCGCACGGCCGACAGCCCGATCCGGCTCATCTGGAGCAGCAGCCGCGCCTCCGCCGCCGCTCGGTGCGGTCCGAAGAACGTGCCGCGCAGCACCCCCCGCAGCCGGTTGGACCAGCGCGGATAGCGGTAGCGCTTTAGGTAGAACCCGACGCGCCCTGGCCCGCCGCTGACGCGCAGCGTATCCGTCGTCCGGCTCCAGGCCGCCACATCGCCATCGACCCGCGCCAGCGCGGCATCTACGCTGTCGAGGCCGATCTCTCGCAGCACGTCCCGGTACGCCGGGTCAATCCACATCCGCTCGCCGAGCACGCCAACTAGCCTCCTGGCGCCGGCGGCGGGCCGAGCGCGGCCACCAGCGCCGGCTGCTCCTGCTCGCCGGCGGCGCGGTCCCGCAGCAACCCGCGCACGGCTGCGAGCACCTGCTCCTCGCCGATCTGCCTCATGCACCGGTGGTCCAGCGGGCACGTCCGCAACTGGCACGGCCCGCAATCAACCGCCGCCTGCAACTTCACCTCGCCGTTATACCCCGTGTCGGTCCAGCGCTGGTCCGTCGGACCGAAGATCGTCACTGTCGGCACTCCGAACGCCACCCCGTAGTGCCGCGGTCCGCTGTCGTTGCACACCAGCACGCTCGCATCGCGGATCAGCCCTTTCAGCGAGCCCAGCGTCGTCCCCGGCGACACGCAGCACACGGCCTCGCCGCCGGCCTTCTCAGCCACGGCTCGCATCAACGCGTGCTCGCCCGGGCCGCCGACGATCACCGGCGTCAGGTCCAGCCCCCGCCGCAACCCGCGGCAAACCGCGGCGAACCGCTCGGGCAGCCAGCACTTTGCGGCGCCGAACGCCGCCCCGGGATTGACGACCGCGTAGCGCCGCTCGCCACCGATGCCATAGTGCTCACGGAGCGCTCGGGCGGCGGCCTCCTGCGCCGGCGTGACGCCCAGGCGCAGCCGCAGGTCCGGGGCCGGCGCCCCGAGCCGCTCGACGATCGCCGCATAGTAAGGGGTGATCGGCGTCGGCACGAACGCGCCGTTCCGTCGCAGGGGCCGGAGCCGGTCCGTCAGCAACCAGCCGCGCCCGTCCCGCGCGTAGCCTGCGCGCCTGGGAATCCGCGCCAGCCAGGCGACGAGCGCCGATCGCAGCGAGTTCGTCAGCAGCGCCGCGGCGTCGAACGCGTCCGCGCGAATCGCCGCGATGAGCCCGCGCAACGCCCAGGCGCCGCGCGGCCCGCGCGCCGCCGGCCAGAACAGCTCGCGGTCGTGCCAGCCGCAGCCGGCGACGACGTCCGCCAGGTGCGGGCGCATCAGGAACGCGATGTGCGCCGCGGCAAACCGCTGGCGAAGCGCCGCCAGCGCCGGCGACGCCAACAGCACGTCGCCGACCCAGTTTGGCAGAACCACCAGTATCCGCCGCAGGTCGGACTTCGATGCCATCCCGGCGGCGATTCTACATGCTCAATCGCCGGCCGGCGAGCGCGCCCGCGCCCGCCGGCAGCGCCCGTTGTCGGCCGGATCGTCACGCCTTACGATCCGGCCATGGCAGACGAAGTCATCATCGAACGCGACGGCCAGGTGGGCATCCTGCGGCTGAACAGGCCGGACAAGCTCAACGCGCTGGACCTGGCCACGATGCAGAAGCTGCTCGAGGCCCTGGAGCGCTTCGACGAGGACCCCGACATCCGCTGCATGCTCCTGGCCGGCAGCGAGCGGGCCTTCGCCGCCGGCGCCGACATCAACGACATGGCCGACGCCAGCATGGTCGAGATGTACCATCGCAACCAGTTCGCCCGCTGGGAGCGCATCCGCCGCGTGCGCAAGCCGATCGTCGCGGCGATCAGCGGTTTCACGCTGGGCGGGGGGTGCGAGCTGATGATGCACTGCGACATCGTCATCGCCTCGGAGACGGCCCGCATCGGCCAGCCGGAGATCAACATCGGCATCATGCCGGGCGCCGGCGGGACGCAGCGGCTGACGCGGGCGATCGGCAAGGCGCGGGCGATGGACCTGGTGCTCAGCGGGCGGATGATCTCGGCGCAGGAGGCGTTCGAGGCCGGGCTGGTGAGCCGCATCGTGCCGGTCGAGCACTTCTACGAAGAGGCGCTGCGCGTCTGCCGCGAGCTGTGCGCCAAGTCGCCGCTGGCGCTGCGGCTGGCGAAGGAGGCGGTGCTGAAGGCCCACGAGCTGTCGCTCAGCGAGGGGCTTGAATACGAGCGCAAGCTGTTCTACATGCTGTTTGCGACCGAGGATCAGAAGGAAGGCATGCGGGCGTTCCTGGAGAAGCGCCCGCCCGTCTTCGTGGGACGCTGAATGAGCAAGACCTTCGGGGCCATCGAGGTTGGCGGCGAGCAGGGCGTGCTGACGATCACGCTCAACCGCCCGCAGGCCTATAACGCCTTCAACGAGCAGATGCTCGTCGAGCTGGGCAGCGCCCTGCGCGCCGCCCAGCGCGATGACTCCGTCCGCTGCATCGTCCTCACCGGCGCCGGCAAGGCCTTCGGCGCCGGGCAGGACCTGGTCGAGATCAAGGACCGCTACACCGGCGAGCCTTCCGCCCGCGCCGTCGACTTCGGCGCTCATTTGCGCCTGCGCTACAACCCCGTCGTCTCGCGCCTGCGCAGCATCGAGAAACCCGTGCTCGCCGCGGTCAACGGCGTGGCCGCCGGCGCCGGCGCCAGCTTCGCATTCGCCTGCGATCTGCGGCTGTGCGCCCGCAGCGCGTCGTTCGTGATGGCGTTCGTGAACATCGGCCTCGTGCCCGACTCGGGCGCGACGCTCGCGCTGCTCCAGCACGTCGGCTATTCACGGGCTTTCGAGCTGTGCGTACTGGGGGACAAGCTCGGCGCCGACGAGGCCCTGCGCTGCGGCTTGGCGAACCACGTGGTCGATGACGAGCAGTTCGCCGGGGCCGTGCGCGAAATGGCCGCCAGGCTCGCGGCCCTGCCCACGCGCGCCATCGGCCTGACGAAACGCGCCCTCAGCCGCGCCTGGCTGGCCGACTTCGACGACCAGCTCGAGTACGAGGCCTTCATGCAGCAGACCGCCGGCCACACCTCCGATCACCGCGAGGGCGTCCGCGCGTTCATTGAGAAACGCAAGCCGCACTTCCGCGGCGTCTGACCGGCTCAGCGGATGCCCCAGTCGAAATCGACGCCGAACAGCCGCAGCGGAAACGTGACCAGGAACCCCAGCAACCGCGGAATGAAGAGCCAGAATGCCTCGAACATGACCGAGCCTCCTCGCATTTCGGCGTTGAAACCGCGCCGCCCCACCGCGGCGCGACGAAGGATGCTATGACGCACGCGCCACGCGGGTCGCAAAATCGGCGCCGAATCCGGCGAATCGCCGTAAACGCGCACGGGCCCCCGGCCCAGGCCGCTTACGGATGCCACCTCGCCGGACCCTGCTCGATCCGCCAGCGTCCCGGCCCAGGCGTCGAACCCTGGCCGGAATCGCCCGCGCGATACGCGAAACCGTAGCGACCGTCGTCGGAGTCGTGCTCCGTCTGCACGAACACGCCGCCGCGCGGCCAGTTCAGGTGCACATACTCGACGTCGAGCCAGCCGATGCGGCGGAACCGCGCCGCCGCCTGCCCCTGTTGAGCGCCGGCGATCTGCGCTTCCAGCGCCGTGCGACTGAGGTGGAAGCGCGCCCACACGCCCCACGGCTGCGCGAGAGCGAGGACGCTCGCCACCAGCAGCGAGAACAGGCCCCAGCGCCACCAGCCCTGATTTCGCCAACGCGGATACAGGGCCGGATCGAGCCTGCGATGAATGAGCCAACCCGCCGGAATCCAGAGCATCAACAGGATCGCCATCGAACACACGATCGGCGTCGCGTGATGATTGACAAGTTGATGCCACGCCGCGAGCGAGAACGTCGGGCGGAACTGCCACGCCCACAGCCAGGCCAGCACGACGTACGTGACGATCCCCGGGGGCGCGATGAACATCCGCAGCGCCTGCCGCCGCTCGCGCCGCAACCACTCCAACCGCCTCTCGGGATCGTCGTACGAATCGGGATCGCTCGGATCGAACGCGGTGCCACACTCCGGGCAGACATTCGCCGACAGGCCGCGCAGGCGGTAGCCACACTGGCGGCAACGGGCGGAGTTTGGAACAGCGCGCATGCTCATCAGGTCAGGTGCGGAGGTCTTGTTCCATCAAGCGGCCCCGCAAGCGATGGTGGCCTTCGCCCGTGCGTACCGCATTCCGGACAGACCCCCGTCACATTCCCGACGAGGCAGTATCCGCATTCCGCGCAGGAGCCGGGCCGTCGCCCTCGCCCGGGAATGACGGCGACCACCAGGCTCGACAAGGCCGCGAGCATCGTCGGGAAGAGCAGCGCTCTCAGTGGTATCTCGACGAACCGGACCCCGAAGATGTCCTGGCCGCGCCACGGGCCGCCGCCGAGTCCGAGCACATAGTCCGGGCCGCGAACGTGCACGCCGATCGCATCGCCGCCGGCGTAGCCGAACCAGCAGAGATGTCCCTGGCCGAGATAGAGTTTCCAGGATGCGCTGGCGACGACTTCCAGCTTGTAGTAATCGGAAACGCCGATGGCCACGACGACCGCGAGCGCGGCCGCGGCGCTCAGCATCACGATCAGCCACTTGAGCGTGTGCAGGAAACGAGCCATGCGTCAGGGCCGTGTGACGGGCGCGTTCACTTGGAGATACTCTCGCTGAACGCGCCGCGCGTCGTCCGCATCCGCCACGTTGTCGCTATGGCAGTCGTGCTTCTTGCCCCGATGAGCCAGCAGCGCCATTTGCTCCTGCGTCAGCCCGGGGCTCTTGGCGGCGACCTTCAGCGGCACATACCCCTCCGCCTTGCCGCTGGCCCAGTCCTGGATCTCCTTGCTGATGCGCACGCTGCACCAGTCGTGGCCGCACATGGCGCAGAAGTCGGTGTCGACGTCGAGGTCCTCGTCGTGCAGCGCCCGGGCCGTGTCGCCATCGAAGGCCAGCTCGAAATGCTTCGGCCAGTTCAGCGCCGCGCGGGCTTTGCTCAGGTCGTCGTCCCACTGCCGCGCGGCGCGGATGCCGCGGGCGATGTCCCCCGCGTGCGCCGCGATCTTGTACGCGATGCAGCCCGCCTTCACGTCCTCGGCCTTCGGCAGGCCGACGTGCTCCTTCGGCGTCACGTAGCACAGCATCGCCGCCCCGGCCCGGGCGGCCTCCGTCGCCCCGATCGCGGAGGTGATGTGGTCGTAGCCCGGGAAAACGTCCGTCACCAGCGGCCCAAGCACGTAGAACGGCGCGTCGTCGCATACCGTCCGCTGGTGCTCCATGTTCCACGCGATCTCGTTCAACGGCACGTGCCCCGGCCCCTCCACCATCACCTGCACGCCCGCCGCCCGCGCCCGCTGCACCAGCTCGCCCAGCACGTGCAGCTCGGCGATCTGGGCCGGGTCACTCGCGTCCGCCAGGCACCCCGGCCGCACGCCGTCCCCCAGCGAATACGTCACGTCGTATTGCCGCATGATCGCGCTGATCTCGTCGAACATCTCGTACATCGGGTTCTGCTTGCCGTGGTGAATCATCCACTTGGCCAGCAGGCTCCCGCCGCGGCTGACCAGGCCGGTGACGCGGCCGCGGATCAGCGGCAGATGCTCGCGCAGCACGCCGGCGTGAATCGTGAAGTAGTCCACGCCCTGTTGCGCCTGGCGCTCGACCTCGCGCAGGATGTCGTCGTACGTGAGCTCCTCGATCCGCTTGCCCAGGATCATGCTGTAGATCGGCACCGTCCCGACCGGCACCACGCTGTTGTCGATGATCCGCTGCCGGCACTCCACCAGGTTGCCGCCGGTGCTCAGGTCCATGACCGTGTCCGCGCCGTACAGAATCGCATGCCGCAGCTTCACCAGCTCCTCGGCGGTGTCGCTGCTGACGGGCGAGGCGCCCTGGTTGGCGTTGATCTTGGTGGTGATGCTCCGCCCGATGCCGGTGGGGTCGAGCCGCTTCGGCGCCCGCTCGCCGCGGCAATGCGCCGGGTCGTCAATCCACGCCCGCCGCTGAGCGACGGTCTGGTTGACCCAATACGCGGCGTCGGCGGTGGCGGTGGGGTGGCCGAGGGGGGCCGAATCGCGAACAGCCGATTCAGAACGGCGCGGCGAAGCATCGCCATCCCGGCCATTTCCTTTCGTGCCTTTGTACGTCCGCGCCTCCGTGGCTTGCGCTTCGCCAATCGCTGTTCGACATTCGCGATCCGCCTGCTGGCCGCCGCTGCCCGCGAGGTGCCGCACATTCGCCGGGATGACGATGGTCCCGCGCGCCACGCCGTCGCGGATGAATTCGGGCGAGACGCACTCGCGCGCCGCGACGCGGGCCATTTCGGGTGTAACGACGCCCTTGCGGGCGGATTCGAGCTGGGTCATTGGCTTCTCCTCGATTGCCGCTTGGCTGACTTCGCCCGCGGCCTTGGGGCCCGATCGCGCGTCACGCGCCCCCCTCCCGCGCTCGCGACCTTCTCGCACGCTCGGCCCCCTCTGCATCCATGCGCGTCGCCGGCGCCTTCAGGATCCCCAGGTACTCGCGCCACGGGCCGACCGCCTCCTGGTACTGCGCCGCCATCGCTTTCGCGATCTGCGCCAGGTGGTTCAGATCGTGGGCCGCCCACGTCGCGATGAGCTGCGAGAGCGTCACCTCCCCCAGCATGGGGTGCATCCCCCGCCGCGCCAGCTTCTCCGGCGTCAGGGCCAGGCCGCGCAGCGCAGCCAGATTCTCCGCCCGCAGGCGCTCAAACTCGGCCAGCAGCGCTTCCAGCGGCTTGCCGGCGCTGGATTCGAACATCGCGTACCGGTCGTAGCGCTCGAACGGCCGCGAGGTCCCCTCTTCAAAGATGATCCGCGCCCGCACGATCCAGTCGGTCCGCTCGCCCTGGATCAGGTGCCCGACCACGTCGTATGGGCGGAACGTGTCCGGGCCGTAATCCCCGTGCGTCCACGCGCGGCTCAGGCCCGTCAGCCAGACCTTCAACACGCCCGGCGTGCGGCTGAGAATCTCCATCGCCTGTGCGACATCGACCGGCTGGGTCATGGCCGCGCCCGCATCAGCCATGAACAGGCGTCCGAAGAACACGCGCCCGGGAAACACGCGAGAAGAGAAGCCGCCGAAGCACGGTCAACGATGGGGATCACACACGCCTCCCTTCGCAGGCGGCCGCGAAACGGGTGGATATCCCATCCGCGGCTCGTCGCTGATCAGGTTCAAAGGGTCCCCGCGAGCGCTCGCCTCGCGAATCTCATGCCCGGCGCGCCGGGCCGCCCCTGCTTCGGTCCATATTGTATCATCCGGCCCCGCCGGCCGCCGTCAACCGCGCACTTCGCCATGGCGCGGTCGAATTCCCGTCCGCCGCCGGCTGGCTCACAGGCCGCCGGCCCGCGGAATCCACTTCGTCTCCCACGGCTGATCCAGCCGGTAGCCGCGAAACGAGCCAGTCGGGCCAACTCTCCCTTCGAGCCATTCGCAGGTCGTGGGCGAGAGCCCGTCGATCGCCGCCCGCGCCCGCCGCCACATCCGCACGAACGCCCGATACCGCGCGTCGCGGTTGAGGTCGCCGCCGACGCCGGGCACGAGGTCTTCGGTCCAGGTCAGCGACCGCTCGCCCTGGCTGTCGCGCACGTAGATCGTCGTCGCGTTCGCATCCGCGACCGCGATACTCCGCCACGACCCGAAAAACCCGGCCGCACGCACGCCCGCCAGCGCCGCCGCAAGGTCCGCCGCGTCCAGCGCGCCTGAGACCAGACGCTGGCCGGGCGTCAGCCGGTCCGCCGCCGCCATAAACACGCCGTCCGGCCAGACAGCGAGCTCCAGGCCCGCCGGGGCGGCGATCGCGTTGCCCGGCGTGTGCCAGATGACGAGGCAGGGCCGGTCGCCGGCGTCCGCGGTGGCTGGCGCGATCGGCGGCGGCCCGCCGGCGGGCCCGTTGCTTGCCGTCGGCGGTCTCGCATCGCATCCGCCAATGAGCAATGCCATGAACGCGAGCTGCGGCCCGGCCAGCCGCCTGGGCCGGCGGCGGCCGACCGACCACGACCTTTCAATAGGCATGCTGTCGCTCCGAGATGCCCGGGCGGATTAACCGCGCGGCGCCTGTCGCACCGAAGCCGGAACGCTTCCGTAGGGCCGGCGCCCTGTTGATCGGACGCGCTACCCGCCGGTTTGTTCCCCCCCCGTGCCAGCGGCGACGGACTTCGTGATTGCTTTCGCGCGTCCGGCGGAATACGCTAACAGCACGAGGACGGGCCTGCGATGCGGGAGGGGGCGGGAAACATGAAGCCTGACAACGCCGCCGCTCAGTTTGACGCCGACGCCGGCAGTACGCGGCGGTTCTTCACGGTTGAGTCGGCGAACCGGTCGCTGGTGCTGGTGCGCAAGGTCGTGGCTGACATCGTTGCCGGCTACGCCGAGCTGATGGAGCTGCGCCGCCGGCACGAGCGGGCCGTCACGGCGCAGGGCGAGAGCCTGGCCGGCGAACGCGAGAAGATCGAACGGACCGCGGAGCGGCTGCGTCTGCTGCACGAGGAGCTTGGGGACGTGGGCTGCGAGCTGAAGGACGCGGTCATCGGCCTGGTGGATTTTCCGGCGCTGCGCCAGGGACGTCGCGTGAGCCTGTGCTGGAAGCTGGACGAGCCCTCGGTCGCGCACTGGCACGAAGAGTCGTCGGGCTACGCGGGGCGCCAGCCGATCGACGAGGCGTTCGACACGGGCCGCTGAGCCCGCGCCGATCTGAGCCGCGCCTGATCCAAGCCGCGCCCGATCCGAGCCGCGCCCGATCCGAGCCGCGCCTGATCCGAGCCGCGCCCGATCCGAGCCGCGCCCGTGAGGAAGCGGTTGCGCCGAATGATCTCACGGTGGCGCCTGGGGCCGATTTCTCCCGGGCTCTGATGGTCCATGCAACAGCGTCCCAGGGGCGCGCTCGGATCGCGTCCTGGGATAGCCTCATATGTCCGGCTTGCGGCCGGGCTGGGGACAGCCCGGCTCTGGCGTTTCGCTCATGCAAAAGCCGCTCACCGGCGCGGCTCGACTCGGCTTGGCGCGGCGGATCGGCCGGCTCCGAATCGCGTTCTCCGGCGGACTCGGGCTACTTGCTCGTCCAGGCCTGGTCGCCGGGCGATTCGTGCCGGACCCAGGACAGGTGATAGTCCTTGTCCTCGACGCCGCTGGCGGTCGTCGTCAGGCGCAGCGGCTCGTAGGTGTCGCACATGACCGCCAACTCGTCGGTCCGCTCCGTGCCGACCGAGCGCTGATACGTCCCCGGGTGCGGCCCGTGCGTCACGCCCTGCGGGTGCAGGCTGATCGACTCCGACGAGATGCCCCGCCGCGACGTGAAATTGCCCTCGACGTAGTAAAGGATCTCGTCCATGTCCACGCTGCTGTGCGCGTACGGACACGGGATCGCCCTGCTGTCGCCGCGCTCGAAATAATCCACCTTGCGCGGCACGAACGAGCAGACCACGAACCCCTCGCCCGCGAAAGTCGTGTGGATCGTCGGCGGCAGGTGCACGAGCCCCGTTTTCGGCTGGTAGTCGTGGATGCTGAACGCCACCGGGTACAGCACGCCGTCCCAGCCCACGACGTCCAGCGGAAAATGCTGGTAGCGGTGAACGCTCAGCTCGTCGGCCTGCTTGACGACCAGCTCGAACGGCACCTTGTGCTTCTTCGCGTCGAACGCCAGCAACTCCGTCGGAACGCGGAAATCGCGGTGCGAGTACGGCGCAAAGTCCGTGATCTGCCCCCAGCGGTTGCGATACTCCCCGGGAATCCCCAGCCACGGCCGGCCCTCGAACACCAGCAGCGTCCCGCGGTCGCCCTCCAGGTGCAGCCGATACGCCGTGCCCTTCGGTATCAGCACGTAATCATGCCTGCGGAACGGCAGCAGGCCGTACACGCTCTCCACGAAGCCGCTGCCCTCGTTCACGAAGTAGAGCTCGTCGCCATCGCCGTTCGAGAAGAACCGCCCCGCAGGCTCGCACGGCTTCGCCAGCCCGATCTGGAGATTGCGGTTGGCCATCAGCGTCCGGCGGCCCGTGAGGTAGTCGCCCGCCGGCCTCAGGTCCTGCGTCTTGATGTGCCGGCGGTGCAACGGCTGCTCCTTGACGAGTTCGAACGGGCAGAAGCCGGGAAGCTTCAGCGGCGAGACCTCGAACTCATCCGTCGGCGGCGTGCGGTAGTACAGGATCGAGTACGGCCCTTCGAACCCCTGGCGCGTGACCATCTGCTCCATGAGCAGCCGGCCGTCTTCATCGTGGAACGTCGTGTGCGGCTTCGCGGGAATGCGTCCGAGCGTCAGCCGATGCAGCATGGCGGGGCCTCCCCTCGTTCGGGCTTTGTCTGCTTGTCGATTCTACGCGGCGGCCGGCAGCATAGCACGCGGGCGGATTATCCGCCGCAGGCTCGCCGCGCGGCGCGTCGAAACAGCTCACGCGGGCGGTGGGTCGGGCCGGAAGCCGGATTGCGGGCGGTCTCGCAGCAGCCGGGTAACGCAGGTGAGCAGCTCGATCTTGTTCACGGGCTTGGTGAGGAACTCGTCGGCGCCGCACTCCTTGGCCCGCTCGATGTCGCCCACCTCGTTCAGGGCCGTCACCATCACGATCGGCCGGTCGCGGTGGCGCGGGTTCTGCTTGAGCTGCCGGCACACCTCGAAGCCGCTGTGCTTCGGCATCATCACGTCGAGCAGCACGAGGTCCGGCGACTCGTCCTCCGTCACTTGGAGGGCCTTTTCGCCATCCATCGCGGTCAGGACGGTCACTCCCAGCGGCTCCAGGTAGGCTTCCAGGAGCTCGACAATCTGGGGGTTGTCGTCGGCGATCAGGATTCGCGCCTTGGGGGCCGCAGGCATCGTCATGGAGATCCCTGGTCCTTGCTGCACGAGTTTTAGCTGAACGCGCCCGCTCCTGCAAACCGCCCGGCGATTTCCCGCGCGTTGAGGGAAACCTGGGACCCGCCTATATTACTCCTGGCTGGCCGCCCCTCGGCCCTGGCGCCGGGAGCGGTGCGTGCAGCGACTTTCAGTACGGGAGCCATCCAAGATGACCCAGCGATTCGGGCGGCTTTGCTCGGTCGGTTTCGTTCTGACGTTCTCCGCCGGCGCCCTCATTGCCCTGGGCTGCATCGGCGGCTTCAACGGCACATCGGCGTTCCTCGGGCTGCCATTCCCCAACATCGTTGGCAGCGAGCCAAACAGCGGCGGGAGCGGCGGGTCGGGCGGCGGTGGCGGGTTCTTCGGCGGCGGGTCGCAGGGGGCCGTCGCCCCGTGCGAGGAGGCGCTGAAACGCAAGTTCGTCACGCTCACCCTGCGGAACCAGAGCCGCGACGACTACATCCACTACTTCATGCTGCTGATCGCCTTCGTCGACACCGACACCCAGTCCGGCGCGGTCTGCTCCGACGACATCCCCATCTACACCAACTTCGGATACACCCAGATTCCGGAAGGCGGCTTCGTCGAGTTCGGCAACTTCTGCGTCGTCGGGCCCGCCCTCATTTACTTCCACCAGGGCGGTCGTTTCCGAGAGGTCGGCGGCGAACTCGCCTCCGCCATCGGCCCCGCCCAGGGCACCAGCGGCACCTTCGACAACCGGTTCGGCAGCAACGGCCTCCAGGTTCCCGTTCCCAACCTGATCGCCTTCCACAATCCCGGCACCACGCCGGAGTCACTCAACCTCCGCGTCAGCCGGCCGCTGCCCGATCCCTGCTTCGCCACGGACATCGGCGGCGGGGTGAGCCCCCCATGCCAGCAGGACGGCTTCTACTACGTCGATGAGAACGACAACTTCATCGGCTCGTCCCAGCTCGGCACCGGCTCCGGACGCCGCGTCCCCTCCGAGTTCCAGGGCACCGGCTGCCAATGCCTCGGCTTCTCACAGGGATACTGGACGCTTGCCCCCTCCGGAACAACCGCCGCCAACGCCCAGTGCAACCAATTCCTGCGCGGCGGGCGAATCGAGTTCGTCTTCATCCGCGACGACCGCGACCCGCCGATACCTCAGCTCGTTTGGCGCGTGACCGACGACTCGGGCTCGCTCGTCCACGACTTCGACGCTCGCACCGGCGTGCGCTGAGCCGATCCGGGCCGCGCCCCGGCTGCGCCGAACAACCAGCGTCAGCGGGCCTGCGGGGCCGAGCGCGTCTCGAACCCGCAGGCGCATCCCACCCGCGGACGACGGCCGTGCATCACGCCGACACGACGATCTCCACGGCCTCACCCGGCCGCAGCACAACCGCGCTCGCAAGCCCCACGGTTACGGCATTGCTCTCGCGCACCGGCGTCGTCTCGATGAGCCGGCCGCCGCACGTTGCGCTGACGCTCACGCTGTCCCATGGCGCCGGCACGCGAACCGCCGCCACCCTCAGGCTGCCCCAGCGGACTTCGAAGCGCGTGAGCTGCCGCCCAGTGTCGCGCTTCTGCGTGGCCAGCCCCCAGCCTTCGGGTCCGGCGAAGAACGCGGCGAAGCGCTCCGGGCTCAACCGCGGGGCGATGCCCACCAGGCCCGCCGGACCGTCGAGCTCGAAGCCGCACAGCGCCTGAAACGCCCCGTACGACGCGAGCGCCCGGCCGTAATGGTCGCCGCATTCGACCTCGTTCCAGGGGTTGCGCGCCGCACCGTCGTAGCGCTCGTCGATGGCCCGCAGCACGACCAGCGCCTCGTCCACGAGCGCCGGGGCGTGCGGCGCTTCCCACAGCATGCCGCCGGCCGCCTGGTACTCGCACCCGGTCCAGACTTCATCGCGATAGCGCACCGGCTCCTTCGGCCGCCCGCCGTCCGGCCACGTGCAGATGAACAGCCCCGCGTCGCGGCCGTCGGCGAAGACGCGCTCCGGTGGATAGTCGGCGTTGTACTGCGCGACGGCCGGCGAGAAATTGAACCGGAAGACCGAGCGCAGGCCGCTGACCACCTTCTCTTCGTCGTAGAGCGTGCCGAGGCCGAGGCAGCGGGCCCAGTTCTGCCCGAAGAGCTGGTCGGTCAGGCAACCCGTGCCATACTGCCACTTCGCGCCGGCGTCGTCGGGGATGAGCTGGATGAAATAGCCGCCGCGGAAGAGCCGCTCTTCGGTGAACTGCCGCCCGCGCCGGGCAATCGCCCGGTAGCGCCCGGCCGCGGCCGCGTCACCCATCAGCTCGGCCATCTTGGCGCCGGCGAGCAGCGCCGCGTGGTAGAGCGAGCCGACGTAGCTGTTCGGCCCATGAAAGTCGATGTCGTAGGTGTTGTGCTGCGACACTTCGATCATGCCGTCGGGCTCCGTGTCCGGGCCGATGCGGGCCATCACGTCGCGGCCGATCTGATACTCCAGCGCCTGCTGTATCCGCGGCCAGTTCGCCCGCAGGAACGAATCGTCCCCGCTGCACAAGTGCTCGCGGTAGCACTTCAGCACCGTGCCCGACTGGCCGTCGGCGGCATACTTCGAGCCCCCGTCCACCTTGCCGCGGAACGCCACGCGCCCGGTCGCCTCTTCGAACGCCGTGCCCAGGTCCTGCATGACGCGCGTGCTGCGGGCGAGCTCCGGAAACAGCCGCGCCTCGGCGTGGGCGTAGTTCCAGACGTGCGTGCAGGTGCCCTCGCAGCAGCCGACGCCCTCCCAGCACCAGAAGCGTCCGTTGTTCCACCATTGCGCCGTGCCGGTCGCCAGGTTCGCCGTCGGCATGAACAGCCGCAGCGCCAGCCACCACGGCAGCGTGGTGTCCTCGTACCACGTGCGGTGAAACAGCTCCGTCTCGCGGACGAGCCGCTCCAGGTTCGCCGCGACGTAGTCCACGACCTCCGCCGCGTCCTTGAACCAGTTCGCGTACATCACGCCGCTGCCGGTGTGCAGATTGGGAAAGCACCAGGCGACGACGAAGGTCGCTTCACGCGACTCGCCCGGTGACAGCTCGAAAGGCGCCGCAAGGGCGCAAACCAGCGCGTCCGGACCATCGCTCTGCGCGCTCTCCGGCAGTGCCCCGCGCCACGTTCCCTCGACCAGGCGCTCCGCACCGCCCGCGTCGCTGAGCACCTCCGCGCCCAGCACCGCCAACGCCATGCTGCCGAACGTCAGCGATTCGGGCCGCGGCTGCTTTGCGTCTTCCGGCACGACGTCCACCAGGCGCACGCTGTCGACGCTCACGTGCCCCCAGTGGCCTTTCTGCGCATCGACGATCTGAAGCCGCGCCTCGCGGCCTTCGAGCTCGCGCACGTCCCAGGTGCGCGGCTCCAGCTTCTCGGCGTTCCGGCCCGTGGCCGTCCGCACGACCACGCCATCGACCAGCAGGTTGACGCAGGTCTTGCCCGGGTGACGCCCGCCGCCGACGAGCAGCGTCAGGAAGCGCCGGTCGATCGTGAACGGCTCGCTGATCATCTCGCCGGTGGCGTCGTCGCCCCCGAGGAACGAGTTGACCAGCCCGGCGCCCTCGAAGCCCTTCACGTCCTGCTGCTTCGGCAGCGTCCCCTTTGCAGGGCCGAGACCGAACGCCGTCCCGCGCACCTCCCACCCGTCGTAGTGCGGCCCGTCAAAATCGAACAGCACACGCTCCGGCCGCGGATCGGCCGCGTCGGCCGCCGGCTCGGCTTCCATCAACACGATCGACCACCCGTCGCGCGACAGCGCACGATTGCGCCGCAGCGGCGGGACCTCGCCCGGCTCGAAGGCCCCCACGCCGTTCTGGAGATGCCCGACCAGCCGGCCCGCGACCCGCCGGTCGCTCGTGTTGCGCAGCGTGAAGCGCAGCAGCGTGCACGGCAGGCACGAATCCCTGGCGCTCAGCGGAATGAAGGGGCTGCCCGCCCGCAGCGTCACCTCGACCGGAAAGCTCGCGTCCTGCGGCTTGCCGTAGCGCACCTCCGCGACCGGATACTCGCCGATGAACTCGACCTGCTCATACGACCCGCCGTTCTCGACGTCAGCCAGCCGCGCCTCAAGCCTCCTCACGCCGCCGCCGCCCGGCCCGCCCGCGCCGGCGTCCTCCAGGACCAGCGTGAAGCCTTGCGCCAGCTCTCGCGGTTGCCGCCGCACCTTGTAGCTGGCCGAGCCGTAGCCCGTGTTGTTCGCCCGCCCGTCGATCCGCCACCCGCCCAGTGTCCCGTCGCCCAGCACGTAGAGCTGCCCCGCGGCCACGCCGCCGCACGGCATCCCGATCGCGAACCGCCGCGGCCCGCGATACACGCGCCGCTCGCCGCGCTGTCGCAGCGCCGCCAACAGCTCCGGCGTGACGCCCTTGTCCGCGGGGATGTAGCCCGTGCGGACCGGCTCGCCGAGGGCGGCGTTCAGGACGTTGAGGTTCAGGCTTGCCAGCACGCCGGCGGCGCCGGAGGCCTTGAGAAACTCGCGTCGATTCATGTCGGACCCTTCGAAAGGCGCTGAACAGCGGTACGGACGGGCAGTATACTCCCGCCCGTGAACGTCCGGTCACTTCCAACCGCCCAGCGCGACGTCCTGTTCGCGCTGCTCGGCCTGCTGATCGTCGCAATCGTCGGCTGCATCTTCAACGCCGACGGCGTCTTCTTCCGCGCCGGCACCCACGCCGACACGCTCTGGCAGAACGGCGCCTACGGCATTCTCGCCTGCGGCATGACCGTCGTCATCATCGTCGGCGGCATCGACCTCGCCGTCGGATCGGTCGTCGCGCTCTCCGGCGTCGTCTTCGCCACGCTCGTCATGAAGCACGGCGTCGCGGGCGCGTGGGCGATACCGGCCGCCGTCGTGGTCGGCGGCCTGACGGGCGTGGTCTCCGGCTGGCTGGTCGCTTTCATCCGCGTCCAGCCGTTCATCGCGACGCTCGCGATGATGGCCTTCGCCCGCGGACTGGCCAAGCACCTGGCCGGCGGCCAGGTCATCACGCGCTATCCCTACCCCGACCTCGTCGAGGCCCTCAACACCAGCTTCGACCTCGCCGGCTTCAAGCTCTCCATACACGTCGTCGTCTTCCTCGCCTGCGCCCTGCTCACCCTCTTCCTCCTCCGCGCTACGACGCATGGCGTGCACGTCTACGCCGTCGGCGACAACGAGACCGCCGCACGCTACGCCGGGCTTCCCGTCCGCCGCATCAAGGTCGCGGCCTACGCCCTCTGCGGTGCATTCGCCGGCCTGGCAGGCGTGCTGTTCTGCGCCCTCGAACGCCAGGGAAACCCCGACGGCGGCGTCGGCTTCGAGCTCACCGCCATCGCCATGGTCGTCGTCGGCGGCACGCCGCTCAGCGGCGGCCGCGGCGGCATCGTGCTGACGGTGCTCGGGACGCTGACGATCGGCTACCTGCGCAAAATCCTCGACATCAACGCCGTCGAGACCGCCATGCAGCTCATGATCACCGGCGGGATCATTATCCTCGCGGTGCTTGCCCAAGGCCTGCGCCCGCGGCCGGCGTGAAGAAGCGGCGCCAACAGGAAGTCCTTGACGCCGCGAGTCCCCTCCGCGATCCTCCCTCGCGGCGAAGCTACCAGTCGCGGAGGCACACCATGCGACGGATGACCTGCTCGGCGATTTCAGTGCTCCTGGTCGCGACCGCGGTTGCCCAGCCGCAGGACCTCGCCTGGCGCTCGCGCGTCGCCGTCGCGTGGAACGACGCCGAGTCGGGCCGCGGCGTCGTGCGGGCGATGAGCACGCGGGCGCCCTTTCAGTTCGTTACCCCGGCGCTCGACACCGACCCCGACGCCGTGCTGCACCGCTCCGGCAAGCGGCTGTACGTCGTCAGCCGGCCGAGCGGCACCGTCACGGCGATCGACATCGAGACGTGGACCGTGGCGCAGACCTACGTGCTGCCGAAGGGCAGCGAGCCGATGGACATCGTCGTGGTCAGCGCCGAGGCGGCGTACATCTCGCGCGCGGGCGCCACGCGGCTGCTGAAGCTCAAGCTCGAGAACGGCGGCCTGAGCGAGTCGGTCGATCTGACGCCGGTCGCTGGCGCCGACGGCGTGCCGGACATGGACCGGATGCTGGCGTACGGAAGACGGCTGTTCGTGCAGATGCGCCGGGAGGACGGCGGCGACTCGGCCGCCCAGCCCGCGCTGGCGGTCATCGACCTCGTGACCGAGCAGCTCATCGACGCCATCCCCGCGACGCTGCCGATCGACCCAATCGTGCTCAACGGCACGGCGCCGCGCATGCGCATGCAGGTGATCGGCAGTCCGGCCCGGCTATTCGTCAGTGCGACCGGCGGTTTCTTCGACGACGGCGGCATCGAGGCCGTGGACCCCGTCGGGCTGGTCTCGCTTGGGCTGGCCGTGGCGGAGGCCGACCACCAAACGGGCGCGGACCTGGGCGCGTTCGTGATGGTCAAGCCCGAGTTCGGCTACCTGACCTTCAGCACCGACCTGCTCCTGTCGTCGCACCTGCACGCGTTCAGGCCCTTTGTCAGCGTTGACCCGAACGAGCTGCACGTTTCGCTCAATTATTTCGCGCCGGCGCTGACGCACGATCCGCTCACCAACACGCTCTACGTGCCGCACAGCTTCAGCGAGGATGGCGTGCACGTCTTCAACGCGGCGACCGGCCAGCAGCTCACGCCGCAGCCGACGCCGACGAGCGGCCACGTGACGGACCTGCTGCTGTTGTCGCGGCTGACCTTGACGCCCTGAACGGCTCGCGCGGGAGCCTGCTCCTGGCCCGCGCGTCTTGCCACCTCCGCGAACCGGCCCGGGGAGAGCACTCCGACGTCCCGGATCTGATGTCGGGCTAGGACTGCCCGGCTCGCACGGGCAGGCGTGCGCGACTCGGTCGGCCGCGGGCGCTAAGCGTCTCAGCCGTTGCGCATCGCCTCTATCAGGATGTCCGCCACCTCCGCCCGGGTGAACTCCACCGGCGGGCGCTCCCCGCGGCGAAGCATGTCGCGCACCGCCGTGCCGGAGAGCGAGACGCGCTCCTCGGGCGTGCTGCGCGTAGTCTTGTCGCTGGCCATGGCGCCGCTGCGCCGGCACCAGAAGGTGTTCTCGAACCTGAGCGGGGTGATGCCGATCTCGGCCGGGTCGAACTCGTCGAAGAGCCGCTGGGCGTCGTAGGTGCCGTAATAGTTCCCGACGCCGGCGTGGTCGCGGCCGACGATGAAGTGCGTGTTGCCGTAGTTCTTGCGGACGAGGGCGTGCAGGATGGCCTCGCGCGGGCCGGCGTAGCGCATGGCGGCGGGCCAGACGCTCAGCAGCGTGCGGTCGGGGCTGTAGTAGTTGTCCAGCAGGGCCTCGTAGCAGCGCATGCGCACCGGCGCGGGGATATCGCCCGGCTGCGTCTGGCCGACCAGCGGATGCACGTGCAGCCCGTCGACGATCTCCAGAGCGCACTTGGTGATGTACTCGTGGGCCCGGTGGATCGGGTTGCGCGTCTGAAACGCCACCACCGTCCGCCAGCCCTTGCTCCTGAACGCCGCCCGCGTCTGCGCCGGCGTCAGGCGGTAGTCGGCGAATTCCGGGTCGTAGCGCGGCGTGATAACCTCCAGCGGTCCGGAGAGACACACGTCGCCTTCCGCCTGCGTCACCTTCACGCCCGGGTGCGCGGGGTCCGACGTGCGGTAGACCTTGTCAAACTCCAGCGGCTTGTCGCGGCGGTACTTCTCCGCGATGGTCATCACCGCCAGCGGCCGGTCCGCGTCGTCACACAGCGCCACGCGCCGCCCCTCATCGAGCCGCTCCGCCGTCGCCGAATCGACGGCGCAGACGATCGGCACGCTCCAGACGAGATTCCCGCGGATGCGCATCGCCTCGCACGCGCCGCGATAATCCGCCGCATTCATGAACCCGGCCAGCGGGCTCAGCGCCCCGACCGCCAGCAACTCCAGGTCGCACTGCTGCCGGTCGCCGAGCCTGATCTGCGGCAACGAGGCGGCCTCGGCCTTGAGCCGCGCCGCGCGCCCGACATCGACGAGCAGATCAACCAGTCGCCCCCCGTGCGGCGGTATCAAGCCATGATCGTGCACAAGCACTCCCTTCGTTGCCGGGTCGCTTCAGGACCAGGGCGGCGATTGTACGGAGAGGGAGGGATTCGAACCCCCGCGGGTATTAGCCCGACCGGTTTTCAAAACCGGCGCCTTCAGCCACTCGGCCACCTCTCCCGCGGACGCCGACGGGGCGCACGCAGGCGCACGCCTGACATGACCAAGTGGCGATCCGGGCGGCGATTATACCCGGATCGCCGCGGCACTCCTCGCCCCCGTGCTCGCGCGAAAAACGGCCGGCGGATCACCGCAAACGCTAACAAAAACCAAATTCTTCTTGACAGGACGGCCGAGTGCGGCGATGATCCTCGCGACGGAGGCGCACCGCTCGCGGCTGCGGCATTGCCGCGGAATGGCTCGCGCCAGGCGCATGGCATGGTCAAGGCGGACCGATTCAGTCGAGAGCACCCGGAGCCGCTTGCGGAGACGCTGTCCCCGCTCGAACTCGATCGCCATCGAATCGTGAACGCGGCGGCGTTCCGGCGGCTGCAATACAAGACGCAGGTGTTCGTCGCGCCGGAGGAAGACCACTTCCGCACGCGGATGACGCACACGCTGGAGGTGGCCCATCTCGCCCGGCTGCTGGCCGCGGCTTTGCGCCTCGATTTCGGACTGGCCGAAGTGGTCGCGCTGGCCCACGACCTCGGCCACCCGCCATTTGGCCATGCCGGCGAGCGCGCCTTGGCCGACTGCATGGCGGCGCACGGCGGATATGAGCACAACCGCCACGCGCTGCGCGTGGTCGAGCACCTCGAGCACCCGTACCCCGACTTCCCGGGGTTGAACCTGACTCGGGTGGTGCGCGAGTGCCTGGCCAAGCACACCACGCGCTATGACCTTCCGGGGCCGCACCCGCTTCAGGATGGGCGGCCCCCGCCCCCGGAGGGCCAGGTCGCGGCCCTGGCCGATCGGCTCGCCTACGCGTTGCACGACCTTCAGGACGGCGTGTACGCAGGCGTGATCGAGCCGGCGGCGCTCGATGAGCTGGCCATCTGGCGCCGGGCGCGACAGGATGCCGGGCACGCTGCCGGCGCGGCCGATCCAGCGCCGGAGCGCCAGCCGGACCGCGCAGTCGCCGTGCGCCGCCGGCTCCGCCCGATCGTCGACCGCATCGTGCTGCGGCTGGTTCGCGACGCGGCGGAGAGCAGCTCCCCGGCGCGCGTGTCGCTGTCGGCGGCGTGCGAGCACGAGCTGGCCGCTCTCGGCGAGTTTCTCCAGGCGCGCCTGTATCGGCAGGAACGGCTGATGCGCATGGACAGCAAGGGCCGGCGGGTCCTGACGGCGGTGTTCGAGGCCTACGTCCGGGAGCCGCGGCTGCTGCCGACGCGGTACTATCAGCGCGTCGCGGTGCAGGGCGCCCAGCGCGTCGCCTGCGATTACGTCGCCGGCATGACGGATCGTTTCTGTCAGAGGGAGCACGCGCGGCTGTTCGACGCGAGAATGGAGCCCTGAGGTGACAGGCCCTTCGTCGGCATTCACGCGTGGTGCGAACGAGCATCGCGGCGCGATGGCCAGCGCGGCAAACAACGGCGCGGCAGGCCCCGTCCCCGCTGCGGACGCAGCCCGTGCGAACGCGGCCGGCCCCGACGGCTTTGACTCCGTCGGCAACCTGCGGCTGGCGCGCTTCGGCCCGCGGCGATACGCGCTGTTCCCGCGCCTGGCCGCGCAGCCCGGCCTGAGGCACGCCTTCGCCACCCGGCCGCTCGACGTCTCGGCTCGGCTCGACGATCGTCGGGAGGAGCGCGCGGCGCGCCGGCGGCAGATGGCCGCGGATCTTGGGTTCGACCCACGCCGGTTGTGGCACTGTGTGCAGGTGCATGCGGCGCGGCTGGCGGTTGTCGACGGCCAGGGCGACGGCGGCCCGCTGGAGGGCTGCGACGGGGCCATCACCCGCAGCCGCGGCGCCGCCCTGATGACCTTCTCCGCCGATTGCCCGCTCGTGCTGCTGTACGATCGGGAAGCGGCGGCGCTGGGCCTCGTGCATGCCAGTTGGCGCTGCACGGTGGCGGCGCTCGTCGGCGAGGCGCTGCGGCTCATGCAGGCGCGCTTCGGCTCGCGCCCGGAGCGCATGCTCGCGGGAATCGGCCCTTCCGCCGGGCCCGCGCTGTACGAGGTCGGCCGCGACGTGTACGACGCGGCGGCGGGACTGCCCGGGCGCGAGCGCTTCTTCCCGCGCGACGGCGAGCGGATGTGCTTTGACCTGTGGGAGGCGAACCGGGCCCAGCTCCTCGCCGGCGGCGTCCGCGAGGAGAACATCGAGTTGGCGGCCGTGTGCACGATGACGCGCACCGACCTGTTCTATTCCTATCGCCGCGAGGGCGCGGGCTGCGGCCACTTCGGACTGCTGGCCGGCCTGGCGCTGGAATAACCCCAGCACAACGAGCGTGACGGGATGAAGCCCGAGAGAATCGACCTGCACACGCACATCCTGCCGCAGCGCTGGCCCGACCTGGTCGAGCGCTACGGCTACGAGGGCTTTGTGCGTCTCGATCATCACGAGCCCTGCCGGGCCCGAATGATGATCGGCGACCGCGTCTTCCGCGTGATCGAGGACAACTGCTGGAGCGCCGAGCGGCGGCTCGATGACTGCGCCCGCAGCGGCGTCGACGTGCAGGTGCTCTCCACCGTGCCGGTGATGTTCAGCTACTGGGCCAGGCCGCGCGACACGCTCGACCTGTCACGCAGGCTGAACGACCACATCGCCGATGTGTGCCGGGCGCACCCGCGCCGCTTCTTCGGCCTCGGCACGCTGCCGATGCAGGACCCCGATCTCGCGTTGGAAGAACTCGAACGCTGCATGCGGCCGGCGGACAGCGGCGGGCTCGGGCTCGCCGGCGTCGAGATCGGCACCCACGTCGACGCCAACGCGCACCAGGGCCGCGACCTCGTCTGGAACCTCGACGAGCCCGCCCTCTTTCCCGTCTTTGAGCGGGCCGCGGAGCTGGGCGCCGCCGTCTTCGTCCACCCCTGGGACATGCTCGGAAAGGAACGCATGCCGCGCTACTGGCTGCCCTGGCTCGTCGGAATGCCGGCGGAGACGGCCCTCGCGATCTGCTCGGTGATCTTCGGCGGCGTGCTCGAACGCCTGCCGCGGCTGCGGCTGTGCTTCAGTCACGGCGGCGGGTCATTTCCAGGGACGATCGGGCGCATCGAGCACGGCTTCCGCGTCCGGCCCGACCTGGTGGCGGTCAACAACCCAGTCAATCCGCGATCGTACCTGGCCCGGGGCGACGGCTCGCCGGCGCGGTTCTTCGTGGACTCACTGGTGCACGACGCGCCGGCGCTCCGCGAGCTGCTGCGGCTTTTCGGCCAGCGGCGGGTGGCGCTGGGATCGGACTACCCTTTTCCGCTGGGCGAGCACCGGCCGGGCGAGCTGATCGACTCGCTCGCGGACCTGAGCCACGAGACGCGCGCCAGGCTCCTCGGCGCAAATGCGCGCGAGTTCCTGTTCGGCGAACGCAGCGCGGGTTGAGCGTTGCGGCCGCGGCACGGCTGCGCCGGCGTGCGGCCTGGACTAGGCGATCGCGGCGGGGCCGGCGAACGTTTGGGCGGGCACGGGCATCGGTGTCGGCACGGCGTTGGCGGCGGCGCCGCGGGTGATCATGACGAGCTGCACGAGCTCCGCCACGGTCGTGACGCCGAGTTTCTGCATGGCGCGCTTGCGATGCGCGTCGACGGCCTGCGAGCTGACTTCGAAGCGCGCGGCGATCTGGCGGTTGTTCAGCCCGCTCACCGCCAGATCGACGACTTCACGCTCGCGGCGCGTCAGCCGCGCGAAACGCGCCTCGAGTTCGGCCCGCTGGGCGAGGGCCAGACGGCGGCGATCGGTTTCGAGCAGCGCCTCTTGGACGCGCGCCAGCAGTTGCTGCGGGGCGAACGGCTTTTCCAGAAAATCGAACGCGCCGCGATGCAGCGCCTCCACCGCGACAGGAATGTCGCTGGCGCCGCTGATCATCACCACCGGAACCTGCGCGCCGCGCTGCTTCAGCTCCGTGAGAATCTGGATTCCGTTCAGGTCCGGAAGGCAGACGTCGAGCACCACGCACCCGCCGTCGCCCCCTCCGTGGGCGGCCAGGAAGTCCTTTCCGCAGGCGAAGCCCTGGGCGGCCAGGCCGGCACTGGTCATCAGGTCCAGCAGCGACTGCCGAACAGCCGGGTCATCCTCGATCACGAAGACGGTATGGTCGATCGTCGTCATCGGCAGCCTCCGGGCCGCGCGAGCGGCCGGTCAGGATTGCGCATGCGCCGCAATCGACGCCTCAGCCCGCCCCGGAGTAACTCAAGACACGCCTCTGTTAAGACGATCGGCCGCGCCGTTCCTGGGGCTATACCTTGGTTTTGGTTTCGTAGGCGGTTTTTGCGTACTCAATCTCGACACCTGCGGGCCTCAGCTTGATATCCGCTTCGGACCCGCTCCCGCGGCCTTCTCATACTGTCCGTCGCCCGTCTTCACGTACTTCGTGAAGCCCTTGGACGCCAGGTTGTGATCACTCAACGCTGTTCGTGCGGCGCGCTCCGACCAGCGCCCGCCGATCATCGGCGGCTGTATGACGCGTCGGACCGGGACGCCGCTCTCGGGGTGACGCTCGAGCGCCGCGTCGTGCATCGATTGCTCGACCTCGAAGCGCTCTCCGCCGCTGCCGTCGGGCAGGATGACCTCGTAGACGTACGTGGGCATTTTGGCAACTCCAACCGGCGGAGATCGTGCTTCAGCGCGTCGGTCCCTGCGTGTCGCCGGGGCTGGCCCTTCGGGCGTCGGAGGTCAGCAGCTTGACGACGAACTCGGCTCCGCCGCCCTGGAGGTTGTGCACTTCGATCGTTCCGCCGTGCTCCTGCACGATCTTACGCGCGACGGCGAGGCCCAGGCCGGTCCCGCCGTGCCCCTTGGTGGAGTGGAAGGGCTGGAAGATGCGGCCCAGGTCGCCTTCGGGGACGCCGGGCCCGTTGTCGGCGACGGTGACGAGGACGCGGCGTTCGAGCGGGTCGAAGCGCGTGCGGACGTTGACGACGCCGGAGCCGCGCGGGGCGAACTCGACGGCGTTGCTGACGAGGTTGACGAGGACCTGGTGGATGCCCTCGTAGTCGAGGGGGATGGGCGGGGCGTGCTCGTCGAGGTCGGTGAGCAGCATGACGCGGGCGTCGTCGGCCAGGGGCTGTTCGAGCTCGACGACGTCGGTGACGATCTTGTTGACGTGCAGGAGTTCGAGCTGCGGCTCGCGCTGCTTGCTGAAGGCCAGCATGTTGAGCATCAGGTTGTAGCAGCGGTCGAGGTTGCGGTCGAGGATGCGCCAGCCCTGCTGGCTGAGGCCGAAGTCCTGCTTGCCCAGGCCGCGCTCCAGCACGTCCGCCCCGCTGCGCATGCCTTGCAGGATGTTCTTGATCGCGTGCGAGAGGTACGCAACCGTCTCGCCGGCGGCGGCCAGGCGCTCCTGCTCCAGGTGCGCCTGGACCAGCCGGGCGTTCTCGATCGCCAGCCCGGTCTGGTAGCCGATGGCCGTGATCAGCCGCAGCTCGTGCTCGTTGTAGGTGTGGCGGTTCACGGGGCAGTCGAGGTAGATGGCGCCGAGGATGCGGTCGCGCGCCAGGATCGGGGCGCAGATCAGCGAGCGCATGCCGAGGTTCATGATGCTCTTGCCGAGCTCGAAGCGCGTGTCGCGCTGCACGTTCGAGCACAGCACGCCCTCGCGCGTGCGCATCACATGATCCAGAATGCTGCGCGACGCCGCGAACGCGCTGCGCTGCGCCTCGGCCCGGGCCTTGCGGTTGCGGAAGCGCACCACCTCGGGCAGCAGGTCGCCGGTCGCCTCGTCCTTGAGGAACACCACGCCCCGGTCGGCCTCGACGTCCTCGAAGACGATGTCCATCACGCGCGGCAGCAACTGCGTCGGCGACACCAGGCTGCCGATCACGTCGGACAGCTCGCGCATCGCCTTCCAGCTCTTCACCGCGTGCGCCGTGTCCGGCGCCGCCATCACCACGCTGTCTTCGCTCGAGGCGACGCTGGCGACGATCGAGCCGGCGTCAGCCGCGTCGAGCGTGACCAGGTCGGCCGGGATGTTCGCGCCCGAGAGCTGCTCCAGCGACTCGTCGCCGCTGTAGACCAGCAGCGAACTGCCCAGGCGGATCTGGTCCCCGTGCTTGAGCCGAACCGGCTTGTCGAGCCGCACGCCGTTCAGGTACGTCCCGTTCGCGCTGTGCAGGTCGCTCAGGACCCACGCCCCGCCTTCGTAGCGCAGCTCGGCGTGCCGGCGGCTGACGGTCTGGTCGGTGAGAGGGAGCTGGTCGCTGCCCCGGCCGATCAGGACGACGTCGTCCTGGGTCTTGAACGTGCGCCCCTTGTCGGGGCCCTGAAGCACCTGAAGCGTCGCCACGCACGACTCCGTCGCCCGAACGGGCGACCGCTGCGGAACTTCCTCCGGGAGCCGCAGCCCGGAGCCCATCCGAGTCGCGCCCGTAAGGAAGCGGTTGCGACGGAAGGCCTAGGGTCCTAGGTCGATCGGCCTGCATCCGCTCATATCGTCTCGGCAACCCGGATCCGGGTTAGCCCCTAGTTTCCGCCCGCTTCCTCGCGCTTGGCGGCCTTGCGCGAGAGCTTGACGCGTCCCTGGTCGTCGATGGCGATGACCTTGACGCGCACGACGTCGCCGATGCGGACAACGTCGGAGACGCTCTTGACGTAGGCGTCGTCGAGCTCGCTGATGTGGCAGAGGCCGTCCTGACCCTCCTGGATCTCGACGAAGGCGCCGAAGTCCTTGATGCTGATGACGCGCCCCTCGTAGATTCGGCCAATCTCGATGTCCTCCGTCATGCGCCGGACGATCTCTTCGGCCTTGCGCGCCCCTTCGGCGGTGGCACAGGAGATGAAGACCGTGCCGTCGTCCTCGATGTCGATCTGGGCCCCCGTGTCGGCCTGGATCGCGCGGATGGACTTCCCACCCGGGCCGATCAGCTTGCCGATCTTCTCCGGGTTGATCTTCAGCGTGATGAGCCGCGGCGCGTACTCGCTGATCTGGCTCCGCGGGGTCGCGAGGCAGCGATCCATGTGATCGAGTATCTGCAGGCGGGCCTTGTGCGCCCGCGCCAACGCCTCGCGGATCAGGCCGAACCGCAGACCGTGCGTCTTGATGTCGAGCTGCACCCCGGTGATGCCCCGCCGCGTGCCCGCGACCTTGAAGTCCATGTCGCCGAAGCCATCTTCCTCGCCCAGGATGTCGGTCATCAGCGCCTGCTTGCCCTCGTCCTCCACCAGGCCGATCGAGATTCCCGCAACGGCGCCCGTGATCGGCACGCCGGCGTCCATCAGGCTCAGCGACCCGCCGCAGACCGTCGCCATCGAGCTCGACCCGTTGGATTCCAGAATGTCGCTCACCAGGCGGATCGTGTACGGAAACTCCTCCGGCGAGGGCAGCACCGCCTCCAGGCTGCGCTCCGCCAGCGCCCCGTGGCCGATCTCGCGTCGCCCGGGGCCCATGATCCGCCGCACCTCGCCGACCGAGAACGGCGGAAAGTTGTAGTGCAGCATGAATTTCTTGCTGTACTCTTCCAGCAGTTCGTCGATCACCTGCTCGTCGGCCGACGTCCCCAGCGTCGTCGTCACCATCGCCTGCGTTTCGCCGCGGCTGAAGATCGCCGAGCCGTGCGTGCGCGGCAGCCACCCGACCTCGCAGTGAATCGGGCGAATCTCGTCCAGCTTGCGCCCGTCCGGGCGGATGCCGTCGCGCAGGATGCGCTGCCGGACCAACTGCTCCTCGACCTGCTTGATAATCGCCTTGATCTCCTGCGGCTTGTGGTCGGGCTTGTCCACGTCCGGCGGGCAGTAGTGCAGCACCGTCTGCTCGTAGACCGCCTTCACGGCCTCGGTGCGCTCCTGCTTGCCTGGCTTGCTCTTGGCCGCCAACAGCGCATCCCAGACGCGGGCGCGCACGTCCTCGATCAGGGCGGCGTCCTGGTCCGGCGGCGTCCAGGTGACGGCCTTCCCGGCGTGCCTCGTGAGCTCGGCCAGCATCTCGCAGATCGGCAGCACGCCCTGCGCATGACCGAACTCGATGGCGCTGGCGATGTCCTCCTCCGAAAGCTCGCGGGCGCCGACCTCGATCATGTTCACGGCGTTGGAGTGGCCCGCCACCACGAGGTCGAGATCGGAATACTCGAGCTGGTTGCGGTCGGGATTGATGATGAGTTCACCGTCAACCCGCCCGACGCGCACGCAGGCGACGGGGCCGTCGAACGGAATCCCCGATACCGCCATCGCCGCCGCCGCCGCCACGAAGCTGATCGTGTCCGGGTCGTTCTGGCCGTCGGTGGAGAGAACCATGACCTGAATCTGGACTTCGTCACGAAAGAGCGGCGGAAAGAGCGGCCGCATCGGACGGTCGATCATGCGCGCCGTGAGGATTTCCTTGTTGGAGGGCCGCCCTTCGCGCTTGAAGAACCCGCCGGGGAACTTGCCGGCGGCGGACATCTTCTCGCGGTAGTCGACCGTGAGCGGGAAGAAGTCGATGCCCTCGCGCGCCGGCCCGGTCACGACCGTGCCCAGCACGACCGTATCGCCGTAACGCACCAGCGCCGCGCCATGCGCCTGCCTCGCCACCTTGCCGACTTCGATGGATAACGTGTGAACTCCCAGCTCTCGCTCGACCTTGAACGTCATTACCTACCCTACCCTCTTTGTTTGCCTGCCGACTTTCCGTTCGCCGCCGGCATCGCCGAACTTCCGCGACCGAACACGCATCGGTATAGAAACAGCCGCCGAAACGCCGCACCGGCCTACGCTTCGGGAACGGCCAGGGCCGGTGGCGCATGCCGCGCCCGCTTGGCCGGCGCGGCCGCTGCCCTTTTGCGAAGACCAACCGGCCCGATGGCCAGCTACTTGCGCAGGCCGAGCTTGCCGATCGTCTCGAGGTAGCGGGCGCGATCCTCACGCGCCAGGTACTTCAGCAGCGCGGCGCGCTTCCCGACCATCTTCAGCAGGCCGCGACGCGACGAATGGTCCTTCTTGTGCAGCTTCAGGTGGGCGGTCAACTGCCCGATCCGCTCGCTCAGCAGCGCTATCTGAACCTCGGCTGAGCCGGTGTCACCGTCGTGCCGACGATGGGTCTGAAGTATCTCCGACTTTCTGCCAGCGTTCATGCTCATGGGCCGTATCCTCAATGCACATGGGCAGGCTCCAGCCCTCCCCCGCAAGCCCTTTGCGGAGACCCCAGAACCGCCTGGTCTCAAGCCGGACAGTATAGAGGAATGCCGGGCAGGCGGCAAACGCCGCCCCTACGCCCCCTCGGCCAGCCGCGCCGCGATCTTCGCCGCCAGCTCCGCCAGCTCGCCCGCGTCGGCCTGCTTCGTGTTCCACCGGTACCCCAGCCCGTCTCCGGCGCGGCGCGGAATGATGTGGAAATGAACGTGACGCACCACCTGACCGGCAGTCGGGCCGTTGTTCTGAAGCACGTTGTAGTCCTGAGCCCCAACCGTCTCTAGCACCGCCCGGGCTATCCGGCCCAGGGCCGCGCCGATGGCGGCGGCCTCCTCCTCCGGAAGCGCCTCGAGACGCTCGACCTCGCGCTTCGGAACAACGAGCGTGTGCCCCAGCGCCAGCGGGTTGATATCAAGAAACGCGAAAACGTGCGCGTTTTCGAACACCCGGTGGCTCGGAACCTCGCCGAGGATGATGCGGGTGAAGATCGACGGTGCTTCGCCGGCACTCATGGCGGCCTCCCGAGGCTAGCGAGCCGCGAGCGTGGTCGCCGGCCGGTGTAAGCCCCCGCCCAGACGCCCGTTTCTCGAGCCCGGCGCCAATCCTAACCGGATAGCGAAAAACCCACCTACTTCGCAGCGTCGGTCGATTCGCCCGCGGAGCCGGAGGCGGGCTCCGAGCCGGTCGCGGCGGCCGGGCGCTTCGCCGCCTTCGGGCGGCGGCGCGGCCCCGGCTTGGCGCGGCCCTCGCCGGCGTAGAAGGCGTGCCGCACCTTGGCGCGGCGCTTCCGTTCGGTCTTGGCCGTGCTCTTGGGGCGCGGCTTGTCGTCGGCGCCCACCCATTCGAGAATGGCCAACTGGCCGGCATCGCCCAGGCGACGATCCGCCAGCTTGATGAGCCGCGTGTACCCGCCGCCGAGCTTCCCATCCTCGTTTCCGGCGCGCCTGGCGTTGCGCTTCTTCATCGCCGGTCCGATCTCGGAGAACAGCTTGGTGACGATCGAAGCGGCGGTGAACTTGACGCCCGGGCGCGTCGTGCTGACGCGATAGCGCCGGCCGGACCTGCTGCGCAGGACGCGCTCGCGCTTCGAATCGCTGAGCTTGTCGTAGTCGGCCCGGTTCTCCTTCGGGATGTAGGAGCGGTCGTTGAGCAGCGCGATGGCCCGCCGCCGCGCGGTCAGGTCGCCCCTGATGGCCAGCGAGACCAGCCGCTCGGCAAAGGGGCGAACCTCCTTGGCCTTCACGATCGTCGTGCGAATCCGCCCGTGCTCGATCAGGCTCTGTACGAGGTTCCGCCGCAGCGCCAGACGATGGGCGCTCGTGCGGGCGAGTTTTCTACCGGCAACAGCGTGTCGCATGCGGGTTCACCTTTTCTCGATCAGACGGCGTCAGGCCTCGGGCGCGTCGGCGGACATCGCCGGCTCGGGCTCGGGGGCGCCGATGGTCATTCCCAGCGCCAGCCCGAGGTCCGTCAGTTTGCGTTTGACTTCCATCAGCGAGGTCTTGCCGAAGCTGCGCAGGGCGAGCAGCGAGGCCTCGTCGTGCTTGATCAGGTCTCCGACCGTCACGATCTTCGCGGCTTCCAGGCAGTTACTCGCGCGAACCGACAGGTCGAGGTCGGTGACCGGCCGGTCGAGCTTCCGGCGCAGCTCCTCGTCCACCGCCGACGCGGGCGTCTCGACGAAGGAGCCGGCGGCGGCCAGGTCGTCGCCCAGCTCGTAGTACTGGACGAAGGGGTTGAGGTGCTTGCGGAGGATCTTGGCGGCCTCGACCAGCGCGTCCTCGGGCAGGACCGTGCCCTTGGTCCAGATCTCGAGCACCAGGCGGTCGTAGTTGGTCTTCTGGCCGACGCGCGTGTCCTCGATGCGGTAGCGCACGCGCGTGACCGGGGAGTAGAGCGCGTCGACGGCGATGATGCCGAGTTCGGCGTTCTCGTCGACGTGCTCGCTGGCCGGGACGTACCCGCGGCCGCGCTGCACCGTGAGCTCGAGCGAGAAGGGCACGTTCTCGGTGAGCGTCGCGATGAGCTGCTCCTTGTTGTACACCGTCACGCCCGCGTCGCACTCGAAGTCACCCGCGGTCACCGTCCCCTTGGTGCGGCGCTCGATGCGCATCTTCCGCGGGGTGTCGGCGTCGACGTCGACCACGATCGACTTGATGTTCAGGATGATGTCCGTCACGTCCTCGTACACGCCGGGCAGCGAGCAGAACTCGTGGTCCGCCCCGGCGATGCGGCAGAAAGTCGCCGCCGAGCCTTCCAGGCTGCTCAGCAGGATCCGCCGCAGGCTGTTGCCCACGGTGGTTCCGAAGCCGCGCTCGAAGGGCTCGACAATGAAACGCCCGTACTTCGAGGTGCTGACGGTCTCGTCGCGGATCACGCGCGAGGGCAACTCAAGGCCGCGCCATCGAATACGCATAGTGCTCTGGTTCTCCAAGGGTCCGCGGTGCGGGCCGGGCCGCGCGCCGCGGCGTCGCTCACTACCGCGAGCAGAACTCGACGATCAACTGCTCTTCCACCGGGATCAGCACGGACTCGCGCGTCGGAAGGGCGATGACGCGGGCTTCGAGCCGGTCGGGATTCACTTCAAGCCAGTCCTGAGGCGGCGGCATCGGCACACCCTCGAGCAGCGCCATCTGCGCCCGCGCGTATTTCTGCGAACGCTCGCGCTTGTGGATGCTGATGACGTCGCCGGCGCTCACCAGCGCGCCCGGGCGATCGACCTTGCGCCCGTTCACGAACACGTGCCCGTGAACGATCGCCTGCCGCGACCCGCGCCGGCCGGCGATCAGCCGGCTCTTGTACACCACGTTGTCCAGCCGACGCTCCAGCAGCACCAGCAGCTCGACGCCGGTGTTCCCCGTCGCCTTCTCCGCCAGCCGGAAGTAGCGCTGGAACTGCTTCTCCAGCACGCCGTAGTGCCGCTTGACCTTCTGCTTCTCCCGCAGGCGCACGGCGTAGTCGCTCGACTTGCCACGCCGGAACGGGTGCATGCCCGGCGGGTAGTTCTTGTATTCGCGCTCCAGCGGCATCTTGCCCGACTGGTCACGGATCGGCTTCAGGTGCAGGTTGACGCCCTCGCGGCGCGAGAGACGCGTGCTGGGTCCGGCGAGTCGTCCCATGTCTTAGACCCTCCGCTTCTTGCGCGGCCGACACCCGTTGTGCGGGATCGGCGTGACATCTTCGATGGCCTGGATGCGAAGGCCGGCGGCCTGGAGCGCCGTAATGGCGGACTCCCGTCCGGCCCCGGGGCCCTTGACCTTCACCTCGACCTCGAGCAGCCCGTGCTTCTTCGCCTCGTTGGCGCAGTACTGGGCGGCGCGCTGCGCGGCGTAGGGCGTGCTCTTCTTGGCGCCGGTGTATTTCTTCTCGCCGCCCGCCAGCGGGACCGAGCCCGCCGACGCCCACGCCAGCACGTCGCCGTTGACGTCGGTGATCGTGATGATGGTGTTGTTGAACGTGGCCTTGATGTGGGCCACGCCCTTGGCGACGTTCTTGCGAACGCGGCGTTTTCCGGGTGTCTTGGCCAAACTGCTGCTCCCTTTCGCTCAGGCGACGGGCACGGCGGCGCATCGGCGCCGCCGACAGCCCTCCGCGCCGGTGTCCGCTACCGCATTTCCTTCACGCTCTTCTTGCCCGCAACCGTCTTGCGCGGCCCCTTGCGCGTCCGGGCGTTCGTCCGGGTGCGCTGCCCGCGCACCGGCAGGCCGCGCATGTGCCGCAGCCCGCGATAGCAGCGAATGTCGCGCAGGCGGGCGATGTTCTGCTGCACCTGCCGGCGGAGCTGCCCCTCGACCGCGTAGTCGCGCTCGATAATGCCGGCGATGCGGCTCACCTCGTCCTCTGTGAGCTTGTTCGCACGCACGCTGGCATCGATGCCCGCCTTGCGCAAGATCTCCTGCGCCCGGTGGGCCCCGATCCCGTAGATGTACTGCAACGCCACGTCGATCCGCTTGGCGCTCGGAATGTCGACACCCGCTATACGCGGCATCTGAACTCCCCTTGTGCTGTCTGGGCCGCTCCCGGAACACGCGCCGTCCGAAGGCGCCGCCGAACCGCCGCGGCCCAGCCTCCCTCTTAGCCCTGCCTCTGCTTGTGTTTCGGGTTGGTCTTGCAGATCACGCGCACAACGCCGCGCCGGCGCACGATCTTGCAGTTCTCACAGATCCGCTTGACGCTCGACCTGACTTTCATCGTCGCCGCTCCTTGCGCCGTTCCGGTTCCTACTTGCCATCGGTCAGCACGCTGACGCCGTCCTGCGTGACCGCCAGCGTGTGCTCGAAGTGCGCCGCCAGCGACCCGTCCTTCGTCACGACCGTCCAGCGCGTGCGGTCGCGGTACTCCACGTCGGGCTTGCCGACCGTGACCATCGGCTCGACGGCCAGGGTCATGCCGGGCAGGAGCTCGAAGTCCGCGTCGCGGCTCCTGCGGTCCACGTAGTTGGGGACCTTGGGCTCCTCGTGCATCTCGCGCCCGATCCCGTGGCCGACGAAGTCGCGCACGACTCCGAAACCCGCCCGCTCGACGTACTCCTGCATCAGCTTCGCAACCTTGCCCCAGGGCTGGTACGGCCGCACGTTCTCAACCGCCAGGTCCAGCGCCCCCTTCGTCACCTCGAGCAGGCGCCGCGCTTCCGGCGCGATGCGCCCCACCGCGAACGTGCGGGCCGCGTCTCCGCAATAGCCGCGAAGCCGCACACCGCAATCCACCTTGACGATGTCGCCCTCCGCCAACGTCCGCTCGTCCGGAATCCCGTGCACCACTTCGTCGTTGATCGACGAGCAGATGCTGGCCGGAAACGGGCCGCGCGACTGCGGGTTCGTCACCCCAAGGAACAACGCCTGGGCGCCCGCCTCCCGTATCAGCCGCTCGGCCGTCGCGTTCAGCGACGCCGTCGTGCATCCGACGCGAATCTCACCCTCGATCGCATCCAGCACGCGAACCACCAGCCGCCCCGCCGCGCGCATCAACTCGATCTCGCGCGGCGACTTCAGCACGATCCGCCCGGCCGCCACGCTCATCCGGCCACGCCCATCGCTGCGATCTCCGCCGCCACCGCCGCCTCCACGTCGTTCACGTCCGCCGCCGCATCCACCGGGTGCAGCAGCCCGTGCCGCCTGTAGAAGTCGATCAGCGGGGCGGTCTGCCGCCGATAGGTCGCCAAGCGCGTCGCGACGACGTCCTCGCGATCGTCCTCGCGCTGCGCGAGCGCCCCACCGCAACGGTCGCACACGCCGGCGGCGCGCGGGGGCAAAGACCCGACATTATACGACATGCCACAGCCCGTGCAAACCCTTCGGCCGGCAAGCCGTACGACCAGCTCCTGGTCGGGTATCTCGAAGTCCACCACCCCGTGCAGCGGCATCCCGCGGGCGGCCAGTCCCTGCTGGAGCGCCTCGGCCTGGGGAATCGTCCGCGGGAAGCCGTCAAGAATGAACCCGGCGGACCTTGGCAGGCGGTCGATCGCCGCGAGCATCACGTCGGTGATCACGTCGTCGGGCACGAGCTGGCCGGTGGACACGTACGCCTGTGCCGCCCGGCCGACGGCGCTGTCACCGGCGATCTCGCGGCGAAGGGTGTCGCCGCTGGAGAGGGCCGCGAGGCCGAATTTGCCGCTCATGCGCGCGGCCTGGGTCCCCTTTCCTGAGCCTGGGGGTCCGAGGAAGATCAGCCGCTGCGCACCCATTTCATACCCGGTTCGTCACTACTGGCGACCCTTGATGCGCGGCCCGGAGCCGCCCTCACCGCCCAGGAAGCCCTCGTAGTTGCGCATGATGAGGTTGGCCTCGATGCGCTGGATCAGGTCGAGCGTGACGCTGACCACGATCAGCAGGCCCGTGCCGCCGAGGAACGTGGACACGCTCCACGGAATCCCGAGCTTGACGGCGATGATCGACGGGATCACCGCGATGACGGCCAGGAATCCCGCGCCGACGTAGGTGATGCGCTCCATCACGGCCTCGAGGTACTCGGCGGTGCGCTTGCCGGGCCGCAGACCGGGAATGAAGCTCCCCATGTCGCGCAGGTTGTCGGCCAGCTCGCGCGGCTTGAACTGCACCGACACCCAGAAATAGGCGAAAACGTACACCATCGCGATGTAGAGCACTTCGTAGACGAACTCGCCCGGGTGCATCGCATCCGCCAGCTCGGTCCACAGCCGCGCGGGCCACAACTGCCAGCCCGCCAGCGCCGGAAAGACCCAGGCCGGCAGCAACAGGAAAGACTGGGCGAAGATGATCGGCATCACGCCGCCGTGGTTGATCTTCAGCGGCAGGTAGTGCTTCGCGCCGCCGACAACGCGCCGGCCGCGCGTCTGCTTGGCCTGCTGGATCGGGATGCGCCGCTGCGCCTGGGTGATCAGAATGGCGCCGGCGACCACCGCGACGAACGAGGCCAGCAGAAAGAGCACTTCGGACCAGTCCATGCCGCCGGCGGCGCCCCCCGCACGCAGCCCCTGCCACACGTCGATGAGGGCATTGGGCAGGCGGGCCACGATGCCGGCCATGATGATCAGACTGATGCCGTTGCCGATGCCGTATTCGTCGATCTGCTCACCGATCCACATCAGCAGCAGCGTGCCGGCCATCAGGCCGGTGACCGCCATGATCGCGAAGCTGTACCCGCCGCGAAAATCGGGATACACGAGGTCCGGCTGCGCGTTGAGGTAGTTGAGCCAGAAGACCGATTGCACGAGGCACAGCACCACGGTGCCGTAGCGCGTGTACTCCATGATCTTGCGCCGGCCGCTCTCGCCCTCCTTTGAGAGCTTCTCCAGGGCCGGAACAATCGTGACCAGGATCTGGAGGATGATCGACGCGCTGATGTACGGCATGATCCCCAGGCCGAACACCGTGCTCTGCCCAAGGTCGCCTCCGGTGAACATGGCGAAGAGCTCGGCCGCCTGCTCGGTGGCGCCCCCGCCCGCGCTCTTGAAGTGCTGGGCGAGCGACTCCTGGTTGATGCCGGGAAGCGCGATGTAGAAACCGAGTCGGTACACCATGAGCATGCCGAGGGTGAAGAGAATCTTCTTTCGAAGATCCGGCACTCGGAACATGTTGATGAAGGCACGGAACATGTCAGATCCTGTTACGGGTGCTGCCCGCTACCTCGCCTGGCGGCTCTGGGCCTTCTTCTCCAGGCGCGTCGGCCGCTGGCTGCGAGGCCGGTTCCGCGCCGAGCGGCGTTTGGCCTTGGCCGCCGCCGCCGGGTCCGTGCGCTCGATCAGGCTGACGCTGCCGCCGGCCTTTTCGATCAGCTCGCGCGCCTTGCGGCTGACGGCGTGCACGCGGACGGCGAGCTTCTTGGCGAGTTCGCCGTCACCGAGCAGCTTGACCATCGCATCCGGCCCGCTGACGAGCCGTGCGGCGCAGAGCGCGGCGGCGTCAACCTGGGCGCCGTTCTCAAAGCGCTCGTCGAGTGCAGCCACGTTGACAACTTCGTACTCGGTTCGGAAGTTGAAGTTATTGAAGCCGCGCTTGGGCATGCGCCGGAAGATCGGCATGGCGCCGCCCTCGGTGAGCACGCGGCCGCTGTAGCCGGTGCGCGACTGCTGCCCCTTGTTTCCGCGGCCGCAGGTCCGTCCCAGGCCGCTGCTTTCGCCGCGGCCGACGCGCTTGCGCCGCTTGCGGCCGCCGGCGCGGGCGGTCACGTCGTGAATCATCATCGCTGGCTCTCCTCGGGCTTTTCGGCCGTCATGCCGACGCCGCCTCGGCCGCCGTCTTGGCCCGGGCCTTGGCCATCTCCAACGGGAGTTCGATCTTCACGCCGCGCAGCGCCTCGATCGTCTGCCGCGTGCGGAGCTTCATCAGGCCGTCGAGCGTGGCCTTGATCAGGTTCTTCGGGCTGGTCGAGCCGTAGCACTTGGTCAACACGTCGCGCACGCCCGCCAGCTCCAGCACCGCCCGGGGCGCGGCGCCGGCGATGACGCCCGTGCCGGGGGCCGCGGGGATCAGCAGCACGCGGCTGGCGCCGAACTCCCCCAGAACGCGGTGCGGAATCGTCGTGCCGCGACGCGGGATCTTGACCAGCCGGCGACGCGCCTGCTTGACGCCTTTCTCCACCGCCGGCGGCACTTCGTTGGCCTTGCCGTACCCGTAGGCGACGCTGCCGTCGCGGTCGCCGACGACGACCAGCGCGCCGAAGGAGAAGCGGCGGCCGCCCTTGACCACGGTGGCGCAGCGGTACAACTTGACCAGCACGTCCTCGACGGCGCGTTCATCGCCGCCGCCGGGCGCCGCGGCTCCCTGCTTCTTTTGTGGCTGCTCTCTGCGTTGCTGTTTCGACATATGCCGTGGCTCCGCTTGCGCGCTCGCGAGGGCGCGACCTAGAACTTCAGACCCGCCTCGCGGGCCGCATCGGCCAGCGCCTTGATCCGGCCGTGGTAGCGCCGCCCGCGCCGATCGAACGCGGCCTGCTGCACGCCCAGCTTCAGCGCCTTCTCCCCCAGGAGCTTCCCGGCCAGCGCCGCCGCCTTCCGGTTGCCGCCGTACGCCGCCTGCGCCCGGACTTCCTCGCTCTGAGTCGTGACGGCGCAGAGCGTGCGGCCGGTCAGGTCGTCGATGAGCTGGGCCGAGATGTTGCGGTTCGAGCGCGTGACCGCGAGCCGCGGCCGCTCCGCCGAGCCGCTCACCTTCTTGCGCACCCGCCGCACGCGACGGCTGAGGCGCTTGAGCTTGATCATCTGCTGACGCATGTCGTCCTCACCTCGCTGCCGGACGAACGCGACGCGCCGCCCGGCGGCCCCTGATTATCCACCGCCGCCCGCGAAGACCTTGCCGGCCTTGCGGCGGATGTGCTCGCCGGCGTAGCGCACGCCCTTGCCCTTGTAGGGCTCGGGCTTGCGGAGCTTGCGGACTTCGGCCGCAAACTGGCCCACCTGCTGCTTGTCGACGCCGCGGACGGTGAACTTCGCCGGCTCGTTCTCGCCGCGAGCGGCCTGGACCTCGACATCGACCTGCAACCCGGCCGGGATCGGAATGACGAACTGGGCGGGCTTGCCGACGCCGCGACCCATGAACCCGATGTTGAGCAGCAGGTTCGTTCCTTCCTTCTTGACGCTGTAGCCCGTGCCGTAGACCTCGAGCTTGATCTCGTACCCCTGCTGGACGCCGTGCACCATGTTCGCGATCAGCGCCCGGCTGAGGCCGTGGAGGGCGCGCGTCTGCTTGAGGTCGTCGGCCCGGCGCACGACGACCTGGCCGCCTTCGAGGGCGAGGTCGATCGTCCGCGGGACGGTCCAGGTGAGATGGCCCTTGGGGCCGCTGACCTTGACGGTGCGGCCCGAGAGCTCGGCCTTCACGCCGGCGGGCAGCACGACCGGTTTCTTTCCGATTCGCGACATCGCTTCACCACACCTCGCACAGAACTTCGCCGCCGACGGACAGCTTCCGCGCTTGGCGATCACTGAGCACGCCGCGACTGGTCGAGACGATCGAGATTCCGAGGCCGTCGAGCACCTTGGGCAGCTCATCGACCCGGCGGTAGACGCGCCCGCCAGGGCGGCTGACGCGCTGGAGGTCCTGGATGACCTTCTCGCCGCGGTCGCCGTACTTGAGGTCGATGCGGATTTCGCCCTGTCCGGAGGCGTCCTCGACGGTGGCAAAGTCGAGGACGTAGCCCTCTTCCTTGAGCACCTTCGCCACACCCAGGCAGATCTTGCTGCGCTTGACGTTGACGCGCGGCTTGCCGGTGCGGTTGGCGTTGCGGATGCGGGTGAGCATGTCGGCGATCGGGTCGGTGATGGCCATCGCAGCGATTCTCCTACCAGCTCGATTTCCGGACGCCGGGGATGCAGCCCTGTCCGGCTAGCTTGCGGAAGCAGAGCCGGCACACCTTGAACTTGCGGTAGACGGCGCGTGAGCGCCCGCAGAGCCCGCAGCGCGTGTAGGCGCGCGTACTGAACCGGGGCTTCTTCGCCGCCTTGATTCTCAACGACAATCGGGCCATGCTCGGCTGCTCTCCTTCGTCGGCGCGGCTAGTTCCGGAACGGCATCCCCAGGTGCGTCAGCAACTGGCGCGCCTCGGCGTCGTTGCGGGCCGTCGTGCAGATCGTGATGTTCATCCCCTGCTGGTACGTGACGCGGTCCGGGTTGATCTCCGGAAAAACGCCGTACTCGCTCAGCCCCATGCCGTAGTTCCCGCGGCCGTCGAAGCTGCCGGGGTCGAGACCGCGGAAGTCGCGGACGCGCGGGACGGCGAGGGTGATGAGCCGGTCGAGGAACTCGTACATGCGCTCGCCGCGGAGGGTCACCTTGAGGCCGACGTCCCAGCCCGCGCGCAGCTTGAAATTCGAGACGCTCTTGCGGGCCTTGCAGACCACGGGCTTCTGGCCGGTGATCGTGGCCAGGTGCTCCTCGGCCTCGGTGAAGCGCTTGTTCTCGCGCACCTTCCCCGACGACTCGGCCACGGCCTTGCCCAGGCCGACGGACACGACGATCTTGCTGAGCTTCGGGATCGACAGCGGATTGCTGCGCTCCAGCTCCTTCATCATCGCCGGCAGGATCTGCTCGCGGTAGCGATCAAGCATGCGCGCCATGGCCTACTTCCCCTGCCGCGCCGTCGCGGCCCGCTTCACTTCGCCCAGCACCGTGCCATCGGCGGCGACGCGGTTCTTGCTGACGACCTTCCCGCCCCGCAGCACCGTGGCGAAACGCACGCGCGTCGGGCGGTTGGTCTTCGGGTTCACCGGCATCACGTTCGAAATGTGGATCGGCGCCTCCTTGCGAACACGCCCCCCGCCCGCCCCCTGACGGTTGCGGCGGAGGTGGCGCACGACCATGTTGACCCCCTCGACGAGCACGCGCTGCTCGTCAACCAGGACGCGCAGGACCTTCCCGCGGGCGCCCTTGCTGTCGCCGGTGATGACCTCGACGATGTCGTCCTTTCGGATGCGGGCCGCCATGGCTACCAGACCTCCTCCGCCAGCGAGATGATCTTCGTGAAGTTCTTCTCGCGCAGCTCGCGGGCGACCGCCCCGAAGACGCGCGTGCCGCGCGGGTTGTTCTCCGCGTCGATGATCACCGCGGCGTTGCTGTCGAACCGCACGTAGGTCCCATCCTTGCGGCGGGTGGGGTACTTCGTCCGCACAACCACCGCCCGCACCTTGTCGCCCTTCTTGAAGTCCGACGTCGGCAGACAGCTCTTCACCGAGCAGATCGCGATGTCCCCGACGTAGCCGGTGCGCAGGCGGCGCTTGCCGTGACCCGCGGCGCCCTGCTTGATCACCTGGATCACGCGCAGCTCCTTGGCGCCCGTGTTGTCGGCGCAGTCCAGCCAGGTGTACTGGGTGATCATCGCGGCCCCCCGGGCTGCTGCGGGGCGCGCTCGATGATCCGCACCAGGCGCCAGGCCTTGGTCTTGCTGATCGGCCGGCATTCCATGATCTCGACGCGATCGCCGACGCGCGCGTCGTCCTTCTCGTCATGCACCTGGTACACCACGCGCCGCCGCAGGAGCTTCTCGTACTTCGGGTGCTTGACCTGCCGCGTCGCGGTGACGCGGATCGTCTTGTCGCGCACGTCGGAGGTCACGACGCCGATGCGCGTGACGCGCGTGCGCCGCTGCTCCGCCGATCTGCCCGTCTGTTCAGCCGCCATGCCTGCCGTCCGTTTCTATCAGGTTCCATCCGTCGTCCCGGCCGCGCGTGCCTCCCGCGCGCGGCCCGCTCGCCCTCATCGCCGGGCCGCCTGGGCCGAGAGGTGCGCCTGTCGCTGCTCGACGTCCTTCTCGTTGCGCTCGCGCAGCACGGTCAGGATTCGCGCGATCGAGCGCTTGGCCTGCCCGAGCTGCGTCGGCTTCTCCAGCTTCTCGGTCACGGCCTGGGAACGCAGGTCGAACAGGTGCCGGCGGAGCCGCTCCAGCTCGTTGTGCAGCTCGTCGGTCTTCATGGCTCGGATCACGTCCATCTTCACAGCACACCTCGCCCCGCCAGCCTACAGCCCGTGACGCCGGGCCACGAACCGCGTCTTGACCGGAAGCTTGTGAGCAACACGCAGCAGGGCCGCCTTGGCCAGCTCCTCGCTCACGCCACCGCCCACCTCGAACATCACCGTGCCCGGCTTCACTTCCGCCGTCCAGATATCAACCTCGCCCTTGCCCGTGCCCATGCGGACCTCCAGCGGCTTCTTGGTGATCGGCTTGTGCGGAAAAATCCGGATGTAGATCCGCCCCTCGCGCTGGAGAAAGTGCGTCGCCGCCACGCGGCCGGCCTCGATGTGCCGGCTCGTGACCCGCCCGGGCTCCAGCGACTGCAGCCCGAAGTCGCCGTAAGCGACCGTGTTCCCGCGGGTCGCGTTACCCTTGATGCGGCCCTTCTGAGCCTTGCGCCACTTGACGCGCTTCGGCATGTTTCCGGCCATCGAACTCTCCAGCTACTCCCGGTCAGACGCCCGGGCACCACGTCCGTTCGTCGCCCCCGTCACCGTCGCGCCCGTCACCGTCGCGCCCGTCACCGTCGCGCCCGACGCCGGAAGCGCCCTTCCGGCCGCGCCGCCGTCGCGACCGGCTCCTCCCCGTACATTCCGCGATAAATCCAGACCTTGATCCCGATGACGCCTGCGGTCGTGACGGCCTCGCTGACGGCGAAGTCGACATTGGCCTGGAGCGTCTGGAGCGGGATCGAGCCGAGCATCTGCGTCTCGGTGCGGGCCAGCTCCGCCCCGCCGAGCCGGCCCGAGCAGATGATCTTCACCCCGCGGGCGCCCGCCTGCATGGCCGCCTCGCACTTCTGCTTCATGACGCGGCGGAAGCTGCTGCGCTTCTTGAGCTGCTCGGCGATGGACTGGCCGACGAGGCGGGCGTCGATGTCGGGGTTCTTGATCTCGACGATGGCGACGTTGACGCGGCGCTCGATCATGTCCTCGAGCCGTTCGCGGAGCTTGTCGACCTCGGCGCCCTTGGCCCCGATGACCACGCCGGGCCGGGCCGTGTGCAGGATGACCTTGACCTCGTCGCGCGTGCGCTCGATCTCGACCCGCGAGACGCCGGCGAACGGCGGCTTGCCGTTGAGCTCGGCCTCGACGAAGCGGCGGATCTTGGCGTCTTCGACGAGAAAGGTGCCGAAGGCGGGCTTGGGCGCATACCAGCGTGAGCGCCAGCCCTCGGTGACGCCGACCCGGAAGCCGATCGGATTACATTTCTGTCCCACGAGATCGATCCTTCAAAGGAGCGCCGCCGGCAAACCGGGGGCGCGATGGGTCACCTGGCCGCTCCGCGCTCCGCCACGCTGACGATGATGTGGCTGGTGCGTTTCTGAATCGGGTGGGCGCGTCCGCGGTCCTTCGGGCGGAAGCGCTTGACAATCGGCCCGTCGTCAACGCGAGCCTCCTGGACGACCAGGCGGCTCATGGCGGCCTCGGCCTCGTTGGCGCTGGCCATGGCGCTCTTGAGCACGCGGCCGACGAGGAAAGCCGCCCGCTTGGGCGAGAAGCGCAGCAGCTCGACGGCCTCGTCGCAGAAGCGGCCGCGGATCACGTCGGTCAGCAGCCGCGCCTTGCGGGCCGAGATGCGTGCAAACCGGTGTTTGGCGGTCCAAGACATCGTGCGTTCCCTGCCTTACTTCTTGACCTCGCGGGCGGTGTGGCTGCGGAAGGTGCGCGTCGGCGCAAACTCGCCCAGCTTGTGGCCCACCATGTCCTCGGTCACGTACACCCGGATGAACGTCTTGCCGTTGTGGACGTCGAAGTTCTGCCCGACGAACTCCGGAACGATCGTGCAGGCACGGTTCCACACCTTCACCGGCGTGTTGGCGCCCGTGTCGCGCAGGCGCGCCACCTTGTTGAACAGCACCTCGTCGACGTACGGGCCTTTCTTCATGCTGCGCGACATGCGTCCACCTTTCCGCCCTTAGCGCCCCGGCATCGAGACGATTCCGTAACGCACGCTGCGCCGCCGACGCAGAATCCGCTTGTTCGACGGCCTGCGCGGGTTGCGCGTCCGCCCGCCCTTGGCGAGCTGCCCCCAGGGCGAGCACGGATGCCGCCCTCCGTTGGCCCGGCCCTCGCCCCCGCCCAGCGGATGGTCGATCGGGTTCATGGCCTTTCCGCGAACGTGCGGCCTGCGGCCGAGGTAGCGCGACTTGCCCGCCTTGCCGAGGCTGATGTTCTGGTGATCGAGGTTGCCGAGCTGCCCAATGGTGGCCCGGCACTCGACGCGCACCTGCCGCATCTCGCCCGAGGGCAGCGTGATCGTCGCCCAGTCCCCCTCGCGGGCCATCAGCCGGGCCACGCCCCCGGCACTGCGCACCAGCTTGCCGCCCTGGCCGGGCAGCATCTCGATGTTGTGGACGTCCAGCCCGACGGGAATCGCCGACAGCGGCATGCTGTTGCCGAGGCGCGGCTCCACCTTCGCGCCGCTCTCGACCCGGTCGCCGGCCTTCAGCCCCAGCGGCGCCAGAATGTAGCGGCGCTCGCCGTCGGCGTACTCGAGCAGAGCGATGTGGCAGGAGCGGTTGGGGTCATACTGGATTTCGAGCACCTCGGCCGCGATGTCGTCCTTGCGGCGCTTGAAGTCGATGATGCGGTAGCGGCGCTTGTTACCCCCGCCGCGCCACCACGACGTTATCTTCCCCGAGTGGTTGCGCCCGCCGGTCTTGCGCTTGGGCTCGACCAGCGACTTCTCCGGGCGGTTCTTGTGCTTGAACGTGATCTCGGCGTAGTCGTTGACGCTGGCGTTGCGCCGGCCGGGAGACGTTCGCTTGTATATCTTGACACCCATGGCAACCTCGTGCGGCGCGCTCGGCGCACCGCCGCGTCTCTCAGGACCTGCGCTCAGAACAGGTCAATGTGCGAGTCCTTGTCCAGCACCACGACCGCTTTCTTCGTGTGCGCCCCGGCGATGAACCCGTAGCGGTTCCGCCGTACCCGGGCGTGCTTGATCGACGTGCGCACGTCGACCACCTTCACGCCGTAGACCTTCTCCACCGCCTCGCGAATCTGCGCCTTGCTCGCCTCGCCGTGCACCTCGAAACTGTACGCGCCCCCGTGCCGCTTGGTGTGGCGCTGCGTCTGGCGCGTGCTCTTCTCGGTGATGATCGGCCGGATGATCGTGTGGTAGATGTCCATCAGCTAGCCCTTCGCCCCGCGCTGCGCGCCGAGGTTCTCGCGGAAACGGACGAACGCCTCGCGCGTGAAGATCAGCCGCGGACGCGACAGGATCGCGTACGCGTTCAGCTCGCCCACGTCCATCACCTCGACGCGCGGGATGTTCCGCCCGCTCTTGTACCACAACTCCTCACGACCGTTCGTCGCCAGCACGCAGCCCCGCTCCGTACCACACGACCGCAGCATCGCAGCGAAACGCTTCGTCTGCGGCGCCTCGAACCGCACGCCGTCCACGATCGCCACGTCGTTCGACTGGATCTTCGCCAGCACCGCCTGGTCGCGCGCCAGCCGCCGCATCTTCCGCGGCATCTCCTTGCCGAAGTCCCGCGGCTTCCGCGGGAACGCCCGCCCGCCGCCCCGCCGCACCGGCTGGCGAACGGTCCCCATGCGCGCCCGGCCGGTACCCTTCTGCCGGTAGATCTTGCGGGTCGAGCCCTCGACCTCGCCGCGCGTCTTCTGAGCAACGGAGCCCTGCCGGCGATTGGCCTGGTACATGACGACGGCCTGCTTGAGAAGCGGGATGTTGAGTTCCCCACCCAGCAGCGCTTCGTCGATCTGCTCCTGGCCGACCGCGTCGCCCTTCTCGTTGTACACCGGCACCTGAAGCATGCCACACCTTCGACTTATCGGACCCTGGCCGCCTAGCTCCGCGTCTTCGACCGCCGCACCAGCACGTAGCCACCCTCCGGACCGGGAACGCTGCCGCGAATCAGCAGCACGTTGTTCTCAGCATCGACCGCGACCAGCGCCTGGCACCGGGCCGTACGGCGCTTGTGCCCCATGTGTCCGGCCATCCTCAGGCCGCGCTTGATCGCCCCGCTCTGCCCGCGCATCGCCGCCCGGCTGCCGATCGACCCCGGCGACCGGTGCTTGCGCTCGGTGCCATGCGAGGCCGGCTGCCCGCCGAAACCCCAGCGGCGCATGACGCCCTGGGTGCCCTTGCCCTTGGTGACGCCGGTGACGTCGACCCACTTCACGTCCTTGAGGATGTCGACGGTGACGGTGTCTCCGACGTTCTTGTCGGTCGCCTCGGTCAGCCGGATTTCGCGGATGAATCGTTTGGGGAGGGTGCTGGCTTTGCGGGCGTGTCCGATCTGGGCAAGGTTCGAACGATGCGGTTTCACGTCGTCGAACCCGAGCTGGACGCTGTCGTAGCCGTCCTTCGAGTCGGCGCGCTTCACCTGAAGGACATAGCACGGGCCGGCCTGGATGATCGTGACCGGGACGCGCTCGCCCGAGGGCTCGAACACCTGCGTCATCCCGATCTTCTTGCCGAGTATGGCCGGGATCATAACCCTTAGACTCCTCGCGCCCGACCCGAAACCGGGCCCCGCGCCACGCGTCCTACGCGAACCGCCGCGCTACGCTTTTATCTTTACGAACACACCCGCGGGGACAACGAGGCGATTCAGGGCCTCGACTGTCTTGGCGCTGGGCTCGAAGATGTCGATCACGCGCTTGTGCGTGCGCATCTCGAACTGCTCGCGGGACTTCTTGTCAATGTGCGGCGAGCGCAGCACGGTGTACCGCTCGATGCGCGTCGGCAGCGGAATCGGCCCGCGGACCTTCGCACTCGTGCGCTTGGCGTGATCGACGATCTCGAGCGCCGAGGCATCCAGCGCCCGGTGGTCATACGCCTCCATCCGAATTCGAATCCGCTCACCCGCCATGACTTCTCACACCCGCTTTTCCTGGGCCCCCGGTCATCTGACCGGCGAATGCCGAGACCGGTTAGAATAGCACGATCAGAGATCGCGTCAAGTGGGCCGGCGGTAGTGCCTCTCCCCGACACGCGCGTCTGCCGGGACCATCCAGCGTGCCGCGCCGACGCGGCTGGGCGGCCTGGCAGAGACGGGTGGCATGGCGGCGTGTACTCACGTGGCCATGCCCTCGCCTGGGTGGCCTGGCGCCATGCAGGCACCCGGCATGCCGCCCCGGAGGGCGGGCAGTCCTAGCCAGGGGCTTCAACCCCTGGAACGGTGCCCTTCTCCTCCCTGCTTCCTTCCCCGGAGGGCGAACGAACGCGCCAACTACCTCGGCCTGCGCCGGCTGAAGGGGCTTCGTGCGCCCTCCGGGCGATAGCTCCGTCGCGCGTGCATGCTCACGCTGAAGACAGCGAGAAGATGCCACCCATGCCCGACGCGGCTGGGCGGCCTGGCTGGCGCGGGTGGCATGGCGGGCATGCCGTCTTGTACCACGTCGCCATTGCCGACGCCCTGCCCCACCAGGTCCCGCCGGACCGCGGCCGCCCGCTTCGCGATTCTGCCGGCGATCAACGGCCGGTCAGCTCGGCGACCAGCTCGCGCGCGTCGTACATCTCCCGCAGGGCCTCGATGATCGCGCGCGAATCGACCGCCACCGCCCGGGCGCGCGTCTCCGTGAAGGCGATGTCCCACACCAGCCCGTGGATGTTGCCGTCGAACACCAGTCCCACAACCTCCCCCGATCGGTTCACCACCGGGCTCCCAGAGTTGCCACCGATGATGTCCGCCGAGCACACGAAATTGAACGGCGTCTCAAGCCGCAGGCGCTCGCGGCGCTCCAGCCAGCGCGGCGGCAGCGCGAAGCCGGGCTGGCCGGCGCGTTCGGCGTGGCGGCGATAGAGGCCCGCCAGGTCGGTGAAGGCCGGCACGCTGCGGCCGTTCTCCTCGTATCCGCCGATCAGTCCAAAGGACATGCGCAGCGTCGAGGTCGCGTCCGGGTACTGCTCCTCACCGAAGCGCTCGAATCGGGCGGCCGCGATCGCCTGATAGGCGGAGGCCAGCTCGCTCTCGACCTCGCGCTCGTAGCGCTCGCGCAGCTCGCGGCTCCGCCGGTCGTAGCGCCGCGCGAACGCCAGCAATTCGTCGGTGCTCGCCGCGAGGGCCGCGGCGCCGCCCTCGGCCAACTGGCGGCGGGCGGCGACGTCGACCAGCGTCGTGCCGCGGACGAGCTGCGCGGCCCGGGCCGTGGGCGACCGGCCGTCGAGCAGCTCGGCCACCAGCGCGTCGTCGGCGCCGAGGCGTTCGGCCATGAGCGACAGGCCGCTGGCGATGCGGTGGGCTTCGAGGTCGAGATTGATGGGCGCCGGCGAGTAGAGCTGGAGGTAGACGGATTCGAGCTCGGCGTCGCGGTACTCCGGCAGGCGCTCGGCGCTGGGCTTGGGCAGCTCGTCTGCCAGGCGAACAAGCCCGAGCGCGATCTCGAGCAGCTCCGACCGCAGCGCGTAGCGCCCGTTGAGCAGGTCCTGCCGGCCAAAGAACTCGCGATATCGCAGCAGCGCGCGTTCAATCCGGTCCCACGGGTCGTTTTCGGCGTTGCCGCCGCGCGCTGGCACAACCTCGCGTAGCAGCGTTTCGGCTCGCTGCTTCTCCGCGATGAGCTCGGGGTCGTGCAGCCCTTGCAGGATGCCGGTGAGCGCCTTGCGCGAGTTCTGCACGCCGAAGAACTCGTCGCCGGCGACGCGGGCCTGCTCGGGGCCGCGCTGGCGGAACTCGGCCAGCTTGACCTCGCGGCGCCACAGCGAACGCAGCTTCTCGGGCAGCTCGACGTCGCGCAGGAAGCGCAGATGCGCCACGGTGTGCAGGCGCTGCGTGCGATACGGATGGCCGAAGACGAAGACCAGGTCGCCGTCGGCCGCGCCGCCGGCGCTCCAGCGCAGGTAGTGCTCGGCTTTCAGCGGCTCGCCGTTCTCGTAGATGCGGAAGAAGCACACGTCGAGGTCGTAGCGCGGATACTCGAAGTTGTCGGTGTCGCCGCCGAAGAAGGCGATGTCCATCTCCGGCGCCATCACCAGCCGCACGTCGGTGTAGCGCCGGTAGCCGTACAGGTGCTGCCGCGCGCCGCCGTAGAGCGTCACGACCTCACAATCCAGCCCGGTGCGCTGCCGGGCCTCCTGCTCGATCTCGGCCAGCACGCGGCGGCGCGCCTCGAAGGCGTCGGCGGGGCTGAGGCCGGCGGCGACCGCGGCCGAGACGCGCTCCGTCACGTCCTCGATCCGCCACAGGACCTGCATCGCCATGTCCGGGCAGCGCAGCTCCGCGTCGCGCGTGCGGGCGAGGAAGCCGTCGCGCAGCAGGTCACGCTCCGCCGTGCTGAGCCGCTCGAGCTGCGTCGAGCCGACGTGGTGGTTGGTCATCACCAGCCCGTCGCGCGAAACCAGCGAGCCCGACGCATCCATGCGCACGGCCGACTTCTGCATGTGCTCGAGCCAGGCGGCGGTCGGCTCGAACCCGTGCCGCTGGGCGAGAATCTCGCGCGGCGGGTGGCTCACCAGCCACATCCCCTCGTCGGCCGGCGCGGGGACAGCCGTGCAAGCCAGGGCGAAGAGCAAGACGGGAGGCCGGACAAGCTTGAGCAAGACGAACGGCCGGACAAGCCTGCGCATGGAAGGCTCCTGCGGTGTGGCTGGAATCATAGCCGACGGCACGCGCAGGTCGGCGCGCGCCGCCGGCCGGTGGTGGAAATGCTATCCCGAGCGCTCCGGCCTGACACGGGCGCATGCGCCGCCTGCGCCGGCGTGCGCCTCAGCGGACGCGCACGAGGCCGTTCTCGGCAGTAATAACGCCGCGCTTCTCGAAGATCTTGGGACCTTCGACGTAGTCGCCGGTGCGGATGATCATGTTGGTGCCGAGGCCGGCGGCGTTGATGGCTTCCTGCACAGTGTTGTAGGGGAACAGCGCGGAGCCGTCTTCGACGCCTGAGTTGTTGGCGATGTCGGCGTAGACGACCCACAGCGGGCGCGTGCAAGCCGAGCTCGCGTCGCGCTGCGGCGGGGATGCGCAATTGCTGATGATCGTGCGCGAGATGCTGGACGCGGACTCGACCGGCATGAGCGGCTTCCTGTCGCGCCCGATCGTGCCCCCGCCCGAGCCGGGAAAGGGCTACGACGCGCTGGCCGCCGAACTGCGGGAGGACACAGGCGGGTGAGGCTGCGCCATGGCTGGCGCTCTTGTCAGCAGTCGTGACGCAGCCGTTCGCTCCCCGGTGGGCGTGCTATTCGCCCTTCCTCAGCCGCTGCCGCAGGCGCGCGTCGATGAACGGCTGGATGTCGCCGTTGAGGACGCGCTGCGTGTCGCCGATGGCGAGGTTCGTGCGGTGGTCCTTGACGTGGATGGTCGAGCCGTGAAGGACGTAGCTGCGGATCTGGTTGCCCCAGGCGATGTCGCCCTTGTCGCTGTAGATCTTGGCCAGCTCGGCGTCGCGCTTGGCCTGCTCAATCTGCTCGAGCCGCGACTGGAGCATGCTCAGCGCCATGCGCCGGTTCTGCTGCTGGCTGCGCTCGACGACGCACTCCACCACGATGCCCGTCGGGATGTGCTTGATGCGCACGGCGCTGGCCACCTTGTTGACGTTCTGGCCGCCGGCGCCGCTGGCCCGGCGGAAGGTGACGATCTCCAGGTCTTTTTCGGGCAGCTCGATCTCGGTCTCTTCGAACTCCGGCAATACGTCGACGCCGACGAACGACGTCTGCCGCTTGCCCTGGGCGTTGAAGGGGCTGATGCGCACCAGGCGATGCACGCCGGCCTCGCACGACAGGTACCCGTAGGCGTACGGCCCGCTGACGCGCAGCGTGACCGACTGGATGCCCGCCTCCTCGCCGTCGCGCCGATCGACCTCCAGCGCCTCGTATCCGGCGCGCTCGAAGTACATCAGGTACATGCGCAGCAGCATCTCGGCGAAGTCGCAGGACTCCACGCCGCCCGCCCCCGCCTGGATGCTGAAGAAGCACGGCAGCGCGTCGTTCTTCCCGCCCAGCAGCGCCAGCAGCTCGACCTTGTCGGTCTTCTCCGCCAGCAGCACCAGCTCGCGATCCACCTCCGCCGCCGTCTCGTCATCGCCCGCCTCGCGCGCCAGCTCCAGCAGCACGTGCGCGTCCTCCGCCCGGCGCAGCAGCTCCTGCACCGGCTCGACCTGGGCGCGCAGCGCCTTCATCTCCTGGACGACCTTCTGCGCGTTCTCCTGGATGTCCCAGAAGCCGGGCTGCTGCATGCGGGCTTCGAGCTCGCCAACGCGGGCCTGCTTGGCGGGCAGGTCAAAGAGAGTCCCGCATCGCCTGGATGCGGGCCGAGAGCGCGGCCAGGGTTCCGGCGGGGTCTTCGTATGTCACGGGCATCGCGTCGCGCCTTTCCGCAGTCATCGCCTGGACCGCGAGCCGCAGATTGTAGCAACCCGCGCCGACCGGGTCACGTGCCGCGGATTATGAGCCCGTGTCGCCGGCGCCGGCCCATGCGCCGCTCGGTCCAGGTTGCATTATCGCCTTTCGCCGCTCGTTTTCTTGATATCGCGGCCGCCACCCGCGAGAATCAGGCATGCGAGGGCGCCCGGCTCTCGCGGCGGGTCATCCGGGAAGGGAAGAACATGCCGTCACCGATTCTTCGCCGCGCCGGCGTCGCCGGCGGGTTGTTGGCGCTCGCCGTCGCCGCCTCGGCGCAAACGCTCCATGTCGACGCCGCGGCCCCCGCGGGCGGCAACGGCCATGCCTGGGAGAGCGCCTACCGCCACTTGCAGGACGCGCTGGACCGCGCGGCGCTCGGCGGCGTGAGCACGATCCGCGTGGCCCAGGGCCGCTACACGCCCGACCTCGACGAGGACAGCGATGGCGACGGCCAGCCCGAGCACACGCCCGGCGCCCGCGACGAGTCCTTCCGGCTCGTCAACGGCGTCACGCTGATCGGCGGCTACCGCGGCGCATTTGACCCGAACGGGGGCGACCCCGATCAGCGCAACGTCGTTTCTTTCGCCACCGTGCTCTCGGGCGACCTGGCCGGCGACGACGGCCCCGACTTCGCGCAGTACGACGAGAACAGTCTCCACGTCCTCGTCGCCACGCTCACGAACAACTCGGCCGTTCTCGACGGGTTCACAATCCGCGGCGGGAACGCGAATGCGGAAGGCAATGACGGCGGCGGCGGTCTGATCGCCGGCCCCGGGAGCCCGACCATCCGCAACTGCCGATTCGTCGCCAACTCCGCCGGCGCTCTCGGCGGCGCGGCGCGCTTCTCCGGGGCAAGCAGCCCCGTTTTTGAGCAGTGCGACTTCATCGCCAACCGCGGCGCTGGCGGCGGTGCGATCGGGTTCTTGGGCGCGACCGGCGGCAACCTGGGCCTGAACGCCTGCTCGTTCCAAGCCAACACGGCCTCTGCGGCGATGGGCGGCGGCGCCGTGCGCGTCCATAACGCGGCGATAACGATCGACGCGTGCGATCTCAGCGCCAATGCGGCCGCCGGCCCGGGCGGCGCGATCCGTTTTGTCGACGCCACCGGCCAGATCGTCAGCTCGACTTTCGCCGGGAACACCGCGGCCGACGGGGGCGGCGCTCTGCACATCAGCGGCAATCCCGCCAGCGTCAGCACGGCTTTCAGCAACTTCTCGAACAACCAGGCCGCCGATGGCGGCGCGGTCCGCGTCGGCAGCGGCGCGACCGCCGTCTTCACCGGCTGCATCGTCGCCCTCAACACGGCCTCCGACAGCGGCGGCGCATTCAGCTCCAGCGCCGCGACGCTCACGCTCATCGCCTGCGCCATCAACGGCAACAGCGCCGAGGTCAACGGCGGCGCGGTCAAGGCGCTCAACAGCGGCCAGCTCACCCTCAGCGGCTGCTCGCTCATCGGCAACCACGCCGGCGCCTTCGGCGGCGGCGTGGACGTCGGCCCGCTCGCCGCCGCCACCGCTACCAACTGCACCTTCCGCGAGAACGTCGCCGCGGCGAACTCCGGCGGCGGCGCCGCGGTGTTCAATGGCGCCAGTCTGACGGTGCGGCGCAGCGCGTTCGTGCTGAACCAGGCGGCCAGCGGCGGAGGGCTCTTCCTCGCCAGCACCGCGTCGGCCTCTTGCCGCGCTTCCGACTGCGCGTTCATCGCCAACGAGGCCGGTGGCTTCGGCGGCGGCGTGCTCGCCAACGCGCCCAACAGCGCCGTCTACAACTGCGCGTTCTACGGAAACCGCGCCCAGACCGGCGGCGGAATCTCCGCCGGATACGTCGCCGGGCCCGCCCTCATCATGAACTGTGTCTTCGGCGGAAACCGCGCCGATGTCGATGCCCAGGGCGTCGGCGGCGGCGCGAACTTCACCGGCGCCGGTCTGCACCGCATGGCCAACTGCACGTTCGCCGACAACAGCGCCGCCCACCTGGGCCACGCGCTGCACGTCGACAGCGCGGGGCTCGACCTCGCCAACTCGATCGTCTGGTTCCACGACGCCCCAGCCATCAGCGCCGTCGCGCCGGCCGAGCTCTCCGTCCTCTACTGCGACGTCCAGGGCGGCTGGCCCGGCGAGGGAAACATCGACGCCGATCCGCTCTTCGTCCATCGCCTCGGCCCCGACGGCCTGCCCGGCACCGCCGACGAGAACCTGCGCCTGCTCCTCGTCGACCCGCAGGTCTCACCCGCGATCGACGCCGGAAACTCCGACCTGCGCCTGCCCGATCGCGCCGACGTCGACCAGGACGGTGACACCGCCGAGCTCACGCCGCTCGACATCTCGCGCTGGTTCCGCACGGCCAACGCGCCGGGCGCGCCCGACGTCGGCGTCGGCGATCCGCCGGTGGACATGGGCGCTTACGAGGCCCGCTGCCAGGGCGACCTCGACGGCGACGACGACGTCGACCAGGCCGATCTCGGCATCCTGCTCGCCGCGTTCGGCTGCGCGTGGCCGCCCTGCCCGGCGGACCTCAACGGCGACGGCGCGACCGACCAGGCGGACCTGGGAATCGTGCTGGCGAGCTTCGGGCAGGTGTGCCGCTAGCGCGCAGCAGCCCGTGCACGGGCATTCGGCCCGCTCCCGGCGCACCGCCGCTGAACCGGGCTACGATACTCCGCGTGAGCGAGCCGCGCTTCTACTGTCCCGCTCTCGCCGTCGGCGTCGTCGCGCTCGACGAAACCGAGACGCGCCACGCACTCGTGACGCTGCGGCTGCGGCCCGGTGACCCGCTGGTCGTGTTCGACGGCCAGGGGCGCGTCGGGAACGCGCGGCTGCTCGACCACGAGCGACCATCCACGAGCCAGCCGTCACCCGCCCACCCCTCTCGAAAAAGGCACGCACGCCACGCCGGAAAGTTGCGCGGCGGGACGCTCGCGCGCGCATCGGTCGAGACCGTGCTGTACCTGCCGCCGCCGCCGCGCCGCCTGACGCTGATCGTCGCGGCGGCCAAAGGGCCGCGGCTCGACTGGATGGTGGAGAAATGCACCGAACTCGGCGTCGATCGCCTGGTTCTGACGGCGTTTGAGCGGTCGGCCGTACGCCTCGAAGCCGGCGCCGCGGAGCGCCTGCGGCGGATCACGATCGCCGCGTGCAAGCAATCGCGCCGGGCGTGGCTGCCGGAGCTGCGCGTGGCGCCGACGCTCGCCGCGGCGCTCGAGGCGGAGGCGGCGCGCGGCCCGGACGATTCGGAGGAGATCGTCACGGCGATCGGCCCGGCGCCGGGGACGGTCGCGCGCAGCGCCGCACTGCTCGTGGCCGACCCCGACGCAAGCGCCGCGTTCCTCGCCAACTGGCTGCACGGTCACGGGCCGCTGCCGCGGCAGTTGACCGTGATCGTCGGTCCCGAGGGCGGATTGACGGACGGCGAGCGCGTACAGCTTCGCGCCCTGGGTGGACAGACCGTGCGGCTCGCGGAGCCCATTCTGCGGACGGAGACGGCGGCGGTGAGCGTGGCGGCGAACTGGGCGGCGCGAGCGCACTGAGCGGCCGGTTCAGAAAAGCCGGCGGCGGCCCCTGGACGGACCTCGCCGGTGGCTGAGGCTCAGGACGCGGCGGCGATCTCGTTGGGCTGGCGCGGCGGCGTCTGTGGCGTCTCTGGCGGCTCATCGGACTGATCGGCCCGGTTTGAGCCGAAGGCGGTGTCGCAGGTCGCCGGCCGGGCGGACAGGCACAGCTTCACGAGCACGGCGAGCTTGCCGCGCAGGTCGCCGGGCGGACCTTGAGCTTTCAGGAGCTGCTCGACCTCGAGCGCGGCCTGGGTGATGGGCTCGAAGCCGCAGCCGCCGGCCTCGCCCTTCAGCCGGCGGACAAGCTGGGCGAACTCGTCGGAGTTGCGGGCGGCGAGCGCGGCCTCGAGCGTTCGGACGCGCTGCGGGAGGTCTCGGACGAACTCGTCGATGATCGCGGCCATCTCGGTCTCGTGCAGCATCGAGCTGACGAGCGGCTCGGGCTTGATGCGCTCGATGATCGGCGCGAGGTCCTCGCGATGCACCGGCTTGGCCAGGAAGTCGTCGCAGCCGGCGGCGATGCAGCGCTGCCGGACCTCGTCGTCGGTCCAGGAACTGACGGCGACGATCGGTCGCAGGTAGCCCTTGCAGCGCAGCAGTCGTACGGCGCTGATGCCGTCGAGTTCCGGCAGCTCGACGTCCATCATCACCAGGTCGAACAGCTCGTTCTGGGCCGCCATCACCGCCTCGTTCCCGTTCGTCACCGTGCTGACCTCGCAGTTCAGCCCGTTCAGCAGATGCGTCAGCAACCGCCGCGACATCGCGCTGTCGTCCGCCAGCAGGATGCGCGTGCGGACAGCGGTGGCGGCGAAGGTCGCCGGGTCAATCGGGTGCTCGAAGCGGATCTCCGTCTCGTAGACGCCGCTGCCGCCCTTGATATAGCGGCAACTGGCGACGCGCCCGCGGGCGATCTGCACGTTGTCGCGGATGGTGGATAGGAAGACGTGGCAGACGGTGTCGGGATGAACAAGATGGCCGACCAGCACCGTTACTGTGTCGCGCCCGATCTTGCGTGTGGGCAGCAGGTGCGGCACAAGCGCATCTCGCGCCAACTGGATGTCGACCCGCAGGCCCAGCACCCGGTAGGGAAAGCAGGGCGAGCGATGCGCCTCGGAGGCGTCGAGCAGGTCCAGCTCGTCCAGCACTCGCGCGATCTCTGCGTCTGTCAGTTTAAGCCTTCGCATCCCGCTCTCTTCAACTTCGGCGACGCACTGCGGCGCCCGTTAAGAAAGCCTTGCATTCATCCACGTTTATTTGCAAAACTCTCCAGCTTCACGTCCCAGAAAACCCCGCAACGACCCAGCCCGCCCGAATCAACCCCGGACTCACCCCAAAAGCCGATCCGTTGACACCTTCCCTTCCAGCCGATAGACTTCCCGGCCATGTGTTCGCGCCGGCTCCGCTCCATCCTCGCCTGCCTGCTGGTCGCCTGCTGCCCCTTGCTGTGCGCAGCCGAACTGCTGGCCCATGGGCCAGCCCACCAGGATGAGGCCCGCGCAGAACCTGCGCCCGGCGGCTGCGGCCACGGCCACCACCGCCACGCGCCCAACCCCGAGCGTCGCGGCGACGAGCTTCCGAAACCGCACGGACCGCACGCGTGCTTCTGCAACCTCGGCCTCGCCCCGACGCCGGCGCCTCACCTTCCGACGCCCCACGAAGCCGGGATCGCCCCGACCGAAGCGGCCGCGTTCATCGGCGGCGCGCGCATCGAGCGCTTCGAGCGCTACGCCCCGGACTCGCTCACGGAACCCTCACGCCACACCGCCGACTTTCCCCTGCTGATCTGATTCCGCGCCCCGTGGCGCGCCGACGTGGATCGGTGAGCCCCTGGCGTTTCTTGCACGCGGCACGCGCGGGCGCGCGCCCTTGCTCTACCACTGTCCCGGCATGCACCGCTGATGCGACCCGTGCAGGCAACGAGTGCAATCGAATCAGACTATCCGGGTCACCTGTCGCGCCCGCTTCCTCGCGGGCGCACCTCGGATCGCGCTTAGGAGTCAACCGGTGACGGCCAATCGGCGACCCATCCAGACCCTGGCGGCGTTGGCCCTGTGCGCCGCGGCGGGCTGCGCCCGGCTGGACCCGCGCGCCGACTACCAGCGCGTCGCGGCGCACGTGGCCGACGCGACCGGCGTCACGCCCGTCGAGCGCCCCGACGACGACGCAGCCGCAGAGGGGCTGGTGGACGAGCTGCTGCGGGAGGGCCTGGCGCTGGACGAGGCGGTGCAGGTGTGCCTGCTGAGTAATGCGCGGGCGCGGGCGGCGCTGCTGCGCGTCGGCGTGGCGCGGGCGGAGCTGGCCCAGGCCGGGCTGTTCCGCAATCCGACGCTGGCGCTCGCGGCGCGCCTGCCCGATGGCGGCGGACTCGCCAACCTCGAGGCCGCCATCACCCAGAGCATCACCGACCTCTGGCTTCTGCCGGTGCGCAGGCGGGCGGCCGAGGCCGGCCTCGAACACGAGGTCCTGAGCGTGGCGCGCGAGCTGAGCGCGATGGCGCTTGCGACGCGCAGGGCGTACCTCGCGGCGGTGGCCGCCGATCGCGAGTACGAGCTGGCCCTCGAGAACGGCGAGCTGGGACGGCAACTGGTCGAGGTGACCACGGCGCGACAACAGGCGGGCGTCGGCAGCTCGATCGACGTCAGCGCGGCGCAGGCCGAGGTGATGCGGATCGACGTCGCCGCGCGCCGCGCAGCGCTCGTGCGCTACGAAGCCCGCCAGCGCCTCGTTGCGCTGCTCGGTCGCGAGCTCGACCCCGACGCCGTCGTCCTCTGCGACACCCTGCCTGACCCGGCCGGCCCGCTGCCCCCGCTCGAAACGCTGCTGATCGCCGCGGAGCAGCGCCTCGATCTCGGCGCCGCCGACATCGCCGTCGCCGCCGCGGAGGCTCGCGTCCGGCAGGAAATGCTGAGCGTCTTCTCCGAGGTCGAAGCCGGGGTGAGCTTCGAGCGCGATGCGCGCGGGCGGCGCGGCGATCGGCCGTGGCGCGCGGATACCCTGTGGGCGTCCGCGGAGGCCGGAGACCTCGCGGTGCCAGCGCTGCGGCCGCGCGAGAAGCTGCCGACCGACACCGTGGTCGGGCCATCGCTGAGCCTCGTGCTCCCGATCTTCGACCAGAACCAGGCCCAGATCGCCTTGGCGCACCTCGCGTTGCGGCAGGCCGAGCTGGCGCGCGACGCGCTGCGCCTCGACATCCGCCTCGAGACGCGCGCCGCCGAGCAGCGCGCCCGCGCCGCCACCGGGTTGGCGGCGTACTACCGCGACACCTACGTGCCCCTGCTGCGGACGAACCTGGAGCTGGCGCGCGAGGCGTACCGCGGCGGCAAGACGTCGCTGCTGGCGGTCCTGGAAGCTCACAAGGTGTTGCTGGCGGCCCGCGGCGAATACGTCGTCGCCCTGCGCGACGCGGCGCTGGCCTGGGCCGACCTGGAGCAATCCATCGGCCAGCCGCTCACGCCGCCGCTGGCGCCGGTGCCGAGCCCGACCCACGCCACGACCGAAGACACGAAGGAGGTCGAACCGTGAGCGTCCTGCGAGACCGGAGGGCGGTAGTCGCCCGGCACGTCCGCGCCGCACTGCGGGCCGGGCTGGGCATGATCCTGGCGGCTGGGCTCGGCTGTGACCGGGACACTCCGCCGCCCATGCCGTCCAACCCGCCCAGCGCCGAGCGTACCGCGCCGACCAACCGGCTGGACGTGCCGGAGGCCGTCCGGCAGAACCTGAGCATCAGCTTCGCGCGGGTCGAGCTGCGGCACGTTTCGAGGACGATCCGCCTGCCGGGGCGCTTCGAGCTGGAACCGCTGGCCCGGCGCGAGTATCGGACAATGCTTGGCGGGCAGGTGGAGCTGCACGTCACGCAGCACGAGCGCATCGAGGCCGGCGCGCCGCTGTTCACGCTGGACTCGCCCGCGTGGCGCGAGTTGCAGGAGCGGCTCAGCGCCGCCGACGCCGCCATCCGCCAGGGCCGGGCGCGGGCCGCCGCCGTCGGCCCGCTGATGGCGGCGCACAATGAGCACGAGCGGGTGCTCCGCGACAGCGTCGCGATCTGGAGCGAGCGCGTCGCGGAACTCGAGCGCGGCGGCGGGGCGGGCGTCATCACCGCCGAGGAGTTCGCCCAGGCGCGCAGCGCCCTGTCGGCCAGCCGGGCCGAGCTGGCCGAAGTGCTGGAGAAGCAGGCCGAGCTCGAAGCCCGCCGCGTCGAGACCGAGGCCGAGCTGGCCGCGGCGCACGAGCGCTTCGAGCTGCTGCTGATGAACGCCGCCTCGCTGCTCGGAATCCCCAAGTCGCAACTCGAAGCCCCGGTCGATCCCGACCGGGAGCGCCACGGCCCCCACGCCCAACGCGAACCGGGCGAAGACCATCCGCTCTGGCGCGAAGTCCTGCGCGTCGAGGTGCGCGCCGCCGAGCCCGGCGTCGTCGAGACCCTGGCCCTCGGCAACGGCGCCTGGGCCGGCGAGACCAGCCTCGTGCTGACGACTGTCCGGCCTGAGCGCCTCCGCTTCCACGCCCGCGGCCTGCAAAGCGATCTCGGACGGCTCCGCGACGGACTGCCGGCAACCGTCGTGCCGCCGCGCGGCGGCAGCATCGCGCCCACCGCCATCATGACCGGCGTCATCCGGCTCGGCATCGGCGGCGACCCCGACGAGCGCACGGTGGAAGTGTTCGTCACCCCGAGCGAGCTGGCGCCCTGGGCACGGCCCGGTGTCGCCGCGCACCTCGAAGTCCTGCTGGATGGCGAGCAGCCGGCAGAGCTGGCGATCCCCGTGGCGGCGACCGTCCGCGACGGGCTCCGAACGGTGCTTTTCCGCCGCGACCCGCGCAACCCGGACCAGGTGATTCGCCTGGATGCCGATCTCGGACCGAGCGACGGACGCTGGGTGGCGATCCGCAGCGGTGTGCGTGAAGGCGACGAAGTCGTGCTCGACGGCGTCTACCAGCTCATGCTGGCGTCCTCATCCGCGGCGCCGCGCGGCGGGCACTTCCACGCCGACGGCACGTACCACGAGGGACCGGACTAGGCGTCGTGACGCCACCGGCGAGGAAGGCAAATGCTGAGACACCTGATCGCGTTCTCACTCCAGCGCTCGCGCCTGGTGATTGTCACCGGGACGGCCCTCGTGGCCTGGGTGGCGTACCGCGCGCCGCACCTTCCAGTGGACGTCTTCCCCGAGCTCAACGCCCCGACCGTCGTCGTGCTCACCGAGGCGCCCGGACTCGCCGCCGACGAGGTCGAGCTGTACGTCACGTTCCCGATCGAGACTTCCGTTAATGGCCTTCCCGGTGTCCGTCGCGTGCGAAGCTCCAGCGCCGGCGGCCTGTCGCTGGTGTGGGTCGAGTTCGACTGGGGAGCGGACATCTTCCGAGCCCGCCAGCTCGTCGCGGAGCGCCTTTCACTGGCACGCGCCCTCCTGCCGCCGGAGGCCCACGCCGAGATCACGCCGATCACTTCCATCACCGGCGAGATCATGCTGCTGACACTCTCGTCGCCGGATGGCTCCGTCGACCCCATGGAGTTGCGGTCGTACGCCGAGTTCGACCTGCGCAACCGGCTGCTGGCCGTCCCCGGCGTCGCGCAGGTCGTGGCGATCGGCGGCGAGCTGCCCGAGTACCAGGTGAACGTGCAGCAAGACCGCCTGGCGCTGTACGGCCTGACGATCCAGGACGTCGTGTCGGCGGCCCGCGCGGCGCACAGCACGGCCCCGGCCGGCTACCTGCCGAACGTCGAACGCCAGGAGCTGCCGATCCGCCAGGCGGCGCGCGTGCAAAGCGCGGCGGACGTGGCCAACACGCTCATCAAGCACCACGCGGGCGCGCCGGTGCTGATCGGCCAGGTGGCGGACGTGCAGGTCGGGGCGGCGCCGCGGCGCGGCACGGCCGCGGCGCGGGGCGCGCCGGCGGTGGTGCTGTCGGTGCAGAAATCGCCCGGGACGAACACGCTGGCGCTGACGCGGCAGATCGACGAAGCCCTCGACCGCATCGAGCCGGCGCTGCCGCGCGGCATGGTGCTCGACCGGGCGGCCTTCCGCCAGGCCGGGTTCATCCAGCGCTCGATCGACAACGTGCTGCGGGCGCTGGTGGAGGCGTCGGTCGTGGTCACGGTGATCCTGCTGCTGTTCCTGATGAACCTGCGCACCACGCTCATCACGCTCACCGCCCTGCCGCTCTCGCTGGCGCTGGCCCTGCTGCTGATGGAACGGCTCGAGCTGAGTGTGAACGTGATGACGCTCGGCGGGCTGGCCGTGGCCATCGGCGTGCTGGTGGACGACGCCATCATCGACGTGGAGAACGTCTTCCGGCGCGTGCGGCAGAACAACGCGCGGCCGGCGGGCCAGCAGCGCCCCTTCCTCGGCGTCGTGCTCGACGCCAGCAACGAGATCCGCCCGGCGATGGTGTTCGCGACCGTGATCATCGTGATGGTGTTCGTGCCGCTGCTCTTCCTGGAAGGGCTGGAGGGACGCTTCTTCCGGCCGCTCGGGATCGCGTACATCCTCTCGATTCTGGCTTCGCTGCTCGTCGCCCTGACCGTTACGCCGGCGCTCTGCAAGCACCTGCTGGGCGGCCGGCTGGGGAGCGACACGCACGTCGATGGCCCTCTGCTGCGGCTGCTGAAGCGGCTGTATGAACCGTCGCTGCGCTGGTCGCTGCGGCACAGGCGGTTCGTACTGATCGGCGCGGCGGCGGCCACGCTGGCGGCCCTCTGGCTCGGCAGCACGTTCGGCGCCAGCTTCCTGCCCGCGTTCAACGAAGGCACCTTGACCGTCTTCCTCATGGCCCCGCCCGGAACGTCGCTGAGCGAAAGCGACCGCCTGGCCCACGGCGTCGAAGCCCGTCTCTCCGCGATCGACGGCGTGCTCAGCGTCACGCGCCGCACCGGCCGCGCCGAGCGCGACGAGCACGCCGAGCCCCCGAGCAGCTCGGAGATCGACGTGACCATTCGCCCCGGGAACGACCCGGCAAGCGTCCGGGCGCAGATCGACCGCGTCCTGCGCGACGTGCCCGGCGTCACCACCATGATCGGCCAGCCGATCGAGCATCGCCTTTCGCACGTGCTCTCCGGCACGCCCGCCGCGCTCGCGATCAGCGTTTTCGGCGACGACCTGGCATTGCTGCGCCAGGTGGCGGCGGAGATCGAGCTGACGCTGCGCTCGGTTCCCGGCGCACGGGACATCGCCGCCAACCGCGAGGTGCTCGTCACGTCGCTGCCCGTGCGATACCGCGCCGCGGACCTGGCCGCCGCCGGACTCACGCCCGCATCCGCGGCTGAGCAGCTCCAGCAGGCGGTCAATGGCGAGGTCGTGGCGGAGGTGAATCATGGGGCCCGACGGATGCAGGTGGTGGTCCGGCTGGCGGAGCAGGAGCGCGAGCGCGTCGAGCAGCTCGCGGCGCTGCAACTGCGCGGGCTCGGCGGGGCGACCGTGCGCCTGGAGGAGGTCGCGGACATCGGCCCGGAGCGCAGCAGCAACCTGATCGCGCGCGAGAACGCCCAGCGCAAGGCGGTGGTCTCGTGCAACGTCGCCGACGGATACAACCTGGCCGACCTGGTCCAGGCGGTGCGGACGCGCGTCGATCCGATCGTGCAGCGGGCCGGCTGCACCGTGCACTACGGCGGGCAGTTCGAGGCGCAGCAGTCCGCGGCGCGCACGATCTACCTGGCCGGAGCCGGCGTGGTCCTGGCCATGATCCTGCTGCTGCAAACGTCGACCGGGTCGCTGCGCGCCGCGCTGCTCGTGATGGTCAATCTCCCGCTCGGCCTCATCGGCGGTATCGCGGCGATTCACCTCACCGAGTCGGCCGACCCGCTTGGCAACACGCTGGCGCTCCTCGGGCTTTCGCAGCGGCGCTTCGAGCCACCGGTGATCTCCATCGCCAGCCTGGTCGGCTTCGTCACGCTCTTCGGCATCGCCGTGCGCAACGGCATTCTGCTCGTCAATCACTACCAGCACGTGATGCGCGTCGAGGGCAAGCCGCTTGACGCCGCGATCGTGCAGGGCTCGCTGGAGCGACTCTCGCCGATCCTGATGACGGCGCTGTGCGCCGCGCTCGGGCTCATCCCGCTGGCGCTCGCCGCCGGCGAGCCCGGCAGCGAACTGCTGGCGCCGTTGGCCGTGGTCGTGCTCGGCGGCCTGATCAGCTCGACGTTCCTGAACCTCGTCGTCGTCCCGGCCGGGTATGCCCTGGTTTTCGGTGCAGCCCCGCCGGCCGGAACAACCCCGGCGTTGCGGGCGCTCGCCGCCCGAGCGCGACCTCCTTCAACGAAAGGACCCTGACATGCCCAGAAACCTGCTTGTCGCCCTCGTCATCGCCGGCCTCCTGGCGTCCGCCTGCGAGCGGAAGCCCGCGCAACCCGCCGCTCCGCCGCAACAGCAAGTCAACCAGCACGACCATGACGATCATGATCATGCTCGCGAGCCCGCCTCCACCAAAGGCGACGGGCACGGCCACTCCGGCGCGATCGAACTCGGAACCGCCTCCGCCGGCCCCCTCGCGCTCCGCGCCGCGCGCGATGACACGCCGCTGAATCCGGGCGGCGAGGCCGCCATCGACGTCTGGGTCAGCGGCGGCGACGTGGCCGTGGTCCGCTTATGGATCGGGGATGAGAGCGCCCGCGGCTCCATCCGGGCCCGGGCGGAGATCGAAGACCCCAAGTCGCCCGACCACTGGCACGCGCACGTCGAGATTCCGGAGAGCTTCTCGCCCGACAGCCGCCTGTGGGTAGAGATCGAGACGCCCGCCGGCGCGCGGCACGTGGCCTCCTTCGACTTGCGCCGCTAGCCAACCCAGGCCGCCCCCGAGCCGCCAGCGCGCGAGCCGCGCACGAGCCGCGCACGAGCCGCGTACGAGCCGAGTACGAGCCGAGTACGAGCCGAGTACGAGCCGCGAGCGCAAGCGAGTGGAGTATCGTCGCGTGAAGTGACGTGACAAGCGGACGCGCACACGAACCACGCGCGAGCCGCGTACGAGCCGCGTACGAGCCGCGAGCGCAAGCGAGTGGAGTAACCAAAAAAACCACGGCGCTCGGCCTTCAACACGCGCGCGGCCCTTTTCTGTTTGCCCTTGGCCCGCCAGAATGGGCCGTGTGCCCGCGAATCGCTTGGCGGGCGCGGTGAGGAACGCGTGCTGGACGGAATCCGCCAGATCGCCGACGCCGTGAGCTCCGGGCGCCGCTCGGCCCGCGACGTCTGCGCCGACCACCTGAGCCGCATCAGACAACTCAACGCACGCTACTCCGCCTTCCTCCAAGTCGTTGACAACGACGCGCTCGCCGCCGCCGATCGGGTCGATGACGCCGTGCGCCGCGGACAACCGCCCGGCCCGCTGGCCGGCGTTCCGCTGGCGCTGAAGGACAACATCTGCACGCGCATCGGCCGAACGACCTGCGGCTCGCGCATCCTGGAGCGCTACGTCTCGCCCTACGACGCCACCGTCGTCGAGCGCCTCACCGCCGCCGGCGCCGTCATCATCGGCAAGACGAACCTCGACGAGTTCGCCATGGGCTCGTCGACCGAGAACAGCGGCTTCCACCCCACGCGAAACCCTTGGAACACCGCGCACGTGCCCGGCGGCTCCTCGGGTGGCTCGGCCGCCGCGGTCGCCGCCGCTCTCGTCCCCGCCGCGCTCGGCTCCGACACGGGCGGTTCGGTGCGCCAGCCGGCGGCGCTGTGCGGCGTGGTGGGGCTGAAGCCGACCTACGGGCGCGTGTCACGCTACGGACTGGTGGCGTACGGATCGAGCCTGGACCAGATCGGTCCGCTGACGCGGACGGTCACAGACGCGGCGATTGTGCTCGGTGCGATCGCCGGACCCGATCCGCGCGACGCGACCAGCCTGCCGGCGCCCGTGCCCGACTACGCCGCCGCCCTCGCCGACGCGCCGCTGGCCGAACGCGCCGCCGGGCTGCGCATCGGCGTGCCGCGCGAGTGCCTCGGCGACGGGCTCGACGCCGAGGTCCGCCGCGCTTTCGAGGAGGCCCTGGCGGTGTATCGCCGGATCGGCGCGCGTGTCGTCGATGTGTCGCTGCCGCGGACTCCGTACAGCATCGCGGCGTATTACGTGCTGGCGACGGCGGAGGCGTCGAGCAACCTGGCGCGCTACGACGGCGTGCGCGACGGCCACCGCGCCGCCGGAGCGCAGGGCCTGGTGGACCTGTATTGCCGCTCGCGGAGCGAAGGCTTTGGCGCGGAGGTGAAGCGCCGCATCATGCTGGGCACCTTCGCGCTGTCGGCCGGCTACCACGACGCGTTCTACGACAAGGCACGGCGGGCCCGCGCGTTGATCGGCCGCGACTTCGAGCAGGCCTGGGCGCACTGCGACGTGCTCGCGACGCCGACCGCGCCCACGCCGGCCTTTCGACTGGGAGAGAAGCTGTCCGACCCGCTGGCGATGTACCTGGCCGACGTATTCACCGTGCCCGCGAACCTCGCCGGGCTGCCGGCGATCTCCGTCCCGTGCGGCTTCTCGACCGGCGGCCTGCCGATCGGGCTGCAACTGACCGGGCCGGCGCTGGGCGAAACCCTGCTGCTCCAGGCGGCGCGGCTCTACGAGCGCGAGACCGACTGGCACACCCGCCGTCCCCCCGTTTGACCAAGCCGCGCGGGACTCCCGGCGGCGTCCGAGCCCGTGGATCAGTCCTCGCGGCTCAGCGGCAGGCAGATGGCTGCCAGCGGCGAGGTCTGCACCCCTTCGACCCGTCCGGCTTCGTCGAAGAAGACCTCGAGGGCCGCCTGGTGCCAACGCAACGCCAATCTCCGCCCGCTCAACCGCCAGGTTCCGCCTCCACCCGGTTGCGCAGCACGCCGATCCCCCCCACCTCCACCTCGATCACGTCTCCAGGCTTCAGAAACACTGGCGGCGTGCGGGCCATGCCGACGCCCTCGGGCGTCCCGGTGAAGATCAGCGTCCCCGGCAGCAGCGTGAACTGCTCGGATAGGTAGCTCACCAGCCGCCGGCACGAATGCAGCATGTGCCGCGTGCTGGAATCCTGCATCAGCCGCCCGTTCAGCCGGCTGCGCACGGTGCAGTCGTCGGGGTCGAGCGTGTCGGCGGTGACGATCCACGGGCCGAGCGGGGCGAAGGTGTCAAAGCCCTTGGCCCGGGCCCATTGCTTGTCGTTTCGCTGGCAATCGCGCGCCGATACGTCGTTGCCGCAGGTGTAGCCGAGAACGTAGTCCAGCGCCGCGGCCTCGCCGACACGCCGCGCCGTCCGCCCGATCACGATCACCAGCTCGGCCTCGAAATCGACCTCGGCCGGCGCCGCCGCCGGTATGCGGATCACGCCTTCGGGGTCGGCCAGGGCGGTCGTGGCCTTCATGAAGATCAGCGGCCTTTCCGGAACGGCCGACCCGGTCTCTTCGGCGTGGGCGCGGTAGTTGCGGCCGATGGCGAATATGTTCGGCGGAACGACCGGCGCCAGGAGCCGCGTGAAGGGCGTCGGCGGCCCGAAGCGCAGCGGCGCGCCGAAGAGGTTTCCCTCGAGCGGCTCGATCGTGTGGTCGGTGGCGAGCCGCCCGGTCAGCACCTGTCCGGTCGACGTCTGAACGCGTGCGATGCGCATGGCACTTGGCTCCTCCCGCGCGAGCGCCGGGGCACGATCGCCGCGCCTGGGGCTCACGATAGCGGGGCCACCGCGAATCGGGCAACGCCGGTTACTGTGCGGTCCGCCACCCAGCCGGCGCCGGCAAAGACGAGGGGCCAGGGAAAGCGCTTGACGGGCGTGGCGGCGTTTCTATCATGTCCCCATGTCGGACCCCGTGCATTCCAAATTCGTCGGCGACGCCCTCACGTTTGACGACTGCCTGCTGGTCCCGGCGCGGGCGTCTGTGCATCCGCGCGACGTGGATGTATCGACGCGGCTGACGCGCGACATCGGGCTGAACATCCCCCTGATCAGCTCGCCGATGGACACCGTCACCGAGAGCAGCCTGGCCATCGCCCTGGCGCAGGAGGGCGGCATCGGCGTCATCCACCGCAATCTGAGCATCGAGGATCAGACGCGCGAGGTGCGCAAGGTGAAGCGCTCCGAGAGCGGCGTGATCCTCGACCCGGTGACGCTCGGCCCCGACGACTCGCTCGACCGCGCCAAGGAGATCATGGCGCTGCACAACGTCAGCGGCATCCCCATCGTCCTGCCCGACGGGCGCCTCACCGGCATCCTCACCCGCCGCGACCTGAAGTTCCTCGACCCGTCGGAGCGCCTGATCCGCGACGTGATGACGCGCGAGAACCTCGTCACCGCCTCTCCCAACACGACGCTCGACGCCGCGGAGGCGATCCTGAACCGCGCCAAGGTCGAGAAGCTGCTGCTCGTGGACAACGCCGGGAGGCTCGCCGGCCTGATCACGATGCGCGACATCGAGCGCTCACGCGAGTTCCCCCTGCGCTGCAAGGACGCCCGCGGCCGCCTGCGCGTCGGCGCCGCCATCGGCGCCCACGACTACGAGCGCGCCGAACGCCTCATCGCCGCCGACGTCGACGTCATCGTCGTCGACAGCGCCCACGGCCACAGCGACAACGTCATCGAGACCATCCGCACCCTCAAACGCAAGCACAATATCCCCGTCATCGGCGGCAACATCGCCACCGCCGCCGCCGCCGCCGACCTGGTCGACGCCGGCGCCGACGCCCTCAAGGTCGGCATCGGCCCGGGCGCCATCTGCACCACGCGCGTCGTCACCGGCGTCGGCATCCCGCAGATCTCGGCCATCATGGACGTCGCCGCCGTCGCCGCCGTGCCCGTGATCGCCGACGGCGGTATCCGCTTCAGCGGCGACGTCACCAAGGCGCTGGCCGCCGGGGCACACAGCGTCATGATCGGGTCGCTCTTTGCAGGCATGGACGAATCGCCGGGGCAGCTCGTGCTGTGGAAGGGCCGGCGGTACAAGGAGTACCGCGGCATGGGCTCGCTCGGGGCGATGACCGCGGGCAGCGCCGACCGCTACGGCCATAGCGCCGACCAGCCCAAGAAGATGGTCGCCGAGGGAGTCGAGGGCCGCGTCCCCTACCGCGGGAGGCTCAGCGAGTACGTCTTCCAGCTCGTCGGCGGCCTGCGCCAGGGCATGGGCTATTGCGGCGCCCGCGACATCGAGCAGCTCCGCCGCGAGGCCCGTTTTGTCCGCGTCACCGCCGCCGGCGTGCAGGAATCTCACCCGCACGATATAACGATCACGAAGGAGCCGACGAACTATGCGCTCGATCACGTCACGGATGAATAGCGGCGGAGCGATGCGGCTCGGGTTCGGCCTGCTGCTGGCCGGCGGGCTGCTCGGCGGCGCGGGCTGCGGCCGCATCCACTGCCTGTTTCACGACGACGCGCCGGCGACAACCGAGACGCTCCGCTCCGCGACCGCGGAGGACGTGCTCGGCCGCTTCGAGCCGGCGGCCCAGCGGCAGCGCGCCTGGCCGCGGCAGGAGGTGAGTTCGGCGTATGAGCCGGTCGTGCACGGTCCGCTGTGCTTCGAGGACCCGTTCGAGGACAAGGGCGCCGGCCGGCCCGATCATCGCTGGGGCTGGGAGGACTACGTCGCCCTGGCCTATTGCCCCGCGCGATTCGTGCTCAACCTCGGCGCCATGCCGGTCAGCATGGTCGTCACACCCCCGTGGACGCCGATGGAAAGCGATGGCCAGCTCAGCCGCCAGCTCCTCGGGTACGACCACGATGCGATCCCGGCGGCGCAGGCGGCGGAAGCGGAGCGGCGGGAGTCACCGGCCGCGGACGCCGGCCGCTAGCGACTGTCCGTCGTCGCCAGCGGCCAGCCAGCGCGCAAGGCTCACGCCTCGGCGCCGGTGGCTGTAGCGTCTCGGCCATCGAGCAGCCGCGCCGCCAGCTTCGAGTACGCGATCGACGTCACCATCAGCAGCAGCCCCAGCGCCAGGAACGACAGCACGCGGTACACCGTATGCACCTCCGCCATGTCGACGACGACGACTTTCATGAGCGTCACGCATAGCAGCCCGAGGCCGGCGTAGCGGCACCAGGCCGTCCGCCAGGCGAAACCGGCCGCGAGCAGCCCGATCGCATACACGCCCCAGTAGATGCTCAGCCCCGTGCGCGTGGCCATGCGCGCGTCGGCGCCGCCGAGCGCCCCTTCGAAGAAGCGATCAAGCTCCAGGCTGCCCAGCCACAGGCCGATCAGCGCGGCGATCGCGGTGGCGGCGGCCGCGACGGCGCGCACGCTGGTCTCGCCGCTGCGTCTGGCGCGGCGCGCCAGCCACAGCAGGACGCCCGCGAGCGCTGCGCCGACGGCGAATTGCAGGTTGAAGACGATGACAGCCGGCGTGACTCCCTCGGCCGCGCGGGCGACGACCGTTCCGAGCGTCAGCCACGCCAGCGCCGCCAGCTCGATCATGACCCAGCCCGCGGCCCGCAACGGCAGCGTCGCGGGCGCCTGGGTCGCCACGACGAGCCCGGCTCCGGCCCCCGTCCATACCACGATGATCCAGAGCAGCCGGGCCAGCGGCGGACTGAAGGGAGCGGCCAGGGCCGCGTTCTGCGCCAGCGCCCGGTCGAACTCGAACGACACCGCCACCGCCAGGAACACGACCCCAAGCAGCACAAGCGCCTGCCACAGGAGCCCGGCCGATCCGCCGGCGGCCCACGGCGCGCTCGGCGCGGCCCCGCGGTCGCGCGCCGCCAGCACGCGCGCACTCCACCACCACGCGCCGGCGATCAGCAGCGCCAGCAGCAAGCCCGGGTTCAGCACCGGCAGCCATGCCTGCGCGTTCCAGCCCGGCTCGAACCGCGAGAATCCGGCGTCGACCGCCATCCAGCGCACCGCCACGACCAGCAGCACGCCCAGCGCCGTCTCGAAATAGTGCTGCAACACGCCCCAGCGCTGCGCAGCGAGAAGGACCGCGACGGCGCACAGCCAGGCGTAGCCCGTGGCCACGCCGACGAACTGGTCGCTCGCCAGCAGCAGCCACAGCCCGACCGCCGCCACACTGAGCATCGTCGCGACCAGGCTCGTTTCGAGGCGATTCACGAGGCGCATGCGCCGCGCCGCCAGCGTCGCGGCACCGATGCCGCCGGCGGCGAGCGCGGCCCATGGCGTGAGCGTGATCCAGCTCGCGGCCCACCACGCGCCGGCCAGCCCCGGTAGCTCGCGATCAATCAGCAGCATGCGCCCGAGCGCCAGCCCGAGCACCAGCAGGCCGAAAATGCTCGCACCCTGCGAGGCGATGCGGCGACCCAGCTCAACGCCGCCGAGCCCCAGCGCCAGCCAGCCGATGGTCTGACCGATGCCGCGGACGTCGGGTTGATCGAAATGCAGCGCGACAGCGGCGGCGGCGAGGATGCCGGCCTGCAACCAGAGCGAAATGGCCAGGGCCCGGCCGGCGCCCGGCGTACCGGGCCGCAACGCCGCAAGCCCGTCGCCCATCCGCCAAGCGGCCAACCCGGCCAGCGCGGCGACGGCGATCGTGAAGACCCCGAGCACGTTGGCATCGACGGGATTGGCGCGATGGAGAATCCAGCAGCCGAACATAACGTACCAGGCGCTGGCCATGAAGCTCGCGCGGGGGTTGCCGCGAGGCGTGACGTTGCGCGCCGCCGACAGGGCGGCGTCGACCTGGACCATGAGCCACCACGCGCTGATGGCCCCGAGCACAAGCACCCATTCCTCTTCCTCGCGGGCCTGCGACGCGACCCAGGCGGAGGCCACCAGGCCGTGCATGACCATCGCGCTGAAGCGCAGCCCTTCGAATATCCCCGGCCGAAGCAGGTGCAGGCCGAGCGCTACGCTCAGCAGCGCCGTCAGGTAAACCGGCAGCGCCGCCGGGCTGCTCGCCGCACCCGACAGCAACACCGGCGCGAGGTACCCGCCCAGCAGCGACACGACGCCCGTCGCAACCATGCTGCCGCGAAGCGTGATCACGAGCCCGATCGCCGCCACCAGCGCCAGCAGGACAAAGGCCACGCTTTCCGGCACGAGCCCGAACACGCGGTGCGTCGCGTACGCCGTCACATAGAGAACGCCGATGCCGCCGCTGAACAGGCTCACGGCCGCCGTCCGGTTCACGGCGCGCAACGCCCACTCGCCCGCCGCGATCAGCAGCGCGCCGAACGCCGCGCACGCCCAGCAGCGCACCGCGGGCGGAATGCGTCCGAGCCAGCCTGCGTCATAGGCGAGCTTGAAGAAGAACACGGCCGCCACCACGACCAGGATCGCCCCGGCCCATGCAAACCAGCGCCCCCCGATCTGCACTTCCAGCGACGCGCGACCCCCGCCGCCGCCGCCGGCCGGTGCGGGCCCCGCCCCCGACGGAAGCCCCGCGCGCGGCCCGGGCACACGCGTCGGCGGTGCAACGGCCGGCAACACCGGCGCCGCCGCCGTGACCGCGTCGAAAACCGGCGGCAACACGCCCGGCCGTGCGGCTGCCGAACCGGGCGACCCGGTCGCAGAAATCGACGCCGGTAGCCCAGCGACCGGCGGCGTCGCAGCCAGAGTGGCGCCGCGCGGCGTGTCGGCGGGTGTCGGGGGCTGGGCCGGCGGCGCTGACGGCGTGAGGGGCCGACCGCTCAGCCGCGCCAGCTCCTGCTCAAGCCGGTATACGCGCGCCGTCAGGTCGGCGATGGCGCGCCAGAACTCGTTGGCGTACTGTGTCACGGCTGGTTCTCCTGATCCAAGCGGCGTATTGCCTGTAGCGGCGCTTCCCCGCGCGTGGCCCGGTCGCCACCGGCACGGCCTGACGATTCACCGGCGCCGCGGTCCTTCGCTCCCAGCGCGCCGCGCATCGCCGCGACAATCTCGCCGGCGTACCGCGCGGCGGGTCCCGGCAGATGCCCGTAAAAGACGCTGATGACCGGCTGCATGCCGATCCCGAGCATGAGTTGCAGAGCCAGCTCGGGGTCGATCTCTCGCAGTTCGCCAGCGGCCTGCCCGTGCGTGATGACGTGCAGCAGCAAGCGGCGGACGCCGCGTTCGGCGGGGACGTGCTGAACGAGCTCGTGCTGGCTGAGCAGCAGGAACTTCAGGATGACGGGCTGGTCGTCGGCGAAGCGGAGGAAAGCGTTGACGAGGTTCTCGACGGCGTGCCAGAAATCGTGGGCGCCGCGAAGCTGGGCCTCGAGCAGATCGACGAGTTCTTGGTAGTGCTGGGCGTAGACTTGGGCGGCGAGGTCGTCGCGGCTCTTCCAGTACCGATAAAGCAGGCCAGGAGACACCCGCGCCTCGAGGGCGATGTCCTGGATGGTCGTTGCGTTAAGACCTTTTTTTGCAACGACTTGCAGTACACCGCGCTCAATGTCCAGACGCTTTTGTACGGGTCGCGCCATTCCTCTGACGGCCTCCGGAAAATAGTAAATGAACAGTCACTCACTGATAGTCTGCTGCATGTTTCGACCCCGGTCAAGCGAGCCCTCAAAAAAGTCACGACAGGAAGCCTTCGAGAGAGTTGCCACAGGCTACCAGCGGGGCGCCGCCGGGCACGAATTGATGTAGCCCTGAGAGCCCGCGGGCGTTCAGATGCCCTTCCGCTCGCTCAACGCATCGCGCAGACCGTCGCCAACGAAGTTCAACGCCAGCAGCGTCAGCGACAACGCCAACCCGGGAACTACCACCAGCCACCAGTAGAAACGCACCGGGTTCAGCAGCCGCACGCCATCTGACGCCAGCAGCCCCCACGTCGCCTGCGGCGGCTGCACACCCACGCCCAGAAAGCTCAGAAACGACTCCTGGAGGATCGCCTGCGGCACGGCGAGCGTGGCGAAGACGATGATCGGCCCCGCCAGGTTCGGCAGGATGTGCCGCCAGAGAATGCGCCACGTCGGCAAGCCGAGCGCGCGGGCCGCTTCGACGAACGGCTGTTCGCGCAGCGACAGCACCTGCCCCCGGACGACGCGGGCCACCGTCAACCAGCTCACGCCGCCGATCGCGACCGCCATGACGGCGAACCGCACCCATTCGGCGCCGAGCACCGGCGCACCCGATGGCCAGCGAAGCTGCTCGAGCCGCGCGCCAAGCGACACGGTCAGCAGCATCAGCAGCAGGAGCGTGGGCAGCGCGTAGATGACGTCCACCAGGCGCATCATCAGCGCATCGACGCGCCCGCCGACGTAGCCCGCTATCGCGCCATACGTCGTCCCGATGGCGACCGCGACCGCCGCCGCCAGCAGCCCCAGGCTCAGCGAGATCGCGCCACCGTACAGCGTGCGCGCCAGCATGTCGCGCCCCAACTCGTCGGTCCCGAGCGGATGCGACCAGGTCGGCGGCTGACGCGCATCGGCCAGGTTCTGGGCGCGCATGCGCGACCACGTGAACGGCAGCGTCGTCGCGCAAATCAGCAGCACCGCCACAAGAAACGCGAGGCTGAGGACGGCGAGCCGCTCCCGGCGGAATCGGCCCCAGAATGTCCGCGGTGAGTGGTTGCGCATCAGCGCGCATGTTACTGTAGGCGGCGCCGGGCGACTGCGCCACCGGCATTCGGGCCGCAGGCGAGGACTGCCATGAGACTATCCCATAAGCCGATCCGAGCCGCGCCGGCAAGGAAGCGGTTGCGACGGAAGACCGACGGTTTTCATTCGATCGCACTTGCATCCGCTCTCATCGTATCAGTCACCCGGTCCTGGGATAGACTCCAAAACGCTCCCGCTCCTAGTGTGCGCTGGAGGCTGCGCGCGGTACCGCTGCTGGTCGCGATGCTGGCGCCGGCCTTTCCGGCGCCGGCCCATGCCGAGGATCCTCCGTGGCTGGCCCGCGGTCGGAAAGGGATGGTTGCGTCGGACTCGGCGGAAGCCTCGCAGATCGGCGCGGACGTTCTGAAAGGGGGCGGAAATGCGTTCGACGCCGCCATCGCGACGTCGCTGGCGCTCGCCGTCGCACGGCCGCAGAGCACGGGGCTCGGGGGCGGCGGGTTTCTCCTGGCGTACATCGCCCACGATGAGGCGTTCGTCGCGCTCGACTTTCGCGAGAGCGCGCCCGCCGCCGCCAGCACCGAGCGCTACGACGCCGCCCACCGCCGCAACCCCGGCGGCCCCTCCCCCAGCGTCTACGGCGGCGACGCCATCGGCGTGCCGGGCCAGGTCGCGGGCCTGGCGGAGATCAGCCGGCGATTCGGAACGCGGCCGTGGGTCGAGCTGATTCGACCGGCGGCGGAGCTGGCGCGCCGCGGCATCACCGTCGACGGAGCGCTGCTGGAGGCGCGCGACGAGCTGCTCAAGGACGTCGGCCGCTGGCCCGAGCTGGCGCAGCGCTACGCGGGGCTGCTCGAGTGGCTGTCTCCCGGCGGCTCCGCGCCACGGGTGGGCGAGCGGCTGAAGAACCCGGACCTTGCCCGCGGGTTGCTGCTGCTGGCGGAGATGGGCCCCGGCGCGTTCTACGACGGACCGCTCGCCGAAGCGATCGTCCGCGCCGCCGCTGCCGCGGGCGGCTCGCTGACGGCCGACGACCTGCGGCACTACCGCGTGCGATATCGCGAGCCGATCCGCTTTTCATACGCCGGTTGCGAGATCGTGACGATGCCGCCGCCGTCGTCCGGCGGGGTGTGCATGGCCGAGGTGTGCAACATTCTTGCGGCGGCTCGCCAGGGAGGCGGCATCGACGGCCGTCACGACGCGGCGCATCTGCTGCTCGAAGCGCTCAAGCACGCGTTCGCGGATCGCGCCCGCTACCTTGGCGACGCGGACTTCGCCGACGTGCCGGTCCAGCGCCTCACGAGCCGGGCTCATGCCGAGGCGCTGGCGCGGACGATCCGGCGCGAGCGAACGCAGGCGCCGGAGCGCTACGGCACGACGGCGCCGACATCCGGGCCGGCGGCCAGCCCGCCCGACGACCGCGGAACCTCGCACCTGTGCGTGGTGGACCGCTGGGGCAACGTCGTCGCGCTGACGGAGACGATCAACGGCACCTTGGGCTCGCTTGTCGTCGCGGAGCCGTTCGGCATTCTGCTGAACAACCAGATGGACGACTTCGTCACCCGCCCCGGTACGCCGAACCTCTTCGGCCTGGTCCAGGGCGAGGCCAACGTCGTCGCGCCGGGCAAACGCCCGTTATCGAGCATGTCGCCCACCATCGTGCTGCGCGACGGCCGGCCCGTGCTGGTGCTCGGCGCCGCCGGCGGCCCGCGCATCATCACGGCCGTGCTGCAAGTGATGCTCGCAACCCTCGACGGGACGCCGCTGGAGCAGGCGATGGCGGCGCCGCGGCTGCATCACCAGTGGCAGCCCGACCTGGTGTTTCACGACGGGCCGCTGCCGGACGATCTCCGGCTTGATCTGGAGCGGCGCGGCCACCGCTTCAGCGACGAGCGGCGCACCGCCTCCGTCAACGCCATCATGATCCTGCCCGACGGCACGCTACTGGGCGCGAGTGACCCGCGACGGTTCGGCCGGCCGGTGGGCGTGCCGTAGGCAGACAGTGCTGGGGACCGCTCACACTCCGCCGCCGCGCGCAGGTCCCGTCCCATCCGGGTTCGACTCAGCCCCACAGCCGCGACAGCCCCGCCGACAGCCACTCGTGCAGCGTGACCGTCAGCACGCCGGACAGCGCCAGTGACACGGCGGCGAGCTTGCGGCCGCCCAGCGGCTCGCGCAGCACCAGCGTCGCCAGCAGCAGCGCGAAGACGGTGGAGGTCTGGTTGAGCACGGCGGCGACGGCGGCGGCCTGCGTGTACTGGAAGCCCGCGATCCAGAGCAGGAGCGAGACGTACGCGCCCAGGATCGATCCGGGCACGGCGGCGCGCCAGGCGCGTGACGGCACGAAGACGCCCCAGATCTCCGCCCGCTCGCGCAGCATCAGCGTGAACGGCACGAGGACGAGCGTGCCGGCGAAGATGCGCACCGCGGCCGCGGGCACGGTCGGCCACTGCGTCAGCACCGGCTTGGCCATGACGATGCCGAAAGCCATGCAGGCCATGGCGCTCAGCGCCATCAGGATGCCCGTGAGCAACTGGACGCGCGTGCGGCCAGGCGGCGGCGCGTGCCGCGTCGAGATCAGCACGCCCGTGAGCACGAGCAGCACGCCGGCGTATTGCAGCGGCGTCAACTGCTCTCCGAGCAGCAGCCACGAGAAGAACAGCGTGAAAGGCGTGTAGCTGCAATCGACGATCGACACCAGCCCGACGCCGCAGAGGTTGAGCCCGCGGAAGAACAGCGTGTCCGCGATGGATATGCCGATGACGCCGGAGATCGCCAGGATGGCCAGGTCGTAGGCGCTGGCGCCGCCGAGCGCCGCGAGGCCGCCCTTCGTCAGCGGCAGCGTCACCGCGAGCAGGACGATCGCCACCGCGTTCTTGAAGAGGTTGAGCGCGACCGGCGAGATGCGCTCGCCGCTGCGCTTGAAGCACATGATGGCCAGCGCCCAGACCGCCGCCGCCGACAGCGCGCAAAGCTCGCCGAAGCCGTTCCACATCGCGGGAGGACTATAGCGGCAGTCGCGCGGCCCGGCGCATGCCTGCGGCTGCGACGAAGGCACGCCACGCAGGCCACGCGCGCCGCCCGGACGCTCAGTCGCCCTCGGCCAGCTCGTACAGCCCCTGCCCGGCGCGCCGCAGCTTGCCCTGCCGCACCAGCTCCTCCCAGACGGCCCGCGGAAACTGGCTCGGCGGCACGATCGCCACAATCCCGGAGCGACCGCCGCCCGTCATGGCGCCGTGGCCCAGCCGCGACTCGTCGTCGAGCCGTGCCATCTTCAGCCGTTTGCGAAACGCCTTCAGCGCGCTGCGCAGGTGCGCCGGGTCGAACGCGCCGCCCGCCGGCTCTCCAGGAGTCGGCGGCTGCTGCTCTGTCGTCATGCTCGCTCCCTTGTGCCGTCGCGGCGGGTAAGGGGCGCCGCCGCCGCACCGATAAACGCGGCTCGTATGCTCAGCCGCCCATGCAGCACTTCTTGTACTTGCGGCCGCTGCCGCAGGGGCAGGGATCGTTGCGGTTGATGGCGCTGCCCGGGCGCGTGAACGGCTTGGGCTTGCCGCTGGCGCGCTCCGCAAACGACTCGCGCAAGGCCCGCGTGAACGCCCCGAGCATCCGCCCGCCTCCGAGGCGCCCTTCGCCCTCGAGCCACGCCAGCCACGCGCCGCACAGGCCGGGCGCCTCGCGCTGGAGCGCCGGCGGCAGCTTGAGGCGCGCGACGTGCTCGAGCAGGGCGCCGCGGACGTCGGCTTCCTCGATGTCCGCCGGCTCGACGCCACGCGCTTCGCAGGCGGCCGCCATGAAGGCCGTGAGGACTTCGCCGCCGGCCTGCACGACGTCAGGCGTGAACTCGCGGGCGGCGTCGGAGTGCAGGAAGTCGGCCGCCCAGTTCTCGATGGTCTCGCGCGTGTACGGCCCGATCATCTTGCTACACCTCTGTCAGGCGATTGTACGCCGCTCGGCGGCCATGGCGCTCGCGCCGCGCGCGTGCGGCCCCGCGGGCGAGCGCTGCGCCCGCTCCTCACGGCATCAGGATCAGCAGGTTGCCGTTGCTCGCCGGCTGGTAGCAGTGCCCGGTGGCGCCGGACCACGACGCGTACTCCCCGCGGCGGCTGTCGAGCCGGGCGACGTTGATCCCCCAGATGCGGTTGCGCCGGGCGGCGGCGCCGAGCGCCTCGAGCGGCAGCGACAGCTCCACCGTCCAGGCCTTGGTGGAGACGTGCGTGGCCACCTGCGCCCCGCTGATCCACGGGCGCGATTCGCCGGCCGGCGGATCGGTCAGGCAACCCTCCCGCGCAACGAGCAGCCCGCTGGGCTTCACCTGGAGGAGCAGCAGGTCGGCGGGCGAGCCCTGCGCGACGTTCGCCGGGTTCAGGATCACCTCCACGACGTCCTGGCCCCAGGGAATCGCGCCGTCATGTCCGACGCGGGTGTCGGTCGAGTAGCGCGGCGGCTCATCCGCGCGCAGCGCCGCGATGACGGCAACGTACAGGTTGTCGTGATCCATGCAGAAGTACGCGCGCGTCGGCAGCGCCGCGCCGGGCAGGCTGCGCTCGTCCGCCCCACCACCCCGAACCAGCAGAAAATCACCCGCCGAGTTGCTCGGCTCGCGCGGCCAGTCGTCGAGTTGCCCGTCGATCACCGGGGCAACCGCGACCGGCGGACAGGCGCTGGCCGCGAGCCGTCCGGCGGTGGCCCAGGAGCCGTCCGCGCCCGCGTCGAACCGCGCCGCGAAGCTGAGCACGCCATCGGCGTTGTAGCTCAGCGCGTCGAGCGTCGCGCGCAGGAACTGCGTGCGGACCTCGCCCGGCGCCACGCGCAGGTCGGCGCCGGCCTCAACCACCCAGCCCGCCGGCGGCTCCGGTATCACCCAGCGACCGACCAGGTCGCGGTTCGAATCGTTGCAGACCGTGGCGGCGATCGTGGCGACGAGGCGCTCTCTGGCAACCGCAAGCCGCACGCCGTCGATTCGCGCCTCGACGCGCCCCGGCCGCAGGAACACGCGCTCCCAGTCCGCCAGGAGGCCGATCTGCGCCTGGCGCGCGCCCCCCGCCGCGAACAGCGCCCCCAGCTCGTGCCGGACGAGCGCTCCCGCCAGCCAGATCGTCAGTGCGTCGTCGCCCGGACGCCGGCGCGCGTACGTCACCAGGTTGTCCTGGCAGGCGTCGGTGAAGCCGCGCGGCACAAGCTGCTCCGCCGTCCGGCGCGCCAGGAGCGCCCTCCCGTTGCTCTCCAGCAGACGCAGCAGCGCGTGATCCTGCGCCCCGCGCCTCAGCCGCTTCAGCCGCACCGACGCGAGCGGCGCATCCAGCACGCCATACGGCGCTCCCGAATGCAGCAGACCCACGCCCTCGACGAAGCCGGCCTCCCCACGCCCCGCACCGTGCAGCGCGGCGGCGTGCTCGATCCACACGCCGGCGCTCTCGTAACGCAGGGCCTGCCAACCCAGCAGGATGGCGTCGGCCGCCGGGGCTTCGGCGCGCAGGCTGCCGCTGAACGGCGGCATGCCGGGCATCAGCCAGGTCTGCTCGCCAAGGCCGCGGCGCTGCTCGGCGGCCCGGGGTTCGAGCCAACCGGCGGGCGGCGCCCAGATCTCGACGCCCGACAGGTCGATCGCGGGCGCGCCGTGCCAGCCCAGCGGTCGCAGCGATGCGGGCGGCAGGTGCGCCACGAACGGCGCCTTCACGCCGGCCTGGTCGAGGATGCCGGCGGCGCGGCGGGTGCGCTGCGCGAAGTCGACGGACAGCGGCGCCGGCGGCAGCGGCCGGACGAACGCCCGCGACGACCAGCCCATGTCCTCGAAGTGCCGTTCGCACGCCCGGGCGTACGCCGCCAGCAGCCGGGCGTACGCGGGCGACTCGAACCCCCCGTTTCGGGCCGCATCCGGGTAATCCAGCGACAGCGGCAGCGGCCAGAGCTCGGCGCGGACGCGGTCGGCGAAGGCGCTGCCATCCAGCCAGCCGGAGACGAGCGCGTCGTACTCGGACCAGTCGATCGTGACGCCGCCGGGCTCGCGCGGCAGGTACTTCGGGAAAGACGCCCAGAGCACCGGTGCTAGCCGATGGGCATGCAGCAGCGACATCGTGTTCTGCGTCAGGCGCAGCGCCGCGAGGTGGCTCGGCGCATGGGCGAGAATCTGCGTCTCCTCGGCGGCCACGCGCGGCCAGCCCAGGTGCTCGCCGAGCAGGTCGCGCGGGTCGACGCGCGCCACGATCGGCAGGCTGCGCTGCACCGGCAGCGCCACGGGCAGCACAGTCAGCCGCACCTCGCAATCAAAGACCACGTCCTGGCTCGCGCCGCCGCCGCGCTCGGCCGAAGCGATGCTCAACCGGCCGGTGAACTCGCCCGGACGGGTCATCGGGGGAACTTCGATGTCGATCCAAACCAGCTCGGTCTGCTGCTGATCGAGCCGCAACGGGCCGCCGCCGCGCGGCGCGTCCCACGGGACGAGAATGTCGGGCACGCTGAGCGGCGTGGCCGGCCGGCCGGTGCGGAGGGGATACCAGCTGCGGAACTCGTCAACCCGCAGCCCGACGGCCCTGTAGATCCGCACGGAGCGCGAAGCGGCCAGCGTGCCGCCCGGCCCCGACAGGTCCGTCATGCGGACGTCGTATGGACCGGCGGGCGGCCGCGCGGTGCGCAGGGCCACCTGGATGGCGACCGTCTCGTTGATCGTCGCAAAGAGGCTCACGCGGCCGCGCGTGCGCGAGTAAATCTCGTTCTCGAGCAACGGCGGATCGTCCGGCAGCACCGCGCGCGTCTCCGGCACGATCCAGACGGCCAGCGGCCGCAGCGCCGGCGGCGCGCACCCCGCGCCGCAGAGGGCCGCCGCCACGCCCATGAAGCGCGCCGCCCGACCCAGCCCGCGACGGCGCGTGCGCGACGCGGTCATGGCTGCGGCTCGGGCCATTTCTGGACCTCGTACAGCTTCGCCGGCCGTTCCGGCTGGCTGGTCCGCGCGGAGAGGTAGGCCGTCTCGAGCAGCGCGGTGACCGCCAGGTGCCGCTCCAGCCCGCGCTGCGTCGCCTCGCGCGCGCCGGCGTCGTTGCACACCGCCGCCTCGAAGCGGCTCAGCTCCCCCGACAGGTTCGGCGCCGGCAGGGCCTGGCGCTCCAGTTGCCGCCCGACCGCATCCAGCAGCAGCGCTACGTCGCGCTGATAGCACAGGCGGTGTTGGGTGCTCTCGTGCACGGCGTGCCACGTCCATCCCGGCGCGAACGGCGCGGGCTCACGCGGCTCGCCCTCGGGCGCAGGTGCGGAGTCCCACGCGGCGCGCACGTCCGCCAGGCCGCCGCCGGAATACCGCAGGATCGCGCTGGCCTGGTCCTCGGTCTCGCGCAGGGCTTTGCCGGCGACGCGCCGGAAACGCCCGACGGCGGCGCTGAGGCTGTCGGGCGACCCGCGCAGGGCGATCAGCGACTCCAGCAGGTCGTAGCCTTCGGTCGCCAATGCGCCCCCGAGCGACTCGGCGGCGCTGCTGTTCCAGGCCTCGAGGCCCGGCCCGGCGCCCAGCGCCTCGATGCGCGTGTAGTACACCGGAGCGGCCCCGGCGGGCACGAGCTGCCCGACAACCGGGGCGACGTGGTCCCACCAGCTCGCGACGCGATAGACCAGTCCGGCGCTGCGCGCCCGGCGCACCACGTCCACCCCTTCGGCAAACGAGCGCGCCAGCGGCGCCGTGCGCCAGATATGCAAGCCGTCCTCGAGCGCCACGTGCGATAGCTCAACCGCGCGCCTCGGACGCACGGCGAGCAGGAGTGCGTCGAGGTCGGCCTGGGCGATCAGCGCGCGCTGGTCGTCATACCATGGAACATCCGGCACGGCCGCGCCGTGCAGCACCCCGGCCTGGGCCGCGAGCTCGAGCCGCGCGCAGGAGCGCACGGCCTCGACGAGCGGGACGAAGGCCTCGGGCTCCGCGATGAGTCCGAGGCGCACGCGCGCCTCTTTCCGGCCGGACTTGCCGCTGCGGGCCATGTGGTACAATCGCTCCCTCGGGCCGCGCGGCAGCACTGCCCGCGCGGCGCCGGCGTCGCCATTCTGCCGCCGGGCGCGTTCGCCCGCCACTGCGGCGACAGTCAAAACGAGACGGGCGGGGCTCATGCCGGTAATGGACACTTCGGCGGTCTTCGAGACGGACGTACCGGGGCTGGTGCTGCGCGGCAAGGTGCGTGACATCTGCGACCTGGGCGCGTCGCTGCTGCTGATCGCCACCGACCGCATCTCGGCCTTCGATGTGGTCATGCGCCAGCCGGTCCCGGGCAAGGGGCGGCTGCTCACGCGGCTGTCGGAGTTCTGGCTCGAGTCGCTGCCGGCGTGCAAGCCGCACCACATGCGGTACGTCGTGGACGACGAGCACGTGCCCGACGGGCTGGCAGCCTACCGCGACGTGCTGCGCGACCGGGCCATGCTCGTGCACAAGACGGTCGTCCTGCCCATCGAGTGCGTCGTGCGCGGCTACCTCGCCGGCGGCGGCTGGAAAGAGTATCAGCAGAGCGGCAGCGTCAGCGGCGTGCGGCTGCCGGCCGGCCTGCGCCAGGCCGAGCGCCTGCCGCAGCCGATCTTCACGCCCAGCACCAAGGCCGCGAGCGGACACGACGAGCCGGTCTCATTCGAGCGCGCCTGCGAACTGCTGGCAGGCCCGCACCCGCCGAACGCCCCGTTGCGAGCCGCGATCGCGCGCGGGCTCAACCGCCCCCCGCCCAACGCCGGCCTGACGCCGGCCGAGGCGATCGACTGGGCGCGGCGCACGATGGCGGCGGCGCGCCAGCGGTCGCTTGACATCTACGCGCAGGCCGCCGACCACGCCATGCAGCGCGGAATCATCCTGGCCGACACGAAGTTCGAATTCGGGCTGCTGGACGGCGAGCTGCTGCTGATCGACGAGGTCCTGACGCCCGACTCGTCGCGCTTCTGGCACGCCGAGCAGCACGCGATCGGCCGCAGCCCGCCGAGCTTCGACAAGCAGTACCTCCGCGACTACCTCGAAACGCTGAGCTGGGACAAGCGGCCGCCGCCGCCGGACATCCCCGCGGAAGTCATCGAGCAGACGCGCCGGAGGTATGTTGAGGCCTATCAGCGGCTGACGGGACGAGCGCTCTAGCTTCGCTCAGCATGAAGTGCTGCGGCTTCGCGGCGCTCGGCGCAACCAGCGCGCTACGCCGACGCGGCCTGCAAGCGCCGGTCGCGCGGCAGGCCGGTCGCCCAGGCCGACATGCGCTGAAGCTCCGCCGGCCAGTCTCCGGCCGTCCGCTGCAAGAGAAACAGCTCGAACAGCGCATCGAGCAGCGCCGCGGTCTCCACGATCTGCTCGAAGCGCTGTTCCAGCCGCTCGCGCTCGCTGCTGACGCCCTGCGGCTCGGGCAGTTGCAGCCCCGACACCGCCAGCCGCACGCCATCCAGCGTCAAGCGCACTTCTCCGCCCGGCCCGTCCAGCACCAGCCCCGCCCGCACCGGCTGCTTGCCGATCCGCAGCGCCGCCTTGCACTCCGGCAGGCGGGTCGGCCCGTCAGCGACCACCGTCGTCGTGCCCGTCAGGTCGAACACGCACTTCAGCCGCAGCCCGCGGTCGATCGCCGCCGACACCTGCGCCCCATCCCGCACGCGCAGCACCGCCTCGTCGCTGTCACTGCGGAACCACAGCCACGACAGCAGCTCACGCCCCAGGAACGCCAGATCGCCCACGCCAAACGCGGCCGCGGCGCTCTCCTGGTACCCGTCGGGCGGGCGGACAAGCTGGGCGGGCGCGAGGTTCTCGAGGGCCCGCGCCCGGCCCGACGGCGCGAGCAGCCGCAACGCCAGCCGCTGCGGATCCGCGGGTTCAAGCCCCGCGCCGAACGTGTCGGTGAACAGCTTCATCAGCCGGTCGGCGGTCGACGCCCCGGCGCTGCCGAGATAGACCGCGCCGCCTGCGAGGTCGACCAGGACGGGATAGGCGCTGATGCGGCGGAAGGCGCCGTCCCGGGCCTCCTGCTCAGCGCGCTGCGCGGCGACCTCGCGGGCCCTGCGGCGCTCGAGCTTGCTGAGATACTCGCGGCCGCTGGCCTGCAAGGCCGCTTCCTCGGCCATGCGCACGTAGCCGCGCAGCACGCTGGCCGGCGGGCGCAGGCGGTCGACGCGCAGCGCCAGGTGCACGAACCCGCCGATCGCAATGCGCTCGGCCGCGAGCTGCGTATCGAACACGTGCGCTGGCCCGACCCAACCGAGCTGCGTGTCATCGGGCAGCGTCGCCAGCCGGCCGAAGCCATGGGCGACGATCGCGGCGGCGAGCTTGTCGGTCAGTTCGGCGGGCGCCGGCCCGGTGATGAAGAACCGCTGGAACGACACCGGCCCCGAAGCGAGCCCCACGCGACACCTCCTGCCTGCGTGCGTTCGGCCGAGCGGTCGACGTTCGCGCCGCCGGCCGTTCGCCGTCTTGAAGATGCGCGAGTGAACCGCGTGGGGCGGGCGGCGTCAATGCCGCGCGGGCCGTGCACAGCCTTGTCACAACTGTCAGCGGACGCGGGTCGCTCATGTGGCGGCGTCGACCTTGCGTGACAGTCGCGTGCCGCATTTTTCGGATCACACAACCGCCCCCGACGCTCGAACCGGCTAACGCACTCGCCTGCGCTCGCGGCTCGTGTCGGATCAGCGCGACGGCCGCGCGCGGCGGCCCGCGGGCGGCGCCTCGGGCGGCGGCGGAGCCGCTGGCCCGTCCAACGGCGTCACGACGATGCGCGTGACGTACGCGACCGCGACGTCGCTGCCCGCGCGCGACGCGTCCAGCGATATCGCCACCTGCGGCCTCCCGATCGGCGCGAACACCTCCGACACCTTCACGACGCGGAACAATCGCGATGTCACGTCGGCCTCGGCCTTCACGTTGCTCTCTCCGATCACCGAGATATCCAGGTGCGCGACGACGCCCTCCGGCGGCGCCTGCGGCTCGGCAGCCAGCACGGGCGCGATGCTCCCCGACACCCCCGCACGGTTGCGGTTTATGGCCACGCCGCGGCCGCTTGGCGTGGGGTTCGTTCCGACAACGAAGGGCACGTCCGACCCGATCGACACGTTCAGCACCCGGCTGCCGGGGCCGCCGACCAGTTGCAGCGGCTGATCCACGCGATACAGCAGCGCGGTGCTGCCAAGTCCGGCGAGGGCCGCATCCAGCTCCGCCACCGTCCAGGACCGGGCCGTGAGGCTCTCGGCGTCGATCTTCAGCACGCTCTCGGGCGACAGCTCGACGCTGTGAATGCTCAGGTCCAGGCGCACCGCCCGCGCCTCGAACCGCGGCGGGCGGGGGCGCGGCGCCTCCCCTGCTGCCCGCGGCAGCGCATCCGGCAGCGGGGGCTGCGCTTCCGGGGGCGGAGCGGCGGGTGGCGGCCCGGGAGGACGCGGACGCTCCGGCGGCCCGGCCGGCGGCGTCTGACCGTGCGCTGCCGCGGCGACGGCCACTGATAGCAAGATCGTAAGAACAACCGCGCGGTGTCTGAGAGGCATGGGGTTTTCTCCTCTAAGCTTGTGGGCGCGTTGGACCCGTCGCAGCGCCGGCCTCTGTGGCCGGCGTGCATTGTGCTGCACAATCGGCTTCTTATATTGCGTCACCGGCTGGCGGTTGCAGGGCTCCGCGAGATGTTGTGTGGGGCCGATGCCGCGGCGCTCAGCCGGCGCAGCCATTCCGCCAGCGGCTCAACCCCCGCGCCGCTGGGCGCCGCCGTCGTGAAGATCGCCGCGTCGGGGCAAAGACGGCGGATGTCGGCCAGCGTGCGGCGCAGGTCGTAGCGCAGGTGCGGCAGCAGGTCGCACTTGCTGATCGCGACGGCCTGCGCGTCCTTGAAGAGCAAGGGATACTTGACGGGCTTGTCCTCGCCCTCGGCGACGCTCAGCACCGCGAGCCGCGCATGCTCGCCCAGGTCGAAGTTCGCCGGGCAGATCGGGTTGCCCACGTTCTCGATGATCAGCAGGTCGAGCGCGTCGAGCGGCACGCGCTCCAGGGCGTGCTGAACATGCGTCGCGGTCAGGTGGCAGCCGCCGTCAGTCAGGAGCTGCGCCGTCGGCACGCCCAGCGCCGCGATGCGCTCGGCGTCGCGCGTCGTCGCCAGGTCGCCCTCCAGCACCGCCACGCGCCGCTCCGCCGTCAGCCGCGGCAGCACGGCCTCGAGCAGCGCGGTCTTGCCGCAGCCGGCGCCGCCCAGCACGTTGACGCAGGTGACGCCCAGCGCGCCGAAGCGCGCCCGGTTCTCGGACGCCGCGTGCTCGTTCCTGGCGAGCAGCTTACGCACAATCGGGATGGTCCTGATCATCGGGCGTCTCCACTTCGAGCTGCACCAGGTCGAGCTCGTCGCCTCCCAGCAGCCGCTCGGCCTCCGTGTGACATACCGGGCAAGTCGCGTGCCAGTCGACCATCGCGAACACCCGCCCGCATCCGCCGCACCGGCCGCGCAGCGGCGCATGCTCGATCTCCAGCTCCGCCGTCTCGCACAGCGTGCGGCGCGCCGCCAGGCCGAAGGCCTCGCGCATCAGCAGGTCGTCCACCTGGCGCAGCAGGCCGATGCGGCAGCGCACGCGACGGACACGCGCCGCGCCGGCGCGGCGGGCCTCGTCGCCGGCGATCTCGACCAGGTGGCGGGCCAGGCTCAGCTCGTGCATGGCGGGCTCCCGTACTTGGCGAGCCAGGCGACGATGTCGTGGCGGATACTGGCGACGATCGGCTCGACGTCCTCGAGCACCGCGGGCGTGCAGGCGTCGCTGAGCTCGAAGTTCTGGCCGGCGACGACGTACACCCAAACCGTCGGCGGCAGCAGGCCCAGCCGGCGGCCCAGCTCCAGCGCACAGTTCACGTTCAGCGTGTGTGGGTTCATCGCGGCACGGCGCCGCGCCCGAGCGACCGCCGCCCGACGCCCCATCCCCGCGCGCCGCCGCCGGCCTCCGACCGCCCGGCCGGCGTAGACGATTCGCGTCCAGCTTCCGACGGGCAGTTCGGCGACGGACTCGGCGGCGTCGATCACGACCAGGAGCCCGACGCCCTCGAGATCCAGCAGCAGGTCGGCGCCCGGGGCACGGCTGAGCGCAACGTGCGTATCGGGCGGGGGCCGGCGCGAAAGCGCCTCGGCGATGCGCAAGCCGATCTGGTCGTCGCCGTGATGGTCGCGTCCGCAGCCGAAGACCAGAACAGGCGGGCGCGGCGCAAGCGCCCGCTCCGGGCCGCGGTCGGCGTCGGCCCCGGCGCGCTGCGGCGGCGGGTGCGTGAGGGGCGGGTTCATTCGATCCACTCCACGTCGAGCAGGTGCGTCGCGCACGAGATGCACGGGTCGTAGGCCCGCACGAGCATCTCGAGCCGCAGCGTCATCTCCTCGCGGCTGAGGCCGGCGTCGAGCATCGACGGCACGTAGGCGCGCATGTCCTCCTCGATGTTCGCCAGGTTCTGCCCGGTCGGAATGATGAGGTTGGCCGACTCGATGCGCCCCTGCGAATCGACCCCGTACTCGTGGAAGAGCACGCCCCGAGGCACCTCGGCCGCGCCCGCGCCCTGGCCGAAGCGCGTCGGCTTCTCGAGCGCTTCGAGCTTCATCCCGCGGACGAGCAGCGCGTCGATCATCTCGACGGCGCACTCGACGCAGTGCACGATCTCGACGAGCTGCGCCGTGTTGTTGTGAAACGGGTTGCGGCACGGCGCCGACAGCCCCAGGTCCGCCGCCAGCTTCGCCGCCGCCGGGTGCAGCTGCGCGTGGTTGTTGTTGAAGCGCGCCAGCGCGCCGACGGCGTAGCTGGGCGCGTTGGGCGAGCGACAGTGCTTGGCGGCGGAGTGCTGCACGACCTCCTCGATGACGCGCGTGCGGTAGTCGCGGACGGGCGTCGGGCGCGGGTCGCGCGTCGAGACGATGTCGCCGTCGTAGAAGGCGTACTCGCCATTGCCGGGCACCTTGAGCGCGACGTACTCCGTGTCGCGCTCGAAGTCCGGAATCGGCAGCTTCGCGTACAGCGCCGCGACGGCCGCGAGGTCGGTCCGCGCCGCGACCAGGCGCTGCTTGAGCTCGATCAGCTCCCCGGCCCGCGGCACGTGCGTGAAGCCCCCGACGTGGGCCGCGATCGGGTGGATGTGCCGCCCGCCGACCGCGGCGCACAGGTCGTTGGCCAGCCGCTTGAGCCGCAGGGCCGTCTTGACGGTCTCGGGGTGCGAGCCGGCGAGCGGGATGACCGAGCCGGCGCCGAGGTAGTCGGGCACGGCCAGGAAGAGCACGTGCAGCACGTGGCTCTGGATCTGCTCGCCGTAGAACAGCAGCTTGCGCAGCTTCACCGTCTGCTCGCTGGGGACGATGCCGCAGGCCGCCTCGACGGCCTTGACGGCGGCGGTCGTGTGGCCGACCGAGCAGATGCCGCAGATGCGGCAGGCGATGTGCGGGGCCTCGGCGCAGGGCCGCCCGCGCATGAACGACTCGAAGAAGCGCGGGCTCTCGACGATCTGCAATTGCAGGCTCGTGATCTCGCCGTCGCGGACGCGCACGGCGATGTTGCCGTGGCCTTCGACGCGGGTGACGTGCTTGACGTCGATGGTGACGTTCCTCATGGCTTGCTCCCGTCGCCCTGGTAGGCCCCGTAGAGGCGCAGGTCGGCGAGCACCCGCTCCTCGTCCACCTTCCAGATCTCGCGCATGTTCAGCCGGGCGGCCGCCAGCGCCTCCGCGCCAAGCAGGCCGCGGCACGCCTCGCACTTCGAGCCGTAGTGCGGGCAGATGGCGTTGCATCCGGCGCGGGTGACCGGCCCGAGGCACATCTGTCCCCGCTCGTACAGGCACAGGTTGCCCGCCTTCTTGCACTCGACGCACACCGCGTAGTTCGGCAGCGCAAACGGCACGCCCGCCAGCAGGCACTTCACCAGCCGCAGGAACTCGCGGTTGTTCATCGGGCAACCCGGCAGCTCGTAATCGACCTTGACCACCGCGGAGATGGGGCGCGCGTCGGTCGTCGGAAACCACCGCGCCCGCTCGCCGTAGACGTAGGTGCGGTAGCTCTCCATCTCCTGGCGGTTCTTCAGCGTGTTCACCCCCCCGAGGCAGGCGCAGGCGCCGATGGCCACCAGCGTCTTGCAGCACGCGCGGTAGCGCGTGACCTCGCGCTCGTCCTCGGGCGTCGAGACGGCGCCATCGACGAATCCGACGTCGATGTCCCAGCTCCGCTCGGTCATGCCCTCGCGGAAGTTCACGATCTCGACCGCCCCGAGCAGATCGAGCAGCTCATTCTCCAGCTCCAGGATGGCCAGCGAGCAGCCCTCGCAGCTCGTCAGACTGAAGATCGCGATGCGCGGTTTCATGGCTCACACCTCTCTCAGCGGACGATTCCCCGCACCCGGCGACTGCGGCGCGACTACTCGATCGCCTCGCGCAGCGCCTTCAGCCGCCCGTACGTGAACACCGGCCCCTCTTGGCAGACGTACACGTCGTTCGCCTGGCAATGCCCGCACTTGCCAACCCCGCATTTCATCCGCCGCTCCAGCGAGCAGTACACCCGCCCCTGCGGAATCCGCCGCGCCAGAACCTCCAGCAGCACGAACTTGAACATCACCGGCGGTCCGATCACCGCCACGACGGTGCGCTGCGGATCGAGCGGCGGCAGCTCGCGGAAAAGCGTGGTGACGACGCCGACCCGGCCGCGCCAGCCCTCGTCCGGACGATCGACGGTCATGTGGAAATCCACCGCCGGGTCGTCGCGCCAGGCGTGCAGGTCTTCGCGGAAGAGCAGCTCGCTGGGGTGCTTGGCGCCGTAGAGCAGGTGAAAGGCGCCGAAGCGCGCCCGCTCGTCGATGACGTACTGGATCAGCGAGCGCGCCGGCGCCAACCCCAACCCGCCCGCCACGATCAGCACGTCCTTGCCGTGCAGCTCCGAGACGTCGAAGCCACGGCCAAGCGGCCCGCGGATGCCCACCATGTCGCCGCCGCGCAACGCGTGCAGCGCCGCCGTCACAACGCCCGCCTTGCGGATGCAGAGCTGGAAGCGCTGCGGCCGCGTCGGCGACGAGCAGATCGAGATCGGACACTCGCCGATGCCCAGCAGCGACACCTGCACGAACTGGCCAGGCGCGTGGCCGAGCGCGCGGCCATCGGCGAATTCCAGGTCGAACAGCCTCTCCATCGCCGTCAGGCTGCGTACGGAGAGGACCCGGGCCGCCTCGGGCAGGTATGGGCTCGCAGCCATCGCGCCGATGTCGGCCACCGGACCGGCTTCCAGCACACTCTCGCGCGGCATGGTCACACCTCCTCGGCGAGCTGGTTGTAGATCTCCACCGTGCTGATTCGGGCGGTGCACGCCCGATCGCAGCGCGCGCATCCGACGCAGCCCTTGCCGCCTGTGCGCTCGCCGATCCACTTCGATTTGCGCATCAGGCGGTGCCGCAGGCGCGCCGCGGCCTTGGAGCGGAAATTGTGTCCGCCTGCCACCAGCGCGAAATCCTGCAACTGGCAGCCATCCCACTCGCGGCAGCGCCGCCCCTCCTGCAAGGACAGGTCCAGCTCGTCGTGGACGTCGAAGCAGTAGCACGTCGGGCACACCAGGTTGCAGCTCCCGCACGAGTAGCAGCGCCGCGCCGTCGCCTCCCAGATCAGCGAGTCGTACGAACGCGCCATCATCGCCGGCAGGTCCTCATGCGCCGTCGTCAACGTCCTGCCGAAGCTCGCCTCCTTGCGCTCCTGCCACGCGTCGGCGGCGCGCTCGTCGGCGGCCGTCGGCCGTTCGCAGCCGCCGCCAGCCTCCAGCCACGCCCGCCCGCGCGGGCTGCCGAATCGCACGCCGAAGCGCTCGACGTCCGCGCCGGCGCCGAGCGGTTGCAGCATCACGTCGAAGCCTTCGTCGGCAACGTTCGCCCGCATGTCGGCGCAGTACACGCCCGGCGTGCAGGGCTTGCCGCAATCGACTCCGACGATCAGCAGCCGCCGCCGGCGGGCCTGGTAGTGCTCGTCGTCGCCGTTGTGCGAAAAGGCCCGGTCGAGCGTGACAAGCGCATGCAGGTCGCACGGGTGGACGCCGATCAGCGCCGTCGGCTGGGCGTCGCTCACCGGCCGGGCCGAGAAGCCGTCCGGCGTGCGATGAAACTCGAGCAGCGTCTCGCGTGGAGGGAGCAGGTACTGCTTCGGGCTGTAGACGCAGTAGGCGAACCCGAGGTCGAGCTGCCGGGCGCTCGACACGGGCTCGTAGAACCAGCGGACCGGGGGCGTCGCGTCGGGCACGTCACGGCGCACCGGCCCGATGACGCGCTGCGTGCGCAGCAGCTCGTCCACGCGCCCGAGCAACTCTCGCGTGCTGATGATCGCGTCAAGCATGGCTCAACTCCTGGAAATCCTGGCGGCCCGGCGGCGGAGGCTGGATCGAGCCAGCGTCGATGACGATCTCGCTGGCGCGCGTGTTCCGCGGCCCCGGCTCCGGGTCGTCCGTCTGCACCGCGGGCAGTGCGATCGAGAAGGTCGTGCCCTTCCGCGGGCGCGAATAGACGTGAATGCGGCCGCCGGCCTGCTCCACCACTTCACGCACGATCGACAGACCCAGGCCCGTCCCGGCGATGCCGGCCGCCAGGGCGTTGTTGCCGCGGCGGAAGGCCTCGAAGAGCCGATCGTGGGCGTGGCCGTCGTCGGCGCGCTCCTCGATCGAATCTGGATCGAGGCCGATGCCAGTGTCCGCGACCATCACTACCACGTAGGCCTGCGTCGAGCCGAACGACCCCAACTGCCCGTCGAAATGCGGCAGCCGGCCGACCGTCACCTCGACACTCCCGCCCGCCGGCGTGTACTTGATCGCGTTGTCGAGCAGGTTGCCGAGGCAGTCGCGGAAGTCCGCCGGCTGCACGCGGGCCGCGAGGTCGCCTTCGCCCAGCGTGCGCCAGCTCAGCCGCACACCGCCAGCCGTCGCCAGACCCTCGAAATCCCGGCAGACGGCGGCAGTGGCGGCGCGCACGTCGGTGATCGCCGTGCGATGCCGGCGCGGGTCCGCCTCCTGCACGCGCGCCAACGTCAGCAGCTCGGCGACCTGCTGGATGCCCGTCCGGCAACGTGCGACGATGCGCTCGCAGGTCTCGCGCATGGCGGCGGCCGGAACCAGCCCGTCGCGCAGCAGCGTCGCCATCGTCTGAATTCCCGCGAGCGGGCTCTTGAGCTGGTGGGCGGCGGTCTGCATGAAGCGGCTGCGACGCCGTTGCAAGTCCTCAAGCGCCGTCTGCGACTGTTGCAGCGCCTGGTTCACCTGGCTGAGCTGGCGCTCGCGCTGCCGCAATCGGCCGGCGATGTGCTGCGTGAAATACAGCATCCCGAACACGCCCGCCGCCAGCACCACCACCGCCGCCGGCACGTAGCCCGCGTTGGCGTAGAGCCCCGGTGTGCCGGCGCCCGGCAGAAAGGCGTAATGCGGCGCGATCCAGCCGAGGTACTCCCCCGCCGCGAGCGCGGCGTAGAGCCCCGCGGCCCAGACGCCCTGGGCCAGCGCGAGCCGCGACGGCAGCAGCAGCGAGCTGATCGCCATGTGGAACAGGTAGAAGATCGCCAGCGGACTCTCCACGCCGCCGGTGTAGCGCACGATCGCCGTCAGCAGCAGCAGGTCGACGGCGACCTGCGTCCCGGCCAGGCTCAGGACCGGGCCATCCGCAGCCTGGCCCCGCCCCCGCGCCGGCTTTCCTCGACCCGCCCGCCGCGCCAGGACCGCCCACAGCCCGTTTACCGCCGCCAGCAGGATCAGCACGAACCACAACCCGGCGGGGCGCGGCCACGCCCGGCTGACCAGCCCCTCGAGGACCAGCACGAACGCGGCCGCGCCGACAAAGACCCAGCGCAACCGGATGAACCAGGAGAGCTGCACCAGCGCGGCCGGGGGCGCGCAGGGCGCAGCGTCGCCCGGGCCGGCGGTCGCCGGCGCATCGCGGCGCGGCGCTGGGTCGTCCCGCTTCACGGCGCCTGCTCCTTCCGGGCGCGGCTGATCTGCTCGCGGACGACGGCGCGCAGCCTGGCGGCGTCGAACGGCTTGTCGATGAACGCCTCGGCCTTCACGTAGTCGGTCCCGAGCTCGCGGGCGTAGTCCAGCCCGACGCGCTGGCCGATCGCGGAGATCATCACGATCGGAATGTGCCGGAGCACGTCATCGGCCTTCAGCTCGTAGGCCAGGTGGAATCCCTCCGACGGCGAGGCCAGCATCACGTCGAGCAGCACGAGGTCGGGCCGCTCGCGGCGAATGACCTCCAGCCCTTCGGGTCCGGTCGAGCAGCACGTCACCCGGTAGCCCTCGGGCTCCAGCATCAGCCGCACCGCGTGATGCACGTCCGCGTCGTCGTCGATGAGCACAATGTGCTGCCCGTTGCCTCGCATGGTCCAGCTCCTTCGCATCAACAGATGCGCGGCAGGTCCTCGCCGTACGGCCGCTGCACGATCCGCCGCCCGCCGCCCAGCGTCACCAGCTCCACCAGCGGCGGCGCGGCCCGGTGAACACGGCCGATCATGGCGGCGTGCGTGCCTTCCGGGCCGGCGCGCAGCGCCGCCAGCGCCCGCGTCGCACCGGCCGCCGCGACCACGCACACAAGCTTGCCCTCGTTGGCCACCGCCAGCGGATCGAGACCGAGCATCTCGGCGGCGCCGCGGGCCGCGGGCGAAACCGGCAGCCGTCGTTCATCTATCTCGATGCTCAGGCCGGTCGCGTCGCAGATATCGGCCAGCACGCCCGCCAGCCCGCCGCGCGTCGCATCGCGCATGAAATGCACGCTCGCGCCGCATTCGAGCAGCCGCCGGGTCATTCCCCATAGCGGCATCACGTCGGATCGCAGCGTGGTCTCGAAGCCGATGCCCGCGCGGCGCGACAACACCGCGAGCCCGTGCTCGGCCAGCCCGCCGTTGATCAGGATCACGTCGCCCGCCTCGACGCGATCCAGCCCGAGCTGGGACCGAGGGTGCAGCACCCCGATGCCGGCGGTGTTGATGAACATCCCCGGCGGGTCGCCGCGGCGCTCGATGACCTTCGTGTCGCCGGTGACGACGGGCGCGCCGGCCTGCTCGGAGGTGGCGGCGATGGAGGCGACGATCCGGTCCAGGGAATCCACGGTCAGCCCCTCTTCCAGGATCAACCCCAGGCTGATCGCCAACGGTCTGGCCCCCATCGCCGCCAGGTCATTTACCGTCCCCGCAACCGCCAACCGGCCGATGTCGCCGCCGGGAAACTCGATCGGCGTCACGACGTACGAATCGGTCGTGAACACCAGCGGCTGCCGACCGGCGGCTCCGCCGTTGCCTTTCGCGTCGGCCCACGTCGCCGACAGCGCTCTGAGCAGCACGCCGTCGGTCAGCGGTCCGGCCGGCCGCCCGAGGCGCGAGACGATCCGCTCCGCCACCAGCCGGTTCGTCAGCTCGCCGCCCCCGCCGTGCGCCAGGACGATGCGTTCGACATGCCGCTCCGCCGGCGTCGGCGACGAGTCGCGCTCGGCGCCCGTTCGGGCGCGCGGCTGCGGCAGTGCCTGTCCTGGCGCGCGCGTGCGTCGCTTAGCCCGGGTCATGGCCGCACCCCCGGTCCGACGCGCTCCGGCGTCGCGCCATGCGCCGCGGGCTGCGTCGGCCGCGCTCGCCCGCCGTACTTGAACCATGCGGCGCAGGTTCCCTCACCGCTGACCATGCACGGGCCGACCGGGCGCAGCGGGTCGCAGCCGTTGGCGAACAGCGGGCAGGCATCGGGCTCGACGCGGCCCATGATGACTTCGCCGCAACGGCACGCGGGGTGATCGTCGTCGCGGCCGAGCCGCAGGGCGAAGCGCTGCATCGCGTCGAAACGCTGAAAGCGCGGGCGCAGCGCCAGCGTGCTGCGCGGAATGTCGCCCAGGGCGCGCCACGGCCCGTCCGCCGGCTCGAAGACCTCCGCGAGCAGGCGCTGCGCGGCCCGGTTGCCACGCGACGACACCACCGCCGGGTAGAGGTTCTCCAGCGCCGCGCGGCCGTCGTGCACCTGGCGCAGCAGCGCGGCGATCGCCCGGGCCATGTCGCCGGACTCGAAGCCGGCGATCACGCACGGGCGGCGGTGGCGCCGCACGATCGGCCGGTACGCATCGGCCCCGATGATCACGCTTACGTGCCCCGGACACAGAAACCCGTCGATGCAGTGGTCGGCGTCGGCCAGCAGCGCCTCCATCGCCGGAACCACCAGCTTGTGACACACCAGCACGCCGAAGTTCCGCAGCCCCTCGCGCTGCGCTTCCAGCAATGCGACGGCGGTGGCCGGGGCGGTCGTTTCGAACCCGACGGCCAGGAAGACGACCTGGCGATCCGGGTGGTCGCGCGCCAACTGCACCGCGCCGCGCGCCGATTGCACCACGCGCACCGTCGCGCCGCTCGCCCGCTGGGACTCCAGGCTGCCCAGGCGCCCCGGCACGCGCAGCATGTCGCCGTACGTCGCCAGGATCACGCCCGGCAGCCCGGCGAGACGAATCGCCGCGTCGATGTGCCGCTGGGCCGTGACGCACACCGGACAGCCCGGGCCGCTGATCATGCGGACGTTGGCCGGCAGAAGGTCGCGCAGGCCCGTACGGAAGAGGGCCACCGTGTGCGTGCCGCAGACCTCCATGAGGTTGACGCGGCGTCCAATGCGGACCGCGAGGTCCTGGAGCTCGGAGCGCCAATCGTCTCCGGTCAAAGGGCGCATCGCGCATCTCCCGGTCCCGATGCGGGTCGGCCGGGCCGAGGCGCCGCGCCCCGGCCCCCGCCCCGCTTTTCGACTGGCAAGTCATGCGCCTTGCCTGGGCCTATCGCGACGACAGGAGATGGGGTCGCACGAGGAGCGCGGCGCTTTCAAGGCACGAAACCGCGCCGCGCTGCGCGTTTTGGCGCACCCGGGCCGGTGGGCGCGCACTTCTGGAGGTCGTCGTCAGTTCCTTCGGCGCGAAGCGTGTGGCACAGGCTGTCAGCCTGTGCGTATCCCGGCACAGATCGCCGGTATCCTTGGCCGACGGGGCCGTTGTTCAGAGGCCGCTATTCGGAGGGCTCTCGTATCGTTTGCCAGCTTCTGAGCCGAACTCGGCCAGCCATTCACCGTCGAACGCCTGCGACAGGTAGTCCCACGTCTCCAGCGCCTCGCGTTCCTCGAGCCGCGCGATCGCGAAACCCGCGTGAATCAGCAGCCAGTCGCCGATCGCCGCTCCCGGCGTCAGGTGCGTGCTGACGCGCATGCGGTTGCCCTGAAGCTCGACCAGGGCCTCGTCTCCGCGACACTCGATGACCTTACCGGGCACTGCCAGGCACATCGCCTGCCTCCAATTGCGTCGCCGTCTCGCTCTCGTTCACGCTCCGCCAGCCCGCAACGAACGCCTGTCCCAGGGCGATCCCGCCGTCGCCCGGAGGGACTTCCCGGTGGTACAGCACTGTCAAACCGCGCGCCTCAAGCCGGTCCGTCACGCCGGCCAGCAGCCGCCGGTTCGCAAAACACCCGCCCGACAGCCCGACGCGCCGCACGCTCGCGCGCTCGGCGGCCTCGCCCGCCGCCCGCGCCAGCGCCGCCGAGACCGTCTCGTGAAAATCCGCCGCCGCCTGCGCGATGCTGCGGCCGCGACGCCGGCGCTCCATGATCTCGGCGATCAGTTCCGCGAACGACCAGCGGCAGGCCCCGCCTTGCCAGCTCACCGCGACGGGCCATTCCCGGCCGCGCAAGCGCCCCGCGGCAGCCTCCAGCGCCATCGCGGCTTCGGCTTCGTGCCGGTTCTCGCCGCACAACCCCAGCACGGCGGCCGCGGCGTCGAACACGCGTCCGAGGCTGGACGTGGGCGGCGTGTTGATGCGCCGCGCGAGCTGCGCGGCGAGCTGGTCGATGTCAGGGCCGCGCCGCGAAGCGCGGCTGGCCGGCAAGGCTTCCGCCAAGACCAGTTCCGTCAGCGGCCTGCCCGCCGCGTCGAGCAGCGCCAGCGCCGGGCGCAGCGTCTCGCGCGCCGCCGCGTCGCCGCCGATCAGCGGGAAGTACGCGTGGTGCCCCAGCCGCCGATAGCCGCCGCGCTCGCACAGGAGCAGCTCGCATCCCCAGGCGGCACCGTCCGCGCCGTAGCCCACGCCGTCGCACGCCAGCCCGACGATGGGACCGGGCTCGTGGTGCTCGGCCATCAGGCTCGCAATGTGCGCGTGGTGATGCTGGACGGCGATCGCCGGCAGGCCGAGGCGCAGCGCGTACGCAGTCGAGAGGTACAGCGGATGCATGTCGTGTGCGACCAGCCGCGGTCGGAATCGCAGCAGGCTGGACAGCCGCTCGACGGCCTCGACGTAATGCCGGTACGCCGGTCCGTGCGACAGGTCGCCGATGTGCTCGCTGAGCGTCGCCTCGCCGCCGCGCAGCACGCAGAACGCCGATTTCAGGTCGGCTCCCGCGGCGAAGATGTCGGGTGCGCGTCGCAGCGCCGCCGGAGCGCGCTCCGCGGCGCGGATGTTCGATCCGAGCCTGGGCGGCGCCTGATCGAGCCTCAGCGGGCGCGGCGCGTAGCCGCGCGCCCGGCGAACAGGAACAACGTCGCGGCGGAAGGTGAACACGACGGAATCGTCGATCGGCCGCACGATCTCGCGGTCGTGCGCCAGCAGCGCGTCGGCCACGTCGCCGAGCGTCGCCAGCGCGTCGTCGTCGCGGAAAGCCAGCGGGCACCCCGCCAGGTTGCCCGACGTGAGCACGATCGCGTCCACGTCGCCCAGCGCCCGCAGCAGCAGGTGATGCACCGGCGTGTAGGGCAGCATCAGGCCGAACTGGCCGCAGTTCGGTGCGATCGACGCGGCCAGGCCGTGCCCGCGGCGCTTTCGCGCAAGGACGATCGGCGCGGCGGGACTGCGCAGCGCGGCCCGGTCCGCCGCAGTGAGGTGCGCGATCCGCGCCGCCACCGACAGATCGGCGACCATCAGCGCCAGCGGCTTCCCGTCGCGCAGCTTGCGCCGCCGCAGCCGCCGTACGCTCGCTTCCGAGTCGGCCCGGCACGCGAGGTGATAGCCACCGAGGCCCTTGATGGCCACGATGCGGCCGCGGCGAAGCAGCGACGCCGCCGTGCGCAGCGGGTCTGCGCGGCGGCGGGCACTCAGCGGGCGCAGGTCGCGGGCGCTTTGCATGGCTGCGCTGATTGCAGGCATGTCTGTCGCAACCGCTCCCTCACGGTCGCGGCTCGGATCGGAGCGGCTCGTACCGGAGCGGCTCGGATCGGAGCGGCTCGGATCGGAGCCGGTCGGAAGCAGCATGAGGCGCGGGCCGCAGCGCGGGCAGGCGTTCGGCTGCGCGTGGAAGCGCCGATCCGCCGGGTTCTCGTACTCGGCGCGGCAGTCCGGGCACATTTCGAAGGCGGCCATGCTGGTGAGCGGCCGGTCGTAGGGCACGTCGCGGATGATCGAGTAGCGTGGTCCGCAGTTGGTGCAGTTGATGAACGGATAACGTCGGCGGCGATCGCCTTCGCTGAGCAGCTCCCGCAGGCAGTCGCGGCAGGTGGCGGCGTCGGGGGCGACCTCGGGCCGGGCGCTGCGGTCGTCGGACGAGGGTCGAATCGCGAAGTGCGCCTCGTTCTGCGGAGGCAGGTCGCGCCGCGCGCAGTGCGTGAGCCGTGCCAGCGGGGGCAGCCGGCTCGCAAGCCGCTGCTCGAACGTCTCGACGACGTCGTGCGGCCCTTCGACCTCCACGACGGCGCCGAGGCCGTTGTTGGCGACGAAACCGCCCAGGCCCAGGCGCGAGGCCAGACCGTATACGAAGGGGCGAAAGCCGACCCCCTGCACCTGCCCGCGCAGGTCGAACCGCCGCCGCAGCCGCCCGTTGGATTGTCGCATGTCAGCCCGTTCTCGCATGGTCGCCACCGCTTCTCGTCGGGCAAGCCGCGTGCCGCGGAGCCCCGTACGCACCGCCCGTGTTCACGCGCCAGCCGATCATGTATGCTCAAACCTCACGGCGCTGCGCTGACGCGGGCCAGGCCACCTGCGAGCCCGCTCCCGCGTCACGGCCGGCCCCCCACAACCGGAGCCCGCTCGGATGTACAAACACGGCGACCTGCGGATCGCGGTTTTTCCGGACCCGGCGTTCCAGGAAAACGGCATGCTCCTTTGGATCGAGGGCCACCCCGAATGCTGGATCGTCGACCCGGGCTTCGAGCCGCAGCCGCGGCAACTGCTTCGCGCTGCCGCCGAGCAGCGCCTGACGCCCATCGCGATCGTGCTCACCCATGCCCACGTGGATCACATCGCCGGGATCGACGCCGTGCGGCATGGCTGCGGCGCACCGCTCGTCGCCCCGCGCGGCGAGGCCGCGCTTCTGGCCGACGCGGCGGAGAACCTGTCGGCGTTCATGGGGCTGCCGGTGACGGTCGCGCCCGCCGAGCAGACGATCGGGCCCGGCGACGTACTGGCGCTGGGGGCGTCGAGCTGGCAGGTGCTGGACGTGGCCGGGCACTCCCCCGGCGGGGTGGCGTATTACTGCGCCGAGGCGGGCGTGGCGCTGGTTGGCGACGCGGTTTTCAGCGAGGGGATCGGCCGCACGGATTTTCCGCACAGCGATCACGCGCGGCTCATCCGCAACATCCGCGAGAACTTGCTGACGCTTCCCGGCGCAACCGTGCTGTACCCGGGGCACGGCCCGCGCACCACCATCGCGGACATCCGCAACTACAATCAGACGCTGCGGGAGGCGCTCGAGTCGTGACAAAAACGCTCCGCTGGCGATCGACGCGCGACGCCGGCGTGATCCTGCCGGCCGTCCTGCTCCTCGGCGGCTGCGCGGCGCCACGCGTCACCCTCGCCGAAGCCCTGCCGCAGGGCGGACGCGCGACGCCCTGGGAACTCGTCGGCTCGGTGTGGAGCGGCGACCTCGACGCGGCCGAGCAGGCCATCGGCGAGCAGGCCGCACACTGGCGGCCGCTGCAACCGCGTCGCGTCTGGCTCGCGCTCTACCGCCATGACCAGAAGCCCGCGGCCCGGCTGAGCGTCTGTGTTTTCGCGTTCGAAAGCCCCGACGCGGCGCATGCCGCGTATGAATCGCTGCGGCCCGGGCAGGCCGCGCCGTTCAACGCCGGCGACGCGGGCTGCTGGACGGATGACGGTGTGCGCTTCGTATGGGGACGACTCGTGTTTGACGTGTTTGGCAACCAGCCGCGTGGGCTCGCTCGTGCGGAGCAGGCCGCATATCTGGCCGGGTTCATCGAGCAGCGCATGCCGCCGGACCTGCCCTCGGAGCCGCGATGACCGGCCGATCTCCTTGTGTGCGGTCGCGGCTCCGCTTCCAGGCGGCCCTGCTGGCGATGCTGGCGGCCGCTTGCTCGCGGCCGCCTGGCCCGCTGAGCGGCGGCGTCCCCGCTCCCGCGACGCCGGCGCTCGAGGGCCTGACGCTGCGCGACTGGCCCAGCGAGCCATGCACCGATCCGGCGGACGCCGGCGCGCCGCGCCTGCGGATCGTCTCGGCGGCGCCGAGCGTGACGGAGATCTGCTGCGCGTTGGGGCTGTGCGACCAGCTCGTCGGCCGCACGCGCTACTGCGTGCACCCGCCCGGGGTCAGCGACGTGCCGTCGATCGGCGCGCTGCTGGACACGAACGTTGAGGCGCTGCTGGCCTTGAAGCCCGATCTGGTGATTCTCGCGGGCACCAGCCGGCTGATGGCCGACCGTCTGGCCCCGCTGCCGCTGCGCATCGAGTCAGTTCCGGACGCGGCGCTCGAAGACATCTGGACGTCCGTCCGCCGCGTCGGCGAGCTCACCGGTCGCCGGCGCTCGGCCCAACGGCTGATCGACGGCATCCGCGCCGAGCTGGACGCGGTGGTCTTGCAGCGCAAGCGCCGAGACGCGCCGCGCGTGCTGATCGTGCCGGGTGTGCTCGCGACGCCCCCGGCGCCGCCGACGGTTGCCGGCCCGGGGTCTTTCTACGATGATTTGCTGAAGCTCGGCGGGCTGCGGAACGCGGCGCCGGAGGGGCATCGCGGGTTCGCGGCCCTCTCGCTCGAAGCCCTGACGCGCATCGACCCGGACGTGATCATCGAGCTCGATCCGGACGGCCGCGCCCGGCCGGGCGGCCACGCGGACGCCCTTGCCGCCTGGAGCGCGGTCGGCCCGCTGCACGCCGTGCGGGAGCGACGCGTCTTTGTTCTGTGCGGCGGTGAGCACTATCTGCCCGGGCCGCGCATCGCTGGAACGCTGCATGCCATCTGCACGCTTGTCGACGGACCGCCCGGCGCCGCTGGCGACGGCACGCGCTGAATCCTGGCGGCTGGCGCTGGCCGACGTGGACGTTCATCGCGGGCAACGGCGGGTCCTGCACGGCGCCACAATGGAGATCGGGCCTGGCGAGTGCGTCGCGCTGATCGGCCCGAACGGCGCCGGCAAGACCACGCTGCTGCTCACGATGCTGGGACTGCTGCGGCCGGCGCGCGGCAGGGTCGAGCTGGACGGCCGGCCGCTGCGGCGATTCTCGACGGCGGCGCGCGGGCGGTTCTGTGCCTACCTGCCGCAGACCACCGAGCGGCTGCCGGGCTTCAGCGTCTACGAGCTGGCGACGCTCTCGCGCAATCCGCACGTCCGGCCGCTGCAACCGCTGACCGCGCACGACCTCGACGCGGTGCGCGGCGCCATCCGCGACTGCGGCCTCGCCGGGCTCGCCCACCGGCCGGTCAACGCGCTGAGCGGCGGCGAGCGCAAGCGCGCCTTGCTCGCGGCCGCGTTGGCGCAGGAGCCGTCGCTGCTCCTGCTGGACGAGCCGAGCGCCGCCCTTGATCCGGCGCACCAGGTCGAGCTCGCGCGGCTCCTAAGAAAGTGGCTCGAAGAACCGCGGCGTTCGCTCGTGTTCGTCAGCCACGATCTGCAACTGCCGAGCGTGCTGGGGGCGCGCGTCGTGGCGCTGTGTGACGGCCGCGTCGTCGCCGACGGGCCGGGCGCGGCAGTGCTCACGCCCGCCATGCTTCAGCGCGTCTTCGGCACGAGCTTCGAGACCGCTGTCGCGGCGCAGGGCCGCGCCTACCTGCTGCCGCAATGGGGCTGATCCCCGGCCGGCGTCGGACCCCGCGGTTTCACGCTGAATCCTCATGCTCCGGCGGCAGCTCGATCAGCTCGAACGTGTTTCCGTCCGGGTCGGCGATCGTGACGACGCGCAGGCCGTTGTAGGTCTCGACCTCGCCCTCCCGCGACCCGCCGTGCTCCAGCGCGCGGCTCAGCGCCAGGTCGAAGTCGGTCGTCGTCAGGTCGAAGCGAATCGTCGGGCGCGTGCCGAGGGGCGGGCGAGCGCCGGGTTCCCAGGGGTCGACCGGCCCCAGCAGGCGGATCGATCCGCCGTCGGAGAAATCGAGCCGCGCCCAGCCGCTGGCGCGGCTGATCTCGCGCTCGGCCACTTCCAGCCCGAGCCCATCGGCCCAGAAGCGCAGCGCCAGCTCGAAGTCCGTCACGTAGATGTGAATATCGCCGATCGAAACCACTGCGCACCTCGTCCATCGCGGCGACCGGCGCCGGCTAAGTCCGGTGCGCCTCAAGCCCCAGGTCGCGCCGGCAACGCGCCCCCTCGAAGCGAATTCCGTCGACCACCGCATACGCCCGCGCGCGGGCCGCGTGCAACGTCTCGCCCAGCGCCGTCACACCCAGCACCCGCCCGCCCGTCGCCATGACGCGTCCCCCTTCGAGCGTCGTGCCCGCGTGGAAGACGGCCAGGTCGTCACTCGGCCCCTCCGGCAACCCGCTGATGACCGCCGGCGGCGAGCTCTTTTCCGGGTAGCCCGCCGAGGCCATCACCACGCACAGGGCCGAGCGCGCATCCCAGGTCAGCTCCATTTGGTCGAGCCGGCCGTCGCACGCCGCCTCCAGCACGTCCAGCACGTCGCTGCGCAGCCGCATGACCAGCGCCTGCGTCTCCGGGTCGCCGAATCGGCAATTGAACTCCAGCACTTTCGGGCCGCCGGGGGTCAGCATGAGGCCGACGTACAGCACGCCGCAGTAGTGGACGCCCTCGCGCACCAGGGCGTCGACAACGGGCACGAGGATCTGCTCCTCGACCTGTCGCAGCGTGGCCTGGTCGAGGAAAGCCGTCGGCGAGAACGAGCCCATGCCGCCGGTGTTCGGCCCCTCGTCCCCGTCGCGCAGGCGCTTGTAGTCCTGCGCCGGCTCCAGCACCAGGATCGTGTGCCCGTCCACGATCGCCATCAGCGACGCCTCGCGACCGACCAGCCGCTCCTCGACAATGATCCTGGCGCCCGCGGCGCCGAACACGCGGTCGCGCAGGATGCGCTCGGCGGCGAGGATCGCCTCCGCCGGGTCGGCGCACATGATCACGCCCTTGCCCTTCGCCAGTCCGGCCGCCTTGACAACCAGCGGCTCGTCGCGACTCGAAATGTACTTGCGCGCCTGCCCGTAGTCGCTGAACTCGCGGTACTCCGCCGTCGGGATCGCATGCTGCCGCATGACCTGCTTGGCGTAGCCCTTGTCGGCCTCGATGCGGGCGGCGGCGGCCGACGGGCCGAAGATGCGCAGCCCGGCCGCTCTGAACGCATCGGCGATGCCCAGCGCCAGCGGCTCTTCGGGCCCGACGACCGTCAACCCGACGCCCTCGCGCCGCGCCACCGAAAGCGCCAGCCCCACGTCGTTCGCGTCGCCGGGAATGTTGACGCCCAGGGCGGCGGTGCCGGCGTTTCCGGGCAGGATGAAGAGCTTGCCGAGCCGCGGGGAGCGCGCCAGCAGGTGGCACAGCGCGTGCTCACGTCCGCCCGCCCCGATGACGAGTACGTTCATGAAGGCAGATCATACGTCAGGGAGCGGCGTTTGAAAGCTGTCGCAGGCGATGCCGCGCCCACGCCGAGGGCCAACCGTCGCTCGCCAGGTCGATGCAGAGCTGATACTGCTGCCGGGCCGTTTCCAGGTCGCCCGCCTTCCGCGCCCGCTCGCCGGCGAAGAACTCGATGTCGTCGCGATAGGCCAGCCAGCGCTCCCGGAACTGCGAAAGCAGCGCCTGGAGCGTTGCCGTCCACTGGCTCTGCTCGGCCTGGCCCAGCAGGTAGCTGCCGACCACGATCGCCGCGACCTGGTCCACCGCGCTGCCGCGCTCGCCGAGCGGCCCCAGCCGGTCCAGGCTCCGCAGCACGCCCTGCGCCTCCTCCTGGCGTCCCGAAAGGTAGTGCGCCGCGATCAGCTCCAGCCGCAGCCGCGCCATATCCGGCACGCTCAGCCCGGGAGCGTCGAGCAGTCGCGTCAGCAGGTCGGCCGCCACGCCCGGCTCGTCCAGCACATAGGCGCACTCCGCCAGCCGCCATTGCGTCACGCTGTCAATCCGGTCTTCCAGGCGCTGCGCGCCTGCGGCGAGCAGCTCGCGGGCCAGCTCATAGTGACCGCCGGCGTATGCCGCGTGCCCGAGGCGCAGCAGCTCATCGGCGCTGGCGGGCTGGCGCAGCCGCTCGATCCACCCCGGGCGCACGGCGCGCCCCGGGGTTCGCAGCACGGCGCAGGCAATCGCCAGCCGCGCGGCTCTCGCGCGGGCCTCGTCGTGCGCGGCAAGCCGGTTGGCCGCCTGCCACGCGGCATAGGGCTGGTTGTCCGAGAGCTTCCGGGCGATCTCCCGCTCCAGCCCCAGCGGGCGGTTGAGCGCGATCAGCGGGTCCGCCACGCTGTAATCGTATTCGTACACGGCGCCGCGCTCGCTCAGCAGCAACGTGTCACCGCCGCCGGCCCACGCGGCCATCGGGACCCCGCTGCTGTCGTCGAACGTCCAGCGCGCCAGCCGGTCCAGGGTCTCGACCTCGTACAGCGTCAGCGCCCCATCGACCGTGCGCACGCTCAGCACGTCGGCCCGCGCGTTGAACCCGAGGGCGGTTGCGGCCGCCCCGTGCGAAATCCGCCCTTTCTCGCTCGTGTCGAGCACCGACAGCACCCGCACCGTTCCATCCTCGCACGCCACCGCCAGCCACCGCCCGTGCGCGTCGATCGCCATCCGTGTCGGCGGCGAATCGAGCTGCGCCCACGCCGCCGGCGCCCGCGCGCCCTCGATCAGCGCGGCCGTCGCCGGCGGCCGTGGCAGGGCCGCATCCGGCAGCAGCAGCAGCTCGCCGCTCGAACGCGCAACCAGCAGATCGTCGGAGCCGGGGAGAAAGAGCATGTCGCGCACGGCGCTGCCCATCAGGCGGACGCTCGGCGCCGCCGGCGCGGGCAGGCCAGGCGCCGCCGGACGCGGGAATAATCCGCGGCGCGTCAACTGGGCGAAGTAGATGATCTGCTCGTCGCCGGCCGGCGAGCGCGCATACAGCGCCAGCCGGTTTCCATCGCTGTTCATCGCCATCCGGGCCAGCAGGGGCGCTTTCGGGTGCCCCCAATCCAGCGCCTGGGAGCGCGGCCGCCCCGGCGCCTCGACCCAGACGCGCGACCCCACGCGCAGCGCCAGTCGCCCGCCATCCCCGCTCAGCGCCAGACCCACGTCGCTGAGGTCCGATCCGGGCAGCAGGTTGACCAGCGCCGGCAGGCGGCTCCGGCGCACCACCGCCCCGCGCTCGCCCTGCACCGAGTAGGTCGCGATGCGCCCGTCCGCGTCGATCAGGCTGACGCTCGACGCGTCGGCCGAGACCGCCCAGGCCGTCGGCGCGCGATCGTGCACGAGCCGGTGCCGGTTGCGCTCCGCCATCGGCGACCAGCGCGTCAGCACGCCGCGCTGGTCGAGCGTCAACACACGGCTCCCGTCCCGGCTCAGCCGCAGGGCCAGCAGGGCGCCTTTCGTCACGCTGCGCGTCTCGGGCGCGCGGCCCGCCCGGTGAACCTCCACCTCGCCGGACCGCCGCCCCAGCACGATCGGCCCGTCGCCCCGGCGCACGTCGAGCAGCTCCCGCCCGCGCGTGTCCGAGAGGAGTCGCCCGGCGACGCGCCATTCGCCGCCCTGCGAATCCACGACGTCGAGCGCGTCGGCCAGCACCGCCAGCCGCCCATCGTCCAGCAGACACACGTCCCGCGCCGGCCCGGCGTAGGCCAGCTTCGGCGAATCGTCGCCGGCCGCGCCATCGAGCTCGATCACCTCCACGCCCGCCGACGTGGGTACGGCCAGCATTCCACGCCGTGCAAGCAGCCGCGGGGCGGACGTTGCGGCGGCCCGCAGTTCCCAGCGCTTCGCCGGCGCGTCCGTCCCGGAATGCAGCAGCCAGGCGCGACGCTCGCCCACGATCACCACCAGCCCCTGCCACGCGAACGCGTGCAGCGGGGCCGACACCTCCGGCAAACCATGAACCGCGATCGGCTCCGGACTGCCGATGCGCCACAGCCCCGCCCAGTTCGGCCCGGCGACCGCGACCGTGCCGTCGTCGCCGATGCTGACCGCGTGAACATCCTGCGGCGTCGGGAACCACGCCAGAGGGGCGCCGGATGCGGCGTCGCGAACGCTGACCGCGCGCGAGGCTTCGCAAATGACGACCTTCGACCCGTCGGGCGAGAAGCCCGCCAGGCTCGCGGGAGCAAAGGACAAGACCCACGCGCCGTCGTCGCCGGTTTCGAGGTAATAGCGGCGGAGCGCCCAGAGCGCGCCGGCGTCCTCGACCTCGCCGCCGAGGGCCTCCCAGAAGCTGTCGCGGGCCTCGAAGAGGTCATTCTGGGCGAGGGCCAGGTTTCCGCGCTGGACGCGCTGGCGGACGAGGGCCTGCTTGAGGTCGACGGTGGCGGCCTCGAGCAGAAACGAGGTGCGCTCGGCGTCGCGGCGCGCCTCGGCCTCGGCGGCGGCGGCGGCCTGGGCGGCGGCGGCCTCGCGGCGCAGGGCGTCGCCGAGCTGCTCGACCTTGTAGCGGGCGTCGCGCTCGCGCGTGTACATGGCGGCCAGCACGAGCACGAAGCTGATGAGCATCAACAGCAGCAGGCCGGCGACGCCGGCCTGCACGCGATAGCGCCGCAGCGTCTTGCGCAGCATGTAGAAGCCGCTGGCGCGCTTGGCTTCGACTGGTTCGCCGGCCAGGTAGTGGCGCAGGTCGCGGGACAGCTCGCCGGCCGTCTGGTAGCGCCGCGCGGGGTCTTTGTCCAGCGCCTTCAGCAGGATCGTCTCGAGCTCGTCGTCCACCAGCCGGCCGAAACGCGACTCGGCGCGCACGCTTCGCGGACGCAGCGGGTCCTCGTGCACGATCCGCTGAAGCACGTCGCCCAGCGCCCCGGTCACCTGGTACGGCGGCCGGCCCAGCAGGCTCTCGTAGCACAATACGCCGAGGCTGTAGACGTCGCTGCGGACGTCGATGTCGGTGGAGCCGGCGGCCTGCTCGGGCGACATGTACGCGATCGTGCCGATGACCTGGCCGGTGGTGGACACGACCGCCAGCGTCGTATCGCCGGGATCGCCGCTGCGCTGCTCCTTGGCCAGGCCGAAGTCCAGAACATGCGGGTGCCCCTCGGCGTCAACCAGGATGTTTGAGGGCTTCAGGTCGCGATGGATCACGCCCCGCTGGTGGGCGAAGTTCACCGCCTCGGCCACCTCCGCCAGCAGCGTCAGCACCTGGGGCAAGGGGGGCGCGTGCTGGCGCAGATAGTGGTCAAGCCGCTGCCCATCGATCAGCTCCATCGCGAAGAAGTAGCGGCCGTGACTGATGCCCGAATCGAGAATGCCGACGATGTGCGGATGCCGCAGCGACGCGGCCAGCTCGATCTCGCGCTCGAAGCGCCGCCGGGTCGCCTCGCTGGCGAACGGCCCCTCCAGCAGCACCTTGAGCGCCACGGGCCGCTTGGTCCCGAGCTGCACGGCCCGGTAGACGACGCCCTGTCCGCCGCGGTGCAGCTCCTCGGTCAGCTCGTATCCGGGCACCATCGACTGGGCCGCGGCCAGGTCGGCCCCGAACGCCGGCGCGCTGCCGCTGATCCGCGTCGGTTCGTCGGCCGACGTGCTGCCGCGCGAGCTGTCGCGCAGGGCGGCCGCTCGCCCGGGCGCCGCGGACGCTCCGGAGCCGGACTTCGAAGGAGGATTCGACCGCGGATCACTCATCCAGGCGCCATCGCGGGGCTGTCGGCTGCGACTGTCGGTTACGGCGCGAGGCGCGCCCCAGGCGCGCCCACGTGAAGCTGCACAATGATTCTACGATCGGTCCGCCGGCCGCCGAAGGGCCGCGGCCATACACGTCCGCACAGATTGGGCGCGCGGGGCGCGCCCCTGCACCACCTTATACACCCGATCGCCCGCCCGGGTTCAACTCGCCGCCGGACGCGCCAACCGCTATAAGACAGGACGATCGAGCGGCGGAGGCGCTTTCATGAATGACCCGGTCGCGCGGGCAGCCCTGCTCATGGCCTGGGCGCCGCTGTGCGGCTGGCTGGTGCTCACGCTGGACAAGCTTGTCGGCGCGATTCCGCTCGAGAGCCCGCGCGTCGTCACCGGCGTGCTCACGGTGCTCACGGCCGCGTGGTTGCCGTTCCTGTGGCGCGCCTACGTCCACTGGGCGCGCTGGCGCGGACTCACCACCGCCGCCGCCGCCGCGCTGCTGCTCATTCACGCGATTGCCTGGCAGCCGATCCTCCCGGTCAGCGGCTGCCTGTCGCGCGACCTGCTGGTTGCCAGCCAGTCGCTGACGCTCACGGGCCTGTGGTGGATCGGCTGCATCGTCGCCTGGTGGGGCGGCGCGTGCCTGGCGCAGTCGCCCGCCCTGGTCAACTTCGCTCACGGGAGACGGCTCATGTCCGCCGACGTCGCGCGCCTGCTCATCTGCCTTGCGCTCTTCCCGCTGGCCTACGGCACCGCCGGCGTGATGCACTTCGCGGAGGAATACTGGGGCGGCGACACGACCGTCTGGACGGACGTCCGCACGCTGCTTGTCATTTTCACGGTGGCGCTGATCGTCCCGATCGCGCTGTGGCGGAAACGCGTCATCTGGACCCGCGCCCGGCTGCTCGGCACGACGGGCCTGGCCGCGCTGCTGCTCGCGTCCGCGTTCGGCCCGCTGATTCGCGAATCGGAGCTCGCGAACACGCAGCCCCTTGGCGATTGGCTGGAGTTGCTGGGAGATTCGGCCCACCTGCTCGGAGTGGCCGTCTGGATCGCCGGGGCGGCCTGGCTCTGGCGTTACCGGGCCGGCGAGCGCCCGCCGGGGCTTGAGTCGTCGGCGATCGACATTTCGCGGCTGGCGCGTTGTCCGACATGCCAGTACGGGCTGACGGGATTGCGGGAGGTGCGGTGTCCGGAGTGCGGCTGGAGCGGCACGGTGGATGGGCTGCTGGAGCAGAAGCTGGCGGACGCCCTGGACGTGCGGCCGTGACGGCCGGCCGGGCGAAGCGGGCGGAGCGCGAAAGCCGCGGGCGGCCGGCGGTCGATAGAATCGGGCGAGACAGAGAGTGTGCCGGATGCTGAGAGCGTTTCCAGCGGAGTTGGAGAGCCATCGGCGCGAGATCGAGGAGCGTGCCCGCGCCGAGGGTCTGGACTTCTTCGACACGATCTTCGAGATGGTCGATTTCGAGGAGATGAGCCAGATCGCGGCGTACGGGGGCTTCCCGACGCGTTATCCGCACTGGCGCTTCGGGATGGACTACGAGAAGATGCGCAAGCAGCACGCGTACGGGCTCGGGAAGATCTACGAGATGGTGATCAACAACGACCCGTGCTACGCCTACCTGCTGGTCGACAACGAGCTGGTGGACCAGAAGACGGTGATGGCCCACGTCTACGCGCACTGCGACTTCTTCAAGAACAACCGCTGGTTCAGCAAGACCAACCGCAAGATGATGGACGGCATGGCGAACCACGCGACGCGCGTCTGGCGGCACATCGAGCGCGAGGGCTTCGACGCCGTCGAGCAGTTCCTCGACGTCTGCCTGACGCTCGAGAACCTGATCGACCCCTACGCGCCGTTCATGAAGCGCCAGCCGGAGCGCGGCGAGCAGCGGGCCGAGAGCGAGCGGCACGTGCGTGACCGCGTGGAGGAGGGCGTCGTCCGGTTCCGGGCGAAGCCCTACATGGAGCGCTACATCAACCCGCCCGACCGCCTGTCGGAGGATCGCGCGCGCGAGCATCAGAAGATCGCCGACGAGAAGCGGGCCTTTCCGCCCGAGCCGGACCGCGACGTGCTCGGCTTCCTGCTGCACCACGCGCCGCTGGACGACTGGCAGGCGGACATCCTGGACATCGTCCGCGACGAGGCGTACTACTTCGCCCCGCAGGGCCAGACCAAGATCATGAACGAGGGCTGGGCCACCTACTGGCACTCGCGCATGATGACGCGCTATCACCTGCGCGACCACGAGCTCATCACCTACGCCGACCACCACTCCGGCACGCTCGCCAGCGGCCCGGGGCGGCTGAACCCCTACAAGATCGGCGTCGAGCTGCTGCGCGACATCGAGGACCGCTGGAACAAGGGCCGCTTCGGCAAGCAGTTCGAGGAGTGCGAGGACATCGAGAAGCGCCGCGCCTGGAACACCAGCGCCGGCCTGGGCCGCGAGAAGATCTTCGAGGTGCGCCGCCTGCACAACGACGTCACCTTCATCGACGAGTACCTCACGCCCGAGTTCGTCGAGCGCTACGACCTGTACCACTACCGCGTCGACCCGGCCACCAACCGCATCGTCGCCGTCGACCGCGACTTCGACCGCATCAAGCAGCGGCTGCTCTTCATGCTGACCAACCACGGTCAGCCCTACATCTACATCGTCGACGCCAACTACGCCAACCGCGGCGAGCTCTACCTCGCCCACAAGTTCCTCGGCGTCGAGGTCGACATCAAGTACGCCTCCGAGTGCCTGCGGAACCTCTGCCGGCTGTGGAGCCGCCCCGTCCACCTCCAGGCCCGCATCGACGACGACATGGTGCTGTTCACCCACGACGGCGAGTCGCTCCGCCAGCAGAAGATCAAGGACGACCTGCCCCGCCCCGCCCACCTCCTGTCGACCTGAACCCGCGGCCCGCCCCGGCGTGCGGCCGGCGCTCTCGACCCCGTGGCCGGCGTCGGCCCCGTCGCCTGGGCGCCGGCGGCCCGCTTATACTGCCCCGCATGCGGTCGATGGCCTTCATCAACCAGAAGGGCGGCGTCGGCAAGACGACCACGGCCGTCAACGTCGCCGCCGGGCTCGTGCGGCTCGGGCAGCGCGTGCTGCTGGTCGACCTCGATCCGCAGGCGCACGCCAGCCTGTCGGTGGGCGTTGAGCTCGGCCCCGACGACGCCAGCATCTACGACGTGCTGGTGCGCGGGGCGTCGCTTTACGAGGCCGTGCGGCTCGTCGATGGGCGACTCGCTGTCGTGCCGTCGCACGTCGATCTCGTCGCCGCCGAGCTCGAGCTGGCCGAGCGGCCGCGGCGCGAGCTCGTGCTGCGCGAGGCCCTGGGCAACTTGCGCGAGCACTACGACTTCGTGCTGATCGACTGCGCTCCGTCGCTCGGCCTGCTCAGTGTCAACGCCCTGGCCGCCGTCGACGAGGTCGTCATCCCCCTGCAGCCGCACTTCCTCGCGCTGCAAGGCTTCGGAAGGCTCATGGAGACCGTCACGCTCGTGCGCGACAACCTTCAGCCGCGCCTGCGCGTCTGCGGCGTCGTGCTCTGCATGCACGAGCGCGGCACGCGCCTCGGACAGGAGGTCCGCGCCGACGTGCTGCGATTCCTCGAAGGCGCCGACCCGCGCGATCCCTGGCACGGGGCGCGCGTCTTCGACACCTGCATCCGCCGCAACGTCAAGCTCGCGGAGAGCCCCAGCTTCGGCCAGACGATCTTTCAGTACGCGCCCGACAGCCACGGCGCCGAAGACTACCTGGCCCTGGCGCGCGAGATCCTCGCCATGCGCCCCGCCCCAGCGTCGCGCGCCGAGCCGCGCGGGCACCAGGCCGCTGCCGCGGTCGTCCAATGACGCCCACCGACGCCGCCGAACCCCGCCACGATCCGACGCCGAGCCCGTCGTCCGGGCGGCTTCGCGGCTGGGCGCACTGGTATCGTCGCGCCCTTCCGGCGTACTGGCTGTTTCTCTTCGCGCTGACTCACTTTCCGAAGCTGTCGCTGAGCGGGCCGGTCGAGCGGCCCGACCTCTACAGCCACTTCATCGCTTTCGGGCTGCTGGCGTTCCTGCTGTGGCGATTTGGCGAGACCTTCCGGCGTCCGCTCGGATCGGGTTTCGTCTGGATTGCCGGCGCGGTGATCCTGGCCTATGGCGCCTTTGACGAACTGACGCAGGAGCTCGTTGGTCGCGACGCCACGATCGAAGACTGGCTCGCGAACGCCTGCGGTGCGACACTGGTGCTCGCGGCGCTGGAAGTCAACCGTCGCGGCGGCTGGCGGCGGCTGCGCCGACGGCTCGGCCCGGGCGGCGGCGATGGCGCCAACGCGGGCGCCGGCGCGAACGTCAGCCCGCCGCCGCCGCCCGGTTAGCCCCGGGGGCGAAGACGCGTTCGACGAAGCCGGTGTCGACGTTGCCGGCGATGAATTCGGTGTGCTCAAGAAGCTTGCGATGCAGCGGGATGGTCGTCTTGATCGGACCGATGACGAACTCGCTCAGCGCCCGGCGCATGGCCCGGAAAGCCTCCTCGCGCGTGGGCCGGTGCACGAGCAGCTTGGCGATCATCGAGTCGTAGTTCGGCGGCACGTTGTAGCCGGCATAGGCGTGGGTATCGAGCCGCACTCCCGGTCCGCCGGGCGCGATGAACTCGAGTATCCGGCCCGGGCTGGGGCGGAAGTTGTCGTCGGGAGACTCGGCGTTGATGCGGCACTCGAGCGCGGCGCCGTTCTGCTGCACCGCGTCCTGCTTGATGCTGAGCGGCTCGCCGGCAGCGATGCGGATCTGCCACTGGACCAGGTCGATGCCCGTCACCAGCTCCGTGACCGGGTGCTCGACCTGGATGCGCGCGTTCATCTCCATGAAATAGAAGTTCTCGTTCGCGTCGACCAGGAACTCGCACGTGCCCGCCGAGTGATACCCCGCAACCTTCGCCAGCCGCACGGCCGACAGGCACAGCTTGGCGCGCGTGCGGCGGCTGATGTGCGGCGAGGGGGATTCCTCGATGAGCTTCTGGTTGCGGCGCTGGAGCGAGCAGTCGCGCTCCCACAGGTGGATCAGGTGGCCCTTCGCGTCGCCGAGAATCTGCACCTCTACGTGCCGGGGGCGTTCGATGAGCTTCTCGACGTAGAGCGTGCCGTCCTTGAAGGCGGCCTCGGCCTCGGCCTGGGCGTTGCGGAAGCCGGAGCGCAAACTGGCCTCGTTGTGAGCCGGGCGGATGCCGCGCCCGCCGCCGCCCGCCGACGCCTTGATCATCACGGGGTAGCCGATCTTGCGGGCGATGTTGACGGCCTCTTCCTCGTTCTCGACCGCGCCGTCGCTGCCGGGGACCAGCGGCACGCGCGCCTGTTTCGCGATCCGCCTGGCCTCGACCTTGTTGCCCATCGCCAGCATCGCCTCGGCGCTCGGGCCGATGAACTCGATGCGGCAGTCGCGGCACATGCGGGCGAAGGTGGGGTTCTCGGAGAGGAAGCCGTAGCCGGGGTGGATCGCCTCCACGTCGGCGATCTCCGCCGCCGAGATGATCGCCGCCGGGTTCAGGTACGACTGGGCCGACGGCTCCTTGCCGATGCAGATGGCGTCATGCGCGAGATTGAGATAGGCGGCGTCGCGGTCGGCGCGGCTGTAGACCGCGACGGCCTCGATCCCCAGATCGCGGCAGGCGCGGATGATGCGCAGGGCGATCTCGCCACGGTTGGCCACGAGAATGCGATGGAACATCATGCCTCAGGCTAGAGCGGCTGCACGGCGAAGAGCGGCTGGTCGAACTCGACCGCCTCCGAGCTCTTCACCAGCGCCTTGGTGACGCGGCCCGACACTTCCGCCTTGATCTCGTTGAACACCTTCATCGCCTCAACCAGGCACACGACGGACTCCGGCCCGACCGTATCCCCAACGCGCACGAACGGCGGCGACTCCGGGTCCGGAGAGGCATAGAACGTCCCCACCATCGGCGAGCGGATCAGCACCTCGCCGTTGTCGTCGGCGCCTGCCGGCTTTGCGGGCGCCGCGATGACCGGCGCCGCCGCGACCGCCGCCGGCGCCGCCGAAACCACCGGCGCCGCCGCGGGCACGCTCACGGCTACGCCCGGACGCGCCCGCGTCAGCAGGACGTGCGTGTCGCCTTCGCGGATCTCGATCCGCGTCAACTCGTTCGCCTGCATCAGCTCAGCAAGCGTCTTGACCTCTTCTATGTCCATGGCCATCGCCCTTTCGACCGATGGATTCTCTCTCTTCATCCGGCCGGCAGCCGCACCGGCAGGGCCGACAGCACTTCGCGGCCGCTTGCCGTGACCAGCACGTCGTCCTCGATGCGGATTCCGCCTATCCCGGGAAGATAGATACCCGGCTCGATCGTCACAACCATCCCCGCCGCCAGCTCGTCCTCAGATTCGGTCCCGAGGCGCGGCGGCTCGTGAACCTTAAGCCCGATGCCGTGACCGAGGGCGTGACCGAAACGGTCGCCGAAGCCCGCGCTCTTGATGATTCGGCGAGCGACCGCGTCGACCGCCGCCGCCCGCACACCTGGGCGAACGGCATCGATCGCGGCGGCATGCGCGGCGCAAACAGCGTCCCACGCCTTAGTTAGATCGCGTGGCATGCTACCGATCGGCATCGTCCGGGTCAAATCGCTCACGTACCACCCGGACCGCGCCCCCCAGTCGATCAGCAGCACCTCGTTGGCCCTGACAGGCGCGTCACCGGGCACATAGTGCGGCAGCGACGCGTTCGCCCCGGCCGCGACGATCGGCGGAAACGACGGTTCCTCGGCGCCGCGCGACTGCATCTCGAACACCAGCCGCGCCGCGATCTCGCGCTCGGGCTGACCGGGTTTTATCGTGTCCCACACCGCCAGGAACGCCTGCTCCGCGACGCGGATCGCCCGGCGAATGGCAGCCACCTCGCCCTCGTCCTTCAACAGCCGCATGCGCCCGACCAGGTTCTGCACGCTGACCAGCCGCGCCGGGCGCAGCTCCTTGCTCAGGGCCGTGTGCGTCGCAACGTCGATGTGCCGCGCGTCGAAGCCGATCCGCCCGAGCCTGTGCCGGCGGATTTCGCGCGCCGTGACGGCCGCGGAGCGCACCTTGCGGAGGACTTTCTGCGCCCAGGGCGCCTCGCGGTCCGCCGTCTCGTCGAAGCGCCGGTCGGTGAGCAGCACGCACCCCTTGGGCGTGACCAGGACCATGCCGTCTTCGCCGGAAAAGCCCGTGAGCCAGAACTGCTCATGTCGGTCGAGGAGCAGCAGGCCGTCGATCCGGGCCTTGGCCATCGCGGCGCGCACGTTCGCCAGCCGCGTGGCGTACGGATCAGGCGGGGCGGTTCGGCTTCTGGCCAATGCTGCGCTCCGTGGAAGGAAACAGTGACGCAACCGCGAATACTAGCCGCCCCCGCCTCGCCTGTGTAGGCCGCGAGCGCCAGCGAGCGCGGGCTCACCCGGCCACGAGCCGCGAGCGCCAGCGAGCGCGGGCTCACCCGGCCACGAGCCGCGAGCGCCAGCGAGCGAAGTGCCGGTTGGGCCGGAGGCGCTCGGTCCGCCGGGTGCATGGCCACGCGACGCGCACCGCCGATTTCAGCCACGACGCCCGGCGCAATGGCCGGCTGGACGATCCTGGCGAGCGGCCCGCTTCGACGTTTCGAGACTCGCTGGCGCTTGCCGCTCGCGGGCTCTGCGCCGACGCTCGACGACACGCCGGCCCACCCACTCGCTCCAGCGCCCCGTTTCGCCTATTCTGGCAACCGGTTCGCCGGCGTGGCCGGCGCGTGCCCGAACACTCCCGCCGGAGCGAGTTTCAGATGACCGATGCCGAGCTGGCTGGCGCGCTTCGCCGGGCGGCCCTGCTGGAGGGCGAGTTCACGCTGCGCTCCGGCCGCAAGAGCCGCTACTACCTCGACAAGTACCTGTTCGAGACCGACCCGTCGCTGCTGCGGGCCCTCGCGCAGCGGTTCGCCCGCTTCGTCACGCCCGACGTCCAGCGCCTCGCCGGGCCCGAGCTCGGGGGCGTCGCCCTCGCCGCCGCCGTCGCGCTGGAAACCGACCGCCCATTCGTCATCGTCCGAAACTCGAAGAAGGCCGACTACGGTACCGGCAAGCTCATCGAGGGCCGCTTCAACCCCGGGGAGCGCGTGCTTGTCCTGGAGGACATCGCGACGTCGGGCGGCCAGGCGCTCGAGGCCGTGCGGACACTCGGCGCGCATCAGCTCGAGACCGCCGCGGTCGTGGCGGTGATCGACCGCCTGGAAGGCGCGCGAGAGAACCTCGCGTCCGCGAAGGTCAGATTCGAGGCCTTGTTCACGACGCGCGACCTGGGAATCCTCCCCGGCTGATGTCGCGCATCGCTGCAACTCCGGACGATCGCCGAACCACGCTGGCCGAAAGAACGCGGTCCGCCCCGATCCTCGAACGGGGCGGACCGTTGCTTCACATCGGCAAAGAACCGGTGGCGAGGCCGCCTCAGGCGATCTCGACCGTCGCCCCGGACTCCTCCAGCTCCTTCTTCCACTTCTCGGCGTCCGCCTTGCTGACGGCTTCGAGGAGCTTCTGCGGCGTGCCGTCCACGAGGGCCTTGGCTTCCTTCAGGCCCAGGTCGCTGCGCGCCGCGCGGACCACCTTGATGACCTGGAGCTTCTTGTCGCCGGCCGACTTGATGATCACGTCGAACTCGGTCTTCTCCTCGGCGGCGGCCGCGGCGCCACCGCCGGCGGCCGGCGCGGCCATCATGACGGCGCCGCCCGCGGCGGGCTCGATGCCGTACTTGTCCTTGAGATAGTCCGCCAGTTCCTTCGCCTGGATGAGCGTCAGGGCGGCGATCTTGTCGCCGATCTCCATCACGCCCGCGCTGGTCTCCGCCATGGTCACACCTCTGTCAGAACGAAACGTCCGTCGGCGGCGCTGATAGCCGGGACCCCGCTGGCCCCGTTTAATCCGCAAGCGGAGCAGTCAGCCGCTCGTCCGAAAGTCGCGTCAAACGCACTGCAAGCAACCGCGATCACAAACAACCCGCCGGGTCCACCATCCGGCCATCAGGCGGCCGGCGCCGCCGCGGCCTCGCCCTTCTCGTGCCGCTCGATGATCGTCTTGATGCACGCGGCGATGCGCCCGCCGCCCGAGAGCACCGCGGCCGCCAGCTTCCCGCCGGGCGACAGCGCGATGGAGGCGATGCGCGACTGCATGTCGCGCTTGGTCGGCATTTTGGAGAGCTGGTCCACCTGGCCCTGGCCGACCAGCTCGCCGTCGAGCAGCGCTGCCTTCATCTTCAGCCCGGCCAGCTTCGGCTGCCACGCTTCGACCAGCTTGGCCGCGTCCGTGACCGACTCGCCGCCCGTGATCAACGCACACGGCCCGGTCATCGTCTCCGCCAGGCGCGCCAGCGGCGCGCTGGCCAGGGCCCGCCGGAACAAGGCGTTCTTGACGATCTCCAGCCGCATGCGGCGGTTGCGCAGCTCGCGGCGAAACTGGTTGGTGGTGACGCCGTCGGCGCCGACGAGCTCGACGAGCAGGGCGCTGTCGAGGGCGGCATAGCGCTCGGTCAACTCGCGCGTCAGCATGTCCTTGATCGGCTTGCTCATGAAGTCATGCCTCCGTAACAGCCGCGCCGGTGTCGAGCGTCACCGAGGGGGTCATGGTGGCGCTGATGCAGACGCGCTTCAGGTAGAGTCCTTTTGAGGTCGTGGGCTTCAGCCGGCGAATGTGCTCGACGAAGGCGTCGATGTTCTCCTTCAGGTCGCTGTCGGCGAAGCTCAGCTTGCCGACGACCGCGTGCACGTTGCCGCCCGCGTCGTTGCGGAACTCGACCTTCCCGGCCGAGTACTCCTTCACGGCGCTCTCGGTCTCCGCCGTCACGGTGCCGCTCTTGGGAGAGGGCATCTTGCCCTGCGGGCCCAGCACGCGGCCGAGCTTGGCGATCTTGCCCATCATCGACGGGTGCGCAATCGCCACGTCGAAGTCCATCCAGCCCTTCGAGACCTTCTCGACCAGCTCGTCGGCCCCGGCTTCGATCGCGCCGGCAGCCTTGGCCCTCTCGATCTCCGTCTCCGGGCAGAAGGCGATCACACGCTTCGACTTGCCGATGCCCTTCGGCAGGCTGACCGACCCGCGGATCATCTGGTCCGCCTGCTTCGGATCGATGCCGAGGTGGCAGACGATGTTGACCGTCGGGTCGAACTTCGGCTTGCTGAACTCCTTCAGCTTGCGCACGGCGTCCTCGGTGCGCAGCGCCTGCCGCGGCTGCTTTTCGACGTCCTTGCGATATCGCTTGCTGCGAAATTGCATCGCTGAATCGCTCCCACTATCTCGGCCCGTGGTGCGGCCCCGTGTTGCCCCGCCGAAGACGCGCCCCGGCGCAGACCCGCCATTATGCCGCCCTGCCGCGGCCCTGGCAAGCCCCCCATTACGGAAACGAAAAAGCGACCCCCGTGTACACGAAATGGTCGTTCTGGCTCGGGTTCGAGTCCGTCCGGAATATCCGCCCGTTCGACAGGTGCCGCAGCCGGTACCCGCTGATCCAGCTCACCCGCCGCGTCAATTGCACCTCGCACCCAACCCCGGTGTCCTGCGTGAAGTTCGTATGCGACCCGCCCTCCGGAACGCTCCGGCTCCCGTTCATCATGCCCCCCAGGACTTCTCCAAACAGCCCCACCGGCGTCCCCGCAAGGTCGAACTCCCAGACGTAGTATCGCAGCCCCACCTGCAACTCACCCGCCGCCACGTCTCCGTCGCCCTGGTTGTACACCCGCAGCGGCGTGCCCGCCGCCAGCAGCGCCAGCCGGTCCGTCGCGAAATAGCCGTACCCGACCGTGACGCCGGCGTTCTCGGCGCGGCCTTCGGCGTCGGGGTAGAGCGCCGTGCCCTTGAACGGGCGGCCGTAGCCCGCGGTGAGCGAAAGCTGATGCTCGCCCTGCCGGTGCAGGCCGCCGGCGCAGCCCGCCTGAAGGGCCCAGAACGAAGCCAGTACGCAGACGGCGACGAGTTTTCGCACGCGAGCCTCCGATGACAAGCGCGGTGAGTGCGGGCAGGGTATCGGCGGGCCCGGGTGTTTTCCACCGCGCCCGCAGCCGCCGCGGCTAGAGCCAATCGGCGATCGGGCGCACGTGGCGCGCGAACTCCCGCGTCGGCATGTTCACGGTCTCCCACTTCGGCGAGCGCAGCCGGGCGTGCGCCCGGTACTCCGAAAGCGGGACGGCGGCGAAGACGTATCGCTGTCCGCGGCATTGATGGACGACCTGGGCGGGCGCTTCGGCGCCGCGGTCGTCGAGCCAGTAGGCGAAGACCAGCAGCGCCTGGAACCCGGCGCCGAACACCTGCTCCCACTGGTTGAGGCCGTCGATGTCGGCCTGCGTGACCCAGTTCTCCCAGGCGGGGCGCCGGTTGCCGGCCCGCGCCGCCCAGCGGCGTCCCTTGATGTCGACCAGCCAGTTGGCCTGCGTGCGGCTGTAGACGATGAAGTCGAAGCTCTTGAGTCTCGCGTCGCGAAAGGCGGCCCGCTTGGCTTCATCGACCGCGACGTACGGAATCTGCTGCCGCTGAAGGTAGTCCTCGAACGCCGACTCGTAATGAATGTGGTCCTTCACCCTCACCCTCACCCCAGCCGCCCGCGAACGACGAGCCACAAGCCCGCACGTGCCGCGAGCCCGCACGTGCCGCGAGTGCGCACGAGCCGCGAGCGCAAGCGAGTGGCCAACGAGCCGCGAGCGCAAGCGAGCGACCAACGAGCCGCGAGCGCAAGCGAGCGACCAACGAGCCGCGAGCGCAAGCGAGTGGCGTAACCCTAGGTCTATCAACATTAATCGAACTACGACTCGCCACAAGTCCTCGCGCAGGGGGCTTTCGCTCACTGAGGGCGGTTGCCTGCGGGGTAGGGTTACGCCACTCGCTTGCGTTCGCGGCTCGTACGCGTTCGCGGCTCGTACGCGTTCGCGGCTCGTACGCGTTCGCGGCTCGTACGCGCTCGCGGCTCGTACGCGTTCGCGGCTCGTTGAGGGAGATCGGGTCGGAGTGGCCGCCTCGGATCAAGACGCCCGTTCCGGCGCGGGCAGCGGCCAACAACACCGCGCAGCCGCGGCCTTAGTCCGCCCAACCCGCCCAATCCGTCGTCTCGATGCTGCGGCCCGTCATCTGCATGTACGCCTCGGCCAGCGCGGCGGCGCGCGGGGCCTGCGGCCGGCGCTTGTACTCGCGCGGCAGCCGTTCCGGCGCCATCGCCCACCCCCACTGCGCGAGGCTGTGCCGCGCAGCCGTCGCGCGCGGCGGATCGCCGGACTGAAGCGCCGCGATGTACCGCTCGCGGACGCGCGTCTGAACGGCGCTCATGACCAGCGGCAGCGCCAGCGCGGCCAGCGCCGCGACGAGCACGAGGCCGGTGGTCACCTCGGGCCGGCGCGACCTGTGGTGCGCCGCGCGCGTCGCCCGCACGCCGCAGCGGATGCAGGCGAATACCGTCGCCCAGGGCGTGAAGCCCAGGGCGCCGATGAGGAGCGCCAGCCCGATCGCTGCGATCGGCAGCACCACGAGCCCGATGCCCGCCGCCCCGACCGCCCCCGCCAGCAGCACGCCCGCCACGATCGGCAACGCCGCGCCCACCCGCTCGCGACCCAGCAGCCAAGCCGCCAGCGCCACGAACACCACACAAATGAACACGTACGCCGGCGAGCGCCAATGCGGCAGCAGCGCGACGAGCCCTTCGTCGGTGAACACGATGGGGTCCATCAGCAGGCACGTGATCGGCAGCAGGATGCCGAAGATCAGGTCGAACGCGATCTGCGGCGCGGTCACACGCTCGCCGAACTGCCGCCGCCAGAACCCCGGCCCCTTGTGAAGGTTGACGCCTAGCCCGCTTCCCGTGCCGGCATAGGGCATGACGCGCGCATCGGCGGCAACTTCGTGCGGCGGCGGCTCAGCCAGCAGTGCTTCTGAATGACGTGCGTGACGGTCGATTGGGCGGCTGCTCTCCGACGGCCTCTGCGGCATCTGCGGCCTCCGTGGACCGAAGCCGGTTCCTTCGGCGTCATCCTTCGACCCTGATACGCGGCGGCGCCCTCTCCGGTTCACGGCAGACAAGCGCGATCGCCAGCGAGTCGTGAACCTACTCACGAACGACGCCCGCCCACGCAGCGGGCGCCCCTGCAACGAGCCGCAGTCACGTGTCGCGGCCGGATCGGAGCCACGCCCCGGATCAATACGCCGGCGCCGGAGGCGGCAGCGGCCGAAAACACGCCGCGCAGCGCGGCTCGTATGCCCCCGGGCCGCCGACCATGTCGTCTTCCGGCGTCAGCGGCGTCATACGCTGCGACAGCCGCGCCGGCGCGCCGCATGCGCCGCACGGCACGGTCCGCACGCACACGTCGTCGGCCAGGCGCTTCAACTCGTCCATCATCGGAAACGCCTGGCCCCACGCATCATGGTCGATGCCCGCGACGATCACGGTGGCGCCACGCCCGGCCAATCGCCGCACCCGTTCGACCAGCGCGCCGCCGAAGAAGTGCGCTTCGTCGATGCCGACGACCCCGCAGTCGTGTGCCGCGGCGGCCAGCGCGTCGGCGTCGGCAACGCTCTCCGCCGGAAAGCGCCGTGCGTCGTGCGTCGCCAGGGCCGCCGGGTCGTAGCGCCCGTCGAGCACGTGCTTGAAGGCGCGCACGCTTCGGCCGGCGGCCTGGGCGGCGCGCAGCCGCTCGATCAGCAGGCTGGTCTTGCCGCTGAACATGCAGCCGCAGATGACCTCGATGCGGCCGGTGCGCGTCATTGGCCCGCGGGCGCTCACGGGCGCCGCTCTCGCATCGCGCCGCCCGCTGTAGCGCCGCCGCGCAGCCGCGCGACGTGCCGCATGAGCTCCGCCACGCGCCCGGCATCGACATCGTTCGCCCAGCGGCCGGCGCGCTTGAAGTGCGAGCCGATGATCATTGCGTCGGCGGCGGGCCAATAGCGCTCGATGTTCTCGTCGGTCACGCCCGAGCCGATCCACAGCGGCAGCTTCGTAGCCTGCCGCACGCGCTGCGCCTCGCGCTCGTCCGCCGGGTCGCCGGTGTGACGCCCGGTGACGATCACGGCGTCGGCGCCGCAGAACGCCGCCGCCTGCGCCGCCTCCTCGACCGGCACGTCGGCGGTGATGGCGTGGCTGGCGTGCTTCTTCTTGATGTCCGCGGCGATGCGGACGTGCTCGGCGCCGATCGCGCGACGATACCGCAGCAGCGGCCCCGCCGCCGCCGTCGGCATCAGCCCCTCGTCCGCGACCTGCGCGAAGGCGAAGTTCTCGACGCGGACGAACGCGGCGTCGCACGCCAGCGCCACCGCCAGCGCCGCTTGATTGGCCGCCGCCAGCACCTGCACCCCGAGCGGCAGCGGCGCCGCCGACCGGACCGCCAAACCGACCGCGGTCATGGCGGCGACGACCTCGGGGCCGACGTCCCCGGCGAGGTACGGCGCGTCGTGCATGTTCTCGATGATGATCGCGTCCAGGTCGTGATCGGCGTAAAGCCGCGCTTCGTCGGCCGCCTGCGCGATGATCTCTCGCATCGGCCGGCGCGCCCGCGGCGTGCCCGGCAGGGCCGCGACGTGGACCATGCCGATGATCGCGGGCGACCGTGCGAAGAGCTCCGGCGTCGGCGTGCGCATCCCGCGCAGTCTACCCGCAACCGACCGCGGGCGCCCTCCCGCGGCCATTGGGCGACGCGCTCGCCCGGTCGGGGCCGGTGGCGACGCGCTCGCCCTGTCGGGGCCGGTGGCGACGCGCTCGCCCTGTCGGGGCCGGTGGCGACCGGCCCCCGATCCGAGCCCCAGACGCCAGCGCGTGGGTTTTTCTCAGGCGCCCGTTCCGCAAGGCTGACGCCGGTGCTTGCGCTTGGGGCTCGGATCATGCGCTTGCGCTTGGGGCTCGGATGATGCAATACCTCTCACGGGCGCGGCTCGGATCGGATTCCCGATGGCGCCTACGAAGCCCCCTCCTGGCGCCGACCGCGGCGCGGGGCGCGCGGCGGCCGGCGGCCGGCCTGCACGTCTTCGTCGAACGTGCGCTTCCGCCGCAGCACGTGGTGATAGTGCTGCCCGAAGCGGTGGGCCTCGTCGCGGACCTGCTGGAGCAGACGCAGGGCCTCGTTGTTGCGGGCCAGCTTCAGCGGGGCGGAGCGCGCCTGGACGTAGATCGTCTCCTCGCGCTTGGCCAGCGAGATCACCATCGCCGGCCGCACGCCGCGTCCGCCCTCGGCCTCGGCCGCCCGCTGCATCAGCTCGAACGCCTCGAGCGCCGCGTGAAGCTGCCCCAGCCCCCCGTCGATCAGGATCACGTCGGGGAACAGCTCCTCCGCGTGCGCGGCGTGCCGATAGCGCCGGGTGATCACCTCGCGGATCATGGCGTAGTCGTCCACGCCCTCAACCGCACGAATCCGGAACCGCCGATAGCCGCTCTTGAACGGCCTGCCGTCGATGAAGCACACGAGCGAGCCGACCGACTCCTCGCCGTGCAGCGTGGCGATGTCGACGCCCTCGATGATGCGCGGCGGCGCGGGCAGGTCGAGCAGCCGCGCCAGCCGCGCGAGCCCGGCGGCGGGATCGACGTAGAACACCTCGGGCTGAACGTGCTCATCGACGTCGCCCGACAGCGCCAGCGACTGGATCGCCTTGATCCGGTCGCGCAGCACCGCCGCCTGCTCGAAGTCATGCCGCTCGGCCGCCGCCGCCATCTCGCGCGTCATCTGCCGCAGCAGGACGCTGCGCTTCGAGTTCAGCAGCTTGATCAGCCGCTTGACGTCGGCCGCGTAGTCTTCCTTCGAGATCAGCGCCGCGCAGGGCGCCGTGCACTGGTCGATTGCGTGCAGCAGGCAGGGCCGGAAGAATCGCCGCTGCTCGTCATCCGCCCGGATGTCCAGCTCGCAGGTGCGGAACTTGAACACTTTCTGAAGCGCGTTCACCGCGTCGCGCAGGCCGGCGGCGCTCGTGAACGGCCCATAGAGCTTGCTGCCCCTGATGCGCGGCTGGCGCGTGACGAACACGCCCGGAAAGTCGTCGCCGGTCGTGATCTCGAGGTATGGGAACGACTTGTCGTCGCGCAGCCGCTCGTTGTAGTGCGGCTGAATGTCCTTGATCAGCCGGTTCTCCGTCAGCAGCGCATCGACCTCCGTCTCGCAATCCAGGAAATCGACGTCCGTCACCAGCGACGCCATGTGCGCGATCTCCGGCCCGCGCGTGCTCAGCAGGTCCGCCGAATCCTGGAAATAGCTCGACACCCGAGCCCGCAGGTCGCGCGCCTTGCCGACGTACAACACCACGCCCTCGGCGTTCTTCATCAGGTACACGCCGGGGCTCTTCGGAAAGCTCGAGATTCTCTCGCGCAGCGCCGCGACGCGCGCGTCCGGAACGCTCATGAACCGATTGTAGCCGCCGCGCCGCGATCCGCCGCCAGGCCTGCCCGACGGTACGATGTACGGCGCCATGTGGAGCCCCCGCACACACGCGCTTGTCCGCGCCGCGGTCGACGAAGACCTGGCCGACCGCGGCGATCTCAGCGCCGCCCTCCTGCCCGACGGCGACGCCCCCGTCGCCGCCCGCCTCGTCCCGCGGCAGGCCGGCGTCATCTGCGGTCTGGCGCTCGCCCCGCTTGTCTGCCGCGAGTTCTCGCAGCGCCTCGCCGCCGAGCTGCGATTCGAGCCGTTGCCAGCCCCCGGCGCCGCCCCCGCCGCAGCCGTGGCCGACGGCGGTCGCGTCGCGCCGGGACAGGCCGTCGCCCTGTTGCACGGCCCGAAGGCCACCGTCCTCACCGCCGAACGCACCCTGCTGAATTTCCTCGGCCGGCTCAGCGGCGTCGCCACGCTCACCCGCCGCTGCGTCGACGCGGCGCGGGCCGTCAACCCTCGCGTCCAGATCCTCGACACGCGAAAGACGCTCCCCGGCTGGCGCGAACTCGACAAGTACGCGGTCCGCTGCGGCGGCGGGAGCAACCACCGCTTCGGCCTCTACGACGCCGTTCTCATCAAGGTCAATCACCTCGCCGGGGTCGCCACGCACGACCTCGCCGGCGCGCTGGCCGCGCTGCTGCGCCGGCTGGCCGAGACGGCGCCATCCCCTCCGCCTGCGTTTGTCGAGGTCGAGGCCGACAGCCTGGCGCAGTTCGAGCAGATCGTCGGCGTGCCCGGCGTCGACATGGTGCTGCTGGACAACTTCCCGCCCGACGACCTGCGGGCCGCCGTCCGCCGGCGAGACGCCCTCGGCCTGGCCGGTCGCGTGCTACTGGAGGCGAGCGGCGGCATGACGGAGGAGCGGCTGGCGGCGGTTGCGGCGACGGGTGTGGACCGCATCTCGATCGGGGCGTTGACGCACTCGGCGCCGCAGCTCGACCTCGGGCTGGATGCGTAGCCGGCGGTGATGCGGCACCGGAGCCTTGCTTATCGGACGTGTTGGGCCCGGACCCTCCGGGCAGGCACCGCGGATTGTGAGCCCGTGCGCTTGGCACATCGCCTCACAGCGTGTTAAGATAAGCGGTGGCTGAGTCATTTTCCATCTTGTCGTCGTGTTCGGCCGAAATCGGCCTCGGATGTCTCGGACATCGCGCACCATTCGCAATAAGAGGTTCGCTCCATGCGCCCACAGGTCTCCCGCACACGCGCTTTCACACTGATCGAACTGCTCGTCGTCGTCGCCATCATCGCGCTGCTCATCGCCGTCATCCTGCCGCAGCTCAACCGGGCCCGAGAGCAGGGCCGCATCGCCGTCTGCCTGTCGAACCAGAAGAACATCTCGCTGGCCGCGACGATGTACCGGCAGGAGGACAAGTCCAAGGATCTGCCCTGGGCCGTCCCTTTTCAGTATCGCACGGATGGGTTCTCCTTCGGCACAGCCGGCTATGCCACCGAGTTCATTTGGGGCGGCGGCACGCCCGACCGCACGTTTGAGCAGTGGCGCGACGCCACCGGAACCGCTAACCCGAACTACTACTACCACGCCGATATCCTGCGCATTCCGCCGCGGGCGCGTCCGATGAACAAGTACGTCACGCCCAACGTGAGCTGGGACGGCGCCGACCGCGACCCGCCCAGTCACGCCGGCACGCCGCGCGAGCGCATCCCGATGCCGCTGCCGGGCATCTTCATCTGCCCGTCAGACAAGAGCGCCACTGTTCCGGACCTGTGCGCGAACAACCAGGCCAACGTCGAGACCGACAGCGCCTACAACACCTGGCAGAATTGGGGCACGAGCTACCCGATCAACTGGTACTGGGCTCGCTATTTCCGCAAGGCGCCGCAGGGGGTCGGCAACGGCGAGTGCAACAAGTCGATCAACGCCCTCGGCCTCTATCGTTACGTCGCGGCTCCGTACGCCTCGGGCCAGGGGGCCTGGATGCTCGGCAAGGGCGCCGTCGCCGGCTGGGAATCACGCTTCATCATTTTCTACGAGAACCTGTTCAACTACGCCGCCCAGGGCGCCCTGCCGCAGGGTTTGACCAACGCCGAAGCCAAGGTCTATCGCGGCTGGCACGGCCAGCCCAACTACCACGCGGCGGCCTACCTGGACGGACACGCGGATTACCGTCGGCGCGATACGCGCTACGTCGAGGGACCCGGCTGGACTACCTGGCCGGCCCGGCCTTACGAGGGCTGGAACGCACCGTAACACCGGGGGCGCGCATCAGACCAGTGTATGAGTGGGTGCGGGCAGGCTTGCGTTCGCTCCCGTAATGCTGTTGGCGTTACGGTACCGTGATCCGCTACGATGGCGGAAGTGGCACGTGGTTTCCGCCGTCGCCCGATGGTCGCTTATGTGCAGGTTACTCGTCCTCCGAAGGGAGCAAGCTTATGCCCGTTCGTCGCCGGCCCGGCTTTACGCTGATTGAACTGCTCGTCGTCGTCGCCATCATCGCCTTATTGATCGCGGTGATCCTCCCGCAGTTGAGCCGGGCGCGAGAGCAGGGCCGCATCGCCGTGTGCTTGTCCAACCTGAAGAATGTCGCGCTCGCTTCCGCGATGTACCGAACGGAAGACACCTCGAAGGATCTTCCGTGGGCGGTGCCTTTCGGGTACCGCATCTCCGGCTACCAGCTTGAGTTCAACATCAGCTATGCGTCGGAGTTCGTCTGGGGCGGCGGCATGCCGCAGAAGACAGGTCCGCAGTTCCAGGAGGCTACCGGCACGCCACAGGTCGCCATCACCCAGATGGACGTTTATCTTATCCCTCCGCGTCACCGCCCAATGAACAAGTATGTCACACCGAACGTGAGTTGGGACGGCGGCGACCGCGATCGCCGCGTGGATCGCGAGCGGCTCCCGATGCCGCTTCCCGGGGTGTTCATGTGTCCCTCGGACAAGTCGGCGCGCGTGCCCGATCTCTGCTCGGCCGCGCAGAACCCGGCGAACATTGAAACGGAGTCAGCCTACGCGACGTGGGACTACTGGGGCACCAGCTACGCCAGCAACTGGTATTGGTCCTTGTACTTCCTGCGGGCTCCGCAGGGCCAGGGCCCGCTCAATAACTGCCTGCGCGCCGCCCGAGCCCTGGGCCTCTATTCGCCCGGCTATCGCGGCCTCGGGGCCTTCATGCTCAATCGCAGCGCCGCCGGCGGCTGGGAGTCGCGATTCGTCACGTTCTATGAGAACCTGTTCAACTACGCGGCACAGGGAGCGCGCCCGCAAGGCATCGCCAACCCGGAAGCCAAGCGCTATCGCGGGTGGCACGGCCAGCCGAACATGCACACGGCTGGGTATCTCGATGGGCACGCCGACTACCGTGTACGCGACACGCGCTACGTCGAAGGGACGGGCTGGACGACTTGGCCGAACCGGCCGTACGAGGGCTGGAACGTCCCGTAGCGACGGAAGCACGCACGGAGGTTGCTTGCAGGTCGCCCTTTCTCCGAAAGGAGCCAAGTCATGGCCATTCGTCGTCGATCCGGCTTCACGTTGATCGAACTGCTCGTCGTCGTCGCCATCATCGCGCTGCTCATCGCCGTCATCCTGCCGCAGCTCAACCGGGCTCGAGAGCAGGGCCGCATCGCCGTCTGCCTGTCGAACCAGAAGAACATCTCGCTGGCCGCGACGATGTACCGGCAGGAGGACACGTCCAAAGACCTGCCCTGGTGCGTGCCCTTCAATTACCGCTCCGAGGGCTTCGCGATGGGCGGCCAGCAGCTGGCGACCGAGTTCATCTGGGGCGGCGGCATGCCCGACGTCACCTACCAGGAGTGGGTCACCGCCATCCAGCAGAACCTCCAGCAACCGCTTTTCTTCGGCATGGACATCCTGCGCTTTCCGCCGCGCGTGCGCCCCATGAACAAGTACGTGACGCCGAACGTGAGCTGGGACGGCGGCGACCGGGACTACTTCGGCGCCGGCGGCCCGCGCGAGAGGATCCCCATGCCGCTGCCGGACATTTTCAAGTGTCCGTCCGACAAGTCGGCCATGGTGCCCGACCTCAGCAGCCCCAACCCGCCGAACGTGGAGCCGGACACTTCCTTCCAGACCTGGAAGAACTGGGGAACGAGCTACCCGATCAACTGGTATTGGTCGGTCTACTACCAGTTGGCGCCGGACTTGGCGCAGTACCCCGTGAATTCGCGCCCCGCGATCGCCTTGGGCCTGTATCTGCACCTGAATCCGAAGCGCCCGGGGATCGGGGCCAAAATGCTCCAACGCAGTCCAACGGGCGGCTGGGAGTCGCGCTTCATTATCTTCTACGAGAATCTGTTCAACTACACCTCGCAGGGCGCCCGCCCGCAGGGCCTGACGAACAACCAGGCCAAGCAGTACCGCGGCTGGCACGGCCAGCTCAACTACCACGCCGCCTCCTACCTCGACGGTCACGCGGACTATCGGCGGCGCGACACGCGCTACGTCGAAGGGCCCGGCTGGACGACCTGGCCGAACCGGCCGTACGAAGGCTGGAACGCGCCGTAGGGCGCTCGCCCGCAAGCGAATCTCAGGCATGGCGGCTGGTCAGCAACGACCGCCGCCATGCTTTTTTCACGGCGTGACGTGGGCGGCCTCGCGCCATGCAGCGGGGGATGCATCTCAACGGGTGGAATGGTGGCATGACGTCGCGTTACTTGCGTCGCCATGGAGATTCCGACCAGCCCGGATCGTTTGGGTCACCCGCAGAGCCGGGATGAGCCGGGTCGCGCTGCCCGGGCAAAGCCGGGGTTGGCTCCAGCCCGGCTCACCGGCGCGGGGACACGCCGGCGCTTCCGCACCCGGGCCGGGCGCCCCTACCCGAAGAAACGGGCTGGAAGCCCATACAGGCGTCAACGATCAGTCGCAGCTCTGCCCGTAGCGTGCGAGCAGGATGCCCAGGTCGGCCTGGCCGGTCTGGCCGTCGTTGTCGAGATCGCCTGGGCACTGGCCGGGCTCCTTGTCGCAGCCGTAGTTGGCCAGCAGGATTCCGAGATCGGCCTGGCCGACGGCGCCGTCGCCGTTCAGGTCGCCGGCGCACTGGCATTCGTCCGGGATGCCGTCGTTGTTGCCGTCGATGCTGAAGCCGGATGCGATGTCGCAGTTGTCAGGCACCTGGTTGTTGTTGCAGTCCGTGCCGGCGTCGGGGACGAAGTCGAACCCGGTTGGATGATGCAGGCCGGAGTTGACGCCCATGACGTAGCAGCGGACGAAATAGCCGTTGGCCGGGTCGAAGTGGTAGATGCGCGCATTGGACAGGTGCAGCGGCGCACCGCCGTTGCCTGCGCCGCCCTTGCCACCCGGTCCGCCGGGGCCGAGCTCGTGGTCGTGCGCCCGCGAGGCGTAGACGCCGCCGTCTGGCCCGAGGCGCAGACACCAGGGCTGATCGAAGGTCAGAACCGTGCCGTTGCCGACCTGGCTGAACTGGCGGACGAAGGCGCCGGTTTGGGCGTCGTACTCGAGAATGGCGTCGGTGCCGTGGCTGGCGACCAGCAGGTTGCCGGCGGGCAGGAAGAGGATGCCGCGCGGCTCGCTCAGCCCGCCATTGCCGAGGATCGAGACGAAGACGCGGACGAAGGCGCCCGTCTGCCCGTTGAACTCGAACACCTGGTTGTTGTCGCTGGTGACGAACAGGTTGCCGTTGGGGCCGAACGTCAGGCCGAACGGCCGCAGCAGGCCGGCGACACCGGGCGGCACGAAGGCCCCGACGAAGGCGCCGCTGCTCAGGTCGTATTCGAGCACGCTGTTGGTGTCGCGGCTGGCGACCAGCAGCGTCCCGCCCGGGCGCAGCAGCATCGCCGCCGGATGCGCCAGCCCGCCGGCGCCGCTCGGCACGAGGTCTCCGACGAGCGTTCCGTCGATGGCGAACTCGACGATGCGGTTGTCGCCGGCGCTGCTGACGAGCACGCGGCGGTCGCGGGTGATGATGACGTCCTGGGGCTCGGCGAGGCCGGCATCGCCGGAGCCGCGCGTATAGGTGCCGGCGACGGCGAGATACTGCCGCAGGTAACTGAGCTCGAGATCGGCGACCCAGACGTTGTGCGAGTGGTCGAGCGCGACGAGGTCGGGCACGCCGTCGCCGTCGCAATCTTCGCAGTCGTCGAGCAGGGTGTTGCGGTTGAGGTCGAGGCTCATGTCGACGTTGATCTGGTTGTAATCGCTGACGCCGTCGCCGTCGCAGTCGATCTCGCACTCGTCGGGGAAGCGGTTGCGGTTGAGGTCGGCGCTGAGAGGCGCGACGGGGATGCCGACGACGAACTCGTCGACGGCGCCCTCGACCGTGCCCTGCTGCCCGGAGTCGTTGATCGTGAAGCGGAACTGCATGTTGGCGGTCTGCTGCAAGCCGGCGGCGGACAACTGGCCGGGCGTGAGGGTGATCGAGCGCCAACGGTTGCCCGTGTTGCCGGTGTGGACGTTGAGCTGCCGCCAGGGGCCCGCGGGTCCGTTGCTGCTGCCTTCGACGAGCAGGCGGTCGTTGTTCGGATCACCGGCGGTCATGTAGTAGTCGTAGGCGACGTACAGGCCGCCGGCGCTCATGTCGATGATCGGCGAGATGAGGCGCGTGGCGCCGTTGTCGACGTCGCTGTTGCCGTAGTAGTTGCCGGTGAGGTAGCACCAGCCGTAGCCGCCCGAGGCCCAGGGCGGGTCGGCGGTGGTGTTCGGGTCGTCGACGGGAATGCCGCGCTCCCAGTCGCCGGCGGTGGCGCCCATGTTCTGCACGGTCCAGCCCAGGTCGTTGTCGAAGTTGTCGGCGAAGGCGACGCTGGTGAAGGTGCGCTTCAGGTCGCCGCCGTCGGGGATGCCGTTGCCGTTGCAGTCGGTCTCGCAGAAGTCGAGGATGCCGTTGCCGTCGAGGTCCAAAGCGCCGGCCGCGATGTCGAGCGAGTCGGGGATGCCGTTGCCGTCGCAGTCTTCGCACTCGTCGGGCTTGCCGTTGCCGTCGAGGTCCAGGCTCGTGCCCTGGGCGATGTCGATCAGGTCGGCGACGCCGTTGCCGTTGCAGTCGTGCAGAATGCAGGTGCGCGTGGCGACGTAGTGGATGCAGAGGTCGGCGGTGAAGGTGTCGAAGCGCATGTCCATGTTGCCGTCGCCGCCGGTGAAGGTCTGGCCGCAATAGGACATGATGGTGCCGCGCTGCGGCTGGGAGGTTTCGTCCTGGCAGGTGTCGAGGCCGTAGTCGTGGGTGTGGGCGGTGCCGCAGTTGTGTCCGACCTCGTGGGCGGTGGTCATGACGTCGCGGTTCCAGGGGCTCGGGACCGCCGGGTCGTAGAAGTAGCCCAGCGTGTAGCCGCTCCACGAGTACGCGTTCGAGTTGCACAGGCCGTTCAGGTAGGCGACGCCGCCGGCGGGCAGGTTGCGCCGGCCGCTGAGGAACTGGGCCGCGTCGCGCACGACGAAGCCCATGTTGTTGTTCCAGTAATCGCGGAAATTGGAGAGCGGATCGGGCTGGTTGAACAGGTCGTTCGGGTCATCCCACAGCCGCACGAACGTCAGCACGACCTGCGTGTTCAGGTCGCGCATGTAGATGTCGCTCACCGCGCCGTAGAGCTGCACCACGTAGTCGCCCGCCGCCGTCAGGTCGTTGAACAGCACGTAGTACTCGTAGTCGGTCTCGATCGCGAGCTGCAACTGCCGGCGGTATCGCGCCGGCGCAAGCCCCGCCGGATCCATCGGTGTCGGCGCCACGCCGCCGAACGAGTAATCGGGCGAACGGCCTCCCGCCGGTCTCTCCTGCTCGTGCGGCTCGACTTCGTCCAGGCACGAGTCGCCGAGCCACAGCTCCGCCCCCGTCGCCACGCCGCAATTCGGCACGCCCGGCGGCAGCGAGCGCCCGCCCGCGCTTGGCCGATAGACGCCGAGGCGACCGTGCGGCAGGGGTTGGCCGTCCGGGCTGCGCGAGGCGATCGCGAACTGCTGGCCGCCGCGGCCGGTCTCGACGTACCCGTTGTCGCCGGTGTCGGAGAGCGCGAGGAAGACGCGCGAGTCGGGCGCGCCGGCGATGTGCCCGCGCAGCAGCACGACGCGCTGGGGGTCGTAATCCAGCGGGATCAGGGTCCGGCCTTCGTCCTGGGCCACGACGATGCGGGCGCCCGGCGCGAGGACGTGGAAACGCTCCAGCACGAGGTCTACCGGGAGCCGGCCGGGCAGCGGGAACGCCTCCAGCCGCACGCCGTTCGACTTCCGCAGCGCGTCGCGCTGCCCGGCATCCAGGCGTACCACCGCCGCCCCGGACGCGCCGCCGACGCTGGCGGCCGGCTCCACCTCCGCGCGAATCCTGATGAATGAGCCGTCGCCGCCGCCGGCCAACGCGGGCAAGACGAGCGCGAGCGCGAACAAAACGGCGATGGTGGAGTGAAACGGATGAGTCGACATGCTGACGGGCCTCCCTTGGACGCGATGTGCGTCGTCGGCGTTTATCCGGACCGGCAATAATCGGCGGCTCGCCCCCGCGAGACCCCGAAGATAACCGAAATCGCCCCGCGGGCCAACGAATCCGGCCTTTTTTCGCGACGAAGCCCGGCGACCGAACCGCGACCGGCAGCCATTCATGATCGGCCTGTCGCAAACACGGCGGGCGGCGCCGGCCGGGAGCGCTGGGCCGAACCAACGATGAGACCGATTTATCGCTTGTTTTTTTTTTTTTTGCCCCATAATTCTTGTGGGCATCGGGGGGGGTTCAGACAGGAGGACTGCGAGTGTTCACAGCATGGCTTGCAGCGTTGCTACTGACCAGCACCACCTGCGCCGACGGGGCAATCGAGTATAGTGAGGCCTCTGGCGGACCTATTCCGACCGGGACGGTTTACTGTTACAAGTTCTCCCAGCCATTCCCGGCATGCGGCGGGTGCCAGAGCGTCAACAATTGCGGAAGCTGCAACGGCGGCTCGTGTGGCGCGTGGACGTACCAGATTTGCGTGGTGACCCGCAGCATTACGCCGACATTGGGTGACGGCCACGAGGCGATCATCATGGAGCTACCATGCTTCGTAGTCTTCGAATGCGGCCACCCGTGTACCTCTGGTCCGCCGGATTCCTGCGGGTTATCTCCGCTGAACCCGGTCGCCAGCCAGGAGACGGAGTATGTGATCATGATCGGCCCCGCGTGCGTCGGCACCGGCTCATGACGGCGCGCGGGCTCGGGTCCCTGACGGCGGCGGCGGCCGCGTTGTGCTGCGCCGTCGGCGCCAGCGCCGCAGGCGACGACGCGCCCGCCCTTCTGCGCCGCGCGATCGCGCAGCGGACGGCGTGGACCAAGGGCGCCGTGGAATTCACCTGGGACAATCCGCAATGGGGCGGCGCGACCCGCTTCTACACGGCCCAGTTCACGCCGCACGAAAACCTGGCCGTGTGGCATGGCGACGCCGAGGGCGTGCTCTATCGAGACGCGGCCGGGCGGCCGCTCGGGTCGCTCCCGTTCGGCCCGCTGTACACGCTGGACACGGACGACGCGCAATGGCAGGTCCAGGACGGAGCGATCAACGCACTGATGTGGCGCCGCAGCGCCCCGCTGCGAAGCCTCGACGTCCGTTCGCTCGGCCTGACGCCCGGCGTGCCGCTGGCCGATCCCGCGCAGGCCGCCGGGGGGCTGGAGAAGGCCCGCCTGGTCGGCGTGGAGGATGGGTTGCAGGTCGTGACGCTGGAGCGCGACGGCGGTCGCCTCACGTGGCGGCTGGACCCGCTGCGCGGCGGACAGCCCGTGCGCGTGACCTTGGAGCACGGCGGGCGCGTCGTGGCCGAATCGCGCGTCACGCTGGGTCGATACGGGGACGCGTGGTTTCCGGCCCAGGTCGAGTATTTCGACGGGCCGTGCGAGGGGGGCAAGCCCCCCAGGGAGGTGATCCGAGTCAGCGAGGCGCGCTTCGACGCCCCGGACCTTCCGGACCGCATCCACCTGAGCGACATCGGTGTCGACACCGGCATCAACGTCGAAGTGCGCACGCAGGGCCGCGCTGAGCTCGAAGAGGCGTGCAAGTGGGACGGCCAGCGCCTCATCACGAACGAGGAGTTCCTGGCGCGCAGCGTGAGCGGTGAGCTCCGTCCGGGGCCGACCTTCGAGCGCAACTGGCAGCGATTGCGCGCCGCCAACGCGAGGTCGCAAACCCGCCCCCAGGCGGAGCGCGACGTGGCGCCGGGGACGGACGCGGAGGGATCGACTCGTGCGACGACGGGCGATGACGGCGCCCGGCTGAAGCCGATCCCCGACTGGGAGTCTGAGTGGGAGCGCTACGTTCGCGAGTTCTGCGACAGGCACCGCTTCGACGCGGGCCAGCGCAAGGAAGCCGACCGGCTGCTGAGCGCGTGCAAGAAGCTGGGACACGAGTACCTCGCCCGCAGGCGCTTCGCGTTCGAAGCGTTCGATCGCGCCGCCAGGAGCCTGGCCGAACTCGAGCCCGCGGAGCAGGCTCGCCGGCGCCCCGCGCTCGAAGCCCAGCGCCTGGCGCTCCTGCTGCCGCTGCGCGAGATCTTCGAGCAACGGCTCAAACCCGGCCTGGAGAAGCTCCCGACGCGCGCCCAGCGTGCCGCCGCCGCTGCCCACGCGCGGCCCGCGCCAGCCCGACCGGGCGGCGACGCCTCGCCACCGCGATAGCGCGACACGACTCGCGTCAGCAGCGTCAGGGTTCGCTGTCACTCTGGCCGCGCCGGCCCGCCGGCCCGCCGTCCTGCCCGGCCAAGCGCAGGTGCGAAAGCACTTCGTCGACCACCGCGTACATCCGCCGCAGGCCACCGTGCGTCCGCGCCGCCACGTGCGGCAACACGATGCAGTTGTCGAAGGAAAAGAGCGGGTGCTCCGGCGGGAGCGGCTCGGGCTCGGTGACGTCGAGCGCCGCGCCGGCGAGCCGCCCGGAGCGCAGAGCACTCACCAGCGCCGGCGTGTCGACGACGGCGCCGCGGGCCGTGTTGATCAACAGCGCGCCCGGACGCAGACGGCCGAGCACCGCCGCATCCACAAGGCCGCGCGTCCGCTCCGTCAGCGGGACGTGCAGCGTCAGCACATCGCTCTCCGCCAGCAAGCGCTCGAACGTCACCGGCTCGGCGGCAAAACTGAACGGGCCCACTGGCGCGATGTCGTGATACAGCACGCGCGCCCCAATGCCCGCCGAGCAGATGCGCCCCACGCGCGAGCCGATCCGCCCCATGCCGAGGACGCCGACGGTCAGTTCGCGCAGCTCGCGCCCATGCGGCAGCGCCCGCGCCTCCGCGTAGCGCCCGGACCGGTATTCCGCCGCCAGCCGCGGGATCGGCCGCAGAAGCTGGATCATCAGCCCGACCGCGAGCTCCGCGACGGCGTCTGAGGCGGCGGCCGGGGTGTAAACGACGGCGACGCCCAGCTCCGCCGCCGCCTGCGTATCGACCTGGTCGAGCCCGACGCCGGCGACGCCGACGACGCGCAGGCGCCCGGCGCCGGCGGTCAGCAGCTCGCGCGTCACGGGGATGTTGGTTCGCACGACGAGCGCGTCGCAGTCGGCGAGCGCGGCCCGCAGTGCGACGGGCCCCGTGGCCGCGGGGCGCACGATCGTTGCGGCGGCGGCCAGGCGCGCTTCAGCGTCGGCATCGAGCGGGGCGGCCAGCAGCACCCTGAACATGCGCGCATTGTCGGGCTTCGGCGGGTGGTTGAACAGGCGGCGAGGCGCCGCGCGTGAATCGCAGCGGCTGGGGCGCGCGTGCGCTCGTCACGAGGCCGGCAACGTCTGCCTTCGGAGCTGGCCGCAGGCAGCCTGGACGTCGCTGCCGCGCGAGGTGCGCACGTGGACGTTGACGCGCTGCTCGCGCAGCAGCGCCTGAAAGGCGAAGGCGGCCTCGGCGCTGGGGCGCCTGAATGGCAGCCCCGGCACGGGGTTGTAGCGCAGCAGGTTGACGTTGGCGCGGATGCGCCGGGCGATGACGGCGAGCTTCCGCGCGTGTTCCGGACGGTCATTCAGGCCTTCGAGCAGCACGTACTCGAGCGTGATCTCCCGCCCCGTCAGCCGGAAGTACTCGTGGCAGGCGTCGAGCAGCTCGGCGATGGGCACATCCTGTCGCCAGGGGATCAGCGCGCGGCGCAACTCATCATCCGGCGCGTGCAGTGAAAGCGACAGGTTGACCTGCAACTCCTCGCGGGCCAGGTCGCGAATCTGCCGCGCCAGGCCCACCGTGCTGATCGTGATCTTGCGCGCCCCGACCCCCAGCCCCCACGGCGCGTTCATGATCCGCACCGCCTTGATCACGTTGCGGTAGTTCGCCAGCGGCTCGCCCATGCCCATCAGCACGATGTTCGTCAGGCGCTCCGGCCCGCGCTCAACCTCTGGCCCATCGGCGGCCTGCGTCGCGACCGCCGCCGAGCCCGCGCGGATCAGCCCGCGGATGAGCAGCGCCTGCTCCACGATCTCCGCCGCCGAGAGGTTCCGCACGACGCCATCGAGCCCGCTGGCGCAGAACCGGCAGCCGACCGGGCACCCCACCTGCGACGAAACGCACACCGTGTGCCGCCTCGGCGACGGAATCCACACGGTTTCGACCGAGGCCCCGTCCGGGAAGCGCAGCAGCAGCTTGCGCGTGCCGTCTTCCGCGATGGCGTCGGCGGCGACGGACGCGTGGCGGAGTTCCGCGTTATCGGCCAGCCACTGCCGCAGGGGCTTCGGCAGGTTGCTCATTTCGTCCCACGACGCGGCGCCCTTGTCGTAGACCCACTCGATGAGCTGGTCGGCACGGTAGGGCTTGTGGCCCCGCTGCGCCAGCCAGGCGTGAATCTCCTCGCGCGTCATGCCCAAGACGCACGGGCGGGCGTCCGCCGCGGGCGAGAGTCGCGGCGCGGCGCCGCCCCCGAGGCCCAGGTTGACGCGCTCGCCGATCACGTTGGAGAGGATATTTCGGCCGTCGGCGGGCGACAACTGGACACGCCTGCCCGGAGAGTTTACGCTGTCGAATCGCCTTCGCAGGACCCGCCCGGCCACCCGGGGCGACGGCCGCACGGTCGGGACGCGGGCAGTCGAATCAAGCAGGACGAGCATGGCCGCCAAGAGCGAACAGCCGCCCAGACCCGCGGCGCACGAGTTCAGCGACGCCGACAAGTCGCGGGCGCGGCAGTGGTTCAAGAAGGCGGCGGATTGCCGCGAGCGGCGCGAGTACGACTACGCGATCGAGTGCTACATCACGGGACTGGGCTTCTGGCCGGAGGCCGTGACCGAGGGGCACATGCCGCTGTCGTCCCTGGCGCTGCAACGGGCGCAGGCAGGCGGCAAGAAACCCGGCATGATGGAGAAGATGCAGAAGCCCACGTCCGGCAAGGACGCCAAGCAGGCCATGCTCAACGCCGAGCATCTTTCGGCGAAGGACCCGGCCAACGGCGGCTACCTCGACGCGGTGATGAAGAACGCGGTCAAGGCCGGCTACTTCGAGACGCTCAAGTGGATTGCGCCGCGGGTCATGGACTCGCTGCGCAGGGACGCCAAGCCCGACCTGGCTCGCTTCCGTCTCTATCGCACCTGCCTGGTCGAGGCGGCGGAAGCCGCCAATGCGGCCGGCACGGTCGCGGACGCGGCCTGGTTCTATGAGCATGCGCTGACGTCGGTGGAGTTCCTGGCGGCGCGCAACCCCACCGACGCGGCGTTGCGCGACGAGCAGCGCGACCTTTCGGGCCGGCTGACGATCGCCAAGGGCAAGTACGCGGAGGCGAGCACGTTCCGCGACTCGCTCCAGGACGCCGACAAGCAGAAGCTGCTGCACGACGCCGATCGCGTCCAGCAGGGCGAGCAGACGCTCGAGGACGTGATCGCCGCGGCGCGGCATGAATACGAGCAGGACCGCGCGAACGGCAACAAGATCAACACGCTGGTCGATCTGCTGTTGCGGCGCGAGCGGCCGGAGGAGGAGGCCCAGGCGCTGGCCGTGCTCGACGAGGCCTACGAGTCGAGCCGCAACTACAGCTACAAGGTCCGCGCCGACGATGTGCGTCTGCGCCAGCTCCGCCGCACGTCGAAGGCCCTTGCCGATCAGGCGCGGGTCTCCGGCGATGACGGTGATCGGCAGCAGGCGCGCCTGGCCGCCGGCGAGCTGGTCGAGGCCGAGATCGCGATCTACTCCGAGCGCGTGCAGAAGTATCCCACCGACCTGCGGTCCAAGTTCCGCCTGGGCGAGGCGCTCTTCAAAGCCCGACGGTTCGACGAGGCCATCCCGGCGTTGCAGGCCGCGCGCGGCGACCCGCGCGCCCGGACGCGCGCCGAGCTGCTGATCGGGCGCGCCTTCTTCGAGAAGGGCAACCACGGACAGGCCGCCGAAGTGCTGAAGGAGGCGCTCGAAGGCCACGAGATCCAGACCGACGAGCTGGCCAAGGAGCTGCTGTACCGGCTGGCGCGAGCCTACGAGGCCGCCGGGAACGTCGCCGAGGCCCGCAGCGCCTTCAACCGGCTGCTGCGGCTCGACTATAATTACGCCAGCGGAGACGCCCGCCAGCGGCTGGAGTCCATGAAGGAAAGCTGAAGCGGCGCGCGGCGCGATCCTCGAGCGAGCGCCGGCGTTGAGCAAGACCAACACCATCGAACACAGGGAGTCAGACAGACATGGCCCATTCAGCCTCGGCTCAGAAGCGGGTTCGCCAGAACGAGAAGCGCCGCATGCGCAACCGCGCGCAGCGCTCGGCGCTCCGGAAGGTCGTCAAGACCACGGTCATGACCCTGAGCGGCCAGGACGCCGCCGGCGCCGAAAAGCAGTTCCGCCTGGCCGTCAAGGCGCTCGACCAGGAAGCCGCCCGCGGCCTCATTCACCGCAACGCCGCCGCCCGCAGCAAGAGCCGGCTCGCCAAGCGGCTGAACGCCCTCAAGAAAACCGCCGGCGGCAAGTAACGCCCCAAGCCGCGGACGGTCAGGCGTATCGGTCCACGAGGCGACCCGCCTCCGCGGCCTCGCGCTGCTCCGACTTCTCCGACAGCGCCGCCTGCACCATCTCTTCGAACTGCTCCGCCGACCGCCGCACCACCTGCACGACCGGCGAGCGCGGGTGGTCGTCGTCGAGGGCGGCGCGCCGACCCGGGTCTTGCCGCTGCGCCGACTCGATGCGCCGCGGCTGATCGGGAGGCGGGTGAGGCGGCGGAGGTGGAAGGTCCGCAAACCGCACGGTCAGGCCGATGTCTGTGTTCGCATGCATGGCGACCCCTCCGATAACCGGGTCCCACGCTGCCATGTCCCAGTGATAAGACTATGGAATAGCTGCGGGCGGCGGGCAAGTCTTGCGCCGGCGCAACGTTTGCCGCTGACCCCGCCGGCATCGCCGCGCCGGCCGACTCCGGGTGATGCCGAGCCGCGCCGGACGCCCGGTCCCATCATGGGTCCGGCCGCTGAAGGCGGATCAGCAGGTTCACGAACTCGAAGTCGTCGAGATCGCCGCGGCAGGCGACGGCCCGGATGCTGATCTCGTTCTGGCCGGCGCGAAGGCTCTCGATCGGGATCTCGAAACGCAGCTCGCCGAAGCTGCCGTCCTCGGGCGAGTGATCGAGCCGGCGGTCGAGCAGCCGGCCGTTGATTCGCAGCTCGTGCGGACACTGCACGCCCTTGGCCAGCAGCGTGAGGGCGGCGGCGCGGCCGGCGGCCTGCGCCTCGCTTAGTGAAAAGCGCCCGACGTACAGGTCGCCCTCGCTGGCGCGCTGGAACTGGCTGTTGATCCGCCCCTCGAAACGGTCGTTGCCCAGGTGGTGAACCTCCGGCTCGGCCTCCAGCGCCACCACGTCGATATTCACCGGCACAAGGTCGAAATCCACCCGCAGTACGCGCCCGCGCAGCTCCTCCGCCGACACGTTCCGGCTCGCTGGAACATACGCCGCGTGCGACGCTGACAATGCGAAGTGCTCCGGCGTTTGCGGCACGACGAGCAGGTAGCGACCGTCGGCGCCGGTGGTGGCGATCAGCGGCTCGCCATGCGGCATGTCGAGCCGGATCGTGACGCCGGCGAGCGGCTCGCGGGTCTCGGCGGAGCGGGCCAGGCCTTCGAGCGCGCCGACGCCCGGGCCGACGTAGTCCCGCGCCTGCGACGGCCGGTGGCGGTAGTACGATTCGAGCATCAGGGTGCACAGCGCGGTCTGGTAGACGCGTCCGCCGACCGCGCCGTCGCCGGCGGCGGGCCAGCTCCCGTCGGCCAGGCCGCCGCGCACCTGGTTGTTCAGCAGCTCGCGGCGCAGGGCGCGGCTCCAGCGCGGCCAGGCTTCGCCCTGGACGTGGAACAGCGCCTGCGTGGCGTGGAACCAGTAGTACGTCGCGGGGCCGTCCGACCACGACGGCAGGTTGGCGAGCAGCAGCTCGACGGCGACGCGCGTTCGCGGATCGTCCGCGGGCTGGCCGAGGATCTGCTGTGCGTGCAATGCCTCGGCCGTCATCGTCAGGTTGGCCGCGTCGCCGGGCAGGTAAGCGTAAAGCCCCGGCCGCGCCCGGTCCTCGACTGACAGCAGAAAGCGCTTCGCGCCGGCGTGGGCTGAAGGTGGCGTGTCGATACCGGCCAGCGCGGCACTGCGCAAGGCCATCACCTGCCAGCCCAGCACCGACGTGTCGCCGTCCTCGCCCGGCTGGTGACGCCAGCCGCCGGTGCGCGGGTGCTGGGCGTGCAGGATGAAGCCCACGGCCCGGCGCGCCGGCTCCGCCAGCGACTCGTCGCCGGTCATCGCGTACGCCTCGCACAACGCCATCGTCGCGATCCCCTGGGCGTACATCGTGTCGCCGCGGCGCAGGTCGCCGTCCGGCTGCTGGCCGCGCACGAGCCAGTCGATGGCGCGGCGCGTGTTCTCCTGGTACGGGCCGGGATCGACGTGCGTGTGGTCCGCCGCCAGGAAGGCCAGCAGGGCCAGGCCCGTCAGCGTCGCATCGATTTCCGCGGTACTGCTTCCCTCGCAACCGCCGCAGTTGGCGTCAAAGCCGCGGCCATCCCAGTGTCCGTCGGCGCTCTGATGCCGTGCCAGCCACGAAAGCGCCCGCTCGACCGCGGATTCCGTTCGCGCGTTGCCGCCGAGTTGCTCGATCCGCTCGCGCCGGAGCTGCGGATCTCGCTGCGCGTACGCGCCGGTGAGCGGCCGCCTCTCGGCGGCCGGCGGAAGCCGCAACGGCAGGGCGACCCGGTCGAGCGCCGCCAGCCCAACCCGTGACGCGGGCGCGATGATCGCAGCCGGCGCGTCTCGCGGAATCTCCAGCGGCAGCCTGGTGGGTGCATCGTGCGCGGCAAGCTTCGGCGGATCGGGCGCGAGCCCCGCCGCGGGAGACGGAGAACGGGGCGCCCCGACCGCAGCGGGCCGCGGAATCTCGACTCTTGCGGCGAGCGTCCCCGCGCCGGGCTCCATGGCGGGTGCGTCGTCCGGCCGCGGGCGCTCGGCCGGCGCCTGCGGCAAGCCCAGCGCGAGCGGACGCAGCTCCGGCGCGGCAGCCGGCGTCGGGCGCCCCGTCCGGAGACTTGGCAGCGCCGGCCGCGCTTCGCGCGGCGCAGCCCCCGGTGTCGGCGCGATCAGCGCCGCCGACGCCGCTTCAGACGGCGTGAACGCCGGCGCAGGCCCATCGGGCGCCGGGACGTGCGTCGCAGCGCGCAATCCGCTCACCATGGCTCGTGGCACATCGGGAGTGGCCGCCGCAATCGACCGAGGCGCCTCCGCCGGACTCGTCTCGGCCGCCAATGGCTCCGCCGCTGGAACGCGCAGCGAGAGGGTCGTTGGGTCCGCCGCAGGGACATCGTGAACGACGGTGGCCCGCGAGATCGGCGTCACGATCGGGGGGGCGGCCTCGTGCACCGGTGGCTGCACCGGCCTCGCCGGGTCGACGATTGTGATTTCGCGGTTGACGGCATCGGTGGCCCGAGTCGCCGGCGATGCAGCCGCGAAGGCGTCCAGCTCCGCGCGCGCGGTCGGCGGTGACGCGGCGCTCGCCGGCAGCCGCGCTGGCTCATCACCCGCGGCGCGAGCTTCTTCGGCCTGGGGTGTTCGCAGAGGTACTTCGCCGAGCGGCGCCACCGCGGCCGCGAGCTCGACGCGCGGAATCGCCGACAGCGCGGGCGTCGCCTCGCGCGGCAACGGCGCGTCGCTGGCCGCAGCGGACTCAATCGTCGGGGCGTCGGCCGCAAGGCGGTCCGACGAGAACTCGATCGGCGGCGGCACGACCGGCTGGCGCGGGGAGAGGTCCGGCGTTTCGGCGCTGGGCAAGTCGAGAACGGCCACGGCCCCGTGAATCTGCGCCGCGAGCTCATCGCTGTGTGCGGCGGGGCTGAGCGCGACCAGGATCGCCCCGTCACCGCGGGCAAAACTCGCGACGGCGGCGCCGACCTTCCACAGGCTCGACAGCGTCAGCGCCAGCAGATGCAGCATCAGCGACGCCAGCAGGCAGCGCACGAGCAGGCTGAGCCGGCGCCGGCGCATGTCGCGCCACAGCCCGAGCAGCAGCAGCAGCGCCAGCAGCGCGAGCAGCAGCCACATCAGGCTCGGCCAGAGCGCCCGCCACAGCGCCGCCCAGTCGAGCTCGCGCCCCGCCGGCTCGGCCTCGACGAACACCTCGCGCGCCGTGGTGTAATAAAGCCGATAGCGCGCCGCCGATACCGCCGGCTCGCCGTCTTGCGCAGCCGGCTCGGCCTCGCCCGGTTCGCCCGCTGGCGCCCGATCAGAGCTGAAGAACAGCGCAAACCCGAGCGACGACAAGCCGGGATCGAGCTCGTTGGCTGGCGTGTTCACCGGGGGCCCGAGGTTCTCAGGCGGCTGGAATGCGTCGCCGATGCGCCGCGCACGGTGCAGGTCGAAGCCCCCCGCGCCGCCGGGACGGTCCGACGCGAAATACAGGAAATCCCCCGCGGGCGAGAAAGCCGGCGCGCCCTCGTTGTGCGGCGTGTTCAGCGCCGCCACGGGCCGCGCCTCGGCAAACCCGGCGGGCGTGAAGACCGACTCGTAGATGTCGTATGGGCGCGCAAACAGATCCTCGCGCACCGTCGCCGGCCACGCCGCCGGGTCCGGCTGGCGCGTATCCGACGGCTGCGGGCGATTCGAGGCGAAATACAGCCGGCCGCCGTCGGGCGTCAGCGCCGGGCCGTAGTCGTTGTAGCCCGAATTGACGGCCGGACCGAGATTCACCGGCGGCTGCCAGGCGCCGTCAAGCCACTCGGAAGCCCAGATGTCATAGCCGCCGTGGCCGCCGGCGCGGTTGCTGTAGAAGAACAGCCGGCGGCCGTCGTGCGAGGGCTCCGGGCCGAGGTCGTCGGCGTCGCTGTTGACGGCGTCGAGGGGGACGGGCGCATCCCAGCCGGCGGGGGTTCGGCGGCTGATGAGGATGTCGGCGTTCTGGCCGGCTTTGCCGCGGACGAAGAAGAGCGTGAGGCCGTCCCAGCTCGGCCGCGGCTCGTACAGGTCGGCCGGGCCGCCCAGCGCCAGGGCGTCGTCCAGCGGCCGCGGCGGCTGCCAGAGCACGTGGCGCGGGTTGGCCTCGCGCGTCGAAACGCGGATGGAGAGCGCGTCGGTGTAGTAATGCCGCGCCGGCACGCCTGCAAGCCATCCGGCCAGCCCGATACCGCCGGCGAGCAGCAGCACGGCGGGAAGCAGGATGAGCGTCCAGCGTCGCATGTGCATCACCCGCAGCGGCCGGCGGCCGGCGCGCGTCCGACCAAGCACCTATTCGATGAGCGTGTCGAGATAGGGCTCCTGGATTCCTGCGCTCTTGCAGATGTCGAGCACGGTCACGACCGCGCCGTACGCGACGTGGCGATCGGCCCGCACGACGACCTTCTGCGCCGGGTTCACGTCGACCGCCTGCCGGACGATCTGCCGCAGGTCGTCGTGGGATACGCCCCGGCCGCCGAGGATCACGCGGCCCTCGGCGTCGACGTTGATCACCAGCTCGCGCAGCACCGAGCTGATCGGCCCGGCCGACTTCGCAATCGGCAGCGCGATCTTCATCTCGCGCTCCTCCTGGTGAAATGTCGTCGCCGCCAGGAAGAAGATCAGCAGCAGGAACACCATGTCGATCAGCGGCGTCATCTCCATCGCCGCCATCGGCCGGTGCTCGTCGCGAAGCAATCCCCTCGTCAGCATGCGCTGCTCCTGCCTTACGCCGCCGACGGCGCTTCAACGCTGCGCACCGCGACGCCCGCGACGTCGGCCGGGCGAGTCGGCGCCCCGTCGCCGCTGGCTCGTGCCGCCGCGGCCGGCTCCCTCACCGCGCCGCGGCACAGTCCCTCCACGAAGTCCACCGTGACCGCGTCCATCTCGGTCACGAGCCGCTCGACGCGGGCCGCGATCCAGTGATAGGCGATCATCGCCGGAATCGCGACCAGCAGGCCGGCGGCGGTGGTGATGAGCGCCTCGTAGATGCCCTTGGCCAGCGCCTCGGTCTGGCCCAGCGCCTCGCCGGCGGACGCGACCGTGCGGAAAGCCTCGATCATGCCGAAGACCGTGCCCAGCAGCCCGAGCATCGGCGCCACCCCCACGATCACCGACAGCGTCCGCAGGTGCTTGCGCAACGCCAGCATCTCGCGCTCACCCGCCTGCTCGACCTGCTTTTCGAGCCGGTCCGGCGGCTCGTGGATGCGGCGCAGGGCCGCGGCGAGGATGTTGGCGATGGGATTGTCGGCCTGCCGGCAGTAGGCCAGGGCGGACTCGGTGTCTCGCCGATCGCGGCCTAGCGCCGCGGCCAGCCCGGGCAGGAAGTTCGGCGGCATCACCCGGCTGCGCCGCAGCACCAGCAGCCGCTCGACCAGCACCGCCAGCGCCACGAGCGAGCAGATGCCGATCGGGATCATCATCGGCCCGCCCTTCACCAGCAGGTCCCACAGCGAGTTGATCTGCGCCGCCGACGCTGCCGGGCCGCCGCTCGCCGACTGCGCGAGGATGATCGCGCCCGTTGCCGCCATCAACATGCCTGCACTCCCCGTTGCGGCCCACCGGCCGCGCAGGACTACCGTGAATTCGCGCCGTGTCGTCGGAGTCAGTTCGACCCGCCCTTGCCCGGCAACGCGCCGCCGCCCGCGTCGGCGAGCCGGCGGCCCGCGAGCTCCGCCCAGCGCGACTGGCCGAAGCGCTTCACGACCGCCTCGTACTGCTGCCGCGCCTCGGCGAACTTGTTCAGCGCCTCCAGGCAGCGCCCTGCTTCGTACAGCGCCGCCGCGCTCCACTCCGGATGCGCGTAGAGGATGTCCACCTTCAGCAGCTCGGCGACCGCTTGCTCATGCCTGTTCTGCGCGAAGAGGCACTCGCCGATCTGAAACTGGGCCCGCGCCGCGAGCGGACCGTCGTGGCCGGCGATCACTCGGGCATACGCGGCGATCGCGTCGTCGAAGCGCCGCTGGCCCTCGCGGGCGTAGCCGACGCCGAACTGCGCCTGGCGCCACTGCGGCCCGTCCGCATGCTTGCGCAGATAGGCGTCGAAGGCGCGCTCGCTCCGGTCCCACTGCTGAAGCGCGGCGCAGCACTCGCCCAGCCGCAGCAGGCTCGGGCCAAGCACGGCGTCGTTGGCGAACTCGTCGGCCACGCGCTGAAAGAGCGGCGCGGCGCGGGCATGCCGATCCTGCCGGAAATGCGCCTCGCCGCAGAAATACAGCGCCGACGCGGTCAGCGCGTGTCCCTTGTGCTCGCTCAGCATCGCTTCCAGCGCCTGCACCGCCGCGTCGAACGCCCCGGTCTCCGCCTGGCAGACGCCCAGCCGGTACAGCGCCAGCGCCCGGGCGTCGGCCGGCAGTCGCGCGAAGCCGGCGGCCTCGCGCAGCGCCCCGAGCAGCCGAGCGGCCTCGTCGCAGCGGCCGGCGGCGGCCTCCAGCTCCGCCAGCTCCAGCGTCGCGTGCGGCGCGAGCTCCGAGTCCGGGCGGCGCTCCAGCAGGGCGCGGTACGCCGCCGCGGCTTCGGCGCTCCGGTTCGCCTTCCGCAGGCACCAGGCCTGCTCATACGCGACGGCGTCGCGCAGCGGCTCGGCCAGCCGCTCCGGCGGGTCGCGCTCCAGCAGCGCGATCTCCGCGAGCGCCTCGGCGGCCTTCTCCTGCCGCGCGAGCGCGACGCAGAGGTGCGCGCGGGCGGCGGAACCGCGTGGTTCATTGTCCAGGCGACCCACGAGCTCGCGTGCCGTCGTCTCCGCCTCGGGATACGCCTGCGCCGCCAGCAGCGCCTGCGTGCGCGCCAGCAGCGCGTCCGCCTGCAACGCGGTGTCGGTGAACAGCGCCGCGGCGCGGGCGAAGTGCTCGGCGGCCTCGGCGTGCGCGCCGCGCCGCTGCGCCAGGTCGCCCAGGTGCGTCAGCGCGTAGGGCGCAAAGCGCGACGCGCCGTCGGCTTTCAGCAGTTGCTCGAACGCCCGCTGCGCCTCGTCGCGGCGATCCAATGCGACCAGGCGTTGCCCCTTCTCGAACAGCGCGTGAGTCCGCTGCGGGCTCTGCGCGAAGTCGCTCAGCAACCGGTCCCAGCAGCGCAGCGCTTCCGCGGCTCGGCCGGCGCGATCGTGGCAGAGCCCCAGCTTCAGCAGCGCGTCGTCCTTGCCGGAGGGACCGGGGGCGCGCTCCAGGTACGCCTCAAAGCAGCGCTGCGCCTCCGCCCAGTCCTGCTTGCAGAAGTGAATCTCGCCCAGCGCCAGCAGGCTCACCACCCACGACGGTTCGCTCGAGATCCGCTCCGCCGCGTGACGCAAACCCGGCAACGCCGCATCGTGCTTTCCGAGCCGGTAATAGCAGAGCCCGGCGCGGAAACGCGCCGCGTCGGCCTGCGCGTGCTGCGGGAATCGCCGCAGCAGCGACTCGAAGGCGTCGGCCGCCTCCGCAAACTGCTCGAGCGCATAAGCCGACTCGGCGGCCAGGTAGGCCACCGCCGGCGCCGATTCGTGCCCGCCGTGCTCGCGCTCGAACGCGGCACAGTGCGTCCGGCACTCCGCGAAACGCCCGCGCTGATACTCGACGGTGGCCGCGAGGTAGAGCGCGTCGGCGGTCAGCGCGTGGCCGCGGTGCGTGGCCATGAAAACGGCCAGCGCCGCCGCCGCCTCGTCGGTCTTGCCGGCGCGCAGCAGCGCCACGGCGCGATCGAATCGCATTTCGGGCAGCAGCGGGGACTGCGGGAAACGCTCGATGGCCCGCGCCAGGCGCTCGGCGGCGTCGGCGTGCTGGCGCTCGTGCAGGGCGCACTTGGCCAGCCAGTACGCGGCCTGGTCGGCCCAGGCGTCACCCGCCCGCTCGACGCGCGCGAAGTCCTGCCGCGCCGCCGCGATGCGCCCCTGGTCGTAGTGCACGCGCCCGCGCAGCAACAGGCCATCGGCGAGGCGCGGATGCTCGCCACCGGCCCCGATGAATCGCTCCAGCGCCTGGAGCGCCGCCTCCGCGCGGCCGACCCGCAGCTCGGCGCCCGCCAGCGACAGCCAGGCGTCGGCGGCCAACGCCCCGGACGCCGACCGCGCGGCCGACGCATACAGCCGCTGGGCCTGGTCGAGTTCGCCGAGCTGCTCGTGCGCCTGCGCCGCGAGCAGTTCGAGCTGCGCGCGATGTTCGCTGCGGGGAAACGCCTCCCACGCGGCCTGGCAGCGTTCGATGACCGACTTCCACTCGCCGCGGCCGGCGTCGGCCATCGCCCAGAGCAGCCAGACGCGCCCGCGCAGCGGGCTGTCGGCCCAGCGCCGCGTGAAGGCCTCCGCCTGCCGGGCCACGTCGGCCGGCTTGTCGGCGCGATACAGCGCCTCGATCAGCAGCGCCGCGCCATCGTCCGCCAGCTCGTGGTCGGCAAGATCGCGCAGCAGGCGCACGAGCACGTCCGCCGCCTCGCCCGGCCGGCCGAGCTGCACCAGGCACTGGCCGCGCATGACGATCGCTTCGGCGGCGAACTCGAAATCGCGCCGGCTTGGAATCTGCGCCAACTCCGCCGTCGCCGCCGCGAAGTCTCCTGCTCGATATAGGCAGACGGCCAGGCCGTAGCGGGCGACGGGCGCCCTGGCGTGCGTAGGATTGGCGTCGAGGAACGCTCGATACTCGCGTGCGGCGAGCTCGTGCAGCCCGCGGTTCAGCAGGCCGTTCGCCGCATTGAGCTGGCGCGTCGCGCTCGCGTCAGCGGCGCTGGCGTCGCCGGCGCCGCCGGGGGCGACCGGGGCGGTCTGCACCGCGGCCGGGGCCGGCGCCGGACCGAGCGAAGCAACGACCGCGGCAAGCCAAAGACACGATCCGGCGAGAATCAGCCTCCGTGCGTGCATGTCTCGACCCTCCGTGCGGCCCCTGCTGCTGTGCGGACGCAGCCGCCATGCGTCATCCTGGCGTCGCGCAGCGACCGAAGGACCTGGCGAGCGCGGCGGACTCGCGGTCCGCAGGCTGGTGCTTCGCTGCGCTCAGCGCGAAGCGTGCAGGCGGCCGAGCTGGCTTGCAGCATCGCCGTCGCTATTCGTCGTCGTCATCGTCGCCGTCGTCGCCGTCGTCGTCGTCCTGCTGGCTACACGGCGCCGCGGTTGTTGCCCCACCGCGAGCGCGCAGCCGCTCGGCATCGCGCGACAGTCGCGCCGCGAGCTCCGACAGCTCGGCCGCGAGCCTGGCCGCCTGGTCGCCGGAAGCCGCTTCGGCGAGCGCCCCGTACTGCGCCAGCCAGCGTGCGAGATCGGACTTTCTCGCCGAGGCGGCGGTCGCGTCGCCGAGCTCGGCGGCCCGGCGCGCTTCCAGGTCCGCCATCATGGGCGCCAGCGCTCCGTCCGGCAGGCGGCTGCGAAGCAACGCGCCGACCTCCGCGGCCCGCTGCTCCCACAGCCGGGCGCCGAGAGCGTGCAGTGACTCCTCGAGCTCGCCGACCTCCTCGTCGAGCTTGGCGCCGGCGCGCTCCATCGCGTCGGCGGTCTCGCGCGACTCCACCGCCCGGCGCGTCGTCTCGGCGACCTGCGCCTCCATGCGGCGCATCTCCCGCTCAAGGTCGCGCACCTGGCGACGCATCACGCGCTGCGCCTGCTCGTCGGGCTCGTCCTCCGACATGCGCTCCTGCATGCGCCGCACCTCCTCCTGCAAACGCTGCGACTGCTCACGCAACTGCTCGGCGTGACGCCGCAGCGCCTCCGACTGCTCCTGGAGCCGGCGAATGTTAACTTCGCGCTGGTTGCGCGCGGCATCCGCCTGCCGCCGCAACGCCTCGGCCGCTTCGCGCTGCGCCATTCCCCGCGCCACCGCCGCTTCGCGCTCGCGTTTCAACTGCGACTCCAGCGTCATTCGCGGCGGGAGCGGCGCGGCTGGCGCCGTCGCGCCGCCGAACATCGGCGTCCTGGGCACGGCGGGCGGCGTCGGCGTCGCCCGGGCCCGCGTCCTGGACGGCTGCTGGCCGCCGCCGGGATGGATCATCTCCACAAAGGCGGCGAATACCTCGTGCTGGCGCGGCGTGGCGATCACCTCGATCTCCGTGCTGCCCGCGTTGACCAGGATCGGAACATCGTCGCGCACCATCAGGGCGCAAAGCGCCTGCAACTTCCCCGCCGGCAACCGGTAGCTGCGCGTGATCGTGCTTTCGCCTTCCTGGGCAACACCGGCCGAGAACAGGGCCGCGGCCAGGGGCGCCTGCTGCGTAGGATGGCCGGGCTGCGCGACGGCCGCGCCGCCTGCCCCGAGGAACACGGGCTGTGTCGGCGCCGCAACCGCCTGGCCCGACGGTCCTTTGAACAACCCGCCCCCGCCGGACGCCGTCGTGTACACGCCGCCTTGCGGCGCAACCACCCACGTCACGCTCGAGCCGGAGGCATGCCCCGCGCCGCCTTCGGCCGGTGCGGCGATCAGCGAGGTTACGGAGGCCGACGGCGCAACGGCGACAACGCCCGGCACTGACTCGGCCCTGCTGAACAGGGGAGCCGCGCCAGGCTGCGCCTGCAACGACAGCGGCGTCTCTGCCTTCGATCCGGCTTTCTGCTTTTCCTCGGGCGGGCACGAGAGCGCCGGGGCGGCAATCCACGCCAGCGTCACCAGCGACGCCGTCATTCCCAGACCGACCAACGAGTGACGCGGACGCGTCTGCTGCGTCATGACCATGGTAAGCCTCCTGGCTAGTTGCCTTGCATTCCGAGAACTGACCGCCGCGCCCACGACGGGCGGACGGGCCTCAACCGGTCCGATGAACTCTTTCGTGTGCAGGAGCGCCTCGGCGTACGCCCGCCGGCGGCGCGGCATGAGCCACGTGACCCAGGCATCGCAGGACAGGTCGGCTTCCTCGTGCAGGCGGTGGCGCACCCACCACACGACCGGATGCCACCAGTAGAGCACGGTCACGAGCAGCTCCAGCCAGCAGACCCAATGATCTCGCCGATGTAGATGCGCCAGCTCATGACACAGGATCGCGCGCCGGCCCGGCCGGTCGAGCTGCCGCCACAACTCAACCGGCAGGTACACCCGCGGCCCGCCCACGCACCACACCAGCGGCGAGATGCGCTGGCGCACCATCAGCACCGGCGGCGCCTGGTTCAGGCCCAATTGCTCGGCGATGTCCTCCGCCTCGCGCTGCACCCAGGGCGGCGTGGCGCCCACCGGGCGCAGACGCCGGCTGAACCACACCATCCGCGCCAGCGTCGCCAGAAGCACTACGCTCGCCCCCAGCGCCCAGAGCGCCGGCGGCATCGCCGGCAGGCGACCCAGGAGGTTGCGAACCGCCAACAGGGCCGCGAGCCAGGCGAAAGAGAGATCGGCGGCGGGCGTGTGGCTGATGGCGGGTTCCGAGTCCAGGAACTCGGAATCGACGCCCGCCGCCGTGGGGGCCCAAGGGATTTCGTTTGCGCTCAGCAGATATTCCTGCGCCGGTTCGGACGCCGACGTCTCACGCTCGACCGCCGGCCTTTCGTTTTCGCTCGCTCGATCGGGCTCAACGGCGTTCACCGCCGGCGATCGCGATTCCGGTATCGGGCACAGCACCACGTCGGCCGCGCCGGAGGCCGTCGCCGACGGCGGCCGCGCACTCGGGAGCGGGTGCTGACCGGCCGCTGCCTCGGGTGGGAGCGAGCGCGGCGAAATGGAATGGTCCGGGCGGGGCTGGCGAAAACCGTCGCCGTGCGCCGACCGGCCTGCGCCGCCGCGACGCTCGGCGTCAATCGCTGTCAGCGGGGTGGTGGCGCGCGCCGGGCGGTCTTGGGGAGACCGGCCCACCGCGCGTGGCGCCTGGGCGGGCTGTGCATCAGCCGACGGCGACTGCGACTCGCCCAGCGGCGCGCCGCTCGCGTTGGCCGCGAAGCGCTGTACGCTCTCCGCAATGCGCAGCGATTCTCCAAGGGGCGAGACGGGCATGACCAGCGGCAGGAGAAACGACAGCAGCACCACGGCCCACAGCCCGTGCCGCGTGGCCGGCCGGGTCGACAGCCGGGCCGCGACCCCGGCGGCCACTGCGACCAGCAGGACGATCCAGGCATTCTGCCAGAGGCTGTGAGCGGTCCACTCAAGCCAGGCCATTTCGTGGCTCCCTTGCCACCGACGCCGCGGCGCGCCCTGCGGGGGCGCCAACCATCTGAACGGTCGAGCCGCGCGCCGGGGCGCGGCAGCCGAGGTCGCACGGGGTCACCGGCCGGCGCGGCCGCCGCCCTGGGGTCCGTCGAGGCGCTCGATCAATCGCTGAAGCTCTTCCAGCTCTTCGCGCTTGAGCCGCTGCGTTCGCACGAGCTGAAGGACAAGCGGCCCGGCGGCGCCGTCGTAGAGCTGCTCCAGCAGTTCGCGCAGGCGCGAGCGGCTGATCTGGTCGCGCGTGATGGCCGCCCGGTAACGAAAGGCGGCCTCTGAGCGATCGCTGGAGACGAAGCCCTTCTGCTCCAACCGCGCCAGCATCGTCTGCACAGTCGTGTAGGCGATGCGCCGCCCGTGCTGGTGCAGCGTGTGCAGCACGTCGCGTACGTTCGATTCCCCCCGGTCCCACAGGACCCTGAGGACCTCGAGCTCGGCCGCTCCCAGTTCGTATTCGCGCGCCGCCATCGCCGGTCCGGTCTCCTGCCTGAACAGGTTGACGCGCAGCGCCCGCCGCCCCGGACGTAAGAAAGTCCGCCCGGGAGCGTCCGCGCGCGTCCGGGACGCGCACGCGGGCCAAGCCCCGCTCGGCCCTCCTACACGCGTCGGAGGAAGTCTACTACACAAGTCGGAGGCTGTCAAACCAATCTCGATTTTTTTCTTGCGCCGGCGGGCCCCCGGCTTGCGAAAACCGCCCGCTGCGACGAAAAGGGACCGGATGGCGCCACGGGCCGTGCGCCGGGTGTGCGCCGCGACGGCCAGGGGCTGGGGCGGGCCGACGTGCTCCGTCGCCAGGCGCGGAAGGCAAGCAGGGGTATGTCCGAGGCGATGACTCTCGAGGGCGTCGGGAAGCGCTTCGGCGATTTCGTCGCCGTCGAGTCGCTGACCTTGCGCGTTCCCGCTGGACAGATCGTGGGCTTTCTCGGGCCGAACGGCGCGGGCAAGACCACGACGCTGCGCATGGTGATGAGCATCCTGCTTCCCGACACCGGGCACATCAGCGTGCTCGGACGGCCGGCCGCTTCGGAAGTGAAGGACCGCATCGGGTACCTGCCGGAAGAGCGCGGCCTCTACCGCAAGATGACCGTTGAGAAGACGCTGCGCTATTTCGGCCAGCTCAAGGGGCTGGCCGGGCCTGACCTGTCGCGGCGGATCGCCGCCGGCCTGGAGCGGATCGGCCTGGCGAACTGGGCGGGCACGAAGATCGAAGGGCTGTCGAAGGGGATGCAGCAGAAGGTGCAGTTCCTGGCGACGGTGCTGCACGAGCCGGAGCTGGTCGTGCTCGACGAGCCCTTCTCCGGCCTCGATCCGATCAACACCGAGGCGCTCAAGGAGCTGATGTTCGATCTGCGACGGCGCGGGACGACGGTCCTCTTCTCAACCCACCAGATGGAGTCCGCCGAGCGCCTCTGTGACCGAATCGTGCTGATCAACCGCGGACGGCTCCTGCTGGAGGGCGTCCTGAGCGAGATCCGCGCCCAGTTCGCCTCGCGCATCGTCACCCTCGAAGGCGAAGGCGACTTCGAGCCGCTGCGCACGCTGCCCGGCATCGTCTCGGCCGAGATCAGCGGCGGCCAGGCGCAGCTCGAACTCGGCGACAGCCTGGCGCCAGACGCTGTCCTCCGCCGCGCCATGGAGCAGGTGCGCATCACGCACTTCGAGGTCCACCGTCCCAGCCTGCACCAGATCTTCGTCAAGCTCGTCGGCGCAGACCACGACGCGGGCGCTCGCGGCGGGGCGGTCGCGATCGCCCCGGCGGAGGGCGCCGCATGAGGAAAGTGCTCATCGTCGCGCTCCGCGAGTACGTCGAGACCGTCAAGACGCGGGCGTTCCTCTTCGGCGTGATCCTGATGCCGGCGGTGATCATCGGCATCATGATTCTCAGCCTGCGCATCAGCGAGGTCACGCGCAGCGAGGCCATGCCGCCGAGGCCCGTGCTGGTGCTCGACCGGCACGGCGCGGTGCTCCCGCACCTGGAGCGGGCGTTCGAGGAATTCAACGCCGCCAACCCGAACCAGCCGCTGGTGCTGGTGCGGCCGGGCAGCCAGGAGGAGAGTTTCGACGCCGCCCTGACTCGCATGCGCGATGGCGAGGTCGAGGCCGTGCTCGAGGTGTCGACCGACGCCGTCGGCGGAGAGGGCGGCGTGCGTCTGGCGCGACGTGGGGCGCAGCTCGACCTGTGGCGGACCCTGAGCCGCATGGCTCAGGAGGCGATCGTGCGCGTGCGCTTCGAGCAGGAGAATCCGCCGCTCGACCGCGAGTACGTGCTGCGGCTGGAGCGCGGGGCGCCCTTCGAGCTGGTGGACGTGGCGACCGGCGCCACCGGCGGCGACGAAGCCACCCGGGCGCTGACGCCGTTCATCTTCGTCTTTGTGCTGTACATGGGCATGATGGGCATCAGCTACGGGCTGTTGACCAGTGTGATCGAGGAGAAGAACTCGCGCATCGTCGAGGTGCTGCTGTCGGCGGTCAGTCCGTTGCAGCTCATGGCGGGCAAGATCATCGGCATGGTGCTGGTGGGCGCGACGATGCTCACGGTCTGGGTGGTCGTCGGCTACTGCGGCGCCCAGATGCGCGGCATGACCTACCTGGTCGAGGCGCGGACGCTCGTGCTGGCCGTGCTCTACTTCATCCCGGGCTTCCTGCTGATGTCGTCGCTGCTGGCCGGCGTGGGCGCCGCCTGCAACACGCTCAAGGAAGCCCAGAGCATGTCCTCGCCGTTGTCGCTGATCAACATCGTGCCCATCATGCTCTCGTTCCAGATCTCCCAGTATCCCAACTCCGCCCTCAGCGTCGCCCTCAGCTACGTCCCGCCCATCACGCCGTTCGTCATGATCCTGCGCATCTGCGGCGATCAGCGCCTGCCGTTCTGGGAGCTCGTGCTGACGCAGCTCCTGCTGTGGGCGTCGGTGCTGGCCGCCATGTGGGCCGCGTCGAAGGTCTTCCGCATCGGCATCCTGATGTACGGCAAGCCGCCCAGCCTCATCGAGCTGGCTCGCTGGGTGCGCTACACCTGAAAGCCCCCGCGGTGGCGTCGGTGCCCCAAAAATCGCGTTGACTCGCGCGGCGTGGCTTCGTTAACATTCAGCGAGGGAAAGGACCGCGCATGGCATTGAACTGGACATTCCGCTGGTGGTGGTGCGCGAAACGCGCCGGCGGTCCTGGTTCAGCCTGACGTAACTTGCCCGGTAAGCGAAAGGCGTGAAACAGCCCCCGGCCGATAACAAGGTCGGGGGTTTTTGTTTCCGGGCGAACGGAACGCCGACGGAAATGCAGCGGGCCGCACGGCCACGGGATCGCGAGGGCGGTGTCAGCGATGTTCACCATGCAGCAGGCTCTGAAACGCGTCGCGAGCGGACGCGCACTGTCCGAGCAAGAGGCCGCGGACGTCTGCCGCGCGATCATCGGCGGCCAGGCGACGCCGGTGCAGATCGCCGGCCTGCTCATGGGGCTGCGCGTCAAGGGCGAGACGGTGGACGAGCTGGTCGGCTTCGCCCGGGCGATGCGGGCCGCCGCCACGCCCATATCGCCGCCGCACGCACCGCTGGTCGACACCTGCGGCACAGGCGGCGACGGCCTGGGCACGTTCAATATCTCGACGGTCGCGGCGTTCGTCGCCGCCGGCGCGGGTTGCACGGTCGCCAAGCACGGCAATCGCTGGATCAGCGGGAAGTGCGGGAGCGCAGACGTGCTCGAAGCGCTGGGCGTACGGGTCGAGCTGGCGCCCGCGCAGGCGGCCCGCTCCATCAGCGAGATCGGCATCGGCTTCCTGTATGCGCCGCTCTATCACGCCGGCACGCGACACGCGGCCGAAGCCCGGCGGGCGATCGGCGTGCGCAGCCTGTTCAACGTGCTCGGGCCGCTGGCAAACCCCGCGGGCGCCCGCCGGCAGCTCGTCGGCGTCTGCGAGCCGGAGCTGGTTGAGAAGGTCGCGCTGGCGCTGCGGCGGCTCGGGGCGGAGCGGGCGCTGGCCGTGCACGGGCTGGACGGGCTCGACGAGCTGACACCGACGGCGGCGACGCGGGTTTGCGAGCTGCGCGACGGACGGGTTCGGACCTTCGAGACGACGCCGGAGGAGCTTGGGCTGAAGCGCAGCCCGCTGGAGTCGCTGAAGGGCGGCGACGCGGCGACGAACGCGGGGATCGCGCGCGGGATCGTGGAAGGGCGCGAGAACGGCGCGCGGCGCGACGTGGTGGCGATGAACGCCGGCGCCGTGATCTACGTCGCCGGGCGGGCGGCGACGCTGCGCGAGGGCGTGGAGCGGGCCCAGGAGTCGATCGCGCGTGGCCAGGCGCTGGCCAAGCTCGACGCGCTGGCGCGCTTCACGCAGGACGTGTGCCGGGCATGAGCGACATCCTCGCACAGATCATCGCCCGCAAGCGCGAGTCCGTCGCCCACCGGCGGCGAACCCGGCCGATCGAGTCGCTGCGGCGCGAGACGCCGGCCGGCAAGCCGCGCAGCTTCGCGGCGGCCATGCGCCGACCCGGCCTGTCGGTCATTGCAGAGTTCAAACGCCGCTCGCCGTCGCGCGGCGACATCGCCCAGCAGCGCGACGTGCTGGCCGTCACCCGCGAATACGCCGAAGCCGGCGCCGCGGCGCTGTCGATCCTGACGGAGGAGGCCTTCTTCGGCGGCAGCGACGATGACCTGCGCCGGGCGCGGGCGACCGTAGAGGTGCCGGTCCTGCGCAAGGACTTCACCATCGACGCCTACCAGGTCTACGAAGCCCGCGCCCTCGGCGCCGACGCGATCCTGCTGATCGTCGCCTGCCTTGAGCACGCCCTGCTGCGCGAACTGCTCGCGATCGCCGCCGAGTTGCACCTGGCCGCCCTGGTCGAGATCCACGACGAGACGCAGCTCGAGCGCGCCCATGCGGCCGGCGCGGCGATCATCGGCGTCAACAACCGCGACCTGCGCACGTTCGAGGTCTCGCTCGAAACGTCGCTGCGGCTGCGGCCGCGCATGCCGCCCGGCTGCATCGCCGTCGCCGAGAGCGGCATCCATACCGGTGACGATGCCCGCAGGCTGGCCGATGCCGGCTTTGACGCGATACTCGTCGGCGAGGCGCTGCTGAAGGCGCCGGCCGCCGGCGCGAAACTGCGGGAGCTCGGCGGCCTGGCACGGAGGCCGGAATGACGCTGATCAAGATATGCGGCGTCATGTCCGTCGAGGACGCGCTCGCGGCGGCGCAGGCCGGAGCCGATCTCGTCGGGCTGGTCTTCGCCAGCTCGCCGCGCCGGGTCGCCCTGGACCAGGCCGGCCGGATCGTCGGCGCCCTGCCGCGCACGCTGCTGAGCGTCGGCGTCTTCATGGACCAGCCGCAGGAACTCATCCTGCACGTGCGCGACGCCGTCAACCTCGACCTGATCCAGTTGCACGGCGACGAGCAGCCCGACTCCTTCGACCAGCTCAAACGCTTGATCATCAAGCGCATCCGCGTGACGCCGCAGGACACCGCCGACACGCTGCGCCGCCGGGCCGCGCACTTTGCGCACGAACATATCCTGCTCGACCCGGGCGCCGGCAGCGGCCGGGCCTTCGATTGGAACGTCGCGATGGGCCTCCCGTGCCGCTACTTCCTTTCCGGTGGCCTGACGCCTGAAAACGTCGGCGACGCCGTGCGCCTGCTGCGGCCCCACGGCGTCGACGTGTCGAGCGGCGTCGAGCGCTCGCCAGGCCGGAAAGATCACGTCAGAATGCGCGACTTCGTTCAAGCCGTGAGGGAGGCCGATGCCAGCCGCTCATGACAAGCGACCCGCGTCTGACGCGGCTGTGAGTGCGCCGCAGCCGCCCGCGGCGGCCTACGCCCTGCCCGACGCGCGCGGCTACTTCGGCGCGTTCGGCGGGCGGTACGTGCCCGAAACGCTCATGCACGCGCTGGAAGAGCTGACCGGCGCGTATGCCCGCCTGGCCCACGACGCGGGCTTTCAGCGCCAGTTGGCCACGCTGCTCGCGGAATACGTCGGCCGGCCGACGCCGCTGTACTTCGCCCGGCGGCTGAGCGAGCGGTGCGGCGGGGCACGGCTCTTGCTGAAACGCGAAGACCTCGCCCACACCGGCGCCCACAAGATCAACAACGCCGTCGGACAGGTGCTGCTCGCCCAGCGGCTCGGCAAGCGCCGCATCATCGCCGAGACCGGGGCGGGCCAGCATGGCGTCGCGACCGCGACCGCCGCGGCGCTGCTCGGACTGGAGTGCCTGGTGTACATGGGCAGCGAAGACACGCGGCGGCAGCGGATGAACGTGCTGCGGATGCACCTGTTGGGCGCGAACGTCGTCGAGGTCCAGAGCGGCAGCCGCACGCTCAAGGATGCGATCAACGAAGCGATCCGCGACTGGGTGACGAACGTCGCCACGACGCACTACGTGATCGGCTCGGCGGTCGGGCCGCACCCGTACCCGATGATGGTGCGCGACTTCCAGAGCGTCATCGGCCGCGAGACGCGCGCCCAGGCGCTCGCCGGCGAAGGGCGCCTGCCCGATGCGATCGTCGCCTGCGTCGGCGGCGGCTCCAACGCCATCGGAATGTTCCATCCGTTCGTCGGCGACGCCGGCGTGCGGCTGATCGGCGTCGAAGGCGGCGGCCTGGGCCTCGCCAGCGGCCGGCACGCGGCCACGCTTTGCAGCGGCCGCGCGGGCGTGCTGCATGGCGCCCGCAGCTACCTGATGCAGGACGACGACGGGCAGGTACTGCCGACCCACTCGGTCTCCGCCGGGCTGGATTATCCCGGCGTCGGGCCGGAGCACTCGCACCTGCGGGACAGCGGGCGGGTCGAATACACGCTGGCGACGGACGAGGAGGCCCTGGCGGCGCTGCGAACGCTCTCGGAGACCGAAGGCATCATCCCGGCGCTCGAATCGGCCCACGCCGTGGCCCACGCGCTCAAGCTCGCGCCGCAGATGCAGCGCGACCACGCGCTCGTCGTTTGTCTCAGCGGGCGCGGCGACAAGGACCTCGAGATCGTGGAGGGGCTGCTGTGATGCAACCGGCAGACTCTCTGGGGGACCGGCCCGCGGCCGCGCTTTCCGAGACCTTCGCGGCGCTTCGCGCGCGCGGCGAGATGGCCCTGATGCCGTTTCTCACCGCCGGCTACCCGACGCGGCCCGCTTTCCTCGAACACCTGCGCACCGTGATCGACGCAGGCGCCGACCTGATCGAGATCGGCATTCCGTTCTGCGACCCGATCGCGGACGGGCCGACGATCCAGCATTCGTCGCAGGTGGCGCTCGAGAACGGCGCGCGCCTGAGGGACATCCTCGACGACCTGGCGCCGCTTGAGCCGCGCGTGCCGCTGATCGCCATGTCGTATCTGAACCCGCTCATCGCCATGCCGCGCGAGCGGTTGTTCGAGAGGCTGCGGGCGGCCCACGTCCGCGGCCTGATCATCCCCGACCTGCCCGCGGACGAGGCCACGGAGTGGTCCGCCGCCACGCGCGAGGCCGGCCTCTGCCTGGCCCTGCTCGCCGCGCCGACCAGCCCGGACGAGCGACTGCGTCTCATCGGCCGGGCGGCTGCCGGCTTCGTTTACGCCGTCAGTCTCGCCGGCACGACCGGGGCGCGAAGCGAGCTGCCGCCCGAGTTGCCAGCGTTCCTGCGACGTGTCCGCGCGGCGGCCGGACTGCCGGTCGCGGTCGGGTTCGGCATCTCGCGGGCAGAGCAGATACGATCGCTGCGCGGTCTCGCGGACGGCGTGGTAGTCGGCAGCCGGCTGGTCGAGGCGATCCGGCGTGGCGAGGACGTTGCGGCGTTGATCGCGGAGCTGAAGCATGCGATCCGAGCCCCACGCGAGGGCGCGGGGTCGGCGCGGGGGGGCTAGCAATCGCAGTGCAGGGCGACAACGGCCCAGACGGCGCCAGCAACGGCCGCCGGGCCGGGAACAGGATTGAAGCAGGAGACCGCAATGTTGATCGTCATGAGGGCCGACGCCACCGACGAGCAGATCGAACGCGCCTGCGCCGCAGTCCGCGACGCAGGACTCGCGCCGCATCCGATTCCCGGAAAGAGCCGCGTCGCCATCGGAATCACGGGCAACACCGGGCCGGTCGATCCGGGAATGTTCAGCGGCCTGCCCGGCGTGGTGGAGGTCATCCGCGTCACGCGGCCCTTCAAGCTCACCAACCGCGAGATGAAGCCCGACGACACGATCGTGCGCGTCGGAAACGTCGAGGTCGGCGGCCCGGAGATCGTCGTCATCGCCGGCCCATGCTCGGTGGAGACGCGCGACCAGACGATCCACGCGGCCCAGAGCGCCAGGCGCCTGGGCGCGCACGTGCTGCGCGGCGGCGCGTTCAAGCCGCGCACGTCGCCCTATGCGTTCCAGGGCCTGGGCCCGGAAGCGCTCCGAATACTCGACGAGGCCCGCGAGGCGACCGGCCTGCCGGTCGTGTCGGAGGTCGTCAGCACCGATGACGTGCCGCTGATGGAGCGGCACGTCGACGTGCTCCAGATCGGCGCGCGCAACATGCAGAACTACGCCCTGCTCAAGCGCGTCGGCGCCAGCCGCAAGCCCGTGCTCCTGAAGCGCGGCATGAGCGCCACGCTCGAGGAGTTCCTGCTGGCCGCCGAGTACGTCATCACGCACGGCAACCGCAACGTGATCCTCTGCGAGCGCGGCATCCGGGCGTTCAGCGATTACTCGCGCTTCACCCTCGACATCAGCATCGTCCCCGAGCTGAAGCGCATCACGCACCTGCCCGTCATCGTCGATCCCTCGCACGCCGCGGGAAAGCGCGACCTCGTCATTCCGCTGGCGCGCGCGGCGATCGCGGCCGGGGCCGACGGCGTGATGGTCGAGATCCACGACGACCCTAAGCGGGCGCTCTCCGACGCGGCCCAGGCCCTGACCGTGCCGATGTTCGCCGAGATGATGGAGGAGCTGAAGATCATCGTCCCCGCCGTGCGCCGCGGGCGGACGGTCACGGCTTGAGACGCGGGCGGCAGGACCGCGGCGCCACTTCGCGCACCCGCGGGCCGAGGACAGCCCGCCTCCGCTGCGACGCCGGCCGAACAGGTGATGAGCCATGACACTGCCGTCCGTTCCATCGATCCCCGCGTTTCATCGTCGGCTCGCGACCTGCGCCGAGCCGCTGGCGCTTTTCGAGGCGTTGTACGGCGGCGAGCCGCTGGCGTTCCTCTACGAATCGCTCGAGGCCCACGGCCAGCGCGGGCGCTACTCGTTCATCGGCGCCCGCCCGCGGGCCGTCTTTCGCAGCACGGGCGACGCGCTCGAGCTCGACCTCGCGGGCAAGACCCACCACGCCCGCGGAAACCCGCTCGACGCCCTGCGGCAGCTCATCCGCCCGCAGCTCGACGCCCCGCCCGTCGCGCCGTTCTGCGGCGGCGCCGTGGGCTACCTGGGCTACGACGTCGTGCGGCAGATCGAGCGCCTGCCGGACAACCGGCCCGACGGCGCGGGCGTGCCGGACGCCTGGTTTCTCGTGCCGCGCGAGGTCGTCTGCTTCGACCACCTCGAGAAGGTGATTCACGTCATCCTCTACGACGAAAGCGGCCACGAGGCGAGGCTCACGGAGATCCGCCGCGCGTGCGACGCGACGGGCCCGGCGGCGGTCCGCGAGCAGGCCCTGCACGCGCAACCCGGCGCAGGGGCCGTGGGAGCTGGCGGCGAGCTCAGTGTCCGCAGCAATATGGCCCGGCCGCAGTTCGAAGCCATGGTTGAACGGGCGCGTGAGTACATCCGCGCCGGCGACGTTTTCCAGGTCGTGCTCTCGCAGCGTTTCGAGTTCGAGGCCGCCGCCCCGCCGCTGGCGTACTACCGCGCGCTGCGCGAGACGAATCCGTCGCCCTACATGTATTACCTGCGGCTGTCGGACCTGCACATCGCCGGTTCGTCGCCGGAGGTGCTGGTGGGGCTGACGGGGCGGCGGGTGCTGACGCGGCCGCTGGCGGGGACGCGTCCGCGCGGCGCGACGGAGGAGGAGGACCTGGCGCTGGCGCGCGAGCTGCGTGCGGACCCGAAGGAGCAGGCCGAGCACGTGATGCTGGTGGACCTGGGGCGCAACGACCTGGGGCGCGTGTGCGAGGGCGGCAGCGTGCGGGTGAGCGACGTGATGGAGATCGAGCGCCACTCGCGCGTCATGCACCTGGTCTCGTCGGTCGAGGGCTGGCTGCGCGAGGACTGCGACGCGGTCGACGTCTTCCGCGCGACGTTCCCCGCCGGCACGGTCTCCGGCGCACCCAAGATCCGCGCCATGCAGGTCATCGACGAGCTCGAGCCGCAGCGGCGCGGCGTCTACGCGGGTGCGATCGGGTATTTCAGCTACCTGGGCGACATGGACCTGTGCATCGCGATCCGCACGATGGTGCTGCACCGCGGGCGAGGGCACATCCAGGCCGGCGCCGGCGTGGTCGCCGACTCGGTCGCCGCGCGCGAGTACGAGGAGACCCTCAACAAGGCCAACGCCCTGCTGCGCGCCGCGCGGCTGGCGCGGGAGCGATGAGCGTCCGCCGCCGGGCTCAGCGCCCCCTGGCGAAGAACGCCTTGATGCTGTCGTAGATGTCGTCTTTGGTGTTCACGCGGCTGGTGACGACGTTTTCCGCGTCGGCGAGCTGCTCGCGCAGCACGTTGATGAAGTTGCCGCTGCCGTAGCTGCTGGCGACCTGGCAGTAGCCGAACTGATTGCTGCGCGGCAGGAGCTGCTCGCGCAGCAGCTTGCAGCAGTCGCGCGAGTCGCTCTCGCTCGAGTTGTCGCCGTCGGAGAAGTGAAACAGGTACACGTTCCACTCCTCCGGACGATAGTGCTTGTCGAGCACCTCCTTGCAGCAGCGGAACGCGCTGGAGATCTTGGTGCCCCCATCCTCGCGCAGGTGAAAGAACGTGTCCCGGTCCACTTCCTTCGCGTGCACGTCGTGAACGATGTAGCGGCTTTCGATCCCCTCGTAGTTCCGCCGCAGCCACGCGTCGATCCAGAACGCCTCCAGCCGCACCAGCTCCTTCTGCTCGTGCCCCATCGAGCCCGAGACGTCCATCATGTACACGATCACCGCGTTGCTCTGCGGCTTCTTCACCGGCTTCCAGCTCCGGTACAGCTTGTCGCGCCGCTCGAAGATGATCGCCGGATTGTTCGGATCGTACGCCCCCGTCATGATCATCCGCCGCAACGCCTGGCGGAACGTGCGCTTGAAGTGCCGCAGCGACTCGGGCCCGCTCTGGCGGATGCTGCTGTAGCGCTCCTTCACCGTGGTGATGCTGTGCCGGCCCTTGGGCTCGATGCGCGGCAGTTGCAGCTCCTCGCCCAGGATGTCCGCCAACTCGTCGAGCGTGATCTCCACTTCCAGGATGTGTCGCCCCGGCTCCGTTCCACCCGGGCCCAGCCCCTGTCCCTCGTCCCCGTCCACACTCTGGCCCGGCTGGCCGTCCCCCTGCCCTACCCCGCTGTCGTTGTTGTCCCCGTAGCGGAAGTGCGGCAGGTCGATCCCGCGCACCGGGATGCTGATCAGGTTCTTGCCTTCCTTCCCGATCAGCTCGCCGCGCGTGAGAAACTTGCGCAGATCGTCGCGGATCTTGCCCTTGACGATCTGACGGAACCGCTGGTGGTCCTTCTCGATCCGCAGCACCATGGCTTGCCGACTCTCCGGGCTGGCTCGGGCGCTTGTCCGGCCTTGGACACCCCACCCCCGGCGGAGCCCGGCACTCCGCCAGTTCATTCTATCGGCAGGCCGCGGCCGACAGGCGTCAACCGACCCTGGCCGGCTGGGCCGACTCGATCCGCTGCCGCAGCGCGCGATAATCCGTCTTTCCGGTGCCCAGAACGGGTATCTCGTCCACCCGAACCACCCGCGCGACGTTGTGCAGCGCCGACAGGTGGGCTGCCCGGATGTGCTCGTTCACCTCGCGCCGGTCAAGCTCGCGCGTCGTGAACAGCACGATCTCCGGGTGCTCCTCGCTGGCCGTAGCCTCCACCGCCAGCACCGGCCCCTCGTCCGGCTCGCCCCCGAAATGCGCCTCCAGCACCGCCTCGATCGCCGGCAGTGAGATCATCTCGCCGCCGAGCTTGACGAAACGCTTCAGCCGGCCGCGGAAGGTCAGGTAGCCGTCCGCGTCCTGCGTCACGAGGTCGCCAGTCCGATACCAGGCCGAACCCGCGTGCTCAACAAAGGGCGACGCCGCCTCGCCCATGTAGCCGCCGAACACGCTCGGCCCGCGCACCAGCAGCATCCCGGTCCGGCCCTGCGGGACCGGTGCCAGCGTATCGGGATCGACGATGGCGTACTCGTAGGATGGCAGGATCGTTCCGATCGTCCCGGGCCGCGGCGCGTGCTCCGGGTTCGCCGCGATGATCGGCGAGCATTCGCTCGCGCCGTAGCCCTCGAGCACCTTCAACTGCGGACAGGCCGCCGCCAGCGCCGCGTAGGTGCGCTCCGGGCATTTCTCGGCCCCCGTCACCGCTATCCGCAACGACGCGAGCTGTTCCGGCTCCGCCGTGCGGACAATCCCGTACAGAAACGTGGGCGTTCCGACGACGATCGTCGCGCGATACGCCTGGATCAGCCGCGCCAGGACCCATGCATCGGTCGGGTTCGCGTGATACACAACCGGCATGCCCCCCAGCAGCGGCAGGATCATCGTCACCGACAGGCCGAACGAATGGAACGGCGGCAGGAAGCCGACCAGCCGATCGTGCGGATACAGGGCGTAGCAGCCGAGCACGTCGCGCAGGTTCGCGAGGATGTTCGCATGCGTCAGGGGCACGGCCTTCGGCAGGGCCTCAGAGCCGCTGGTGAGCAGGATCGCTGCCACCTCGGTCGGCCGCGCGCGCTCCAGGTCAGCCCAGTCGCAGTAGCCCTGGTAGACCGCCCAAAGCCGCGCCGTGACGCCGATCTGCCGGCGCAGGTCCTCCAGGTACGCGAAGCGGTCCTTCACGCCGCCCAGGTCGGCGCCCTGGCCTTCGATGCGCGCCACGAGCGGACGGGCCGTCAGCACGCACCGCACCCCCAGCAGCTCGAGCGCATGGGCGATGTTCCGCGCCCCCGTCGTCCAGTTCACCATCACCGGCGTCTTGCCGGCGAAGAGTGCTGCGAAGTACGTGATCGTCGCACCGACCGACGCCGGCAGCATGATGCCGACGCGCTCGCCCGGCAGTCGCGCAATCAGCGGCTTGAGCGCAAGTATCGCGATCAGCAGCCCGCGATAGCTCAGCGCGCCGCTGACCTGGTCCGCCACGATCACCTGTCCGGGGCTCAGCCGCGCCTGCTCCAGCAGCGCCTGCGTCAGCGAGTCCGCCGCCGGCGGGCTCAGCCGGCCCTCGCCCGCACTGCGAAACCACCCGGGCGGAACGGGACGCAGATCGACCTGCCGCCGCGCCATCGCTTCGCCGCGCGCCGCGAGCAGCACGTCGGCGACGGTCTCCAGCGCGGTCACGTCGGCAACCTGCTGGCCGAACTCGGCGCCCAGCCAGACCACCAGCTCTGCCTTGGCCAGGCTGTCCATCCCCAGGTCCTGCGACAGACGGTCCGTGTCGCGGAGCTCATTCACCTCCAGCCGTTGACGCAGGTGCTCCAGCACGATCTGCCGCGTCGCCTCCGGCACGTCGCCGCTCTCGGCGACCGGCCCGCGCGTCGGCGGATCGGGCAGCTCCACGCGCCCGCCGCCCTCCCACGGCGAATAGGGCACGTACAGGTTGGGCGGGGCGTCCTCGTTGTAGAAGCGTTCGAGGTAGGCGTTGAACTCGGCGCGGCCGGCGTCGCGCGGCAGGTCCTCGGGCTCGAACAGCTCGATCGTCACGTCGCGCCGCGGCGCGAAGAACACGAGGCTCTTGCCCAGCGCCCACAGCCCCTTTTTCATCCCCGCGCCCAGCGACGGGAACCCCCCGCCCGCCAGGCTGAACACGCTGCCCCACAGCCCCCGCGTCCGCACCAGCACCACGCGTGCCGCCGGCGTGCTCTTCACGAGCTGCTCGGCCGCGCTGTTGCCGCGCAGATTCTCGTAGCGGCTGCGATACAGGTGCCCGGACGGATACAGCACGATGTTCTCTCCCGCCGCCAGCCCGGCCTGGCAGTCGGCGATGACCCGGCGGATCCGCTCGGCGGCGTCGAGGCCGCGGGTGCGGATGTCGGGTATCGGGCGCATGCCGACATAGCGCGCCACCCAGCTCAGGGGCCAGCGGCTGATCTGGTCCTCGTCGGCGAGCGGCCGCGGCCTGAACGTCTTCCAAAGGAACGTGACCACCAGCACGGGGTCGATCAGCGCAGGGTGGTTCGGCAGGAACAGGATTCCGCGCGTGCCGCGGGCGCGCACTTCCTCCAGCCCGCGCACCCGCACGCGGTAGCGCAGCCGCAGCAGCCCCTTGGCGATGCTCCGCAGAACCAGGTCGATCATCGGGCTCGGTCCCCGTGGGCCGGCGTCGGCGCGGGTCGACTTCGATCGCGCTCGCATCTTACGCAAGAGACGGGGCCGCGGGGAACCGGGCGCCAGCCACACGGTCCACCGCGCGGACCACGGCCCGGCCGCGCCGCCCCCGTGACGCCGTCCTCAGGGCTCGAGCGTGCGCAGCGGGTAATCGGGGTCGTTGGAGTCGTTGTACCACATGCCCGACGCCGTCTTCCAGCCCGGGCCGTTGTTGCCCTTGGTGGTGTCGGTGCGCAGGAAGCTCGCGTGCCCGTCGAGGAACAGGAACGAGTGCCGGTTCAACTGCCGGTGCCAGCCGAAGCGGTTGATGCGGCGGTACTGCGCCGAGTCGAACGGGTCTTCGTACAGCACGATGAAGCGCGAGGCGTGCTTGTCGCGCTGGACCGCCAGGAACCTGTTGGCGCGTTGCAGGTAGCGCGGCCGCGGCGTGGGCAGATACGGCTGGTTCGGCGCGCCGAGGGCCTGACTGGCCGCCCAGAGCCAGACGAAGTGATAGTTGATGTCGTAGCTCGATCCGTGCATCTCCCAGGTGGACTTGTACGCCCCCACGTCCATGTACGCGTTGGTGTTGAAGAACGGCCCCGTGTCGGACGGGCAGCGCGTGATCGTCATCGCCTTCCGCCGCTCCTCGAACTCCCCCAGGCCGGCCTCGTTGGGCTGCTCGAGCCGTTCGTACAGGTTGTCGTACAGGTAGGGGTTGAACGCCCGCCCCCGGAACGTGTCGCGCAGGTACGGCAGGTCGAACGTGTACGAGCTCTGGTCGCCGATCGACGGCCGCCCGGGGTGACCCGCGTAGTAGAACGCCGACAGAACCCACTCCCCCGGCCCCGGCACGCCCGTCCGCGGCCAGTTGCGCTTCTCGAACGGGAACCAGTTGTGGTTCTCGTTGAAGTACATCACCATCGCGTTGCCGATCGACTTGAGGTTCGCCAGGCAAACCGTCCGGCGGCCCTGCTCGCGGGCGCTGCTCAGCGTGGGCAGCAGCGCCGCCAGCAGCAGCGCGATCACGGCGATCACCACGAGCAACTCGATCAGCGTGAACGCGCGGCTGCGATGCCGCGTGGTCCGCGCGCGCGCCCGCCCGAGAGAGGCCGTCTCGTGGTTCTCCAGCGGATTGCCGCCAATTGACAACGGCACGAGTCCTGACACGGCTGGCTCCGAACAGCAGGGTCGGCCGGCTGTAGAACGTAGCGCAGGCGGGCGCCCTCGCCGAGCGACCCGACCATCAGCGCTCAAGGTACATGCTCGCGCGCCGCGGACGAGCGATCCCGGCGCCGAGTACCCGCATGTTACCGCCCCACTTGGCGTCCGTGAAGCCCAAGTGCGAGCGTGCACGCAAGGGGGCCGGGCTGTCCCCGGCCCGGAACAGCGCAGAGCCGGGCTGTCATCAGCCCGGAACAGCGCGTCTGGTTTCTCGCGTGTCCTGTCCCTATGTAGGGTGGGGCGGGCTTCCAGCCCGCCCGAGCGGGCAAGATGCCCGCTCCACCCATCCGTGATACCGTCACATTTCTGCGAGGCACTACACTAGTCACAGTCCGCGTGCCGCGGCCCGGCTGGCCCACCTTCGCCGACCACTTCGGCGACCAGCTCCTCGCGGCCGCCAAGGTGCACGACTACCTGGGCTTCGACCCGCTCGGCAACATCGAGGTCAAGACCGGCGGGGCCACCGGCGGCTCGGCCGTGCTGGCCGCGGCCCAGGCGGCGGCCAGCGGTGCGACGGCGTAGCCGCCGCCGTACGCGCCGGAGATCCAACGGCAAGGTCCTTCGCCCCCCGTTGGCGCCGAGTTCCATTCAGCATTCGCTGTTCGCCGTCGGACGGCCGACTCGGAGGTCGGCCGCTACGTCGTCATGTGCGCTTCGCCTTTCCCCACTCGTTACTCTGCACTCGCCACTCGGCATTCATCGTCGGGCACGGCGGCCCGACGCTACGGCTCATCCGCACTTCTGCCCGAAGTGCGCCAACAGGATGCCCAGGTCGGCCTGGTCAACGTCGCCGTCGCCGTCGGCGTCGCCGGAGCACGTGCCGGTGCAGTTGAAGACCGCCAGCAGAATGCCCAGGTCCTTCTGGTCGGTGACGCCGTCGCGGTTGAAATCGCCGCAGGCGAAGCCGCGGGTGAAGCGGGCGATGTTCGTGTATCGATGCTGCGGATACTCGCCCAAGTCGATCGAGCCGGCGATGTGGAGCATGGGGCCGGCCGGGCCGTCAAAGACCTGCACCGTTGCCGGCCCGGCCTGCCAGGGTAGAACGTAGCGGGTCCATTTCTGTCCATCCCATTTCTGGAGCACGCCGGGCGCGACGGCAAACAGCGCCGGGCCGCTGCCGTCGTCGAGCACCCTCAGTTGTTCGATGGCCACGTCCGGCGTCAGCTCCGGGTTTCCGACCGCGGACCAGCTTTCGCCGTCCCAGCGCGCGACGCACACGGCGGGCACGCCGCCGACTGCGGTGAAGTAGCCGCCCAGGTAGAGCTTCTCACCGGACCCGTCGTTGAAGACCGCGAGGGTGTTGGGCAGCCCGCCCGTCGTGCCGCCGATGGACGTCCAGCCTACGCCGTTCCATTTGGCGACGCCGCCTTGACCGCAGATGTACAGAGCTGTTCCGCTGCCGTCATTGAATAGTGTCATGGCTTCCACGCCGCTGGGAATTCCGCCGCCGACAAGCGACCACGCCAACCCGTCCCATTTGAAGATGTTGTTCCCGCCGGCGTACAGTGAAACGCCGCTGCCGTCGTCCCACAGTGCCAGCGATACAATCGTCCCAGGGAGGCCATTGCCGAAACCGGACCAACTGAAACCATCCCATTTGGCCACCCTCTTGGCTGGAATCTCTCCGATGAAGGAGAATCCGCCACCGAGATACAGCGACCCCCCAGATTCCAGCAAAGTCCACACCGAATCATTAGGCGCATCCGAGCTAAGCGCCGACCACACCTGTCCGTCCCAGACAGCGAGACATGGGGCTAACAGACCACCGGCGTGAACAAAGCCGCCGGCGGCCGCGAGCCGCCCGCCGTACGGGAGCAGGTCATTCACAAAGGCGCCCTCGTCGATATCGCCTTCGGGAAACAGCGTGAGCCCCTGGTCGGGCCAGTCCCACGTGCCGTTGATGATCTGGATCTGGCCGGAAGCCTGTGGCGTCAGGCCAACAAGGCCACAAAGGAACACGGCAAGAAGGGACGAAGGGATGAAGGGACGAAGGAACGAAGAAAGAGCAACGCGGTACATGGAAGAACTCCTCAGTTTCCTGTTGGGCTCAGGCGAATCGTGACGGGTGTTGTCGCCGCGGACCCAAGGTCCATGCCTTCGGTGCAGACGTTCTTGCCCGAGGAACTCTCTGTGCGGAGGCCCTTGTCGACGGTGAGACCCAGCAGCGTTTGCAGGCCGGTGAGATCCGGCAACGTGTTCATCCGGTAGCTTGTGAGCCGCACACGCACCTCGTACTTGCGCGTGGTCGAACCATCGCCCTCCGGCAGCACGAAATCCGGGTCGTTGGGGTCCTGTGGCGGCACGTGGATGAACGTCCGCCTGTTGTCGGAGAATGTGTACGCTTTCAAGCCGCCCACCGGGCTCGGGTTGTTGGGATCAGTGACGTCCAGCACCACGACATTGTAGTCGCAGCCGGACGTCGTCTGATCCAACTGCCCGTCGACGATGATCTCGCGGATGCGCAGCTCAGGGCTGTTCGGCTCCTTGTTGAAGCGCACGCCCGCGAACACGTTCCCTGTCGTGAGACCGGGAAGAGCGCCGCCGCCCTGCGACGGCAACGTCAGGCGACCGCCGAGCGTGTAGAGGCGGGCGAGGTTCGGATCGCTCGGCGCCACGTTGGGATCAGCGCCCTTGAAGCGCACGCGCCCGTCGCGGTAGACGGTTATCGGGCGCCCGAGCGTCTCGGGGTCTGGATCGTTGCAGTCGACGTAGAGGTCCGCCAGGTTGATGTTCGCGAGCTGCGCGTTGACGGTCCAGTCGACGCGCCACACGCCCGATCCCGCGTTCGGCTCGTCCCCACGCGCCAGGAAATCGACGTAGACGTCGAGACGTAGATCCTCGTCGGGGTCGTTTGGGTCGGGATCGCCGGGCAAGCCGAAGTGGGGCGGGTACTCGTCCTGGTTCAGGTAGCCGGCGGTGGTCGAGGTGAACTGCACGCGGCGCAGATGCGCCATGTTCGGATCGGGGTGGTTGCGCACTACAAGCTCGACGAACGCGCCGAACTCGCACTCCGAGTTGTCGCGCCAGCCGTTCGGGCCGTTGTCCGGCGCCGCGCGCACCGGGCGCACATTGACGTAACGCTTCAGCGGCTCGCAATCCGCACACGTGCCGCCGTGATAGAGGTAGTTGCGCTGGAACTTGGCCCGGGTTGATCCTAATTGCTGAGTGTGCGCCCCTCGCGCACAATCGAGATCGCCGTCGCGATCAACATCTGCCCAGGCTGGACAGGCAGAGTAAACCGGGTCGTACACGCCGTCGTCCAGGCAGTAAACCTGCTGCCACAAACTGCTGGCGGGCGACTCGTAGAAACGCTCGAGCAGCATGTTGCGCCAGAAGGTCTCGCCGGCGGTGAAGTCGATGTCCCCGTCGTTGTCCCAGTCAGCTATCGAAACGCCGTACGATTCCGTGCTGAAGCCGGCGTAGCTACCGAACGTGCCGGCGCCGCGCGACTTTTGAAGGCGCGCATCCGCAAAGGTGCCCATCTGAAGAAAATCCAGGTCGCCATCCAGGTCGACGTCGGCGGCGGCAAGCCCTTCTTCGGGATTGCGAAAACGGAAAACCCCGTGTCGTCAGGGTCGAGGCGGCTGAAGTTGGGATCGTCGTCGGCTGTCGTTACATTCTGCCACACTCGCCCTGAGAAGAAGAGGTCCCCGTCGCCGTCGCGATCGTAATCGACCAGAATGCAGCCTTCCGGCCTGCGATAGTCATTGTACTTCTGGAGGCCCGCGGGGATGCCCCAGTTCGGGTCCATCGCCACGATCGTCGGCGGACCCTGCGGACAGTCGCCATCGGTGTTCGGGTCGAGGTTCAGGAACAGGTGGTTGCCCACCGGGTCGTTTGGATCAGGCGGGGTGGTCTCGTATGCTGGCACGAACAACTCCAGGTCCAGATCGCCGTCAACGTCCCCCCAGACCAGAGTCTCTGAGCTTGGTATGGCACTGGGTAGGCCGAGGCACTCGCGGACAGAGACGAAACACGAGTTGGGATCGCCGGCATTCACGAGAAAAAAGAACTTGTCGGCCGCTCCCAGCTTGTCCCGCGACGTAGCGTAGTCGGGATAGCCGTCATTGTTGTAGTCCGCCAGGTGCGCGCCGTAGCCGCTGTTCGGGTCCAGGTTGGGGTCAAGGCAGACCTCCGTCCACGAAAGCGGATTGCCGCCGTCGCCGCTGTTGCGATACAGCCTGCGTTTCCGCGCCCCGTCTATGGTCGCCCAGGAGGCTGCATCGGGCCAGCCGTCGCCATCGACGTCGGAGAAGCTGACGAGACTGGGAAAGTACTGGTTCGTGTCCATGGGCAGGCAGCCCTTGTCGTCCTGGCACGTCGGCCCGCACCCGCCGCTGTAGCAGTCCGGATCCCAGACTTTCAGCGGAATCGGGCGGTAGCCGATGCAGGGCTGGCCCTCGCCGTTCTCGTTCATTTCCGACGTGATGATGGAGATGTCGTCGTCGTCCACGTCGCCGTCCCAGTCAACGTCTGCCAGGCAGCAGCCCGTGCATCCGGCCTCGGACTCGGCGATGGCGATGCCAAGGTCCGCCTGCGTGACGGCGCCGTCCCCGTCCACATCCCCGCAGCACGTCCCGTCACCAACGCCCCCGCCGCAGGCCTGAGGCCATGCAGCGGGCGTAAAAAAGAGAGACACGCCGAGCGCCGCTAGCAGGGTGAGCAGGGAGCAGGGAGCAGGGAGCAGGGAGCAGGGGTAGACATGGCCATGGCTCCTTGGGGGGCTCCAAGCCAGCCGGCCCGAACGATCACATCGCTGACGCGCCAAACGCCCCCTCGATAAGTATTTTGACTCAGGTTCGATAACCCGTCAAGCGAAATCTGGCTTTGCACGTCGAATGCCGATCCGGACCGACCGCTATTTCGCACCCGCCAGAGGCCGATGCTCCCCGCAAGAGGCTACCGTTACCGAGTGTTGCACGCTTGTCGGGATTTCGCGCATTCGCGACAATCCGGCCTGATTCGCGCAACCCGACAGCGAGGACGCCATGATCCGCTTCGGTCCCCAGAACCTCCGCATCCCGCGTTTCGAGAAGCCCGTCTACGTCGTCGCCGGCGGGCTGACCGACTACCGCAAGAACTACCGCGAGAAGAACACCTGCGAACTGTGCACCGCCGCCCTGCGCATGGCGGTCGAGGAGAACGACCTGAAGGTCGAGCCCGAGCAGCTCCGCCGCATGGTCAACTGGGTGGTCTACTCGCAGTTCGCCGACCACTTCGGCGACCAGCTCCTCGCGGCGGCCAAGGTGCACGACTACCTCGGCTTCGACCCGCTCGGCAACATCGAGGTCAAGACCGGCGGCGCGACCGGCGGCTCGGCGGTGCTGGCCGCGGCCCAGGCGGTGGCCAGCGGCTACGCCGACTGCGTGCCGGTGGTCGGCTGGGAGCGCATGGACGAGGTGAGCACCAAGGTGGGCAACTCGTACATCGCCTCCGCCGCGTGCAAGGACTTCGAGAGCGAGCTGGGCTGGATGTACGCGGCGTATTACGCGCTGATGGCGCAGCGTTACCAGTACGAGAACAACGTGCCGCGCGAGACGCTGGCAAAGATCGCGTGCAAGAACCACGAGTACGCGTATTACTCGCCGTTCGCGCAGAACCCGGGCAAATACACCGTGCAGGACATTCTGAATAACGAGATCGTCTCCGACCCGCTCAGCTTCCTGGAGTGCTGCGTGATGAGCGTCGGGGCGGCCGTGCTGATCCTGTGCGACGAGGCCGTCGCCCACAAGCTGAGCGACAATCCCGTGCAGCTCAAGGCCATCTGCGGCGGCACGCACACGCTGCGCACGGCGGACCGGCGGCACATGCCGATCCTGCTATTGCCGAACGAGACCGAGGCGACCTACAAGGACTACTTCACCGGCAAGCGGCACGAGTGGCCGGGGTTCAGCTCGTTCCTGGCGTCGCGCATGGCGGCGTACCTGGCCTATAACATGGCGGGCATCAAGGACCCGGTGGCGGACTTCGACCTGCTGGAGACGCACGACGCCTTCACCATCAGCGACGTGCAGACGTACGAGGACATCGGCCTGCGGCCGTACGGGCGCGGGCGCGAGTTCATCGAGTCGGGCGACGCGTATTTCGAGGGCCGGCTGCCGACGAACCTCTCGGGCGGTCTCATCGGCACGATGCACGCGGTCGGCGCGACGGGCATTTTCCAGCTCGTCGAGGTGCTCTGGCAGCTCCAGGGCAAGTACGACAAGTTCCACGGCGACCCGAAGATGTGGGAGCGCTTCGGCAAGAAGAAGCCGGCCGACTGGAAGAGCTTGCAGCTCAAGAACCCCAGGCGCGGCTGCGCGATCAGCCACGCGGGGACGGGAAGTCACGTGACGTGCGCGATCCTGGAAAAGGCATGAATATCGAATTGCGAGTGTGGCGAATGGCGAAAGCTCATCGAGCGGGCGTGCTGTTGTTCCCTTTCGGCGACGGGTGCTCCTTTCGCAATCCGCTATTCGACATTCGCTGTTTCTTGGTGATTTGACACTCGTTAGCCGAGGTGAAGCCTCATGTCCATCAACTGGCCCACCACGACGCTCGAAACCTGGTCCACCGAGCCGCTGGGCGTCAAGAACCCGAAGACCTGGGCCCATTTTCACAGCTATGGCGGCTGGGGCCGGTTCTTTCAGGGCTTGCAGCAGCGAAAGCTGCTCGCGACGCGCTGCTCCAACCCGAATTGCGGCGAGAAGCGCCTCTGGCTGCCGCCGCGCTGCCAATGCCCGGACTGCTGGCACGACATGGACTGGGTCGAGGCGCCGCAGATCGGGAATGTGTTCACCTGGAGCGTAATCAAGTACCCCGGCGAGCTGTTCAAGCTCCCCGCCGATACGCCGCTCATCAGCGTCGAGCTTGAGGGCGTCTGCACCAAGCTCATGAGCTGGCTGAAAGAGGGCCGGCCGCAGATCGGGATGAAGGTCAAAGCGGTCTTCAACACCGAGCGGCCGACGAACTCGATCCTCGACCTGGCGTGGGCGCCGGCGTAGAGCGCCGCCCGCCGCGCGCTGGTGTACTACCTCCGCAATAACGCGACGTACGTGCGCGCGGCGGGGCAGGCGTCCCTGCCTGTCGGCCGGCACGGAGGCCCCCCCCACGTGCCTGAGAAGTCGCAGGATTGCGAGGCAGCGCGCTAGTGTAGTGCCTCGCAGAAATGTGACGGTATCACGGATGGGTGGAGCGGGCATCTTGCCCGCTCGGGCGGGCTGGAAGCCCGCCCCACCCTGCATAGGGACAGGCAGTTATTTGCGAGGCACTAC
>CAADGL010000022.1 GCA_900696525.1 uncultured Planctomycetota bacterium
CAGTGCCCCGGAAGCACCCCGGCCGCCCTGCTCGGCGTCGCCAACAAGGTCCTCACCTTCGACGCCACCGACGTCACCTACTCCGGAGCCAACCTCCAGGGCCTCGGCTCCGAAAAAGGAAACATCAAGTACGACCCCCTCGAACCCCCGGAAGAAAACGCCGGCGGACAGTAGGCATGCGCTGAACACCACCGGGGCGGGCCGGACAGCGTCCGGTCCGCCTTCTCTCTTGTCCACGCCGCCGCAGGCTGGCTGGCGGTCGGCGGAATACACGGCAGACGGGAGGGCGGATCAAGCCCAGGGGGGCGGGCTGCGGTTCTCAACGGGTTCGCAGGCTCGAGGCGAGCGCTTGTCCGAGCAGCACGTCATTCATGCTGCCCGAGCGAAAGCCGCGCAGGTCCAACGTGACGTAGAGGTAGCCCAGCTCGCGCAAGCCGGCGTCGATGCGGGCGCGTGTGCCCGGCTCAACGGCGCGCGCCAGCTCGTCGAGCGGCAATTCGATCCGCGCGAGCGTGTCGTGGTGCCGAACGCGGCATTCCCTGAAGCCGAGCGAGCGCAAAAGCGTCTCGGCCGCATCGATGCGCCGCAGCTTCTCGGGCGTGATCGCCTCACCGTACTGCACGCGCGACGACAGGCACGGCGACGCGGGCTTGTCGAAGATCGACAGGCCCAGCCGCCTGGAGATCCGCCGCACGTCTTCCTTGCCGATTCCGGCTTCGGCGAGCGGCGCGTGCACGCCGTGCTCGCCGGCGGCCTGCAAACCGGGGCGGTAGTCGCCCAAGTCGTCGGCGTTGACGCCGCTGACGACCGCGGCGAGGCCGCGCTGGCCCGCGAGCGGAACAAGCCGCGAGTAGAGCTCCGTCTTGCAGAAGTAGCAGCGGTTCGATGGGTTGGCCAGATAGTTCGGGTCGTCGAACTCGCGCGTGTCGAGCCACTCGTGACGCGCGCCGATCTCGGCGGCCAGCCGCTCGACCGAACTCAGCTCCGATGCAGGAACGGCGGGGCTGCGCCCGGTGACCGCGAGCACGCGCTCGCGGCCGAGTGCCAGCACAGAAGCCTTGAGCACGAGCGTGCTGTCGACGCCGCCGGAAAACGCAACCAGGACGGAGCCGAGGCGGCGCAGCCGGTCGGACAGCGCGTCGTGCTTCGCGTCAAGAATGGGATCGTCGATTCGCATGGCGATTCCGCTGGAAGAGACTATATCGCCGCGCGGCGTTCGACGGATCAGAAAGTTCCCCGGGCGGGGGGGCAGGCTGCACGGGCAGAGGGCCGGATAACGCGCCGGGCCGCCGCGGGCCCCGGAGCCGTTCATCGCGGCTCCGGCAGTCCCGTGGCGGTCCGAGGCGTATGCCGTCCGAGGGTCGAGGCTGCTGTCGCGATCAGCGGCGGCGCAGCAGCAGGGCGAAGCCGGCGGCGCCGAGCAGCAGCGTGGCCGGTTCGGGAACGACCTCCTTGAAGAGGATGTCGGTGAGCTTGGTGGGGACGAAGGCAATCTGGTTCAGGTAGTTCCCGTTGACATCGAAGCGGAAGATCTCGCCGGTCTGGAAGGCGAGGTAGATGTCGAAGTTGACGGGGTCGTAGGTGAAGCCGTGGGGGCCGGTCCCGGTCAGCGAGCTGGTGTCGATGAAGCGCGACCAGGTACCGGCGCCGAAGTCGTAGCGCCAGAGGCCGACGAAGGCCGCGCCCTCATAAAGCGCCGTGGCGTAGAGCGCGCCGTCGGGCCCGAAGCCGATCTCCTGCGGGCCGAACGGGATGGGGATGGTCGCGCCGATCGGGGTGCCGCTGATGAAGTCATAGCGCTGAACGCCGAAGCCGGAGTCGCTCCACCTGGAGACGTACATGTCGTTGCCGTTGAAGGCGTACATGTTCAAGCCGTCGCCGACGCTGTTGACGGTGCGCACGAAGTTGCCGTTGGACGAGTCGTACTCCTCCACGCCGGTCGGTCCGCCGATGACGATGTTGCCGTTCGGCGCCTCGGCTGGGCCAAGGCGCAAGCCCGCCGCGACGGTGCGGACGTAGGCGCCGCTGGTCGAGTCGATCTCGATCAGTCCGCTGAAGCCGCCGATGAAGAAGTTGTCGGACGGCCCGCCGACGGCGCCGAGGTACGGCGAGTTGCTCTGGAGCTGGCTGGCGTTGGAGAAGACCTGCGAATAGGTGCCGCCGAGCGCGCCGGCGTAGTTTCCGGGCACGTGATTCCAAGGGTTGTTGCGCTCGAACTGATAGACTTCGTGGTGGGCGTCGCTGGTGACGTAGATGTCGTTGGGGTTGCCCGTCTGCGCCCAGGCCCCCGCCACCAGCGCGCCGCCTGCAACCAGGACTGTGACTCTGCGAAACATGAACATCCTCCTCCAGAACGTGAAAGCGACCCGCGCCGCGCACACCATGTGCGCGCACGGTCTGCGAACCAGGAGCCTGCTCTCCTCAGAAACAGGACAATGGGTTGCTGCGAGTACTCCTGACGTGAAACGTACGCGACGGCCGCCCGAGGTGGCTGTGCCTCACAACCCACGCCGGAACGCATTCGGCCCGTCGCGACGCCGCAGAACGGGTTAGGATTATATCCGCTTTCCCATCGAAATCAAGCACGCCCCTGCGCGCTCACGTCAAGCCGGCGCGCGGGCGCCCAACGTCTCGACGTCCCCGCCACGCGGAACGCGGTTTTCCGATCGCCCCGGTCGGGGTATCTTCACCGCCGCGGTCTGATGGAAGTCCCGGCCCCGAGCGTCCCCGTACTGGCACGGCCGGCCGGACAGAGGTCGGATTCCAGGAAGCAGGAGTCGCGTTCAGGATGAGCAGATCGGAGCCCCCCAACGACCGGCTGTTTCCCGGCCGGCCGATCGAGCGCCTGCTGGCGCCGGTGCAGCGTTTCCTGCGAGTGGAGGCGTCGAGCGGCATCGTGCTCGTGGCGTGCACGGTGCTGGCGCTGCTGCTGGCCAACTCTCCGCTGGGCGACGAGATGGAGGCCCTCTGGCACCTGTCCTGCCAGATCGGCATCGGCCAGTGGGTGCTGGCGAAGGACCTGCACCACGTCGTGAACGACGGGCTGATGGCAATCTTCTTCTTCGTCGTCGGCCTCGAAATCAAACGCGAGATGGTCGCCGGCGAATTGCGCAACCCGCGGCACGCGGCGCTGCCCATCGTGGCGGCCCTGGGCGGCATGCTCATTCCGGCGGCGCTGTTCGTGCTGCTGGCGTGGCTGCTGCACCTGCCGGCGACGATCCACCGCGGCTGGGCGATTCCCATGGCGACGGACATCGCCTTCGTCGTCGGCGTGCTGGCGCTGTTCGGGTCGCGCGTGCCGTTCTCGCTGAAGATCATGCTGCTCTCACTGGCCATCGTCGACGACCTCGGCGCCGTGCTGATCATCGCGTTCGTCTTCACCGAGCAGATCTCGTGGGCGGCGCTCGCTCTGGCGGCGGCCGGATTCGGCCTCACGTACGGCCTGAACCGCGTCGGCGTGCGCAACGTCCCGGTCTACGTCCTCGTCGGCGCGGGAATCTGGCTCGCGGTGCTGAAGTCCGGCGTACACCCCACGGTCGCGGGCGTCATGCTCGGCTTGCTCACGCCCGCCAGCGCCTGGATCGGAAACGCCACACTGACCGAGGTCGTTGAGGACCTGATGAGACGCCTTCGGGGCGGGCGCGGCGAGGGCGGTCGTCGGGATGCTGGCGGCCACTCCGATGATGACGAGCTGCACTCGGCGCTCGACCGGGCAAGGCTGGCGATGCGCGAGTCCGTGTCGCCGCTGAACCGCCTGGAGCACGGCCTGCACCCGTGGGTCGCCTTCGTCATCATGCCGGTGTTCGCGCTGGCCAACGCCGGCGTCGAGATCAACGTCTCGTCGGCGACCGACCCGCTGGCCTACGCCATCGCCGCCGGCCTGCTGATCGGCAAGCCTCTCGGAATCGTGGGCTTCAGCTCCCTCGCCGTGAAAGCCGGCTTCGCCCAGCTCCCCACCGGGACGAGTTGGTTGATGCTGATCGGCGGCGGCTGCCTCGCGGGCATCGGCTTCACAATGGCGATCTTCCTGGCGACGCTGTCTCTGCCCGCGAACGAGATCGACGCCGGCAAGATCGGCATCCTCGGCGGCTCGCTGTTGAGCACGGTGGCCGGCGCCGCGATCCTGCTCTTCGCTACGCGCGGCCGCCCGGCGAAGGCGTGAGCCCGTCGCAGGCAAGGGCGCGGCGGCGCGGCCGGGCTATCTCTTGCTCGGCGGTTTCGACGCCCGCTGCTTGGCGTCGCGCTTCCCCTGCGCGGCGCGCTGGGCGCCGCTGGCGTGCCCCTTGATCCGTGCCCCGGCCGTGCCGGCGAGGATATTCTTGCGTCGCGATGCCGCGGAGCGCTCGGACCTCGAGAGCATGGCGCGTTTCTTCGCCCCCTGCCTGGGCGCGTTTCGGCCCTTCTTCCCGTGTCTTCCTGTCCCGGCTTTCATCGGTTCCTCCACGCAGAGGGGCTCGGGCCCCGTTGGGCTTCGCCCCCGCCCGCAATGTTACGGGGGCTGGGCCCTACGGTGCGCCCGGTATCGCCAGCATACCCGGAAGTCAGGGCGTGAATCGCCCCGGCGCCCTCGTCAGCATTTCAGCGCCTTTCTAAGATGACAAGCCCGGTCGCGCTTCCTGATCGGGGGCGGAGACGCGCCGCCACCCCGTACACCGCAAGCGACGTGAGGATGCCATGAAAAGCCATGTCACCCAAACTGCCGCCCGACCGTGGCACGCAATCGACATTGGCGAGGTCCTGGCGGCGCTGTCAACGGAGGCCCACGCCGGTCTCACGCAAGATGAGGCAAATGTCCGCCGGGATCGCTACGGGCCGAACGTCATCACGCAGCGGCGCGGACACTCGGCGCTCGTGCGGTTCCTGCTCCAGTTCAACGCGGCGCTGGTGTACATCCTGCTCGCCGCCGCCGCCGTCACGGCCCTGCTCGGCGAGTGGCTCGACAGCGGCGTGATCTTCGGCGTCGTGCTGGTCAACGCCATCGTCGGGTTCGTGCAGGAATCCAAGGCGGTGCGCGCCATCGAGGCCCTGGCCCGCACCATGAGCTCCGAGGCCGTCGTCGTGCGCGGCGGCGAGCGGCGGCGCGTGCCCGCCGAGGAGCTGGTTCCCGGCGACATCGTCGTGCTGTCGTCGGGTGACAAGGTGCCGGCGGACGTGCGTCTCATCGACGAGAAGGACCTGCGAACGGACGAATCGTCGCTGACGGGAGAATCGCTTCCGGTTTCGAAGCGCCTGCCCGTTGTGCCCGAGGCCACGGCGCTGGGCGACCGGCGGAACATGGCCTACGCGTCGTCGCTGGTGGTGCGCGGGCACGGCCTGGGCGTCGTCATCGCCACGGGCGACGCGACCGAAGTCGGGCGGATCAGCGGGCTGATCTCGACCGCCGAGCAGATCGACACGCCGCTCACCAGGAAGATCGCCCAGTTCAGCCGCCTGCTGATGTGGTTCATCATCGCGGTCGCCGCCGCCATGTTCGTCGTGGGGCTATGGCGCGGCATGGACTGGGTGGACACCTTCATGGCCGCGGTCGCCCTGGCGGTCGGCGCGATCCCCGAAGGATTGCCGGCCGCCATGACGATCATGCTGGCGATCGGCGTCTCGCGCATGGCGTCGCGACGGGCGATCATTCGCAAGCTGCCGGCCGTCGAGGCGCTCGGCAGCACGACCGTTATCTGCTCCGACAAGACCGGCACGCTGACGCAGAACCAGATGACCGTGCAGGCGATCTTCGCCGGCGGAGAGGCTTTCGAGCTGACCGGAGCCGGATACGACCCGGCCGGCGAGATCCGCGTCGCCGGGCAGCGCGTCGACCTGCCGGCCCGGCCCGCGCTGCGCGAGTGCCTGGTCGCCGGCGCCCTGTGCAACGACGCGGCCGTCATGCGCACAAACGGGGAGTGGGCGATCCAGGGCGATCCGACCGAGGCGGCGCTGCTCGTGTCGGCGCGAAAAGGCGGCCTGTCGCCCGACGACCTCGCCGAGGCCCAGCCGCGCATCGACCTCATCCCCTTCGAGTCCGAGCACCAGTTCATGGCGACGCTCCACGCAACCGGCGCAGGCGGCGCTCGAGTCGTTTTCGTGAAAGGGTCCGTCGAACGCGTGCTGGCAATGAGCCGCAATGCGTGGGACGGCGCGGGGCGCAGCGTCGCGCTCGACGTCGACCTGATTCACGACGCCGCCGCCCGCCTCTCGCACCAGGGTCTGCGCGTGCTCGCCTTTGCACGCATGGATGCGCCGGCCGGCTGCGAAGACGTGACGCACGACATGGTCGCGGGCGGGCTCACGTTCCTGGGGCTCCAGGGCATGCTCGACCCGCCGCGGCCCGAAGCCATCGCCGCCGTCGACCAGTGCCGCAACGCCGGCGTCACCGTCAAGATGATCACCGGCGACCACGCCGGGACGGCGGCGTCGATCGCCGCCAAGATCGGGCTGGGCGCAGGACGCCGCGCGGCGCCGCAGCACGGCGGGCGCGCGGCGGCGGCCGCCGAGGGCCCGGTCGGACCCGACGCGGTTGTGACCAGCGCCGCGATGGCCGATATCCCCGACGCGTCCCTGCCCGAGATCGCCGAGAGCAAGCACGTCTTCGCCCGCATGACGCCGGAGCAGAAGCTGCGACTGGTCAAGGCCCTCCAGACGCGCGGGCACGTCGTGGCCATGACGGGCGACGGAGTGAACGACGCCCCGGCGCTGCGCCAGGCTGACATCGGCATCGCCATGGGTATCGCCGGGACGGAAGTGGCCAAGCAGGCGGCGGACATGGTGCTGGCCGACGACAACTTCGCCTCGATCGAGGCCGCCGTCGAGGAAGGCCGCACCGTCTTCGACCACCTGACGAAGTTCCTGGTGTGGACGCTGCCGACGAACGGCGGCGAGGCGCTGATCATCCTGGCGGCGATGCTGGTGGGACAGTCGCTGCCGATCCTGCCGGTGCACGCGCTGTACATCAACATGACAACGGCCGTGCTGCTGGGCATGACGCTGGCCTTCGAGCCGAAGGAAGCCGACGTGATGTCACGGCCGCCGCGCGAGCCTTCGCAGCCGATCATGACCTTCGCGCTGTTCATGCGCACGGGGTTGATGAGCCTGCTGCTGATGGGTGGGGGCTACGGGCTGTTCGAGTGGGCGCTGTGGCGCGGGCTGAGCGAGGCCCAGGCGCGCACCATCGCGGTCGCGCTGATCGTCGCCGGCGAGGCCTTCTACCTGTTCAACTGCCGCTCGCTGGTCAACTCGATCTGGAGCGTCGGCTGGTTCAGCAACCGCTGGCTGTGGGCCGGCGTCGGCGCGATGGCGGTCGTTCAGCTCGTGTTCACCTACACGCCCGTGCTGAACCGGCTCTTCCACACCGAGCCGATCGACCTGCTGTCGTGGGTCGGCGTCATCGCCGTGGCGGGTCTGATCGCGCTGATCGTGGCGATCGAGAAGCACATCCGCCGGCACGTCGCGGCCCGCCGATCCGGGCCGCGCCCGTAAGGGGCTTTTGCGTGATCCGAGCCGCGCCCGCGAGGAAGCGGTTGCGCCGGAGGAACCGCGACTGGCTATCGCAGAACGCACCAGCGGGTGCGCGTGCGATCGAGGTCAGGTCTGCTCGGGGTGCTTGGCGGCTTCGGCGTCGGGATTCGCGCTCCAGCGATCGGCCTCGCCGAGACGATTCAGCCGAAGCAGCGCATCGATCACGCCGCCCTGCACCTCGATCACCAGCGGATGCTCCCCCAGGAAGCGCTTCAGCGGACGATAAGTCCGGCTGAGCACGGCGAGGGCCTCCTCGAGCTGGGCCGGCGTGCTGCGCGCCTGGACGAAGCACAGCGCCCGGCCGGCCTGGAGCGTCAGGACCAGCCGATGGCCGGCGCCGAGCGCGCGGCGGGCATCGGCGAGGGCCTGGTCGAAGGCGGCTACGGCCCGCACCGGGTCGATGCGCCGCTGTAGATTGGCGACGTTGCAGAGGCTGCCGATAAACGCCTCGCTGTCGGGGCCGTCGGTGGCCCGCCGCAACTCCATGGCCCGCTCGTGGCGCTGGATCGCCGCGTCGAACTCCTCGAGCTGCTCGTGCGCAGTCGCCATGTGCGTAAGAAGCAGCGCCGCTCGCTGGCGGTCTTCGACCTTGTCGCCAGCCGCGAGGCTCAGGCCTCTCTCCGCCAGGCTGACGACCTCGCGGGCTTTCTCGCGCACGGAGTGCTCCAGCAGCACACGGCAGAGCAGGTCGATGGCCCGCATCGACCGGTCGCCCGCCGCGCGCTCGTCGTCGTACGTGCGCAGCGCCTCGCGCGCCAGCGATTCGGCGCGGCCGAGAGCCATTCCTCCCGCCTCGCGGCAGGCCGTCGCCAGCACGACCTGCGCGTCAGCCAGCAGCAGGCGATCGCCCTCGCCGCCGCGGGCCTCGATCGCGCTGTCCAGTTGGGCGATCGCCTTCTGGTGCGCGCCGAGCTTCAGGTAGGCTCGGCCCAGGGCCTCGTGGAGCTCGGCGCGGACTTCCGGCTGCTCGCACAGGCCGCGCGCCAGCCGGTCCGCCGCGTCATCGAGCAGGTCCACCAGCCCGTAGCCACGACCGCTGCGGGCGCGGTCGGACTCGATCGACGTGAAGCAGAGTTTCAGGAACTCCTTCATCTCGTTGGCGCGCATCGCAGCAGCTTCGGCATTCTCGAGCGCATCGAGCGCGCGCAGCTTCTCCTCCCGCACTGCCCCCTCAGCCGCCCGCGCCCGTGCCGCCTCGGCCAACGCCGTGCGCTCGGCCCGCTCCGCCGCCTGGCCGGCCCGGCGGAACTCGTCCTTGGCCCAGCGCTCCTTGTACAACAGCCCGACCGCGCCAAAGAACAGCAGGAACAGCGCCGCCGCCGCGCCAATGCTCATTCCCACGATCGACTTGAGCCGCGTCTCCCGCTGCTTGCGGCGGCGGGTCCTCTCGCGCTGGCGGGCGCGCTCCTCCAACTGGTCGAGCCGCTCGGCCAGCTCGGCGGCCGTCGCGAGGCGCCGCTCCGGATCGCGCTCGACGCAGCGCTCGATGTCCTCGCGCAGCAGCTCGTCCGCGACGTCGCGCTGCCAACCGTGCCCCAGCGGCCGCCGCAGGTCGCCGGCGACCATCTGGTACAGCAGCACGCCGAGGGCGTAGATGTCGCCGCGCACGGTGAAGGGCAGCCCGGCCTGGGACTCCGGGGGCAGGTACATCTGCGTGCCGGTGTAGCTGGAGCCGCGCGAACTGCCGGGCGCATGAGTGAGCCCGGCCATCGAGATGTTGTGATCGCGCAGCTTGCTGCGATCGACCACCTCGCCGATGCCGAAGTCCGCCAGGCGCGGCCGCGGCTCGCCGTCCTCCGTGAAGTAGATCAGCACGTTCGCCGGCTTGATGTCCTTGTGAAGGATGCCGATCGAGTGCGCGGCGTCGACGGCGGCGGCGACGCGCGCCACGAGCGCGATGCGCTGCCGCGGCGGGATTCGCTCGAGCCCGCCCTGCTGCGAAGCCCAGTCAAGCAGGCTGCCGTGCTCGCTGAACTCGCACTCGAGGAAGTAGGGCGCCTGATCGAGCTGGACTTCGTGCAGGCGGGCGATGTCGCGGCGCTCGCCCAGGCCGCTGCGGATCAGCCGGAACAGCGCCACCTCGCGCTTCAGCCCGCGCAGCTTCTGGGCGTCGAAGCAGAACTTGAACACGCGCCCGTCACCCGTCTTGCGATGCCGCGCCAGCCACACCTCACCGAATCCGCCCTCCCCCAGCTTGCGCTCCAGCACCCAGCCGGCCCGCCGCGGGATCTCCAGGCCGCGCGCCGGCCGCCAACCCAGGGTCTCGAGCTCGTCGGCGGCGACCGCCCGGCGGGCCTTGTCGCTGTCGGGCGGAGCCTGGAGCGGCGACAGGCCGTCGAGGCCAACCTCGAACACTTCCAGCGCGTCGTCGTTGCCCTTGAACAGGTAACGCCCGTGCGCCACCCAGTGCAGCCGGACGCGCCCTCCATCGCGGCCGTCACCCTCTCCCCTGTCGCCCTCGCGCAGGAACTGCCGCGCGTCGTCGAACGCCCCGCGCGTCAGCAGGATCTGCCCCGGCAGCGCCAGATCGGTCAGCCGCGCCGCCATGTCAACCGCCAGCCCGACGACCTTGCGCCGACCGCCGGGCTCCTCGTCGAGCATCTCGACCTGGCCGACGTGGACGCCGATGCGCACGCGCAGCGGGTCCGCGTCCCAGACCTGGTCGAAAAGCGCTTCCTGAAAACGCAGCGCCGCCTGGACGGCGTCGGCGGCGGTCGCGAAGCGCGCCAGGAAGCCGTCGCCCAGATCGTTCAGAATCTGCGCGCCGGGCAGTTCGCCGAGCACGCCGGAGAACAGCGCGTCGTGCCGGGCCACGAGCGAGGCGTAGCTGCGGGCCCCGAGGCGCGTCTTGAGCTGCACCGAGCCGACAACGTCGGTGAACAGCAGGACGGCCAGTTGTGTGCGGTCGTCGCTCACTTCAGGAAATGCCCATGTCCGAACGGCGCCCGCATTATAGCCGCCCGCACGCCGGGCCGAACCAGGCAGACACCCAATCCTGCGCGCCGCGCCAGGCGGACATGCGAGTGCGTTCTCGCCGTCGCTTGTGATCCTGCAATGCCATTCGCAGACACGCGGGAGCGCCGTTGAGCGCCAGGCGGCGCCCGCAGGGCTTCCCCCTGACGGCTACTCGCGGAACCGCGCCGCCTGCTCGTCCGGCCGATCGGCCCAGGCCTGGGCCTCATCCAGCCGGTTGAGCTGCATCAACGACTCGAGAATGCCGTCCAGCACGAGCTTCACGATCGGCGCCTCGCCCAGCTCCGCCTTCAGCGGGCCGTAGCTCCTCTGCAACACATCCGCCGCCACCTGGGCCGCCGCCGCCAACGCCGCATCGGACTCGCGGTGCGGCGTCGAGCGCTCTTTGTAGAAGACCGCCAGCGCCTGGCCTGCCAGGCAGCGCACGCGCAGCACCTCGCGGGCCGCGAGGCCGCGCGACGCGTTGAGCGCCTCTTCATACTGCCGGATCGCCGCCTCGTACTCCTTTCGCGCCAGCAACTCCTCCCCGCGCTCGCACGCGCTTCGCAGCGCCGCGCGCCCGTCTGGCACCACCGGCGGCGCCTCTTGCGGCGAATTCGGTCCGTCCGGCGAACGCGCGTCGCCTCGCGCCGGCGTTTCGCTTCGTACGGGCGGCGGCTGTGCCTTCGGCGAAGCGGGCGTTTGCGGGCCGAGCGACGGCGCCGCCGGCGCTCCGGGCGCCGGCTGGTTGGCCCCGGTCCTCGGCTCAGTCTGGTTCGACGGCCCGGGCGCCTTGCCACGCGGGATCATCAGCAACGCTATGCCCACCGCGACGACCGCCAGCCCGCCGACCCCCGCGAGCACCCACAACGGCCGCAGCCCCGCCGACTTGCGCGGCGCGGTGGAGGGAGTCGCGCGAGCGGGCGCAGCAGCCGTGGCCGCGGGGTGAGCGGCCGGAGGCGGCGACGTACGAGCGGCCTGCGCCGGCGGAGCATCGGCGGCGGGCGCCGGCGAAGCGGAAGCCGGGGCGGGCGCGCCCGCGATCTCGCAGGCGAGCGCCTCGGCCGATTGCAGCCGCTGCTGCGGGTCGACGTCGACGCAGCGCGCGATCAGGTCCGCCAGCCGCGCGTCGCTGATGTAGCGCTGCCAGCCCTGGCCCATCGGCCGGTGCAGGTCGCCCGCCGCAAGCTGGTAGAGCAGTACGCCCAGCGCGTATACGTCACCGCAGGCGGTGAAGCGCTCGCCGGCCTGGACCTCCGGGGGGGTGTACATCTGCGTGCCGGTGTAGCGCAGGCCGGAGCTGCGGCCGATGGTGGTGGCCCAGCCGGCGGTCTGCATGCCGGTGTGGGTGGCGCGCTCGGTGACTTCGCCGATGCCGAAATCGGCGAGCTTGGGGCGGGGCTGGCCGTCCTCGGTCTGGTATATGAGGATGTTCGCGGGCTTGATGTCCTTGTGCAGGATTCCGACGGAGTGCGCGGCATGCGTGGCCCGCGCGGCGCGGGCGACCAGGTCGAGCCGCACGGGCAGCGGGACGCGCTCGAGCCCGCCCTGCCGCTTGACCCAGTCGAGCAGGCTGCCGTGCTCGCTGTACTCACATTCGAGGAAATAGGGCGGCTGCTCGATCTCCAGCTCGTGCAGCCGCGCGATGTCGGAGCGGTTGCCCAGCTTGTCGCGGATCAGCCGGAACAGCGCCGCCTCGCGCCGCAGCGACTCCAGCTTCTGCTCGTCGAAGCAGAACTTGAAGACGCGCTCGTCCGACGTGCGGCGATGCCGCGCCAGCCAGACCTCGCCGAAGCCCCCTTCGCCCAGCTTGCGCTTCAGCACCCAGCCGCGCCGGCCGGGCACCTCCTGCTCGGCGGCGGGGCGCCAGTCCGGGTCGCCGCCGGCAGTGGCGACGCGCAGCGCCTTGTCGGAATCGGGCGGGGGCGTGAGCGGGCTGAGTCCGGGCAGGCCGACTTCGAAGACCTCAAGCGGGTCTTCGAGGCCCTTGAACGCGTAGTAGCCGTAGGCGTTCCAACGCAGCTCGACCGGGCCCTGCGGGTCGTCGTCGAAGGTCCGCAGGTACTGCCGGGCGTTCTCGAACACGGTGCGCGTCAGCAGGGTCTGGCCCGGCTGGGCCAGGCCCATGAAGCGCGCCGCAGTGTCCACGGGCAGGCCGACGATGCGGGTACGCTCGCCTTCCTTCAGGTAGGTGATTTGCCCGATATCGAGCCCGATTCGCACGAGGACCGGGCTGCTGCCCCAGGCCTCGTTCTTCAGCGCCCGTTGAAAGCGGATCGCCGCCAGCACCCCCTCGGCGGGCGTGTCGAAGCGCGTCAGGTAGCCGTCGCCCATGTCGTTCAGGATCGCGGCGCGCGCCGACTGCTTGAGCACCTGTGCAAACAGGGCGTCGTGCCGCGCGATCAGCCGCTCGTACGACCGGGCGCCCAGGCGCGTCTTGAGCTCCACCGACCCGGCCACGTCGGTGAACATCAGCACCGCCAGTTGTGTCGATGCGTCCTGCACCTGCGCCTCATCGGCTGTCTCAAGACCGGCCACGATCATAGCCTTTCGTCGTCAGCGTGCGAAATGCGCAAAAGCGGCCTGGCGTCCCGGCACTTGGGCCACGCCGCCTCGCCTACGCTCCGGTTCCGTGGCCCCCCGCCGACCGTTGCCCTTCGCTGCGTGCAGCCCGCCGACCGGGACGTGGCTCCCCGCGCATCACCCTCCCTTGACGCCTCTGCGCCAACGGAATAGCCTTCGGAGCATGGGCCGCCGTGCGGATACGCGCGGTTGCTGCCCGGGGGCGCAGTCATGGCGGTGCAACAGTGGTCGGACAACGTGCTGCTGGCGGATCTCGGGGATGATCCGCATTTCAGCGACGACCTGACCGCGCTCGTGGATCAGTGCACGCAGAACCCGCGGCTCGACGTGCTGCTCAACTTCGCCAACGTCACGTACCTGAACTCATCCAACATCGCCAAGCTGCTGAAGCTGCGGAAGGTCGTGCAGATCGGCAACGAGCGCAAGCTGAAGCTGGCCGGAATCAGCCGGCACGTCTGGGGCCTGTTCCTGGTCACGGGCCTCGACCGCATCTTCGACACCGTCGAGGACGTGCCCACCGGCCTCGCGCTGCTCCAGATGCAACAGTAGCCGCCGCCCCCACCCGCGAAAACGCCTGTCCAGGAACCGCCCAGGCGGCTATCATGTCTTTCTGCCGTTCGGGAATCGCAGGACCAGTCGCATGTCAGCCAGGCCGGATGAACCCGCGCTCAGCCTTGCCGAACGCGACGGCGTCACGCTCGTCCGCCTGCGCCACACCCCCGTCCTCGACACCACCGCCGTTCAGACCATCGGCCGCGAACTCTACGAATTGGTCGACGGCGGTCAGAAGCTGCCCCTGGTGCTCGATCTCAGCGAGGTGCGCTTTATCGCCTCACAGGGCCTCGGGCTGCTGCTGACCATGCGCCGAAAAGCCGACAAGGCGACCACGCGCCTGGCGCTCGCCGGCGTACAGCCCGAACTCATGCGCGTGCTGCGCATCACCGGGCTCGACAAGCTCCTGCCCGCGTTCACCTCCACGGACGAGGCCATCGCATCGTTGCAGAGGGCTTGATGCCGCTGCGAACGCACCGCCGGGGCAGCGATTACTTCTGGCGGTAGGTGATACGGCCGCGCTTCAGGTCGTAGGGAGACAGCTCGACGGTAACGCGGTCGCCGGGCAGGATGCGGATGAAGTTCTTGCGCATTTTTCCCGAGACGTGCGCCAGCACCTCGTGCTTGGCGGCCCCGACCTCGGCCTCGACGAGGAACATGGCGTTGGGGAGGGCCTTCACAACGACGGCCTCCATCTGAATCGTATCTTGCTTTGCCAAAAGGCGCTCCGTCTGCACCACCCACATTATCGGGCGAATAGCTCCCGATACCCAAGCCACGAAAGCGACGGAGCCCGCGCTCGAAGCGCCGCCCGCCGCGAAGGCGTGGAACCGTGACGACGGCGCAGCGTCGCCCGGCCATCGGCATCCTAAGCGGCCGGAGCCAATTGGTCAAATCCGTGCGCCCGGGAGCCCGCACGGACCCGGCGTCCGTGCCCAGCGCCCCCGCCTTTTGTGCAAGCTTTCCGCCGCCCGCTCGTTATGCTGCTCGGATTCGGCGGACGAATGTAACGATGGGGTTGTTCCGCCGACACCATGGGTGATTGTCAACCGCTGCGGCGACGGACGCCGCCATACGAGGAGAACACCGCAATGACCAGTCGATTTTTTGCTGTCGGCGCGACGCTATTGCTGCTGTGCGCGGCGGGCGTAGCCCAGGAGACGGAACGTCCGGACCGCGGGCGGTTCGGAAGGGGCCAGGGCGGGCCTCCAGGTCCGGGCGGCCCGAACTTCGAGATGCTTTCGCAGCGGCTGGCCGACCAGTTGGATCTCGACGATCAGCAGCGCGCCAGCTACGACGAGATCGTGGCCAGCTTCCGCGAGCGTTTCGCTCAGAGCGGGCAGGGCGAGCAGATGCGCGACCTGATGCGCCAGATGCGCGAGGCGCGCCAGGCGGGCGATGACGCTCTGGCCGAGGACCTGCGCCGAAAGATGGATGAGACCCGCAGAGCCGGCGAAACGCTCCGCGAGGAGTTCCTCAGCCAGGTCGAGCCCATCCTGCGGCCCGAGCAGGTCGAGCGCCTGGCGACGATCCGCGAGCGCCTCGGCAACATGGAGCGGCAGCGCTTCGGCAACCCGATGCAGCAGATCGAGGAGCTGCGCGACGTGCTGCGGCTCGATGACCAGCAGAACAGGCACTTCGACGAGCTGCTCGCCGACATGCGCGAGCAGATGCGCTCGCAGCGCGGCATGGGCGCCGAACTCCGCCCGCTGATCGAGGAGCAGCGCGCCGCACAGGAGGCCGGCGACGAGGAGAAGGTTGCCGAGCTGCGGGCGCGCATCGCCGAGCTGCGCCCCGACCCGCGCGAGATGTTCGACAACTTCTACGCCGATCTCGAGAAGGTCCTGCGCGCCGATCAGGTCCAGGCGCTGCACGACTTCCGCGCGCGGCAGCCGGGCCCCCAGGGCCAGGATCGCGCCGCCCGCACCGACGTGCGCTCGCTCTTCCGCGAGGCGCGGCGGCTCGATCTCTCGCGCGACCAGGCCGACGACCTGGCCGACCTCGAGGAGACCGCCGGCCGGGCCAATCGCGACGCCCGCCGCGAGCGCGCGGCCGCAGCCCAGGCCCAGGCCGCGCTCTACGAGCGCGTCAAGCAGCAGATCATCGAAATCCTCACGCCCGAGCAGCGCCAGCAGTTCGAACGCAATCTCCAGCGCGCCGAGCGCGGGGAGCGCGGTGAACGCGCCCGGCCGCGCGGCGGCGCCGAAGGCGAGCGCCCGCCGCGCGGGCGTCCGGACAGGCGGTAAGGACTCACCCGCCCGTTCGAAGCCCGCAGGCGGTAACGATAGGGCCGCGGAGGACCACTTGGATGGCCTCCGCGGCCTTTGTTTTTCCTGCCGGTTTGAAGCGCTCCCCGAAGCCGATCTGAGCCCCGCGTGCGACGATCCGCCTCGCACGCACGCACTGCCAACCTCACGGCGCGGCGGTCGCGTGCGGCACGCGGTTCGCGTCCTCGTCGCCCGTGCGGATCAGGTTCGCCACGTACTCCATCATCGGCCGCACGCGCAGCTCGTTCGGCTCCAGCCGGGCCAGCTCGTCGAGCAGCCCCGCGGTCTCGAAGTCCCCGGTCGGCGAAAGCTCGCCCAGCTTCATCGTCGCCACCAGGCGGATCGACGGGTCGGCGTCGATCGACACGATCTGGCGCAGCGCCTCGAGTGCCCCGGCCCGGTCGGCCGACGCACCAAGCAGACGCTCGACGATCATCCGACGCGTCAGAACCTCCGTCGGCGCGTCCGAGTCGATCCGGGCGAGGTAGTCGTCGAGCAGCACGGGGACTGGGGCCGCCGGCGTGCGCCCGGCCAGGTACTGCCGCACCGGCGCCCACTGCGGGTCCTCCGGATTCTGAATGAACCCGCGCATCGCCGCGGCGGACCGCGCCTGGCGGTCGTCCGTGCGATCCTCACCCAGCGCCAGCGCCCGGCGGTGGCGCAGCTCGCCGCGGACGAACGGGTTGCTCTCGGCGGCGATCAGCTCGTCGGCGACCGCGACGAACTCCTCGACGGAGAGAATCTCGAACAGTTGCCGCACCGCCGCCCGGCGGGCGTCCGCGTCGGCGCCGGCGGGGCCGCTGCGCAGCACTCGGAGCCACGCATCCTGATCCTGCGGCTCCGATTCGGGCGCGTCGGACGCGAACTGGTCGAGCCAGGCGGGGTCGACGTCGGCGGCCCGGCCGCGGTCGCGCGGGTCGATGACTCGCAGCGCCGGGAACTCCTCTACGCCAAAGTCCCGCGCGCAGCGGCTCTCGGCGCCGATCGTGAAGCGGACGCGGTGCTTCTCGATGAAGTCCTGGGCGCGGGCGCGCGAGTCGGGCGTGAGCCCGATGACGACAGCGTCGTCGCGGCGTGCGACGCGCTCCAGCAGCGCTACCGTGCGCAGCAGCTCCCGTCCGGGCCGCTCCGTGCGAAAGAACAGCAGCACGACCTTGCGGTTGTCGTGCAGCCGATACGGCGGATTGTTGAACCAGTGCCGGGCGCTGATCTCCGGCCGGTCAGCCGGTGGCTCGGGCTGGCCGTGCGGCCCGGCCGCAGCGGCCAGCAGCAGGAGAAGAGGTGTGAGCATGCGCGACTCCCTCGGTGTCAACCCCCCGTTCCGCAGGTTGTTCCCCAGATATCCTGACAATACGCCTTGCAGAAGTTGTTGGCCGCACCGCTCGGGAAGGCGCTCTGGCAGCAGACGCAGCAACTCGCGCCGCCTTGGCAGCAGTGCGTACAATCATCCCAGTCCCGTGGCCGCTCGCAACCAGCCGACGATCCCTCGGTGCATTGGCCGTCGGAGGAGGCGGGGCCAGCCGCCGGCGAAACCCAGAGCACACACGGAAGCAGCAGCAGCACCGTCCTGCGCCATGTCAGCATAGCGGGATACTCCTTCCTTGCCTGGTAGTAATGTCTCGTTCCGAGCCCGAAATGAGCCCTAGTGTATCGCGCTTTTCTTTTTTTTTTGCAACCCCCGTTCCCGAATTCTCGTGATCGCGGGCCGGCGTCAGGTCGTACTGTCACCGAGGAACGACGCGCCCCACGGACGTCCGCCCGAATGGCGCACGCTTGCTGGAACCGCTTCCTCACGGGTGCGGCGGATCAGACGAGTGGCGCGGATCGAATCAGGCGCCCTCACCGAACAGCGTCGCCTGGTCCGGTTGGCGCGGCGGTTGCACGCCGAGGTGGGCGTAGGCCGCGGGGCGCAGCAGGCGGCCGCGCGGCGTGCGGATGATGAAGCCGATCTGGAGCAGAAAGGGCTCGACCATGTCCTCGAGCGTGTCGCGCTCGTGGCCCATGCTGGCGGCGATGGCCTCGATGCCCGCCGGGCCGCCGTCGTAGTGCTTCAGCAGCGTCGCGAGATAGGCGCGGTCGAGCGCGTCGAGCCCCAGCCCGTCGATCTCCAGCGTATCCAGCGCCGTATCCACCACCCGCAGCGTCAGCACGCCGTCGCCGCGCACCTGCGCATAGTCGCGCACGCGCTTCAGCAGGTTGTTGACGATGCGCGGCGTTCCGCGGGCGCGCGAGGCCAGCCGCCGCAGCGCGTCGGGCTGCGAGCGCACGCCCAGCAGCTCGGCGCTGCGGGCCACGATGTGCGTCAGCTCGTCCGGGGTGTACCACTTCAGGTGAAACACGTGGGTGAAGCGGCTGCGCAGGGCGGGGGAGAGCATGCCGGCGCGGGTGGTGGCGCCGATGAGCGTGAAACGCTTGAGCGCGAAGTTGATCGTGCGTCCGCCGATGCCGGACTCGGTCGTGTAATCGACGCGGAAGTCCTCGAGCGCGGGGTAAAGGAACTCCTCGACGACTTTCGCCAGCCGGTGAATCTCGTCGACAAAGAGCACGTCGCCGGTCTCGAGCTGCGTCAGCAGGCTCATCAGGTCGCCCTGGCGGACGATCGCCGGGCCGCTCGTGACGCGGATGTTCGCGCCCAGCTCGTTGGCGATCACGTGCGCCAGCGTCGTCTTGCCCAGCCCCGGCGGGCCGTCGAGCAGCACGTGGTCCAGCGGCTCGCCGCGCTGCATCGCCGCGTCGAGCGCGATGCGGAGCTGGTTGCGCACGACGTCCTGGCCGATGCACGCGTCCAGCTTCTGCGGGCGCAGCGAGGTCAGGAAGCGCTCTTCATCCGGCAGGCGCTGCGTGATGACGCGTTCGATCGGCATGCGAGCAATCTAGCCCGGATCGCACCCGTTGGCCAACCGGCCGGCCTGCGCAGCATTCGGCGGCGGCTCAGCTCCGCTCCGGCAACCGGCGGATGTTCAGCCCGCCGGCCGCGTCGAGGCTGACCTCCCACAGCGACTTCTCGCGCATGCGGGCGGAGGGCGCCTCGCACTGGGCGACGCGCACGCCGTACTGCTGCGCCAGCTTCGGGTCGTCGACCATCTGCCAGAAGAGCGCCCACAGGCGGTCGTGCAGCGCCTGCACGGCCCGCGGGGCGTCGCTGGGCGGGCGCGTGTTGCGGTCGATCTCCGGGCCCGTGTCGGGGCTCTGCTGGTCGCCGAAGGCCCGGCGGAACATGGCGAGGCTCTCGCCGCGCGCGGCGTCTCCCTCGCCGACGAGTTGCGGCTCGAACTTGATGACCAGGGCCTCGAAGTAGATCTGCTCTCCGACAACCTCGAGCGCCAGCGGCTTGCCGAGCGCGTTGTTCGGGCCGATCTCCTGCCACAGCAGTGTTGTGACCGTGCGGCTGCGCTCGTCGCGGCGCTGGCTGAGCACCTCGACCTGGGCCACGCGCCGCGCGGCGCTCAGCCGCCGGGCGTACTCGCGCAGCTCGGCCTTCTCGCGCTCCAGGGCGCTGACCTGCGCCCGCAGCCGCGCCGCCTCGACGTTGCTGAGCGTCATGATCGTCAGCGCCGTGGCGCTCAGCACCACGATCGAACCGAGAACGTAGCTGATCCAGCGCATCGTGCGGCCTCCCAGCCCCGGCCTCGTCGCCGCGACGCACGCCTCCCTGCGCGCCGTCGCCGCGCCGCGCCCCATTTATACCACCCGCGGCCGCGCCGGGCGGCGCGACGCGACGGCCGAATCCAGCGCGGCGGGCGCTCAGGCGCGCGGTTCAGCCCACAGGCGGGCGGTGTGCGCATCGTCGTGCCAGCCCTCATCCGAACAACGGATGTGCCAGCCACTGAAAAGCGCGGGCAGCTCGCCAGGACGCAGGACGAGCCCCTCCCGCGCCGGCCGGCCGTGCCGCTCGCGGTGCAGCGTCGTGAACGTCTCGCACACGAGACCCCCGCCCGGCGCCAGCCAATCGCGCACCCGAGCCAGCAGCGGGCGGTTCAGGTAGCGGAACACCGACACGAGGTCGAACGGCCCGGCAGCCGCCAGGTCCGCGATCGCCGCATGCGCTTCGAGATCGGCCTGGCGCCACTCAACCACGCTTCGCTTCAGATACCGGCGCTCCAGGTCACGGCTCAGGTCGAGTGCGTCGGGCAGCACATCGACCGCCGTCACGCGCCACCCGCGATCCGCCAGCCACACCGCGTCGCGCCCACAGCCGCACGCCACGTCGAGCGCGCGCCCCGTCGGCAGCTCCGGCGCCACCTGCTCCAGAAACGCCGTCGGCGACCAGAGTCGGCCGATGGCCGGCTCTGCGCCGTCGGCGTCTTCGGCTTCGTACTCGAAGTGCTCCGCCGGTGCGGCTTTTCGCCCCAGCGCCACCAGCGCCGCGACGGCGGCGGCGGCCAGGTCTGCCGCGGCCGCGACCCGCACCGGCACACGCCGCGGCGGCAGCTCGTGCGTGCGAGCGGACAGCTCACTGAGCGGGATACTCACGGCATCGCGGATCGGACGTGCGTCGGCGGCCGGCGGCTCCCGCGGGTCGAGATAGCGGCGGAGAACCAGGCGCGGTGCCGCCACGGGTCACTTCCGCGCCGGACCGGCCTCGCCGGCCATGGCGAGCAGTCGCTGCCACTGGGCCGCGGTGACGGGCATGACCGACAGCCGCGCCTGGCGCACGAGGGCGAAGTCGGCGAAGAAGGGGTCGGACTTCACTTCCGCGAGGGTGACCGGCCGCTTCAGCCAACCGGAGAACGTCAGGTCGACGATGGCGCTGCCGGCGTCATTCGGGTCGTCGCGGGGCGTGCTGGCGACGCAACCGGTCGCGACAACGGCCTTCTCCTTGCCGGTGTGATAGATGAGCAGCAGGTCGCCCGGGGTCATGGACCGCAAGTGCCGGAGCGCGACCGGGTTGTGCACGCCGTCCCAGGCCGCGCGACCGTCGCGTTCGAGGTCGCGGGCGGAGTAGTCGTCCGGATCGCTCTTGACCAGCCAGTGGTTCATGCGACTTTGCCGGCTGAGGCCCGGCCGGCGGCGGCTACACCCAGACGTCGACGATGTCGAAGGCCAGCAGGATGGTGTCGAGCACCTGGCAGCCGGTCTGGAGCACGGCGCCGCTCGCCAGAGTCACGAGCAGGATCAGCCATTTCCGCTGCGTCATGAGCGTACCTCCGTGTTTCGACTGCGGATTGTACGCGGCGGCCGCGAGCCGGACAGCCGCGGGCCGGCGGAAAAATGGCGGCGGGGGCATTGAGCTGCGGCTGGTGGCCGATCGCGGCGGCATCCGCTAGCATCCGTCCACAACGCGAAACGAAGCGAGCGGACATTGGCCAGGCCTGAGCAGGATTACTATCGATACTGCCCGGGGGAGGAAGCCATCCGGATCTCGGAGGCGATCTGCGTCGGCCGGCGGCGCGCCAACTTCCACAAGTGCCCGGGCTGCCAGTTCAACGACGACGAGCGCGGCGCGCCCGGCCGGCCCGTGTCCGTCGAGGCGGTGCGGCCGAGCGCGCCGCGCGGAGGCGAGGCGACCGCGGCGATGCTGAACAAAGTCTTCAAGGCCTACGACGTGCGGGCGGTCGTGCCCGATCCGCTGAACGAGGACGTGGCCTGGCGCATCGGCAACGCCACCGCCCAGTTTCTGCGCAGCCTGCTGAGCGGTTATGACCGCAGCGACAGCGAGATGAACACGCTGGTCGTCGGGCGCGACATGCGCAAGAGCAGCCCCGACCTGGCGCGAGCCTTCATCGAGGGCGTCGTGGCGACCAACACCGCGGTGATCGACATCGGCATGATCGACACCTCGCAGATCTACTTCGCGGCCAACTACATGAAGTGCTGCGGCGCCGTGCAGACCACCGCCAGCCACAACCCGGCCAACTACAACGGCTTCAAGATCTGCGGCCTCAAGGGCAAGCCCATCGGGGCCGAGAGCGGCCTGGGCGAGATCCAGCGCATCGCCGGCGCGATCTCGCGCCATCGCGTGCCCAAGCTCGAAGGCGTGCGCCAGGTCGACCTCTCCGAGCCGTACCGGGCCTACCTGCGCCGTTTCCTGCACCCGATCCGCCCGCTGACGGTGGTGGTCGATGCCTCGAACGGCATGGCGGGACGCTGGTTCCCGATCGTCTTCTCCGACGTGCCCAACCTGCGCGTCGTGCGGCTGAACTTCGAGCACGACGGCGAGTTCGCGCACCCGCCGAACCCGCTCGTGCCCGCCAACCTTGCGCAGCTCCGCGCCGCCGTCCGCGAGGAGCAGGCCGATTTCGGCGCGTGTTTCGACGGCGATGCCGACCGCTGCATCTTCGTCGACGAGCGGGGCGAGATCGTCCGCTGCGACCTCGTGACGGCCCTGCTGGCGGAGGAGTACCTGCGCGGCGTGCGGCACGGGACGGTGGTGTTCGACCTGCGTTCGAGCTGGATCGTGCCGGAGCGCGTGCGCGAGCTTGGGGGGATCCCCAAGCGGCAGCGCGTCGGCCACGTGTACATGAAGCGCGCCATGGCCGAGAGCGACGCGGTCTTCGGCGGCGAGTTGAGCGGCCACTTCTACTACCGCGACTTCTGGTACTGCGACTCGGGGTTGTTGACGTTCATCGCGGTGCTCAACGTGCTGACGCGCAGCGGAAAATCGCTCGGCGAGCTGATCCGCCCGCTGAACATCTACGCCTCCAGCGGCGAGCTGAATTTCGAGACGCCCGACAAGGAAGGCGTGCTGCGGAGCGTGACGAGCCGCTACGCCGACGGCGAGATCGACCGGCTGGACGGCGTGACCGTGCAGTACCCGAACTGGTGGTTCAACCTGCGGCCGTCCAACACCGAGCCGGTGATCCGCCTGAACATGGAGGCCTCCGACCCGCAACTGCTCACCGAGAAGCTGGCCGAGCTTACCCCGATGCTGGGGCGCCCCGTGGAGCATTGATGTCCGTCGCCCAAACACGCCCCGACAACCAGGCGTTCTTTCACGCGCAGCTCCCCAGCGGCATCGAGCTGGCCGTCGATCCCCTCCCGGAGCGCAACGTCGCCGCGATCATCTTTCGCGTGCTGGCGGGCGTGTCCGACGAACCCGCCGACCTCAACGGCATCGGCATGATCGTCGAACGCACGCTGTCCAAGGGTACGCAGGTGCGCGACGGCCGCGCCCTGGCCGACGCCTTCGACCTGCTCGGCGCCCAGTGGGGCAGCGCCAGCGGACGCCAGTCGATGATGGTGCGGACGCTCTCCCTGCCCGAGTTCGCCCTCGACGTCGTCGACCTCGTCGCCGAGATGCTCTCGCAGCCTACCTTCCCCGACGAGGCCTGCCGCGTCGCCGTCCAGCTCGCCCTCGAACAGCGCAAGCACCTCGACGACGATCCCAACGACCTGCTGCGCATGCACGTCGCCCAGGCCACGCTCGGACCGGTCTACGGCCGGCACACCGGCGGCCAGCTCGACACGCTCCCGCGCATCACGCCCGACTCCGTACGCGCCCACTGGCAGACGCTCTACCACGCCGGACGCCTCCAGGTCGCTGCGGCCGGCCCGCTCGACCCCGAACGCCTCGCCGCGCACGTAGAAAAACGCTTCTCCGGCCTGCGCCGCGCCCCCGCCGAGGGCCGCGACCCGGCCGATTTCGAGCTCCCCGCGCAGCGCACGCACATCCCCAAGGAGCTCCAGCAGCAGTACATCTCGCTCAGCCTCCCCGGCCTGCCCAAGGACCACCCCGAGTTCGCCGTCGAGCAGGTGCTCATCGGCGTGCTCAGCGGCGGCATGAGCGGGCGGCTCTTCACCGAGGTGCGCGAGAAGCTCGGGCTGGTCTACTGGGTGGCGGCGTGGCACGAGCAGCCCCGCGGCAAGGGACTGATCCATCTCGGCGCCAGCACCACCCCGGAACGCTGTCACCAGACCTTCGAGACGCTGCTGCGCGAGCTGCGGCGGGTGACCGAAGACCTCGACGAGGCCGAGACGCGCCGGGCGCGCAACGCCCTCGTGGCCCAGGCGATGACGGAGGACGACCTGACGCGCGCCCGGGCGGGCGGGCTCAGCGACGACCTGTTTCACTTCTCGCGGCCGATCGGCCTGGAGCCCAAGCTCGACGCCGTGCGGGCCGTGACCGTCGAGCAGGTGCGCGACTACGCCGCGCGGCTGCCGCTCGATCGCGTCTGCACCGTGACGCTCGGCCCGCGGCCGCTGTAGCGGCCGCTCGCCCGGTCGCCGGCGGCGCGTCGCTCACGCCGGCAGGAACAGCGCCGCGCACATCAGCACCCACACGCCGTCGAGGAAATGCCAGTACATGCTGCACAGCCGCACGCCGGTGTGACGCTCGGCCGAGTAGCATCCGCCGAAGCTGCGGGCGGTCACGAACGCCAGAGGGGCGAGGCCGCCGAGCACGTGCACGAAATGCAGGATCGTCAGGGCATAGAAAAGGGCGACGAGCATGTTCGCGTCGCTGCCCAGTCCGCGGGCGCTGAGCACGGCCCAGTTCAGGCCCTGGCACGCCAGGAACGCCACTCCCAGGGCCGTCGTGAGCAGCAGACCGGTCCGCAGCCCGCGCTGCCGCCCGCCGCGGATGCTGCGCTGCGCCCAGTGCAGGCTGGCGCTGCTGGCCAGCAGCACGGCGGTGCTGATCAGCAGGCCGACCCGCGGCAGCTCAACGGCCCCGGGCCGCGGCCAGGCCGGTCCGCCTTGGATGCGGTAGTACAGGAACAGCACGAAGGCCGCCGCGAAGAACACGGCCAGCGAGGCGAGAAAGGCCCACATGGGGAGCGTCGGCGGCACAGCCCCACCGCGGCGCTCCGGCCCGTACCAGTCGCTGCCGAAATTCGAGGTGGAAAGCAGGCAAAACAGCATGGCACGCGCCCGTGGCCCAAGCGGCTCAGGGCCCGCGCGAGAGCTCGACCTGCCGCCAGTGAATCTCGTCGCGGTACTGCTCGGTGTCGATCGTCGAAAGTCCCAGGAACAGGATCACGAACAGCACGCAGGCGCCCAGGATGATCGAGTTGAAGGGGCGGTCGTAGCGCAGGTGCATGAAATACAGGCAGACGAGCGCCGCCTTCACCGTCGCGATGATCAGCGCGATGCTCAGGTTGAGCGTGCCGCCCAGGTCGACGCGCGTCACCAGCACGGTCAGGATCGTGAGGATGATCAGCGCCGCAAACGTGAACACCAGCATGTAGACGGGCATGATGTGCCCGCCGCCGTGACTTCCGCCATGCGCGTCGCCCGCCATCGCCATCCTCCCGTTCGTCCCTCGCCCCGCCTGTGGCCTAGTGAATCAGGTACAGCAGCGGGAACAGGAAAATCCAGATCAGGTCCACCAGGTGCCAATACAGCCCGCCAAGGTCCACCGGCGTGTAGTAGCCGGCGTGGTAGCGCCCCTGGACGGCGCCGACCAGCACGCAACTCAGAACCACCATGCCCGCCAGCACGTGCAGCCCGTGCAGCCCCGTCAGGCAGAAGTAGATGCCGTAGAAAATGTGCTCGTTGTGCACGTCCGCCGGCTTCGGCCCGCCGTGACCCTTGTCGTGTCCCCCCGCCGTGAGCGTCGACAGCTTCACGCCGCCCCGCGGCAACTGGTTCGGCTCGGCCAGCGAGGTGCGCTCCGGCTGGAATGCGGCGGATGGCCCGTGACCGGCGGCCGGCGCGGCCGCGCCGTGCGCCGGGTCCGTCGGGCGCGCGTCCGAGCCATGGGCAGCGCCGGACGCCGCGGCGTGAGCGTCGGCGGCGCCGGCGTCGGCGGCGTGGTCGTCGGCGGCGTGGTCGTCGTGCTGGGCCGGCTGGTAGAGTCGGCCCCAGAGCTTGCCGTGCTGGAACTTCTCGTTGTACTCGATGGCCTTGATGACCATGAAGCCGGCGGCGCCGGCGAGGGTGAGGATCAGGCAGATCACGAGCCCCGGGCGGTTGGACTTCTGGGCGCACCAGACGCCGAGTGCCATGGTGAAGCTGCTGGCGATGAGGATGATGGTGTTGAGCGCGCCCCAGAAGACGCTGAGCGACTTGTGCGCGTAGGCGAAGATCTCCGGGTGGTTGAAGCGGTACACGGTGTAGGCGCAGAACAGCCCGCTGAAGAACAGCACTTCGGTGCCCAGGAACAGCCACATCCCGAGCTTGCTGGCCTCGAACTGCTGCGCGCTGGTGTCGAAGTGGTGTTGCACGTGCGACGGGTGCCCGAGCTCGTGCGCCGCCGCGTGTCCGCCTGTCGCTGCGATGTCCGCCATAACGCCTCTATTCGATACCGTTGCGCCGCACAACAGGCCGCGGCGCGCTCCTCATGCCGTCCGCGCCGGACCGGGCCCGGCGCGCCGTTCAATGCCCCTTGGACGCCGGCGCCGGAATCTCCGCCGGCGATCTCCTCACGTACCCGCCGGCCTTCTCGTCGTACTTCCAGCCGCTGAAGTCGTAGGGGTCCGTCACCGGCGGCGGGTGGTCGAAGTTGTGATGCGGCGGCGGGGACGGGCAATACCACTCCATGGTGTTTCCGCCCCAGGGGTTGGCGGGCGCCTTGCGGCCGCGGAAGAGCGACTGCACCAGGCAGATGACGGTCAACACGAAGCCGATGCCGGCCAGGTACGCGCCGCAGGTCGAGACGACGTGGTATATCCAGTAGTGCTCTTCGTAGTTGTAGTACCGCCGCGGCATGCCGTGCGTGCCGAGGGGGAACTGTGCCAGGAAGGTGATGTTGAAGCCGATGACGCTGAGCAGGGCGCCCCAGTTGCCGAGGGTCTCGTTGTACATGCGGCCGGTGATCTTCGGCCACCAGTAGTGCACGGCGCCGAAGAAGACGAAGATCGTGCCGGCCATGACGAAGTGGAAGTGGGCCACGACGAAGTACGTGTCGTGCAGGTGCACGTCGACGGCCAGCGTGCCCAGGAACAGCCCCGTCAGCCCGCCGATGCCGAAGATCCACATGAACGACAGGGCGTAGATCATCGGCGCCCGGAAGGAGATCGACCCGCCGTAGAGCGTCGCGAGCCAGTTGAACATCTTGATGGCGCTGGGGACGGCGACGCTGAAGGTCAGGAAGCTGAAGACGGTGCTGATCAGGTTGGACTGGCCGCTCACGAACATGTGATGGCCCCAGACCAGGAAGCCGAAGATGGCGATCGCCACGCTGGAGAAGGCGATGAAGCTGTAGCCGAAGATGTGCTTGCGGCTGAAGACGCTGAGCAGCTCGCTCATGACGCCCATCGCGGGCAGGATCATGATGTACACGGCCGGATGCGAGTAGAACCAGAAGAAGTGCTGGTACAGCACCGGGTCGCCGCCCAGCGCGGGATTGAACACCCCGATGCCCGCCGCCCGCTCGACGATCAGCAGCAGCAGCGTGATGCCCAGCACCGGCGTGGCCAGCACCTGGATGACCGCGGTGGCGTAAGTGGCCCAGAGCATCAAGGGCATTCGGAACCAGCCCATCTCGGGCGGGCGCAGCTTGTGGATCGTCACGATGAAGTTCAGACCGGTGAAGATCGAGCTGAACCCCAGCAGGAACACGCCCGAGAGCACCGGGATGACCCCCGCGAAGGTCGTGTCGGTGCTGTAGGGCACGTAGAACGTCCAGCCGGTGTCGAACCCGCCCATGATGATCGACAGCAGCGCCAGGGCCGCCCCGCTCAGCCACAGGTACCAGCTCGTCAGGTTCAGCCGCGGAAAGGCCACGTCCTTGGCGCCCAGCATCAGCGGCAGCACGAAGTTGCCCATCGCCGCCGGAATGCCCGGAATGATCACGATGAAGACCATGATCGCGCCGTGCAGCGTGAAGAACAGGTTGTAGTTGTCGTGCGAGAAGATGAACGGCGTCCCGCCCGGGACATTCTTCTGCGGGATCAGCAGCGACGTGCGCACCAGCAGCGCGAACAGCCCCCCGATCAGGAAGAAGATGATGATCCCCGTCATGTACATGACGCCGATGCGCTTGTGGTCCAGCGTCAGCGCCCACGACAGGAGCCCGCGCCCGTGGGTCAGGTAGTTGTCCGCGGCGGCGGCGGAATCGGGCCCGCGGGCGGCGGCGGCGTCATAGCTCGACATAGACACGTCTCTCCGTCACGGCTTCTGATAGTCGTCGCGCAGCGTCTTGATGAAGGCGATCAGGGCGTCGATCTCGCGGTCGTTGACGCGCTGCGGCCCCATGATGTTGTCGTAGCCGGCGACGATCTTGGCCCCGGGGTTCACGATCGACTCGCGCAGGTAGTTCTCATCCGCGATCGACGACCCGTCGCGTAAAAGCACCTTGTGCCCGTACACGTTCCACCACGTCGGCCCGTTGCGCGACGGCGCATCCTTCGTGATCGTGTGGCACTGCGCGCAGCCCTTCTTCTCGTACAGCCGCCGGCCGTGCTCCACCGGCGTCACCAGCCGGGCGGCCAGGTCCGGATCGGTCTTGCGCAGCTCCTCGATGAAGCCTTCGGGGTCCTTCACGTACGCCTCGTACTGCTCCGGCGTGAGCTGCTTGAGCGGGTCGGCGTTGGCCAGCCAGGCGTCGAAGTCCTCGCGCGACGGATGCACGATCACTTTCGCCTTCATGTCCGAGTGGCTCGTGCCGCAGTACTCGGCGCAGAAGAGGTGATGCTCGGTCGTGCGCCCCTGGGCCCCCTTGGCCGTGAACCACAGGGTCGAGTAGCGCCCGGGCACGACGTCGCGCTTCACCCGGAAATCCGGAATGTAGCAACTGTGGATCACGTCCTCCGATCGCATCACCAGCCGGATCGGGACCCCCGCCGGGACGTGCAGGTTGTTGTCGTCGTAGTTGTTCGGATAAACGAAGCGCCACGACCACTTCTGCGCGATCACGTTGATGTCGTAGGCGTTGTTCGGGGCGACGCGCGCATCCATGAAGCCCGTGAAGCCCCACCAGAACATCGGGATCAGCAGGATCGTCGGAATGATCGTCCAGGTCAGCTCCAGCGCCGTGTTGTGTGAGACGTTGCTCTCCGGGCCGTGCTCCTCATGCCGGCGACGGTAGCGCCACATGAACCAGAACATCCCCCCGGCGATGATGATGAAGAAAACCAGTGAAACCCAGAAGATGAAGTAAAAGAGCCAGTCAACGACCCAGGCGCCTTCGGCTCCCTGCATCGGCATCCAGAAATCGCCCCGTGCCAACAACGCGCTCATCATCTCGCTTGCCAACCTCCCGGCTGCCGCTCCACTCCGCCCCCGCCCGCCGCCAGCGCCGCCAGCGCGTCACGCCGCCGCAGGTAATCCCGCCGCCACAGCACGGCCAGCCACGCCGCCAGCCCGACGACGCTCGCGCCGCCCCCCATGCGCATGATCCCCATGACCGCCGGCGCATACTTGCCCTCGCTGGGCACATAGTGGAAGCAGATCAGGAACACCTGGTCCAGCAGCGAGCCAACCTTCCCGCCCGACGCCTCGACCAGCGACAGCCGCAGCACGCTCGGCTCATACATCACGCCGCCGAGGTAACGCGCCACGCGGCCGTCCGGCGTGCAGATGATCAGGGCCGAGGAGTGGGCCCACTCCTCCTGCTCCGGGTTCCACTTGTAGCCGAAGCCGACCCGCCGGGTCAGCGTGCGGATGTCGGCGTTCTTGCCCGTCAGGAAGTGCCAGCCGCTGGCGGCCTCGAGCCGGCCGTACTCCTCGATGTAGTTGCGCTTCTTGGTTCGCGCCAGCAGCGGCTTTTCAAGCGGGTCGAAACTGATCGTCAGCAGCTCGAACTCGCGCCCGGGCAGAAACTCGATCTCCTGCAGCGCCCTCACCAGCCCGTTGAGCTGGTAATCGCACAGCGACGTGCAGCGGAAGTAGTTCAGCGTGATCACCACCGGCCGCCCGCGGTTGAAATAGTCCGAAAGCCGCACGTCGCGGTTGTCCTGGTCCGTGAACGGCAGGTCCAGCGGTATCCGCGCCCCGATCTGCTGCTCGACGCCGACACCTTCCAGCTCCGGCGGGACGCGATCGCCCAGCGCCGCCTGCCCGCGCGCAGCACCGGCCAGCGGCAGCGCAACGGCCGTCGCGGCGATCAGAAACAGGCTGCGGCGAACCCTGAACAAACCCCCGACTCCCGAACACGGCGCCCCGGTGGGGCGAATAAACCAGTATATCCCTAAGCAGCGCTGGGCGGTCGCAAGCCGCAGCCTTGCGCGCTCCGCTAGGCCCCCGAGCCCCCGACCGGGGCCGACGCCGGCGGCGCCTCCGTGTGCGTTTCCGATTGCGATTCTGGTGGCGGTTGCACGGGCGCCGCCCCCGCGGGCGGAGGGGCCAGCGGATCGGCCGCCGTCTTCGGATCGCGAATCATCAGGGCCATCGCGTCGGCGACCGGCAGGCCGCGGATCTTCTTCTCGACGGACGCGACCTTGCCATCCGGCGACGTTTCCATCTCGACGACGACGTACTCGCCGGTCGCCAGCCGCTCCTCCTGTGCCACGCGGAGACGGCGGGTTTCGGGCGAACCGGCGGCCAGCGACTTGGCCCCGGATTCGACGGCGGTGAGCCGCTGGGTGATCGTCGCGACGAAGAGCACGCTGAGCACGACGATGATGGAGCCGATGATCCCTGAGTACACGACCGGAAACGGGGCCGGATCGTCCTGGGACATGTCGCGCTGCGCTTCGTGGTTCACGTCCGGGTCCTTCAACACGACGCCACAACCCTCCTGCTCGCCGCCCTCAGATGTTCGTGAACGCCAGCGACTCGGTCAGCCGGGGATCGCGCTCCGGGATCAGCGGATGCATCGCCATCCGCCGCAGCACGTAGCCCGCCAGCAGCGCCCCCATGCCGACGGCCAGCAGCCCCGCCAGCAGCAGGCCGAGCAGGTCGAAGGGCGCCGTCCCCGGGTCGCTCAGCTTGAAGTAGTACGGCGGCATGACGAGGTAGTAGATATCGAGCCAGTGGATCACGAGCACGTAGCACGCCAGGCCGGCCAGGACCTGCAAGCGGCGTTTCGGGGCGCGTGAGATCAGCATCAGGAACGGGAGCATGAAGTGCCCGAAGAGCAGCAGCAGGCTCAGGGCGATCCAGCCGCCCGTCTGGCGCACGGCATACCAGGCGGTCTCTTCGGGGATGTTGCCGTACCAGATGAGCATGTACTGTGAGAAGGCGATGTAAGACCAGAAGACGACGAAGGCGAAGACGAGCTTGCCGACGTCGTGCATGTGCTCGACGGAGACGGCGCGGACCATGTAGCCCGCCCGCTGAAGCAGGTGCACCGTCAGGGCCAGCAGCGCGCAGAACGACAGCATCGCCCCCGCGAAGTAATAGACGCCGAAAATGGTGCTGTACCAGCTCGGCGCCAGCGACATGATCACGTCGAAGGCGAAAAAGGTGAGCGTCAGCGCGAACAGGTACATCGCCGGCGCGCTCCACTTGCCCAGCCCGCGGGTGATCGCCGGGTCGCCCGTGCGATCCTGCTCCAGCGAGCGCGACAGCAGCCACGCCGACAGCCCCACCCACGCCGCGAAGTACACCGCCAGCCGCACGGCGAAGAAGCCCGCGTTCAGGTAGGGCGCCTTCGCCTGCAGCAGCGGCTCCTTCGCGACGTACTGCGCGTCGGTCCACGGATAGACCTGATGCACCGCCGCCGGGAAACCCAGCAGCCCGCCCGTCAGGATCAAGAGCACGGCCGGCGCCGCCAGCAGCGCCAGCAGCGGGAACGCCGTGGTGAACAGCTCCGCCAGCCGGCGGACGACGACGCTCCACCCGGCGCGCGTCAGGTGCTGGAGCAGCACGAAGAACAGCGCTCCCAGCGCGATGCTGACGTAGTAGCACAGGTTCATCACGTAGGCCCGCAGCAGCGACTCCAGGCCGAAGGCCCCGATCGCCAGCGCCACCACGATCGCCCCCAGCCCCGCGGTCTGAAGCCGTCTGGCCAGCGGCTGCCAGCGCCCCTCCTCCAGCCGCAGGCGATCGCTCGAGATGTCGATCACGTGTTGCACAGGCTCACTCGCCTCCGTCCCGCTCGCGCGGCCCGATGTTCTCCACCGCCGCCAGGTCGCCCGCCCGCGGATAGTGCGCCCGCTGGAGCGCCCGCACATACGCGACGATCGCCCAACGGTCCTCCGGCGAGATGCGGTCGCCGTACGGCCCCATCGTCCGGATGCCGTTCGTGATCGTGTTGAACAGGTGGCCAACGGGGCGGCTGCGCCGCTCGGCGTCGGTCAGCGCCGCCGCCGCCACCCACGCCGGCTCCTCCAGCTCGATGGCGCGCTGGTTGATGCGCCCCTGGCCCGACCCGTCGAACCCGTGACACGGCGCGCAATAGACGCCGTACTTGTCGTGCCCGCGCTGGAGGAACTCGGCCGTCAGCCGCACCTCCGGCCGGTGCGCCGGGAACTGCTCGGCGTAGCCGTTGCCCACGATGCCGCGCTCGAAGTGCGCGTCGTCGCCCAGCTCGCCGCGGGCCACGGCGCCGGCGACGGGCAGGCGCATGACGCGCTGATCGGCGAAAAGCGGATACGCGCGCTGCGTCTTGAACTTCTCCTGGTTGTCCATGTCCTGGATCAGGTGGATGCGCGGGCTGTCGCTGCGCGAGACGCGCGCCTTGGCGATGATCGCCGGCGGAATCAGCGCCAGGCACAGCAGCACCACCAGCACGCGGTTGACAATTCTCGTCGGCGCCGGCGGAGTCGGCTCGTCGTAGACCTCCTCCACCGCCGTCCCGCCCAGCGACCTCAGCAGCGCGGGCGTGTGCTGCGGGTCGTAGCTGGGATCCGCCGTCTCGACGCAGAGGAAGAAGCGGTCGTCGGTGACGCGGCGGAAACGCTGACTGCGGAAGAGCGGGTTGTAGTGCTTGGGCAGGTCGTTGAGCACGAGCATGCCGAAGACCGCGCCGAAAGCCGAGAACAGCACCGTCAGCTCGAAGATGACCGGGATATTCGCGGGCAGGCTCCAGAACGGCTTGCCGCTGACCTGGAACGGGTAGCCGCGGATGAAGTTCAGCGCGGCGGGCAGATCGACGTTGCTGGCGTTGGTCCACCATTGCAGCACCAGCCCCGTCAGGCAGCCCACGGCCCCGCAGGCAAAGACCAGCAGCGGCAGCTTCGTGCGTTGGATGCCCATCTGCTCGTCGATGCCGTGCACCGGAAAGGGCGTGTGCGTGTCCCAGCGGACAAAACCGGCGTCGCGGATGCGGCGCGCGGCTTCCTTGATCGCGCTGGGCGTCTCGAACTCGACCAGCAGCGCGTGCAGCCGGCGGCCGCCGTCCGAGGCGCCGTCCGTCCGCCGGGTGTCAATGGCGGTTGCGGTGTGGCTCAATGGCTTCCCCCCGTGGCGAGGACGCGGCCAGGACTTTCATACTCGTCCGGGTTGTAGTCGAAGCCGCGCGGGCCTTTGCCTTCGGCCTGGGGCATGACGGTCTTGATCTCGGCCATGGCGATGCTGGGCAGGAAGCGGATGAACAGCAGGAAGAGGGTCATGAACAGGCCGAAGCTGCCGGCGAGGGTGAGCAGCTCGACCCAGCTCGGGTAGTACCCGCCCCAGCTCGAGGGCAGGAAGTCGGCGCTGAGCGAGGTGACGATGATCACGAAGCGCTCGAACCACATGCCGACGTTCACGCACATGACGGGCAGCAACATGGCCCAGATGTGGGTGCGGAAGAACTTGAACCAGAACAGCTGCGGGGCCACGACGTTGCAGCCGATCATCGTCCAGTAGGCCCAGGCGAACGGCCCCAGCGCCCGGCTCATGAAGGTGAAGCGCTCGTACAGGTTGCCGCTGTACCAGGCGATGAAGAACTCCATCGCGTAGGCGTAGCCCACCATCGAGCCCGTCACCAATATGATCTTGTTCATGTTCTCCAGGTGCCGCAGCGTGATCACGTTCTTCAGCCCGAACAGCGCCCGCGACGGCACCGCCAGCGTCACCACCATCGCGAACCCGCCGAAGATGGCCCCGGCCACAAAGTAGGGCGGGAAGATGGTGGTGTGCCAGCCGGGGAGCTGCGAGACCGCGAAGTCGAAGCTGACGACCGAGTGCACGCTGAGCACAAGGGGGGTCGAGAGCGCCGCCAGCAGCAGGTAGGCGATCTCGAAGCGATGCCAGTTGCGCGACGAGCCCGTCCAGCCGAGCGCCAGCAGGCCGTACGCGACCTGCTGGATCTTGCCCCTGGCCCGGTCGCGCAGCGTCGCCAGGTCCGGGATCATCCCGACGTACCAGAACATCAGCGAAACGGTGAAGTACGTGCCGACCGCGAACACGTCCCACAGCAGCGGGCTGCGGAACTGCGGCCACATCGCCATCTGGTTCGGCAGCGGCCCCATCCAGTACGCCAGCCACACGCGGCCCACGTGAATCCCGGGAAACAGCAGCGCGCAGATCACCGCGAAGATCGTCATCGCCTCCGCCATGCGGTTGATCCCGGTGCGCCATTTCTGGCGGAACAGGAACAGGATGGCGGAGATGAGCGTGCCGGCGTGGCCAATACCGACCCAGAAGACGAAGTTGGTGATGTCGAAGCCCCAGCAGACGGGGTTGTTCAGGTTCCAGACGCCCACGCCCGTGCTGAACAGGTACAGGATCATCGCCCCCAGCACGCCGAGCAGCGACACGGAGATCGCCAGCGCCACGTACCAGGCCAAGGGCGGCCGCGGCCGCTCGGCCACGTTCGAGACCACCTCGGTCACGTCGGCGAAGCCCAGGCCGCCCGTCACCAGCTCCGCGCGCTGCCGCGGGTCATCCGCCGTGTTGTCGAACTCGCGGCCGTTGTTGTCTGTCGTCCTCATGTACCTCTCGCGTCGCGATTGAGCGCGCGTCCTTCCCATCACCCGTGGTTGCGGGCGTCGTCACCGGCGGCCTCGACCGCCGGGTTGCGCAGCCGCGTCAGGTACTTCAGCCGCGATCGCACGTTGAGCTCCGAAAGCATCTCGTAGGTGCGTTCGTGGGCATGAAGCCGGCTGACGCGCGCGTCGGAGTATCGCAGATCCCCGAACGTGATCGCCTCCGCCGGGCAGGCCTGCGCGCACGCGGGCACGATCGCCGACTCCGCGATGCGCTCCTCGGGCTCGCGGTTCGGCCGCGGCGTGACCTGCTCGTTGCGGTGCGCGATCTTGGCGGCGTTGATGCGCTGCACGCAGAAGGTGCACTTCTCCATCACGCCGCGGCTGCGCACGGTGACGTCCGGGTTCATGCGCAGCTTCTCGATCTCGGTCAGGTGCGTCTGCGGCAGCATGCTGGGCGTGTTCTTGATGTCGAAGGTCTGGAACACGCTGACCCCGCCGACGCGCGAGCGCGGATGCCGCGGGCCGTAGTGGTTGTAGAACCAGTTGAACCGCCGCACCTTGTACGGGCAGTTGTTCGAGCAGTAGCGCGTGCCGATGCAGCGGTTGTAGACCATGACGTTGAGCCCCTCCTCGTCATGGACCGTCGCCGCCACCGGGCACACCTGCTCGCAGGGGGCGTTCTCGCACTGGTGACAGGTCACCGGCTGGTGCACGACCTCGGCCGTCTCCGGGTCGCCGCGGAAGTAGCGGTCGATGCGGATCCAGTGCATCTCACGGCCGAGCTGCACCTCCGCCTTGCCCACCACCGCGACGTTGTTCTCGCTCTGGCACGCCACCACGCACGCCGAGCAGCCCGTGCAGCGAGCCAGGTCGATCGCCATCCCCCACTTCGCCTTGTCGGGGAACTCGTGGCCGGCGAAGAGCTGAATCTGCGGCAGCGGGTGAACGCGGTCGTGCACGACGTGCGCGGCGTAGTTGCGCACCACGCCTTCCTTGCCATGGCCGTCGCCCCCCTCCGCGCCCGCCCCGCCGGGGCCGTTGTGGCCGTGGCCGGCCAGGTAGTCGCGGTAGTCCTTCAGCGTGCCTTCGCGCACCAGGATCGGAATGCGGTATTGCGTCTCCTTCTCGCCGATGTCCGAGGCCATCGCGTGATGGTCCTGCGTCGTGGCCAGGTCGTAGTGGCCTCCCGCCGCCGAGACCTCGGCGCCGCCGGCGATAAACCAGCCCGCCGCCGTCCGAAGTGTGTACGAGTCGAAGCCGGCGCCGTCGGCCACGCGGCCCGCCGCCTCCCCACGCCCATACCCCAGCGGCAGCGTGATCGAATCCGCCGCGTGCCCGGGCAGAATGTACGCCGCCAGCGTCAGCTCGCGCCCGTTGCCGCGGATGCGCACCAGGCTGCCATTCCGCCGCACGCCCAGCCGCCGCGCCGTCGCCGGCGCCATGATCGCCGCGTTGTCCCAGGTGAGCTTGGTCAGCGGCTCGGGAAGTTCCTGAAGCCAGCCGCTGTTCGCGAAGCGCCCGTCATACACCTTCGTGTCGGGCACGAACACCAGCTCGATGCCCGCCGCCGCGGGCGAGGCGAAGAACGGCGTGATCTGGCTCCACGCGGCCGCCGCCGCCGTCGGCGTCTGAACCGTCGCCGGGCCCTCTGCCACGCCATCGTGCAGCACGCGCCGCCACGCCGCCTCGAAATCCTGTCCCGGTTGTGTGCGGGCCCGGAACGTCCGGCGGACAAGGTCGTAGCCGCTGGTGAGCTCGTCGCCGGCCAGCAGCGCCACCAGCTCGATCGGGCTGATGCCGTGATAGAGCGGCTCGATCAGCGGCTGCTGCACGCTGTAGGTTCCGTCAATCGCCGCGGCGTCTCCCCAGCATTCGAGGAAGTGCGCCCGCGGCGCGTGCCACGAGCAGAGCCGCGACGTTTCGTTGTCGTACAGGCTCAGGTGAATGCTGGTCTCGACCCTGGCCAGGGCCGCGGCGAAGTCGAGATCGGCCGGCGCGTCGTAGACGGGGTTTCCGCCGAGGACGACGAGCGTCGAGACCTGGCCGCTGCTCATGCGCTGGGTGAGCGTGCGGATGGCGTCGAGGTGGCTCGGGCGCGCCGCGTCTGGCGCCGGCGCGTAGAGGACGGTCTTGCCGATGTTGCCCAGGGCGTTGTTGAGCAGGTGCGCCAGGGCGTGAACCTCGGGGGGCTGGTTGGGCCCGGCGCAGACGACGCTGCGGCCGCGATGGGCGGCGAGGTCCTGCGCAATGCCCCTGGCGAAGGCATATTTCACCGCGCCGCTCGACCGCGCCGGCACGTTCACGCCCAGCTCGCCCAGGGCGGCGGCGATCTCCCAGGCCACCTGGGCCACGTCGAGGCTGCGCACCGCGTAGCGGTGATCGGCATTGCTGCCCGTCAGCGAGACGTTGCTCTCGACCGCGTACAGGCGGTTCATCCGGTGCTCGGCGTTGTCGGCCGTGCGTCCGCGGGCGAACTCGCGCGTGTAGCGCAGGGCCGACGGGTCGCGGCCCAGCAGGTCGGCGTCGAGGCAGACGATCACGTCGGCCAGCAGCTCGTCGCGCTCCAGGTCGTGCAGCCGGTAGATCGGCCGGTACGTCCCGCCCAGGGCGATCGCCACACCCGCGCGCTCGTTGTCGCGCGATACGGGCTCATACTCGTACCACGCGGCCTGCGGGCAGGCCTTTAGCAGCCGCTCGCGCAGCTCGGCGAGCGTCGCCGACGACGACGCCTCGCTCAGCACGCACAGCCCGGCCCCGCCCGCTCCGCGGACCTTCGCGAAATGCTCACGCGCCAGCGGCAGGAAACGCTTGCTCACTTCCTCGGGCGTTCGCTCCGGCCCGCCGGCGGCAATCGCGCCGATGCTGCGGTCCGGGTCGTACATCTCGAGGATGGCGGCCTGCTCGATCGCGCCGGATGCGCCGAGACTGGCCGGGTGCAGCTCGTTGCCCTCGATCTTGATCGGCCGCCCGTCGTAGCTGCGCACCAGCAGCCCCGTCCCGACGCCGCCGACGTCCATCGTCGTGGCGTAGTAGACCGCCTTGCCGGGGATGCGCCCGGGCGGGCGCTGGTTGTAGGCGACGATGCTCTCGCGCGGCCAGCGGCACCCCGCCAGCCCCGCCATCGCCAGCGACGCGCCCATAACCTTCAGGAACTGGCGGCGGGAGGGCGAGAACAGCAGCTCTTCGGCCAGTCCGGGAAACTCGCGCGCGATGAAGTTGCGGAACTCGGGCGTCTGCGCCCGTTCCTCCAAGCTGCGCCAGTATTCCTTGCCTGTGCCCACCTGGTCCACCCTCTCCCGCGGGCCAGCGCCGCGCCCTACTTCGTCTCAGCGATGACAGGTCGAACAATCCTGCGATGGATTGATGTTGTACTTCTGCCTCAGCTCTCGCCCGACGCGCAATTGCTCCTCCGGCGTCAGCGCGTAGGCCATGTCCGTGATCTTGTCGAGCGGCCGCAGGAAGCGCTCCGGCTCGCGGTGGCACTCCAGGCACCAGCCCATGCTCAGCGGCTGCGCCTGGTACACCACGTCCATCTGGTCCACACGCCCGTGGCACGACGCGCACCCGATCCCGCGCCGTACGTGCGCGCTGTGGTTGAAGTACGCGTAATCCGGCAGGTCGTGAACCTTCACCCACTTGATCGCCTCGCTCGCCGCGTACGCCGCGCTGATCGCCGCGATCCGGCTCTTGGCCGGCTCCGCCGACTCGCGCTTGATCCCCGTGTGGCAGTTCATGCACACCTGCGTCGGCGGGACGGCGGCGTGCGGCGACTCGTCCACGGTCGCGTGGCAGTAGGTGCAGTCCAGCCCAAGGATGCCCGCGTGCAACGCGTGGTTGTACGGGATCGGCTGCGTCGGCATGTAGCCCACGTCGGTCGCCAGCGGCGAAAAGCCGAAATAGACGATGCCCGCCGCGTAGAGCGCGGCAAAGCCTCCGCCCAAGGCCAGCGACACGCGCAGCCCGTTGGTCCATTCTGGAAAAATGAAGGAGCTGATGGCTCTACTCCGTTTCCCACGAAGCGCGGGTCGATGATAGGGCGGCGCTTCCGGTGGTCAAGCGCGCCGCTGGCCGCCCCCGTCAATCCCCCGGACACCCGCGCCCGCCCGCCGGCCTCTCGCCGCTCGCGTGCACCGATGCCATCGACCTGTCCGCGCTGTCGTCCCCGCGGTTTTTCGGAGCGGCATAGTGTACGGCCCCCGCGCCGTGCGTCAACGGCCCGACCGCGGGCCCGGAGCGACTCCCGCATCGGACCCCGGCGCCCGCCCCCCCAGGGGCGACGCTTTCCTCCCGGCGATGAAGGCTTGACGGGCCCGCCACCAACGCGTGACATGTGGACATGCTCGACACGCGCGCCTACCTGGCCAAGCCCACGCGGCCCGTCGATCTGTCGGCGTTCCCGACGCGCTACGACGGCTCGCTCGAGAAAGTCGCGGCCCGCGCCGAGTTCGCCCGGCTGCACGCTCGGCTGGTCGCGCTGGAGGAAGTGCTCTATGCAGAGCACAAGCACGCCTTGCTCGTGGTCTTCCAGGGCATGGACACCAGCGGCAAGGACGGCGTCATCCGCCGCGTCTTCAGCGGTCTGGGTCCGTCGGGGCTGAGCGTGGCGAGCTTCAAGGCGCCCAGCGCACTGGAGCGCGACCACGACTTCCTCTGGCGCGTGCACGCGCTCACGCCGCGCGTCGGCTGCACGACGGTCTTCAACCGCTCGCACTACGAGGACGTGCTGATCGTCCGCGTCAACGAGCTGGTCCCGCGCGAGCGCTGGCAGCGGCGCTACGACCACATCAACGCGTTCGAGCGCCTGCTCGCCGACGAGGGCGTCACGATCGTCAAGTTCTTCCTGCACGTCTCCAAAGAATGTCAGAAGAAACGGCTGGAGCGCCGGCTTGCGGACCCGGACAAGCACTGGAAGTTCAACCCCGACGACCTCGAAACCCGCCGCCGCTGGAAGGACTACCAGCGCGCCTACGAAGAGGCGCTCTCGCGCTGCTCGACCCCGCATGCGCCCTGGTACGTCGTTCCAGCCGAGCCACGCTGGTTCCGCGACCTGCTCGTCGCCCGGGTCCTCGTCGAGACCCTGTCGGCCCTGAAAATGACCTATCCGCAGCCGACGTTCGATCCGAAGAAGGTGCGCATCGACTGATGCATGTCGGGTGGGTGGCATGCCCTCTCTGTCTTCAGCGTGAGCACGCGCGCCCTCCGGACGACGGCTCTCCGGACGACGGAGTCTCCGGGCGACGGCCGTCCGTTGCGCCCCCTGCGCCGCTGGCCGTATACTTCCGTCCAGGAGGCTCCCAACCGACCCATGTCCCGCATCCGCGTCCTGCCGCCGCAGCTCGTCAACCGCATCGCCGCCGGCGAGTGCGTGGAGCGCCCGGCCAGCGTCGTGAAGGAGCTGGTCGAGAACGCCCTCGACGCCGGCGCGACGCAGGTGCAGATCGAGGTGCACGACGGCGGGCGGGAACTCATCTGCGTCCGCGACGACGGCTGCGGCATGTCGCCCGACGACCTGCGGCTCTGCGTGCAGCCGCACGCCACCAGCAAGATCGCGGTGGACGACGACCTGTTCAACATCCGCACGCTCGGCTTCCGCGGCGAGGCGCTGCCGAGCATCGGCTCCGTCTCGCGGCTGAGGCTCACGTCGCGCCCGCGCTCAGCCGAGCTGGCCTATTCCGTCGAGCTCGACGGCGGCGTGCTCAGCGGACCAACGCCCGGCAACGCCCCGCCCGGAACGAGCGTCGAGGTCCGCGACCTGTTCTACTGCGTGCCCGCCCGGCGGAAGTTCCTGCGCACGACGCAGACGGAGATGGGGCAGATCACCGAGCAGCTCGCGCGGCTGGCGCTGCCGCAGCCGGGCGTGGCCTTCGCCCTGCGCCACGGCAAGCGCGTCATGCACAGCCTCGCCGCGACCGACAGCCTGCGGCAGCGCATCGCCGACCTCTACGGCGAGGAGCTGGCCGACGTGCTGCTGGAGATTTCGCGCGAGGGCGGCGGCGTGCGGGTGGAGGGGCTGGTGGCGCCACCGGCGGAGAGCCGCGGCGCGAGCAAGTGGGAGTACGTGTTCGTCAACGGGCGGTTCATCCGCGACCGTTTCGTCTCGCACGCGGTGAGGGAGGCCTACCGCAGCCTGATCGATCCCGCGCGCTACCCGGTCGTGTTCCTGTTCGTGCGCATCGACCCGGCCCACGTGGACGTCAACGTACATCCGACCAAGGTGGAGGTGCGCTGGCGCGACTCGAACTACATCCACGGTCAGGTCCTCGCCGCCCTGCGCGACAGGTTCCTTTCCACCCGGCTCGACGCCCCGCTCCGGCCGCCGGCCGAGCACGACGCCTACCGCGAGCGCGTCCGGGCGGCGATGGTGGACTTCTTTACAGGGCGAAGAAGCGACGAAGTGACGGCGCTGAAAAGCGATGCGGCGGAGGGGGCACGGAGGCACGATGGCGGCCGAAGCGACGAGGCGGCGAAGCCGCGAAGCGGCGAACTGGGCGAGAGCGCCGGCGGCGCATTCCCATCCTCGTTTCGTCACTCCGTCGCCGCGTCACCTTCCTCCGCCAGGGCCATCCAGCTCCACAACACCTACCTCGTCGTCGAGACCGACGACGGCCTGATGATCATCGACCAGCACGCCCTGCACGAACGCGTCCTCTACGAGGAACTCCGCCGGCGCATCGCCGAACGCCCGCTCGAATCCCAGCGGCTGCTGCTGCCGGAGGTCGTGCGCGTGCCGGCGGACCGCATCGAGGCCCTGGAGACGCACGCCGACACGCTGGCCCGGCTCGGCCTCGACCTGACCGCGACCGGGCCGAACAGCGTGGCGCTGCACGCGTTCCCGTCACTGCTCGACCGCGTCGATCGCGCCGCCTTCATCCGCGACCTGCTCGACCTGCTCAGCGAGCGCGGCGCCCGCCCCGCCGCCGACACGCTCCTCCACGAGCTGCTCGACATGATGGCCTGCAAGGCCGCCGTGAAGGCCGGCGACCCGCTCACCCCCGACGAGATCGCCGCCCTGCTGGCCAGCCGCGAGTCGGCGGAGCGCAGCAGCAACTGCCCGCACGGCCGGCCGACGACGCTGCGCATGACGCTGCGCGAGCTGGAGCGGCAGTTCAAACGACGCTGAGCTTGCGGTCGTCCGTGGCCTTCTTCCGATGGCGAGCCCTGTTTCCCGACTGGAATTCCCCCTCCGCCCCGGTTAGACTCCCTGCGGGTCTTGTTCGAGTATCAGGAGGCCGTCATGGATGACGCCCAGACTCTGGACAGCGTGATTGTCCCCCCCGTCAGCCCCAATCTCCCGCGAGTCGAGCCCGAAACGGCCGCGACCCCGCCCGAAGTTTCGCCCGCCGGGGCCGAGCCGGCGACCGGCTGCGCCGACGGCGCCGCCCCGGCGGGTGAGGCGGCCGGCCCGAGCCCGCAGCGGATCATCGAGGCGCTCCTCTTCGCCGCCGACACGCCGCTCAGCCCCGGCCGCCTGGGCGAGCTGGCGCGCCTGCCGTTGCGCGAGGTGCGCGCCTGCGTCGCGGAGCTGAACCGCCGCTACGAGGAATGCGACCTCGCGTTCCGCATCGAGAGCATCGCCGGCGGCTACCAGATGATGACCCTGCCGGCGTTCGCCCCGTGGCTGGCGCGGCTGAATCAGCAGCGCGGCGAGACGCGGCTCAGCGACGCGGCGCTGGAGGCGCTGGCGATCGTCGCCTATCGCCAGCCGATCATCCGCGCGGACATCGAGAGCATCCGCGGCGTGGCCTGCGGCGAGGTGCTCAACCGCCTGCGCGAGGTGGGCCTGGTGCGCGTCGTCGGCCGCGCCGAGATCGTCGGCCGTCCGATGCTCTACGGCACGACGAAGAAATTCCTGGACCTGTTCGGGCTCGCGAGTCTCGACGAGCTGCCGCCGATGGAGGCCCTGCGCCTTCGGCCGGCTCCGACGGAGGACGCGACGCCGACCGTCGTCGCGCCGACGGTCGAGGCCCCGCGCCGCGCCGCCGCCGGAGCCTGATCCGGCGGGGTTCGCGGCTCGGGCGGGGTGATGTGATGGACGATCATGCCGACGGATGCGCCGCCGCCCGCGGATGAGGAGTACGAGGAATCGGAGTGCCCGGATTGCCGGTACGGGCTGGGCGGTCATCGCGGCGCCTGGGTGCGCTGTCCCGAGTGCGGGCGGTGGGTCCGGCGTGATCCGCGCTGGCGTCGGCACGACCGGGCGGTCCGCGTGCTGCACAAGTTTGATCGCCTCGCGACGCCGCTGATCGTCGCGGTGGTGCTCAGCCTGGTGATTGCGTTCCTGTGGCTGTATGGGTTCTGAGCGAGCGACGGAGCCGTAGGGCATGATCGATCCGGGGCGCGTCGAGGCCATTCTGGCGAAGTGTCGCCTCGCGCCGTGCATCGACTCGCTCGGCCTGCGGCTCGTCGAGTGCGACGAGGGAAGTTGCAAGCTCACCGCCCGGCACGACCCGCGCTTCAACGGCCTGCTGCCCGGCTTCCACGGCGGCATGCTGGCGAACGTCGCGGACTGCGTCGCCTGGTTCGCGATCGTCACGCTCACCGGCCCAGACGAGCCGCTCGTGACCACCGACATGCAGTTGCGCTACCTCGGTGCGTGCGTCGGCGATGCCACGGCGACCGCCCGCGTCATCAAGCTCGGCCGCACGCTCTGCCCGGTCGCGATCGACATCTTCGACGCCTCCGGCCGGCACGTGGTCTGCGGACAGGTCACGTACATCAGGATCGCGGCCCTGGGAGCGCCCGCTCCCTGATCCGTCGCGGTCACGGCCATTGGTGCGATCCCTGTGCGCCCATGACGCAGCCAACGCCCTCCGACCGGCCGGCCACCACGGCGCAACGTGCGCGCCTTGCGTCTCTGCTCGGCGATGGGCTGGCGGCGGCCGCCATCGCCTGCGGCTGGCTGCTGCTGCTCTGGCGGGCGGCCCGCGGCCGGCCGTTCGTCTTCTACGATACGTATCGCGACCTGGCCTACGCCCACAACATCCTCGCCGGCCGCGTCTGGTCCGATCCGATCGTGGCCGGCGAATCTCCCTGGTATCCGCCGGGCGGTCCGTGGCTCGCGGCGTCCATCGCCCGCCTTGCCGGCGCGTCGGTGCTCGATGTCTACGCCCGCAGCCCCTGGTGGGTGAACGCGCTGATCCCGCTGGCGCTCTTCCTGCTCGTGCGCCGGGCCCTGGGCCGCTGCGCCGCCTGCCTTGCGGTGGCGTTCGTGCTGCTCGGCTCGCTCTGGTGGCTGACGCACGCCCCCGCGCCGATGGCCAGTGTCCAGGGCGTCGCCTGCGCCCTCGTCGCCCTGCTCGCCTGGCAGACCTTCGGCGTTCGAAGTCTCGTGGGCGCCGGCGCGTCTGGCGTGTTGCTGGGGCTCAGCGCCTGGGTGCATCCACTCGGCGCCCTCTTCGCACTGTGCGGAGTCGCCGGCCAGGCGCTGCTCACGGCCCGGGCCGCGTCGCCGGCGTCGCCGCTGACCAAGCAATCGCCCGAAGCGAACGCGACGGGCGCGGTCGTGCGCACCGGCGTGTGCATCGCCGCGGCCCTGCTGGTCGCGCTTCCGCTGGCGCCGCTCCTTTCAGCGCGGCCCCTGCGCAACCCCGCACCGCTCGCGTACTTTGCCTCAGAGCTCTCCGATCCGGCGTTCGCTCTCCAGGCGCACACGCCGGCCGTGCCGCTGCTGGGTCTCGCCGGCGTGCTTCTCGCAGCCCGTTCGCCGCGCCTCGCGTGGCTTCCCGGCTACCTGGTCGCGGCCGCGCTCGGCCAGGCCGCCGGCTATGCCGCTCATTGGTGGCGCTGGCCGGTTCCCTTCCTGCTGCCGCATCAGTGCCAGTGGCACGCGCAGCTCGCCCTGGGGGTCGGGGCGGCCGTCGCGCTCGTGGCCCTCGGCCGAGCGCTCGCGCGGTGGCTCGTGCCCGGGCGAGGCGCAAGCCCGCCGCCGGCGTGGTCGTGGCTTGCAGGCCCTGCCTTGGCCCTGCTGGTGCTCAGCCCGGCGCTGACTCAGGTCGACCGCATCCAGCGCTACGCCATGCAGCCGGGCCCGCTGCGCCGCGGCGAGCGCGAACTCGTCGAACTCATCGCCCGGGAGACGCCGATCGACGCGACGATCATCTGCCCTGCCCGGCCGGGCTACCTGCTGATCGCCGGCCGCACCGGCCGCAAGCTGGTCGCGGTCCCCGATGGGCACATGAGCCCGAGGGTCGACGCCGCGGCGCGTCTGCGCGACCTTGAGCGCCTGCTGGCGACAGGTTCCGAGGGCGAATTCCGCGAGCTCGCGGCACAATACGGCGCCCAGTGGCTGGCCGTCATCGCGCCGTCAGCCGAGGAGGCCACGCCGCTGCGCCGGCGCTACGAGCGGTGGGCGGGCATGCGGCTGATCTGGGCCGATCGCGAGGGCGAAGTGCTGCTGTACCACGTCGGGCCGCTATAGACGCCGCACCACGCCCGCTCAGGAGCGCAGCGGCGGCAAGCCGCGCTCGGCGCGCATCTGGTTCAGCGCGACCCACGCCTTGGGATGCTCGAGCAGGAAGCGCGTCAGGCTCGAGCTGGTGAGCCCGAGCGCTTCGGCCGCCGGCCGCGGCTGGAGCCCGTTCTCGACCAGCGCGTCGAGTACGAGCGCGACGGCTTCATGCCGGGACGGGTTGCGCTCGCTGACGCGCAGGCGGCCGTCGCGGACAAGCACGTTCTCGGGCCAGGTGACCGGGCACGGGAGAGGCGCTCGCGCCGCCAGGGCGATCGCCTCGCGCAGCCGGCTCAGCGCCCGGGCTTTGTTCTCGTGCTGCGAACGGCTGCCCGTGCCCGTGGCCACCAGGCCGCTCCGCTCGTGCCGCAGCCGGATCGCCGACGACACCTTGTTGCGATGCTGGCCGCCGGGGCCGCTCGAACGGTAGGTGTCGATGCGGCACTCGGCGAGCAGCGCCTCGTCCGAGTAGGCCAGCCGCTGGCGCAGCTCGAATCCGCTGAGCTCCGGCCGGCTTTCCTGCGTGCTCATCGGCCGATCCCGCTCTTTCCGCTCCGCGGGCGGATACACTGAGACAGCGGCCGCGGGGCCGCGGCCGCGCGCCAGGAGGATGCCCGCGTGAGCGAGCGTATCACGTATCTCGACAACAACGCAACCACGCGCGTCGCCGACGAGGTCGTCGCCGAGATGCTCTCGTGCTTCACCGAGGCCTACGGCAATCCATCCAGCGTCCACCGCTTCGGGGCGCAGGTCGCGGCCCGCGTCGAGCAGGCCCGCGCCCAGGTCGCGGCCCTGATCGGCGCGCGAGAGAGCGAGATCATCTTCACCAGCGGCGGCACCGAGGCTGACAACGCGGCACTGCGCGGCGTGGCGGCCGCCCGGCCCTCGAAACGCCACCTGGTCGTTTCCGCCATCGAGCACCCGGCCGTTCTCGAGACCGCCGACCAACTGGAGCGCGAAGGGCTGACCGTCACGCGCCTTGGCGTCGATGGCTCGGGGCTTGTCGACCTGGAAGCCCTCGCCGCCGCCCTCCGGTCCGACACGCTGCTGGTCTCGATCATGCTCGCCAACAACGAGACCGGCGTCATCCAGCCGCTGCGCGAGATCGCCGACATCGTCCATCGCGCCGGCACACTCCTGCACACCGACGCCGTGCAGGCCGTCGGCAAGCTGCCCGTCAGCGTCGGGGAGCTTGGCGCCGACCTGCTCAGCCTCAGCAGCCACAAGCTTCACGGCCCGAAGGGCGCCGGCGCCCTGTACGTCCGCGGCGGCGTGCCGTTCCGGTCGATCATGTTCGGCGGACCGCAGGAGCGCGGGCGGCGCGGCGGAACCCTCAACGCGCCCGGGATCATCGGGCTGGGGGCGGCGTGCGCGCTCGCCGGCCGGCAACTCTCGGAAGTGGACGCCATGGCGCGCCTGCGCGACGAAATGGAGCAAGCCATCGTACGGCGCATCTCCGGCGCGCACGTCATGGGCGCCGGGGCGCCGCGCCTCGCGAACACGAGCTGCATCTGCTTTGCCGGCGTGGAGGCCGAAGCGGCCCTGGTGCTGCTCAGTGAAGCCGGCGTCTGCGCCTCCAGCGGCGCCGCCTGTCACAGCGGCTCGCTGGAACCGTCGCACGTGATTCGCGCCATGGGCATCGACCCGGCCATCGCGCAGGGGCAGTTGCGGTTCTCGCTCAGCCGCTACAACACCCGGGCCGATGTCGATCGCCTCATCGAGCTTCTGCCGGACATCATCGCCAAAGTCGCAGCCGTCAGCGCCTGAAGCCCGGCCCGTCACCCGTCGCCGGGACGTTTCCGGCGTCTTAGTTTTCGGGCGGCTCTGCGTCACGGGCGTTCGGGGCGTCCGCGCGCGAGCGCCTGCGTCAGACGGCGCCGCGTCCCGCCGTCGGAGGGCTTGGCCGTGGAAGTGCGAATCGCAAGAATCCGTCAGACTGGACAAGCCGCGGTCCTGCTGGCCGCCGGGCTCGCCGCCACGCTCCTGGCCACGCCGCCAGCCGTAGCGCAGGTTGCCCAGACTCCGAAACCGCGCACGGTCCTGGCGGCACTTTCCGAGCGCGTTCCTGAGACCTCCTTTCAGGACGTGCCGCTCGATATGGCCATTGCCTGGGTCGCCGACACCGCCGGCATCAACATCGCCGTCCGCTGGGCCGATTTGGAGGCCCGCGGCGTCGAGCGCGACAAGCCCGTGTCGATCAAATCTCGTAACATTCGAATATATCAAGTGTTACAAATGATCCTCCGCGAGGCCGGCGGGGCGGACGTCCCCCTCGGCTTCCGCATCGAGAACGATCTGCTCACGATCTCCACCGCCGACCAGGTCGATATCGAGATGGTGGTCAAGGCTTACGACGTCAGTGATCTGCTTGTCCGCGTCCGGCGCTTCACCCCGCCCACGGTCGATCTGGCCGCCGTCGGACAGGGCCAGCGGACGGGCGTCCTGACTAACCCGAACGAGGGTCGAACGCCCGACGAGGTGCCGGCGGACGATCCCTCCGGGCTCATTCGGCTGATCACGCGCGTGGTCGAGCCGGATACGTGGAGCGTCAACGGCGGTCGGGGCACGATCGAGGCGTTCGGGTCGCAAATCGTGGTCTGGAACACGGTGACCGTGCATCAGAGGCTTGGTGGGCCCGTCGCCGGTGTGCACGTGGAGACGGCCCGCTGAGCGCACTCCTTCGGTCGCCGGTGCGCCGACGGGCCTGTGTTGAGGAAAAGCGGACGTGGCGGTATCGCCAACGGCGCGGGCGTGGTACAATCCTGGTGGTCGGCGCCGGAGCCGGGGGCAGCAAGCCTCAGCCGGCGCGGCGCGACGAACAAACGGAGTCACGGCAATGAAACGCTGGCTTATTGGCGGCTTGGTTCTGGCGCTTGGGGCGACGACCGCATTCGGGCAGTCGCTCGTTTCCCGTACACCCGCGACGTTGCGGACGCTTGATGAGCGCATCCCGGAAGTCTCCTTCCAGGACGCGCCGCTCGAGAGCGTCATGCAGTGGGTGGGCGAGACGACCGGCATCAACGTCGTGGTGCGCTGGCAGATTCTCGAAGAGCGCAGCGTCGACCGCGACAAGCCCATCACCATCAAGGTCAAGAACGTGCGCCTCTCGCAGGCCTTGTGGATGATCATGAACGAGGCCGGCGGCTCCGAGGTCACGCTCGCCTATCGCGCCTCCGGCAACACGCTCATCCTCTCCACCGCCGACGACCTCAACAAGGAAATGGTCGTCAAGGCCTACGACGTCAGCGACCTGCTCGTACGCCCGCAGAACTTCGCCGGCCCGCAGCTCGACCTCCAGCAGGCCAGCCAGGCCCAGAGCGGCGGCGGCGGCGGCGGCCAGAGCATCTTCCAGAACGATCAGCAGCAGAACAACAACCAGGACAACCAGCGCGAAGGCCAGAACGAGGGCGAGATTCAGCGCCTCATCGACCTGATCACCACCGTCATCGAGCCCGACACCTGGGAGCAGAACGGCGGCATCGGGACCATCCGCGCGTTCCGCTCGCAGCTCGTCGTTCGCAACACGATCTTCGTGCACCAGCGCCTCGGCGGCTTCATCGAGGAAGCCGACTGACCGGGCGCCGTGCTCGGCCACACACACGCCGGCAACTCCGCCTGCGGCGGCGTTGTCGGCGTTCTTATTAAGGGCGATCCACCGTGCCGGATCTGACCCACCTCTACTGGAACGCCGGCCTGCTGCTGCTGGCGGCCATCGCGATCTTCGTGGGGCTGATCGTCGCGCGCGTCCTGCGCAATCGCTTTTCCGACTCCGGTACGACGGCCCCCTTCACGTTGCAGGACCTGCGCGAGCTGCGCGCCAGCGGCCAGATCAGCGACCGCGAGTACGAGACCATGCGCGCCGCGATCGTCGGCTCCGTCCGTCGCCCCGCCGATCCGCCGGCGCGCCCCGCGGCGCCCGGCGACCGGCCCTCCGTCCCCGGCGAGCCGCCGGAGTCGCAGGACCCATCGGCGGAGTCGCGTTGAGCGCGGGCGGGGCGCGATGGGAGCGCGCGTGGACGAGGCTTTTCCCGTCGAGAAAGCCGGGGCTGAGGAGGCCTGGCCAGTTCTTGGTTTCCGCTCGCGGTCCGAATCGCTAGAATCGCTTTTGTGGGGGGATGCTCTGGGTGGGCACGAAGGTTGGTGCTCGGTGCGGCCACCCGCCGATAAGGTCTTGACGGGGACGCTATGAGCAGCACACGAGGAACGACAGGCGGTCGCGGCAGGCGGGGCAACACCTGCAGTTTCTGCGGGAAGAGCCACCGCGACACCGGGCCGATGGTCGAGGGCGCCAACGACGTTTTTATCTGCGCCTCGTGCATCGACCTGTGCCACAACCTGGTGCGCGAGGAGCGCCGGCGGGCGACGCGCGGCCGTCCGGTGCTGAAGTCGATTCCCAAGCCGCGCGAGATCTTCGATTTTCTTTCCAACTACGTTATCGGCCAGGACAACGCCAAGCGGGCCCTGTCGGTCTCGGTTCACACGCACTACAAGCGCCTGCTGCACACCGACGGCGCGGATGAGGGCGACGTCGAGATCGACAAGAGCAACGTGCTGCTGATCGGTCCGACCGGCTGCGGCAAGACGCTGCTGGCCCGCTCGCTGGCGCGCTTCCTGAACGTCCCGTTCGCCATCGGCGACGCGACCACGCTCACCGAGGCGGGCTACGTCGGCGAGGACGTCGAGAACATCCTGCTCAAGCTGCTTCAGAACGCCGACTACGACATCGACGCCGCCCAGCGCGGCATCGTCTACATCGACGAGATCGACAAGATCGGCAAGACCTGGGGCAACGTCTCGATCACGCGCGACGTAAGCGGCGAAGGCGTGCAGCAGGCGCTGCTGAAGATGCTCGAAGGCACCGTCAGCAACGTCCCGCCCCAGGGCGGCCGCAAGCACCCCGAGCAGCAGTACATCCAGATCGACACCAGCAACATCCTGTTCATCTGCGGCGGCACGTTCGTCGGCCTCGACAAGATCGTGCGCAAGCGGCTGGGGCGCAAGGCGATCGGCTTCAACCTCGACGCGCAGCCGGCCGACGAGCTGGCCGAGATGGGCGACCTGCTCGAGAACGTCAGCCCCGACGACCTGATCGAGTTCGGCATGATCCCCGAGTTCGTCGGCCGGCTCCCGGTCGTCTGCCCGCTGCGACCGCTCAACCGCGACGCGCTCATCCGCATCCTGGTCGAGCCGCGCAACGCCATCACCAAGCAGTATCAGAAGCTCTTCGAGATGGAGAATGCCAGGCTCGAGTTCACGCCCGACGCGCTCCAGGAGATCGCCGAACGCGCCATCGAGCGCGACACCGGCGCCCGAGCCCTGCGCGCCATCGTCGAAGAGGTCATGATCCAATACATGTACGAGCTGCCCGACCTCAAACCCGGCGGCACATACGTCGTCACCGCGGCCGTCGTCCGCGGCGAGGAAGACCTGCTCAAGTCCGGCCGGCTGCGGAAAGAGTCCGCATAGCGCCGCGCTGGCTCGGGGCGAACCTCGCGAATTCGCGGGCGAATCCGTTTCCCGTGCCACCGGCCCGCACACCGGAAGCTGTCCCAAGCCCAACGCCGCCGAGCCGGGCTGTCCACAGCCGGCAACACCGCAGAGCCGGGCTGCCCACAGCCCGGAACAGCCGCCGCTGTCGCGTGAACCATCAGAACCCGGGAGAATCGTCCGGCGCTACCGCTCCCTCACGGTCGCGGCTCGGATCGGGCAACCGCCTCGGCCGAGCCGGAGTATCTGATCGCAGCGTGCCGGGGGGAGCAATCCGGCGCTCGGCGCGCTCTGGCAGTTTTGTCATTCATCAGGCGTTTCTCCAGGTCCTGGCTCGGTTAGACTGTCAATGGGAGCGGGTTCTGTTTTCCGGCGCGCCCGTCAGGGCGCAGCCGCCGGCGCCCGGCACGTCGCGCCGGCCGCTTCCGGCTGCCCGCCCGCAGTTGTTTGCGAGCCTTCGCACCGGGACCCGGCCGTTCCGGCGCAAGCGCACGAAGGGGAAATCATGCCCTCGCCGATCCGCCGCACCCGGTGCGTCACCGTCCGCTTTCGCGCACCGGTCGTAGCCGCCGTCCTGCTCAGCGCGCCGGCCCTTGCCGGTCCCGCCGAGCGCATCCCGGTTGTGGTTGATCCGCGTGGCGGCGCCGGCGCGCTGACGGTCGGGTCGCTGGTGATCCTGCGCGACGCACCCGCGGACGCCATCGCCGACGCCGGCGGCGCTCGATTGGACGACGGCGCGGTGGTCGCGTGGTGGCGCGAACGGGGCGCGACGTTCTATGCCATCAGTCTCGAAGGCCGCAGCCTGAGCACGGTCCGCCAGACCTCGTACGACGTGCTCCTGCAATACGACGCGTTCGACCCGCTCGAGCGCCAGCCCGGGCCGCCTTCATTCCTGGCGGCAGACGAAGCGTCTGAGCTGGGCATCGTGCAGTTCCACACGCAGCCGCTGGAGGAATACGCGGCGGCGCTGTTGGCCGCGGGCGCCCAGATTTTCACCTACGTCGGCAACCACGCCTACATCGTCCGCGCCGACCCCGCTGCGCGCCAGGCCCTAGGCGCGCTGCCGTTCGTGCGCTGGGTCGGGCCGTTTCACCCGGCATACAAGCTCGAGGCGGGCCTGCTGGCCCAGCTCGGCGACGCTGACGCCTGGCGCTCCTCCGGCCCCTACGTGATCCAGACGGCGCAGCGCGGCCTGGCCGACCAGGACGCCGTCGCCGCGGAGATCGCGGCGCTGGGGGGGCAGGTGCTCCGGCAGACGCCGCACGGCTACTGGGTCGAGGCGGAGCTGACGCTGGACCAGGTGCTGCGGCTGTCGCGGCGGGACGAGGTGCTGTACATCGAGCCGGCGCTGCCCGCGACGAACTACATGAACAACGTGCGGATCGTCGGCGGCGCCAACTACGTCGAGCAGGTCGCGGGATTCACCGGCCAGGGCGTGCGCGGCGAGGTCATGGACACGAACCTCTACGAGGCCCACATCGACTTCCAGGTGATTCCACCCATCTTCCACGGCAACCGCGGCGGCAACAGCAGCCACGGGACCAGCGTCTACGGCATCGTCTTCGGGACCGGAACGGGCAACCCGCAGGGCCGCGGCATGCTGCCAATGGGCCAGGGCATCTTCGCCGACTTCGGCTTCCTCGGCGACCGCTACGTGCACACCGCGGAGCTGAACCAGCCGCCCTACCAGGCCGTGTTCCAGACCAACAGCTGGGGCTACTGCTGCGCGACGCAGTACAACACGCGCTCGGCGGAGATGGACCTGATCACGTTCGATCTCGACATCGTCATTCTGCAAGCCCAGGCCAACAATGGAAACCAGAGCTCCGACCAGCACGCCTGGGCCAAGAACATCGTCTCCGTCGGGGGCATCCGCCACTACGACACGCTGACGCTGGATGACGACGCCTGGAACGGCGCCGGCAGCATCGGCCCCGCCGCCGACGGCCGCATCAAGCCCGACCTCTCCTACTTCTACGACAGCATCTACACGACGTCGAACAGCGGCGGGTACACCAGCGGCTTCGGCGGGACGAGCGCGGCGACGCCGATGACCGCCGGCCACTTCGGGCTGTTCTTTCAGATGTGGAGCCAGGGGCTGTTCGGCAACCCGGTGGACCCGAACGGGACGGTCTTCTCAAACCGCCCGCGGATGAGCACGTCGAAGGCGATGATGATCAATAGCGCCCGGCCCTATCCGTTCAACGGCGTCAACCACGACCTGCGGCGGTTCACCCAGGGCTGGGGGCTCGCCAACGTGCAGCGGCTCTACGACCTGCGCGACAGCATGTTCATCGTCAACGAGACCGACGTGCTCACCAACCTCGCCAGCACGACCTATGTCCTGACCGTCGCTCCGGGAACACCAGAGCTGCGCGCCACGCTCGTCTATACAGACCTGCCCGGCGTGCCGAACTCCTCGCGGCACCGCATCAACGACCTCTCGCTCAAGGTCGTCGCGCCCGATGGAACTCTGTACTGGGGCAACAATGGCCTGACCGCTGGCAACGTCTCGACGCCCGGCGGATCGCGCAACAGCATCGACACCGTTGAGAACGTCTGGGTTCTCAACCCGGCCCCGGGCGCCTGGAGCATCACCATCTCCGCCGACGAGATCGTCCAGGACGCCCACGTCGAGACGCCCCAGCTCGACGCCGACTACGCCCTGGTCGTCAGCGGCGTCGTGCCGCCGACGCCCGCCGACCTCGACGGCGACGGCTGCGTCGGGCAGGGCGACCTGGGCATTCTGCTGGCGGCGTTCGGCGCGTGCCCGGGCGACGCGAACTACAACCAGGCCGCGGGCGAACTCGCCGGCGGGCCGTGCGTCGGGCAGGAAGACCTCGGCGTGCTGCTGGCGAACTTCGGGCAGGGGTGCCCGTAGGCGGGGCGACCCGCGCACGGCAACGCCGGAACGCGGGCACGGCAAGCGACGTCGAGTGGGTCATGCCGTAAACGGGGAGTGGAGCGCGGCGGGACTTCCGTCGCAACCGCTTCGTGACCAGCATGGTGCGCCAGAAGCGCACCCGCGCGTCGACAAGCACACCGTTTGGCGCTGCACTTGCCCGAGCTGGCTGGGGGGACCGGCCTCCGCCCGGACTCTCTTACGGAGCAGAACCGCGTTCGCGCCAGGAATACCGACCGGAGGTCGGTCGTCCACCCAGACTGACCCACTCCCGAAAGCGGCGCCCGCGGGCGGCGCTTCTCGCGTAAGCCGCCCCGGAAAAATGCCGTAAGATACTCCAGGGCGGGGCAGCGCCGGCCCCGCGCTCTGGAGAGTGCCGCATGCGTTTGCTGGTCGTCTCGAACCGCCTGCCCGTCGTGCTCGAACAAACCGACCAGGGCTGGCACACGCGCCCGGGCTCGGGCGGGCTGGTCACGGCCCTGGCGCCGGTTCTGAGCAAGTGGGACGGGACGTGGGTCGGGTGGCCGGGGGTCCCGCACGCCGACGACCTGGACCTCGACCGGACGCTGGCCGGCGCCGTCATGGAGCAGGGCTACAAGCTCGCGCCGGTTCCGCTGACCGCCGACGAGCAGCGCGGCTTCTACGAGGGCTTTTCCAACCAGATCATCTGGCCGCTTTTTCACGACCTGCAATCCCTCTGCAACTTCGAGCCCGAGTACTGGACCAGCTACGTTACGGTCAACGCCAAGTTCGCCGACGTCGTGGTCCGCACCGCCCGCTCCGGCGACTTCGTCTGGGTCCACGACTACCACCTCATGGGGCTCGCCGCCCGCCTCAGACAGCACCTCCCGCTGAATCGCCTGGGTTTCTTCCTGCACATCCCCTTCCCTCCGCCGGGCATCTTCTGCAAGCTGCCCTGGCGCGGCGAGGTGCTGGAGGACCTGCTGAGGTACGACCTCGTCGGCTTCCAGACGCCGCGCGACCTGGCCAACTTCATCGACTGCGTGCGGACGCTGCTGCCCGGGGCCAGGAAGCGGCGCGGGCCGCGCGGCACGGTGCGGCTGAGTCATCGCGACCGTACGTGCGTGCTCGGCGCCTTCCCGATCGGCATCGACTTCCAGGAGTTCGCGGACGTGGCGGCGAGCGCGGCGGTCGCCGAGCGAGTGAAGGAGCTGCGCGCAGACATGCAGGGGCAGCGCGTCGTGCTGGGGGTCGACCGCCTGGACTACACGAAGGGCATCCCCTATCGCCTGCGGGCCTTTCAGCGGGCGCTGCGGCGCTTCCCGGACCTGCACCGCAACGTCACGCTGCTCCAGGTCGTGGTGCCCAGCCGCGAGTCCGTCCAGGAATACCAGGACCTCAAGGCCCAGATCGAGCAGATCGTCTCGCAGGTCAACGGCGAGTTCACCCAGCCCGGCTGGGTACCCATCCACCACGTCTTTCGCAGCGTCAGCCGCGAGGAGCTCGTGGCCTACTACCGCCTGGCCGACGTGGCCCTCGTCACTCCGCTCAAGGACGGCATGAACCTCGTCGCCAAGGAGTACTGCGCCTGCCAGTGCGACGGCGACGGCGTGCTGATCCTCAGCGAGTTCGCCGGCAGCGCCGTGCAACTCGGCCGCGCCGCCGTCGTCGTCAACCCCTACGACCTCGACCGCGTCGCCGAAGCCGTGCACTACGCCGTCAGCCTCACGCCGCAGCAGCGCCGGCCGGCGATGCGCAAGCTCCGCCGCAACGTCCGAGACCACGACGTGCACCGCTGGGTCGGCGCGTTCCTGGCGGCGGCGGAACCGGCGGACCGGCCACGTGCGGACTCGGACGAGCGTGCAAGCCCGGCGGGCCGACCGCGGCCGCGCGAGGTCACAGGCGTCTCATGAGCAGCAACCAGGGCCGCCACGCAGAGCCGCGCGCGTCCCGGGCCGCGGATCCTGGCTCGAGCGGAGCCCGCTCTGATGGCCGCGATGGAAACCCGATGAACCCAAGCGAAGCGCTTCTGGATGCGCTGGCCCGCGCGCCCATCCTGCTCGTGGCCAGCGATTTCGACGGCACGATCGCCCCGATCGTCAGCGACCCGCGCGCCGCCGAGGCCGATCGCGAGTCCATCGTCGCCCTGCGCCAGCTCGCCGCCATGCCGCAGACCCATGTCGCCATCATCTCCGGCCGGGCCCTCGACGACCTCGCCCGCCGAACCGCCGACGCCCCCGAAACGCACCTCGTCGGCAGCCACGGCAGCGAGTTCGAGCCCGGGTTTGCGGCGGCGCTGGCCGAGGAGCCGAGGCGGCTGCTCGCGCGGCTGAAGATGCAGCTCGCCGAGCTGGCCGACGCCCTGCCGGGCAGTTCCGTCGAGGAAAAGCCCGCCGCCCTCGCCTTCCACTATCGCAACGCCGACCCCGACGCCGCGCAACGCGTCGTCGGGCGGTTGCTGGCGGGTCCGGCGCGTACGCCGGGCGTGCACGTCCGCCACGGCAAGATGGTCGTTGAGCTCAGCGTCGTCTCAACGCACAAGGGCGAAGCGCTTCAACGCCTGCGGGAACGGCTCGGGGCATCCGCCGTCCTGTTCCTCGGCGACGACGTGACCGATGAGGATGCCTTCGCCGTTCTCAGCGGCCCGGATGTCGCCGTCAAGGTCGGGCCGGGCGACACCGCCGCCGCGCACCGCGTCGCCGATACGCTCGAGGTGGCCCGGCTGTTGGCCAGGGTAGCGGAGCGGCGGGCGGCGTGGCTGGGCGGCTCCGACGCCGTGCCCATCGAGAAGCACTCGCTGCTATCAGACCAGCGGACGGCGGCGCTGGTGACGCCGGCCGGCCGCGTGACGTGGATGTGCCTGCCGCGACTGGACTCGCCGGCGGTCTTCGCCGAACTGCTGGGGGGACCGACCGCGGGGTACTTCGAGGTTCGGCCGGCCGATGCGCGTATCGCACCACAGGGGCAGGGCTACGTCGGCTCGACGCTCGTGCTGGAGACGCGCTGGCCGGGCATGACGGTGACGGACTACCTCGATTGCGGCGCGGGGCGGGCCTTTCAGCGCGCGGGGCGCACCGACCTGATCCGGGTCGTCAGCGGCTCGGGGCGCGTGCGCATCGCCTTCGCCCCACGGCTCGACTTCGGCCGCATGGAGACGTCGCTGCGCGCCGCCGACGGGGGACTCGAAGTGCAGGGGGCCATCGACGCGTTCGTACTGCACGCGCCCGGGTTGACCTGGGACATCCGCCGCGAAGGCCGGCACCACACCGCCACCGCCGAGGTGACGCTCGGCGGCCAGCCGCTGGTGCTCGACATGCGCTACGGCACCGCCAACCTGGCGGACGGGCCCGTATCCGAGGCGGTGCGCCGCGAGCGCACCCAGCAATTCTGGACCAGTTGGGCCGGCACGCTCACCTTGCCCAGCGTCGCGCGCGACGCCGTCCTCCGCAGCGCCCTGCTGCTGCGGGCGCTGTGCTACGGCCCGACCGGCGCCATCGCCGCCGCCGCCACCACCAGCCTGCCCGAGCACGCGGGCGGCGTGCGCAACTGGGACTATCGCTATTGCTGGCCCCGCGACGCCGCCATGGCCGCCGGGGCGCTCGTGCGGCTGGGCGCGACGGGGCCGGCGATCAAGTTCCTCGACTGGATGCTGGGCATCCTGGAGCACTGCGAGTCCGGGGCGCTGATCTGCCCGGTGTACACTGTCTCCGGCGGACACCTGGGCAGCGAGGGGGAAGTGACGGAGTTGGCGGGGTACCGCGGCAGCCGGCCGGTTCGCGTGGGCAACGCCGCGGCACAGCAGGTTCAGCTCGACGTTTTCGGGCCGATCGCCGACCTGGTGGCGCTGCTGGCGGAGCGCGGGGCGGCGCTGTCGTCGGAGCACTGGCGCATGCTCGACTCGATGGTGAGCGCCGTGGCGCAGCGCTGGCACGAGCCGGACCACGGCATCTGGGAGGTGCGCCGTCAGCGGCAGCACCACGTTCACTCGAAGGTGATGTGCTGGCAGACGGTCGACCGGGCGCTGCGCGTGGCCCGCTACCTCGGCCGCGAGCGGTCCGACTGGACCGAGCTGCGCAGCGCGATCGCCGCCGACGTGATCGAGCGCGGCTGGAACGCGCACGTCGGCGCGTTCTGCGCTACCTACGACGATTCGCAGGCCGACGCCGCCGCGCTGTCCGTCGGTCTCAGCGGCCTGCTGCCGCCGAATGATCCGCGCTTCGCCGCCACGGTGGCGCTGGTCGAGCGCGAGCTGCTGCGCGGCCCGACGGTCTATCGTTACCTCTACGACGACGGCCTGCCGGGGCGCGAGGGCGGATTCAACCTGTGCACCACGTGGCTGATCGAGGCGCTGCTGCGCCTCGGGCGCCATGGCCCGGCCCAGCGGCTCTTCGAGCAGTACGTCGCCCTCGCCGGGCCGACCGGGCTGATCGCCGAGGAGTACGACCCGTCGCGGCAGATGGCGCTGGGCAACCTGCCGCAGGCGTATTCGCATCTTGGATTGATCCAGACGGCGTGCCTGATGGACAGCCGCGACGCCGGCGGCCCCTGACGCGGCACGACGGCGGGGTGCGCATCCGCGAAGGCTGTCAATCTCAATCCAGCAGGCGATCGAGGCGCGTGTCCAGGTCGCTGAGCCCCTCGTCCAGCCGCGAGTTGAGCCGGTCGGCCGATTGCATCAGCGACGGCCGCCCCTGGTTCGGCGCGTAGACGTTGTAGTGCGGATCGTCGCGCGTGCTGCATCCCGCCGCCGCCGCGACCGCCAGCGCCAGGCTCGCCAGCAGCCCGCCGGGCGCGAGCCGGCCGCTGCGCGCGGCGAACGGTGTTTGCAGGTCTCGGCTCGACAAGGCGCGTTCCCGTGGTCGCGGGCTTAAACTCCCCTCTTGAACTCCGCTCCGAGGGAAATCGTCATGTTCGAAGTGAGCGTCTCAGGTTGGTTCGCCGCCGCGCACCAGTTGCGCATGCCCGACGGGCACGTGGAGCCGTTGCACGGCCACAACTGGCGCGTGCGCGTTCGCGTGCGTGGACTCCGGCCGGATGCCTCGGGCATGCTGACGGACTTCGTGGCGCTCAAGCGCCACCTCGACGGGCTGCTCGCCGAGCTGCACGACCGCAATCTCAACGACCTGCCCATGTTCGAGCGCCACAACCCTTCCGCCGAACACGTGGCCGAGTACCTCGCGCAGCGGCTGGCCGGCGCCGCCGAGCCCCCGGCGCGGCTGTACTGCGTCCAGATCGAGGAAGCGCCAGGCTGCGTCGCCCGCTACTATCCGCCGGGCACCGTGAGTGCCGACGGGCCACCGTAGCCCCGGTCGGAGAGCCGCAATCGCAATGCATCCGCTGCTCGATCGTTTCGAGGCCAACGTCGCCGCCCGGGGCGAAGCGCTCGCCGTGGCCGACGCCGGCCTCGCGCTGAGCTACGCGGCGCTGCGCGCGGTTGCGGGCGGCCTGGCCGGGCAGATCGAGCGCGCCAGCGGCCGGAGACGCATCGGCATCATGACCCCGACCTCCGCCGCGGGCGCGACGGCGATCCTCGCCGGCTGGTACGCCGGCAGGACACCCGTGCCGCTGAACTTCCTGCTGTCCGACGCCGAGCTCGCCGCCATCGGGCGCGACGCCGATCTCGACCTCGTCGTGACGGTCGAGCCCCTGGCCGACAAGGCACGCGCTACCGGCGCTGCGCCGCTCGTCCTGAGCGCGAGGCACACGCTCGTGCCCCGGCCAATCCCCCCAGCCCCGGCCGTCGCGGAAGACACCGGCGTCATCCTCTACACCTCCGGCACGACCGGCGCGCCCAAGGGCGTCTGCCTGTCGTTTCAGAACCTGGTCAGCAACGCCGACGCCTGCATCGCCCACGCGCGCATCGACCCCGACCGCGTCTTCCTGAGCGTCCTGCCGCAGTTTCACTCGTTCGGCTTCACGGCCATGACCGTCGTACCGCTGCTGCTTGGGGCGACCGCCTGGTACCTGCCGCGCTTCAGCCCCGCCGCCGTGCTGAACTGCATCGCCGAGCGCCGCGTCAACGTCTTCATGGCCGTCGCCAGCATGTACGCCGCACTCCTGCGGCAGCGCGAGACCCCGCCGCATGGCCTGGCCTCGATGCAGTTGGCCGTCAGCGGCGGAGAACCCTTGCCGGCGACGGTGGCGGCGGCGTTCCGCGAGCGCTTCGGCATCGAGCTGCTGGAGGGCTACGGCCTCACCGAAACGTCGCCGGTCGTGTCGCTGAACGTGCCGTGGGCCCATCGGCCCGGCTCCGTCGGCCGGGCGCTGCCGGGCATCGACGTCCGCGCCGTCGACGACGCCGGCGCCGCGCTGCCCCCCGGAGGCGAAGGCGAGCTCGTCGTGCGCGGCCATTGTGTGATGCAGGGCTACCACAACCGCCCGGAAGATACGGCGGCCGTGGTGCGCGGCGGCGCGCTGCACACGGGCGACATCGGCCGCGTCGACGCCGACGGATACATCCACATCACCGGCCGGGCCCGCGAGATGATGATCGTCGGCGGCGAGAATGTCTTCCCAGCCGAGATCGAGGCGGTTCTGCTGGAGCATCCCGCCGTGGCCGACACCGGCGTGATCGGCGCGCCCGACGCGCTGCGCGGCGAGTCGCCCGTCGCGTTTGTCGTGCTGCGCGAGGGCGCTGCCGCCGAGCCCGCGGAGCTGCGGCGCTTCTGCCGCGACCGGCTGGCGGGCTACAAGCTGCCGCGGGAGGTGCGCATCGTGCCCGACCTGCCGCGCGGGCCGACCGGCAAGGTCCTCCGCCGGGCGCTGCGTGAGCGCTTGTGAAGCGTGCCCCCGGCGGCTCCGTTGAGACGGCCAGAAGAGAAAGCAGAAATCGGCGGGCGGGCTTGGCAAACGGGCGGTCCGGGGTATACTTCGGGGTTCTCGGCGACGGCCGCGCCGCGGGGCGCGGGCCGGGCCGTGGTTCGGAGACTGCATGCCCACGATGAATCAGCTTGTGAAGCGCCCGCGGCGGCGGGTCTCGGCCAAGTCGAAGGTGCGCGACCTCGACCAGTGCCCGCAGCGGCGCGGCGTTTGCCTGCTCGTGAAGACCCAGACGCCCAAGAAGCCGAACTCCGCGCTGCGGAAGGTGGCCCGCGTCCGCCTGACGAACGGCCGCGAGGTGACCGCGTACATCCCGGGCGTCGATCACAACCTCCAGGAGCACTCGATCGTGCTGGTGCGCGGCGGCCGCGTGCGCGACCTGCCGGGCGTGCGCTATCACATCGTGCGCGGCAAGCTCGACTGCGCCGGCGTGTCGAAGGACAAGGAAGGCAAGGAGCGCAACCGCAGCCGCAGCAAGTACGGCGTGAAGATGAAGAAGAAGTAGTCGGCGTACGGTAGGGAAGCTGGGATGGCGCCCGGACGGGCGCGACGGTGAGAACAAGGTATGGCGTTCAAGCGATTCACGGCTTCGGCCAAGCAGTTCCGCGGCGATCCGCGCTTCGACAACAGGCTGGCCAGCAAGTTCATCAACTGCATGATGTGGAGCGGCAAGAAGTCCGTCGCCCAGCGCATCTTCTACGACGCGATGGACCGCATCGCCGAAAAGATCAAGGACGCCCCGCCCATCGAGGTCTTCGAGACCGCGATCGACAAGATCCGCCCTGCCGTCGAGGTGCGCTCCAAGCGCGTTGGCGGTGCGAACTACCAGGTGCCGATGCAGGTGCCCCACAAGCGCCAGACCTCCCTGGCGATCCGCTGGGTGCTCCAGGCCACGCGCGGCAAGGGCGGGCGACCCATGTCGCAGCGGCTGGCCGACGAGCTGATGGCGGCTTATCGCGGCGAAGGCGAGGCCATCACCACGCGCGAGAACGTGCACCGCATGGCCGACGCCAACAAGGCCTTCGCCCACTTCGCCTGGTAACGTCCGGGCACAGGGCGACGTCCGGACTTGCAGAATGAACCCACGAGCGCCCGGCGGGCCTGGCCTCAGCCGGGCGTTCTCGTGCGCACGCGCGAGCCCCCCGCCTTCCGCATGGCCTCCAGCCGAGCGAGCAGCTCCGCCCGGCCCAGCTCCGTCACCCGGCCGTCACGCAGCAACGCCAGCCACCGCCCCCGCCGCCACTGCGAAAACACGACAATCCAGTCCTCCGGATCGCGCTCACAGAGCCCGCCCACGTAGCCGAAGCCCCGCTCCCACGCGCCGCCGCCGTCCCGCACGCGCCGCAGGTCGGCCCCCTCCGCCAGCCCCGCCGCCGTCAACGCATCGAGCGACGCGGGCAGCAGCCCGTCGTGCCCGGCGGCGTAGATCAGCAGTCCGATGCCGATCTGGCGCAGCGCCTCCTCAACGCGAAGCCGGCGATCATCATCGAACACGCCGCGCAGCCAGACCAGGCCGGCGGCGATGAGCAGCACGACCGCGCCCGCCGCGATCGCGAGGGCCCGACGGACGTTGCGTGCCCGGCTCATGCGTCCAGCGTCCGGACGATCACGGCGTCGCCACGGGCCGCGCACTTTCCCGTGGGCAGCCGCTCGCTCGCCAGGTTGACGATCGCGTTGCCGCCCTTCTCGGCCGCCAGGGCCTTGAGCACGTCGACGGCCCTCGTTGGCGAGATGTGGCCGTCGGTGAAGACCGCCTCGATCTGGCGGACGATCTGGAAGCCGGCGATGGTCGCGGTTGAGCTGGTGGCGATGATGCGCGCCGCCAGGCGCTCCAGCTCCTGCTGCTGCATGTACAGGTAGCCGCGCGACTCGCGCAGCTCGGCCCGCCGCCGCGCGTCATACGCCGCCTCGCGCCGCCGCTGCCACCAGCGGATGGCGACCGCCAGCACGACGACGCAGACGCCGCCGGCGACCCACGCTACGACCCACGCGTCAGGCATACGCGAACGGAGTATACCGTCGTGTGGAGCACGGGGTGTGCCACTGCGGCGCGAGGTGTGCCCGGGGCTTGGCACGGCCGCGCCAGCCAAGGCGCGGGCGCGCCACTTGAAAGGCCACAGCGGCCGTGTTAGGATGTTGTCTGGTTCACGGACGTGGGGGTTTGGAGATTGACATGAACAGTTTTCGGGTTGTAGAGACCCGGGCCGGATACGTCGCGTACGTCGCCGGAGGCGAGGGACTGAAGCGCGTCTTCATGCCGCAACCGTCGGCGTCGGCCGCAATCGCCGGGCTTCGCCGGGAGTTCGCCGACGCCCGGGCGGACGCGCGGCTGCTGCCTGACCTGGCGCGCGAGCTGGAGCGCTTCTTCGCCGGCGAGCGGGTCGATTTCAACGTCACGCTCGACGTTGCGGGCGCCGGCGCGTTTGAGCAAGCCGTCTGGCGGGCCTGCCGCCGGATTCCCTATGGCCAGACGGTGTCCTACGCGGGACTGGCGAAGCGCGTCGGCCGGCCGCGCGCGGCCCGGGCCGTGGGCAACGCGATGCGGCGGAACCGTTTTCCGTTTGTCGTGCCGTGCCATCGGGTGCTGTGCAGCGACGGCTCGCTCGGCGGATACGGGGGGCGCAGCGGGGTGAGCTTCAAGCGCGATCTGCTCGACATGGAATCGGCCGCCGCCGCCAACTGAAGGGGCTCTTGCCTGATCCGAGCCGCGCCCCTGAGGAAGCGGTTGCGTCGGACGACGGCACGTTTTGCGAGGGCCGGTGTTCCTCGGTCGTGAGGAAGCGGGGCCTACTCGACGATGGCGCCGCCGATCTGCTGATGGACCAGCGGCGAGTTGCGCACGACCAGCAGACCGCGGAACGATGCGATCGTGCCTTGCCCGCCGTTCTCCGCCCAGGAACCCGGCTCGATCGTGGCGACGATTACCTGCATGAGCTGGCGCATGTGCGCATCGCGGCCCACGCGGTCGTCCGGGTCTTCGCCCAGCGGGTCGTCGCCTTCGAGCAGCACGCCGCTCGTCACCTGTTCAGTGATCGGCCGGCTGCCGACGGCGCCCTCCGCGACGGCGATCTGGCTGCCGGCCACGTAGGTGTGCTGCCGCACGGCGCCGAACGTCGGCCGCCTCAGGCGCGAGGCCAACAGGTCGTTCACGTCGTAGACGCGGACGATCATCGGCTGGTCCAGGTCGCGCACGCTGGAGATGACGATGAACGCGTCGTCGGCCCGGTAGGCGAGCTTGGTCCCGTCGGGCGCGGCCTCGTTCATCACCAGCCAGAGCGCCTGGCTCAGCCGCACGTTCCGCACCGTCAACGAGACCGGCTGGGTGCGCTCGATCCCCAGTCGTTCGAGCTCCTCCCAGCGCACCACGACGTTGACGTCCGCCATCGCCCCGATCGCCGCGAAAACGTCCTCCAGCGGCGTTTCCGCAAAGCGCACCTCGGGCAGCCGCATCGCCAGTGCCCGTACTGCGGCGCGCGGCCCCTTCCTCGCGACGGCGTCGCCGGCGCGATCACCCGGCGGATCGGCGGGCGCACCGACTTGCGCCCGAGCCGTCGCACAGGCCCACACACAAAGCAGGACGCTCAAGGCTATCCCAGAGCCCGATCCGAGCCGCGCCCGCGAGGAAGCGGCTGCTACGGAAGGCCGACGGTTTCCATTCGATCGCACTTGCATCAGGTCTCTTAGCTCGCGCCCCCCGCGCCATCGCCCGCATGGACCGCCGAACGGTCGTCACCGCCGAATTAGACACGGCGCGCCGCCGCCCGGCGGATCGGCATGCATGATCGCGGTACGGCGCCCGGCCCCGGCGAAGAAAGACAGGACGGCCGGACCGCCCATTTCTCGGACGGTCCGGCCGCGCCTGGAACAGCATTGGTCGCCGTAGAGCCGCGACCGGCGCCTCAGCGGCGCTCAATCACGGACAGTCCGCAGCGACCGGTCACTCCTGGCCGGAGCAGCAGCCCTCCGCCGCGGCCTTGTCAGCCGGGGCGCAGGCACTGGTGCAGGCGTTCGCGGCGTCGCCCTTGTCCGTCGCGCAGCACTGGGCGCAGCACGGGCAATCCGGGCAAGGCTCGGTGCAGTTGCCGTCCTTGCAGCACGGGCAATCGGGGCAAGGGCACTCGACGCAGCAGGCGCTGCTCGCCGGCTGGGCGCCGGCCGAGTGGCTGAAGGCCCAGGCCATCGAGGCCGCCGCCGCAAGCATCCCAACCACGGTCATTGCCAGATAACGCGTCATGGTCTATCGCTCCTTATGTTCGAGTTTGAATCCAAGTCACGATCCGCCGGGCGCGCAGTTCGTTTCTGCGAAACTCGGCGCGCCGGCTCCGAAACGTGCGCAGGCCGACCATCGGCCCACGCCTGCCGCGATCGAGCACGTATCGTGCCTGGAATCAATTCAGCCAGACGCACAGCCTGGCTTGGCGGGCCTGGTGGGAAATGGGTCGAAGCGGAACCTTGTCGCCTGCCGCCGGCTCGAACTGCGGAACCGCGTTGATCGCGTCAAAGTGCGCCGCGGTATCGAACGACGGCGCTCCGCCGCTCTCGTGCCGAGGGTGCGTCGCGACGACCGGCGCCAGCTCGCAACCGCCGCAGCAACCGGCGGGAGCGCCAAGACAGGCGCGCCCGCTGTCGTCCTGGCCGGCGTCGCTCCCGCTGTGCCGTGGCTCCTTCGCGGCCGGCGCCGCACCGCAGCCGCCACGCCCCTGCGGCGCGCCCATCGCCACCGCCGGACGCACGGCGCAGCAGCCCCGATTCTCCTTCGGCGGAGCGCACGAGGCCGGCGCGCAGGAGCTCGGTGCGCAGGCCGCCGGCGCGCACACGCCGACGCGCTGGCGCGGCTTGTCGTTGCCCTCAGCGGAGCAAATGCAGGGCGCGAGGATGCCCTGCATCGCAACGCCGAGAGTCGCCAGCAGCTTCAGCAGCAGCATGTCGTGACCTCGATCGCGCGGCCCCGGCCGGAAACCCGGGTGACCGGCGGTCGCATGGATGATAGCAAAGGGGGCGAGCGGAGTCGAACGTTTGGAGGAGCGGAGCCCCGGCCCCGGCGGCACGCGGACTTATCGGAACAGGCCGCCGATTGACCGCACCGGCGGGGCTGCCTTAGCGTAGGCGGTCTTGCGCCTCTCGCGGACACGGGTGCCGCGGATAGGCGCTAGGCGGACGCGTCCCCGTCGTCCGATAGGTTCAGGGCAACGGCGCGGAGCACCTGCATGAAGTCGGTCAAGTCGGCCCAGACGGCAAACGCTGCCCGGTCGCTTCTGTCGCGCATCGAACGGCGCCAGGCGCTGATCGGCGTCATGGGACTGGGATATGTCGGGCTGCCGCTGGTGCGCGAGTTCACGGCGGCGGGCTCGCGCGTGCTGGGCTTCGACATCGACGAGCGCAAGGTGCAGATGCTGCGGCAGGGGAAGACCTACATCCAGCACCTGCCCGCCTCGCACTTCAGGCAGCGCATCCGGGAGGGGCTGTTCGAGCCGACGGCGGACATGGAGCGCCTGAACGAGCCGGACGTGATCCTGATCTGCGTGCCGACGCCGCTGAACAAGATGCACGAGCCGGACATGACGTACGTCGAGGGCACGTCGCGGGCGATCGCGCGCAAGCTGCGCCGCGGGCAGCTCGTCGTGCTGGAATCGACAACGTACCCCGGCACAACGCGCGAGGTGTGCCGGCCGCTGTTCGACGCGACGGGGCTGAAGCTGGAGCGCGACTATTTCCTGGCGTTCTCGCCCGAGCGCGAGGACCCTGGCCGCACGGACGTGACGACGCGCGACATTCCGAAGGTCGTCGGGGGCTGCGGGCCGGAGAGCTCGCGGCTGGCGGCGGCGGTGTACGGCCAGGCGTTCTCGCGGGTCGTGCCGGTGTCGAGCTGCGAGGTCGCCGAGGCGTGCAAGATCGTCGAGAACGTCTACCGGTGCATCAACATCGCGCTGGTCAACGAGCTCAAGATGCTCTTCGACCGCATGGGCATCGACGTCTGGGAGGTGATCGAGGCGGCCAAGACCAAGCCCTTCGGCTACCAGCCCTTCTACCCCGGCCCGGGCCTCGGCGGACACTGCATCCCGATCGATCCGTTCTACCTCTCGTGGAAGGCTCGCGAGTTCGGCTTCTCGGCGCGTTTCATCGAGCTGGCCGGCGAGATCAACACCGCCATGCCGGCGTACGTGATCAAGCGCGTCGGCGAGGCGCTGAACGAGCAGGGCAAGCCGATCAGGGGTTCGCGCATCCTGGTGCTGGGCCTGGCGTACAAGAAGGACGTCGACGACGTGCGCGAGTCGCCCAGCGTGACGCTGATCGAGCTGCTCCAGGGACTGGGGGCGAAGGTCGATTATCACGACCCGCACGTGCCGGCGGCCAAGCCGATGCGCGAGCACAACATCACGCACATGAAGAGCGTGCCGCTGACGCCCGAGAACCTGCGCAAGTACGACTGCGTGCTGATCTCGACCGACCACAGCGCGGTGGACTACGACCTGGTGTGCGCGCACGCCCCGCTGGTCGTGGACACGCGCAACGCCACCGCCCGCGCGAAGCGCCCGAAAAGCCGGGTCGTGAAGGCCTGACATCGGCTCCGACTCGCCGTCCGCAGCACACGCATCGCTCCTTCCGCGCCGTCGAGATAGAATGTCCCGCGTGGATCCGTTCGCCGCGCTGCGCAGCGATGCGCGGATCGGACAACTTGCCGACCTGCTGAAGTCGCGCCCCGGGCTGGCTGTCGCCGAAGGGCTGTGGGGCTCTTCTGCGCCCATCGTCGCGGCGATCGCCGCCGAGCGGCTGCGGCGGCCGATGCTGCTGGTCGTCGCCCATCTCGACGAAGCCGACGACTGCCGCGACGACATCGAGACGGTCATCGGGCGCGCGCCGGACCTCCTGCCGCCGCTCGAATCGGTCTCCGCGGACGCGACCGCGGACGAAGAGCTCGTCGCCGAGCGCCTGCGGCTTTGCCTAGGGCTGCTCGAACGGGCGGCCGACCCGCCGCAGATCATCGTCGCGCCTATCCACGCCCTCATGCAGCCGGTGCCCGCGCCGCAGGCGCTCCGCGACGCCTCGCGGCTCGTTCAGCGCGGCGACCGCCTCGTTCCCGGCGAGTTGGAGCGGTGGCTCGATGCCCGCGGCTTCGTCCGCTGCGACCAGGTCGAGCTGCCGGGAGACTTCGCCCGCCGCGGCGGCATCATCGACGTCTTCGGCCCGGCGCACAGCGACCCGGTGCGGATCGAGTTCTTCGGCGACGAGGTGGAGTCGATCCGGTTGTTCGACGCCGGCACGCAGCGCTCGGCGGCGATGCTGGAATCGGTGCGGCTGGCGGGAAGAAGGCGCGCAGGGCCAGAGGAAGAGAGCGACGAAGAGACGGAGGAACGAACAGACCACGCGCCTGAACGCCGGCCCGCGCTGTCCCCCGCCCGGTCTTCCGCGTCCCGTCGATCCGCAACCCGGCCAGGTGACGCGACGGCCACCGACACCACCAGCTTCCTGGCCTTGCTTGCGCCCGACACGATCATCGCCTTCAACGAGCCGGGCGAAATCCAGGAGATTGGCCGCACGTTCTGGCAGCGGCTCGGCGAACGCGCCGGCATCGTCCCCGCCGATGCCATCTTCCGCCGCGCTGCCGATTTCTCGCAGCTTCTTCTGCAGCGCTTCAGCGGCGGCGTGGGCGAGACGGTGAGCTTCGGCGTCGGGGGCCTGCCGCAGTTCGAGCCGAAGTCGTCGGACGCGCTGCGGGCGCTGGCCGAGCTGGCGGGCGAGAGCGATGTCGTCGTGCTGTGCGACAACCGGGCGGAGGAGCAGCGTTTTCGAGAACTGCTGGAAGAGAGGCACGGGAGTAATGGATCGGGGAACGGGGATCAGGGGGCCGAGCGCAGCGAGCACGACGGCTCTGCGCAGCGGCTGGATGAGCATGGCCACGCGGCGCTACGCTGGGTGCGCACCGCGGTCGGCGTGATTCACCGCGGCTTTGTCTGGCAGGCAGAGGCGGCCTCGGGCTGCGGCCCGGCGGACCCGTCATTCACCGAATCGCCAAGACACCCAATCACCAGACCGCCGCGCATCGCCTTCGTCCCGCACCACGAGCTCTTCAGCCGCTACCGGCAGCGGCGGACGCTGCGGCGGGTGTCGCCGGCGCGGCCGATCGACAGCTTCTTCGACCTGAGCACCGGCGACTACGTGGTGCACGCGCTGCACGGCATCGGGCGCTTCACGGGGCTGAAGGCGCTGGAGAAGAGCGGCCGGCGCGACGAATACCTGGCGATCGAGTTCGCCGACTCGGCGACCGTGCACGTCCCGGTCAGCCAGATTCACGTCGTCGGCAAGTACATCGGCAGCGTGCGCGGCAAGCCGGCGCTGAGCAAGCTCGGCGGAACGGCGTGGAAGCGGACGAAAGAGCGCGTCGCGGACTCGGTGACGGACCTGGCGGCGGAGATGCTGGCGATCCAGGCGCAGCGGGCGACGCAGGCCGGCGTCGCCTTCCCGCAGGACACGACGTGGCAGCGCGAGTTCGAGGAGTCGTTTCTCTACACCGAGACGCCCGACCAGCTCCGGGCGCTCGACGAGATCAAGGCCGACATGACCCGTCCGCGGCCGATGGACCGGCTGGTGTGCGGCGACGTGGGCTTCGGCAAGACGGAGCTGGCCATTCGCGCGGCGTTCAAGACGGTCGAGTACGGCCGGCAGGTCGGGGTGCTCGTGCCGACAACGGTGCTCGCCGAGCAGCATTTCAGCACCTTTCGCGAGCGGCTTGCCGACTATCCGTTCACGGTCGAGGTCATTTCGCGCTTCCGCAGCAAGCGCGAGCAGGGCCGCATCGTCGAGCGCGTCCGCAAGGGCCAGGTGGACATCCTGATCGGCACGCACCGGCTGCTGAGCAGCGACGTGCGGTTCGCCGATCTCGGCCTGGTCATCATCGACGAGGAGCAGCGCTTCGGCGTCGAGGCCAAGGAGCGGCTCAAGCGGCTGCGGGCGACCGTGGACGTGCTGACGCTCAGCGCCACGCCGATTCCGCGCACGCTGCACATGTCGCTGCTGGGCATCCGCGACATCAGCTCGCTCGCCACGCCGCCGGTGGATCGCCGGGCGATCGTGACGCAGGTGCGGATGTGGGACGACCGGGTCATCCGCGAGGCGGTGCTGCGCGAGCTGAACCGCGACGGGCAGGTGTACTTTGTGCACAACTTCGTGAAGGACATTCACGGCGTCGCGAATCACCTGCGCAGCCTCGTGCCGGAGGCGCGCGTCGTCGTCGGGCACGGCCAGATGGGCGGGGCGGAGCTCGAGGAGGTGATGCTCACGTTCATGCGGCGCGAGGCCGACATCCTCGTCGCGACCAACATCATCGAAAGCGGCATCGACATCCCCAGCGCCAACACCATCTTCATCAACCGCGCCGAGCGCTTCGGCCTGGCCGACCTGCACCAGCTCCGCGGGCGCGTCGGCCGCAGCAAGCACCGCGCCTACTGCTACCTGCTGCTTTCGCCGAAGCATCCGCTGAAGGACGTGGCCGCCCGCCGGCTGAAGGCCATCGAGCACTACAGCGACCTGGGCGCCGGCTTCCAGATCGCGATGCGCGACCTAGAAATCCGCGGCGCCGGCAACATCCTCGGCGCCGAGCAGTCCGGCAACATCGAGGCCGTCGGATACGAGATGTACTGCCAGCTCCTCGAACAGGCCGTGCGGAAACTGCGCAACGAGCCCGCTGAGATCTGGCGGCCGGTCAACCTGGAGCTGGGCGTGTCGGCCTCGATCCCGCGCGGCTACATCCGCGCCGACCGGCAGCGCATGGAAGTCTACAAGCGCCTGGCGAGCTGCCGCGGCCCCGACGACGTGAGCACGCTGCGCAGCGACCTGCTCGACGCGTTCGGCCCGTTGCCCGACGACGTGCAGACGCTGCTGACGCTCGCCGAAATCCGCGTGCTGGCCCAGCCCTGGGGCGTCCGCTCGATCGTGCTGGAGCCGCCCGACCTCATCTTCGCCATCGACGACCTGCAACGCGTGCAGCCGCTGTTCAGCGACGGCCCCGGCTCGCCACGCGTGCCCGATCCGAAGACGATCCACTGGCGGCTGCCCAGGCGGCTGCTGGAGCCCGAGCGGCTGCTGGAGACGCTGCGGGCGCAGCTCGCGCGAGCGCCGCGACCGGCGCTGGCGCCGGCGTAGCCGGCCCCGGCTGCGAGATAGAATCACCAGGCCGACACGGAAACAAGGTGATGCGCGGTTCTTCTCGCACGTTGCGCGCGGCGGCATGGCCTGGGCACGCTGAGTTGTGTCCTGCTGATTGTCGCGCTGACGTGCAGCTTCCGCTGGGCCGTCCGATTAAACGTATGGACACGCGACGGGCACGGCGGCTTCTGGGTCGCCAACGGCGGGCTCGTGATCTTCAGTTGCGAAGTCGGGTTCAGTTACGGGCGCGCGGCCGCCGAGGACCGCACCGATCCGGGCTGGCACGTCTATGAACCTGGCCGCGCTTCCAGCCGCGAATACTACTGGCCGCACCGGTTCGTCAGCTCCGTTCCATACGCAACGGCCGTCCGGTTGCCGCCATGGATGCCGCTGCTGGCCGCCTCGCTGACAACCGCCTTCCTGCTGCGCCTGTCACGTCGCCGGCTGAGCGGCAGCTTGTGTCCACACGGTGGCTACGACCTGACGGGCAACGTGAGCGGCCGCTGCCCGGAGTGCGCGGCGCCCATTGCGCGCGAATCGCCGCACGGCAGGTAGCACGTCATATCGCCCTGCGTACAATGCGACCGGCCGCTTGCGTGCCGGCGGTCGTCTCGCGTGTGACAGGTTCGGGAGCGACATGATGCGACTGCATGCGTCCGCGTTCGGCGTTCTTGCGTTCATGTTCATGACTTGGAGCTCCGCGACGGTCGCCTCGGCCGCGGAGGTCGTCTACGCCCGCAACCTGGCGCTCTCGCCCGACGGAAGCACGCTGGCCTTCACCTGGGCGGGCGACATCTGGAGCGTATCGAGCGAAGGCGGCGACGCCCGCCGGCTGACCGTGCACCCCGCGGACGACAACAACCCCGTCTGGTCGCGCGACGGCCGGACGATCGCCTTCGCCTCCGACCGCCACGGCACCGCCAACGTGTTCCTCATGAGCGCCACCGGGGCGGACGTGCGGCGGCTGACGTTCTCCGACCGTGCGGAGGTGCCGACCGACTTCTCGCCCGACGGCGCGTACGTCTATTTCCATGTTCGCAAGGCGGGCGAAGTCGCCTTCGAGCCGCGCGTGTACCGCGCCCCCGTCGAGGGCGGGCAGGACTGGCGCGTGCTCGACTGCTCCTCCGCCAACGCCCGCATCAGCCCCGACGGCAAACGCATCGCCTTTCAGCGCGGCTGGGCGCCCTGGTGGCGCCGCGGATATCGCGGCACCGCGAACCACGACCTGTGGGTGCACGACCTCGCCGGCGGCGCGTTCACGCGCCTCACAGACTGGCCCGGAAACGACCGCGACCCGGCCTGGGACGCCGACGGCCGCGGCCTGTACTTCCTCTCCGATCGCGGCGGCGATCCGAATGACGACAGCGAGGCCCGCCCCGCCGGAACCGTGAACGTCTGGTATCAGCCGGCAGCCGGCGGCGCGGCGCGGCCGGTGACGAGCTTCACGGGCGACGACGTGCGCGATTTTTCGATCTCGGCGGACGGCAGGCGGCTGGCCCTGACGCGCTGGGACAAGGTGTACGTGATGGACCTGCCGCGCGGCCGCCCGCGCGAGATCGTCATCAGTGCGACAGGCGACACGAACCGCAACCCCGTTTCGCTGGAGCGCTTCACAAGCAATGCCGACGAGATCGCCGCCTCGCCCGACGGCAAGGAAGTCGCGCTGGTGGTGCGCGGCGAGATCTTCGTCATCAAGACCGAGGAGGGCAAGCTGACGCGGCGCGTGACGGACTCGCCGGCGCGCGACCGCTGGGTGACGTGGTCGCCCGACGGCCAGGCGCTGTTCTTCATCTCCGACCGCGACGGGCAGGAGCGCGTCTACCGCGCGCTCTCCGCCGAAACGCCGCCAAAGCCGCTCTCCGACTCGCTGCGCTTCACGATCGATCAGGTGACGGACGCGGAGGCGATCGAGCGCTACCCGGCGATCTCTCCCGACGGCAAGAAGCTGGCGATCGTGCGCGGCCGCGGGCAGCTCGTCATCCGCGACCTGGCCGGCGGCGACGAGTCCGTGCTGATCGATTCCTGGAACGTGCCGACCTATCGCTGGTCGCCCGACAGCCAGTGGATCGCCTACGAGATCGAGGACGTCGAGCACAACCCCGACGTCTGGATCGTGCCCGCGGACGGCAGCGCACCGCCGGTGAACATCACGCAGCACCCCGACTATGACGGCAACCCGCACTGGTCGGCGGACGGGCAGGTGCTGGCCTTCTCCTCGCGGCGCGAGGGCATGGACAGCGAGCTGTACCTGGTCTTCCTCTCGGCCGAACTCGACGAGTCGTCGGACGTGGACAAGAACGAGTACTTCGACGCCGCGGGAAAGGCGGTCAAGAAGCGCAAGCCGGTGAGGAACGCCGTCGCCAGCGGGAAGATCGCGCTGGCCGGCCAGCCGCCGCCCGCAAGCAAGCCGGCCTCGCGCCCGGCGCGCGAGCGGCCGGCGAAGGCCGAGAAGCCGGAGGACCCGTTCCGCACGCAGCTTCGCACGCTGCTCAAGGAACTGCTGGCCGAGCCCAAGCCCGCAATGAAGGACGACGAGGACAAGGAAAAAGAGGACGTCAAGCCCAGGGAGCGCAAGTACGCCTGGGACCTCGCCAGCGCCTACCGCCGCGTGCAGCGCGTCACGTCGCTGCCGCAGGACCAGAGCAACCTCATTCTCTCGCCCGACGGCAGCCTGCTGATCTTCACCTCCGGCCACGAAGGCAGCACCGCCGTCTTCTCCGTCAAGTGGAACGGGCAGGACCGCAAGCGCATCAGCACCGGCGGCGCCGGCGACATGCACTGGACCATCGACGGCGGCCGGCTCTTCTTCCTCACCGGCGGCAAGGCGAACTCGATGACGGCGTCGGGCGGCGACCGCAAGACGCACGAGTTCAGCGCCAAGATGGCGATCGTCTACGCCGAGGAAGCCGCGCAGAAATTCAGCGACGCGGCCCGGGCGCTCAAGTGGGGCTTCTATCACCCGACCATGAAGGGCCTGGACTGGGACGCCCTGACCACGCGCTACCGCGACCTGGCCCTGCGCACGACCACCTACGGCGAGTTCAACGAAATCTGCAACCTGCTCCAGGGAGAGCTGAACGCCTCTCACCAGGGCACCTCAGGCCCCGGCGGGCGCTCAATCGAAAGCGTCGGCTATCTTGGGTGCGAGCTCGATCCCGGCTTCGCCGGCCCGGGTTTGCGCGTGCGCTCCATCACGCCGCGCTCGCCCGCCGACCGCGCCGAGAGCAAGCTCGCCGTCGGCGACGTGATCCTGTCCGTCAACGGCAACCCGGTCGGGCCGAGCGCCTCGATCGAGCAGGCGCTGATCAACACCGTCGGCGACCCGGTGATTCTGACGGTTCGCAGCGCGCCGCGCGCCGCCGCCGCCGATGACAAGGCCGCTTCGAGCGCTCAGCCCGCCACGGACCCCGACACGCCGCCTGCCGAGCCGCTTGCGAGCACCCAGCCCGCGACCCAACCCGCGACGCAGCCCGCCGAGCGCGAGGTCATCATCCGCCCGATCTCGTATGGCGCCTTCTCGTCGCTCGCCTACGACGCCTGGGTCGAGGCGAACCGCCGCTACGTCGAGGAAAAATCGGGCGGGCGGCTCGGGTACACGCACATCCAGGGCATGGGCGAGCCGCAGTTTCACCTCTTCGAGCGCGACCTTTACGCCAGCGGCCGCGGCAAGGACGGCCTGATCATCGACGTGCGCAACAACGGCGGGGGCTGGACGGCCGACTGGGTCATGGCGGTGCTGAGCGTTCGACGGCACGCGTTCACGCGCATGCCCGGCGGGGAGCCGGGCTACCCGCAGGATCGGCTGATCTTCTACGCGTGGACGAAGCCGGCGGCGATGATGTGCAACCAGTACAGCTACTCGAACGCCGAGATCGTCTCGCACGCGTTCAAGAACCTCGGTCGCGGTCCACTGGTGGGCGAGGAGACGTTCGGCGCCGTGATCAGCACGGGGTCGTACGGGCTGATCGACGGGGCGCGCATCCGCATGCCGCTGCGCGGCTGGTTCACGCTGCCCGACGGCAAGGACATGGAGAACAACGGCGCGGCGCCGACGCTGCGCATCCCGCAGACGCCCGAGGACGAAGCCCTCGGCCGCGATCCGCAGCTCGACGCGGCGATCCGGGCAACGCTGGAGGAGGTCGAAGGACGCCGGTGACCGGCGCGCCGCGAATCGAGGGCCCGATCAGAGCCGCCGTGTGCCATTAGCCGGCTCGGATCCTCGGAATCTGGCTGCTCGGATCACGCGACCTTGGCGTTCACCCTCCGCCGCGCGCGGCGCACGATCGGCAGAAAGAACAGGTACAGCCCGGTAGCGACCAGCACGAGCAGCACGACGCCCGCCGGCACGAACACGCCGTAGTGCACCACGCCGCCGAACCACGAGCCGTCGTGCAGCGCCTCGATCAGGTCCGACCGCCGATAGGCGACTTGCAGGAGCTCGCCGCTGGTTGCATCGAGCTGGGCCTCCCAGCCGCTTGCGGCCACGACCTTGAGCATGCGGCGATTGGGACGGTACTCGAGCCGGTACACGTCGCTCCACTCGGCAACTTCCAGCTCCGGCACGCCGCGGGCGATGGCGAGGATCTCACCCAGGCCGAGCACGGGCTCGCCCTGCGCGGCACGTTGCTCGGGCGGCTGCACCCAGGGGAGCTGTTTCTTGAACTGGAGCAGCAGGCCGGTGACGACGACCAGCAGCAACGGCAGCGCGACGAAGACCGACAGCCAGTAGTGCACTTTCCGCAGCAGCAATTGCAGTCTCATCGCGTCCTCGCGTGCCGCCCGCCCGGGCGCGGCCGGAATGTAGCCGATTGTCGCCGGCCTCAACACCCGACGGTCGGCGGTCGGTCTCTCACGGGGCGTTTCGCAGGTCGAGTATTGCGGGCTCGGATCATCGCGATCGTCGCCCCGGCCCGGGCCGATACAATGAGAGCCGATGGAAAAGCAAATGCGCTGGCGATGGATCGCCACTCATCTGGCCGCAGCCGCGATGGGCGCCGGACTGGTCTCGCTGCTCGCGCTGCGCTCCGCCACTCCGGAGCCGCGCGGCCGGCCCGGCCCCGACCCGCTGCGGGCCGGCCCGGCGGAGTTCGCCTGGCGCGAGCACCCGCCGGCGAGCTTCCCGATCCCGCCGTATGCGCGGCACCTGTCGGGGGTGAAGGTCGTGCTCGACCCGGGGCACGTGGGGCAGATCGACAAGGGCGGCGACTGGAAGCGCGGCCCGACGGGGCTGCGCGAGGCCGAGGTCAACCTGCGCGTGGCGCTGTATCTGCGCGAGTTTCTGGTCGCGGCCGGCGCGGACGTCACGCTGACGCGCGCGGAAGACGTCGACCTGGGTCTGAGCGACCCGGAAGACCTGAGCGCCAGGGCGAAGCTGGCGAACGACCTGCGGGCCGACGTGCTGCTCTCGATTCATCACAACGCCGGCCCGCCCGGCGCGAACTACACGTCGGTCTTCTATCACGGGCCACCGGGGCATAGCCCAGCCAGCCAGGTGGTCGGCCGGCACGTCGTGGCCGGGCTGAGCGAGGCGCTGCGGCTCGACCAGCACGCCGAGTGTCCGTTGGTGAGCGACTGGGCGATCTACCCGGGCGAGGGCTTTCGCGTGCTGCGCGAGGCGCGCGTGCCGGCAGTGCTGTCCGAAGCGTCGTTTCATTCGAACCCGGCGGAGGAGCAGCGCCTCCGCGACCCGCTCTACAACCGCCGCGAGGCCTACGGACTGTTTCTCGGCCTGGCGCGCTGGGCGCAGGCCGGCCTGCCGCGCGTTCGGCTGCTGGAGCCGGCGGACGGCCGGCTGCGCCCGGCACAGCGGGTCGTCGTGGAGCTGGACGATGGGCTGACGGGCCGCGGCGGGCTCGGCAACCAGACGCGGAAGATCATCCCCGAGTCGCTGGTCGTGCGGCTGGATGACAAGCCGGCGCCGTTCGAGGTCGACTGGGCCAGGCGGCAGGTGCGTTTCACGCCGACGCGCGAGGCGGCGCGCGGCGCGGGACGGCTGCTCGTGGATTTCACGACTGTCTTCGGGCAAACGGTGCTGCACCCGCGGATCGAGCTGACGCCGGAACGGCGGCCGTAAGCGCCGGGAACACGTGCCCCGGTGCGGGCTTTGGTGATACGATCCGGCCGTGCTGATTCAACGGCTGATCTACGGGAGCCTGCTGGCGGGGCTGCTGCTGCTGCTGGTGTGGATCGACGGCGCGCTGTCGATGCGGGTGCGGGCCCCGGGCCACACCGGCGCCGTCCCGGTGATGGCCTGGCTCGGCAACGGCGGGATCATCACCGGCATCGTCCTGGTATTTTCGCTGCTGGCAACGCGCGAGCTGCTGCGCTTCGCGAACTCGACCGGCCACAGCCGTCCGTTTCCGATCGTCGCCTACGTCTTCTCGACCGCCCTGGTCATCGGCCCGTTCGTGAACTTCAACCTGCGCGCCACCGGCGAGTGGAGCGACGAATCCTGGGGCATGATGTGGCTGGCCATCGCCCTCGGAACCGGCTTCGTCATCCAGGGCGCCTGGCGCCGATCGCAGCATGCCATGGTCAACCTCGCCACCACGATCTTCATCATCTTCTACGCCGGCGGGCTCGCGGGATACATGACCAAGCTCCGCATGGAGGTCGGCGGCTGGCACGGCATGATCGTCGTCGTCTTCTCCATGTTCCTCGTGAAGATGACCGACGTCGGCGCCTATTTCGTCGGCCGCCTCACCGGCCGCCACAAGTTCATCGAGTGGCTCAGCCCCAGGAAGACCTGGGAGGGCGTCATCGGCGGATACGTCGTGGCGCTCGCCTGCGCCCTGGCCGTCGGCACGCCGCTCTACGCCTGCGACATGTTCGCGCTTGGCAACCGCTGGCTCGCGTATCCTTGGGGCCTCGTCGTGCTGGCGCTCACCATGGCGACCGCCGGCATCGCCGGCGATCTCTTCGCCTCTCTCCTCAAGCGCGACGCCGCCATGAAGGACTCCGGAAACAGCCTCCCGGGAATGGGCGGCGTGCTCGACGTGCTTGACTCGGCGCTGCTGGCGGCCCCGGCGGCGTGGTTCTTCTGGACACGCCTGATCGTCTACGATCATTAAGCGCGGAGGTTGCTCCCGTGAGATCGCCGCCGCGGCTCAGGCTCTGGGCCGCCGCCCTGGCCCCGGGGATTCTCGTCGCCGCCACGGGTGTCGGCGCGGGAGACCTGCTGACCGCGAGCCTGGCGGGCTCGACCGTCGGCGTGACGATCCTCTGGGCGTGCTGGCTCGGGGCGCTGCTCAAGTGGTTTCTCAACGAGGGCATCGCCCGTTGGCAAATGGCCACCGGGACCACGTTGCTCGAAGGCTGGACGGAGCACCTCGGCGCCTGGGTTCGCTGGGTGTTTTTCGCGTACCTGCTGGCCTGGAGCTACTTCACCGGGGCGGCGCTCATCAGCGCCTGCGGCGTCGCCGGCGCCGGCCTCCTGCCGCTGGCGCAGAACGCGGAGCACTCCAAGATCATCTGGGGCGTCGCGCACGCGCTGGCGGGGCTCGCGCTGGTCTGGTGCGGCGGCTTCCGCTTCTTCGAGGGCGTGATGTCGGCGTGCGTCGCGCTGATGTTCGTGACCGTCGTCGCGACGACTCTGCTCGTCGGCCCCGATTGGCCCGCCGTCGCGCGCGGCCTGGCCGTGCCAACCGTGCCCGCGGGCGGCGGAACATGGACGCTCGGGCTGCTCGGCGGCGTCGGCGGAACGGTCACGCTGTTGTCCTATGGCTACTGGATTCGCGAGCAGGGCCGCGCGGGCGCCAGCGGGCTGCGAGTGTGTCGCGTCGATCTGGCCGTGGCCTACGCGCTAACGGCGCTGTTCGGCATGTGCATGGTGATCGTCGGCTCGCGGCTCGAGCTGACGAGCGGTCCGATGCTGGCGCTGGCACTCGCCGAGCAGGTCGCCGGGGCCGCCGGGACCCTCGGCCCGCTCGCCGAGCACGTCTTCCTGCTGGGTTTCTGGGGCGCGGTGTTTTCGAGCCTGCTCGGCGTGTGGCAAAGCGCGCCCTACCTGTTCGCCGACTTCGTGTATCTCGGCCGCCGCGCCGCGACGGCACCGGGGCCGGTGGCCGACCTCCGGCGGACGCCGGCGTACAGGCTTTTCCTCGTCGGGATCGCGCTGGTTCCGCTCGTGGCGCTCTGGATGCCCGTGAGGCAGGTGCAGCTCGCCTACGCGATGTTCGGCGCACTGTTCATGCCGCTGCTGGCGCTGACGCTGCTGATCATGAACAACCGCCCGGCGTGGGTCGGCAACGGCTTTCGCAACCGGCTGACGACCAACGTCGCCCTGGTCGCGACGCTGAGCGTGTTCATCTGGATCGGCGGCGGCGAGGCGCTGGAGGCGATTCGGAAGCTCGCGACGGCCCGGTAGCCGCCCGCCATGACCCGGCGCTCACCGCGTGCCCCTCACGCACCTGGCGGTTGCGCGCCGGCGCTCGATCTGCCATCGGGCTCGCGCACCCACCCGCCGACGACGATCGCGGCGCTTATCAGCACGAGGTTCTTGATGATGTACTGGCCCTCGATCGTCGGCACGAACGGCACGTGCACGAAGCACACATCCGGCAGGAGCACCAGCGGCAGCATCGTTCCCGGCATCTGAAGCAGCAGCAGGAGGATGCCCACGCGGTTCAGCGGCTTGAGCAGCAGGCACACGCCGATCGCGACTTCCCACGCGCCGAGAATCGGCAGGAACACGCCTGGCGGGAACCAGACGACGGTCCGCGCGACGAGCTCGTTCGCCGGGCTGAGCCCGAGCGGCTTGAGCGCCCCAAACCAGATGAAGACGATGCCCAGCGAGATCCGCAGCAGCCACGGGCCGATGCGGCGCATCGCCTGGGAGATCCGCCGGTCCAGTCGATCGAAACGCTCCAGCCGGGCCTGCATGACGTCAGATGATAGGCGCGGGAGACGGTGCGGCCGCGGCGCCCGCGCTCACGCCCAGTCGCCTCTCCGCCGCCGCAACCGTCTGGTCGATCAGCACCGCGATGGTCATCGGCCCGACGCCCCCGGGCACGGGGGTGATCAGCGCGGCGCGGCGGCAGGCGGACTCGAAATCGACGTCGCCGACCGGACCCTCGTTGTAGCCCGCGTCGACGACGACGGCGCCGGGCTTGATCCAGTCGCCGCGGACGAAGCGCGGCCGGCCGGCCGCGGCGATGAGCAGGTCGGCCTGCCGCACGATGTCGGGCAGGTCGCGCGTGCGCGAGTGACAGAGTGTGACGGTCGCGTGCGCGTTGATCAGCAGCGAAGCCATCGGCCGGCCGAGGATCGGGCTGCGGCCGATCACGCACGCGTGGACACCGTCCAGCGTCACTTTGTATTCCGCGAGCAGAAGCATGATGCCGCGCGGCGTACAGGGAATCCACGCGGGCATGCCGAGCAGAACACGGCCGAGGGTGGCGGACGAGACGCCGTCGATGTCCTTTTCCGGGGGGATCGCTTCGAAGACGGCGCGCTTGTCGATGGGCGCGGGGACCGGGTGCTGAACCAGGATCGCATGAACGGTGCTGTCAGCGGCAAGGGCCCGGACACACTCGATCACGTGCCCGGTGGGCGCACTCGCCGGCAGCGCGTGCAGGACGGTGTCGATGCCCGCCTCGCGGCAGCGCCGCTGCTCCATGCGCACGTAGACCGCCGAGGACGGATCGTCGCCGATCAGGACGTTCGCCAGCCGCGGCGAGATTCCCCTGTCGCGACGGAGCCGCGCGGCGCTCTCGCCGGCGGCGGCGATCAGGCGCTGCGCCGGATCGCGTCCCAGCATCAACCTTGCACCCGACATGTCCCGAGTGTACCGCCGAACGCGATTCGCCGTTTCAGCCGGCGCCCGCGGGCGCGCCGGGCGGTGCTGGGCGTTCGCAGGAGAGGCGTGGCTGCCACTCGGGCGGCACGGTCATGGTCACGTGGACGACGCCTTCTTCGTCGGCGGTCGTCACCTTGAGACCGGAGCGGTGGAAGACCGCCAGCATCGGCGCATTCTCCGCCAGCACCTCGGCCGTGAAGCGCTCGATGCCCTTGCCGCGCGCAATCTGCACCAGCCGCTGGAACAGGTACGTGCCCAGCCCCTTGTGCTGCCACTCGTCCTGGACGGTGAAGGCAACCTCGGCGCTGCGGCGGTCGGGCGCGGCGATGTAGCGGGCCGTGCCGACCGCCGACGGGCGGCCGCCCTCCTCGTGGATCGCAACCAGGGCCATCTCGCTGTCGTAGTCGATGTTGCAGTACACCTGAAGCCGCTCGTGCGGCATGGCCTTCACCGGCCCGTGGAAGCGCAGGTACACCGTCCGCTCGCTGAACTTGTAGAACATGTCGCGCAGCAGCGTTTCGTCCGCCGCGCGGATCGGCCGCACGAACACCTCGCGGCCATCGCGCAGGCGGACGGTCGCCTCCAGCTCTTCCGGATAGGGCCGGGTCGCGGGAGGGAGAATCTGGTTGATCTGGACGATGCGGCGCTTCTTGGCGGCGTGCAGCAGCTCGGAGCGGAAGCCGGGATGGGCGATCTGGATCAGCGCCAGCGCCCGCTCGCGCAGCGTCTTGCCGTGCAGGTAGGCCACGCCGTGCTCCGTCACGATGTAATGCGCGTCGCCGCGGGTCGAGATGACACCGGCGCCCTCCTGCAACACGGCGCTGATGCGCGACCGGATGCCGGCCGGCGTCTCCGCCGTGCTCGGCAGGGCGATGATCGGGCGGCCATCGCGGGCGAGCGCCGCGCCGCGCATGAAATCGGCGTGCCCGCCGATCCCGCTGTAGAAGAGCGTGCCGAGCGAATCGGCGACCACCTGGCCGGTCAGGTCGATCTCGACGGCGCCGTTGATCGCGACCATGTTGTCGTGCCGGCTGATGACCAGCGGGTTGTTCGTGTATTCCGACGGGTGCATCTCGATCTGCGGGTTGTCGTGCAGAAACTCAAACAGCGCCCGGCTGCCCGCGGCGAAGCTGCCGACGATCTTGCCGGCGTGCAGGCTCTTGCGGCGGCCGGTGATCACGCCGAGCTGCGCCAGCTTCATCACGCCGTCGGAAAACATCTCGGTGTGGATGCCCAGGTCGTTCTTGCGCGTCAGCAGCGCGAGCACGGCGTCGGGCAGGCGCCCGATACCGAGCTGGAGCGTCGCCCCGTCGGGCACGAGGTGCGCGATGTGCTCGGCGATGCGCTGCGCCACGTCGTGCGGCTGCTCGACGACCGGCCACTCGAGCAGCGGCTCGTCGTGCTCGACGAGACAGGCGATGCGGTCGACGTGAATGAAGCAGTCGCCCAGTGTGCGCGGCATGTGGCGGTTGACCTGGGCGATCACGGCGCCGGCCGATTCGGCGGCGGCCTTGGTGATGTCCACCGAGACGCCCAGGCTGCAAAAGCCGTGCGCGTCGGGCGGGCTGACCATGATCAGCGCCACGTCGATCGGCAGCCGCCGCGTCCGGAACAGCCCCGGAACCTGCGAAAGGAAGATGGGCGTGTAGTCGGCGCGCGACTCGTTCACCGCGCTGCGCACGCTGTTGCCGATGAAGAAGGCGTTCGCCCGGAAGCTGGCGGCGTAGCGCGGGTCGGAGTACGGCGCCACGCCCAGCGTCAGCACCTGCATCAGCTCCGTGTCCAGCAGCCCCTGCCCGTGCTCGACCAGCCCGCGCACCAGCGCCTGCGGCTCGCCGCAGGCGCTGCCGATGAACACCCGCGCCCCCGGCCTGATCCGCCGCATGGCCGCCGCCACCGAGACGCACTTCTCACGCCAGTCCGCCCGCGCCGTGCCGCTCACGAGCCACCCCCTTGCAGGATGATGCGCGCGTCGACCACGACCGCCCCGCGCCCGCGCGGATAGACGATCAGCGGGTTCACGTCGAGCTCGCGGATGCGCTCGTGCTCGGTCACCAGTTGCGACAGCCGCAGCAGGCACTCGCCGATCGCCGCCACGTCCGACGGCGGCTCCTTGCGCACCCCCTCCAGCAGCTTGTAGCTGCGGATGCTGCGGATCATCTGCGCCGGCACGTCGTCGCGCAGCGGCGCCAGCCGGAACGCCACGTCGTGCAGCGCCTCGGCATAGATGCCGCCCAGCCCGAACATCAGCAGCGGCCCCAGACGCGCATCCCGCGTCATCCCCAGGATCGTCTCCTTCCCCCGCTCCAGCATCTTCTGCACCAGCACGCCCCAGATCTCCCCCTCCGCGCCGATCTTCTCCCGCACTGCCGACACCATCTCGTCGTACGCCCGGCGGACGGCGTCGGCGCCTGCCAGCCCCAGCCGCACACCCCCGAACTCCGTCTTGTGCAGCACCGCCGGACTCGAAATCTTCAACGCCACCGGCCAGCCGAGCTGGTCGGCGGCGGCGACGGCCTCCGCGGCGCTGCGCGCCAGCCGAAAGGGCACGGTCGGCAGTCCGTAATGCTGCAAGACCTCCAGGGCGCGCAGCTCGGTCAGGTGCGTGCGCCCCGCCGACAGCTCTTCGTCGATCAGCTTCGCCACGGCGTCGCGCTTCACGTCGAACTGCCGGTACTCGCCGGCCCTGGAGCGCACCCACTCGCCGAAGCGCGCCTTCGCCGCCATCGCCCGCAACGCGTTCTCCGGAAAGCCGAGCACCGGAACGCCCGCCCGCCGCAACAGCGCGATCGCCGGCGACTGCGGCGGCAGCCCCATCGGCACGGCCACGATCGGCTTGTTGGCCATGCCGCGGGTCTCGGCGATGACGCCGGCGATCTGGTCGACGTCGGTCATCCATTGGGGCGTGATGATCACGGCGACCTGGTGGACGTTCTCATCGCCGCAGACGGCGTCGAGCGCGGTGCGGTAGCGGTCGTGGCGCGCGTCTCCGACGACGTCGACCGGGTTGCGGATGCTGCACGTGGGCGGGAGCTGGAACTGGAGCGACTTGGCGGTGTACTCCTGGAAATGCGCCAGGCTCAGCCCGTAGCGCACGCACGCGTCGGTAGCCATGATCCCCGGCCCGCCCGCGTTGGTCACGATCGCCGTCCCGCGCCCCGCCGGACGCAGCACGTCGGAGAACACCTCGGCATGATCGAACAGGTCGGCGACGGACTCGACGCGGACGACGCCGGCCTGCTGCATGATCGCCTCGTACACTTCGTCGGTGCCGGCCAGCGAGCCGGTGTGCGAGGCGGCGGCGGCGGCGCCTTCGAGCGTTCGGCCGGTCTTGATCGCCAGGATCGGCTTGGGGTTCGGGCCGTGCGTGATGGCGTGGGCCGCATCGATGAAGCCCTGTCCGCTCGAAAGGTCCTCGACGTACATCAGGATCGCGCGCGTGTTCGCGTCCGCGGCCAGGGCCGTCAGCAGGTCGATCTCGGTCAGGTCGGCCTTGTTGCCGAAGCTCACAAACCGCGAGAAGCCGAAGCCGTGATGCTTGGCGTACTCGAGCAGCGCGGTGCACAGCGCCCCGCTCTGCGAGACCAGGCCCAGTGGCCCCGGGCGCGGCATGTCACGCCCGAAGGATGCGTTCATGCTGACGTCGGCGGCGGTGTTGATCACGCCCAGGCAGTTCGGTCCGAGGATCGACAGGCCACGCTCCTGCGCCAGCGCGCCGAGCCGTTGCTCGCGCTGCGCGCCCTCGCCCCCGACCTCCTTGAAGCCCGCCGAGATCACCACGAAATGCCTCGTACCGAGGTCGGCGCAGGCGACGATGGCCGCCTCGACCGCGGGCGCAGGCAGGACCACGACCGCCAGATCCGGTCGCTCGTCGAGGCTCTGCACGGCAGGATAGCAGCGCAAGCCAAGCAAACTACGCGAGTTAGGATTGATCGGCGAGACAATGCCGTTGAATCCGCCCAACAGCAGGTTGCGGACGATCGCGTGCCCAACGCTGCTGGGATTGCGCGATGCCCCGAACACCGCGATCGATCGCGGCGAAAACAGCGCCTCGATGTCGCGCGCCGGCCGGAGCGACGGCGGCTGGGTCGCGGGCTCGGCGGGGACGGCGGCGGTCGTCATGGGCACCCCTCTTCGCCGGTGCGCGTTTTTCCGCAGCCTGGCAGCGATACGCCGCCATCGACCTGCCCGCGTCTGTCCAGACTGGGCAGGCCTCACAGGCTCGTAACGACGCGGTTCAGAGCGGCAATCCGCGCGCCGCAGCGCGCGGCACATGCCCGGGTCCGCCCCCTACAGCAGCGACCGGAACGTCCGCACGACCTGATCGACCTGGCCTTCACTCAGACCGTTATGGAACGGCAGGGCCACCGTGCGCGACGCCAGCGCCTCGGTCACCGGGTGATCGCCCGCGCGACAGCCGTGGTCGCGCTGGTAGAACGGCTGAAGGTGGATCGGCGTGAAGTAGTTGCTGCACCCGACCCCGGCGCGGCGCAGGCCTTCGAGCAGCGCGTCGCGGTCGGCCTGCGTGTAGTCGTCCGACAGCCGAACCACCATGACGAACCAGCTCATGCCCACGTCGGGCGGCACGCGCTGAAATGAGACCCGCGGCTCGTCCGATAAACGCTCGACGTACCACTGCGCCACCTGCCGCCTTCTCGCCAGGATCTCATCCAGCCGCCGCATCTGTGCCAGACCCAGGGCGCAGCTCAGCTCGTGCAGGCGGAAGTTGAAGCCGAGCCGCGCGTGCTGAAGCCAGCCCGCATCCGGGTCGCGGCCCTGGTTGCGCAGCGAGCGCGTCAGCCGCGCGATCCCGTCGTCGTTGGTAACGATCATCCCGCCTTCGCCGGTCGTGATCTGCTTGTTCGGATAGAACCCGAACACGCCGGCCTCGGCCAGCGTGCCGGCCGGGCGCCCGCGGTAGGTCGCCCCCAGGGCCTCGCACGAGTCTTCCAGCACGCGCAGCTTGTGCCGGGCCGCGATCGCGTTGATCCTGTCCATGTCGGGAATTGAGCCGAACACGTCCACCGGCAGAATCGCCCGCGTGCGCGGCGTGATCGCCGCCTCGATCCGCCGGGCGTCGATCTGCCACGTATCCGGCTCGATGTCGACGAACACCGGCGTCGCGCCCTCGAACAGGATGCTGTTCGACGAGGCGATGAACGAGAACGGCGTCGTAATCACCTCGTCGCCGCGGCCGATGCCCATGGCCCTCCACGCCAGGTGCAGGGCCGAGGTGCCGCTGTTGACCGCCACGGCGTGCCGCACGCCGAGGCGCTCGCAGAAGCTCTGCTCGAACTCCGGCAGCCGGGGCCCGAGCGAGAGCTGCGGCGTCCTGAGCACGGCAACAACGGCGTCGATCTCGGCCTGGCCGACATCGGGACCGGACAGACTGATGGCTGGGTTCACGGGACCTCTCCGCACCCTCGACGGGTGCAACTGTTTGATCCGCCGGCGGTGCCGCGCCCGCGGGCCGGCGACTCCCGCCGAAGGAAGAATGGGCTAATATACCGTCCGATGAGTGATACGTCGGTCAGCAGGGGCGGTTTGCACGATTTCAGGCGCGCACTGACCTGGCTGCGTCCGCATCGCGGCACGCTGCTTATCGGCCTGCTGATGGCGGTCGGCGTCAGCGTCTTCTATACGTTCAGCATCTCGAGCGTCGTTCCGCTGCTGAAGGTCATTTTTGCCGAGCACGAGACGCTGGCCGACTGGCTGCACCGCGCCGAGACCAGCCACCGACTGGGCGTGGTGCTGGCGGCCGACCTGCCCGACAACCCCGCCGGACTCGAAATCGACGACGTTCGGCCCGACTCGCTGAGCGCCGGCCTGATCCGCACGGGCGACCGGATCGTCGCGGATGAGACGGGTCGGCTGAGCGCGTACGACGTGACGGAGCGGATCGCGCAGGAGCGAGGGGAGACTTTCGCTGTTTTCGTCGAGCATCGCGACGGATCGCGCGCCGAAGTGACGCTGCGGCTGCGGCCATGGCGCTGGTGGTCGGAGGTGCTGCAATCGGCCAGTGCCGTGCTGCCGCGCGGCGCCGACGCCGACAGCCGGCTCGGCACGCTGATGATGGTGATGCTGGCGCTGGTGGCGGTGTCGCTGCTGGGCGGGGCCTGCCGGTTCTTGAACGAGGGCCTGGTCGCCACCGCCGTGCAGCGCGCCATGCATGACCTGCGCAGCCGCCTGGCCGAGCACGTGCTGCGCCTGCCGGTCGAGTGGCATGCCAACCAGCCGCCGGGCGACACGCTTGGGCGCTTCGCGACGGACCTGGGCAAGGTGGAGATCGGCGTCAGCACGCTGTTCGGCAAGGTGATCCGCGAGCCGCTGAAGGCCGTCGGGGTGCTGGCGCTGACGCTGGCGATCGACTGGCGGCTGCTGCTGGTCGCGCTGCTCGGGCTGCCGGTGGGCGCCGTCGTCATGCGCGTCTTCGGCCGGCTCGTGAAGCGCTCGCAGAAGCGCGCCTCGCACTCCTGGGGCCGGCTGCTCGATCACCTGGGTGAGAAGCTCGCCGGCATCCGCATCGTCAAGGCCTACAACATGGAGCGCGAGGAAAGCCGCCGCTTCGAGCAGGAGGGCCGCACCCTCACCCGCGCCCAGACGCAGATCGAGCTCGTCGACGCGGCCACCAACCCCGCCCTCGAGCTGCTCGCCGTGCTGGGCGTGGCGGCGTTCGTCATGTACGGCGCCAGCCGCGTCTTCAGCAACCAGCTCGAACCGCACCTGTTCTTCGCCGCCGTCGTCTGCCTGGGCGGCATCTTCGACCCCGTGCGCAAGATGGGCAACGTCTACAACCGGCTGCAACAGGCCGACGTCTCGGCGCGGCGGCTGTTCGAGCTGCTGGACCTGGCCGAGGAGCGGCGGCCGGACGCGGCCCGGCCGGCGCGCGAGCTGACCGGCGTGCGGGAGGGAATCGAGTTCCGCGACGTGTGCTTCGCGTATCCGAGCCGGCCGGATCGCCCGGTGCTCGAGCACGTGAGCCTCGTGGTGCCGCGCGGCCGGATCGTGGCGCTGGTCGGGCCGAACGGCTCCGGCAAGACGACGCTGATCTCGCTGCTGATGCGCTTCTACGAGCCGGTGTCCGGGCAGATCCTCATCGACGGGGTGGACATCCGCGAGTACACGCTCGAGTCGCTGCGGGCGCATATCGGCCTGGTCACGCAGGAGGCGGTCGTCTTCAGCGACAGCGTCCGCGGAAACGTGGCCTACGGCGCCAACGGCGTGTCGATCGAGACGGTGCGGTCCGCCGCCCGCCTGGCGCACGTCGACGACTTCATCAACACGCTGCGAACCGTGGACAACGGCCACGTCCTGAGCGGCTACGAGACCCCGATCACCGCCCGGGCGCTCTCCGGCGGCCAGCGGCAGCGGATCGCGCTGGCGCGGGCCATCCTGCGCGACCCGCCGATCCTCGTGTTGGACGAGGCCACGAGCCAGGTGGACAGTGAATCGGAACGCCGAATCCAGGAAGCCCTCGACGACGTGACCCGCGGCCGCACGACGTTCGTGATCGCGCACCGCTACAGCACGATCGCCCGGGCCGACATCGCGGTCGTACTGAAGGACGGCCGCATCATCGCCAGCGGGCGCCACGAGGAGCTGGTGCACACCAGCCCGTTCTATCTCGCCCTGTGCGAGACGCAGTTTGCCGGCGGGCGCGACTGACCCGCGGGCCGCCGGCCGCCGCGCCCTCCCGCAAAGTGACCGGCGGGACGCCGGTCCCGCCGGGCTTCGAAACCCGCCGCCCGGCCACCATGAGCGGCGCTGGGTCCGGTGCTGCGGGGCCGTCGCGGGTATCATCTCCCACTGGGGTTCATTCAGCAGGACACCGCAGAGAGCGCGCGGCGAGGACGGGCGGAATGACGAGCGGCGCGGCCGGGTTCACGTACGTCACGCGCCCGGTCGTTGCGCACGCCGTCGGCACCTTTCTCGTGGCCACCAACGTCGTGGTCGCGACGCTGCTGCCGCTGATCGCCCTGCGCACGTACGGCGCGCGGCCATTCGAGCTGCTGCTCATGACCGCCGCCGTCCCCACGCTCTTCACCACGTCCATCTTCTGGCAGGCGCTTCTGCGGCGCGTCTCGCTGCGCCAGTACATCGCGGTCCAGTGGGCCGTCGGCGTGCTGCCCGTGATGCTCATGCCGCTCACGCAGCAGTACTGGCAACTGCTCGTCTGCCACGTGGTCGCCGCTTCCGGGTTTGCCGGCTGGGTGCCGCTCAGCGGCGTACTGCTCAAGCGGCTGTACCCCGATCGCGTGCGCGGCCGCGCCTTCGCCGTGCTCAATGCCATCACGCTGTGCAGCCAGATCGCCGTCTATCTCTGGGCCGGCGCCTGGCTCAAGATCGACGCCGAGGCGTTCCGGCTGCTGCTGCCTCTGGTCGTGGCCGGACAGACCGCCGGCATGCTCCTCATGGCCTGGATCGCCGACGGCGACGCGACGTCCGCCGCCCCGGCCGCCGCAGCCACATTCGCGCCGCACCGACCGGCGTGGCGGGCGCTGATCGAGCCGATCGGGCGGATGCGGGCGATTCTGGCGGCGGATCGGCGTTTCATGCGCTACGAGACCGCGTTCATGACCTATGGCTGCGGGTTCATGATCGGCGACGCGCTGCTGCCGCTGCTGGTCACGCACCGGCTCGGCCTTGAATACGACCAGATCACCTCCGCCGGCTTCGCCACGTTCCGCGGCTGCATGCTGCTGGCAGCGCTGCCGGCGGGCTGGCTGCTGGACCGCGCCGGGCCGATGCGGACGGCGTCAGTGGCGTTCGCCGGACTGGTCTTCTATCCGCTGCTGCTCCTGAGCGCCACGGGCGCCGTCGGGCTCGGCTGGGCGAGCGTGCTGTATGGGTTCATGATGGCCGGCGTGAACCTGGCGTGGATGCTGGGGCCGCTGACGCTCGCCAACTCCGCCGACCAGGTCAGCGAATACGTCGCCATCCACACGACGCTGGTCGGCGTTCGGGGCGTGCTGTTCCAGGGCGTCGGCATCGCACTCTACGCCCTGACCGAGAGTTTTATCTGGCCGCTCGTTCTGGCCGCGGCCATGTTCGGGTTGGCGGCCTGGCAGATGTGGCGGCTGCACGCCGACGGCCAGGCGGCAGCGGCGCCCGTCGCAAGCCACGCGCATTTGCCGCCGGCCCCCGAGCCCGCAAGCCAAGGGTCCGAGCCCGCAAAGGAACTCGCATGAGCGACAGGCCCATCGACGACCCGCGTCCCACCCTGCCCGAAGCGGCCGAGGTCACGCCCGCCGTCCTCGTCGAGCAACACCCGGCGGACGTGGCGCAGGTGCTCGAAGACCTGCCGACGACGCAGGCCGTCGAGGTGCTCGAAGCCCTGCCGACGGAGGCGGCGGCCGGCGCACTGGAGCACCTGGAGCATCAGGAGGCCGAGCAGCTTGTCGCGGACATGGCGCCGCAGCAGGCCGCCAAGGTCGTCGCCCACATGGCGCTCGACGACGCGACCGACGTGCTGGCGCAGTTGCCCGCCGAGCGGCGCGAGCTCATCCTGGCCTGTCTGCCGCTGCATGAGCGGCAGGTGCTCGAAGCCCTGCTGAGCTACGACCCGGAGAGCGCCGGCGGCATCATGTCGCCCGAGGTGACGGCGCTCGACGCCGACCTGACCGTGGACGACGCGATCGCCGCGCTGCGGCGGATGGCGGACGCGTCGGAGCAGGTGTATTACAGCTACGTCGTTGATGCCGAGGGGCGGCTCGTGGGCGTGCTTTCGCTGCGTGACGTGCTGCTGGCGCGACGCGAGCAGAAGCTGCGCGAGATCATGATCCAGCGCGTCGTCAGCGTGCCGCACACAATGGACCGCGAGGAAGTCGCCCGGACGCTGACAAAGTACGGTTACCTGGCGCTGCCGGTCGTGGACGGCGCCAACCGCCTGCTCGGGATTGTCACCGTCGATGACGTGCTCGACGTCATCACCGACGAGGCCACCGAGGACATGCAGCGCATGGTCGGCGCCGGCGCCGATGAGCGCATCGACTCCGCCGTCTCCCTCGTCCTGCGCCGCCGGCTGTACTGGCTGATGATCAACCTGGGGACGGGCTTCCTGGCGGCGGCGGTGGTGGGTGGCTTCGAGGCGACGCTGGCGAAGGTGACGGCGCTGGCCGTGCTGATGCCGATCGTCGCCGGCCAGGCGGGCAACACCGGGCTGCAATCGATGGCGGTGATGATCCGGGCCATCTCGACCGGCGAGACGCGCAACCGCTCCGTCACGGGCGTCATCCTGCGCGAGGTGTCGATCGGACTGGCCGCGGGCGCGGCGGTCGGGCTCGTGTGCATGCTCGCGACGCTGATCTGGAACCGCATGCAATGGAACGACACGCCGCTGGTCGCGGTGGTGATCGGCGTGGCGATGGTGGCGTGCATGACGATGGCGACCGTGAGCGGTGCGCTGGTTCCGATCGTGATGAAGCGGCTGGGCTTCGACCCGGCGCAGTCGTCGAGCATCATCCTGACGACCATCACCGACGTCACCGGGTTCGGCATCTTCCTTGGGCTGGGCAGTTGGCTGCTGCTGCGCTGACGAGCGGCCACGAAACCCGGCCCCGCGATCCGGGCCGCTTCCGTGAGTAAGCGGCTGCGCCAGCCAGCACCCGATTAGCGCATCCGTCTGCGCAGCCGCCGCCGGCTGCGCGCCGCCCCCGACATTCGCCCGGCGCGCTATACTCCCAGAAACAACCTCGCAAGGAGGCCCTACGCATGAAACCCTGGAAACCAAAAGACCACGTCGAATCGAACCCGATCCACTTGCCCAAGGAGGCCGTCTCAAAGCTCCTGCCCCAGCTCGACCGCCACCTCGCCTCGCTGTTCGTCCTGTTCCACCAGTATCAGAAGCACCACTGGCTCGTCGAAGGCCCGCAGTTCCACGACCTGCACATCGTCCTCGGCCAGTCCTACGACGAGGTCCACAAACAGGTCGATGCCGTCGCCGAACGCATCACCGCCCTCGGCGGAATTCCCACGTCCGGCCCGGCGGAAATCGCCCGGCTCGCCTATGTGCAGCATGAGCCGGAGGGCGCCTTCCGCATCCGGCAGATGCTCGAGCTGGACCGCGCCCACGAGGGGACCATCGCCGCCGAGCTGCGCAAGACCATCCGCCAGGCGTTCGAGCTGGGTGACTTCGGGACCGAGACGCTGCTGCGCCGCGTGCTGGTCGAGGTTGAGGACCGCGCCCATCACCTCGATCACTTCCTCGGCGGCGACTCGCTCGAGGCCGGGCGCGAGGACTGACCCCGGGCGCGACCTTGCGGGCTTCCGGGCCGCGTCCAGCTCCCGCGCGACAACCCCGGTGGCCCGCGCCGGTTCCTGGCCGGCGACTTGCGGCGGCGGGGCGCCTTGCGTCATGCTGCGCCTTCGCCGCGTCGGCGATGGAGAAGACGGTCGTGCAGAAGATCGCGCTGATCGCCTTGGGAGGGGCGCTTGGGACACTGGCCCGCTACTGGCTGACCGGCGTTGTGCAGCTGGTCGCCGAGCGCCTCAACGTCGCGCCGATGCCGCTGGGAACACTGGCTGTCAACGTTGGCGGATCGCTGCTGATCGGCGTGGCGATGGCGTACTATTCGGGGCCGATGGTGATCGCACCGCAGTATCGCTTGGCGCTGACGATCGGGCTGCTGGGCGGGTTCACCACCTTTTCGAGCTTCGCGTACGAGACGCTGGCGCTGGCCAATGACCGGCAGCTCGGCCTGGCTTTGGCAAACATCGTGTTGACCAACGTCCTCGGGCTGGCCGGCGCCTGGGCGGGCTATCGCCTTACGCAATTCGGTCTGGGGATAGGATCGTGAGTGACCACCGGGCCTGGGGCGCCGGGCAGAAGGACATCTGCCCGGGCTGGAACAGCCCGGCCTTGATTCGGACGCTCAGGACCGCGGCTGGACGCCGGACCGGGAGGCAGGCGCATGAAGATACCCAAGAGCGGCGTGCTGCTGCGAATCTTCATTGGCGAGTCGGACCAGTGGAAGGGGCGCCCGCTCTACGAGGCGATCGTGCTGCGGGCGCGCGAGCTGCACCTGGCCGGCGCCACCGTGCTCCGCGGCCCGATGGGTTTCGGGGCTCACAGCCGGGTGCACACCAGCAAGGTCCTGCGCCTCTCGGAGGACCTGCCGATGGTCGTCGAGATCGTCGACAGCCAGGAGAAGATCGACGAGCTGCTGCCGTACGTCGACGAGATGATGGGAGAAGGGCTGGTCACGCTCGAAAAAGTGCAGGTCATCGCCTACCGGCCCGACCTGCCCGAGTAACGGCTGTCCCGACCAGCACGGCCCCGGCCGCGTCTGAATCCGCGGCCGCCTTCCGGCTGTGCCCGTCGCACCGCCCCGCCTGTCATTCCCTCCGGGCCGCGCCTATCGTGTTCGCATGCCGCGCCACGCCGCCTCACGCCAGGATGAGTCCACCGAGTTGCCGCCGATCGCGCGCAGCGCCGTGCTCACGCATCACTGGCTGGTGCGTCGCCGCGGCGGAGAGCGTGTGCTGGAGGGGCTGGCCCGCCTCGTGCCGGGCGCGCCCCTGTACACGCTGATCCATGACGCCCGCGCCTATGGTCCGTTTCCGCATCACGAGGCCAACAGTCCGCGGGCCGTGCATGCGTCGCTGCTTCAGCACCTGCCCGGCGCTTGCCGGCGCCATCAGCCCCTGCTCCCGCTGATGCCGGCTGCGGCGCGGCTCATGCGGCTGCCCCCCGTGGACCTGGTGATCTGCTCCGACGCGGCGATCGCCAAGGCGATGCGCGCTGCTGATCGCAGCCGCGTCGTGTGCTACTGTCACTCGCCGATGCGTTACGTCTGGGAGCCGGAGATATCGGCCCGCTACCGCGAGGAAGTGCCGCGGGCGCTGCGGCCGCTCTGGCCGGCGCTGTGCGGCTACCTGAGGCGTTGCGATGCGGCGGCGGCGCGGCGCGTGGACATTTTTGTGGCGAACTCGCGGCACGTGGCGGAGCGGATCCGCCGCTGCTACGGGCGCGAGAGCGTCGTCGTGCATCCGTGGGTGGATGCGCCGCCGGCGCCGCACATGGGCCGTCGCGCGGATTACTACCTGTGCGTGGGGCATCACGTCGGCTACAAGCGGCTGGACCTGGCGGTGGCGGCGTGCGAACGGCTGGGCCGGCGACTGGTGGTGATCGGCGACGGCCCCCAGGCCGCGCGGCTGGGCCGCGGACGGCCGCCGGGCAGCCGCGTGGAGTTCCTGGGCCGCCAGCCGGACCGCGTGGTGGCCGAGCACTACCGCGCGGCGCGGGCGCTGCTGTTTCCGGGGGAGGAGGACTTCGGCCTGGTGCCGCTGGAGGCGATGGCGCACGGATGCCCGGTGGTGGCGTACGGCGTAGGAGGGGCGGTAGAGACGGTGCTCGACGGGCGCACGGGACGTTTGTTCGGCGAGCCGACGGTCGAGGGCCTGGCCGCGGCCATTCTGGACGTCGAGCGCACGGAGTTCGATCCGGGCGCATTGCACGCGCGGGCGCGCGAATTCAGCCGCGAGCGGTTCATGCGCGCGATGCACGCGTTGCTGACGGCGTCATGAGCGTCAGAGCGACACGCGAATGCGCCCCTTCTGCCACTCCTTCACGAGCAGGTTGAATTCGCGCACCATCTCGGCGATACGCTCGAACGAAAGCGCCGCCGCTTCGTAGAGCCGCTCGTCGCTGAGCAGCCGGCCGACGGTGCCCTGCCCGGTCGCGGCGCGCTTCAGGATGCCGTGCAGCTCGACGAGCGTCCGGTCGGCGGACTGGAGTGCGGTGCTGGCATCGTTGCCGACGCGGTCGATCTGCTGGTCGAGCCTGGCCAGCGACTCGGTGGCGCGGCCCACGAACTCCTTTCCCTTTCCGGCCAGCTCGCGGAAGTCGCCGGCGGCCGTGCGCAGATCCGCGACCGCCGCCTTGCCGTTGTCGGTCATCTCCGCCAGGTTGTCGATCGTCAGGCGCAACTGGCTTTGTACGTTCGGATCGCCCAGCACCTCGTTGGCGTGCTTGAGCAGTCCGTCGAGCCGCGTGGCCGCGGTCGCCAGGTTGCCGGGAGGACCGCCGGGCCGATCCACCTCGGCGACGGTGCGCGGCCGCAGGACTTCGTGCAGGTCGTCGAGCACAGGACGCAGCGCCCCCGCCGCATCGCCGATCTGCACCGCGGCGCGCTCGAAGTTGCCGCGAACCGACGCGGGAAACAGCGCATCCATCGCCGGCACCATCTCGCCCGTGATCGCCGCTCCGTCGGCGAGCATCGGCCCCGGCTCGGCGGGCGGGACGAGTTCGATCGGCGGGCGCCCCATGCCGAAGCCCGGCTCGGTCGTGACGGCCCGCGTTCCCTGGGGGATGCGTGCATACTGGGCGTCAAGCGAGATCACGACGTTCGCCCCGAGGTCGAAGCGGTCCGGATCGCGGAAGCCCACGCGCTCGACCCGCCCGATCGGGATGCCGCCCACCGTCACCGGCGTGCCCGCCTTGATGCCGCTGACGTTCGTGAACTGGACATTGAGCGTGAAGCGCCCACCCCCCGCAAACAGCGTCGGGGCACGCCCGAACAGCACCACCAGCGTTGCCAGAGCCACCAACCCGAACAGCACAAACACCCCGACAACCACGTTTCGCCGCATTTCGTGCATGGATCGACTCCTGGATTGCGCTAAGGCGCCTCGCCGGCGGGCGGAGCAACGGCGTTGTCGCCCTGACGCGTGCAGTCTACACTAACACGCCGGAGAAAGGAGATGTCCATGGCGGCATCACTCAAAGGCAAAACCATCCTCGTGGTCGATGACGACCCGGACATCATCACCGCCATCACCGCCAGCCTGGCGGACAGCGGCGCCACGATCGAGACGGCCGCCGACGGCAACGCCGCCGTCGCCGCCGCCGAGCAGAAGTCGCCCGACCTGGTGATCCTCGACATCATGCTCCCGCAGAAGAGCGGCTTCCTCGTGCTCGAACGCCTGCGGCAGGGCCGCTCGCGCGGCGAAAAACCCTACGTCATCATGATCACCGGCAACCAGGGCCGCCGGCACAAGCAGTACGCCGAGGCCCTCGGCGTCAACGAGTATCTCAACAAGCCCTTCCGGATGGAGAAGCTGATCGAAGTGACCGAGAAGCTTCTGGCCGGGGGCGATTGACGCGCCGGATGCTCGCATGCCTGCCTCCGCCGGACTCGCCGCGTGGCTCGATTCCTACCAGCGGGCGCTGCGCGACGCCCTCGACGCCTCCGCCGGCGACGGCTTCCATCGGATCCATGCCAACACCGTCACCGGCGCCCTCGATCCGGCCGAGTTCTCGCACACCGCCCGCCGGCACTTCAGCCGCCACCTGCAAGGACTCGGACTGACGCTCGACGGCCTCGCGGCCGACTTCGACGGCCTCGGACTCGCCGACCCGCGCCTGGCGGAGCCGCGGCTCGACCACCTGCGCCGGACGCTCGAACTGGCCCGCGAGCTGCGCACGCCGCTCGCCCTCGTCAATATCGGGGGGTTTGGCGACCCGCGCAGCGCGCCGCTCGCCGTGGAACTGCTGGAGCAGACGGCCGAGCTGGCGGACCGCTTCGGCGTGCGGATCGCCGTGCGCGATCCGATCGGCCCCAGCGCGGCCCTGGCCGAGCAACTCGGGCGCCTGGGCGCTCCGCAGCTTTCGGCGGCGGTGGATTCGCTGCGGGCGGCGGGCGGGGCGGACGAGGCGGCGCCCCTGCTCGACCACGCGGGAATCGTGCTGCTTCGCGACGCCCGGCGTCACGGACCGCGGCTGGAGGAGACGGCCTACGGCGCTGGGGATGTCGATTTCCGCGGGCTGCTCGAAGCGCTGCGTACGCGAGAGTACACGGGGCCGCTGGTGCTGCGGCGCGACGCCTCGGGAGCGGCGGTTGACGCGCTGCGTCAGGGACGCGAATATCTCGAATTCCTCATGGCGGAACGGGCGGCGCGCTAGAAGGCGTCGGCGGCCGGCCCAAGGGCGGGCCGCGCGGGGACGCCGCCGGGAAGCGGGGCTTCAATAGACGGAGAGCAAGCCGATGTTACACGCATGGATACTGCTGGCCGCGGCGTCGGCGACGGCCGGCGCCGTGGAGGGGGCCGACGGGCCGTTTCCGACGACACAGGAAGGCCCGATGCGGGTGGTGCTGACGGCGCTGGCCGAGCAGCGCGTGCGTTTCACGGAGCCGGGCTCGAGCCAGTCGGCGCCGACGTTCCTGCGGGTACAGTTCAAGCTCCAGGGCGCGGACCTGAGCAAGGTGGCGCGCGTCGGGAACGTGATCATCACCGAGCTGATCGACGACACCGGGCACGCGCTGGCGGACCCCAATTCGTATGACCAGGAGAAGCTCAACGGCTCGCGCACGATCGACGTCAACGAGGCGATCATCGCCCAGGGCGGGCCCGCGTTCGTCGAGTCGTTCGAGGTCTCGACGCGCGGCGCCCGGAAGATCAGGTCGCTCAAGGGCTCGCTGAAGGTCACCTACGCCTCCGCCCCGATCGAAGTTACTTTCGACAACCCCCTCCAATGGGCCGGCAAGGAGCTGGAGCACGAAACGCTCAAGAAATACGGCGTCCGGGTGCGCATGATCGGCCCCGGACAGGAGGGCATCCCGACCGACGACAAGGCCGTCGGCCTGCATGTCATCGAGGGCCGCGAACGCCTGCACGGCTTCGAGTTCTACGACGACTGGATGCGCCTCATGCAGGTGCGGCCACGCGACATGCTCACCGCCGACGGCGCGACCTACACCGCTTTCCGCTCGGCCGGGCCCGCCTTCAGCGAAGAGACCCAGCTCGTCGTCAAGGTCTTCCCCGAGGTCCGCACCGAGGAGATGCCCATCGAGTACTACAACCTCGACCTGCCCTGAAGCGCGGTCGAGCCACGCCCCGGCCGGACAATGCTTCACCGAGGCCGGCGCATGACGCGCGTGAAGCCAGCTTCACCACACCAACCGTCCTCCGGCCCGGCTCACGGACCCACGCGTCCGTTCACCCGGGCCGGCGCTTTGCGCCGCGACGTCCTCTACTCGCTGGCGGCGGCGGCGGCACACAACGGCGGCCGGCTCGTCGCCGTCCTGCTGCTCGCCAAGCTTGCCTCCGCCGACGTCCTGGGTGCGTACACCTACGCGCTCTCGCTCATCACCCCGCTCGTCCTTCTCGCCGGCCTCGAAGTCCGACCCGCGTTCGTCTCCGACGTGCGAGGACTCTTCTCATACGGGTGCTATGCACGCGCCCGAAGCGCCGGGCTCACGTTCGCCGCCGTCGGCGTCGCGGCGCTGGCCGCGGCGGAGGGACTGCGACGCGGCGACCTGGCCGCGGCGCTGCTGATCGCCGGCGTCGGCGCGGGCCGCATCGCCTGGAGCACGTCCGAGCTCGCCTGGGGGGTCTTCCAGCGGCACGAGCGCTTTGACCGAATCGCCCTGGCGAGCCTGCTGCGCGGCGCCGCCCAGGCCGTGACCTTCGGAATACCCGTCCTCGTCGCAGCCTACTCGAGCACCGGCCACCCGCACGGCCCGAGCATGCGCTACGCCGCCGTGTGCGCGGTGTGGGGATGCGCCGCCGCGTGGACGCTGGTTCACGTGCTCATGGAGCAGCGCGCGACCAGCCGGGAGCCTGGCCTGGATCATCAGGCCGCGTGGACCGACGTGCGGCGGCTGGCGGTTCAGACGCTGCCGCTGGGGCTGGTGCAGCTCCTGATCGCGCTGTGCGACACCGTGCCGCGGGTGTGGATCGCCTCCGCCGGCCACGCCGGCCTGGAGCAACTCGGCTATTTCGGCGCGCTGGCTTATGTGGCGCTGGCGGTGCAGCTCGGCCTCGTGGCCGTCGCCACCGGCGCCAGCCATCGCCTCGCCCTCTACTATCACGCCGCCCCGCACGAATTCCGGCGCCTGGCCTGGCGGCTCGTGCTGCTTGCGCTGCTTGCGGGTGCGGCGGTGCTGCTGCTGTCGTGGCTTGGGGGTCGCTGGCTGCTGGCGACCCTGTATCGGCCGGAGTACGCGGCGCACTTCCCCGCGTTCATGCTGCTGATGCTCGCCCAATGTGTTGCTTTCCCCGCCGGCGTCTTCGGATTCGCCGTGACGTCGATGCGCCGGTTCTGGGTGCAGGGGGCCATCCACGTGACCGTGCTGGCGGTGACGGTCGTGGCGTCTGCTGTTCTGGTTCGCGGACCGGATCCGGTTCTGGGGGCCGCGTGGGTCGCGGTGGTGCGGAGCGCGACCCAGGCCCTGCTCTATGCGGCCTGCGTGGGGCACGCCTTGCGGCGAATGCGCACGCCCGCAAGCGGCGATTGAGTCCGGCGCGAGAACCGGCCCGCGCCCGGTGCGCTTTCAATTCTCCCGCCAGTTCGATAGGTTAGGCGGGAGACGCAGCCGCAAACTCCGGGCGTTGCCGCCGGCAGGGCGCCCCCGGGGGTTGCTGTTTGCGCCGGAGCAGTGACCGAGATGAGCCTCAACCGGGCGGTCGTCCTCGACCGCAACTTCGTCGACTTCTGCCGCCGCGCTGCCGGCGAGCCCGCCGAGCCACGGCGCGCCGCCGCCGAGCGGCTGCGCGACGACACGACGATGACGGGTCACGACCTGCTCGAGCTGCTCGAATCGCAGATGGTCAGCCGTCATCTCGACCTCATGGCCCGGGAGCTGCGGCGGCAGGAGCGTGGCTTCTACACGATCGGCAGCAGCGGCCACGAGGGCAACGCGGTCGTGGGCCGCCTGACCCGGCACAGCGACCCGGCATTCCTCCACTATCGCGAAGGCGCGCTCATGGCCGAGCGCGCCCGCAAGGTGCCCGGCCAGGACATCATCCGCGACACGCTGCTCGGCATGATGGCCGCCAGCACCGACCCGATCGCCGGCGGGCGCCACAAGGTCTGGGGCAGCGTGCCGCTCGCCGTCCCGCCGCAGACCTCGACCATCGCCAGTCACCTGCCGCGGGCCGTCGGCACGGCGCTGGCCCTGCACCGCGCCAAGCGCCTGGGGCTCAGGCCGGTGCTGGGAGACCACGGCGAGATTCCCGCCGACAGTATCGTCGTCTGCACCTTCGGCGACGCGACGACGAATCACAGCGTGGCCCAGGGTGCGTTCAACGCCGCCGGCTACGCCGCTTTTCAGAGCCTGCCCGTGCCGATCCTCTTCGTGTGCGAGGACAACGGCATCGGCATTTCGGTGCACACGCCCGCGGATTGGATCGAGGCCGCCTTCAGCGAGCGGCGCGGGCTGACGTACTTCGCGGCCGACGGCCTCGACCTTGTCGACGCCTACGCCGCCACGCAACGCGCCGTCGAGTTCGTCCGCGCCCGCCGCCGGCCCGCGTTCCTGCACCTGAAGGTCGTGCGCCTGCTCGGCCACGCCGGCAGCGACGTCGAGACCGAGTACCACACGCTCGAGCAGATCGCCGCCGCCGAGGCCCGCGACCCGCTGCTGCGCTCCGCCGGGCTCGTCATGCGCTCCGGCCTGCTGACGGCGGAAGAAGTGCTCGATCTGTACGAAAACGTGCGGCGGCGCGTGCAGGCGACGGTTGACGTGATCGGCGAGCCGCCGCGGCTCAGCAGCGCCGCCGAAGTGATGGCGCCGCTCGCGCCGCTGGATCACGAGGCGGTGCTAGCGGAGGCGGCGCGCCCCGCGAATCCCGCCCGCCGGGCCGAGACCTGGGGCGGCGAGGAGCGCCTGCCGGAGCGCCAGCCGCCGCGACACCTGGCAGTGAACATCAACCGGGCGCTGCACGACCTGCTGGCGAAGTACGCCGAGCTGCTGGTGTTTGGCGAAGACGTCGCGCAGAAGGGCGGCGTGTATCACGTAACGACGGGGTTGACGGCGAAGTTCGGCGTCGGGCGCGTGTTCAACACGCTGCTGGACGAGACGACGATCCTGGGGATGGCGATCGGGGCCGGGCACCTCGGCCTGCTCCCGATGCCCGAGATTCAGTACCTGGCCTACGTTCACAACGCCATCGACCAGCTCCGCGGCGAGGCGTGCTCGACGCAGTTCTTCTCGAACGGCCAGTACCGCAACCCGATGGTCGTGCGCGTCGGATCGCTGGCGTATCAGAAGGGCTTCGGCGGCCATTTCCACAACGACAACAGCTTCGCGGCGCTGCGCGACATTCCGGGGCTGGTGGTGGCGGTGCCGGCCCGCGGCGACGACGCGGCCCGAATGCTGCGCACATGCGTCGCGCTGGCGAAGGTGAACGGACGCGTCGTGTGCTTCCTCGAGCCGATCGCGCTCTACATGACCAAGGACCTGTACGAACCGGGCGACGGCCTGTGGCAGTTCGCTTATCCGCCGCCGGAGCAGGCGCTGCCCTTCGGCGCCGGCCGCGCATACGACCCGCAGGAGGACTGGCGGCTCGATGGCCCGGAGGCCCCGCCGGAGTCCGGCGAGGCGGACCTGACGATTCTGACGTACGGCAACGGGCTGTACATGTCGCTGCGCGCGGCGCGGACGCTCCGGGCCGAGCACCAGCTCGATGCGCGCATCGTCGATTTGCGCTGGCTCAGCCCGCTCAACGAAGACTTCATCCTGGCCCAGGCGCGATCGACCGGCCGGACGCTCGTCGTCGACGAGGGCCGCCGGAGCGGTGGCGTCTCGGAGGCCATCCTGGCGCTGCTCGCGGAGCGCTGCGGCGGCGACGTCTCCGCCGGCCGCGTCGTCGGACATGATACGTATATCCCACTCGGGGCGGCGGCGAGCCTGGTGCTGCCGGGCGAGGAGCAGATCGTGCGGGCGGCGGCGGCGCTGGCGCGGGGCGCGGCGAGCCCGGCGCTCGCGCGTTGAGGCGGGCATCGAGGTGAGTTGATCCGCCATGCTCGTGCTGATCGACAACTACGATTCGTTCACGTACAACCTCGTGCAGGCCTTCGGGCTGATCGAGCCGGGGCTGGACATCCGCGTCTTCCGCAACGACCAGGTCGGCCTCGACCAGATCGCCGAGTTGCGGCCGTCGCACATCGTCGTGTCGCCGGGGCCTTGCACGCCGAACGAAGCCGGCATCAGCAACGCCGTGGTCGAGCGCTTCGCCGGGCACACGCCGCTGCTGGGCGTGTGTCTCGGGCACCAGTGCATCGGGCACGTCTACGGCGCGGCGATCGTCCGCGCGGGCCGGCTGGTGCATGGCAAGACAAGCCTCATTCGTCACGATGGCAGCGCCCTGTTCCGCGGGCTCAGCAATCCGTTCGAGGCCACGCGCTATCACTCGCTGCTGATCGATCCGGATACGCTGCCGGCAGATTTCGTCGTCACGGCGACCTGCGTCGACGACCCGCGCGAGATCATGGCCGTGCAGCACAAGCGCTGGCCGCTCTTCGGCGTGCAGTTCCACCCCGAGAGCTTTCTGAGCGTCGAGGGGCCGCGTTTGCTTGCCAACTTCCTGGCGGTTCACTAACCTACGCCCATGCTCAGGCGGCCGCTTGCGGTAATGGTGACGACGGTGCTGGCGCTGGCGGCGGGCTGCGCCGCGCCCCAACGACCCGAGGTCTCCGCAGCCCCGACGCGCGCCGAGTTGCCCGACCTGTCGGCGTCGGAGCGCGTCCTGCCCGTCAGCGTGGGCATCGACGATCGCTACGCCTCGCGCGCCCCGCGCATTGTGCCGGAGTTCAAGCCTGTCGAGCCCACGCCCGACGAACGACGGATCATCGGAGCCCCGCCCGAGCCACCGATCGACTTCCTCGCGCTCTACCGCCCGCCTCGGCCCGGCATCGACTTCCACGGCACGGGCGCGCTCGCCGGGGTCGGGGGCGCCGGCGGGGCCGATGCCGGCATGGAACCGGCCGCCGTCGCCTACGCGTCGTATTTCGGGCTCGGCGGGCCCACCGTCCGTGTCGACGTCGCATCGGGCCTGGTCGCCGGACGCAGCCCGCTGACGCCCTGGTCGGCGTTCGGCGTCGGCCGGCGCGAGAACATCAGGACCGGCGTGGAGTTCGAGCGCCACGTGGCCGGCAAGCACGATCGGGTGGATTGAAACGCGGCCGCGGCCCGGCGGTCTGACGCATTCGGCCCGGCGCGGCACACCGTGTGCGGCCGGCATTCTCGACGGCACACACCATGAGTCAGGCGACCACTCTCACGCCCCGCCCGACAGCGGAGCCCACCGATTTCCAGCGCCGCCTGGTCACGCACGCCGATGCTGCCGTCGAATGGCTCGCGCGCTCGATCGCGGCATGCGGCGGGCGCGGGTCGGCGGCGTATTACTCGCGCTGGTATCGCCCGGCGCGGGGCTGGGCGCCCCCCTATCCCGAAACAACCGGGTACATCATCGAGACGCTGATCGCCCACGCGGACTTCGCCCGGCGGCCCGAGCTCATTGAGCTCGCACTGAGTCAGGCCGACTGGATCCGCACGCTCCAGGAAGACGACGGCGCCCTGCCCGGCGGCTGGATCGCCGGCGGCCGCAAGCCGCCACCGTCGATCTTCAACACGGGGCAGATGATCCTCGGCCTGGTCGCGGCCGGCGACCGCAGCGGCGACGCGGCCTGCCTCGAGAGCGCCCGGCGGGCGGCTTCGTGGCTGGCCGGGCAGGTAGATTCGGCGACGGGCACGTGGATGGCGCACTCGTACGTGGCGGGGTACAGCCCGGCGTATTACACGCGGGTGGCGTGGCCCGTGCTCGAGGTGTGGCGGCGCACGGGCGATTCGGCGCTGAAGTCGGCGGCGGTGCGTGTGCTGGACACAATCGCGGGCTGGCAGCAGCCCAACGGCGCGATCCGCAACTGGGAGTTTCGCCCCGGCCAACCGGCCTTCACGCACACGATGGCCTACACCATACGCGGGTTTCTCGAAAGCGCGCGCCTCCTCGGCAACGAGGGAGACAGGTTCTTCGACGTGGCGCTGCGCGCCGCGGACGCGGTCCGGCGGCGCATGGAGCTGCGCGGACGCCTGGCCGGGGCGTATGACGCGGAGCTGCGCGGCCGATACTGGTATACGTGCCTGACCGGCAACTGCCAGTTCGCCATCGCCTGGATGAAGCTCGGCGACCGGACGCGGGACGCACGGTTCCTGAGCGCGGCGCTCAAGGCGCTGGAGTTCGTGACGCGGCGGCAGTCGCTCGGCGCGATCGATCCGAACGTTCGCGGCGCGATCGCGGGGTCGAGCCCGCTGTGGGGACGCTACCTGACGCTGCGATACCCGAACTGGGCGGCCAAGTTCTTCGTTGACGCCTGTCACGCGGCGCACGCGCGCCTTCAGCGGCTGGTAGAGGACGGCCCGTGCGGCTCGTAGTGACCAGCGGCTACGGCCGCAGCCTGCACGCCATCGCCCTGCTGCACCAGCTACGGGCACGCGGCCACGACGTGGCGCTGTGCCTCAGCGTCCGCCTGCTCAACGCCGCGCGCATCCGCTTCTACGTCCGCCAGCTCGGCTGGCGCAGGTTCTGGCGCAAGGTCTCGGCCAAGCTCCGCGGCGGCGCGCAGCCGCACTCGCACGCCGGCAGCGCGGCGGGCGAGGTGGCCGCGATGCGGCGCTATCTCGACCACGCCGGAATCGGCTCGCGCTCCGTTGCCGCGGCCTGCGCGGCGCTCGGCGTCCGCGAGGTGCGCGTCGGTACTCTCAACGACGACGCGGCGCTGTCGGCGCTGCGCGCGGCGCGGCCCGACCTCGTCGTCTACGCCGGCGGCGGCATCCTGCGCCGGCCGCTGCTCGACATCCCGCGCCTCGGCGTGCTGAACGCGCACGGCGGGCCGCTGCCGGCATTCCGCGGAATGAACTCCGGAGAGTGGGCGCTCTTTCACGGCGTGACGCCCGAGGTCACCGTGCACTTCATCGACGCCGGCGTCGACACCGGGCCGATCCTGCTGCGGCGGCCCGTGCCGGTCGAATCCTGGCAGGACATCCCCACGGGCCGCGGCGAGAGCACGCGCGCCAGCGTCGAGGCGCTGCTGGAGGCGGTGGACCTCGTCGCGCGCGGCGGCTACGAAGTTCAGCCGCAGTCTCCGGACGACGGCCGGCAGTTCTTCGTCATGGCCGAGCCGCTGCTGGAGGTCGTGCAGCGCTGGATCGCCGACGAGCGCACGCCGGTGCGGACGGCGGCCGAGTTCCGCTGGCCTTCGCGGCCGGGATAGAATCGCGAGAGCGCATGAACCCGCTGTCGAAAGCCTACTACATGCTGCGCCTGCTCGGTCCGCGCGTGATCGCGCTGCGCGCCGGCGTGTACTGGAACAAGGCGAGCGGGCACACGCGGCGGGTGTTCCGGCCGCGGCCGTGGCAGTCGCTCTCGCTCGCCGAGCTGACCGTGCCCGGCACGCCCGTCGAGCCGGACGAGTACGCACGCTTCAAGTGCCAGCAGGCGCCGCCATTCCTGTTCCCGCTCGGCTCGCCGCCGGCGATTCCGGACGAGATTCGCAGGGCGCGGCATGATCGGCAGCCGGCATTGGCCGAGCGCCTGGCGCTGATCGAGCAGGACCGCTGCGTCTACTTCTTCCGCACGCCGTCGCCCGGCCCGGTCGATTGGTACCACAACCCGATCGATGACCTGCACAGCCCACCGGAGAAGCACTGGTACGAGATTCCCGACTACATGCCGACGCAGGGCGACATGCGGATGATGTGGGAGCCGTCGCGGGCGGCGTGGGCGGTGGACCTGGCGCGGGCCCGGCCCCACGGCCACGCGACCGACGCCGGCCGGCTGCTTTGGCGCTGGGTCGACGCGTGGATGACCGGCTGCCCGCCGTTCCTCGGCTTCCAGTGGAAGTGCGGCCAGGAAAGCTCGATCCGCCTGCTGGCGATCATGATCGGCGCCTGGAGTTTGGCGCGCGACCCGGCGACGACGCCGGAGCGCTGGGCGCAGCTTGCCCGGCTGGCGTGGGCCACGGGCTACCGCGTGTTCCATCACATCGACTACGCCGTTTCGCAGAAGAACAACCACGCCCTGTCGGAAGCGATGGGGCTGATGCTGATCGCGCAGCTCTTTCCGGAGCTGCGCGAGGCGCGGCGCTGGGAGGAAGTCGGCCGCCGCGTGCTGACGCAGGAAACCCTGCGGCAGACCTACGACGACGGCAGCTACGTGCAGCAGTCGATGAACTATCAGCGCGTCATGCTCCAGGTGTGCATGACCGGCCTGCGGCTCGCGGAGCTGGCCGGACGCCCCCTGGAGCCGCGCGTCTACGAGCGGCTCGGACGCTGCGTCGAGTTCCTGTTTGAGATGACTGACCGCGACAGCGGCCGCTGCCCGAACTACGGCAACAACGACGGCGCGCTGCCGCTGCCCCTCAACGAGTGCGACTTCACCGATTTCCGCCCGGCGCTTCAGGCCGCGCACTACTCCGTGCATCGCAAGCGCCTGCTGCCGCCAGGCGCGTGGGACGAAGACCTGCTCTGGCTCTTCGGAAAGGCCGCGCTGGCCGCGCCGACGCTGCCGCCGCGCTGGCCCGGGTCGGCGGCCTTCTCGGCGGGGGGGTACTACACGCTGCACAGCCGGCAGAGCTGGGCGATGGTGCGCTGCCACACGTGGCGCGACCGCCCGGCGCATTATGATCAACTGCACGTCGATCTCTGGTGGCGCGGGCAGAACGTCGCGCAGGACTGCGGCACGTATCACTATTACGACCCGCAGCGCCGCGACGTGGAGCGCTACTTCAAGTCCGCCAAGGCCCACAACCTGGTCGAGATCGACGGCCGCGACCCGCTCGTGCTCGCGTCCCGCTACCTGTGGCTGCCCTGGCCGCGCGGACGGGCCACGCGCTTCGACGGCGCCGAACGCGACCACGGCGACCCCGCGCTGACGCCGCGCGACGCCGCGGTCGGCGTCTTCGAAGGCGAGCACGATGACTATCGGCGCCGGCCCTGGCGCACGCTGGTGCGCCGAGCGCTGATCGCGCTGCCCGGAGACGTGTGGGTGATCGTGGACGACGTGCTCGCGCGCGGCGAGCGCCGCGCAACCCTGCGCTGGCACCTCATGGATGCGCCGTTCGAGACAGACGCCGCCGCGGCGCGCCTGCGCCTGAACACGCCCGCCGGCTGGTTCTCGTTGACGGTTGCCGGCTGGCCAGGCCCGCCCGCGGTTTTCGCGGTCGTGCGCGGGCGCGACGAGCCCGGCCGCGTGCAGGGCTTCGCCTCGCCCTACTTCGGCGAGCGGCTGCCGATCCCCGTCGCTGAGGCCGAATTCGCCGGCCGCGGACCACGGCGACTCGTCAGCGTCTTCGGTCCCGGCGAACCGGCCACCGCGGCCATGAGCGCAGCCGCCGAGGGCGACGACGCGCAGATTTGGGACATTCGTCATGGCGAAACGTGCTGGCGGCTGCGGCTCGGCCCGTGCCGGCGAGGCGCCGGGCCGCTGCTGCTGCGGGCGCACAGTCCGCCCGCCGCGCCGCCGATAGACTGATGCAGGAGCGCGACGTGGTCCTGGCCGCACTATTGGCGCTGACAACGATCGGCACGGCTTCGCCGGCGCAGGACGGCGCGCCGCCCGAGGACGCCGCGCTGGCCCTGGTGCGCGCCGCCGAGTCCCGGCGCGTGGCAGTGCTCGAGCGCGCGGCGCGCAGCGTCGTGTGCATCTTCGTCGAGGGCGAGACGCGCGCCGGCGGCGGCAGCGGGGTGCTGATCTCCGCCGACGGCATCGGCCTGACGAACTTCCACGTCGTGGCGGACTTCCTGGCGACGCGGCGCGGCGTGGGCGGGCTGAGCGACGGCCGGCTCTATCCGCTGCGGGTGCTTGGCATCGACCCCGGCGGCGACATCGTCGCCTTTCAGTTGTCGGGACGCGAGCGGTTCGACCATGCGCCGCTCGGGGACTCGGACGCGCTGCGCGTCGGCCAGTGGGTCGCGGCGATGGGCAATCCGTTCCTCGTCGCCGAGGATTACACGCCGACGATCACGCTCGGCATCATCAGCGGGCTGCACCGCTACCAGGAGGGCCAGCAGAACCTGCTCGAATACGCCGACTGCATCCAGGTCTCGACGTCGATCAACCCGGGCAACTCGGGCGGACCGCTGTTCGACATGGACGGACGGCTGATCGGGATCAACGGCCGGGCGTCGTTCGAGGAGCGCGGGCGCGTCAACGTGGGGCTCGGCTACGCCGTGACGATCAACCAGGTCCGCCGCTTCCTGCCGGGCCTGCGGGCCGGACGGCTGATGCAGCACGGCACGCTGGGCGCGACGGTGCGCGTCTCGGGCGAGCGGCTGATCTTCGCCGCGATCCAGGACTTCTCGCCGGCGGAGAAGGCGGGCGTCCAGCTTGGCGACGAGCTGCTGGCGGTATGCGGCCGGCCGGTCCGCACGGCGAACGAATTCAACAACCGCATCGCTATCCTGCCGGCGCAATGGCCGGTGGCGCTGAGCGTGCGCCGCGACGGCGCCATCCAGGAATTGCACGCCCGGCTCGAGGCCCTGCCACTGCGCGCCGGCCTCGTCTATCCGCCGGATGCCGACGTGAACCGCGCCGAGGTCCGCCGCCTCCTGGCGCCCTTCGCGGCGAGCGGCGACGACGGTGCGCGGCTGCCTGCGGCGTGGGAAGGGCGCCTGACGCTGCGCGACGCCGACGGCGAGCGCAGCGCCAACGTCCGCATCGCGCCGGCGCCGGAGGGGGGAACGCGCGTCGCGGCCGAGTGGGCCGGCGAGCCGCCCGCCGGCTGGGATGCGGGCCAGTTCGAGTCGGAGTGGTCCGCGATCGTGGCGCCGCTGCTCGGGGCGCGCGATCTCGACGAGCAGTGCGAGGCGCTGACCGGAGACGAACTCGACGGGCGCATCGTCGCCCGCGTGCAGCGCCGCCTGCCCGATCAGCGGCTCGTTCGCTGGCATTTCGATGCGGACGTCGGCGACCTTCGGGCCGCGACGCTCGGCACGCCTGACAACCCGGCCGACGTTACCTGGACTGTCTCGGACCACCGCGACCTTGGCGACCGCCGCTGGCCGACGCACTGGGCGCGCCGCCAGGGCGCGACGGCCCTTGAGCTGCGGCTCGATCGCCCGCTCGAGCCGGCGCCCGACGCGCGGCCCTCCGCCACGCCAGAGGGAGGCGCCCCGTGAAGCTCCGGGCCGGCGGACTGCTGATTCTCGCGACGTGGCCGGTCGCCGCCGGCCGGGCCGAGCTCGACGCCGCCGGCCCGTTCGCAACGGCGATCGCGGCGGCTGAGCCGCGCGTGGTGAAGATCTACGGCGGGCAGATCGGGCGCGTGAAGGGGTACGGGAGCGGCGTGCTGGTGTCGGCGGACGGCCAGGTGGTGACGGTGCTGTCCAGTCTGCTGGAGAGCGACGTGCCGCGCGTCGTGCTGTCGGACGGCCGCCGGCTGCCGGCGGTGGTCATCGGCCGCGACCGCGTGCGGCAACTGGCGCTGTTGAAGATCGACGCGCTGGACCTGCCGCATTTCGAACTCGGCGGCAGCGATCATCTGCGGGCCGGCGACTGGATCATCGCCGCGGCCAATCCGTTCAAGGTCGCGGACGGACCGGAGCCGGTATCCTTCTCGGCGGGGCTGTACGGCGGCCGCACGACGCTGCAAGCTCGTCGCCGGGCGCAGGAGCTGCCCTATAGCGGCGAGGTGCTGCTGACCGACATGATCGTCTCGGCGCCCGGCGCCGCGGGCGGGGCGCTCGTGGACGTGAACGGCAGTCTCGTCGGACTCATTGGCAAGGAAGTCATCAGTGAACGGACGAACACCTGGCTGAACTACGCGCTGCCGGTCGAAGAGCTCGCCGCGTTCGTGGCGAATCCGAACCCCACTCACCGTTCGACGGCCGTGACCGGCGCCGAGCGCCTCGACCTGGGGATCCGCCTGTTCGACGTCGGCGGCCGCGTCCGGCCCGCGTACGTCGAGCGCGTGCGCCATGGCTCGCCGGCGGCCGCCGCCGGTGTCCGCGCCGACGACCTGATTCTCAGCGTCGGCGGCCGGAGCATCGGCTCGTGCGCGGACTACGACGACGCGCTGCGCGGCTTGCGCCCGGGACCGGTCGAGCTGGTCGTGAAGCGCGGGGACGACGTCCTGACACTCGTCCTTGAGCTGCAACGGAGCAACCCATGAGCCCGACCGGCCGTTTGCGGCGCTGGATGATCGGCGCGGCCGGCGCAGCGGCGCTCCTGACGGCTGCGCCGCACGCGTCTGCGAGCCCGCTCGCCGCGCCGGACGCGGCGCTGCGCGACGCGCAGGCACGCGTTTTTCGCGCAGCGCTCGAAGCGGTGTCGCCGCTCGTTGTGCGCATTGAGACGGTCGGCGGCGCGCCGCCGCTGCGCCAGGACGCTTCGGGCGAGATCGTGACGGCGCCGGGGTTCGTTCAGGCCGATGGGCCGACGACCGGCGTGATCTGGACGAGCGAGGGCCACGTCCTTACCAGCAGCTTCAATTTCGCGCGTGAGCCGGCGGTCATCGTTGTCCGCCTCCAGGATGGGCGGCGGTTCGTGGCCCGGCTGCTGGCGCGCGACACGGTCTCGCGACTGGCCCTGCTCAAGATCAACGCCGACGGGCTACCCACGCCAACCTGTGCCCCGCCGGACCGCCTCGTGCCCGGGCGGTGGGCGCTGGCCGCCGGCCTGGGCCACGGCTCCTCCGTTCCGACCGTGTCCATCGGCATCATCAGCGCCGTGCGCCGCGCCAACGGAACGGCCGTCCAGACTGACGCCAAGCTCAGCCCGGCGAATTACGGCGGCCCGTTGTTCGACATCGAGGGCCGCGTGCTCGGCATCTGCGTGCCCATCAGCGACAACGACGGCGACGAGCTGGCCGCCGCGGAGTGGTACGACTCCGGCGTGGGCTTCGCCATCGACTGCGAGCACATCGCGCGGCGCCTGCCGCGGCTCATGGCCGGCGAGAGTCTCGAACGCGGCATGCTCGGCGTCGCGCTCATCGACGGCGAGCGCGTCGTGGGCTCAGAGACCGCCGAACCCGGGGGCGTGACCGTCGTCGGCGATCCGATCGGCCCGGCCGCCGCCGTGGGGCTGCGCGCCGGCGATGTCATCGTTGCGATCGACGGCGAAGCCACCCCGCGCCTGCTCGAGTTCCGGCGCGCCATGGCCCGCCGGGCGGCCGGCGACGAGATTGAGCTCTCAATCCGGCGCGAGGCCGGAACGAGCCGCGTGCGGCTGCGGCTGGCGCGGGCCGCCGAGCTGCGCCACCCGGCGATGCCGCCTGAACAGGCGGCGACGCGTCCGGCATCGGGCGGCTGAGTTTCCACGGCGCTTCAGGTCCGGTTTTCTTGGGTATTCCAAAGCAGCTCGGGGCACGGCCGCGCCCGCACCGGCTCCGTCGCCGCGCCGGCGGTTGGCCGAGCCAAGCCCAAGGGCATAGTCCGGCCCGCACATCCCACGGATTGCATACTTGAGGTTGAGGGCGTTGCCCTCGGCACGGCGCCGTTTGGCGCTTGCTGCGGCTGAGTGCGTCGTAACCAGCATGAGGTCATGGTCCGCGCCATGTCGCTCTCGCGCGTCGCTCGCCTGACGGTGGTGGGAATGGTGACGTGTAGCGGCGCGCCGAGCAGCGGCGTGGCGCGGGCCACCGACGGCCTGGAGCCGATCGGCGTGAGCATGAGGGCCAACGCGCGCGGCGGGGCCGACGTCGCCGTTGGCGACACGGCCCTCTCGCAGATCGAGAACCCGGCCGCGCTCGGCCTTCAGGTCACGCGGCGAGCCCGCTTCGATTTCACCGGGCAGGTCGGCTTTCCGATCTGCCGCTGGCGCGGTCCGCTTGAAGAGGAGAGCTCGCACATTAACGTGGTCCCGCTTGGCAGCGCGGCGGTCGCGTTCCCGGTTGGCGAGCGCTGGACGCTGGGTCTGGCGCTGCATTCGCGCTCCGGGCTGGCCAGCGAGTACCAGATGCGCCACCTGCTCATTCCGTTCATGGACCGCGACGTCGGCGCCCGCGCCCAGTGCTTCAACATCCGGCTGAACGCCGCCTATGACGTGAATGAGCAGCTCTCCGTCGGCGGCGGACTGCGCGTCGACTTCCAGCGATCCAGGTTCAGCACCGTGCTGGGGCCGGCGGATTTCGAGTTCGGCCAGGGCCGCGCGGTCGGCGGCGGCTTTCAACTCGGCCTGCTGTATCGTCCACGGCGAGACGTGACGCTTGGCCTGTCGTACTGGTCGCCCTCGTGGATGTCCGACCTCGAAGGCGGCGAGGCCCGCGCCAGCGTCCTTGGCATCGTTCCGCTGACGCTCGGCGACGCCTCCATTGTCCGCTTTCGACTGCCGCAGCGCATCGCGGCTGGCGTTGCCTGGGATGCGACCGACCGGCTCAAGCTCGTGGGCGAGGCGCGCTGGATGAACTACGGCAACTCGGTGCTCAACGACACGCCGGTGCGCGTCGACGGCCTGCTGGACTTCGGCTACCCGCTGCCGCTCGGCTATCGCGACCAATGGGCCTTCATGGCGGGCGCCGAGTACAAGCTCACGCGGCGTTGGATCGCCAGCGGGGGCTATCACTACTGCACGGCGCCGGTCGAGCCGGGCAACCTGCTGCCGATGGGCTCTGTGCTGTCTCAACATCACCTGACCGCCGGCATTCGCTACGAGGAGGAGAGCTGGTGGCTGGGCATGGGCTACGGCCTGGGGTTGCCGGAGCGCCTGCGCGGCAACGGACGCAGCCGCATCCCGCTGGCGTTCGACTACGGCGTCAGCGAACTGGAGCAGACGCAGCACATCCTGTTCGCGGGGTTTGGATTGTCATGGTAGACGCATCCATGGAACTGTCGAGCCTGCCGGGGCGGCTTCACCCGCGCCGGCTGTGGCGAGCGGCGCTGGCGAGCGTTCCGCCGCCCGAGCTGGTGCAGGGCCGGGATGAGTCGGCCCGCACGGCGCGCATGCTGCTCACCGTATGGCTGGCCGGTCTGCCTTGGCCCCTCGTCTTCGCCCTCTGTTTCTGGCCCCTGCTGGATTGCCTGCCCGCCGCGCTGGCGTGCGTCGCCGGCGCGCTGGGCTTCCTGGCCGTTCCGAGCGTGTGGCGCGCCACGCGGAACACGCGTGTCGCCGCCAACGCCATGCTGGGCGTGGCCGCGGCACAGTTGTTCTCTCTGGCCCTTCTGACCGGCGGGGCGCTGGCGCCCGCGGCTGACTGGCTGCTGGTGCTGCCGCTGGTGGCGGTGACGCTCGTCGGCGTGCGCTGGACGATCGCGTGGACGGCGGTGGCGGTCGGGATTCTGATCGCCCTCCAGCGGGTCGAGTACATGGGACTCAAGTGGCCGTCGCTGCTCGACGAGCGGGCGCAGGCATCGCTGCAGTTCCTCGGCCACGTCGGCCTGATCCTGCTGATGATCTCCCTTGCGGGCGCTTACGAGTGGCAGCGGCGTTGGATGCTTTCGCAACTCGCGGCGCGCGAACAGGCGCTGCGCGAGACCCAGGTCGAGATCGCCCAGCAGGCCGGCCGCGCCGAAGTCGCCGCCAACGTCATCCACAACGTCGGAAACGTCCTCAACAGCCTCAACGTCGCCGCCACGCTGATGGGCGACAAGCTCCGGCGCTCGGAGCTGCCGAGCCTGCGCCAGGCAGTCGAGCTGCTCGAGGCACACCGCGAGAACCTGGGCGATTTCCTGGCGCGCGACGAACGCGGGCAGCATCTGCCGGCGCTGCTGTCGGAGCTGTCGCGCTTCCTGGCCGAAGAGCACGACGCGATGCTCGCCGAAGTCAGGACGCTCGCGACGGGGATCGAGCACGTCCGCCACATCGTCGAGTTGCAGAACATCCACAAGAAGGGCGCCGCGCTGATCGAGTCGCTCGAGCCGCGCGAGATCGTCGAGCAGGCGCTCGCCCTGCACGCCGCCGCCTTCGCCCGCCATCGCATCCGCGTCGAGCGGAGCTTCGAGCCGACGGGGAAGCTGCCGCTCGACAAGCACAAGGTCCTGCAAGTCCTCGTGAACGTCATCAGCAACGCCAAGAAGGCCGTCGTCGCCTCCGGCCGGACCGACCGCACCATCGCCGTCAGCGTGGCCCGCGCGGCTGACGGCGGCGTGCGGATCAGCATCGCGGACAACGGCGTGGGCATCGCGCCCGAGGATCTGAAGCGCATCTTCTCGTTCGGGTTCACGACGCATCGCGACGGTCACGGCATCGGCCTGCCGAACTCGATGAACCTGGCCGAGCTGATGGGCGGCCGGCTGCGAGCTGAAAGCGAAGGAAAGGGCCGCGGCGCGACCTTCACGCTCGAACTCCCCGCCAACCCGCCTACGCTCGTGCATGGCTGAGCGCTGCCCACACCCGGGCCGAAGGACGCGACTTCTCGAACCGCGTGCCAGGCCCGCTTGCTGCCCGGCCTTCGTGCCTCAGCTCACGCGCTCGAGCCCGCCCATGTACGCCCGCAGCGCCTGCGGCACCGTCACGCTCCCGTCCGCGTTCTGGTTCATCTCCAGGATCGGGATCAGAATCCGCGGGCTGGCGATCACCGTGTTGTTCAGCGTGTGGCAGAAGCGCAGCCTGCCGTCCGCGTCGCGGTAACGCAGGTTCAGCCGGCGGGCCTGGAACTCGCCGAAGCGGCTGGCCGAGTGCGTCTCGCCGTAGGCGTCGCGGCTGGGCATCCAGGTCTCGATGTCGAACATGCGCACCTTGCCCTGGCCCATGTCGCCCGTGCAGACCTCCAGCAGCCGGTAGGGCAGCTCGAGCGCATCCAGCACGTCGGTCGCGTTGCGGATGATGACCTCGTGCCAGTAGGCGCTTTCGGCGTCATCCGCGGCGCAGATCACGACCTGCTCGAGCTTGTCGAAGAAGTGAATGCGGTACAGCCCGCGCGTGTCCTTGCCCGCGGCGCCGGCCTCGCGGCGGAAGCACGTGCTGCGGGCGAAGTAGAGCTTCGGCAGCTCGTCGAGCGCCAGGACCTCGTCGCCATGAAACCCGGTCACGGGCACTTCCGCGGTCCCGACCAGGCATTGCCCGTCGCGCTCGGCCAGGTAGACCTCGTCGCGATGCAGCGGGAAGAAGCCCGTGCCTTCCATGAGCTTGTCGAGGACGAGGACCGGGACCGTGAGGGGCTCGAAGGAGAGGGACGGCGCTGGGGCGTCGTCGTGCCTCGATCCCTTCGCCCCCTGGTCCCTTGGCACCGGCCGCTCGAATCTCCGGCCCACCATCAGATCCCACGCCAGCCGCAGCACCGCCTCATGCAGCATCGCTCCCGCCCCGCGCAGCACGTAGTTCCGGCTCCCGGCCAGCTTCACGCCGCGCTCCATGTCGATGATCCCGAGCTTTTCGCCCAGCTCCAGGTGATCCCTGAACGGGAAGCCGAAGTCCTCACGCCGTTTCGGCTCACCGACGCGTCGGACCTCGACGTTGTCACGCGGGTCGCGGCCGCGCGGCGCCTCGGGCGCGGGGATCTGCGGCATCAGCAGCATGAGCTGGTGCAGCTCCGCCTCCACCCCCGCCCGCTGCTCGTCGAGCTCCCTGAGCCGCGCCTTGAGCTTGCCCATCTCCGCCGACAGCGCGGCTTTCTCCTCCTTCGGCGCCTTGGCGATGCGCTCGCCGGTCCGGTTCTGCTGCGAGCGCAGCTCGTTGAACTCGGTCTCGATCGCCCGCCGCCGCGCGTCCACCTCCAGTACGCGGTCGACGTCGACCTTCATGCCCTTGTCGGCGGCGGCCTGTCGGACGAGCTCCGGGTTTTCGCGAATCAGCCGGATGTCGATCATGCGGGTCTCACGAAGTCTCGTTAAGGGCCGGAATTATACGCCTGATAAGCGCCTCTGGCATTCTCTGCCAACAACGTTTGTGAAGCCGTCGACCACCGTCGCCGGCGAGACGCCCATGACCGCCATCGCGGCGTATCGACCTCACGGCGCCAGCGTCAGCCCGCCGATACGACGCGCCGTATCCTCAGCCAGGCCGCCGGATTCGAACGTCACGCGCGCCAGCAGCCCCCTCTCGCGCACGCGCGCGAGCACGAACGACAGCCGATCGGCTTGCGCCTCGTCTGTACTGGAGCCAAAGCCGTAGCGCTGCGCGGCGGCGGCGATTGCGCCCGGGCTGTCGAGGCGGAGGCGGTGCCGCATGGCCGCCAGCCGCCAGGCCGTCTCGACGGCGGGTGCCGCGTCGCCGGACGTTCGCAGGCGATGCAGCGCTGCGGCCCAGTCTCCGGCGACGGTCTGCGCGACGCGTGCGGGGTCATCGTATGTCGCAAGCAACAATGTCGCGTTCACCTCCAGCACGTCGCGGCCTGGCCAGTGCGTCTCGCAGCGATAGCCGGCCGCGACGCCTCCGTCCGGGTCGCCGGGCGCGAGGAGCTGCTCGATCAGGTCGGCGGCGCGGGCCGCCAGCGGCGCGTTGTCATCGCCGGCGGCCAGGCGGACGCGCACGCGGACCCAGGCGCCATCGGGGGATGTCGCGCTCGCCGGCTCATCTCGCGTGGTCGTCGCGGGCGCGCCCGCGCGCTCGTCCGCGCCGCCTTCGCCATCGGCGAGCAGGCCGGCTCCTATCTCCAGCATCTGCGGCGTCAGGGCTTCGGGGCCTTCGAGCACGAGGGCCGCGTCCCGTTGCTCCTGGTCGACCCGACACGACAGGCCGTGATACGTCAGGTAATCCCGCAGCTCCGCCTGCCGGGCCAACGCCGCCGCGACGCGCGCCAGCCGGGCGCTCGTCGCTTCGAGCGGCTCGTCGAGCACGAGGCGAACGCACGCCCACGGCGCGCCCTCTCCACGCGCCACGATCGCGCGCAGCCGAGGAGCCGCGATCTGCGGCGTCGTCACCGGCAGGGCGCGCTCGCGGATCGCCGGCACGGGAATCCGCCCGAGCCGAGCCAGCCGCTCGGACGGCGTAAGGCAGTCCGGCCGGCGGGCGACCTCGAGGGGCGTGACGCCCGCCACACCCCGCGATTCGAGCCCGTGAGGGGCTCGCGTACGGCGCACGACGATCCTGGCGCTTGCGAGCAGCCGGCGGGCCGCCTGCCGCACGTCCGCCACGGTGAGCCGGCTGATTCGCGGCGCTTCGACCTCGTACAGCAGGATGTCGCCGTCGATCATCTCCGCCTCGGCCAGAGCCAGCGCTCGTTCCGCAAAGCTCTCGCGCGCTTGCATGACGGCTTGCTTCGCCAGACTGCGCGCGCGGTCGAGCGCGATCTCGGACGGAACGGCATCGGCCGCTGCGGCCAGCGCCGCCAGCACGATCTGCTCGACTTCCTCCGCTGCCGGCGCGGTCGTCGCCGGCCCGCGCGGCTGGTCCTCGGCGGAAGCCCCTGTCGCCGCGGGCAACACGGCTTGGGCCGGAGCGGCGACGCTCAGCGTCAGCAGCCCGCCGAGGCGCCAGTGCATGCGCGACCAGCGTGGCGGGCCGAGACCCGCGGCGGCCAGCCGGGCGGCAAGCGGCCCGTCGACGGGATTGCACAAGTGGTGCAGGAGCACATCGAGCGCCGCGCTGCGCCGCCCGGAGCGCGCCGGCGTGAGCCAGTGCAGCTCGACGCCGGCCTCCGCTCCCGGCCCGGCAACCGGCAGCGCCAGCAGGTCGCGCGGCTGCGCGGCTTCGAGCGGCGGGAGCTCGGCGCGGCGTGCGGGCTCGCGCCAGGCATTGCCGGCGAAACACCGCTTGACGGCCTCAAGCGCGGCCTCGGTCTCGGCGTCGCCGATGATGAACAGTGTCGCCCCGGCCGGCGCGAACCAGCGCTCCAGGAACTCCTCCACGTCCGCCGGTGTTGCCTGTGCCAGTGCCGCGGCGACGAAACCGGGAGGAACGCGGTACGGATGCTCCGGCAGGAGCCGCGCGAGCACGGCCAATTCGTCCGCCGCGGCCGCGCGATCCGCCGGGTCCGCAGGCGCAGCGGCGAGCGAGCGCAGCGCCCGTTCGATCTGCTCCGTGTCCACGACGAACGGCCGCAGCCGCGCCGCCTCGACTTCAAGCGCCGCATCGAGGTGCTCCGCCGGCAGCACGGCGGAGAAGAAACACGCGTCGCGCAGCGTCCGGCTCTCTATCCACGCGCCCATGGCGTTCAGCCGCAGGGCCAGGGCGTCGCGTTGCTGGAGCAGGAGCTGCACCAGGCGGCACATCCCCGGCCGGGTCGGCGGATCGTGGACCGAGCCCGCCCGGAACCAGAGCTGCACGCTGACCAGCGGCTGTGCTCGGTCCTCGACGACGCACACGCGCAACCCGCACGGCAGACGCTCAAACCGCGGCGGCGGCTCGAGCCGAATGACGCATAGCACCGCGATGACCAGGGAGAGTGTCATGGCTTTCCGCACTCGCGCCCGACACGATCCCGCGTTGGTCCGGGTCTACTTTTCGGTGTCGCCGTCGACCGCCTTGCGCTGCTCGGCGGTGGGCAGCTCATCGAGTCCTGGCTTGAGGCGGCGATGAAAGATGTCATACAGCGGCTTTGTAAGCTGCGTCCGCTGAACTGCCAACTGCTCCAGGCGGCTCAGGTCCCGGTCCGTCTCGGCCTCTCTGAGGTTTCGGTCCAGCGATTCAAGGCGGTCGCGGCGATCATGGACGTAACGTCCGCCGAGCTCCTGGCACTTGTTGCAGAGCGCCCACGCTCGTGCCGCCTGGTCGTCTTGCAGTCGATACCGCTCGATGAAGCGCCGAGTGTACGTCTCCCACTGGGTTTCAAACGCTGCCCAGTCGATGTAGATCGGAGCATCCGGCGGCACGACGGACAGCGCGCGGAGCCGCGCAAGCTCGTACGTGACCCGCGCGCCTTGCACAAGCTCGCCGCGCGCGGCGCGCTCGAAGTACTCCTCCACACCGACGGCGCTTCGGCCGTCCCACTTGCGGGACGGGCAGTTCTTGTCGACGTAGTCTATCTGCGTTCCGGTTTCCACGCCGATATCCTCCGGCCGGAGCTCGGCGGGGTGATCCCCACGGTTGAACTCCGCGCGGGTGACGTCGTACTCCATCACCGGCGTCAACGGGCCACCGTCCAGCGAGCGGAAGGTTGTCGCCCGCCGCGGGAACCAGAGGCCGTCGAACTGGGCCAGCTCGTATCGCGTTTCGGCGCGCGCCCCCGACTTGCGAATGATGGCGGTCCTTGCGACTGACCAGTCTTTTTCCGGATCAATGTGCCACTCGACGCGGCCGTCATCCGTGATAGCCGATACGATGGTGACGCCGGTCTCGACTGCGACCTCGTACGTCAGCGGCACATTGGCCCGTTTGACAGCTTCCTGCACATCATGCCCAAGGTAGACCGCGTCCAGCCCGAGACGCCGAAGGTCTCGAACGCCCAGCGCCGCCGCCTTGTCTCCCGTGAACACGTTAACGGCCGGCGCGCCTTCGGCCTTCATCCACAGTTCATCGTCCTTGTACAGCAGGTGTCTGGCGCCGGCGTAGGTTCGAGTCCGGTCGGGCTGACCGTCGGCGCGCCGGTCAAGCACGCCGTGCTCATCTCCGAGGTCTACGACGATGATGTCGCCGCCCGCGCACCGCCATTCATAGAAGCGCCGCGAGGGCGACTGTTCACCGGACCCGGCGCTTGATGTCGAGTATGCGATGCGCGCCGTCTGCATGACCAATCTGGAGCGCGCCTCTTGTGCCAGGCGCAGCTCAATCGGCGGCTCGGGCGGCGTCTCAGTGGCATGCGGCGGCGAGCACAACAGCAGGCACGTCAACGCCAGTGTGGACATCATGGGAAGGCTCCCTTGAGCGCGTAATGATGCAGCCAGGACTCAGCGTGTACTTGACGATCGTTCCGTGCGGTTGAACCGGGCCCGTGGTGATGCATGGGTTGGTCACTGGATGACAGTCCCCACCATGTTGCGACGCGCACGGCGTGGACCACCAGCACGCCTCGATGTAGCTCGAAACCTCTAGTGTGCCCGTTCTTAGCGCCTTCGTCGAATTGCACACCTGGCGATCAAGACATATCGCTCCCTCATACAGGCAGATACATTCCTGCCACCCAGGACACGTGCTGCAAAAGACCGTGTCCCCCTGGCTGTAGCACTGCGCCAGGCTGTGCGTCGGCCACGTCGCAAGTGAGCCGACGACGAGACAAACATAGCAACGCCACATTGCACGCTCCAAAGCGAGGGCTCGCGGCTTCCTTTTATCCCACCCCACCCCCCACGCGCTGTCAAGAGGATTCTCGCAAGAATCACGGCTGGCGGGCAAGCACTGGCACCTCGCCCTGGCCGCCGAAACAATGAACGTGCTGCGGCCCGACGAGCTGCGCCAACGCGCCCAGGAACTCCGGAGCAGGACACACGTGCGGCACGCGGCCGCTCTTCACCGTGGCGCTCCAGCCCTGGGGCGAGCAGACCTGGAACCGAAGCTCGGCGCGGCCGCCCCGGTGCCGCAGGCACAATTCGTGCAGCGACGGCAACAGCGCTCCCTGCCACGAGGATTGCACGTCGATCCGCACCTGCCGAACGTACGTTGCCAGCGCCTCCTCCACCGGCGTGATGCGCTCGACGCGGATGCTGGGCTCCTCGCGGCGACGATCGACCTTGCCCTCGACGAAGACGACGGAATCGGGCCGCAGCAGCGCTTGCAGCTCGGGCTGCTGGTCGGGGAAGACGATCGCCTCGATCGAGCCGACGAAGTCCTCTACCACCGCGACCAGCAGCTTCTTGCCGGCGCTGCGCCCGTTCTTGATCGGCACGCTGCGCACGCGCGAGATCAGCCCGCCCAGCGTCACGCCCTGGCCGTCGCCCAGGCCGCGCAGGCCGGCCGTCGTGACATTTCCAAGATGGCGCACCATCCCCTCGTGCTGCGCCAGCGGATGCTTCGTGATGTAGAACCCCAGCGCCGCCTTCTCGTGCGCCAGCATCTCGGCGTCGCTCCATTCGCTCGCGGGGATCGGCGGCGGCGGAGGCGGGGCGGCGGCCTGAAACTGCCCGAACATGTCCATCTGGCCGGCGCGCTTGTCGCGCTGCGCGGCGGCGCCGAACTCGAGCGCCTTCTCGGCGATCTCCATCAGCGCGCGGCGCATGGCGCCCGTGCCGTCGAAGGCGCCGGCCTTGATCAGCGCCTCGACGACGGCCTTGTTCACGCAGGCCAGATCGACGCGCTCGCAGAAGTCGTAGATGTCACGGAAGCGACCGCCCTCGCCCCGCGCCGCCAGGATCGCCTGCACCGCCTTGTGGCCGATGCCGGAGATCGCGGCCAGGCCGAAGCGGATGACGGGCGTGCCTTCTTGCCTTCGTGCCTGGCCTCCCCCATTCGCACCCTCTCCCTTTCCCACGTTCCCGCCGTCGTAAACGACCGTGAATGCCTCGTCGCTCTCGTTCACGTCCGGCGGCTTCACGTCGATGCCGATGCGTCCGCCCGGCGTGCGGACGCGCCGGCATTCGTCGATGTACTCGGCGACCTTCTCGGTGCTGCCGCTCTCGTACGTCAGCAGCGCCGCCATGAACTCCGCCGGGTAATACGTCTTCAGGTACGCGGTCTGGAACGCCACGATCGCGTAGCCGGTCGAGTGCGCCTTGTTGAAGGCGTACCCGCCGAACTTCAGGATGTCGGCGAAGACCTGCTCGGCCACGTCGCGCCGCACGCCGTTGGCCGCGCAGCCCTCCAGGAAGGGCTCGCGCTCGGCGTTGATCATGCTCTCCTTCTTCTTCGAGATCGCCTTGGCCAGGCGGAAGGCGCGGCGGAGCGGCACGTTGCCCAGGCGGTTCACCAGCCGTGAGACCTGCTCCTGGTAGACCATGATGCCGTAGGTCTCGGCCAGCACCTCGGTCATGATCGGGTGCGGCGTGTCCCAGGCCTTGCGGCCGTGCTTGCGGGCGCAATACTCGTCGATGTACTCCATCGGCCCGGGGCGGAAGAGCGCGTTGGCGGCGATCAGGGCCTCGATGCGGTTGGGCCGCATCTTCAGCAGCACGTCGCGCATGCCGCCGGACTCGAACTGGAACACCCCGCGCGTCTCGCCGCGTGAGAGGACTTCGTAGACGCGCGGGTCGGCCAGGTCGAGCGATTCGAGATCGATCCTGCGGCCGTGGTTCTTCTCGATGAGCTTGCAGGCCCGGTGAATGACCGACAGCGTGCGCAGGCCGAGAAAGTCCATCTTCAGCAGGCCGACCTTCTCAACCGTCGGCCCCTCGAACTGCGTGGTCACGTCCTTCGAGTCCGCCGGCTTGTACAGCGGCACCAGCGTGTCGAGCGGCTGGTCGGCGACGACCACGCCCGCGGCGTGGATGCTCGCGTGCCGCGCCAGGCCCTCGAGCCGCCGGCCGATGTCGATGACCTGGCGCAGGCGCTCGTCGTGGTCGTAGAGGCGCTTGAGCTCCGGCTCGCGGCTGAGCGCCTTGTCGATCGTCATCTTCAGCTCTTCGGGCACCAGCTTGGCCACGCGATCCGCCTCCGACAGCGGCACGTCGAGCGTGCGGCAGATGTCGCGGATCGCCGCCCGCGCCTTGAGCCGGCCGAACGCGATGATCTGCGCCACGTGGCCGTACTTCTGGCGGACGTACTCGATGACCTCGCCGCGGCGGTCCTGGCACAGGTCGATGTCGATGTCGGGCATCTCGTCGCGCTCCGGGTCCATGAAGCGCTCGAAGTACAGCCCGTAGCGCAGCGGGTCGGCGTTGCTGATGCCCAGGCAGTAGCCGACCACCGTGCTGCAACCGCTGCCGCGCGCCGTCGCCGGAATGTCGTGCTCGTGCGCGTAGCGCACGAAGTCCCACACGATCAGGAAATAGCCGGAGAACCCCTTGTCGGCGATGACGCTCAGCTCGTAGTCGATGCGATCGCGCAGCTCGTCGGTGATCTTGCCGTACCGCCAATCCGCCCCCGCATACACCAGCTCGCGCAGGTATTCGTCGGCCGTCCTATCCGCAGGCGTCCGAAAAACCGGCGCGTAGCGCTTCGAAAAATCGAGCTCGACGTTGCACATCTGCGCGACGCGCAGCGTGTTCGCCAGCGCCTCCGGGTACTCCGGCAGCGCCGCCGCCATCTCCTGCGGCGTCTTGAAGTAGAACTGGTCGCTGTCGAATCTGAAGCGCTCCTGGTCGGCGACCTTGGCCCGCGTCGAGATGCAGCACAGCACGTCGTGCGCCTCCACGTCGTCGTGCGTCAGGTAGTGCACGTCGTTCGTCGCGATCACGCCCACGCCCAGCCGGTCGGCCAGCGCCTTCAACTCGGGGTTGATCGTCCTCTGCTCGGGCAGGTTGTGGTTCTGAAGCTCGATGAGGAAGCGTTCCGCACCGAAAATCTCAAGAAACTGCTCGGCCACCCGCCGCGCGTCCGCGGCGTCGCGGTGCAGCAGCGCCTGCGGCACCATCCCGCCGAGGCACGTGCTCGTGCAGATCAGTCCCTCGCTGTGCGCGCGCAGCACCTCCAGGTCGATCCGCGGCTTGTAGTAGAAACCCTCGACGTAGCCGATGCTCGCCAGCTTCATCAGGTTGCGGTAGCCCTCGAGATTCGTCGCCAGCAGGAGCTGGTGATACGCCGTCTCGCGGCTGCCGTTCGCCTGAAGGGCGCGCCTCTCGCGCCGGTCGCCCGGCGCCAGGTACATCTCGCAGCCGATGATCGGCTTGACGCCCGCCTCGACCGCCGCCGCGTAGAACTCGATCGCGCCGAACATGTTGCCGTGGTCGCTGATGGCGACGGCGGGCATGTCCAGCCGCCGGGCCGCCTGAACCACGTCGCGGATGCGGCACGCGCCGTCCAGCAGCGAATACTCCGTGTGCAGATGGAGGTGCACGAACCTCGGTGCGGCCTGGGCTGCAACGGCTGACGACGCGGCCCGCGTCATGACGGCGCCTCCCTGCCCGGAATCCTGCGAGGAACATCTTCCCGCCGCGACGCGCGCCGACCCCAGCGTGCCCGTCCGGCGAGAGATCATCGAATGGTACGGCGGCGCGGCGCTGGCGCGAAGCTGGGTCGCGTTCCCCCTGTCCGGCGCGCGGAACATCTTTCGGTTAGTATCCCGCGGTCCCCGCGAGGCTAGCGGACCATGGCCGATCAACCTTCCTGCCAGCCCGGCGTCACGCCCGACGCCGCCGCCGCCCTCTACGCGGCGCTGCGCGACGAGCGCGACCTGTCGTGCGTTCTGCTGAGCGCCAGTTTCCTCGATCGCTGCCTCGAGAACCTGCTGGAAGCCTACCTGGCGGCGAGCTCGACGACGGAGAAGCTGCTTGACCCGCGCGGCGGCTTTCTGGGCAGCTTCGCGGCGCGCAGCGATGCATGCTACTGTCTCGGCCTGGTCTCGAAGCGGTTCTACCAGAACCTGCTGACCATTGCGACGCTGCGCAACACCTTCGCTCACAGCCACCTCGACCTGTCGTTCGAGGCGCCCCGCATTGCCGAACTGTGCTTCAGGCTCCACACGCCGCCCTTCATCGCCGACGGCTGCGACATCCGCGCCCGCGACGATGCCGAGTACCAGAGCCTGTGCGGCAATGCCCGTGACCGCTTCACGATCGTCGTGGCGTTGATGGCCAACCAGCTCATCACCAAGGCCGCCGACACCCCGCACCGGCCGCCGGCCAGCGACTGGTGGTCGTGACGGCCAGCCGGGAGCGCCCGCGTGCCCGTGCGTCGTGCGGCGGCGGATGACGCTCCGCCGGCCGGCCCTTACAATGCGTGGGCCGCGGACGGGGTCGCGAGCGGGCGAGCGCCCGGCCCGCCTCGCGGCACGGGAAAACAGCAGCACGAGTGAACAGCATGTACGCACGCATCGCGATCATGTTTGCTTCCGCCGGGCTCGTCAGCGCCGCCTGGGCGCAGCCGGCGCCCACGACGCAGCCCGCCTCGCCGCCCGCGGCCAGCCGGCCGGCGCGCCTCAACGACCCGCGCGAGATCCTTCAGCGGGCGGACCGCGCCACCCGGGCGGTCGACACGGTCCGCTACGAGGTCGAGTTCTATCGCGACGGCGGCAAGCCGCTCGTGACCGGCACGGTGGTGTTGGGCGGCGGCTCGCGCGAGGGGCTTGACCGCTACCGGATGCAGCTCAAGCGCTCCGTCGACGACCGCGAGCTGATCGTCGGCTCTCAGGGCGCCGACCGCGGCGTCTACGTGATCGACCCGAAGAACAAGCGCGTCCACCACGGCGGCCTGAGCATTCTCGGCCCCCACGGCGACCTGCTCTTCGCCGGCGGCGTGCGCGAGTTCGTGCACCCCGAGCCCTTCGGCGACGAGCTGGAGGCGCCCGAGCGGGCCTTCCGCGGCGTCACGACGGTCGCGGGCGAGGAATGCTACGAAGTCTACGTGCGCTACCAGACGCCGCAGAGCGCCGTCTGGTTCTTCTCGGTGAAGGACTTCCTGCCGCGGCGGGTAGACCGCGACCTCGGACCGCAGGGCAAGACCCGGCACGTCATCCTCAAGCTGGAGGTCGATCCGAGGTTCGACAAGAACCCCTTCGACGCCGACGTGCCCGAAGGCTTCGAGAAGACGACGACGCCGCTGCCCTGAGACTTCTTCAATGAGCCGCCGGCCGTGGCGTCACCGCCGGCGCCCGGCGAGAATGCCCCGACCATGAAGGGCGCGGGGTTCGTTTTCGCGGGCGGGGGCACGGGCGGACACCTTTTTCCCGGTCTGGCCGTCGCGGCGGCGCTGCGGCAGCGCGAGCCCGGCGCGCCGGTGACGTTCTTCACAACAGATCGTCCGTTGGACCGCGACCTGCTGCTGCGGGCCCAGTTCGTCCAGGTGCCCCAGCGCGTCCGGCCATTTTCGGCGGCGCCTTGGCGCTGGCCGGCCTTCTGGACCGCCTGGCGCGAGAGCGTGTCGGCGGCGCTCGCCGCGTTCGTTCAGCGCCGCCCGCGGGCCGTGCTTGGACTCGGGGGCTATGCCGGCGCCCCGGCGGTCGTGGCGGCCCGGCGTCTGGGCATCCGCTGCGCGATCCTGAACCCGGACGCGATACCGGGCCGGGCAAACCGCTTTCTGGCCTCGCGCTGCGACCTGGTCGTGCTCCAGTGGGAAGCGTCTCGACGGCACCTTCCGCGCGGCACGCCCTGCGCCGCGCTGGGGTGCCCGATCCGGGCAGAGTTCACGGTGCCGGCGGCCCGTGACGTGGCGCTGCGGCACTTCGGGCTCGAGAGCGACGCGCGCCGGCCCGTGCTGCTTGTCACCGGTGCATCACAGGGGGCGAGCACCATCAACCAGGTCGTGCCGCACATCTGGCCGCGGTTCGCCGCCGGGCACCCGGGCTGGCAGGTGCTGCATCTTTCCGGACCGCGTGACGTAGCGGCGACGCGCGCCGCGTATTCCGCCGCCGGCGTCGGCGATGCGGTCCGCGTGCTGGCGTTCACACACGAGATGCCGCTGGCGCTCGCGGCGGCGGACGTGGTGCTCTCGCGCGCCGGGGCCTCGACCCTGGCGGAGCTTTCCGCGATGGGACGGGCCGCGATTCTGCTGCCCTACCCATATCATCGCGACCGCCACCAGCACGCCAACGCACGCGTCCTCGTCGAGGCGGGCGCTGCGCTGATGCTCGAGGACCAGCTCGACCCGGTCCGAAACGCCGATCCGCTGCTCGCGGCGCTCGATCACGTGGCGCCGGAGGCGGTGCGGCAGCGAATGGGGCTGGCGGCGGCCGCCCTGGCCCGGCCCTCCGCCGCGAGTGACGTCGCCGAATGGCTGCTCTCATCCTAGTCTTCGGCGCGGAGAAAGCTGCCGGTCGCGCGCCGCGCCCCGCGGAAGCCGACGCTCATTGCCAGATCGTGCCGCGGTCGATAAGAACGAGTGACGTGGCGCCGCGCCACGGCCGGAAGCGGACGCCGCTGCTACGCCAACGACAGGAGGCCGGATGAACGAGTCACACCCCGCCGCCACGGTCACGCTCATCCCGGGTGACGGGATCGGCCCGGAGTGCATCGCCGCCGTGCGGCGGGTGATCGCGGCGGCGGGCGCCGAGATCACCTGGGAGGAGTGCGAGGCAGGGGCGGCGGTGTTTCGCAAGGGCGATCCGACGGGCGTGCCGCGCGAGACGATCGACTCGATCCAGCGTAATGGCGTGGCGCTCAAGGGGCCGCTCGAGACGCCGGTGGGCTACGGCGAGCGTAGCGCGAACGTGACGCTGCGGGGCGTGTTCGAGCTGTACGGGAACATCCGGCCGACGCGCGAGCTCCCGGGCGTGCAGGCGGTCTTCGCCGGCCGGCAGATCGACCTCGTCGTCGTCCGCGAGAACGTCGAGGACCTGTACGCCGGCATCGAGCACATGCAGACGCCGGGCGTGGCGCAGGGGCTGAAGCTGATCACGCGGAAAGGCTGCGAGAAGATTGTCCGGCTGGCGTTCGAGATCGCGCGCAGCGAGGGCCGCGCCAAGGTCACATGCTCGACCAAGAGCAACATCATGAAGCTGACGGAGGGGCTGCTGAAGCGCACGTTCGAGGAGATCGCGGCCGAGTATCCGGACATCCGGACCGAGCACCTGATCATCGACAACCTGGCCCACCAGCTCGTCCGCTGGCCGGAGCAGTACGAGGTGATCGTCACCACGAATCTCAACGGCGACATCATCAGCGACCTGACCAGCGGCCTGACGGGCGGCCTTGGCCTGGCCGCATCCGCCAACGTCGGCCGCGACGTGGCCATCTTCGAGGCCGTGCACGGCTCGGCCCCCGGAATCGCCTTAAGGGGCGTCGCGAACCCCACGGCCCTGCTGCTCAGCGCCGTCATGCTGCTGCGGCACATCGGAGCCAGCGCCGCCGCCGACCGCATCGAGCACGCGATCGTCGTCACGCTCGAAGAGGGGCGAAAACTGACACCCGATCTGACGCTCCAGGAGCACGCCGTCACCACCGACGAGTACGCCGATGAGATCATCCGCAACCTGGGCCGGCAATCGCCGCACTGGCGGATTCGCGAGCGGCGGCCGCTGAGCCTCGCCGGTGTGAGCGCAAGAACGCCCCCGCTGCGCGTTGATCGGCGGCGCGTCGTCGGCGTCGACGTGTTCATCGAGGCGGAGGCCGGTGCGGCGGAGCTTGGCGCGGCGCTCGAGCGCCTGACGGGCGCGGAGCTGCGCCTGAAGATGATCTCGAACCGCGGCACGCGGGTCTATCCCCCGTTCGGGCGCCAGCCCGATTGCCCGGATCACTGGTGCTGCCGGTTCGTGCTTCGCGCGCCGCAAGGCGAGGCGCACGACGGCCTCATCGTCGATCTGCTCGGGCGCCTGTCGAGCGCGGGGATACGCTGGATGCACGTGGAGAAGCTACAGGACTTCGACGGCGTCCCGGCGTTCAGCAAGGCGCAGGGTGAGACCTGACGAACGGCCGGTCACGCGCGCCGCTGGTCACTCGGCGCACGCCGGACGGGAAAATCAGCTTGACGTCACGGCTTCGCCTTCGAGCGGAACGATCGAGACCAGCCGTCCGTGATAGTGCACGCGGCCGGCCCGCAGGGCGAAGAGCGTGTCGTCGCGGCCGCGGCCGACGTTGTGCCCGGGCTTGAAAGGCGTCCCGCACTGCCGAACGATGATCGCTCCGCACTTGGCGACCTGGCCGCCGGCGAGCTTCACGCCGCGATACTGCGGATTGCTGTCGCGGCCGTTGCGCGTCGAGCCTTGACCTTTTTTATGTGCCATGTCACACCCTTCAAGCAACCACGCCCGCCACGCTCCAACACGTCCCGCCGGTGGTGCACCGGCGGCCATAAGGCGGCGTCCCGAGCCCATTAGCTTATCGCCTCTGGCGACTCGCCGCAATAGCCCGGCGTCAGCGCGCCGCGGCCTTGGGCCGGCCAAGCAGGGGCAGAATGACGCGATTCCGCAGGGCTTTCCAGAGCATCGGGCCGCCCTCCGACGCCACAATCTCCAGCACCAGGATGCTGACGTCGTCATGCCGCAGCAGCGGGTCGCCCGTGAAATCCACGACTCGGGCCACCAGCCCGTCCACCTGCTCGGAAGGCGTGAGGTCGCGCGCTCCGTCCAGGAACGCCTGGACGCGGTCGAGGCCGAACAACTCCGCGTGCTGCTCCGTTCTTGCCCCTACGTGCACGCTGCGCTTCCGCGGCGCCTCCAGCACCCCGTCGGTGAAAAGCGCCACGCGATCACCCGGCGTCGCGCGCACCCGCCGGCGGGCAAAGTCGCTTTCGGCGTCGACGCCCATCGGCAGGTCCGACAGACCAACCGCGGCCGGCGGACTCAGAACCTCCCAGGTACGCCCCCGGGCCTCGTAGTACAGCGCCGGCGGGTGACCGGCATAGCTTACGGAGAGCGAGCGGTTCGGCGGATAGTAGCTCAGGGCGGCGACGGTGGTCATGACGCCCAGGTCGCCGCTCGAAAGCCTACGATTCAGCGCCCGCATGAAGGCGCGCTGGTCGGACCAGTTGACGAACTTGCGCAGCAGGCGGTGAATCTCGCCGCTCACGGTCGCGACCGTGTCTCCGTGGCCGGCCACGTCCGCCAGGCAAGCACGAGCCAGAATGCCGGAGTCGCACGCCGACAGGTAGTGCACGTCACCGCCGCGGCCGCCGCCCACAGGATGCGAGTAGAGCTTCCCACGGAGCCCGGGCAGCGCCACGAGCGTCTCGACCTGGCGGTTCCCGCCGGAGACCTCCGAGCAAACGAACTGGTGCGACGAAGCCGCCCCGCTGGGACCGGCGACGTGGGCTGCCTCGGCGATCGTGCGCTCTGGGGCTTCGGTCATGGTGCTCTGGGTCTCCGGCGCGTTCCGCACGTACTCGTACGGGTGATGGTATGCAGCGAGGGCCGCACCTGGCGAGCGCCGGCGAGGCGGGCCGCATCGCCCCTGGGGGACCCAGTCGCTGACCCCTGTTGGAGGTCGGCCACCGGTCGGAAGTTACAGCTCGGCGGGGCGGCCTGGGGGTGGCATGCGTGGCATGGGTGGCATGCTCTCGCTGTCTTCAGCGTGAGCATGCAGGCGCCACGGACAGACCGTCGCCCCGGACGGCCATCGCGCGGAGGGCGCACGGTGGTTGCCAGGCACTTCAAGTCCCTGGCGCAATAACCCGTCCTCATCTCCTCGCCCGGAGGGCGCTCGAGAGCTCGGCGCGCTCGTTCGCCCGCCGGGAGAAACACAAGGGCCCGCTTCGCGGCAGAAGCGGGCCCGGGGTTCAACTTGTTGGCCGTCGTCGTGCCCTTGGCCAGTGCCGCGCGGCCTCAGCGCCGCCGCAGGAACAGCCCCAGCCCGGCAACCATCAGCCCGGCCAGAGTCGCCGGCTCGGGAATCGTGGTGAACTCCCAGCCGTAGTTCGTCGCCAGGTTCGGCATGTTCGGGTCGGCGGGCAGGGTGAACAGCGAACCCGCCGGGTTGTTCGTCGGGAAGAAGCTCCCGGCGGCGGTCGTGAGGAACGCGACGTCGGCGCTGGAGCCGACGGTCGGCGGGTTGAAGATGCCCTGGCCGAGGTTGTTCATCTGGTCCAGCGTGGCGCCCGTGGCCCCGCCGTTGTTGTCGAACGTCAGGCCGGCCCAGAACGTGCCGTTGGGCAGGGTGAACGTGTTCGGATCAAGCGTGGCGGTGAGGACCGTCACCCCCGGACCAAAGCTGATCGCGTTGAACGTGAAGCCGACGGCCGCCGGCACGTTGTAGTACGTCCCCGGGCCGCCGCCCGCCCCGTCGGCAAACCAGAAGCGCACCCGCGCCCGAGCGCTGACGGCAACGTCGTTCAGGTTCGCCACCGAGAACTTCATCTGGGTCACGCCTGTCCCGCCGGAGGCCGGCGTAATGTCATCGGCAAGGAGGCGCGTGATGATGTTTCCGGCCTGGTTTTCGGCGCCGCCGTGGGCGCTGGCCAGGCCGAGGAAGTTCGTGACGTTCGAGTAATCGAGGCCGACAGCGGGTGTCCCGAGGTTCTGCGGCCGCCCGAGGTCAAAGAAACTCACGACCTGCAAGTCGCCTCCGGCATAGTCGGTCGCCCAGGCCGGGGCGGCAACGAGCCCGATAAGAAGCCCACAACTGACGAGACGCATACTCCTACTCCTCCGAGGAAGCCTCCAACGACCACGCGGAGCGCCACCGTGGCGCGCCGCACCAGTCAGACGATTACACGCCGAATGCGCACAATCGCCGATCGGTGTTGCTTAGCTGAGAAGATCTACTGCCCCCTCCAGCGCCGCCTTTGCAGGCCGCCGATTCTACTGATCGCTATTATGGTCCTGCCGGCGACTAGAGTCAACTATTCCAGCAGGTTTTGATGCCACGCGGCCGTCTCCCCCGCCGGCGCCTGGCCGCCCCGGGGCTGCCGCCGCAGCCGGGCGGAAGGCGCGCCGACGGACTACCATGCGAACCCATGTCGGCGCGGTCGATCGTCTCATCGGCGAAGCTCGTGGCCCTGTGCACGCTGGTGTCGCGCGTGACGGGTCTGCTGCGCGACATCCTGCTGGCGCGGGCCTTCGGCGTGGGCTGGGTGCAGGATGCGTTCAGCGCCGCTTTCCTCGTCCCCAACCTGTTTCGGCGGCTGTTCGGAGAAGGGGCACTGACGGCTGCGTTCGTGCCGACATTTACGCGCGTGCTGACGCAGGGGGGGCGGCTCGCCGCCTGGGCGCTGTTCGCGCGGGCCCTGACGCTGATGACGTCGGCGCTCGTTGCCCTCACGCTGCTGGGCGAGTTGCTCATCGGCGCCCTGTGGTTGATGCTGCCGGCGGGGCATCCCTACGTGCTGCCGCTGGCGCTGACCGCGGTCATGCTGCCGTTCATGGTCAGTATTTGCCTGCTGGCGCTGGTGGCGAGCCTGCTGAACTGCCTGGGGAGCTTCGTTGTCCCGGCGCTGGCGTCGGTCGTGCTGAACATCGTGATGATCGCGGGGATCGTCCTGGCGGCGCCGTGGCTGTGCGGTGACGACCCGGCGCGGCAGGTGTTCGGCGTAGCGTGGAGCGTCGTTGCGGCGGGCGTCTTGCAGCTCGTGTTCGTCTACCCGGCGGTACGCGCGCGGGGCGTTCCGCTGGAGTGGCGATTCGAGACGCGCGACCCGGTCGTACGGGAGATGCTGGCGCGGGTCATGCCGGTGATGCTGGGGCAGGGCGTCCTGATGCTCAGCACCTTCCTGGACTCGCTGATCTGCGTGCTGCTGACGCGCATCGACGGGCAGCCGCATATGAGTGTGCTGGGCCTGCGGCTGGCGTACCCGCTCGAAGAAGGGGCGCTCGCGGCCGTCACCTTCGCGCAGCGCTTGTACCAGTTCCCGCTCGGGGTGCTGGTCATCTCGCTCGCCACTGTCGCGCTGCCCGCGTTCAGCCGCCTGGCGGCCCAGGCGGACTGGAGCGGCTGGGCCGCGCAGGTGCGGGCGATGATCCGCCTGGCCGTGTTCGAGGGGCTGCTGGCCGGCAGCATGCTGGTCGTGCTCGCCGTGCCCATCACGCGGCTGCTCTTCGAGTATGGGCGCTTCGACGAAGCCGCGACGCAGCGCTCCGCCTATGTCGCGATGTTCTACGGCTTCGGGCTGTGCGCGTTCTGCGCGCAGCACATCGTTCTGCGCGGCTTCTACAGTCTGCACGACGTCCGCACGCCCGTGTGGATCAGTTGCGCGATCCTGCCGCTCAACCTGCTGCTGACGCTGCTGTTGGTCTGGCTGCCTTCGGTGCGCGAGGCGGCCTTGGCCATCAGCAGCAGCGCGACCTCGACGGCCGCCGTGCTGATCGGTATCGCCCTGCTGAGCCGCCGGCGGGCCGTCGGCCTGCTCGATCGCGACACGCTGCTGGCGCTGGCGCGCATGCTGCTGGCGGCGCTGCTGGCGGCGGCGACGGTGCACGGGCTGCGCGTGGCGAGCCTGCCGCTGCTGGAGAGCCTCCCCGATGGCCTGCCGCGCCGGGCGCTCGATGCCCTGGGCTGGCTGTGCGCCGGATCGGCTGTCTACCTGGCGAGCGCCCGGCTGCTGCGCCTGCCGGAGGTCGCGGCGCTGCTGCGCGAGCGGCGGCCGCGAACGTGA